>CAWGJE010000013.1:0-483955 GCA_963822855.1 uncultured Solirubrobacterales bacterium | reverse complement strand
GGCGCTCGAGCAGTTCGTGGATTCGACGCTTCAAGAGCGGCAAAGGTAGGTCTTCGATCGGTGTGACCGGGAGGAACTCGTGGATGAGTCCCTTGGGCAGCGGCTCCGTGGAGTTGACGAGGATGAATTGAGAGCGTTGCTCCATCACGTATCCGTTATGAATGCCTTCACATAGACCGGGAAGAGGACAACGTCCGCCTCCCGGATCGCAGCTGTTCGCTGCTGGCCGTCGACGATCCAGCCGGGCTTCTCCTCGTGGGAACCGCTTCGTCGACTGGAACCACTATGACACCGATGATGTGCGTCGTCTGACTCGTCCGATGTCGGCTCAAAGCTTACCCGGAATCGAACGCCACGACCAGAGCGTTTGGGAGAACGGCATCTCTCGACTCGAGATAGCGACGGATCGTCTTGATGTGTTCCAAAGACTCAGCTCGCTGATACCCATCGAGTTGATGCCGGCTGTCCCGCTTTACTCGGACACAGCGGCGACGAACGGGAGCTTCTTTCCGTCGATTGCGAAGCTGTAGAGAATCCGATTACCGGTCTGGCGGATCGCGAGCGCTGGCAAACGCATCTCGTACCGCGTCCCCTGACTTCCATCAGTTGTGTCTGTCATGTGATCGCGACCGCGGCCGCATCCTCCGTGGCTTCGATTTGATACTTCAGACGGCGGGCGAAGATGTGTGTTATGAAACCCGCGGCGCTTGTTCCTCTCGGTACCTCGGAAGATCCCAACCTCTATCCCATTCGCCACACACACACCACAGTCACACGACTGCCATGGCGCAGCAGCGAGGACCTCGCGGTACCGAGCGCTGCGGTCGCGATGTTCATCGTACAGTGCCTCGTACTCTCGCAAAGCAGAAACTGCATCCTCGAGCGATGCTGTGCCGCGATCGTATCCACGTAGCGCGCCAAGAGCCTCTGCTCGAGGCGTCTTGCGACCTGGCCGTCGATCTCTCCGGAACGGATTCGGCGCTGTAGCTTCGGGTTCGCGTCGACCTGCGGGACCCGGAGAGCGATCCAAGTACGATCGTCAGTGTGGTAGTTGTCGCGATCGTCTTTGAACGCCTGACGAAATGGCGAGGTGCTATCAAAGCTCGTCACACCATATCGTTGGAACGTGGCAAGTTTGCTCGGTGCGTGTTACGCCGAGTAGGTGCAGTTCGGTGTCTGGACGCCGAACGCAGTCGACCTCTTCAAGAGTCGCAAGGATCTCGTGCGTCTTCGACGCAGCCAGCCCTCCCAGGGCGATACGTTCATAGCCGATGTCCTGGAGTGCGGTGACCGATGATGCATAACTTACTGGGCTCCAGCCTTGTGCGACGCCGACCGGCTCGAACGAGCAACGGCGCTCACCGTGACGCCTCAAGAAGTCGGCTGCAAGCTTGATGGTGAGCTCGCGCTGACGCGGCCACTCAGGCGGAAGTAGATCATCACTCAACGGAGCATCGAGTTCAAACCCCAAGATGACGTGATCAAGCGAAAGGCCAGCATCAAAGCCTGCGCCCTCGTAGAAGTCGATGACTTCGTCCACACTATATGGCGGCACCGACTCACGAACATACGTAAAGGCCCCGCAGTCGCCCATCGTGTCGATCCGCGAACCAGGGCCTGAGTCGAGGCGAAAGAACTCGCGGATACCGACGCGGTAGAGCCGTTGCCTCTGCTGAGCGCTGTATTTACCTGCACCTCCGCTGACGCCGTCGACCATCGCCTTCGAAATCAGCATCCCCGAATACGGCGGAGGGTCGAGAACCTCGTGCGCGTATAGGTCGTCGCGCTGGCGGATCCGAAATGGGGAACGCTCTTCGGCCGTGAAGTCGAAGCTCGGATCGATCTGGTCCTGGCTGTCAGGAAAGTAGAATCTCATGAGCAGCCCTCGTGGTGATGCTCATGGCTTTCCAGCAACCCAACCTTCGGTGTCTGAGCCAACTCGGTGATCGACGGTGTCTGCCCATTGGCCATGTCAGAGAGCATCCGCCGCGCAATCTCCCCCTTGAGGAGCGTTAGTGGGAGCGACCATTGTCGTGCGTCCGCCTGCCCGATCGCGATTGTTCTCAACTGGGGATGAGCAAGCATCCGCAGAGCCCGACTTGGGCTCACGAGCGCCACGGTAGGAGACCCCCACGCCACAGCCTCATCGAAACGTGCAGCGTCGAAGTAGTCGTTCCCGGCCAGCAGGAACGTTTGCGCGCACGGCTTTGCCACGAGGCTCCGCACGGCCGCGGCGATCCCGAGTCGGTCAGCATGCATGCGAAGCGCCTCAGGAGACAACCCTGCGAACGCCTCGTCATAAGCGGCGATCGACTGGTCTCCACGCACGAGTCCAGCGCCGGCGCTGATCACCCACACCTCGACCTTGCGGTGGGCACGGAGTTCATGGACGCCAGCCATCAGGCGACGATGCTGTTCGCCCGCATAGAGTTCCTCTGCCGGGAGTTGCCCGACGTCTTTAGCAAACTGCGGGAGTGACTGGGCGCATGCAGGGCGGTCCGTCCTAAGGACTTTCCGGCTCGTGCATGTCGTGATGATGCGAACGGTATCGCTCATCCGCGCTCCCAACGAACGCTTGCGACAGCAGCGTGATCATGAATGCTCTCGTGATTCTCGGCTTCAACGGTGAAGCCAAGCACGCGGCCGTCCTCGGCCAACGAGAGCGTGGCGGCTCTTACGACGTCCTCGACAAAAGCGGGTGAGTCATACGCCTGCATCGTCACATGCCGTTCATCCACACGTTTCAGGAGTGGATGGACGGGGGCTGAACCTGACCGCTCCGCGACGCTGATCAGATCTTCAAACAACAGGCGAGCGCTCGGAACGACGCGCGCACTGATGTCGACGTAGCCCCTCTGGTTGTGCGCACCGTACGCGCTGATCTCCTTGCTACAAGGACAAAGCGTCGTGACGGGTACGCGAACCCCCAAGGTCAGCCGATCTTCGTCGTCTCGGCTGGACGCAGTGAATCTGCAATCGATGGCGTGCTGTGCTGCGATCCCACTCACGGGAGCCTTCCGTTCGAGGAACAGCGTGAACTCACAGCGAGCGTCTGCGCGCGGAGCACCGAGTTGGGCTCGCAGGTAGCGAAGCATGGCCAGCATTCGGTGGCCGTCCATCGGCTCGGAATTCCAGCGCTCCAGCGTCCCGACGAACCTGCTCATGTGTGTACCGCGGTACTCAGCTTCGAGCTCTATCGTCAACTCCCAGAGGGCGATCGAATTCTGCGTCCCGGACGCCGACGAGAGAATGATCGGGTAGCGGAGGCCGCGGATCCCGACCCGATCGATCGTGACGCCACGATCGTCGCGCTCGGACTGAACGTCGGGCACCAATTCCCGTGTTGCTGCCAGCAACGCTGGATTCACTGCAACTCCTCGAGCGGCGTCGGGCCACTGTAGATGCAACCGCTTGTGCAAGTCTCACGGACGATGACGCGGGAAAGCCCGGGCAGCATCTCTTCAAGACGCTCCCAGATCCAGACGGCAAGGTTCTCGCTGGTCGGATTCTCTAGCCCGTCGATCTCGTTGAGGTAGTTGTGATCGAGTTGGTTGTAAAGCGGTCTGAACGCTGTTTTGATGTCGGCGAAATCGACGATCCACCCCGTCGACGCATTGACCTCTCCACCGACGTGAACCTCGACTCGGAAACTATGACCATGCAGTCGATGGCATTTGTGATCGGCAGGCACGAATGGAAGCCTGTGTGCCGCCTCGAAAGTGAACTCCTTGAAGATCTGCGCGGAGGGCATTTGGGGCGTCGGTGAGGCAGCTGCGAACTCAGCGGCGCGCGCGTCCATCATCCGAATGTCGGTCATACGCCTCTCGCTTCCTTCCACGCGATTACGTGAAGCTGCGGCAACACGCGGACATGGGCAAGTTCCGAGTCGGCAGCGACCTGCTCGCACAGCCACCGATAGCGCTCGCCAATGGCTTCCCTTACGGCTTCGCCTGCTGGCACCGGCGTCCCTGCAGAGAGCATTAGCGGGACATCGTCGAAGGAACTGCCGACGCGCTTTGCCCATCGGAGATCTTCATCATCGAAGCACACAATCTTCAAAACAATGCTCCGGAATACGGAAGTTGCACGAGCCGAGGCCATGAACTTTTGAAACCGTCGCTCATGCTCGACGCTGGCCATACCCGAACTTGGTGGTTTGGGGCTGACCGTCAGACGATCCACCGAGGCGAGCCAGTCCCGCCACAGCGACCCCTGCGTCTCGACCGCCACAAGAAAGCCGGCGCCGTGTAGTTGGTCGATCAGCGGCATCAGTCGATGCAAAGCCGGATTGCCGCCACTGACGCTCACCCACCGAGGAGCCCCCTCAAGCCCCTCGAGCGCCTCGACGATCTCAGCGCCGTTCAACCATGTCGACTCGACTCGCACGGTCGCCGGGTCGACAGCGTACATCGTGTCGCACCACGAGCATCGGTAATCGCAACCACCCAAACGGACGAAGTGGGTCGGCAACCCCGCCTCAGCGCCCTCACCCTGGATCGTCGGACCAAAGATCTCGATGACCGGGAAGTTCTTTGCCTTGGAAGGCGCTTGCTGACGAACCGTCAGCATCAGTTTCTTACGCCGCCTCAGCGCGGAGATACGGCGCGGGATCGGTGATGCCATTAGCGGAAAACCCGCGGAGTCTCAGCTGACAGCTGTCGCACTCACCACATGCTTCGCCGACGGGCGATGGGTCGTAGCAGCTACGCGTCAGCGAGTAGTCGACCCCAAGTTGGAGACCACGCTTGACGATGTCCGCCTTACTCAGGTCGATCAAAGGCGTATGAATTGTGAGTCGGTGACCCTCGACACCCCGCTTGGTAGCGAGGTTGGCCATTTGCGCGTAGGCCTCGATGTACTCAGGGCGGCAATCAGGATAACCCGAGTAGTCCAGCGCGTTCACGCCCAACCAAATGTGATCCGCGTTGAGCACCTCCGCCCAGGCCACGGCGTAGGAGAGAAAGATCGTGTTTCGCGCGGGAACGTAGGTCACGGGGATCCCGTCTGACATCTCGGAGATCTCCCGTGTCTTGGGGACATCGATGTCGGCCGTGAGTGCGGACCCGCCGAACAGTCGAAGGTCTATCTCGACTTCTACGTGCTGTCGAACGCCTGCACGGCCTGCAATTTCGCGGGCGGCATCCAACTCAATTGCGTGACGCTGACCGTACCTAAAGCTCAGGGCGTGGACCGTGAACCCCTCACTCGCGGCGATCGCGAGGACCGTCGCGGAATCGAGTCCACCGGACAGCAACACGACTGCGTTTCGCTCGCTCATGCGGGCTCCTTCTCGTTCAGTTGACGACGCTCGGCGATGTAGGTCTTGAGTTGCTGCGGTTCGATCCGAGTACACCCGCCAATCTTCACGGGCACCAACTCGCCGCGGCCAATCAGGCGGTAGACACCGCGCGGCGAGATCCTCAGGAACTCCGCAACGTCCTCGATGGACATCAGGGGCTCCATTGGTTCGACGCGCCCACTGCTGACAAGTCCTGACACGGCCTGCCACGATAGGCATGCGGTCGGATGGAACAGGACGGCTCTGTGCCAAGACGTGGGGACAGTTCTTGCTCAACATGAATCACACTGATAGTGTGCAGCCGCTGCCGGACGAACCTGGTCAGCCGAGCCAAAAGCATCGGATCAACGACGCGATTTGCAGGGCCTTCGGCGCTGCTGTACGAGACCGTCGACTTGGCCTCAAGCTGAGCCAATCGGACCTAGCGGACCGCGCCGGACTCCACCGCAACTATGTGGGAGGGATCGAACGGGGAGAGCGCAATCTCAGTCTTAGCAACGTCGCGTCCCTCGCTGAGGCGCTCGGCGTGGCTTCATCGACCTTGTTGGCCGAAGCTGAGGAGCGGCTGCGCTAATCGAACTCGCACGCGTCTTCAGGCGCGGGTTATGCGCCGGAGGCAGTCCCTCTGCTGATTCCGGGGCGCGGGGTTCCACAGCCGACTCGGCGATCCGTCTCTCGTCGTCAGCGCGCGCCTCAGCTCAGCTGCGGGCAGACCCGGCTGATCCATACCGCGCCGATCGTCGTTCCGTCAAGCGCCGCGCCTCCGGCGTCGCCTGCGGCGATCCCTGACGGGACGCCGCTTGACCGCCCGGCCGCCCGTCGCGGTCGGGGCGAGGCATGCCGGCACCTAACCACCGGAGGCAGCCAATGCCGAGCAAGCCACCCACCGCCAAGCAACTCGCGTACCTTAGAGCGCTCGCCGAGGACGCCGGCCAGACCTTTGCGGCGCCGCGGACGCGCGTGCAGGCATCATCGGAGATCCGCCGGCTCAGGAATGTGCGAACGAGCGGCTTCACATTCGCCGCGCTCAGCGCCGGGCAGGCGGCCCGCGATGCGCACGGCGATCTCACCGTCGTGCAACTCTGGGACACCGCTGCCCATGGCAGCACCGCCATCTGGAGTCAGCGGTCATGACTACGCCAGCCGTCATTGAAACTAGTCGCAACGGCAACGCTCGCGGCGACGTCGACGAGCTGGTCGAGCTCGCTAGATACGTTGTTCCCGGCCGACACGCAGCGACGCCTCAGCCCCAGCAGAAAGCGTGCGAGTCACCGATCTCCCGGCCTGCGCCCGCGGGCGCGCGTACCTCGTGGAGCGTGAACTCGAACGAGATGGTTATGCGGCTGTGAAGGCTCTCGTTGCCGACTACACCGCGCAGGCAGAGCTTCTCGGCGAGGTCCCGATGGCCGTCTCGCCCACTGACATATGACGTAATCGTTGGTCCTCGTCGGCGTCGAGGCGGCCGGAATGCGGTGCGCTGCGCGGGTGTGCATGCCTCGCGCGCTGCACCACACCCGGATAGCGCCAAGCGCTGCTGACCAGGCACGGCCGTCCCCCCTGGTCAGGACGACGGCCTACCAGGCTTGGCAAGCACGCACTGCCGCCTCCGTTAGCACGCCACCGAAAGACACACTCGGGTCGACGATGACTTCCCTCGAGACTGTCATCGCATCAGTTCGTGCTTGAGGTAGCCGCTGAACGCTTGAAATTCAGCCCAGCATTCATCTCGGTCGGAAATCACGCCCTGCCCGCCAGTCGCCCGGGAATACTCCACCTGGGCCTTCCAGAGGGCGCGCTCAACGACGGCTCGCGGGATCACAACACTGTCCGGGTCGCTTCCGGTGCCGCGGAGCCGCAGGTGCGCAAGCGCGTGGTCAAGCATGACATTGACCTCGTCCTCTCGGGCGACGACAACGAGCCGATTCCGGGAGTTTGGGCCGACAATTCGCTCGTTTTGGACTTCGACGCGCATCCCGTCGTAGACCGCTTGCAGCAGGTGTCGCTCGTTGGGTGCGAAGCCCTTCTTGGCCGCGCCGTCTTTGCCGCTGATCAGCGCCGCGCGATCCCCTGTCTCTTCGAAGTCATCGACCTCGATGAAGTTCGCAAGCTGACGCACCGGCTCGCCCTTGCGTACCTCCCACACGGACAGCAGGCCGCGCTCCCGGCCGTACACCGGATAGCGGTTGGTGGGCTCACCGATCGCTAGGCGCACCACTCCCTGCTCGTCGCGCGCCTCGTACACGTCCATCTGCGGATAGCGCTCAAGCAGCTCCTCATGACCGAGCGCCTTCCATGCATCCGTCAGGGGCCACTTCGTTTCCCAATCGTTGATCGTTCCAACACGAGTCCAACATGCCGTTGCGTCGGTCGGCGTGGCACTCGCGTCAGTGGCCTTCCGCGATGTACGGGGTTCGTCGTCTCCGCTGGCCCCCTGTTCACGAAGCGCCGCGACGATCATCGTCGTGTGGTCCTCGATCGCGTCGGCTAGCTGCTTCCTGCTCATCGCTGGCATGCTGGCTCCTCTATGTAGTCTGCTTGGAAGTGGGATGGAGTTATAGCGGAGTTCTGATGGATGTCAAGAGCCGGATCATCGAGCGGCTGTCCACTGGCTTGGACCGCCTAGCTGGTAGTTGACGCTCAGCCCGAGCACCCTGGCGAGCCTCGCGAACTTGACCTGCAGGTGCCGGTGTGGGGGAGGCGGACCGTCCGCGAGGCGGAGCCCTCGGCGCTCCGTGTGCCGGAGCGCAGCGACCAAGCCTCGATGTAGTCCTGCCCCCCATCAGGTGCGCTTCGCAACGGAGGCGGATGGCAAATAGAACCTGCGCTACCGAAGCGTCGGAGCCCGCAAGCTTGCTCCTGCCGAACGTCGTCTGCTGCGAGACGAGCAGGTCCCGACGCACAAGCAATTGATCGACGACATCACCGGCAAGTCCTCGCGCACCTGACCTGGCTGCTGGCCTGCGGTCGTGACCGAGAGTGAACATCAGCGACCAACGGCGGTCGGTGAGCACCCCCGGGGTTGGGATCGCTGCATAGCTGCCGGCGTCGATATCTCCGAGGAGCAGGCCGACGAGCCGCTGATCGCTCGAGTTCCGCGGTGGCTGTCGAGACGTCCCTCCCGAATCGCGTACCGGGCGTCGCGGTTCTGCTGTCGCCACAGCAGCCGCGGACCGACAACGGCGACATTCCCAGCACCGAGCACGTATGCAGAAAGATCTGATGCCGGCGGCCGGTGATGTGAGGGTGAGTAACAACCGACGACAGCTCAGCGCGGGCAGAAGGCGTCCGAGTCACGGATGTGCTCGCGTCAGGGCGCGGCCGAGAGTACCTCGTCGAGCCAGGCCTCGAGCACGACGGCTACGACGCGTTGAGAGCGCTCGTCTCTGACTACGTCGAGCAGTCGCCGGTGCTGGCCGACGTGCCCATGGCCGTGTCGCCGGCGATCGGGACCCGAAGCAGTAACCCAGACGGGCCCGAGCGATCATCCTGAGAGTTCACATCGAAGGCGCGCGTGGCTACGACATCGGCGACGAGATCTGGCAGGAGCCGCTCCTCGAGGCCATCACCGTCGAGGCTGAGGCCCTCGCCGGCTACGCCGAATCGGAACTGCTCGAGTCGCCAGATCAAGCGCGCCGAGACGCTCTTCGTGACCGAGTCATCCGGGAGATGGCGCTGGCGCTCTTACGCGTCGGTGACGAGGCACGGGCGTCGGACGGTGTTCGCTACTCCATCGTCGAGGAGTCCGCGGACAACGCCGATACGCTGGGCAGCGTGTACTCCGAGGTAGAGGAACCGGTCGTCGAGGAGGTCCTGCGCGTTCGAGGACCTTCCCGCTGGATCCGCAGGCAGTCGTCGCGCGTCGTGCGGTGGAGCGACGGCACCGAGAGCGAGGCCGCTCGCTGGTACGCGAGATGAGGTCCTGGTCTGCGAGGGCGATCATGGGAACTCGCCGCTTATGGCGCTCCGGTCAAGAAGTATCCGCAGAGACCGTCATCGGGCCCGGCTGAGGGGTACATAATCTGAGCCGCTTGGCCGAGATCGTCTCCGACGTGTTGATCGCCGGAGAGGAGTCGGTCGAGATGGCTGAGGTGTCGGGAGTGGAAGCGCCGGGTCCGCTTGGGCCCTTCGTGGCCGGGTTCGCCGCGGAGTTATCGCGGCAGGGATACAAGCCGCAGCCCGTGGGCAAGCAGATCGGACTGGTGGCGGCGTTGAGCAGCTGGCTGGCCGCCGAGGATCTGGCTGTGTCGGACTTGTCGTCGGACGTGGCCGAGCAGTTCTGTGCGGCGCGCCGCGCGGCGGGGCACACCGATCGTGCGACGGTGAGGGCGCTCGATCCGCTGCTTGGCTATCTGCGCGCGCTCGGTGTCGCGCCGCCGGCGACCAGCCCGGCGCCCGCGGGTCCGGTCGAGGAGCTGCTCTCAAGCTTTCGGCGGTACCTGGAGCATGAGCGTGGCCTGGTGCCCGCGGCCGCCCGTGGCTATGTGGACAAGGTGCGCCCATTCGTGGCGCGCTTTGACGGCCCGGACGGACTTGAGCTGTGGCGCGTGGACGTAGCTGAGGTGCGCGGGTTCGTCGTGGAGGTGTGTCCGCGGCTGGGGCGCCGCGCGGCGCAGCTGACGGTCGTGGCGTTGCGTGCGCTGCTTCGCTTCTTGCATCTGGAGGGCGTGCTTGAGCGTTCGCTGGCCGGAGCGGTTCCGTCGGTCGCGGGTTGGCGGCTGTCGGGGTTGCCCAAGCGGCTGGAGCCCCGCCAGGTCGCCGCGCTGCTGGCGTCGTGCGACAGGTCGACGGTGATCGGCCGCAGGGATCTGGCGATCTTGACGGTGCTGGCGCGGCTGGGACTGCGCGCCGGGGAGGTCGCCAGCATGTCGTTGGAGGACATCGACTGGCGCGCGGGTGAGCTGATCGTGCGTGGCAAGGGCGCGAGGTCTGAACGGCTGCCGCTGCCGCACGACGTCGGGGCCGCGATCGTCGGGTACCTGCGTGACGGGCGTCCCGCGACCGCGCAGGACCGGGCGGTGTTCGTGCGCGTCCGCGCGCCGCACCACCGGCTGAGTCGGGGCGGGGTCACGTTCGTCGTCAAAGCGGCCGCGCGCCGAGCCGGGCTCGGCCTCGTCCATGCGCACCGGCTCCGGCACACGGCGGCGTCGGAGATGCTGCGCTGCGGCGCGACGCTCCCGGAGGTCGGGCAGGTGCTGCGGCACCGCCACGCGTCGACCACCGCGATCTATGCCAAGGTCGACCGCGAGGCGCTCAGGCAGATCGCCCGCCCTTGGCCGGGAGCGGTTCGATGAGCACGCTGCGCCGATCAATGGCCGAGTACTTGACGGTGCGCAGGGCGCTGGGCTACAAGCTCGAGCGGACCGAGATCTTCCTCGGCCAGTTCCTGGACTACCTGGAGGCCATCGGCACCGACCGGATCACAGTCGAGCACGCGCTGGCGTGGGCGACGCTCCCCGGACGTGGGCAGCACTGGCATGCGATGCGGCTCGGGGCGGTCCGCGGATTCGCGCGCTACCTGCACGAAGTCGATCCGCGAGTCGAGGTGCCCGCGGCCGACCTGCTGCCCGACAAGTCAGGCCGGGCGGTCCCCTACCTCTACACCGATGCGCAGATCGCGGCGTTGATCGAGGCGGCGAGCACGCTGCGGATCGCGCACAAGACGGCGACGTTTCAGACGCTGTTCGGTCTGCTGGTCGCAACGGGGATGCGGATCGGGGAAGCGCTCGCGCTGGACCGGTCGGACTTCGACGCCGAGGCCGGGACGCTGACCGTCCGCAACGCGAAGTTCGGGAAATCCCGAGAGCTGCCGCTGCACCCGACCACGACCAGTGCGCTGACGCGCTACCTGTGTCGCCGCGACCGGCCCCGGCCCGTGGGTGCGACCGAGGCGCTGCTGCTCTCAAGCGTCGGCACCCGAGTGTTGGTGTCCGACGTGCAGACCTCATTCCGGGCGTTGCGCGCCCGCGCGGGGATCCTGCCGCGCTCGGCGGCGTGCCGGCCCAGGCTTCACGACATGCGCCACAGCTTCGCTGTGAACACGCTGCTTGACGCCTACCGCACCGACGGCGACCCCGGCTCGCGCGTGGCGGCGCTGTCGACCTACCTGGGGCATGTCAATCCCGGCAAGACGTATTGGTATCTACACGCCGCGCCCGAGCTGCTCGAGCTCGCCAGCGGACGCCTGGAACGCCACCTCGGAGGCCGGCGATGAGCGCGCTCGCAACATCTCTGCAAGCTTGGTTCACCGACCGGCTGATCCGCGAGCGCAACGCCAGCCCGCACACAGTCGCCTCCTACCGCGACACGATCCGGCTGCTGCTCACCTACGCATCCCGAGAGTTGGAGGTCGAGCCATCACAGCTCGACCTCGGCCAGCTCGACGCGCGTCTGGTCGGCGCGTTCCTGGAGCACCTCGAGACCGACCGCGGGTGCAGCGCCCGGACCCGCAACACCCGTCTGGCAGCGATCCGGACGTTCTACCGGTACTGCATGCTGCGCCATCCAGAGCACGCCGCGACGATCGAACGTGTCCTGCAGATCGGGCCCAAACGCCACGAACGCGCGCTCGTCACCTATCTCACCGAGCCCGAGCTCGACGCGCTCATCGACGCCCCCGACCGCTCGACCTGGACCGACCGCCGTGACCACGCGATCATCACGCTGCTCGCCCAGACCGGGCTGCGGGCCTCAGAGCTGACCGGCCTTATGTGTAGCGACATCCACCTCGGCACCGGCGCGCACGTCGCCACCACCGGCAAGGGCCGCAAGCAGCGCATCACCCCACTGACCAAAGACACCGTCGCGCTGCTGCGCGTATGGCTCGACGAACGCGGCGGCCAGCCCGCCGAGCCGCTGTTTCCGACCAGCACCGGCAAGCCGCTCACGCGCAAAGCGCTCGCTCGCCGGATCGCCAAGCACGCCACCCGAGCCGCCGAGCGCTGCCCGTCCCTGACCGCCAAAACGATCACGCCACACGTCCTGCGCCACACCGCGGCGATGCGCCTCCTACACGCCGATGTCGATACCACCGTCATCGCGCTCTGGCTCGGACACGAACAAGTCGAAACCACGCAGATGTACCTCCACGCCGATCTCGCCATTAAAGAACGGGCGCTCGCCCGCACCAAGCCGCTGGACAGCAAACCCGGCCGCTACCGCCCGCCAGACGCGATCCTCGGATTCCTAGACGGGCTGTGACCGGGTCGCCGTCGACGTTTCGGCGCTCTCGCGGGGCGACGGATGGCGCTTCTGGCGATGAGCAAGGCGGGTGCGTTGTGCCCCGGCGCTCCTGCTTTCTCCGCAGCAGGAGCCTCGCTCATGTTCTGGAATCGGGCTGTGACCGTCCTCATGAAGACTGTCCGGTTGGCGACATTGCGGAGGCCATGAAATCGGATCGACGTCGACACGGCGATTGCCTCGATGAGCGGCGGTGTCCGAGACTTCTGAAGTGCGAGGGAAGGAGCGCGACGCGAAGACTGGCTCAACCGCGAAAGCCGCAGGACGGGCAGCATGGATCGGCGCCGTCAGTGGAAGTAATCACGCGTCGGAAGGGGGGCGCTAGGGGCGTCATGGGGAGGACGGCCACGGGGTTGCGTGGCAGCCGGGGAGTCGGTCGACGAGGTCCTCGGAGTCGTCGTCGTGGCCGCTGGGCGGTTGGAGGAGGACGGTGATGCGGACGGCGAGAGGGTCGCAGCCGACGCTGGCGAGGTGTTCGCGGAGGAGGTCAGCTGCTCGTTGGGCGTTGCCGGTGGCGGCGGCGCGAACCACCTCGGTGTGGTGACGTTCCCAGCTCATCTGCTGGCGACTGGGAGCTTCGCACCCAGTTCCGGCGATGGCGTCGAGATCGGAGATGGCCAGCCCGAAGGCCGGGTCGGCGTTGACCGCGAGGCGCAGCGCCGCGGTCGCCCGACGGGCATCGACGGCTCGCTGCGCTTGGCGGTAGAACCCGGCCGCCCGCCGGCTTGTCGTCACCACACGGCCATGATCCTCGACCGCCGGCCCGGTATCACTCAGGCAATCATGATGGCTGCGGGGCCGGCCGGGCGTTGGCTTCATGACCGTCAGGTTGCTCGGGTGACCTGAGGTGGCGCTGAGGTGATGCTGAGGGCGGCCGCGCGAGGCGTGCGGCGAGCGCGGCGACATCTGGCTCGTCGGTCAGAGACCGGTAGGCTGGACCGGCGGCCCGCTGCTGGGCGAGGGCGACGAACGCGTTGATGTTGGGAGGGGTGGGGTCGGTGATCGCGTTGACTGCTGCGAGGGCGGTGTCGGCGAGCAGTTGAGTCGCCGGGTCCCCGCTGGCGGACGCGGCTTGGGCGGCGTGAGCGAGTAGCGGCAGGGCGGCGCCGCGAACGGGAAGGTCCCCGCTCGCGGCGGCGGCTTGGACGGCGTGAGCAGCGAAGACGCTGGCGTCGTCCGGGTGGCCGGCGGCGAGGGCCCACCAGGCCAAGCCAGCGAGCACCACGGGCTGGCCGGCGGGAAGATCCGCTGCTCGGTACTGATCCTCTGCCTTGTCAAGCAGCGCCCGTGCCCGCGTCAGGTCGCCGAGGCGACGGGCGACCGCTGCCTGACCGACCATGGCGTCGCCTGACTGCCACGGGTTGAAGCTGCATTCGATCGCCTCGTCGTACAGCCGGTCGGCGAGGGCGTCGTCGCCTTGCCTGGCCCGTAGCGCGGCGAGAGCGAGAAGGCTGAACGGCACGTAGAGGCGCTGCCCCGTGGCGCGGCATCGCTCCAGGAGCGCTTCGTAGGCGACCGCGGCCGCATCGAGGTTCCCGCGGGCCTCGACGATCCCGGCGATGGCGTTCAACGGAGAGACGACCAACAGGACCTCTCCCTCGCCGTCAAAGCGTTTGACACTGGAACGGGCGGCTTGCTCTGCATCCTGAAGCCGCCCCAGCGACGCCAGGTTCCAGGCGACGAGCAGGTCATGCGCGCCGAGGAGCCAGCCGCGGCCGGCCGGTTCCAACAGAACGTGAGCCTCGCGCAGCATCTCGAGCGATCGTTCGAACTCGTGCGCACGCTGCAGCACCGACGCACAGAACACCAGCGCGTGCGCTAGGCGACCCTGGTCGTCGCTGACCCTCAGGTCAGCCACGGCCTGCTCGCATTCAATGACGCCCGCCGCGGGGCTCGACATCCCCACGCAATAGCCGTGCCAGCAGTGCGCGCTCGCGTCGAGCTCCCCACGACGCGGCCCGTTCGTGCCGAGGGCGTCTGCGAGCCAGCGCGCTCCTTCCGCGAAGTCGGCGTTGATCCACCACAAAAACGCCATCCCCGACGTTAGCGACAGCGCCGAGTTAGCATCGCGGGTGCTGATGAACCAGTCGAGCGCGGCACGCAAATTGCCGATCTCTGAGGTGAGCCGATCTCGCCATGTCGGTGCGGTGGCGCCTCGCAGGCCCTCGTGGGCCTCCTCCGCCATCTGCCGGTAATGCGCTGCGTGGTGAGCGCGGATGGCGTTGACCTCGCCGAATTCCTCGAGGCGTTCCCGGCCGTACTGCCACAGCGTCTGAAGCTGGGTGAATCGGGTGGTGCCTCCGGCGTCGGCGGCGGTGACGAGGGATTTGTCGACCAGCCTGCTCACGACATCGAGGATCTCGCCGGCTGGGACGTGGTCGTCGGCGCAGACCGCCTCGGCGGCTGTCAGCTCACAGCCGCCGGAAAACACCGCGAGCCGGGCGAACAGGTGGCGTTCATCGTCGAAGAGCAGGTCGTAGCTCCAGTCCACTACCGCCCGCAGGGTTTGGTGGCGGCGTAGTGCGGTGCGGGCCCCGCCGGTGAGGAGCCGAAAGCGGTCGTCGAGGCGTTCGGCCACTGTGGCCAATGTCAATGCCCGGAGTCGGGCGGCCGCGAGCTCGACGGCCAAGGGCTGGCCATCCAATCGGCCACAGATGTCCGCGATGACCTGACGAGCGTGATCGTCTGCTGTAAATCCGGGTTGTACCGCCCGCGCGCGGTCGACGAATAGTTCGACGGCGTCCGGCGGCGCCAGACCGCGGACCTCCATCAGGATTTCGCCGGGAACGCCGAGCGGCTCGCGGCTCGTCGTGATCAATCGAAGCGCGGGCACCGAGCCGACCAGGGTGTCAGCCAGGGCGGCCGCCTGAGCGATGACGTGTTCGCAGTTGTCGATCACGACTAGCAATGACCGTCCGGCCAGGTGGCGCACGATGAGCTCGACCGTCGACCCCGCCGGGGGACGGCCGGGAACAGCCGACGCGCTCGCCCCGAGCGCCACGGCCACGGCTGGCGCCACCCCCTCGGGTTCAGCGACGCCGGCCAGCTCGACGAGCCAGGCGCCGTCTCGATGCTCGTCGCGTAGAACGGCGGCCGCCTCCATCGCCAAGCGGGTCTTGCCCGCCCCGCCAGGGCCGACCAGCGTCACGAGCCGGTGAGCGTGGACCGCCTGACGCAGCTGCTCCAGCTCGGCCTCGCGACCGATCAGTCGGCTCAGCTGCGCTCGCAGATTGCCGGTAGCCGCCGGTCCGGTCGCCGCCCGCGGCCGTGCCGGGCCGGCGAGAGTGAGCGTGGGGTCCTGGACCAGGACTTGGGCCTGCAGTTCTCGCAAGGCGCGACCGGGTTCGATTCCCAGCTCGTCGACTAACCGGCTGCGGGCTTCGGTGTAGGCGCGCAGGGCCTCGGCCTGCCGACCGGCCCGGTACAAGGCGAGGATCAGCAACTCCCACAACCGCTCGCGCAGCGGATGTTCGCGACACAAAGCCTCCAGCTCCCCGACGAGCTCTCCGTGGCGCCCCAGCGCCAGATCCGCTCCGGCGCGGGCCTCGATCGCGACCAGGGTCAGCTCGTCCAGATGCGCACGTTCGACGTCCGCGAAGCCGGCATAGGCGAACTCGGCCAGCGGCTCCCCCCGCCGCAGCGCCAGCGCCTCGCCCAGCGCGGTTGACGCCAGCGCCGCCTCGCCCTCCTCCACGAGGTGCCGTCCGGTCGCGACGAGCTGCTCAAAGCGAGCGACATCCACGTCGTCGGGACCGATACTAAGGGCATAGCCGGCCTCGGAGGTGACGATCGCGGTCGATCCGAGGGTGCGGCGCAGCTGACCGATCTGAGCCTGCAACGCGTTCGCCGGGTTCGCCGCTTCCCCGTCGCCCCACAGTTGGTCGATCAGGCGGTCGGCAGTGACCGGCTTCCCACGATGCAGGGCCAGCAGTGCCAGCAGCGCTCTCTGTTTGGCGCCGCGGACCGGCACC
This sequence comes from uncultured Solirubrobacterales bacterium, assembly GCA_963822855.1. Lineage (GTDB taxonomy): Bacteria > Actinomycetota > Thermoleophilia > Solirubrobacterales > Solirubrobacteraceae > Palsa-465. Next base: position 467,449 of record CAWGJE010000013.1, on the reverse strand, counting down.
GACACGCCCCCCTGCACCGCCTCGAGTTCGCCGAACAACCGCACCTCCATCAGCCAACCGTACGCCCTTCAGCCGACGCCGGCCGAGCCGCCTCCTGCCGTGTCGTCATGCCGCAAGACCGGCCCGCCTCAGCGCCACGTCAGCCTCACCTCAGGCCCCAAGCGCAGGCTTCCAGCCGGCTGCATCAAACGAACTACAACTGAACGGGAGGCTGGGATGAGCATCGTCCTTATCATTTTCATTGTCGGCGCGGTACTGAGCATCGGTGTCAAGGTGCATCGGATGCGCGGCGGGGGCTCGTTCTTCTTCTGGAATCGCAAAGGGAAGGACGGCCGCAATGTCTAGTCCTTGTGCCGTACATGATTCGCCTGCCGCAGACCGGATGGCGCTGACCGCATCTGCCGCGGGGGCGTTGCCGGGCTCGCGCGAACATGACTCCGAGACTGTTGCTGTCCATCTGCGGAGCGTGCACAAGTCCTTCGGATCGGTGGAGGCGGTCCGCGGTGTCGATCTGACGATTCGGTCTGGGGAGGTGTTGGCGTTCCTTGGCCCCAATGGGGCGGGGAAGACGTCGACGATCGACCTGGTCTTGGGCCTCGCGCAGCCGACCTCGGGTGACGTCAAGGTCTACGGCATGGCACCGCGGCGCGCCATTACGAAGGGGCTCGTGTCTGCCGTGATGCAGAGCGGCGGGTTGCTCAAAGACTTCACGGTCCAGGAGACGGTCCTGTACACGTCGAAGCTCTTCGCTGTCAGTCGTCCGGTTGGCGAGGTGCTCGAGCGGGCCGGTATCGCTGACATTGCGGATCGCTTGGTCGGGAAGTGCTCGGGAGGGGAGCAGCAACGGCTGCGTTTCGCGATGGCGCTGTTGCCCGATCCCGAGCTGCTGCTCCTTGACGAGCCGACGCAGGGAATGGATGTCGAGGGGCGACGCGAGTTCTGGCGGGCGATTCGCGACGATGCCGCCCGGGGTCGCACGATCGTCTTCGCCACCCACCACCTCGAGGAGGCCGACGCCTATGCCGACCGCGTCGTGGTCATCAGCAAGGGACGGATCGTCGCGGACGGAACCGCGGCCGAGGTAAAGGCCCTCGCGTCGGGGCGGACCATCCGGGCGACCCTGCCCGGTGTAGACGAGGCGTCGCTACGCGCCATGCCGGGCGTCGACGACGTCGAGATCCGCGGGGATAGCGTCCTGATCCATTCGGGTGACAGCGATGCCGTAGCCAGAAGGCTGCTGAACGAGACTGCGGCCCACGATCTCGAGATCACCTCACGCGGTCTCGAGGATGCCTTCATCGCCCTGACCAGCGATCCCACGACCGAACCCGCCAATGGAAGGGCTACCCAGTGACCCCTCAATCCAGCCTCACGGACGCCCTGGAGCGCCCCGCACCCCCAATCGGTGGGTTCAGTCCGACCATCTTGCGACTGGAAGTACGCCGTCTCCTGCGCAACCGCCGGACACTGATCCTCGCCATCCTCATGCCAGTGGTCTTCGAACTGAGCTTTGGACGCACCAAGTCCTACGTGCATCAGATCGCTGGGAGGGGCAACCTGACGGCGTTCGAGATGATTAGCATCGCGCTATTCGGTGCGGTGTTCGCGACGGCGACGGGTGGCGCGATGGTCTCCGTCGAACGAGCACTGGGTTGGAGCAGGCAGCTTCGAGTCACGCCGCTGTCGCCAGTGGCATACATCGTGACCAAGATGCTGACCTCACTATGCCTCGCCGCGGGCGCCGTGGCTGCCGTTTATCTGATCGGCGCTGCCCTCAGCAAGGCGTCGATGCCGACCGAGGTGTGGGTCCTCACGGGCATCTGTGTGTGGCTCGGCTCGCTTCTGTTCTCCGCTCTCGGACTGCTCATCGGCTACTTGCTCCCGGCCGAGAACGTGCCGCAGATCACCTCGCTCGTCCTGCTGGTGTGCTCATTCGCGGGCGGGCTGTTCATTCCCGTCAGCGACTTCTCGTCGCATACGTTGGTCACGTTGGCGAAGTTCACACCGCTGTACGGGCTCAACGAGCTTGTGCACTACCCGCTGGTCGACAGCAACTTCAAGTGGTACTGGGTACTGAACCTAGCCGGATGGTTAGCGGTATTCGTGATCGGCGCGGTCTGGCGGCTCCGCCGTGACACGGCCCGAGTGTGATTGCACCCATGCGCGTCGACGCTCAGTCGACCGATCACGATGGCTCCCATAGGCATTGCCTTACGTCCCGGTCTCGCCGACCGGCGATCGACACACAGCAGTCATCAAGTCCAGCTGTTCACCGCCAAGTCAAGGAGAAGAAGATGCGCAAGCAGCTCAAAGTAATGTCCGCCGCGGCCGGCGTCGCTCTCGTGGTAGCAGGGTGCGGGAGCAGTTCAAAAGCCGTCACGCGGGCCCTCTCGGCCAAGGCGGCCTCGGCCGCCGCGAACGCGCCTCCACCTCCCACATCGGCTGAGTGTGTGAAGAACTTCGGCGTCGCATGCTATTCACCCAAACAGCTTCAGCGCGCGTACGATCTGGCGCCACTGTACGCGAAGGGCTTTGACGGGAAGGGCCGCACAATCGTGATCATCGACCCGTACGGCTCCCCGACCCTCGCCAAGGACCTGGCCACCTTCGACCGCGGCCTGGGCTTGCCTGCACCCCCATCCCTGCGCGTAGTGCAGCCCGTCGGAAAGGTGCCCGCCTTCAACCCGTCCAACGCTGCGCTGGTCGACAAAGCCGGCGAAACGACGGGCGACGTCGAGACGGCCCACGAGATCGCGCCAGGGGCCAGCATCCTCGTCATTGAGACGCCGGTGGACGAAACCCAGGCCGGTGGCGGTTTTTCGCAGTTCATGGCGGCAGAGAACTACGTCGTCGCGCACAACCTCGGGGACGTGATCAGCCAGAGCTTCGGCTTGCCCGAACAAAACGTCAAGCCGACGGTCCTGCAGAGCCTGCGCCACGCCTTCGTCAATGCCGAAGAACATCACGTCACCGTCCTCGCCGCGTCCAACGACCTTGGCGTCACCGGCCCGAATCCGGCCGTAACGGCGCTCTACGACCATCCGATCGTCGACTGGCCGGCGTCCGACCCGCTCGTCACCGCAGTCGGCGGAACGACGTTGCACCTCGACGCAGCTGGCAACCGCACGTCGCCAGACATAGCCTGGAACGACAGCCATGATGCCGCGGTGCAAAAGAAATTCGGAGCGCTGCCATGGGCTGGCACCGGCGGCCTTTCCACTATCTTCGCCCGCCCCTCGTATCAGAACTCGGTGTCGGCGACGGTCGGGAGCCACCGGGGCGTGCCTGACGTGTCGTTCAGCGCCTCGCTCAGCGGGGCAGTCCTGATCTACGGGTCCTTCACCGGAAAGGGCATGTGGGGCCCCGGGGGCGGGACCAGCGCGGCGTGCCCGGAGTTCGCCGGCATCGTCGCCATCGCCGACCAGTACGCCGGCGGGCGGCTGGGCCTGATCAACCCCGCCCTCTACCGCCTGGAAGCAGAAAAGGCGCCGGCGATCGTGGACGTCACCCAGGGCGACAACACGGTCAGCTTCCCGCAAGGCGGCAAGACCATCGCGGTAAACGGCTATCAAGCCAAGCCGGGTTACGACCTCGTCACCGGGGTCGGCACCATCAGCGCGGCTCGTTTCGTCCCCGAACTGGCCGCGCAACACTGAGCCGCGCCCGGACGGCCGGGGCACCTCGGGTGGGGCGAGACAGCCGCCTCCTCGAGGACAGCTCCGCGTCAGAGGATGTCTGCTGATTGACCCTCCTGATGCGGAGCAATCCTGTCCCTGCGACACCTGCTATTCACGCAGCGAGCCCTGTCGGTCACCACGCCGAAGACCTACAACGCGCGGGTAGGAAGATCGCGCGACCGCGGGGCTTGTAGCGATCTTGCTCGCAATCGCGGCGGAGCAGGCATCCGTGTCGACTCACCGCGAGCGCCATCGTGAGGAATCCCGCACCTCGTGCGATCGTCGGGCGCTTGCGCATCCAGGAAGGACCAGTCACACGCGCGTTCGGATGGGCATGGTGGGTGACTGCTGCTCGAGATCGACGACCGGTGAAAGCCGAAGCGCCCTGCGTCGCTGAGGACGCGGCGTGGCTCGGAGGTCGGTCGCGGGCGGGCACGTGTGCTGCGAGATGGCGTAGTAGAGGCCTTGTCCAGCGCTTCGACGGGTAGGTTGTCAAGGTGTCTGAGCCGAGTACGAGCGCTCCTCTGGCTCTGGTCCTGCGATGGTTTCGCGTGTTCGCGATCGCGTTGGCTGCGATCTCCCCGACGACATCGGTGTTTCTCGTCTATGGGGCTGGTCTGGCGGGGGCAGGCACTGGCGTGGCCTGGTCGTTCCTGCTGGCCGCCGTGATCGCGCTCTCGATGGCATTCGCCTACGCCGAGTTGGGTTCGGCGCACGTTGGCGCCGGCGGGGCGTACACGATCGTCCGGGAGGTGCTTGGTAACGGCTTCGGGTTCATCGCTCTGGCCCTGTTCTTGGTGCTCGGCGTGCTCTCGACGGCAGCGATCCTGGTGGCAGCGGCGACCTATTTGCACCAGCTGATCGGCGCCCTGCCGGTGAAATGGACCGCGGTAGCGGTGATGGCGGTCGTCACAGGCTTATCGCTTGAGCGCCTGGGCTCCTCGAGCTGGGTCGCGACAGTGATGCTCTCAGTCGAGCTGGTGGTGATCGGTGGGTTTATCGTCGCGTGCCTGGCTTCGACTCGCCACGGTCTGGGGTTCATCACCCACCCGGTGCTGCCGACGGGCAAGGCCTCTCGGACGGTGCCGGTCGGCTTCTCAGCGCTGCTTCCCGTCTTGGCCTTGGCGCTGCTTGCCTACAACGGGTATGACTGGCCGCTGTACTTCGGTGAGGAGACCCACGCACCGCGCCGCGTCCTTCCGCGCGCGGTCATGGCCGCGGCGGTGTCGGCCGTGGTGATCGAGATCTTCGCGGTGGTCGTCGCCACGCTGGCGATCCACCATCTCGGCGCGACGGCCGCGGCTGCCAGTCCGCTGGCGACGATCGCCGCGGCGGTCGCCGGCAAGGTCGGATCAAAGATCCTCCTCGCCGGGGTGGTCGTCGCAATGTTTGACACGGCGCTGAGCGCCAACCTCGGCTACGCCCGGATCTACTTCGCGTCAGGCCGCGACCGCATGTGGCCCGCCCCGGTCAGCAGAGCGCTGGCATCGACCAATCGCAACCAGGTGCCAAAGTGGGCGGTCGCGTTCCTTGGCATCGCGTGCACCGTGTTCTGCTACCTGACCGGGCTGACCTCGCTGATCACGTTCACCAGCGTGATGATCGTCACCATCTACCTGTTGATCGCCACCGCGGCGATCGTCAGCAGACTCCGGGAACGCGACGCGGAACGCTCCTTCAGGATGCCACTCTGGCCCCTACCACCAGTACTGGCGATCGTCGGCATCGGACTCACGCTCCGCTACCAGAAGTTCGGCGACATCATCATCACACTGATCACGATCGCGATCGCCCTGATCTACTGGCTCGCCTACCTCAACCGTTACACCAAACGAGGGCAAAACCCAGCGTGAAGCCAAGCATGATCTCCGCAGAGAGGCTGCCCATCCAAAGAGCGTCGACCGGCAAACCGCGCGCATCCAGGAACAGGAAGGACCCCATCTGCCCCGCGGGAGGGTCTTGGTGTTGCTCTCAAACGATGGGGCGTGTGCACCCTGCTTTCGTTCGACGCGGAGCATTACCGGCGACGGCTCCAGTGTCTCGGATCGCGCGGCAAGCGCGCATCGCCGGCTCGGCTCTGCTTATGTGCCCCTCGGCACGCGGACCGAACCAGCGGCGCGATGCATCTCCGCCCGAGGGGACATAAGCCGAGAGTTCCTATGATCGCCCTTATGGGAACGTTCCCATAAGGGCGACCTTGACGGGTTGACGGCTCTGCTCGAGCACAGCCTGCTGGCGCGAATCGCCGAAGGCCGCTTCTTGTATCTGGACACGATCCGAGAGTTCGCGCTCGAGCGGCTGGAGGCGAGCCCGGAGTCAGACGAGGTCCACCGGCGACACTTCACGTTCTTTCTCGCGCTCGCGGAGAGCGCAGACGTCAGCGCCATCCGGCACGGTTCCGGAAAGGAGCGCCTCGACATCGCGATCGCGGCGCAGGACAACGTTGCTGCGGCGCTCGCGTGGGCGGTTGCGAGCGGTTCGGTCGGGCTCGGTCTGGAGCTCGCGATCGCGATGGAACGCTTCTGGGTAACGCACGACCCGCGCCAAGGGATGCGATGGTTCGGGGCGCTGCTCGGCCGGCCGCAGGCCGATGCGGTCGCGCCCGCCGTGCGCGCCAACGCCCTGCGCGCGTACGGCGGCGCGACGGACATTGCCGGTCAAGACGAAGCGGCCGAGCGGCTCTACGAGCAGAGCCTCGCCCTTTTCGAAGGGCTCGGCGACGAGCACGGACGGGCGGTGCTTCTGCACCGGCTCGCAATCAGCGCGATGCGGCGCGGCGAGCTCGCGCGCGCGCGCGAGCTCGTGGAAACCAGCCACCAGATCCACGAGCGAGCGGGCAACCGATGGGGTCAGGCCCAGACCCTGGGAACGCGCGGCGCGATCGCCCGCGACGCCGGGGAGGAGCACCGCGCGCTCGAGCTGATCGAAATGAGCGCGGCGATAGCCCGCGAGGCTGGTGTCCACTGGTGGGAGAGCGGCATGCTCGCCGAGCTAGCGAATCTCTCGCTAAACACCGGCCACATCGACGAAGCGGACATGCGGGCTCGGGAGTCCCTCGCACTCGCCGACCAGATCGGTGACTACGCCGGACGCGTATTCGGCGTCGGGCTGCTCGCGCGCGTAGCAGCCGAGCGAGGACAACCCGAACGCGCCGTCAAGCTCTGGGCCGCGATCGAAAATGCTGACGCGGTCGCGCCGCTCGGCGGTTGGCGGCGTCACCGCCAGAAATATGAGGCGCGGATGCACGAAACCGTCGACGCAGAGACCATGGGCGCCGCGGCCAACTGCCCGCGTCTAACGCTCGACGACGCGGTCACGCTGGCCCTACAACCAGCCAAGAAGCAGTCCGTGCGGGCTGCCGAACGAATGTAGGGGGTTCCGACCACGAGTCTGCGAACGCACGCAGTTAGGCCCTGCTCGCGATCGTGTCGCCCGCGCCAAAGCAGCGTTCCTAGTCGCCGGGTGTCTGGAAACGTTCGTTCGTGAGACACGATCGGGGGCTCGACCGGACTCCTGACTCTATGGGCGGCCTTTTGTAACGCTTGCCGTGTACGCGGCAATGTAATGCCGTCGGGGGTTTCCGTTACGCTCCGTTTGATGAGGATCGGTTATGGCCGAGTCTCGACCCGCGACCAGCGTCCTGAGGCGCAACACGACGCCCTGATCGCGGCCGCGTGCGATGAGATCTTCGTGGATACGGCGTCGGGGAAGCTCGCGCGCCGGCCGGAGCTCGACAAGGCCTTGCTATCGGCCAATCGCCCAGGTGACCAGCTGGTGGTGACCAAGCTGGACCGCCTCGGCCGCTCGCTGGAACATCTCATCGAGCTCGCCAAGCAGCTCGAGCAGCGCGGCGTCGACCTCGTGGTCCTAGATCAGGGGATTGACACCTCGACGGCCCTCGGACGATTGTTCTTTCAGATCATCGGCGCGATTGCTGAGTTCGAGCACGCCCTGATGTCTGAGCGCACGATGGATGGCTTGGCCGCCGCCCGCGCCCGCGGGCGCACCGGCGGGCAGAAGCCCAAGCTCGGATCGCGCCAGGTCAAGCTGGCGCGGGAGATGTACGAGGTGACCGACAAAGACGGCAAGCGGGCCCATACCGTGGCGCAGATCGCTGCCGAGTTTGGCGTTAGCCGACCCACGATCTACCGCCACCTGGCCAAGCCCGTGAACGCAAGAGCCAATTAGGTCCGGCGCCAGCCCTCGGGTTTTCCCCGCAGTGAGCGGGCTCGCGTTCGAGGGGCTACGGGCTGCGCGGTAGGTTGCTGGTGGAGGTTGTTACGCACCCGCAGTCGGAACCGATTCGGGATTTGAGCGTTCGCGCTCGTGAGCGCGTGCTGGCGGCGTTGCGGTCCCAGCAGGACGAGTCGGGGGTACTGACGGGCCAGGTTGTTCGCGAGGCGGCGGTGGTGCTTGGATGTCTCCGCGGTCAGTGCGGCGGTGGCTGGCGACTGGTCTTCCCCGTCAGCGCGGCCCACAGTTCGCGGCTGGACGACGAGCTGCGCCAGGCGTACCTCCGCTGGCACGGGAACGTCGCCGCGGTTCGTCGCGAGTTGACCGAGGCGGGGCGGCAGCTGCCGTCGTTGCGGACGTTGCAGCGCGCGTTTGGGCGAGAGACCCGCCCGGCAGAGCGCGCGGCGACGCGGAGCGGCGAGGCGGGAATTCGCGCGCACGGCTTGTATGTGCGCTGGGAGGCCGGGCATCGCAACCAGGTTTGGCAGGGCGATCACAAACAGTTGGACGTGCTGGTCGTCCCACCACGCGCGAAACGGCCGGTGCGGCCGTGGTCGACGATGTTCATCGACGGTTACTCGCGGGTGATCACGGGGTGGGCGATCTCGGTGCGGCCATCGACGTCCCAGGTGCTCGCAGCGCTCCGCGACGGGATGCTGCGGGAGACGGGGGACTCGGCGGTCGGCGGGATCCCGGAAACGCTGCGGATCGATCACGGCCTTGAGTTCCGCGCCGATGCCGTCCGGACCGCACGGTGGGCATCGCTACATCTCACCGGATCTGCACGACCTCGGTCAGCGTCTCTTGCGGAGCTGGGTGCAGACCCACGCGCCGCGCCAATACACCTCGATGGTGCGGTAATCGTGCGGAGCAACGCGATCTCGACCTGCTCGCCGACGGCGCCGATCGAGGACGAGCGGATGCGCAGGCGCTTACCGTGATGACGCTAGGGTTTCGGGTGGGTGACGTGAAGACCGTAGAGACCGATGTTGCGCTGCTTGCCTCCGGTCGGCGTGAAGCCGACCCACAGCCGCAACACGACCTGGTAGCTGTGATGAGCGACGAGCTTCATTCCGCGCCGGTTGGGCCTCACGATCACCCGGATCGCACCCGCGCGGGACACCACCAGGTGGTGGCGAGCAAACACAAACCGCGCCGGTGCGGGTTCGAGCACGCTGGCGACGTCCGCGAAGTTGTCACGCCACGCGGTCTCCAGCACGTCCGCGATCCCCGCTCCCGGGAACGTCACCGTGAACGTGACGGTACCGTCCGGCCTGGCGCGGACCTTGCTGATTCTGAAGTGGTTGTCGGGTGGTGAAACGGTATAGGTGACGGTCTGACTGATGCGCTGCCCGTCGCCCGAAACCGCGGTCGCCGTGAAGATATGTGCTCCAGCGCTGCTGGTATCGATCGGCGCGCCCAGGGCAGTCGTGCCGGTGCACGACGCCAGCCCCGGACCACTGGCTCCCTCGAGACAGCCGAATCCGGAGTTGACCACCTGCCCAAGCACATAAGTAGCGCCATTCTGAGGGGATGAGATCTGCACTGACGGTGCTGCCGCCACCGTGTAGGTGACGCTCGAGTCGGCGGTCAGTCCGTCCGTGCTTGTCGCAGTCACCGTGAACGTATGCTGACCCAGGGTGGAGGTGTCAGTGGCCGTTCCCGACGGGTGGCCGTTCTCATCCAGACACGATCCGATCCCGGAGCCGCCGGCCCCCTCGGTACAGCCGAAACTCGAACTCACAAACTGCCCTTGAGCGTAAATAGCGCCACTGGCCGGCGTGGTGATCGACACCGACGGCGCCGCCACGACCGTGTAGGTGATCGTCACCTGAGCATCGCCCGTAGCGCCCCCCGCCGTCATCTGCGTGCCAACGCCCGAGGAGACAGTGCAGCCAGTGATGGAGGTGGCGCAGAAGTCGGTCCCGCCGCCGCCACCAGCGCCTGGGGCGCCGGCGGAGGCGCCCCCGCCGCCGCCGAAGTAGCCCCCGCCGCCGCCACCACCACCGTTGCCGCATACGCCGGCGCCGCCCGGGCCGCCAGAACCCGGGCCAGCCGGGCCAAACTGGCCTCCAGCTCCTGCATCGCACAAGGGTTGGGCGCTCGTGCCGGCGACACCGCCCATCGCCGTGGTGTTGTCCCCGCCTCCACCGCCGTTCACCACCGAATTGCCGCCCGAGCCCGCTACCGGCGTCCCAGCGCTCCCGCCGGCGCCTCCGCCACCGCCGCCCTGGCCGCCACCACCGCCGGCCACGAGCATCGGCGAGCTGAAGTCCGATCCCAAACTCACTCCCGAGGCGCCGCCACCATTACCGCCGGGACTGCCACCGAATTGACCGGGTCCGCCGGAACCGCCACCCTGATCGACACACACATCCAGCACTTGCGTCCCTCCGGCTAGAGCCGACAGGGTTCCCGACACCCCATCGCCCAGTCCGCCAGCCCCGCCGCCGGCCGCGCCCGTCGCCTGAACCTGCACGCTACTGACCCTCGTCGGAACCGTCCATGTCGTGCAACCCTGCGTCGTGAACGCGACCGTTGTGCCCGCCGCCGATGCGGCACTCGGTAGCACGAGCGCCCACAGCGCCAGCGACGCAGCCGCAACCGGGAACACGAGGCCCCGCCAACCACCAGCCGGCAACCAAGCAGCTCGACCGCACGCGCCGATCCACGCCGACGCTTCTTTTTTGAGCATTGTCCCCTCCTTCCCGGCCGAAACGGCCGATCACCACCCGAACGCTCATTCCCCGCGGCCGTCCATGCCGTCGGCGCGACCCCACTTCATAACCCGGTGCGGCCGCCGTGTCAAGGCAATCAGCAGCCCGCCACATACAGTCGCGCCAGGAACACGCCACCGAGAGCGAACCATCGTCGGCTCGCGCAACGACGCTACCCCTTCGGTTCTCAAGCGGCAGCGCTCGCCGAACACGATTCCGCCTCCGAGGCTGCCGCTTGCGGACAGCATGGGCCACGACGCGCCGCGCCACCGCGTCGTCGACTACGTCGACGCACAGGACTGCTCCTCGACGCCTGTTCCGGCCACCACGTCGTGGTTACCGCTCCGCCCGCAGAGCAGCAGCGTCGCCTGCGATCTACGGCGCAGACGAGACCGCCGCAGGTTCGTGGATGCAGAAGCGGACCGCCGCGCTGAAGGATCGCTGACGGCGTCCGCGCGGGCATTATGCTGGGCGATCTTGGCGCCTGCTCGAGCAGGATCGGAGCGGTTGCGTAGTGTCCTGCCTTCTAAGCGGCGGCCGACCACCGCTGTTGGATGTACTGATTCGTCTCCAGCACGTTGAGCTTCCGGCTGGACGGGCCAGCCCGCACCCAAAACTCGACTTCGTTGCCATCCTCGACGAAGACAGGCGTCCCACTGGGAGGACACGAGATCACCGCGAGCTGCTTCTCGCCCATCTCGGAGATCGTGAGTTCGACGAGGGCGGCACGGTCCATTCCCAGATAGTTCCCAACGATCTGCGTAAACGCGAGTCCGAACCCGTCGAGATCGGGTTTGTCATGCAGAGTGGAAAGGTCGGGCTCGATGCCCAAAATCTCGCCGTCATCCTGGAGCCCGATGACTAGCGTTCCCCCTTGGCCGTTGAAGAATGCAGCCAATGTCTTGGCGACAGCCTTCTGGGGAACCTTGGTGGCCTTGGCCTCCTTGTAGTCCCAGCGCAATGACGATTTGTACTCGACCTTCTCGTCCTCGCCCTGGCTGATGAGGTCCTCAATCGTGACCCCCGCTGCGTCAGGCGTCTCGAGGAGACCGTCCATGAAGTCGTTGATTCCTTGCGCGATCAGCGATCGTCTGGCCGCGAGGAACTCTGGGAACTTGTCCACGGTCCACAAAGCTTCATCCATCGGCACGAACTGAGCACCGAGAGCCTCCGGGTCCTTGTTCTTGATCTCTTTGAGATATGCAAGCGGGTCGGCGTCACTGATCTTGATGTTCGCCTGCTTGGTCAAGAACGCGAGGTTGGCGATCTCGTTGACCATCTCCTTGTGAACGCGATTCGCGCTGGAGTAGCCGTTCGAGTAAAGGACTGCCTGCGGAAAGATGTGATGTCGCTCAAGCCCGTAGACCACTCCAACGTTCTTCGCGTAGAGCGGCTGGCCGTTGAACCAATCGCGCGCACCGTTTGCGCGCATCACGATGTACGTCATGGGATAGACGGTCGAGTTCGCACCGCGCCGCTCGAGGTCGCGAGGCTCGATCTTGATGCGGCCACGCTCCTGCAAAAGCTTGTCACGCAGCTTGTCAGGAGCCCCCTCCTCTCCAACGACGCTCACATCGGCGTTGAGCTTGCTCTCGGCGCTACCGGAGTAGCGCCCCCACATCAGTGCTGCGTAGAACCAGTGAAGGAAGTCGAATTTCTCCGCGGGGTCGCTGAACTTGCCGTCGTGCTTGGCGAGGTAGGCCACAAGTGGGATCAGGGGGAAATCAGATGGGAGCGTGCTCGCAGAGTCGATGAACGCATCGGCACGGAACACGTTGACGAGGTACTCCATAACCCTCTCGACCTGCTTCCACGCGTTCTGTACCTCGACGATCGGGACCTTATAGAGCGGCTCATACAACGCCGAATCCGTGGCCACCGTTGACGTAGCACGTGTGAAGAAGTCAAGGTCCAACCCAAAACCGTGTGCCGACAGCTTCGCCTGCTGCGTACGAAAGGTCTCGCGCGCCTCCGGCCACGAAGCGCAGATATGGGCCAACGCCAGGTCGGACTTGCTCAGGTTCGTTCCGGCGCTGTTCACAAGATTGAAGATCTCCACGACTCGATCCATCGTCGGCTCCGTCAGCGTTCGAACGTAGTAAAAGTATTCCCGGATGGCATCGAGTCGCTGCAATCTGTCGAGGTTCGCAACGTATAGATCTTTCGCGTCGCCAGCGGTCTCCATACGCGTCTTCAGAAAGGTGGCAAAGCCTTCCTGAAAGAACTGAGTCACAGGGATCCACTCCGGCTTTCCCTGCATCGTGATTCTCTTCCAGTAGCCGAAGCTCTCGTCATACAGATTGAAATAGAGATCAAAAGAGAGCTTCTCGCCCTCGTAGAACGGCGGCGGCGACCCAGTAATGACGGTGAAGATGCTCGTAAGCCGCTGTTGCCCGTCAAGGATCAGCTCGAAGTACTTCGAGTCGCTATCAAGATCGTTCGCGCCCCGCACCTTTCCAGGCTCCGGTGTCTTCCAGATCAAGAAGCTTCCGGTCGGATACCCGCGATAGAGCGAGTTCACGAAGGACCGGACGGCCGGCCGCTTCCAAACGTAACCGCGCTGGAACTCGGGCAGGATGAGCTGCTGTTTCTGGATCTCTTTGATCAGGTCGCCGATGCTCTTCTCCCCGGTCAAGGCTGCCTCCGCAATGTCGTGTCGTCCGTCCCGGCGATCCTACCCGCCGCAGGCCGGCCATCACAGATCAGTGGTGCGGTCGCCGACCCGGGCCGCGACGAGCCGCCCTTTGCGACGGCCCCGCCCGTCGCCCTCGTTGGAGAATAGAGTTGCGCCGTTCTCACTCGGGACCGCGACGACCCATCCTTGGCCGCGAGTCCGCTCGCTTCGGCGCCCGCGACCGCGAGCACTCGACGAGACGACCTGGCGCTCGGATTCCAGGCTCCGAGACTTCCGCATCGTCGCCCACGCGGCCGAATTGCCGTCGCTGCTGCTTCCGCTCGCCCCCATCGGACCCAGCAGCGTGAGGTCGCGAGAATTGGCCGACCTCGCTTCCCGGTGTTCGTTGGATGCGGGAGTTACGACCGGGTGCCCAGTGGTGCAATGACATCCTGCTGTGGCGACTTGTGAGACTCGGGATGCGCTTGTTTGGGGCCGGAGCACGGGACTGCATCACGTCCGTCGTGCTAGACGATCTGTGGGGTGTCGTTGGTGAACGCCACCAACGACGTCTCGGGGACCCGCGGTAGCGCCTCGGCTGGACGCAGTCCCATGGTGCCCCCTAGCTCTTGGATCTCCTGGTCGTCCATGCCGTGCTGGAACGTCGATCGCCTTTCGTGTGACACGAAGCCGTCGTTCAATGCTCGCCAACAGCCGTCGCGAGCGTTATCGCGTATCGCGGACGTTGACCGGGCGGCCACGACCAGGAGGCCGGCTGGGGCTAGAAATGAGGCAGCGCGGTGTAGAACCTCCAGCCGTTCCGGGGCTGTCGGGAGGACGTTGAGCACGAAGATCACCGTGACGACGCGAAACTGGCGTCGAGGCAGCTCGGCGTAGCCGAATGGCGCATGAGGGTCGTAGCCCTCGGCGTCCAGCCCCTGATTGAGGTAGTACCTCACGTCAGCGCCGGTGCCGCAGCCGTAGTCGAGGATATCCCCGAACTGCTCGTCGACCGGGGATAGGGCGATCCACCGCTCGGCGAGTGGAAGACTGACAGTGGCTGGTCTCGACGGTCCTCGGCGCCGGATCGCCGTCTTGAACGACGCCCTCGTCAGGACAGACGACTCGGCGGCGCTGAGCTCCAACCTGGGCTCGGCCGTATTGGGGACCGCGCGGGGGTCTGGGGCCGGTGGCAGGTTCTCATCCAAGGTCGAGCACCGGTCTGGAATGCTCGGTGAACGCGGTTGCGCCGCTCGTCGTCTTAGAGGGCACCGTCATGATCGAGGGCGGGAGCCAGACGGGAAGATCGCAGCGACATGACGAGGGGGACGCCGCCGCCCAGCCGGCTGAATGTGAAGACAGGCTCGTCGCTCGCAGTACCGTCGATGAGGTCATGGTCGTGCGTGAGGTTGGCGAACGCGCTGCGCTTACAAGCGGAGGTGAGGGTGCTGAGAGTGGTGTGAAAGAGCCGTCCGAATCCCGGGCAGCGAGGTTGAAATCACTCAGGATCATGTTGCGTGCGTCCGCAGAAAGATCGGCCGCGAGCGTCTGGAGCTTCGTCACGCGGCCGCACCGTAGCTAATCGTCTGCTCCGCCTGGGATCGCGGCCTTCGCAGCCGACCTCATCGGGCGCCCCGGCTGCCGACGTGAGCAGCGATCCGGTCGTTGCGCGACTCGATGAACTCAATCGTGCGCTGGCGGTACGCGATGTACGCATCGAGGGTTCCTGGCAGCGGCGATGCGGCGAAGTCCTCGAACGGCATGAAGAACCTAACCGCCGCAGCGCCTTGGTCCACCAGGTCTTGCAGATGGAAGAAGTCGACGTAGCCCGCGAAGTCGCGGAACAGTCCGAAGAAGTCTGCGTACCGGGCAAGCGGGTCGCTCAGCGGGCTGGGCTCGTCGAGGTAATGCCGGCGGATGCACTCCACCGTTAGATCGAACCGGTCCTTGATCCTCGGGTGGCATCCGCGGGCCATGTTGATCGTCATCTTGCGATCGACGCGATTGCCCGGAAAGACCATCATCCCGCCGATCGTGTAGCCGATGCGATTGAACGCTTCGCGTTCCACGTCCGGGATCTGATCGATGATGTGCGCCAGCCGCAACTCCCTCGAGAAGGACGGAATCACCGCATCGCTCGACAGCCAAAACTCGCCGAGCCCGGACAGGTGGTGCAGATACGTGTGCGGCGTGGTGACGTCGAGCTCGAATGGCGCACCGCTCGGCAACGGCTTGCTCCAGAGAAGTTGGTGATACCTCCGGAGCGTTGGACTGAGGGCGTCCGGATCTCGTCCGGGCGGCGTGTCAGATCTGAAGTCGAAGGTGATGTCGATCGCCTCGCCTGGACCCACGTCTCGACGGTACACCCGGGCGCGACAGCGGCGTCCGATCACATCAGATCCCGCCCGCGCGAACCGCCACAACCGCGCCCGGTGCATGCCCCGTTTTCTGAGCAAAAGAACACCGCCACGTCCAGGATCTGCTCCCGCTCCCGATCACCGTCGAGCGTGGAACCGGAAACAGAGTTCCTCGAGGTTCGGGTACAAGCCGACGCGGGACTCAAGCGCCCCCATGCACACGAGCACTCGGCGCCCTTCCCCACGAATCGCCGGCAAGACCTGGTTCGCTTCTGATTCGTCGCCGACCGGGCTCCGACGGAACGACTGCCGCTCCGAGAGCTCGTTGACCCGAAGCAGAAGTCCCCGGCGGGATCGAACAGGCCCTCGCGACGGCTCCGTATTCGTGATTGGGGAAGTGTCGGGGGGCCAGACCCCCAGGTTCCGTGGCCGATCGCTCTCGGGCGAATCCGATCGTGCGCCGCGCGCTGAGCGGCGCGATCCCCTGGTCGCCATTACGCTCGTCCGTTCAGCGCCAACTCGAGCAGGAAAGCGCTAGTGCCGGGCAGCTGGCCGCGTTGCTCCTTTGGCAGAGGAGCAGGCGCCAGAGGTGGCCGACAGCACGCTCGGCCACCTCGTCCCATCCGGCAGCGACGCAGGCGTCGACGCGGGTGGCTGCTCCGTCGACGAGGACAGCCAGGTGCGTTTGCAGTTCATCGCGGATGGCCTGCTAGCAAGCACATGAGTGGCTCGCGGAACCGCGGGCGAGCTGTAGGCTGAGGACGCGACTTGGCCGCGTGTGTCGTCTCCCGTCCGAAGCGTAACCTCGGTCATATTGGGCGTGCGGACCAAGGTCGAGCTGGCGTCGAGAGCTCCGAACGCGCGACTGTCCGGGTTGTGAGCCTGCTCACGGTCCGCCGTAGCGGGCACGGGCGTTGGATTGCTCATGACGTCCTAGCCGAACATCAGTCGATCGTCTTTTGAATCCTCCTCGTGGGCCGCGATCGTCCTCAGGTCGTTGGTGGATGCGGCCGCGCGCGATGCTCGCATTGGTATGTATCGAGATAGATTGCCTGCGATCGCGGGTTGCTGCGCAGCTCGTGTAGTAGTCGGAGAGTTGGTGGCTCCGGGCCCGGGTGCTCTGTTGTAGGTTCCGCTATCGCGGATGTCATTCGATCCATTCTCAGGGCTGGTCGAGAGTTGACCGCTGGCCCCTCAGGGTGTGGCGCATGGCCTACCTCCCGGCGCCCTCTGGCATAGAGAATCGTGGACGAGCGGAGATTGCGTGGCGTCCGTGCCCGGTCGAGCGCCGGGCACGGACGCGTGGATCGTGATCTCTGCAGGCGGCTGTCAGCGTGGCCCACCCAGGAGCAGCCTTAGCGGGATCGCGTTCGCCATCGCCTCGTAGCCGACGTCGTTCGGATGGAGACTGTCGTCGATGCTGTATGCGGAGTTGGAGTTGGCGGCATAGACCGGGTTGAGGTACTGCGGGTTGTAGGGGTCCTGCGTCACCTTGGCGAAGTCGATCACCCCGTCGAACGCGCCGCTGGTCCGGATCCAGTTGTTGACCTGTTCGCGCAGCGTCTCACCGTACGCCGTGCCGTAGTACCCGCCGTAAATGGCGTTGGAGCCACCGAAGGGCGTCAGCGTGCCGGCGTAGATCTTGACCCGGCGGGCGTGCGCCATCGCGATCAGGTCGCGGTATCCGCTCTCGATCTGGGCCGCGGTCACATTCGGGTTGTTCGGGGCCGTGCAGCCAGAGTCCGGGTCTCCGGCTTGACCGATGTCGTTGATCCCCTCGAGCAGAATCACGGCCTTCACGCCTGGATGAGATAGGGCGTCGCGCTCGAAGCGAGACTCAGCGCTTACTCCGAAGCAGCTGGAGTCACTCAGGACACGGTTGCCGCTGATCCCCTCGTCCACGACACCCGGCGCGTGGCTACCGAAGAGTGCGTTGAGGCGGCGGGCTAGATAGTTCGGCCAGCGAGCGTTGGCGCCAGTCAGCGAAAGGTAGCCATCGGTGATCGAGTCGCCGAAGGCCACGACCGTGCCATCAGCCGACGCGGAGCTCACGTCAACCCCGTCGACGAAGTACCACGAACCGGTTCGACTCGTATAGGCGGTTGCGTCCGCATCGCCGGTGTGATCGCCCGAGGCGATGTAGTTGATCTGCTGCGCGTCTGAGTGGTTGGTCGCCGGGCCAGTGGCGTCCGGCAGGTAGACGCTCACGGCCAGTTCTGTGAGCGACGGCACGCTCATCGTTACCGGGTCGCTAAGCACTTGTGCGCCAGCCGCGACGGTAATCGATGTCTTTCCGCCGAACGTTACGGTGTGGCTCGTTCCCGGTACCAACTGCGCTCCGTCCAGGACGACACCCACGCTGACCCCGCCCACCGTCAGCGGTGCCGACCCGAAGGTATTGCTCACCTGCATACGCAGCGACTTACCGCCCACGCTGGTGTAGATGACGTTGCGCACCGTCTGGTCGGAGAAGCCTGTGCTACCGGCCATGGGGCTTGCCGCCCAGGTCGAAACCCACCCTCGGTGGTTGGCCCCGCCTCGGGTCCCCACGTGGTGGCGGACCCGATGGGACGTGGGCGTCGCCGACGCCACGCCGAACGGGATAAGGCAGGCGCAAATCACCGCCCCCGCGATAAGCAACCAGCGCGATCGCCGGACGCGATTGAACCCAGGCCCTTGAACGTTCAAAAAGCTCATCCTTCATGTCTCCAATGTTGATGTGACACATCGATGATTTGATGAGGCGTTTATGCCGTGCTCTCAAGGCACCGCGCGAAGGTGAATCGCCCTAACGCTCGCGCGGTCGGGCCGTTATTCGAGCAACGCCCTTCCCTACCTAAAGTGAGCTGTGTCTCGTGAAAACTATTAGTTAGGACCTAACTCTCCTTCGTTTGCCGCCTCCGTAGCTTGCAGCTGTTCTACCCAGGAGCAACGACGACGAACAACAATCGGCGGGCTGGCAAACAAGCGCCGCGGCCTGAGCAGGGCAGCCCTCGTTGCCGGTTCATGCAGTAGTCAGCAAGGCGGACCCGAGCCCGCGGTTCGGGGGGATCCTCAGCGGACGGGCCGAGCAGCTGGCTGTCGCCCGGCGACCCAGCGGCGCGCATTGCTGCGTGCTGCGCGGACTGACCCGCGGCCGGCCATGCTCCCGGCCGCGATCCGGTGCGACCGCCTTCGGGCGGCCTCCGCTCCGCCCCTACCGCGTCACCCCCCACCCCCCGCCACCGCGACAAGGCGGCGCGACGGCAACCTCGGCGGGCCTCTCCTTTGTCGCCGCACCAGCCACGACTCGGGCGCTGCCGCTGCGGCCGATCGACGGATCGAACCGGAAGTCAAGGCGAGCCTCCTCAAGGCGTCCGGGCTTGGTTGTCCCGGGCGCTGGCCAGTGCGGTCACAAGCCGGTCGATGTCGCGTCGGGTAGTCCGGTAGCTCGTGATGCAGGCGCGCAGCGCGGGTTGTCCGGCGAGGTGTGGCGCGCTGATCCAAGCCTCGCCGCTGGCGATAACGTGCTGTGCTACGCGGTCGTGCCATTCCGATGCGGCGTGAGGCTGGAGTTTGCGGACGTTGGGGTCGGTGACGCAGACCACGGGCAACGGGGTCCGGTTGACGAGCTCCCATCCGTCGTCGGTGAGCCGGCGGGCGAGCTCGGCTCCGAGTGCGGTGTCGCGCTCGATTTGCTCGGCGTAGCCGACGCGGCCGGCGGCCGCGAGCGCGAGAAAGATCTTCAGGCCGGCGAACCGTCTGGACCATTGCAGCGAGGTGGTGTACGGATCGGCCGCGTCCTGGACCGCGCCCGGCATGAATGCCGTCGAGAGCCGAAAGGTCTGCGCGAGGGTGGCGGGGTGGCGGGTGAGCAGCATGCCGGCGCCCATCGGCACTGACAGCCACTTGTGAGCGTCGACGGTGACCGAGTCGGCGCGCTGGATCCCGTCCAGCAGCGGCCGCAGGCGGTCTGAGAGGGCGACCGCTCCGGCCCAGGCAGCATCGGCGTGAAACCAGAGTTCATGCTGTGCGGCGAGATCGGCGATTGGTCCCAGCGGATCCAGAGCTCCGGCACCGGTGGTCCCCGCGGTCCCGACCAGCAGAAACGGCAAATACCCGGCGGCGCGATCCTGAGCCAGCAGCCGGTCGAGCCGATCGACATCGAGTCGCAGCTGGTCGTCTACGCCGACCAGGCGCAACGCGTCGCGGCCGAGGCCGGTGATGTGAGCGATCTTGACCCACGCAAGGTGGCTCTCGGCCGACGCGTAGAACACGGGTTGGGCCGGAAGCGCGCGGAGTCCCTCGGTGGCGTAAGACGGGAACGCTCGGGTCAGTGCCAGCAGCACGGCGGTGAGGTTGGCCTCAGCACCGCCGGTGGTGACGTTGCCCGCCAGGTTGCTGGCGGGCAGCTCGAGGCGCGAGGCGATGAAGCGTAGGACGTGTTGTTCGGCCTCGGCAGCGGCGGGCGCATGTGACCACGCGGCCAGCTGCGGGTTGACACCGGCCGCCAGCAGCTCCCGGCGATGCCCGCCGACGCCGGAGCGGGGTTAAACAGTCCGAAGTAGCGCGGATGGGTCGTGTGGACGGTCCACTGCGCGAGTCGCGCGAGCACGTCGCTGACGACATCTTCTGCCGGTTGCGGGTGCTCGAAGTCATAGCTGGAGGCCAACCATTCGCGTACCTCTGACGGATCGACCGGTCGCTGCGGCGCGACCGGAAGCCCGGGAACTGCGGCGAGGTGATCATCGACGGACCGTGCAGTGCCGGCGAGCAGCTCCGACAGCTGCTGCGCGTCCCGGGCGAGCGGACCATCGCAGGCGAGCTCGCTGGCCTGGATATCTGACACAGTGCGGGGGTCAAGCGGCATTTATCGGCCTCGGTCAAAGAGCGGATCTCTGGGGTACTCCAGCAACATGGATACCGGATCGACGTCACGCCCGGTGGTGGCCTCGACCCCGCTGCGTTCTCGCACGTGTGAAAGTCGTCTCGAGGAGCGTGTCAGGTAGCCGCGACCCCCGGCGACACGCCCCATGCGAGCGATCAGATCACCAATGCACCGACGAGCATCCCCGACAGGGCAGCGTGAGCCCGCCTCACCGCTTCTGCGTTGTCGCCGACACGGGTCTGATCGCAGCGCTGCCGCTCTCGCTATCCGCCAGGCCGAAGAGGAAGCCGCGATCGGCGGCGCGATGAAGCTCGACGGACCTGGTGGTTCGTGATTCCAGCAGTGACCGGCAGGCGGCACGAACTGCCGGATCTCTAGCGGTCTGAGCAACGAGACTGCCGGATCCAGGCCCACAGCAGCGCCAGCCCGGATCTGCAGCCGAACGGGGCTTCGCTCAGCCGCTCGCCCGCTCCGATCACGTTTTTGTCCACAAATGTGACCGCGTATCGCCAGGCTCGGATGCAGACGGGTCGCGGTCCACCGAGGCGAGGCCGCGCGATGCGTCCGTCATCCCATCCAAGCCTGCAGCTACCGTAGGAGGTCGATGCTGACTGCGGCCTACCGAGACCTGTTCACGGCGATCGCTACCTCAGCCGGTGCGCTCACGGGCCTCTTGTTCGTCGCTCGGACCGTTGGGGAGAGCCGCACCACGAAGTCGCTGCCAGATGTTGGCCAAGAGGTCCGCGCTGCCGCCGCGCTGCTGTCGTTTACCAATGCGCTCGCCGTCTCGTTGTTCGGCCTAGTGCCTGGAACCAACGTGGGGTATCCGGCAGTGGTTGTCGGTGTCATCGGCATCGCGTTCAGCGCTGCGGGGATGCGCTCCGTTCTTACTAGCCCTTCGATGCGGCACCGGCGTCGGCGGCACGTCACCCTGACCATCTTTCTTCTGCTGATCTTCGGTGTCGAGCTCGCTGCAGGCATTGATCTTCTCCGCCATCCCCACAGCACCGACCCACTGGACCTGATCAGCTACCTCTTAGCCGCATCGCTGTTAATCGGGGTGGCGCGGGCATGGGAACTCGTCGGTGGCCGAGACACAGGGATCATCAGCTCCCTAGCAGTGCTCATCCGCCAGCAGCCAAGCACGCAAGGCCCTGCCGCTTCCCCGCCTGAAGCCCCCAACACGACGGAGGGGAGGCCTGAGGAGGTCCCGGAGGAGGACTTGGGTTCCCCGGCCGGCACGCCCGGAAATCCCCCCAAGCGGCTTGGGTCACGTTTCTAGCTCAAAAACGTGACCCTCTGGTCGGGCGCGGGCGGTCGTTCAGCGCAAACGTGACTCGGCGGCCGGAGAGGCCACGACCAGCCTGCTCGGCAAGCACACGTTGTCAAAGTCGCCGCCAGTGCCGGACGCGGACCTCGACTATCGGTCCCAGCAAGCTCCCCCTCAGGAACGCGGGTGGGCAGTCTTGGCGAGCCCTCTCGTCGCTGCCGCTTCGTCGCCCATGCGGCACTCTCGGCCGCGCTGCTGTTGTCCGTCTGTCAATGGCCATCGGTTTCTCCCCAGTGGTGGCCACGAAATTCCCCATTGGTGGCCATCGTTTCTCCCCGCTGGTGGCCATCAGATCTCCCCATTGGTGGCCATCAATCTCCCCACCCGTGGGGAGTGGCGGGGTCAGGTCAGGGGCCTCACCCCTTTGCCGGCGGTCGCTTGGGCGAGGCGGTAGCTGTCCTGGCCGTCGGTGATGATCACGTGGGCGTGATGGAGTAGCCGGTCGACGGTCGCGGTCGCTAGGGTTTTGGGCATCAGCTCGTCGAACCCACTCGGATGGATGTTGGAGCTGATCGCGATCGAGCGTTTCTCGTAGGCGGCGTCGACGACTCTGAACAGGGCGTCGGCGGCGTCGGCCGACACTGGGAGCAGGCCGACATCATCGATCAGGATCAGGTCCGCTCGGATTAGTTTGCTGATCGCTTTGTTGATGCTGTCGTCAGCGCGGTGGCGGCGGAACGCGGCGGCGAGCGACTCGAGCGTGTGCCAGGCGACGGTGCGGCCTTTGTCGATCGCGAGGTGACCGAGCGCTTCGATGAAATGCGACTTGCCAGTGCCGGACGGGCCGCACACGACCAGCACTTCGGAGCGGTTGACCCATTCGAGCGTTTGCAGCGCCTGCTGGGTCGGCTTCGGGATCACCGACGCTGTCTGCTCCCACGCGTCGAACGTCTTGCCGGCTGGCAGCCCGGACGCGCGGCGGCGCATGCTGATCGTTGCCTGGTCGCGGCCGGCGGCCTCTTCGGCCAGGAGCACGCGCAGGACCTCGGCGTGGTCCCAGCGTTGCGCGTTGGCGGTCGCGATCACCTCCGGCGCCGCACGGCGGACATACGGCATCCGCAGGCGACGCAGGAGCCGGTCGAGCTCGTCGGGCAGCGGTGGTGGAGCGGGCGGCTTGACGGTCATCGCGTAGCTCCGAACCGGCTGGTGGGACTGAGTTCGAGGCGGGGGATCGGTCGCGGCGCGATCGCGCAGGGCCGCAGAACGGCTCTCAGCGCGTCGGTTCGAGCTCGCGGGCCAGGATCGGGGGTGCTCATCGTCCGAATCCCTCCCAGCCGCGGGTCGAGGTCTGCAGCGAGCGGTCCTCCGGGGCCCGCTGGGGGAGCGCGATCACGGTCGCGGTCTGCTGGTGGGCAAGGATGCTGGCCAGGTCACCGTCGGCGAACCGGCCGTAGCTGGCGCACCGCTCAAGCGCGTCGTTGACGGGCCCGGTGCCGTGGAGCTTGGCGAGATCGACCGCTTCGGCCATCTTGCGACGGATCCGCGCCGTGCCCTCCGCGGCGGCCCTTCTCAGCCACCGCTGCGCGCCGTCGCCGATCTGGAGGAACTCTCGCTCCTCGCTTCTGCGGGCCCGGGGCTTGCGCTCTAGCGCACCCGCCGGCCGCGGCGGGTAGTGCTCGTCGTTGATGCTCGGCCGCCCCGGCGTTGTCAGCTGATGGCGGGCAACCTCCTGCGGCCCCCGCAGCTCATCGATGTGCACCACGACCAGCTGCTCAGTCTCGGCGCGGACCCAGACCCGCTCGCCGATCAGCTGATGCGGGACCGAGTAGATCGCATCGCCGACCGAGACGGTTGCTTGGCGGTCGACCTTTCGGGTCTGCCCGAAGCACAGCGTGTGCGGCACCCGCGGCAGCCGGTGCAGATGCTCATGCTCCTGCTCGAGCAGCAGCAGCGGCGGCTGGCGGGTGGCGCGGTGCGGACGCGTGTTGACATCGGCCATGAACTCCTGGCACGCCTGCTCCAGCGCACGCCAATCCGGATACTCCTCGCGGAGGTTGTGATCGGTTGGCACCAGATCGGCTTTCGCGATCTTGACCGTCGCCTCGCTGCCGCCCTTGCTCTGCGGGTCCGCCGGCTCGCAGGTCTGAATCGTCAGCCCGTAGTGGCGCGAGACCTCAACGATCGTCGCGTTGCGCACCGCGATCCCGCACACATGCTCGACCGTCACCGTCTTCTCGTTGTCCGTCAGCGCGTAGGTCGGAACACCACCCACCAGACGCAGCGTCCGGTCCAGCCCGATCACCACCGACGCCAACGTCTTGTCCAGCAGCGGCACCACCACCCGGAACCTGCTCCAGGCCAGCCACGCGCAGAACAACACCGCCCGCCTGCCCGCGACCTCGGGCCCGTCCCCATAATCCCACTGCAGCCACAACCCGGGCTGCGGGATCCAGGGCCGTGTCCGCCGCCCGTACTTGTTCCGCCAGCGGCGCTTGGCCTCCGCGACCGCCCTCCGCGTCGTCCGATACGACCCCTCATAGCCCATCGCGACCAGCACCCCATGCACGACGTCAGCCCGGACGCGCGCGCGGGAGCGGTCAACCAGCTCGTCGATCTTCTCCGCGAACGGGTCGACCAACGGCCGACTGCGCGCCCGTGCCGGCAGCCCGCCACCCGCCGCATCCCGCGCCGCGACCAGCCGCGCAACCGTCTTGTGACACACCCCGCCAGCGCCGCCGCTCCACGCAACGTGCCCGTCAGGTCATACGCCTCAAGGATCTCCATCGCTTCCTCCGGTTTCTTCACACTCGCCGTCCTCGGATCGCGCGTTGACAACAACGCGCACCCGATTACCGGCACCTCAGGACAGAACCGTGGGGAGAAACCGTGGCCACCCATAGGGAGAAACGGAGGCCACCAGCGGGGCGTTTCGATGGCCGCCTACGGGGAGCTTTCCACGGCCACCGTCATCCGTCGACACCGGCAGTCTCGCGACCACCGCGTCGCCCGCTCCGCGCTGCTGCCTGCGGACAGATCGAGTCGCGCGGCCACATCTTCAAGAGACAACGAGCCGCTACGTGTTCCACCAGGATCTTGAGTTGGCGGCGGAGCATCGCCGGATCGAGCGACTGCAGAGCGATCCGCGCCCGTCGGCAGGGTCATCGGCGCACAAGGACGATCGGGCCGAGGCAGCAGCTCGACGAGCTGCGATTAGCGGTCGTCAGTCCCAGATCTCGTTGCGGGCGAGCTCGTCCGCAATCATGCGGGCCATGGCTGCCGGGCCGGGGCGCCGGCTACAGGAGTAGCGCACCTCGATCCGGACGGCGGGGAACTCGCACAGGTGAGCGAGGTCGGCCATCACGATCGCGCCGTAGCTGTCCGCGACGGGCTGTCGGTTGATTTCCAGGTGCAGACCGTGGCCGCGGTCGACCTGCAGATCGATGTTCGGGTTGTACGGGGCGTTCATCGCTTAATCCTCGATGTGCGCAAGGTAGCGGCCGAGGGGGACGTGCATCGCGATCACGCCGTGGCGCTCCGCTTGCTCGACGTCCTATGCCGAGCTCGGCATAGGAGATAGTCGCGGACCAGGACAACGAGCTCGTCCTTGGTCTGTAGGTTGCGCTCGATCAGGTAGGAGCCGCGGCGGTCGCCTGGGGTCGCGAGACGGTTCGTCACGCGGACCACGCCGTCGAGGCGCGGGCCGTAGATGATCCGGTCGCCCTCGGCGACGGCATCGCGGGCCAGCTCGGTGCGCTTAGCGACCACCGGCGTTGTGCGCTTCGGCGCCGAGCGGTGCGGGGTCGGCTGGGGCTCACGATCTCGGTTGTGCGCCCACCTGGCCGCCACTGGCAACGTTCGGATATTCGGGCTGTCGGAATTCGTCGGCTCTCTCCGCACGTTCCCTGTGCGGGTGTCGGCTATCGCGGTTCCCCACAGCCTGGCCGAATAGGTCAACTTTGGGTGGCGTTTCCCACAGTCGATGGGCCGCCGGCTCGCTGATCGCCCGATCACAACAGGTCAGGGAAATACAGTTCCCTAACGGCCAGTGCGACGGATGGCGCCGCGCAGTCCTCCAGCGTGCGCGCGCCTCCCTCGTAGCCTAGAGAGTCCTCCGCCGGCGGGTTGTTGGATCACGCCAATCCGGTCGCGGCGGAGGTGTGGCACCTTTGCTTGGCGACCGGTAGCACGTCTGCATCAAGCGCGAGCCGCGCCATCGGCCAGCGGGCCCGCTTCCGCATTTCCAGGATCCGAGAGTCCCGAGCCGCACTGCCCTGTGTCGTCCCAAGCGGCAGCGAGGGTTAGCCGAATCCCAGCAAGCACCCGCCAGTTCGTACTTCTGCTCGCCCAGTAAGGGGGCGTCTGGTCACGTAGCTCGACGTCGCTGTAGAAGATCGTCCCAAGCGAGAGCCTCGATGGCGACGATTCCTCCATCCCGGGCGCCTGCTTCGGCGGCCAACCGACGCTCCCGTTCAGGCTGGCCTAGCTCCGCCTCGACTGCCGCTCGCAGAGGCGGAGCGGCACAACGGTGAGTGGGTTCGGGGTTGAGTTGTGGAAATCGCCTAAGCGGCACAGCCGTCGGCGACGATCGCATTGCCCTGGCAAAGTAGAAGAGATGGAGCGGCGTGGAGGACCCGGTCCTGACTGTCGTTGACACCCGAAGCGACAGTTCGCCTCACATCCCTCGAGCGGAGTGTCGGAATAAGCCACCTGAGCAGTGAGGCCGGGTGCGTGGCGGATGCCTGCTCGCCCACGAGAGCAGCAGCCGCGTGGGCGCACCGAGGCTGCTCAGTTTCGATGGCTGCGGGGGGACGACTGCTGTCTCGATAAGCACGAGGCAGACCGGAGCGTCCCGATCCCCCATCGTTTTGACAATGCGGAGCAACCAGCGCGGCGGGCGCATCGGCTTCGATGCGCCCGGCGCTCCGAGACGGATGGTTGAACGAGGATTAGGCGATTCGACTATTCACGGCGTGACGTACGTGCCAGAGGAGTGGGCCCCGGCGATGTCGAGGGCGTCTGTCCCTGTCGTGCCGACGGGAATGGAGCTGAACTCGCCGGTCGCGGTGTCCACCGTCCAGCTACCCGTGAGGTGGAACGGGTTTCCGTTGGAGTGCGTTTGGCCAGGCGCCCATATGGAGTTGCCAGGCCCGCAGATAGTGTCGCTTTCATCCAGGACCAGCGTGCTGCTGCTGGCATCGCTAAGCGCGAACGTCACCGTTGCCTCGATGGAGCCACACGGTGCGCCTGGAGGCGGTGGCGTCTCGCCGGTGGGGTCGAACGTCCAGGTCGCGTCGCCGTAATTAGTTGTCCCGCTGCCACATACGTAGTCTCCGTTGGAACACGGCTGGGGCTTCGGGTTGTTTCCCTTGACAGTGGCCTGCAACGACCCGGCTTGCGCGGACGCCGCTCCGGCGGCCGCCGGGGTCAGGGCGACGACGAGCGCCGGTAAAAGGAGCAAACGACGCGCGATAAAGCGCCACGTCGAGGTGCGAGAGTTGGCATGCATGAAGACATCCTCCATCGTTAGAAACTGACAACAGCACGCCCGCCGCTGTTGGGCTGCGCGCCTGTCTCGGACTCACATCGCAGGACCTCCTGGGGTAGGGCGCCAGGTCCGTCGGGCTTGTGCGGCTTTACGCTATGGCGGACCGCACGCGGCGTAAATCGGGAAATCCGCAGATTTGTAGGGGGTTGGCGCGAGTGTTCGGACGCGAAACGGAACGCATACGGATTGGCGAGTTGCTCGCGCTCGCGGCGGGCGGGCCGGTTGGGGTCGCGATCGAGGGTGTGCCCGGGGTCGGCAAGACGACCGTGTGGCGCGATGCCGTGGAGGTTGCGGTAGGCCGTGGTTACTGGGTGCTTAGGGCGGCGCCGAGCGAGGCGGACGCGGCGCTGGCGTTCTCGGGGCTCGGCGATCTATTTGACGGTCTTGCCGATGAGTTGTTCGACCGGCTGCCCGATCCACAGCGGCGCGCTCTGGGCGCGGCGCTGTTTCTGAGTGACGCGTCCGAGGCGCCGGACGATCTCGATGCGCTTCCGCGGGCTACGCTCGGCGTGCTGCGAGGGCTTGCCGCTGACGCGCCAATGGTGATCGCGATCGACGATGAGCAGTGGCTCGACCGCGCCTCGGCCCGCGTGCTGGCGTTCGCGCTTCGCCGGATGCGCGAGGAACGAGTCTGTCTGCTGCTGTCGCGGCGGGTCGACAGCGAAGGAGCGCTGTGGGCGGACGTGCAGCACAGGTTCGCGCCCGGGATCGAACTCATCGAGCTGGCCGGCCTTGACCTGACGAGCACGCATCAGCTGCTCGCCGGCGAGTTGGCAGGAAAGGTTCCGCGGCGGCTGGTGGACCGGGTGCACCAGGTCTCGGGTGGCAATCCTCTGTATGTCCTGGCGCTCGGCGCCGAGCTGAAGCGCCAGCACGGCGACGGCGGTCAGGGACGCGAGCTCCCGATCCCGCGCACGCTCGCCGACGCTATCGCGCAGCGGCTTGAGCACGTTCGTGCCGGGGTCGAGGCGCCGCTATTCGTGATCGCGGCGCTCGCCAACCCGACGCTGGCGCTGTTGGGCGCCGCGATCGACGAGTTCAGACGGGGCGATCTGGACGACGCAGCTGGCGCGGGTGTGCTCGAGA
This sequence comes from uncultured Solirubrobacterales bacterium, assembly GCA_963822855.1. Taxonomy (GTDB): domain Bacteria; phylum Actinomycetota; class Thermoleophilia; order Solirubrobacterales; family Solirubrobacteraceae; genus Palsa-465. The sequence goes on along the minus strand of CAWGJE010000013.1, from coordinate 439,083 downwards.
TCACCGGCGAGAGCGTGCGGTTCACGCATCCACTGCTTGCGTCGGTGCACTATGCGAGCGTGCCACCGGAGGACCGGCGCGAGTTGCATCTGTGCTTGGCCGCCGTCGTGCCGGACGAGGAGGAGCGGGCGCTGCACCTCGCGCTCGGCACTGACCTGCCCGACAGCGGTGTGGCGGGCGAGATCGGCCGCGCGGCGGAGCTCGCGGGCCGTCGGGGCGCTCCTGAGGCCGCGGCGGAGTTGCTTGAGCACGCGATCCGGCTGACGCCAGTCGACCAGCAGGAGTCCCGATGGGCACGCACCGTAACGGCGGCCGAGCGGCATCTCGCCTCAGGCGACTTCGCGGCGGCGCGGCGGCTCCTCGAGCAACTCCTACTCGAGCAGCCGGACGGCCGGAGCAGCGCCCGTGCTCGGTTGTTGCTCGCGCTCGTGCGTAGAGATGATTTCGAGTTCGCGGTGTGGATGCTGCAGCAGGCGCTCGTCGACGCCGGCGAGGATGACCGGCTGATCGTCGAGATCGAGATGGTGTACTGGGACTGGTGCACGAACCTCGGTGACTACGCCGGATCAGCGAGGCACGCGGAGGCGGCCCTCGCTAGCGCCGAGCGCCTCGGAGAGCCCGGACCACTCGCACTCGCGCTGGCTGCGGTAGGCGGGACGCGATTCATCAGCGGGCAGCCGCTCCCGCGCGCGCTGTTTGAGCGGGCGATCGAGCTCGAGCACCAGGCTGGCGAGATGCTCGCAACGTTCCACCTTCCCAGCATGCTTTACGGTGGGTATCTGCGGCACAACAATGACCTCGACGCCGCGAGGCCACGGCTGGAAGCAGCAGTCGCGCGAACGCGCCGGCGAGGCGAAGAGGGCGACCGGCCATTCCTGCTTATCCGTCTAGCCGCCCTTGAGTGGGAGGCGGGAAACGGGAGTGCGTCAAGCCGATACCTCGCCGAGGCCGCCGAGGCGGCACGCCAGCAACTGGATGACGAGATCGATTCGTGGATCGCCCACCTCGGGGGTGCGATCGCGGCCGACCGCGGCGAATTGGAGCACGCTCGTGCCAAGGCTGACCAGGCGCTCGCAGTGAGCACACGAAATGGCGACGTTCAGATCCAGCGCGAAGCCGAGATGCTGATCGCGCAGATTGAGCTGTGGAGCGGTCATCCCGACACAGCCCACGAGCGGCTCCAGCCTTGGCGTGAGCGAACGATTGCCAACGGTCCCTGGCTCGTCTCCTCGCCGCATAATTCGCCGCTGTGGTCATCCGACATAGAAGCCCTGATCGCGCTGGGCCGCCTCGATCAAGCCCAGCTGGTTGTCGACGACCTCCTCCAACGCGCCAGCGCGTCCGAAAGCCCGCACGCGTGCGCGATCGCGAAGCGATGCGAAGGCCTACTGCTCGCAGCACGCGGCCACCTCGCGGATGCCATCGACGCGCTCGACCTGGCGCTCGCCGAACACGCCCCCCAGCGCCTACCGCTGCAGCTCGGCCGCACCCTGCTCGAGAAGGGTACGCTCGAGCGCCGCGCGAAGCGCAAGACCGCGGCGAAACAAACGCTTGAGCAGGCGCTCGCTGTGCTCGAACCGCTCGGCGCCGCGCTCTGGGTGGCCCGGGCGCGCGACGAGCTCGGCCGCGTCGGCCTGCGGCGCGCGGTCGTCACCGAACGCCTTACGCCCGCGCAGGAAAGAGTGGCCGCGCTCGCGGCCCGCGGCGCCACCAATCGCGAGATCGCCCAGACGCTGTACATGAGCGGGCGCACGGTCGAGTCCCACCTCACGACGGTCTACCGCGAGCTCGGAATTCGCTCACGCGCCCAGCTCGCCGCCGCACTCGCGGCAACCGCAAGCGGCGACAGCGACCGTACCCCGACGATCCCGCCGCCCTCGCCGCACCGATAACGGCGCCAAGCCGGCGTGGGGGGTGAAGTCGTGGTCGACCTCCCTCCCGTCGGCGGAGCTGGAGCGGCGGAGTCTGGGACACATTTCACCGCGAGGTCAAACCTTCGTGTGCATCGCGACCTCGCGGCTAACCCGTACCGCGGCGAGGGGGTAACCATCGCGCCCCTGCCTCGCCAGGAACCCAGGCAGGCCCGGGCGCGACGACCAGACTGCCGAGATGGACGAGCGGCGGTGCCACGGCGCGAGCAGCGGCAACGCTGTCGCAACGTCACGACGACCGGCAGTGCGAGGCAAACCTACGACGTGGTGGGGAAGCAGAAGCCCAGCCGAGCAGATCGAGGCCGAAATTACGCTCGCCCAGGACGAACTCCAACAGTCTCGCGAGGATCGCCACGTCGGGTGCCCGAGATTTGTGGAAGTCGTTCCAGCGACAGCGTCCGAGAGGCAGATCGCCCGCTCGTGCTAGCTGCGCTCAAGCCTCAGATCTCCCACACGCCGCCGCGCAGCAATGGGACCCTGTCGCCGCCGCGGGTCACGCCTGTCACGCTGACCGCGTCGGAACCGATCATGAAGTCGACGTGGATACTGCTGCGGTTGATCTGCGTCGCAGCGTCGCCATTCACGGCGAAGGCGAACCCGTTGCCGAGCGCGATGTGGCTAGCCGCGTTCTCGTCGAGCAGGATGTTGTAGAACATCTCGCCGACCTGGCCCACGCGGCTCTCCCGGTCGACCAGCGCGACCTCACCGAGCCGGCAGGCGCCTTCGTCGCGGGCCGCCATCGATGCCAGCGCTTCCGCGCCGGAGTCGGCTTCGAAGTGGACCGCGCGGCCCCCCTGGAAGTGGACCTTCAGACCCGTGATCGGCGTTGCGCCGGGGACGAGCAGCGGCTTGGTCGCCGTGACCATGCCGGAGGTACGGTTTGGATCGGGGGTTGTGAAGACCTCCTCGGACGGTAGGTTCGGGCAGTGGCGCAGACCCCACGCGGTCTCGAAGTCGGCGCACACCCACCGCGAAGCCGCCAACAGGCCGATCGTTAGGTCGGTCCCCGGGCCCTCGAAGTGCAGCGAATCGAGCTCCAGCGCCGAGAGCTTGCCGATCACCGCGCCCAGCTGCGCGAACCTGGCTTCCCACGCCGCGACGGGGTCAGGCTCGGTCAGCCGGCATACGTCCGCGATCGTCTCCCAAAGCTTTGCGTAAGCCGCCTCGGTCGGGAGATCGGGGTAGACGGTATGTGCCCACGCAGGTGTGACGACCGGGACGACCGTCCAGTTGGTTGACCGATTGCTGACGACAACCGCCCCCTCGGCCCGTCGCGGCAGGATGTCGCGCCCGAGCAGGCTGGGGTCGACGTCTTCCATCAGGTGCGGTTCGGTGTCTCCGTACAGCCAGATCCGCGCGCCGTGCAGCTCGCCGAGGTCCAGCAGCCGCTGACCGATCCACGGCGGCACGTAGCTGAGCGTCTCGCGGTCGGCGTGCTTGAGCCGCGAGTGCTTGACGTGCGGGTCGAAGTACCAGACGTCGACGAACTTCGCGCCGCGCTTATACGCGGCGTCGGCGACCGCCCGGGCGTACGGCTCTAGACCCGTCTCGGCGTCGATACCCACAACCTGCCCCGGCTGCACATTGGCGCCAAACCCGACCGTCAGCTCGACAAACGCTTCGAGGTACTGCTGCGGCGCCCGCATTGCGGCTGCCTCCCTTTATACGGATAGAACGTATGTCACTGCCGGCCCGTCCAAGCGTATCCCGGGGACAAAGCCGAGCGGTTTATGACGTGCCGCGGCGCGATGTTACCCACCGCCGCGCGTCAGCGGTCTGCTGTGTCAGCAAGACGATCCGGCGATCACACGGCCGGTTGCGCGCGCGGACAAACACGCACTGCGTCGGCCGAACACTTCTCGTTTGACAGCGCGCACCGCGCGACCCCAGTGGTGTCGCTTCGCTTGCGCAACCAGCAGTAGGCAATGATGGTGCGGGATCGAAGCGGCGCTGCCGGTCCCTCATGAATGCGGTCGCGAGGGTCTTCGCTCCCTCTTGGGACGATTTCGGGCAGTCTGCTTTCGACGTCGAGAAGCACACATCTGTGCTTCCGGAGGTCGTCCTTTGGGGAAGAGCGACCGAGCGAGTTGCCGGCCATCTATCGGTGGCCACCGGTTGTGCAGAGCGCACAATTCGGCGATCACCGGCAGCCACGACGACGCGGTCGATCCCACTACCGCAACCGTGGCCGAACCAGCAGCCCGACGACCTACAAAAGCAGCAACTCGGTGTGTGACGTCAGCCTCCCCTCGAGCGGTTCGGCTTGTGCATCATCCGGGCGATGCAGCTGTCTCGCCGCGCGCGGCGAGACAGCTGAGTGCGCGGCAGAGCACTCGTTGGGCGTCGGGGGTGGCGAACTGGTCTGCGTCGGCGAAGCGATCGCCGGCTCGTGTCCGGCCCAGCGACAAAAGGGGATCGCTCGCGAGATGCACGCTTTCCGCCGCGATGCGGGTCTGAGTCGCGTCTGTGCATAACGCGGACTGCGGGTCGCGAAATCGAAGCAGGGCCTCGCGTCGCAGGAATTAGGGCCAACACCGTTGCCGCCGCCTGGCGGTGCATCGGCACGTTCGGGCTCGAGAGGCTCGCGGTGTCGGAGCAGTCGCAGGCACCGACTACCGGGTGCCGAGCGCTCAGGCGCCGAGCGCCGCGGCGGCGACGAGTTCGGCGTCTGGGGCGATACGGGGGGAGACCGCGGCGACCACGAGGTTGATCACCCCCAGCGCTGCCGCGACCAGGAGCCCGAGCTGGTAGCCCTAGGTCAGCGCTTCGTGTAGGGGGTGCCCGGTGACGAGAAGGTGAGACACTCGCGCATTGGCGACCGTTGTGACGATCGCGAGCCCGAGTGCTCCGCCCAGCTCATACCCGGCGGTGACGATCCCGGATGCCGCCCCGGCCTCTTGCGATCCGACCTCAGCGATCGCCGCGATCTGCGCCGGGACCCCGACCGCGAGGATCCCAGAGCCGAGGACCAACAGACCGGGTAGCAGCGAGCTGACGTAGGGACTGCTGCCGTCGGCGCGCGAGAGCAGACCAAGCCCGATCACGTTCAGCAGCGCGCCGACGATCTGCACTCGCCGTGTCCCGGTCCGCGTGACCAGCGAGGAGACCAGGAGGGCGGCGATCACCGCCGCGACCCCCATCGGTAGAAGCTGAAGTCCCGTTTCCAGGGCCGACTGTCCGCGGACCTGTTGTAGGAAGATCGCGGTCAGGAAGAACATGGCCAGGAAAGCACCGCCGTTCAGCGCCAGAGAGAGCGTGGCGGTCCGGAGCCCGCGGGTTCTGAACAGCCAGAGCGGCACTAGGGGCTCCGAGGCCCGCGCTTCGGTAACGATGAACGCTGCCAGGAGCGCCACACCGCCGAGCAGGGAGCCCATCACCTCGAGGGAGCCCCAGCCGATCACCTGGGTCCGGACGAGCCCGAACACGAGCAACAACAGACCGCCGGTGCCCAACAGCGCCCCCCTGACATCGAAGCTTCGTCGTCCCGCGACCATGACGCGGCTCTCGGTGAGCAGGAAAGGTGCCGCGACGATGACCGCGGCACCGAACGGCACGTTGACGAAGAACACCCATCGCCAGCCGATGCTGTCGATCAGCAGGCCGCCGAGGACGATGCCGAACGTGCCGCCGAGACCCGCCAGCGCGCCCCAGATCCCCATCGCGATGTTCCGCCCCTGTCCACGGGCGAATGTGACCATCAACAGCGCGAGGGAGGCGGGAGACAGCAATGCAGCACCGAGCCCCTGTACCGCCCGCGCGACCATCATCATCGCCGGCGAGCTGGAGAGGCCCGCGGCCAGGGACGCAGCGGTGAACAGTGCAGCCCCGGCCATGAACATGGCCCGCCTTCCGAGCAGGTCGGCGCCTCGACCGCCGAGCAGAAGGAAGCCGCCGAACATCAGGGCGTAGCCACTGATCACCCACTGAAGGCCGTTGGCCGAGAATCCCAGGTCAGCCTGGATGTGCGGGAGCGCGACGCTGACGATGGTGAGGTCGAGCACGACCATGAACTCCGCGGTCGCCAGCAGCGCCAACGCGACCCATCGGTTCCTCCGCATAACGTCTACCCGATCCTTTAGCAGCAGAATGATGTGACGCGATGGTTGAGGCCAAGGCGTGATTTGGCAGCAACCCGAATCAGCGAGCTCGCGTAGGACGCGGAGCGGAAGCGGACGACGCGGGTCCTTCCCTCCAGGGCGTCGAATACGAGCGTTCGGGGCGCCGCGACGGGACGGCGGCGTCTCGTGAGCACGTTGAATACCTCGGTCACCACCAAGCCGGCCGCGAGCGCCACGCCGGGAGCCACTGACGGCGCAGGCACACAGCCGGAGGCAACGGCCCGGACGACCCGTTCGTCTAGGTAGGAGGGCAGTCGCACCACCCACCGCCGCAACGGAAGCTCAAACCGGGCGGCGTCCTCGATCGTTATCTCGGCTGGTAGCCCGAGATAACGCTCCAGATTCATCGAACCCGGGATGAAGCAGGTGACCATCCCGCCGAATCCCACGTTCAGGCCGGAGACGACCGGGATCCCGGCCGGTCGGGCGGCTCTGGCCAGCATCAGCGAGAGGTGGGGTCGCGTGTACTCCGTTTCGTCGACCACAACGGCTGCGCCGCGCACGAAGTCAGACACGCAGGTGGGCGAGACACCGTCTCGGTACACGTCCACGGTGGCCTCCGGAGCGATCCGCCGGATCGTCTCCGCGATCACCTCAGCCTTGTTGCGCCCCACCGTTGTCGCGTCGCACCCAGCCTGCCGATTGACGTTCTCGGGTTCAAAGCGCTCGGGGTCGGCGATCGCGAAAACGCGGACGCCAAGGCGGGCGAGGTGCTCGGCGACGAGACCGCCGTCGCCGCCGGCGCCGGCGACGGCGATCTTCACTGACCCGAGCACCTCCTGCTCCTTGGCGCTGACGAACCCCCAGTTGCGAGAAACGTCCACGTGATTCACCCAGTTCCGGACGGCACGCGGAGGAACGTTTCGACGGCGCGCCGGCGAGATTGCGGAAGCTCCTCTGTCGCGTAGCCGATACGAAACATCGCCATCGGTGAGCCACCGACCAGCTCGGCCAGCAGCGGCCTAGTGCGGTCCTCGTCGATAACGATCGACCAGGGGTGGTAGGCGGCGCCGGCCGCCACGATCGTCACCCAAGCGCGCAGCAGCCGCCGGCCGCCGTCGAAGATCGAGGGCGGCGTCATGTCCGGGGCGGTGAGCACCGCGATCGACGGTGCCGCCGTGGCCAGCCGCACGTCCCGGGCCGCATACAGTGGAATCATCCAGCGCGGGATACACCCCAGCCTGTACGCGATGCGAAGCGCGACAACGTCGAGCCGAGTCAGCCCGAGAACGTCCGGAGTCAAGCCGTCGTCCGCCGCGTTCCGGAACCGCACCCACTCCCGCAGATCAGCGATGTAGCGCGGGTTGCTCCAGCTGTCCTGGCTTGCCTCGCGGATCAAACGAGCGATCTCAGACGGTGAGCGGAAGACACAACCGAGCGCAGCCAGTGAGTCGATCAATGACGGATCGACCGGACGTCGCTCGTACCGCGAGCGGTTTGTCGTCCTCCGAGCAAGGAAGCGGGCGAGCGGGTCGGGAGGCAAGTCGTCCGGGCGACTGTCGATGGTCACGACCCCTACGAGCAGATCGCTGCCCGTGCGGACGAACCGTGGCTCGAATTTCGACCGAAGGCCCTCCAGATCTGCCCCCATCGCCATGGCTTCATAGAACGCCCCCATCGCCAAGCCGGCATCGCGGTCCTCGGGGTCGTAGGGAAGATAATCCGCAGCGTCGTAATGCAACTCGTAGCTCGCGCCGTCGGGCAATGGCGCCAGCCGCCAGGGCTGCGCGTTGTGTGCCGACGGTGACCGTACCGCCGCAGCGATGATCCGCTCGTGCCCCGGATGAGGCGCCAGCCAGCCCCCCGCCGCCTGCGTCGCAGTACTCACCTCACACCTCCGCTCTCTCGGCGCGTGTTGTCATTCCAGTCCGAGAAGAACGCCGCCACGGGCACGGCCAGTTGAGCGACCTCCAGGCGCACCGGGAAGTTCCAACTCCGGTAGATCCATCGGCTTACCCCGACCGGCCGGAACGGAAAGCCGAGCCGCATGAGGTACCGATGGAAGGGCTCCTCGACCAAGGCATAGAAATCATCGATATCGTGCTCGACCGCGGTCTCACAAAGCCCCCGGACTAGCACCATCATCACCGCGCTGTCGCCCCGGGTACGCCGCGCCACCGCCAATCTCGAGATCTCTCCGCAAGAGCGGCCTGACGCAAGCGGCTCGGCCAGCATCGCCTCCACCGGCAGCGGCTGCCTCGCGCGCGGAAGGATCAGGCGAGCCGTTCCGACCGCCTCGCCACGGTACCTGGCCAACAGATGAACCGAGCGCGCATCGTCCTCGTCGAACTCCAAACCCTCGACCAACCGACTCCGCGGGATCCATTTCTTCTCCCATACGTAGACATCCGCACGCAACCGGGCGCACGCCGCCCGATCGATGTCAGTGCTGGCGCGGCAGCAGCCGACCTCCCATGGCCACCGCTCATCGCGCCGTACTCGCAGTGCGGAAGGTCGCTCGCTCCGTCCTGCTTGTCGTGACTCGATCACAACACTGCTCATCGCTCGACCCCCTTCGGATTGACTTGGAAAGGTGGGTCATCATCCGCGGGAGCCGTTGCAAACCGGTTGCAAATCAGTGACGGTCGCTCGTTTGCGAGTTCCCCGCCGCCCGAGGACAACGCGGCCCCGGTCGGTCATTCTTCTTGCCGGGGCCGTGAACAACAGAAAATGGGCGAGCGGATCCTCGGCCCGTTCGAGATTTGGGGCGGTGACCGCAGTCATCGAGGTCTCCGTCGACGACCGCGCCGCGCGCCCGCGCAGACGGAAGTCATCGGTGCGTCGCACAGCACCTTGAAATTCGGTCGGCCGGATCGTCAGCGGGAGCGGACGCCAGGCTGGCTAGTCTTCGTGCAATCCGCTCGGCGCTCGACCGGACGGGCGGAGCAGGAGAGGACGATGATCATCGCTCAACAGTCCCTGCCGGCGGTAGGACCGGAGGTATCAGAGTCCCGAGGCTCGACTGTGAGCGTCCAAGGCTCTGGGAGATTCGGTCGCCGACGTCATGGAATCGCCACGGTCTGGTCAGCCACGTGAGCATGGGAAGCCTCGCGAAGGATGCCGTCGAGTTGGTGAGCCGTGAGTGCCGGCTGCTGGTTCGCGTCACGCGTAGATACCCGGAGGCGGTCGTATAGTCGGCGGTGGAGTGTGTTTTCAGATGGGCTGTCGTACAACGCTCGTGCAGCAGCGGCGAGGGTCCTCGCTAAGTCGTCACGGCCCTCGCTGGCCGCGAGTGCGGCGAGGCCGAGGACGGCCTCTTGCGCATTGGCCCACCATCCAATGCTGCGCGAGTGTGCCAACGATCTCCTGAGATGCCGGCTCGCTCGCGAGGGCTCGCCTTGGAATAGGGCGACGAGCCCTAGGTTCGCCTCGAGTTGCGCCTTTTGACCGACGCCCCAGATGCCGTGGCCTTCGGCAATCGCCTGTTCGGTGATTAGCTGCGCGTAGTCGTAATCGCCCTCGAGGAGAGCCGCGTAGCCTAGGTTGCCCTTGATGAAAGAGGACCACAGTCGGTCCCCGAAGGAGGAATACAGCGCCAGTGCGCGCTCGCACCGAACCCGCGTCAGGTCGTAGTTCTCGGCCGCAGGTGCAGTGATTCTCAGCACGTTCGCCTGGGTCCAGGGGTCGCCGGTTTCAGCGGCGATCGCGAGGGCACGCTCCGCATGTAGTGCACTTGCGTCGGCATCACCTGGCCTTGAATATGCGTCGGCGAGATCGGCCTCGCAATAGGCAGTCAATGTCAGATCGCCGAGCTCGTAGCACTCCGGGAGGCATGCCGTGAGCATGGTCATGGCCTCGGCTTGGTCCCAATCGATGAGAGCTAGCGAGCCGAGCGTGTAGAGCGCCCACGCCCGCACGGCCCGATCACCCGAGGGCGGCTGCTCAAGCGCGCGTCGTAACCAGGCTCGAATCTCTGGGCCTAGGTCTCGTGTGATCCAGAAGGTAGATAGAGCCGCGGTCAGGCGAAGCGCGAGGTCAAGCCGTGGTTGTGCTTTGGCGAGCTCTAGGACATTGCGAAGATTGCCCAACTCGTCATCGAGTTGCTCCAGACACTCGAGTTGCCGGTCACCGCACAGGCTCGCTCGTGCCGATTCGGCGAACCTCGCGTAGTACTCGACGTATCGCGAAACGACCGATCCGTGCCAACTCTCTGACCGCAGGCGCCGCAACGCGTACTGCCTGATCGGCTCGAGCGTGCCCAGGCGCGGTCCGCCGCGCGCTGGTAGGCGTTGCACGAGTCCGTGATCGAGCAGCGCCGCCAGCCCGCCGACGACATCCCGCACCGTCTCGCCGCAGATCGCTTCGACGGCGTCGACCGAGAAGCCGCCCACGAACAGCCCTAGAACCGTAAACAGCCGCTGCTCCCTCGGTGTGAGCAGATCGAACGACCAATCGATGGTGGCTTGCAGGGTGCGATGGCGGGCTGGTGCGTCCCGGCGGGCCGGCCCTAACAGGTCTGAGGCGGTCCGCAGGCGGCCGAGAATCTGCGCCGGCGTGAGCACTCCTGTCCTCGCGGCGGCGAGCTCAAGCGCGAGTGGCAACCCGCCGAGGTACCGACACAGCTCGGCTGTGGTTTCGACCGAATCCGACGTCAACTCGAAGTTAGGATTGGCCGCAGCAGCGCGGTCGAGAAACAGAGCCGCCGCCGGCGACCCGGCAATCGCATCCGGCGGGTCGAGCTCGTCGGCGGACGGCACCGCCAGACCACCTACGCTGTACACACGCTCGAGGGCAACGCGTAATGGAGCCCGACTGGTCACCAGCACTTTCAGTCGCGAGCACCGAGTGATCAGCTCCGCGAGCGCTGGGCCGGCCGCCAGCACGTGCTCGAAATTATCGAGCACCAGCAACTTGTGCTGGAATCGAAGAACCGCGACGATCGCTTCGCCGGCCAACTCCGTGCCGCCCACCTCTATTCCCAACTGGCGGGCCAGTTCTGGAACCACCTGCGCCGGATCAGAGGTCTCCGCCAGCCATACCACCGTCACCCCGTCGACAAAGCTCGTGCCGACCTCCCGTGCGAGGCGGAGCGCAAGAACAGTCTTGCCGGCACCGCCCGTGCCGGTCAACGTCACCAGCGCCACGTCCTGATCGGCGAGCAGCCCGGCCAGGTCCCGGACCTCGCGATCGCGTCCAATTACAGCCTCGGTTCGCGCTGACACGTGATGCTGCGAGGCACGAGCCAGTTCGACCGCAGCAGCGCCCTCACGTTCCGGATCCACTTCGTCTACCGGGGGCCGCTCCGTGGGCGTCAGCGACGGGTCTTGCTTGAGAATCTGCGCCTGGAGGCTCCTGAGGCGATGACCGGGTTCCAGACCAAGCTCTTCGGAGAGCCGAGTGCGCGTGCGCTGATAAGCCTCCAGGGCCTCCGCTTGACGACCCGAACGATACAAAGCCAGCATCAACTGGGCATGGAGCCGCTCGCGGACCGGATGCTCCGCGGCGAGCGCCTCCAGTTCGGGACACAACATCGCGTGACGGCCGAGAACGAGGTCGGCATCGATTCGATCCTCGACCGCCTCCAGGCGCAGGTCCTCTAGGCGCCGGACCTCCACGCGCGCGAAGGGCTCGAACTCCAGATCGGCCAGCGGCCGGCCTCGCCACAAGCTGTCCGCCTCGCGAAGGAGGATTGCGGCCTGGGTCGGATTACCTGTCTCTGCGGCTTCTCGGCCTTCGCGGATCAGACGCTCGAACGTATTCAGGTCGAGCTCGCCCGGCCCGATCTCGAGTACGTACCCGTGCCCCCTCGTCAACAGAACCCCGTCACCCGGGTTGCGCTCGGAATCGCCGCTGATCGCTGCCGACGTGCCGCTGGCACCAATTGCCCGGCGCAGCCTGGAAACGTACGCACGCAACGTTTTCCGAGCCCCCAACGGCGGCGACTCGCCCCACAGCTCGTCGATCAAACGGTCAGTGGACACGATCTCGTTGCGGTGCAGCAGCAGGATCGCTAGGAGAGCTCGTTGTCTGCCGCCGCCGAGCGCCAACGGTCGATCGCCGTCGCGCACCTCGAGCGGTCCGAGGATCCGAAAGTCCATAGCTCAGTTTTCGGTGTGACGCCGTCACCGCCCCGCCCCGCGCCCGCCTGCGCCGGCGGAACGGCCTTCGCGCAACACATCGTTGCTCGTTTGCAACCGCGATGCAACCGCTCTCGCTCAGCCTGCTCGCTGAACAACCAAGTTCTCGACTAGAGGAGGTCTCGATGAGAGACCGCAAGGTAAAGGTCCTAGCGCCGGCACTGATCAGCGCGGCGGTCCTCGCCGTCTCCGGCGGGCTCGCGTCCGCCGACGGATCGTCGACCGGGGGTGAGGTCCACGTCTACGAGGCGGACACCGCGCTCGCTGGGAGCCTCGGAACGGTAATCCTCACCGGAGCGATAACCGATCACGGCAAGGACCACCAGGGCGTCGCCGACGGGGGCAACTACAACAGGTTCGTCCTGTCCAAGGGCTCGTTCGAGATCAACGTCGGGCCGATCGGGAACCTGCTCAATTTCCCGGTCAATCCTGTGACGTGCTCGGCCGACGGCTCGGCAACCGGGCCGATACCGATCGTCGACGGCACGGGGACCGGTGCTTACCAGGGCATCAGCGGCACGCTCCAGACCACAGTCACCTTCGCGTGGATCCTGCCACGACTCGCCAACGGCCGGTGCAACACGAACGCGACCCGATACCCGGGCATCGGGATCGCAAACGGGACCGGGCCTGTCTCCTACAAGTAGACCGCGAATCGGGCAAAGCCGGAGCCGCCGCCTTTGCGACGTCCTCCAGCAGCCGTGGCGGACCAGCACCGAGCCCAAACCTTCGAAAAAGTGAGATCACAAGGGAGCATTCCAGAAGAGTCGGCCGCCAGCGACGGCAGCGGATCACCGCTTAGCAGTTATTGGACCGTGAGGTAGAAAGGTGCTGGCATTGTCGGTGACGCGGAAGTCCGAATCGGCCTGCGCGGCGCCCGCCTCTGCGGCTCTTGCTCTGCTTCGCTCCTGGCGGTAGCGTGAACCGGCGCTTGGGTGCCAAGGTCGATGGTCCGCTACATCATCCGCCGTCTTCTCTGGGCCATCGTGACGCTGATCATCATCAGCTTCCTGACCTTCGTGATCTTCTACGTGCTTCCGCCGGGCGACCCAGCGGTGCTGCGCGCCGGCCACTTCCCAAACCCGGCGATGCTCGCCCATATTCGCCCCGTGCTCGGCGTAGACAGGCCGTTCTGGGTCCAGTACTGGATCTACGTCAGGGGCATCGTCCTGCACTTCAACCTCGGGTACAGCTATCAGTTCTCCCAACCGGTCAAGGCGATGATCCTCGACGGCCTGCCGGCGACGATCTCCCTCACCTTCGGTGCAGTGGCGATCTGGGTGAGCGTCGGCATGGCGGTCGGAGCGATCTCGGCCGTCTGCCCCCGCAGCCGGCTGGACCGGCTCACGATGATCGGTTCGCTCCTGGCGATCTCAGCCCCGACCTTCTGGTTGGGGCTGATGGCGCTGTTCCTGTTCTCGACGGACATCGGCGTGATCCACATCTTCGACGGCGCCGGCACGTACGTCGGGCTCACCGCCAACCCCGGCCGCTGGTTCGGCTCGCTGATCCTCCCCTGGCTCGTCCTCGCGGCCATGCTTGCCGCCTTCTACGCTCGGCTTCTGCGATCGCAACTGATCGAGGCGATGTCGCAGGACTACATCCGGACGGCGCGCGCCAAGGGCGTGCGCGAGCGCCAAGTGATCTGGCGCCACGGCGTCCGCGCCGCGATCACGCCGATGGTCACCATCCTGGGCATGGATATCGGCTTCCTGCTCGGCGGCGCTGTCGTGGTGGAGACGGTGTTCAACATCCCCGGCGTTGGCCGCCTGGCCTACGACGGGATCCAGCAAGCGGATCTGCCGATCATCCAAGGCACGGTGCAACTAGGGGCTTTCTTCATCGTGATCACAAACCTCATCGTGGACATCGCCTACGCATTCCTCGACCCACGAGTCCGCTACTCATAGTTCCGCCGCTCCGATCGAATGGCGCCCCGCGGAATGCGGCTGCGACGGGTGCTTCCTGGCGCAGAAAGCGCAACCGGTGGGAGCGTCGCTTCGATCAAAGACGATCACTCCCGCGCTGGTCGCCTGATCTCGCCGCGACGCGGCCAAGCAGACTGGTGAACTCGATCAGGGCGACAGCGATGTGTCGGGCCCGTCGGCGACTGTGGACTCGCCCTCGCGTGGCAAGCGGGTAGGCCGTCCACTACGCGGCTGCCTCCGCACGAGGAAAGGAGCCACCAACGCGAGCGTGATAAATGACAGGCTCGCTGGCGCATCCGGACAAAGGCGGCGAGCGGATCCGCGACGAAGACATGGCCCGAATTGGTGGAACCAGCAGTCGACGGCCGACCGCGCGGCCGGCGCTCGGCGGCTTCCGCTCCGCCTGCGTGACCACCCACGCCGGAGACACTCGACGACGCTGTTGGTCTGGACGAAAACGAGGCGTCTCGCTCCAGCCGGGACAGGCCGCTGCTAAGGCCGCTCCCGACGACTGGCGGGTTGCGCTCCTATTTCGTGATTGGCGAGGTGTCCTGGTCAGACGGATGCCGGCTTACGACCCCAGGCGAGGAAATTTAGGGAGGGCATCACGAGAACGTCGGGGTCTTCGAAGTGATTGCGCACCGAGGTGTCAAGCTCGTCGAGTTCCTGCGGGTCGGCGCGTCCCATTTCGATGATCTGTGGGCGCATGCTGCGCACGAGGTCGGCCCGGATCGTTCGGCGCGAGTGGCCGGCCGGATACACGGCTGCCCGGACTTCCACCGTTATGTCCTTGAGCCCCGCGTGGCGATAGAGCTCAGCCATCCGTCGGCCGAAGTGCGGGTCGGCGCCGTTGCGCGAGAACCCGATGGTGAAGATCTCGCACAGCGGATCGAACGCGGGATGCGGCGGGTAGCAGATCGCGGCCTCGGTGTCTGACTCAAGGCCGGCCGGCCACCCTCCCGGCCGCGCAAGCCGGACCATCTCCCCAAGCACCTCGGCTGGCTGCGGCACCGTGATCAGCAGCGTCCGGGCATGAACCAGATCGAACGAGCCCGCCTCGAGGCCGGTGTCTCGCGCGTCGCCGCACACAACCTCTACGTCGCTCAAACCCCGGGCCGCGACAAATTCAGACGCCATCTCCACGTGCACCGGGTCCGCGTCAAGTCCGACGACCCGCCCGCCCGGCGCGACCCGCTCGGCCAGCAGATCGATGACGCCACGCGGCCCGCAGCCAAGATCGATCGCGCTATCGCCGGGCCGCAGGCCAACCCGGTCAAGCAGCACGGCGCTATCGGGCGCGAGCTCCTCAGCCTGACGCTGCAAGCGGGCGCTCTCGTTGCGGCTGCTGCCCAGCGCATAGACGGCGTTCGGGTCATCGCCCGTCGCGGGCGAAGGCGGTTCTACCGCAGGCTCACCGGCCACAGCACCCAAATCAGGGTCCGACATCATCGACATGACAACAACCTCCTGCATTGGTAGAGCCTTTTGTTCGTCGCCCCCAGTACGGCCGTGATGGCTCATCGGTTCGCTGACCCGCGTGCTATCTGGCCCTTGCAGCTGGCCCGTGCGTGCAGGCTGAGCGGTCGCGTGGGCCGTCGGGTTAGCCTGGCTTGCAGGTCGCGCGGCTTGGGCGGCAGCCCAGCGCCGTGGCTGTTGAGGTAGGCGAACCCGAGTCTCAACCCGCCGCTGCCGGCGCCGCTGCGGGACCGGAATGATCGCGTCTCTTCTCGCTCGCGCGCGAACGGCTCCTTGACCGCCGGGACGGTCGAAGCGGAATAGAGAGCGCGACCGAAACACATGCTGCGCTGGCGGGGAGCTTGGACTCTTGAGCATCGTAACCCTCGCTGCTCCCTTGGTGGACCGGAGACCGCGGAACCACGCAATCGACCACTCGGAGACTCTCGGTTCGGACGAAATCTGAGCACTGCGCACCACAGCCGCGGCGAGGCTCTCGCTCAGACAGGCGGTGCGACAGCAGAGGGCGCGGCCGTCGAACTCAAGTCCAGCTCCTGCTCCGCTGGCATACCAGCGACTCCGCCGTGGTCAACGACACTGCTGAGATGGACGAAAGGGAGGCGTCTCGCGCGACCCACGTCGCGCTGCCCCTAAGCCTTCTGCGTTTCGTCCGCTCCGGAAGCCACGGTCGGCCGGAGCCTGATGCCCGCGTTCTCGGCGGAGCAGCAGCGGGGGCGTTATCAACGAACCCACCCTCGGCCACGATCGCGCCGTCGACAAGCGCATGGTGATCGGCCAATACCGCAGACCACCGATTGCCAAGGGCGGTCGCGACACGAGTCGAGCCCTCAACATCAGTGAACAGGAGGGCAATCACACCCTCAGGCGCCCGCTCGTCCACGAACGCATCCTAGACCACCCCAAGACGACCACCGATCACGTCGCTGGCAACGCCGCGCGACAAGCCCCAGGCGGGGCCGGCCGATCGCCTGCTGCCTTGATCCAGCTGCGTGCGCCACCCCGGCCGCTTATACGCCCCGGGTGCCGTCGGAGCGACGTGTAAGTCCTCAAGTCCAGGTGAATGGTGCATAAGTTCGGAGATCGCATCCGTAGCCGTGCACGAACCCAGCGTTGCGGCGCGAGTGCGACACGAGAACGTCGCCCCTGAATGGCTCGCCCTAGCCCAAATTCTGCTCACCGCGCGCGATTCTCGTGACCTGGCCATCCCGACGAGCCGGCGATCTCGCGACTGCGGCACCACTAAAACGCCAAGCGTGCACGCAGGCCCCCGGCCCCCGCTCGCAGGGCCCCGGCTCGTCAAAGCAGGTCACGAAAGGAAGCAGGGGCGCAGCCGATACGGCCGCGCCCCGCGCTTCCACCCCCGAGCCCCGAGCTCACCGCACGCCGCGAGGGCGCCGCTGCTACGACTTGACTATCACCGACTGACCAGTGCTGTAGTTCCGCATCAGGGTTCCGCTCACGGTGCACGCGGACGGCACATAGCCCTTGTGCTCGAACGCGCGGATCTCCCGTGCAAGCTGCTGCGCCGAGACATTGACGGCGTGCCGCGTCATGGGACGCTGTGTCGAATGTGCGTCACTAACGGTGACGGCGGTTCCTGCGGCCACACACACGGCAAGCGCGGCGGCCATTTGGACTAGGCGATGCTTGACGCTGCGCTGCCAGTTGACGGCCGTCCGCGTTGTTTGGCTACGGGGAGAATTGATCGCGCGGCTGACGATCTCGTTTTGGCGGGCGCGGGCGATCTCGTAGTGCAGGTGCGGTGACATGGGCGTGCTCCTCGGGCGGCGGCCGCTTG
This sequence comes from uncultured Solirubrobacterales bacterium, assembly GCA_963822855.1. Lineage (GTDB taxonomy): Bacteria > Actinomycetota > Thermoleophilia > Solirubrobacterales > Solirubrobacteraceae > Palsa-465. Next base: position 421,755 of record CAWGJE010000013.1, on the reverse strand, counting down.
GCGGCGGTTTCCCGGTCTGGCCTTCAGTTCGGGCGTCCGGGCTGATGCCGGTACTGTCGCGCCGTGCGGCGCAGCCGCCCACGGCGCTTGACGCTGAAGTTCTGCGTCCTTTGGCGCATTGGGATAACTTGGCGGGATTGCCGTGTTACGCCGGCTACGGGGCCGCTGCGCGGCGTCCGTGGCGCCGGAAGGGCACGTCGGCATCCGCTCGCGTGTCCTGCGACGCGATGCCGGGGCGATGCCGGGGTCCGGCTCTCGCTCCGAGACGAGGCGCTAAGCCGCGCCCTGCGCGTGCCGGCCCAGCGCCTCTAGATCGCGAATCAGCACGCTGCGCCGGCCGGTCGAGATGCAGCCCAACGTCCGCAGCGCGGCCAGCGCCTTGACGGTCGCCTCCCGCGACGCGCCGCACCAGCTCGCGAGCTGCTCCTGAGACAGCGGAAGCTCGACCTCGATCCCGTCGCCGGTGGCCTCGCCGAACCGCTCGCTGAGCTCGTGCAACCGCCACGCAACCCGCCCGAGCGTGTCCAGCGCCACGAACTCCAGCCGCTTCCGGTCGGCGTCGCGCAGCCTGCTCGCGAGCACCCGCAGCAGCTCCATCGCGGCCGCGGCATCACTCAGCGCGCGGATCAGAACCGAGCCGGGCGCGACGATCGCCTCCACCTCGCCCACCGCGACCGCCGAGGCCGAACGGGGCAGGCCATCCAGCGCCGACAGATCGCCGATCACATCCCCCGGTCCACGCAGGCCGAGCACGATCTCCCGGCCCCCCGGGGCGATGCTCGTGATCAGCACCCAACCACGCTCGACCACGAACACCCGGTCGGCGAGATCGCCCTCAGTGAACAGCGCCTGGCCGCGGCGGAACCGAACGCGCCGACCTTCGCCGCGCAACGCGCCAACGAGACGCTCGCCAGTAGGCGTCGTGGAGGACACCCCGACAGTTTCTCCTACCGGCACGACGGCCGGCGGGACGTGAGCAAAACGACTCACACACGCTGGGTCCAGAGACGTGGGCGGCACCTGCCGGCGGTGGGACCGTTCCGGACGCAGCGACGTCACTGCCACAGACCACCACCAAACCAAGTCACGCCTCGCGCGACCACCCACAAGGAGCAAACATGTCCATCGCCTCAGCAACCAATCACCTCGCGTCCCCCCGGCGCGTGCAGCCCCGCCACATCGTCGGCGCGCTGCTCCTGGCCGTCGGCCTCATCGCGGTCGCCGTCACGATCGCGCTCTCGAGCGCCACCTCCACCGCCGGCCGCCTGAGCGCTCGTCCGGCCACGATCAGCGCGCGGTCGCACCCGGCGGTGGAGCCAACCGGCGTCTCGGACACGAACCTAGCGGGCGGGACGTTCCGCGACCCGGTCACCCACGGGCCGCTTACGGCCGGCATCCCGCCCGCCCCACAGGCCGAGCCCGGCCCCGGCCACCGATAAATCCAAGAGTGACCCCTCAGACCGGGAAGGCCCACCCGGGCCTTCCCGGAGAAAGGCCCCAGCCCGACCCGCCCCCGTTGTCGTGATGTCCGCTGAGACGTCACCGGGTGGCAAGTACCGCGCGGGCGACGGCCAGGCCCGGGCGGTCGCGTTTGGTGTCGTAGATCTCGACCGCGGCTAGCGCCTCGATCCTTGCCTCCTCGACGCGATCAAGCGCCGAAAGAACACGGGCGGGCGCGAGCTTCGCATCGGCCTGCGTGACCGGGAAGTCCGTGAGAAACGCGTTGTGCACGGCGCCGCGGAGAGCGGCAATGTCGGTGCCTACCTACGGCGGTGGCGAGCTCCCGCAATGTACCCGTTTAGCGAGCGTCGATCAGGTGCCCGTCACCGGAGGCGACCAGCCGCGGCAGGAAGGGCTTGGTGCCGTGGATCACGCCCCGCAGGTTGACCGCGGACAGCCGCTCGTCGTCGGCGTACTCGGTCTCGAGCGCCGACCGCGAGAAGCCGATTCCGGCGTTGTTGCAGAACTGGTGCACGACGTCGAAGTGCTCGGCGATCATCGCCGCGTACTCCCCGACCGCGACCCGATCGCCCACGTCGAGCTCGACGCGCTGCGCGTCGGCGCCGCGTCCCGCGAGCAGCGAGGCCGTCTCGTCTAGCCCAGCGACGCTGACGTCGCTGATCGCCACCCGGCCGTCGGTGGGAGGATCAGCCGCCCTTCTGAGGCAGCGGCGCAGAACCGTCGAGCACGTGCACCACATGGTTGCATGGCGTCTCGGCCGCCCTGCCGTTGCGCGTGTTCCCCGTCCCGCCCGGCGGCTCCCGATGCGGCTCATACCCGAGATGGTCGGTCAGCTCCACCTCGAGCGCTCGTTCCACCAGCCGCTTGGTCAACTGCGCCGACAAACCGCCGGGCCCAACGATCTCATCCTCCGTCCTCGCGCCCGCCAACAGCTCATCAACCGGTACTGGACGGTGCGCTTCGGTGGTAGGAGAAGCCGGGCGGACGCGTGTTGCTGCCGGGGATCGGATGGGCGATGATCTGCGGCATGAATGGGAGCGCGGTGACCCTTCTGTTCACGGATATTGAGGGGTCGACGCGCATGCTCGAGCGTCTTGGGGGGCAGTACGAGGAGGTGCTGGAGGAGCACGATCGGCTGATGCGTGCAGCGATCGCCGGTGCGGGCGGGCGGGAGGTCCGAACCGCCGGCGACTCATTTTTTGCCGTCTTTCCGGGTGCGGGGGAGGCGGTTCGCTGCGCAGCGGAGGCACAGCGGATGCTGGGTGAATATGAGTGGCCCGGAGCTGAGCGCATGTTGGTTCGGATGGGACTCCATACCGGAGCGCCAACCGCCGTTGGCGAGGACTTCTTGGGGATCGATGTGCATCGCGCGGCGCGGGTGATGTCGGTGGCGTATGGGGGACAGGTATTGCTGACCGATGAGGTGCGTCGTGCGCTTGGCAGCGGCGTGCCGGTGCGTGATCTCGGTCATCATCGTCTGAAGGACCTCTCGGATCCCGAGCATTTGTTTCAGCTGATGATTCCGGGGCTGCGCGAGCACTTTCCCGCTGTGCGCAGTCTTAATCGTTCGAACCTGCCGATGCCGGCACATCCGTTGGTCGGCCGTCAGGCCGAGAAGGCGACGGCGCTGGAGATTCTCTTCCGCACGGATGTCAGCCTGGTCTCTTTGCTGGGTCCGGGCGGGACGGGGAAGACGCGATTGGCGATTGAGCTGGCCGCGGAGGCCTCAAGTCGTTACCGCGACGGCGTGTGGTTCGTGGCGCTGGCTTCGCTTGCCGATCCGGGATTGGTGGTGGCGGAAGTTGCCCGGGTGCTGGAGATCGATTCGACGCCTGGTGAGGCGCTGGCGCAAACCTTGGGACGGGCGCTTGCGGAGCGCGAGCTGCTTCTCGTCCTCGACAACTTCGAGCATCTGATGACGGCCGCGGAGGCCGTGGCGGGTCTGCTTGCGGCGGCACCGAGGCTCGACTTACTTGTCACCAGCCGGGAGGCGCTGCGGATCCGGGGTGAGCACCGCTTCGAGGTGTCGCCGCTGTCTACGGAGGATGCCAGCGAGCTGTTTCTTCAGCGCGCCATGGCGGTGCGTCCGGATCTGAGGGTGGGGGATGAAGAGCGAGCCGCAATTCAGCGGATCTGTAAGCGTCTGGATGGGCTGCCGTTAGCACTTGAGCTCGCCGCAGCCCGAATAGCGGTATTCGGTCCGCGAGCGCTCGAGGCCCGGCTGGCGAAACGGCTCGTGCTGTCTGAAGGTCCCCGTGATCTGCCCGCGCGCCAGCGCACGTTGCGCGCTGCGATCGAATGGAGCTACCGGCTGCTGGAGCCTGCCGAGAGATTGTTGTTGCAGCAGCTGGCGCCATTCATCGGCGGTGTCCGCGTCGAGGATGCCGAGGCCGTGTTTCAGGTGACGATGCCTGACGCGGTACAGACAATGATGTCGCTGAGCGACAAGAGCCTGCTGCGTCATCGCGACGATCCGGACGACGAGCCGCGGTTCTGGATGCTCGAGACGATCAGAGAGTTCGCCCTCGAATCCGCCGTTGCCGACGGCGCGATCCAGACCGCCTCCGATCGGCACGCCGAGCACTTCCTCGCCGTGACCGATCAGGCCGCGGAGCACCTCGTCGGGCCCGATCAGGGCTCCTGGCTTGATCGACTCGAGCGCGATCAATCGAACGTCCGTGCCGCCCTTGACCACCTGACCGAGCACGCGCCAGCCAGAGCGCTCCGGATGGCGGGCAACCTGGCATGGTTCTGGCAGATTCGCGGCAACTTCTTCGAGGCACGACGCCGGCTCGCAAAGATCCTGGCGTGTGCGCCAGCCGAGAGTCCACGTCGGGGTCAAGCGCTATTCGCCGCGGCGCAAGTGGCGCTCCAGCTCGGCGAGGCCGCGGAAGCCGAGCCGCTCCTGCAGGAGCTCGCCTCGCTCGCGCGCCAAGAGGACGAGGACCGACTGCTGGTCCTCGCATTGAGCCTGCTGGGCTGGACCGCTGAAGCGCTTGGTGATCACAGCACGAGCGTCGCCCGCCACGAGGAGGCGATTGCCGCCGCACGAGCCGCAGGGGACGATTGGGCGCTCGGGATCGCGCTGAACAACTTCGCCATCGTTCCTGCCGGTCGCGGAGACCTCCAGCGCGCACGCACGCTGCTCGAGGAGGCGCTGAGCATACGGCGTGGCATCGGCGAGCCGCGCGCCATCGCGCTCACTGCAAACAACCTGGCGGACATCATTCTCGCCATGGGCGACCACCAGCATGCCGGCTTACTCGTCGAGGAAGCGCTCGCGCGGGCGCGAGAGATTGACTTCCGGCCACTGATCGGCGCTGCGCTGGGAGCCCGAGCCGACATTTCGCTGATGCGCGGCGACCTCGAGCGCGCCCGAGCACAACTACATGAGGCGCTCGAGACAACCAACGCGGCATATGACCTAGAGTTGGCATCAGCGCTGCTCTCGACCGCGGCTACTTTGGCCGCAGTTCAGGACGAACCCACCCGGGCAGCCGCGCTCTGGTCGGCCGCGGACCGCGCTCGCTGGCGCATCCATCTCGGAGAAACGCCCACGTCGACGCAGCTGCGAGCATCCTGGGAGCCAAAGGCACGCGCGGCGGTTTCCGACCCCGCCAGTTGGACTGCCGCGTGCCTGGCCGGTGCGGACCTTTCGCTCGACGATGCGCTCGCACTCGCCCGCGGCGCATAAGACCCCGTCGAACCCTCCGGTTCACACACCGTCTACTCGGCGCTCGTCAGGCAGACCGCCGCTCCCCATGACAGCGACGGTCAGCACCGGGCCGCCGATGCGGCCCAAGCCTGCTCCTCTTTCCGGAATCGAGCGTCGCCGCCAGCTCGTCCTGCTCTGGACGAATCGGAGAAGCTGCTCGCCGCGCTCGGCGGTCTCCCGCTCAGCCAGCAAAGCAGCCACCTGCGAGCTGATCAGCTCGCTTTCCCTTCGGGACAAGACGGAGTGCCCGGTCGCGTTCGCCGGCATGACTGCTTTCACATTGGGAGGAGCAGCCAGCGCCTGACGGGTGCTAACTCGATGACGGCTAGCACGTCATAGCGCTTTGGACGACCTGCAACAGCGACGAACCGGCCGCTGGATGCCGCCCGCCGCTTCCGGTTAGAGCCGGTGGAGGAGGAGTCAACCTCGGCCTCGCGATCTTGATCCGCGCGTGGCCGGCGGGTCGCCGACGGCGCTGCTGCTCTGTGACGAAACAAGGCAGCGGGATGCCGCGGCCTCCACTCAGCGCGACCGCTGTCGGTCAGCTTCACTCGTGCGCTCACATCTTCGAGGCGTGGCTGCTTCATTCGCATTGCGCTCTGCCGCCTGAACCACCGGCAGACACGGGCGGCGGGCGAGGCGGCAGCCCGACGAGCCGCGATTAGCGGTCGTCAGTCCCAGATCTCGTTGCGGGCGAGCTCGTCCGCAATCATGCGGGCCATGGCCGCCGGTCCCGGGCGCCGGGTGCAGGAGTAGCGCACCTCGATCCGGACGGCGGGGAACTCGCACAGGTGAGCGAGCTCGGCCATCACGATCGCGCCGTAGCTGTCCGGGACGGGCTGGCGGTTGATCTGAAGGTGCAGACCGTGGCCGCGCTCCACCTGGAGATCGATGTTGGGGTTGTAGGAACCGCTCATCGCTTAGTCCTCGATGTGCGCAAGGTAGCGCCCGAGCGGAATGTGCATGGGGATCTCGCCGTGGCGGTTCGCTTGCTCGAGGTAATCGGCGACGAGCGCCTGCAGCGCGGCGTTCCCGTCTTGCTCGAGCTCGCGCTCGACGAGGTAAGCGCGATCGCGGCCGCCGGCTGGGTTGTCGGTGACACGGACGACGCCGTTGATGCGCTGGCCGTGGAGGATGCGTTCGCCGGCTGGAATGGTGTAGCGGGCGAGTTCGACGCGTTTGCCGACACGGTTGCCGTTGCGGACGAGCTCGGTGACCGTCGGGGTGGTCATGAGCGCTCCTTCCAGGTAGCGGTAGCCCCGAAGCCGGCGACCTCATCTGGCCGCACGGCGGCGGCGTCTTCGGGGCCGCGGGCGATCGCGTCCGCGATGTCCTTGCGCTCGATCGAGCGCTCGGCGCGCGTGCTCGACTGCGCCTGTTCGAGCTGTTGGATCTCGCGGCTGGCTTCGCGGCGGGTGCGCGGGTAGGCGAATGTCTGACCGGTTCGGCTGGCGAGCGATCGCAGGTACGCGAGCTGCCGGCGGGTGGGCCGGTCGGCCAGCTTGGGGGTGCCGCTCATCGAGGCCTCCTGGTGGTGGGGGGTGGGCATGCCCCCGCCAGGCCTCGCTCGGTGCAGGCGGTCAAGCCGATGATCCGGACTCTCGTCCTACCGCCGGCCGCAGGCCGGTGGGGCTCTCATCGGCTTGGCGGCAGGCGCCGGGCGTGGCACGCGTTCGGGGGGCTGGGCCGCCCCCCAGTTCCGAGGACGCGTCGTTCCTACAGCACCTCCGATGCCTCGTCCTTGGACAGCCCTGCGGCCTCCTCGAGCACGGCATCCTCGATCCGGGACGCCAGCCGATCGATCAGCGCGGCCGTCTGCTCGAGCACGCCAAGGTCCGCTTGTTCGGCCCATGACGCCAGGTAGGGCACCGAGTACCCGTCGGTCTTGATCCCCAGCGCCCCCACGCACGTGAACGCGACCGATTCGACCACCAGCTCCTCGCTGGCCCGGTCAAGCTCCGGGTCACCGTCTTCGCGCTCGCGGCGGATCAGCGCGTGCGCGAGCTCGTGGCAGCGCGTCTTGACCTTGCCGTTGGCCGACACGCTGGCGTCGATCGCAATTCGGCCGGTGTCGAGCTCGTAGTAGCCGTGGCAGCCGTCGCTCATCGACTCTTCCTCGACCGAGCAGCCAAGCTCGTGCGCGAGCGCGTCAAGCTTGGGGATGATCGGCGCAAGCTCGTCGCCGGCGATGTCGTGGATCGGAAACTCGAGCGGCGCCGGCTCCGCCGGCGGCGGGAGCGGCGCGACTTGGTCCTGGGCTTGTCTCGTGATTCGACCGACCGGATACGTAGCTTGTGCGTCAGCGGCGACGGAGAGGTTGGTTGGCGTGGCGGGAGCGTTCGCGGTTGAGGTCGACCCCGGTGTGACGGGCCGGTCCGGCTCGCGGTTCGTGGTGATCGGGCCGGGCGTCGGGCCGGACGAGGCGAGCGAGTTCCTGGGGTGGTTGGCGTCCTGCGGCCGTGGGTCGTACACGCAGCGGACGTATGCGCTGGGGTTGGCGCACTTCCTGAGCTGGATTGATCTGAACAGGGTCGGCCTGGTCGATGTCGATCGGCGGGTGGTCGGCGAGTACGTCGTCGCGTTCAGGGACGGGCGCGAGGATGGCCTCTCGCTCGGGCGCCAGCCGAGGACGGTGAATCACCGGTTGTGCGTGTTGGCGTCGTTCTTCGAGTTCCTGGCGCGCCGCGATCGCGACCGTGGGTTCGGGGTATGGGGTGATCGGCCGTGTCCCGTGCCGGTCGGGCGCTCGGCAATGGACGGGTCTCATGGGATGCCTGGTCGTGACACGGTCCGCCGCGGCCGCCGCGGCGATTACCGGCAGCGCGTTCCTCGGCGGCTACCGCGACGGGTCGAGCCGGAGGTCGCGGTGCGGTTGCTCGACGCGGCCTGCTCTGAGCGGGACCGGGCGTTGTTGACGTTGTTGTGGCGGTCCGGTCAGCGGATCGGGGACTGGAGCGCGATGCACGGCCAGCACGGGATCCTCGGGATGCGGCTCGGTGATCTGGATCGTCGGTCGGGCACGATCGTGGTGCGGCTGAAGGGCGCGCGAGATGAGCATCGCGTGCCGGTGAGCAGTGACTTCTGGCCTGTGTTCGCCCGCTATCTCGGGCAGGAGCGCGGGCTCGGCGCTCCGGAGGATCCGGCGTGGGTGATGTTCCGCCGCGGGCACGGACGCCCGTTGACCTATTCGGCGTTCGAGCAATCGCTGCGGCATCTGTGCCGCAGCGTGGGTGTGCACGTCACAGCGCACATGTTCAGGCACGCGCTCGCCCAGGCGGTCGTCGACGTCGCCGGGTTGAAGGTCGCTCAGGAGATGCTCGGTCACGCGCACATCTCGACGACCGCGGACACCTACTCGCACGTCGACGAGCACGCAATGGTCGCGGCGGTCGAGCGCGTCAGGGACCTGTTCGACCTGCGAGCGGCGACGAACCTCGGCGAGGGCACCGCCCGCGGCTACGTGTTTCCGTATGACCCCTCAACGCTCGCCGAGCTCGACGCGGCCGCGGACAGAGGGCCGGGCGAGGAGCCTGTGCGGTGAGCTCGCCGTGCGCGTTTCCTGAGCTGGCGGACCGGCCCTATGACGGCGATGCGCTGCTGGCCGCTGTCGAGCCGCTGGTCGATCGGCTGGTGATGGATCGCACCAACCAGTCGAAGATGAGGCTTTCGACCCGGGAGCTGCGCATGGTGTTGGATGGTCTGCCGGGCGACACGCTGCAGGAGCGGTGGTCGGCGTTTGAGTGGCGGGTGTGGCCGGATTGGCTGCGCGGCATCGGCCGCGCTCCTCACGATCGCTGGACGTTCGGGGTGTGTGCGCTGATGATCTCCCAGGCCGCCCGGCCGAGCTGGCCGTTTCTGGAGTGCACCTACACCCGCGCGTGGGTGAAACGGCTTCCCCCGGAGGCGCCTTTGCAGACGACGGCCGCACGGCTGACGCCGGCGCTCGAGAACGTGGCCTGGGCGACGATGGCGTTGCGAGACAAGGCGCTGAAGAACGCGCTTCGGATCATGATGGTCGGCGGGTACAGCTCGCTTGATCAGATCACCGATGAGGACCTACGGGCCGTGCCCGTCATGGTCGGGTCCGGCAGCGACGTGCTCGATGCGGCGCTGTGTTCGCTCGGGGTGCTCGGGAGAACGCCGTTGCGGGGCGCGGCGCGGCGGATGCGCAGCCGCCGGCTCACACCTGCGGAGCTGGCGGAGCGATCTCTGATCCCGGAGCGCTTCCGGCCGGCTCACGTCATGTATCTCGAGGCGTATCAGGAGCGGATCTCCGACGTGTACGCGACGACGCGTCACAAGCACAACTCTCTTGAGCATTTCTGGTGTTTCATCGACGAGCGGTTCCCCGAGGTCGGGGGATGCTCCGAGATCCGTCCTGCGCACGCGCGCGCGTTCATCCCCGAGGCGATCGAACTCGCCCGCCGGGTTCAGCGCGGCCCGCCGTATCTGCTGCAAGGCTGCCGGCACCCGAGCCCGCTCGCGTTCGCGGCGATCCGCACGCGCCTCGCCCGCCTCTCCCGGCTCGCGGAGCTGCGCCGCGCGGACGGTTCGGAGCTGATCGTGCGCCCGCACGACTGCCGGCGCGCGTTCGCGTCCGAGCATCTGAACAACAACACGCCGGTGCACGTGATCCAAGCGCTGCTCGGGCACGCGTCGCTGGACACGGTGATGGTCTACGCCAAGCTCTACCCCTCAACGCTGGTCGAGGAGTACCGCAAGACCGTCCGTGCCGTCTACGTCGACCACCACGGCACCGCCGCGCTGCGCAACCCGACCGCCGAGGAATGGGCCGACTTTCAGACCAGCTGCGGGATGCGCGACATGGGCACGCACCTGTGCGCGCTCCCGACCGGTGAGCATTGCGCCCGCGGGCTGGTGTGCCTGGGGTGCGGGCACGCTCAACCGAAGCAAAGCGCCGCCCCGGTCTTCCGGCGGATGCTCCTCAGCCACCGCCGCAGCCTGACGGCTGCCCGTGAGGGCGGTGAGCCAGCCGGGCAGATCGCCGCGCGCGAGCTCGAGGTGATCAGGATCGAGAGCGCGCTGCGCCGCGCAGAGGAACTCACCGAAGACGTCGCCGGCGCGATCGAAGCCGCCGCCTAACCCGACACCCGGCTACTGGTCGACGAGGAACGGGTGCTCGCCCGCCGCGACCGAGTCGACCAGATCGCGCAGCCGGTTGGCGAGCTCCCAGAAATCGACGGTGGCCTCGATATACACCTCGGCGAGATAGCCGCCGCTGGCGCTCTGCACGAACACGACCCAGTCGCTCTCGGGCACCGCCCCGGGTGCGTCGGGGATGCCCTCATCGCCGATCGAGATATCCAACAGCGACTCGTTGTCAAGCTCGCAGAACACCCTCAGCGGATCGTCGCTCTCGCCCATCTCGAGCTCGAGATACGGCCGGAACCCGGCGGCATGCAGCTCGCCGAGCAGCGGCGCCCACGCGACCGTCGCGGCTCGCAGACGCTCAGCGGCCAGGTCGTCGACAGGCGGATAGTGCGAGAACACCACGATCGCCATCCTACGCCCGGACGAGGCGGACCCCGGGACGGCAAACGTCACACGGCAGGCAGCTGCGCCAGCTCCGTGCTTGCGGGTGGGTGGTCGGCGTCGACGGCCTGCTCAATCTGGCGGGCCATCCTGTCGATCGTTGCCGCGAACTCGCTGACCGCCTCGAGCGCGCCGTTCTCGCCCCACCCGGCGACATACGGGATCGTCTCCCCACCGAGGTCCAGGTGAACGCTCGAACCGACAACGAAACTGACCGTGTCAACGATCACCTCCGCCTGCGGCCGGGAGTACTGCCGATAGTCGACGCCCATCGCATGCGCGATCTCGTGGATCAGAACCCGAACCCGCGCGTTCGCAGGCTGACCGGCGTCGACGACGATCTGCTTCCGCTTCGCGTCGCACCACCCGCCCGCCGGCCCGTCGATCGTCTCGAACGAGACGGTGAACCCGAGCGAGCCAGCGAACCGCTCAAGCGGCTCGAGCAGATGCTCATGCGAATCACCGCTCAGCGGCTCGGCCGGCGGCTCCAGCGCCACCGCGTGCTCGCCTGCGGTCACCTGGGCACGGTCGAACACCGGCACGGCGCGAAACACGGTCCGCGTCTCGCCCGTCTCCTCGCCGCTCGCCCGGTCGCGCTCCTTGATTTTCAACGGGGCAAGGATCCAAATGGCCTTCTCGCCCTTGCCGACCTGGTACCCGAGCTCAAGCCAGGAACGGAACCCGGCGACGAACGACGCGTCCGGTCGCGCGAGCGCGATCAGGAGCTGGTTGTTGATCGAATACCTCGCCAGCCCGTTCCGCGAACGCACGCGAACCCACCGCTCCCACCCGTCCGAGCTCAAGAGCTGCTCGGCGGCCAGCTTTAGCCGTTCCCGATCCCGCGCGCGGCGCTGCTCACGCTCGGCCTCGCTGAGCCTGGATGTCGACCTGGCCATGACGGCTCCCTTCTCGAAGGGCCCGCCCGCTGCGGGCCGTTGCCGCCCAAACGCACCCCGCAGGGGTGCGAAAATCAGGCGGGCGGCTCGCAGCGGATCTGGGCCACGCGGAGCAGTCACGCCAGGCGTCAGCGAGCAGCCGCGCGCGACACTGCGACGACGACGCGGGCTACTGGTCCCACGAAGACCGACGCACCGGGACCGGCCTCAGACGCGTGTCCGGGTCCTTGCTCCGACCAGGCGGCTCGGGGCCCGCTGCTGGAATGCACCAGGAGCGGCCAGCTACTCGTGGCAGACCGGATGGCTGGATCACGCCTGGAGCGGTGACGTCGACGTGGTGGCCGCTTTGCTCAACCATGGGTAGTCCGCCGCCGACCGGCTGGTTCCGTGACGCGCTTGCACGTGGGGGGATCGCGGCAAGCGGTTCGGCCGGTTGCGCTTGTGGCGGAGGATGTCGAGCAGAGTGCGCGCGCGTGGCGTGCTCGCGCGGTCGGTAGTAATGGTGAAGCTCATCGGTTTAGAGGTGTTGATGAGACGGTGTGTCCGCGCTCCGGCGGGCATGCCTGCCGGCCTGCCCGCCGCGCGTAGACGGTTGGGTCATCATCGGTCGCGCGTGTCCCGCGAGGTGTCGGCGCTGCTCTTGTCCGCTGTCCTGTCGACGTGGCGCACGCCGCTCGCGTCCCGCGAGCTGTCGACACGCGCTGTGGTGGACGGGTGATGCGTGGTCGCGGCGACGGCAGCGACCGGGGCCGCGGCGAAAGACAGTGCCGCGATCGAGCCGGCGATGGCGATGGTTCGTGATCTCATTGGGTGCTCCTTTGATGAGGATTGGCGCGCCCTCAGAACGGGGCGCAGTGGATTGACGCTGATCACGATGAAAGGGCCAGTCAAGAGCGCGGTAAGGAGCGCTTCAGAAGCGCCTTATCAGCCGGATTTGGCCTGCAGCAGCGCATAAAGTGGTGCCTGAGATGCGGATCCTGGTGATCGAAGACGAGCGCACCCTCGCGGGCTTTATCGAGCAGAGCCTGCGCGCGGAGGGACACGCAGTGACGGTCTGCCACGACGGCGAGAGCGGTGAGGCGAAGGCGTTGACCGGCGACTACGCACTCGTTCTGCTCGACCTGACGCTCCCCGGCAAGGACGGCATTGAGGTGCTCGGCTCGATCCGCGCGCGAATGCCCGAGCTGCCGGTGATCGTGCTCACCGCGCGTGCGGCCGTCGAGCAACGCGTCGAAGGGCTCGATCGCGGCGCGAACGACTACGTCACAAAGCCATTCTCCTTCGAGGAGCTGCTCGCGCGGGTGCGCGCGCAGCTGCGCTCACCGGGCCAGCGCGAATCCTCGGTGCTGGAGGCCGGCGGCATTCGCATGGATCTGCGCACTCGCCGGGTGCAGCGCGACGGCCACGAGGTGAAGCTGACGGCGCGCGAGTTCGAAGTGCTCGCGTACCTGATGCGCCATCCCGACCAGGTTCTCTCCCGCGAGCAGATCCTCAACGCCGTTTGGGGCTTTGACTTCGACCCCGGCACCAAGGTGCTTGAGGTCTACGTCGGCTACCTGCGCCGCAAGCTCGGCGACACGGACGAGTCCGATCCAATCGAGACCGTGCGCAACGTCGGCTACCGCCTGCGCGTGCCACGTGACTAGGCGCCTGGTCCCCGGCGGTCTGCGCGCCCAACTCGCGCTCGCGATCGCGCTCGTCACCGCCCTCGCTGTCGGCGCCAGCTTCCTCGCGCTCTACAACATCACCAGCTCACGGCTGCGGGCACAGATCGACTCGCAACTGAGGACGCAGGCGGCGGAGTGGCGCCAGTTCACCGCCCACGCGGAGTTCCGCACGCCTGCTGCGCTCGAGCGCACCGCGAGTCAGTTCATCGCCGCGCAGCGCTACCACGCAGAGTCGCTGATCATCGTCGTGCAGGTCAGCGGCGGGCGCACGGTCAGCAACAACTCCGAGCTGCTCGTGCGCGAAGAAGCGCGCGGACGGAGCCCACGCGAGACGACCGGACTGCTCGACTCGCCGACCGGGCTGGCGACCGCGTCCGTCGCCGAGGCCGGGACCATGCGGGTGCTCGCCCAGCCGATCCACTACGGCATGCGGCGGGTCGGGACGCTCCGGGTGGCCAACCCACTGACACCCGTGCAGCAGGCTCAAGCAAGTCTCCGGCGGACGTTCCTCGTGGTCGGAGTGGTTGCCCTTGCGCTCGCGATCGCCGCCGGAATCGGGTTGGCGAACCTGATCGCCGCTCCGCTTCGGCGGATCGCCCGGGTCGCCGCCGCGGTGGACGCCGGCGACCTCTCGATGCGGGCAGGCCCGGTCGCCGCGCGCGGAGAGGTCAGAGTGCTCTCCGAGGCGTTCGACCGCATGCTCGAGCGGCTTGAGCGGGCGTTCAAACGCCAGCGAGACTTTGTCTCGGACGCCTCGCATGAGCTGCGGACACCGCTTTCGGTGCTGCGCGCCCAGGTCGAGCTGCTCGACCGCGAGACGGACGAGCGCAGCCGACACGAAGGGACCGCGACGCTGCTGCGCCGCCTCGATCAGCTCGACCGTTTGGTCGGCGACATGCTCACTCTCGCCAGCGCTGAAGCGGGCCAGCTCGTAGAGCCACGCACCATCGACCTTAGCGAATTTTTCGAGGACCTCCGCCGCGACCTGCCCCTGTTCGGCGAGCGCGACTTCCGGCTGCAACCCGTCGACGGCACGCTCGAAGCGGACCCCGATCGGCTCACACAAGTGCTACGCAACCTCGTCCGCAACGCCGTCGCGCACACAAGCCCCGGCGATCGAGTAGCCGTAGTTTCACGAGCACGCGACGGCCGACTCGAGATCTCCGTCAGCGATAGCGGGCCGGGCATCCCGCGCGACCAACTCGAGCAGGTCTTCGAACGCTTCCACCGTCTCGATCACAGCCGCTCGCGCGATCGCGGCGGCAGCGGCCTCGGCCTCGCGATCGCACGCGCGATCGTGGAAGCCCATGGGGGACGTATCCACGCTGAATCCCCGCCTGGTCAGGGAGCCGCACTTGTCGTGGAGCTTCCCGGCTACCAGCCAGCACGGTGAGCAAGCGCTTTCTTTAGGCCCCAACAGGGGGTTCGGGAAAGCACGGTGGGGTCGCGGGCTTACCCCCAGCACGTCAACGCCCATCGCCCGCATGTGCTGGCCGCTCCTGTGTTCACGCGACCATCCGGGGCACCCGCTTGCCGTCGATGCGTCCATCGATCGGGCCGATCGCCTCGACGTCGCCGTTGTCGTGAATGATCACGCCGCCGTGTTCGGCGAGCACGTCACGAGCACGCTCGGGTCCGAGCAGCAGCGCCATCTTCGAGAGGGTCTCTGCCTCGAGCGCACTGGTGCCGATCGCAGTGGCGCCGACCAGCCCGGTCCATGCCGGACCGCCGGTGCTCGGATCCAGCAGGTGGTGACCGAAGCTTTCATCGCGGTTTCGCCAGATGCGGACGTTCAGGCCGGAGGTAGCCACACCCCCCTTCGCGACGCGCACCACGCCGATCGATTCACCGCTGATCGGGTGCTCGACAGCGATCTCGTACGGCTCGAGCTGCGCCCCGACTCCTCCTACCGCGATGTCCCCGCCGCAGTCGATGACGAACCGCGTGTAAGGCCCGAGGCGGTACGCCACGGCGTCCGCGCAAAGGCCCTTGCCGGTCCCTCCCGTGTCGATCATCAGGCCGGGCGGACGGACGATCACGCCCGCCTCCTCATCGACCGCGATCGCTCGCCACAGAGCCTGCGGATGCGGTCGGGCGGCACGGCGCGTCGGCGCGTGCGCCAGTGCCTGCTGTAGCGGGGCCGGGATCGCGCCTTCCAGTGAGCTGGAGTAGCCGCTGCGCTCGAGCGCTCGCAGCAGTGTCGGGTCAACCAGCCCGCCGCTTCGGTTCGCCGCCCACACGCCAGCGCTCACCGCTGCTCGGAGCAGACCGGAGGCGGCGACCCGGGAGTGAGGATCTCGGTTGAGCGCGGAGAGCTCGCTGTCGGGCGAAAACCGCGACAGCCGGTGCGCGAACGCGAGCACGAACTCGCGCTCACGATCGGCCGCCTGCAGTGCTGGCGGCGCGCCCCGGTGAAGCGGACGGCCGATGAGCAGGCGGACGTCGCTGCCCATTGCGGGGAACGTGTAGTCGAGCTCACCGGCCATCAGATCACGGGTAGATCCGCTCGCCCGTTTGCTCGTCGGTGACGATGATCGCTCCGGCTGGGCATGCCCGGGCGGCTTTGAGGATTGCCTCATCGCTCCCTTTGCCGGTGACGACTGCGATGTCGTCGACCGTGAAGACTTCGGGTGCTGCGAGCGCGCAGTCGCCGTGGGCGGCGCACGCGAGCTCATCGATGTGGGGAATCAAGGTCATGCTGCGTCCCTCTCGTGGTTATTGGTACTGGCCGCGTCGTGAATCCGTTGGCGAAGCTCAGGGAGCGCGCGTGGGCGCCCGACGAGCAACGCCGCAACCGGCCGATCGTCGTGGGTGAAGAGTGCGGTGAAGTCTCTGGCAGCGGGCTGCCCGTCGATCTCGAACCGATCGGCGCCGTACGTGTCGCCAACAAACTGGATGCGCACACCGTTCTGGTCGCTCCAGAAGCTGGGCGGAGGGGCGGCGGGCGTTTGCAGGCCGAGCATCGCCCGCGCTGCGCTGGCGCCTTGGCGCGCTGCTGCCTCCCAGTGCTCGGTCCGGACATAGGCATTGCGGCGAGCATCGAACTGGGCGCTTGCATCCCCCGCCGCGAAGATGCCGGGAATCGCCGTGCGTCCCGCGGCGTCGACGCGCACGCCCCCTTGATCGAGCTCGCTGTCGCGCAACCACGAGGTCGCCGGTTCGGTTCCGATCCCGACGACGAGCAGGTCGCACTCGATCCGGCGCCCGTGCTCGAGCTCGACGGCGTGCACGGCCCGAGCGCCGTGACAGCGTGCGATCCGCGCGGAGAGCACGAGCTCGATCCCCTCCCGGCGGTGAAAGTCAGCGAACCACTCGCCGAGTTGCGGTCCGAGGATCGCCTCCAGGGGGGTCGCCGCCGCCTCGATGATCGTCACGGTCGCGCCGAGCCGCTTTGCCGTTGCCGCGACCTCTTGACCGATGAAGCCGGCTCCGATCACGATCAACCTTGGTCTTGTGGACAGCGCCTCGCGCAGTGCGCGGGCGTCGTCGCGCGTGCGCAGTTCATATACGTTTTCGTAGCGCTCGGTGCCCGCCAGGCGACGTGGCGCGCTGCCCGTGGCGATCAGCAGTTGCTCGAACGGGACCCCGCCGCCGCCCGCCAACTGGACCTCGCGCCGCCCGGCGTCGAGTCCGGTCACGCGCTCGCCGAGCAGCAGCTCCACGTCATGCTCGGCATACCACGGCTGCGGCCGGAACTCGAGCGCCCGCTCGTCGACCTCGCCAGCGAGAAACTCCTTGGACAACGGTGGACGGTCGTAAGGTGCATGGGGCTCCCGTGCGATCACGCGGACCGCCCCGGCGTAGCCGTGGCGGCGCAACGTCTCGCTCGCGCGTTGGGCAGCGAGACCGCCGCCGGCGATCACGACTCCCGCCCGGCGCCGGCGAATGGACGTCGAATGGGTCATGGCCACAGCATCCGACGCGACGGTGAGACACCGGTAAGACACGCGTCAGAAGCCGCTTACCCAGCACGCGCCGCAAAACCCGCGGACGACGCACAAGAAACGCCCGCAACGCTCGATCAACCCGGGAAACCCGGCCTGGCTCAGCGCCTCGGTCGAGACCCCTTTCTGCTCGACGGCTGCGCGCACGGTCAGCACGATCACTGGCCGGTTCCGGCATCCGCGCGGATCGCTCCAAGCATGTCGCGCCCGGTCTTGCCGGCAGAGCAGGCCGAGCAGCACGAGCGCGTAGTCGCCGGTCAACCCGGCGGCCTCGCCGCTCTCACCCTCGTGGCAGACGGTGACGGCGTGCCCTTCGGCCAGCAGGCCCTGCTCGATGAAGCACGCCAGTGCCCGCTCGTCCTCGACGACCAGGATGCGCTTTCAAGCACCACCTTATGCGCCGCAGGGGCCGGATCGGACGATAAATGCCTTCTGAACCGGTCCTTACCGTGCTCTTGACGGGTCCCCTCACGATGGTGAGCGTCAATCCACCCGCGCCCACATTCGAGCGCACCAACTAAAGGAGAACCGGTGAGAACACGAACCATCGCAATCATCGACCGCTGGCGGCACGTTGCCGGGCCACGACACATAGTCCGAGTGCCGTCCACGCGAGCCGTCCACGACAACAAGGAGCGCGACGGCTGACGATGCCGGTGCAGAGCGCCGGCGGGTGATCTGGCACATGCCCGCCGGCGCGCCGAGGGCGCCCGGTCTGAAGACCGAGCCCCACCCCCAGGGCCTCAATCAGAGATGACCGACATGCCTTCCATCAGAGACGACAGACAGAGCAGAGATGACTGACAAAACCCGGATCACGATCGCAGCCTTGATAACCATGCTGCTCCTCGGCGCGATGTCCGTAACCGGAGCGCTGACACACACGGGAACGCCCGTCGTGGCGGCCACGAGCAAAGCGCCGTCGGCCGCAATCTCGGCGCCGCATGCAGTCCCGCTACAGACGACCGATCAGACAAACAATGACTGAGCAACCCGCATCCAATCCCCAAACCCGATCGACGCCCGTCGCGAGGACGGGCCGCCGGCGGCCATCGCTGTACCGCACCGTGCTGAGCCTCGGGATCGCGGCAGTCGTCGCCGCCTGGCTTCCGTTCTCGATGTTCTACATCACCGCCGTCAACAAGCGAGCCACGCCCGTAAGCGCGATCAGCGCGCCGCACTCCACCACCGGCACGACCCGCGTGGTAACGACCGCGTCCGGGGCCACGCAGGTCGTCTCCGCGAGCGCGTCCACTGGCGCCGCGTCAACTGGCACTCGAGCCGCTACCCCGATTCCCGTAAGCACCCGGACCTCCTGAGCACCCCATGGTCGACCCCACCCATCAGGTGTTCTGGTTCGCAAGCCGTGCGTTCGGAATCGTCGCGATGCTGCTGCTCGGCGTCTCGGTCGCGGTCGGCCTGGCGATGTCAGGCCGACTCGCGCACCGCCCCGGGCTGCCGGCAAAGCTCAAGCACTTTCACGAGTCGGCCACGCTGGTGACGCTGGGCCTGATCGCGGCTCATGGCGGACTGCTGCTATTCGACTCCTATCTCCGTCCCGGCCTAGCCGGGATCACGCTCCCATTCTCGCTCTCATACCGCCCGCTGTTCACCGGCGTCGGAATCATCGCGGGCTGGCTGGCAGCGATCCTCGGGCTCAGCTTCTACGCGCGCAAGAGGATCGGTGTCAAGACCTGGCGGTTCATGCACCGTTTCACGATCGTCGTGTACCTGCTCGCGCTGGTCCACGTGATCGGGTCGGGCACCGACGCCCGAAGTCCCTGGATGATCGCGCTGCTGACCGTGCTGACCGCGCCGATCGTGTTCGCGTTCACCTACCGGATGCTGCCGAGCTCCTCCCGGCGGCGCCCGGCGGCCGCTCGCGGCGCAACCGTCGAACGACCCCCAGCCAGCGCCGGCATCGCCTGATCGCCGGCGCCCGTAGCCCTGACGCCTCGCAGATCACGTCGCGAGGCGGGCCCTGGCCGGTGTCGAGATTGCGGCCTCCGCCGCCCTGCCGCGACACGAAGCCGCGATCGATCGTCGCAACACGCGCCAGTCCTCGCCGCGCGTTAGCCGGCGATGAGGGCCTGTGGGCTTGAACCCTCAATAACAGGACCCTCGTTATACGGATTCTGCGGACCGGCGAGGAGATCGCGAACCGTTCGCCGTCGGCCCCACTGCCGGTGTACATCGTCTCCGACAAACGCATGCACCGCCTCAGCGCCGATCGCACCGGCCGCCCGCACATCGATCGGGAGATGAGCTACCGCAACTCCGGAATCCCCAAGCCCAGCCAGGTCGACGCGGGCTCCGGGGCGACGCCGACGATCCCGCCCCGCGGCCTGGTCGCGATCACCGACAACGCCGACCCGATGGACACCGGTCGTGTACCGCACCGCGACGCGGCTGCGCCACCATCAGCACCGCGTCATCTGCCAGGTGCCGGTGCTCGCCAAGAGCGCAAGCGCCAGCGAGAACTCACGATCGGCTCCGGCCGCTCACTGAGCGTCGAGAACAACTACGGCTACCAGGACCCGTTCGGCCCCCACACAGGTGCGATCACACAGCCAGGCTTCGCGCGGATCGACATCAACAAACACATCAACGGCTGCGGGCTGGTGTGGACAAACCACACCGAGAGCGCCCCCAGCATGGATACCAAAGCTCTCCACGACAACCTCGCCTGGACCGCGCGCTCGGGGCTTCCGCATCTGGGCGCGAAGCAGTCACGGCATCGGCGCCGAGACGCCAGTCAGGCGTGGCCGCTCCCGGACACATGCAGCCACGATCGCTCGCGCCGGGCGCCTGGCTCCACCTCGTGCAAGGCGGCAGCCTTGCGGCGGCTACGGTCGGTCGGCGAGATTCCCGGCTTGGGAACACGGCGTCGGCGTTCGCGCCCGCCCTGCTCATCACGCCTCTGTTCTCGGGGGTACCGGCGAGACGCGCGCGCGATCGCCGCTGCGCCGTCGCCCTCCGGGCGCCAGCTCCGCGACGATCGCGCAAGCCGAAAGCCCGGCCCCTCCCACATACCCGAGCGCGCGGATGAACGGCAGCGAGATCGCGGCTGGCAACTTAGCCTTAGCCCGCCTCGGGGGTCGGCGACATCTCCTGACCGAACACGAGATAACCTGTCGAACACCGGCACCAGGCGGAAGTAGGTCCGCGGGCGCTGGTGGGGATCGCCGCCGGCTTGCCGCCAGCGCTCGAGCTGCTTGCGGCTCGGCGGGCACGGCGCCCACACCTTGATCGCGCGCTCGCCGCGCTGCACGACGTACCCGAGCTTCAGCCAGGCGCGGAACCCCGCGATTCGGGTCGCGGTCGGGCGGGCCATCGCGATCAGCAGTTGGTTGCCGATGCTGTAGGCGTGGAAATGACGCCGGGCGGCAAGCCAGCGCTGCCAGCCTTGCGAACTGCGGAGCTCCTCGACGGCTTGGCGGGCGTATTCGCGGTCGGCGCGGCGGCGCTCAGCGCGCTCCTCGTCACTCAGCTCATGCTTCGTCGTTCCGGGCATGGCCGGACTCCTCTCGGTGCGGGCTCCGCCGGGTGCGGAGCCGATCGCGACCCTCACGCGCGCGTGCGCGCGAAACTGGGGAGGGTCATCGGCCCGTCTCCCGGCGAGATCCGAGATCGCGGCTGGTGTAAGGCATTCTGCGGGCCCTCGGCGAGGCGTCCGCGACCCGCAACCGCCCCAGGGGAACGCCTTCGGCGGCCGCCCGGGCACGTGTGCTCGGACGGCCGCAGCCTGGTTGCTAATCGTCGTGGGCGAGCTCGATCGCGTCGTCGACGGCGTCGTCCTCACCATCGTTGACGGCTTCCTCGCCAGCATCGACGCGTCCCTCGGCGGGCGCTCCGGTCTGTTCGGAGCGCTGCTCCGCTGCGCGGCCCGCGGCGTGCTGTTGCACAGCGGTGTCGTACTCGCGATGGGCGCGGGCGATCGCCTGCTCGAGTTGCTTGAGTGATGCCGGCAGGTGCGGTCCGGCCAGCTTGCGCAGCGCCTTGGCCGCGAGGTCCTTGTGCGATGCCCACCGGGTTGGGTGGGTGCGCTGGCTCGTCGGCACGACCAGCCGCGAGGCGTACTGCTCGGCGGCGATCACCACGAGCGCGCGGCCGTACAGCTCGCCGGCGGTCTTCGCGCCGTCGATGAACTTCCACATCCACTTGACTGCTTCGCCGGGCTTGTGCGGGTCGCCGTAGTCGATCCGCAGCCGGCCGCGTTCCCCGCTCTTGAGCGTCTTCGTGACGTCGGTTCGGAACTCGTCGATCACCAGTCGGATCCCGGACATCGCGAGCCGGCTGACACGCTCACCGTTCTGCGTGTACGGCGAGTCGTCGTAGTCTGAGCCCAGCAGGGACAGGACGAAGAACCGGGCGACGTCCATCGACGCCGGGTCCACCGTGGCCAGGTCGTTGAGCAGGCTGGCGCCGAGATCGAGGTTGACGCCGTGGGCGCGCTCGGCGATCTCGCGCAGCTGGCGGGACTCCTCCCGCTGGGCCTCGTCCAGCGGATCGGCGGGCGTGTCGTTGGTCCGCCGGCGCGCTTGTCTGCGCTCGGCCTCGACGGCGGCCGCCTTCTCACGCAGCTGGTCGACCCGGCTCCTGATGGCGTCCTTCGCCAGCTCGCGATAGAGGCTGCGGTCGACGATCACCGGCGCGCCGCGCTCGAACTCGATCACCACCCCCGCAGCCCGCGCCTGGTCGATCTGCTCATCGCTAAACCGGAACGCCGGCGTTCCGTACGCGTACCGATCGAGCTTCTTGTGCAGGGTCGCCGCCTCCTCGAGCAGCACCTCGATCTTCTTCCCCAGCCGCAGCTCGGCGATCTCGTAGGAACCGAGTTGGCTCAGGTGCGCGGCGAACACCTTGCGATTGCCTTCGCGAAGCGCCGAATCCAGCACCCAGCCGGGCTCGCGGGTCAGGCGCTCGGCCGCCCACTCATTCCCGTCGGCGAGGAAGTCGATGACCGCCTCGAGCAGCTCGGGCGATACCTGGCCGATCGCGCGGAGTTGATCGACCGCGCTGAGAGGGATCGTGCCCGCGCCGACGAGTTGCTGCGCCCGTTCGGGGAGCTCGAGCAGCTTGATCCGGGCGGTGACGCGCGCCCGCGACCAGCCGAGCGCCTGCGCTGCGCCGTCCTCGGTCAGCCGGCCATCGGCGAGCATCGCGCGTACGGCTTGGGCCTCCTCGTATGGGTTGAGCTGCTTACGGGCGACGTTCTCGATCGCCCGGTCGGCGTGCTCGGTGTCGACGTCGCGGATCTCGGCGTCGATGTTGGCCTCGCCGAGCTTCTTGTGTGCGGCGACTCGGTGATAGCCCGCAACGAGCTCGTAGTCGTCGCCGGCGGCCCGCACGATCACCGGCACGACCAGCCCACGCAGCTTGATCGAGGCCGCGAGCGCGTCCACGTGGTCGGCGTCGAGTTCGCGGACGTTGTCACCGATCGCGATGCGGTCCAACGGGATCCGCTGCCGGCCGCCATTCACGAGTGTGGTCATCTGAACCTCCTGTGGTTGGTGGCCCCGCCGGGTGCGGGGCCGATCCCCGACCTCCACGCGCGCTTGCGCGCAACACTGGGGAGGGTCGACTCCGTGCCCGGCGGCATCGCAGCGTGCTCCCCGTACCGCCCGCCACCGCCGCGGCTCGCACTGACGTCGGCGTCTTAGTTCCGCGCGGCGGCGGTTGCCTGGGCGTAGGCGGACGCGCGGGCGTCGCTGTACGGGCCCGGACGCTCGCCGGCGGCGATCTCCAGGGCGTACAGGCACTTGGCCTTGACGACCGGTAGATCGCTGGCGGGCACCGCCGCGGGGATGATCGCGTGGTCGGCGATCACGATCGCGACCAGCGCTCCGTGGTGGATGATCGGCTGGACTTCGCTCACGACGCCCATACTCGCGCTTGCACGGGCGAGCCTGGGCGGCTCAGCCGGGATTGACGCGCAGTTGGTGCAACGGTGTCACGCCGGCGCGACGCGGCGTGGCAGCTCGGTCCGGGAAGCTATGTGACAAGGCGCCAGCCGACCCCCCGGACGCTGTGGAAGGCCGCCTCCGCTCCGGCCTCATCGAGCTTCTTGCGCAGACGGTGAGCGGTCGAGTCGATCGTGCGGCTCTTCGGCGCGGCGGCCGGGTCGTATCCCCACACGTCCTTGATGAGCTCGGCGCGGGTGAACGCCTTCCCCGGCTGCGCGGCCAGCGTCTGCAGCAGATCGAACTCAAGCCGGGTCAGCTCCACGGCCCGATCCGCCACGTGCGCCGTGCGCGCATCGCAGTCGACCGTGAGCCGTCCGGCGCGCATGATGCGCGGTCGCTGGCCGCCGGTCGCACGTCGGTCAAGCGCGTCGAGCGCGGCTGCGATGAGCAGCGGCGAGCTCGCCCCGGGCAGAGTGATGTCCGCCCCGGCCCGGTAATAGCGGATAGCGTCGTCATCGCCGTCGGCTCCGACCAAGAGGACAGGGACGCGCGAGTCGCTACGCGGGATCTCGCCGGCGCGTAGCGCCCGCAGCAGCGTGATCGTCTGCACCGGGCTGTCGAGCTCGCACAGCACGAGGACGTCGGGCAGCTCAGCCAGCCGCAGCCCGGCCGCTTGCGCGGTGAGGGCCACCGCGGCCTGGTGTCCGTCCATGCACAGCTGCTCGGCGCGTTCGCGCGCGACCTGGTGCTCGGCTTCTGCGATCAGGACGCGCATCACGCGATCCCCGCGTCCCACCCCGGACGACGGCGCTCTTCCTCACGCAGGCGTTGCCAAGCACGGACCTGCGCTCGGACGTCGCGCGTGTTCGGGAGCACATCAGCGAACCAGCCGGCGTCTCGCCATGCCTGTGCCTCACGCTCGGCTTGGCGCCGGGACCGGATCGGGCCGGTCCATCCCAGTCGGACCAGTGGCGTGAGACGCCTGACGTAGAACGACTCAGGAACGACTACGCGCGAAAGCCGCGTGTGGTGGAGTTGCACGCCGCCGTTGGATAGTGCATCGATCGCCGGCCGGTCGTGTGTGTCGCCAGCTGCGGTCCTGGCCATGTGGCGCTCCTCACGTCTTTGGCCTCGCCGGGTGCGGGGCCGATCCCCGACTGCAGGGCACGCCCGGATGGCGTGCCACCCTGGGAGGGGTCGGTGCTCGCGACCGGCGCGCTTCTCGACCGCTAACACTCAGGCGCGTCGACGCAACATCGGGCGGACTGCGACGACGACACGAGCTGCTGGTCTCACGAAGACCGACGCACCGGGACCGGCCTCAGACGCGCGTGGCTGGATCACGCCTCAAGCGGTCACGTCGACGTGGTGGCGCTTTGCTTTAGGAGGGGCACAGCGGCCGGAATCAGCCGCACAACGTGACCGTCGTCGCCTGCGACCGCGAGCTGCTTGCCTCCTTTGGCCGCCGCGACCGCACCCTAACCGCGCTTTCACAGCCAGCGCTACACCGGCAGCAGGAACAGGGCGCTGCGGTGCGCAGATCGCTTGCGTCACGCGCTCAGCTAGAGCGAACCGCGCGTGGCGACATCGACGATCGCGAGCATCAATCCCCCGGCAAACGCGAGCCCGAGCGCGAACGCCACGGCCGTGGTGAATGGCGCCTGTGACCTCGCGCGCCTGATTCGAGCGCCTTGCCCCCACAGCATCAGGCTGACAGCAGCGAAGTACGTGGCGACGAGCAGATCTCCGGGGGCCCAAGCAGGACTAGTGACCGCAGCCAACACCCCGGCACCCATAGCCACCGCCAGCGTCACGCGCGCCGTCAGCTCCCAATCACGAGCCCGGTCGCGAACCTCCTCACTGCCGTGCACCCGCGGCCACCACATCACGTGGAACCATACAAAGCGCGGCTACGCAATCCGGTGGGACCGCGCGCGCGGCAGCGAGATCGATCCGGAGCAGAGCAACTGCGGCGGCCCTAGGGTTCGACGACCGTCCTCAGATCGCGACCGTCACCATGATCGCGATCACGGCGATCAGCACCGTCGCCGCCGTCAACAGGCCGAAAGCGGCCGTCTGTAGACGTTGGGGTATCGAAGGCTCGCGACGCTCACGGTAGATCGCCTGCCCGTTGCGCCACGTCAACGCGGCCAGGATCGCCATCGCAACCGCAATCAGGACGCCGAGCACAGGCAGATGCCCGACAAACGCGGCGCGTGCGATCAGCACGCCGCTCGCAGCCATCGTCAGGGCCGATCGCGTCCACGCCAGCGCGGTACGCTCGCGCGCCAGGCCCGGATCGTCGGTATCGGGCGGCGGTGTGACGGTTCCATCAGTCGACTGAGACTGCGGGCGATTCAATGAACTAGTCGGTCGACCACCGCCAGGATCCCGCCGCACACGGCGATCACCGCGATCCCGCCCGTCAGCACACGCGGCATCCACGAGTAGCGCAACGGCTGCCGCAGTCGCATCGCCCGCTCGCTGTCCTCCCAATGCAAGTAGCTCGCGAGCGCGAGCGCGGCGCCAAGCACGATCAGCGGCACCGCGATGATCAGCCGCAGTCCGTGCAAATTGAACTTCAGGAACTGCGCCGCCGCGAGGCCGGCGGCGATCAGCGCTAGCGCAGTGCGGTTCCAGGCCAGGAACGTCCGTTCGTTGGCGAACGTGAACCGCGGGTCGGGGTCGCTCCCGGTTTGCTCGAGCCGCCGCTCACGCCGCGCGCCAAAGGCCAGCCACCGCCGCAAACGCCCCCCGCCGGCCGCCTCCTCCTCGTCGCGCCCGGCCGCTCCCGGTCCGGTCGCGCCGGCGTTCGAGCGCCTGTCGGCGTCCGTTTCAGCCCGGGTCTCGCCCATCGCCGGATTCTCCTCCCTTTACGCCATACGCACACAGAGTCGGATGTTCGTCGCCCTCGCAGTCCCGGGGACTCCGACGCACCAGGGCGCCCTCACCGACGCCACCCGCCCGACGCCTGCACCGGCTCCAGCGCGACGCGACCCCAGCGGCAGGCTGATCCCGGCAATGCGCCTCGCATCGGACACGCCGATCGCGCTACGCCAATTCTCACCGCTAGCCGAGCAGCAGAGAGGTTGTTGTTGTGCGCCGGCGGCCTTCCTTTGTCCGCGGCGCGCCTGGATCGCGGGTCTCGATGAGGCCGTGCCGTCGAGCGGGAGCGTGGTCCAGTGTCGGAATCGCGAGGAAGCGGGACACGGCCAGGCTCGCGACCGGTTCAACGCGCCGTGGCGAAAACGATCCCGCGGACCTGGCGAGCTGGTGCAGGCTGGGGGAATCGCGATCGCTCGCGTCCGGGGCCGTCCCAGCCTAGGATGGAACGCCGGCAGGCCCGTATAGCAGCGACGACCGCCACGCTGGGCCCGTTCCTCACCCCGCTTAGCGGCGGGCGACGGCACCCGGTTCAGACCGCGCAACCGGCAAGAGCACTCACTCCCTCGCGGGACGGCCCGACGCGTGCATCGCCGGGTTCGAGATCGCCGTCACCGGCCCAGGCTCCCGGGTTTCCCCGAGCTCTGCATGGTGTTCACAAGCTCGTCGTTGACCGCTTACCCGCTATCGCGACGATGATCGGGGGCGTGAGCAGCAACGCGAGGCTCAGGTGGTGGGCGGAACGACGACCTCACGAGTCCGGTGTCGGTGTCATAGACCAGACCCGACACGAGCAGCCCGGCCGGAAGGGAGCGCCCGAGGAGGTCGACGTCGATCCTGACCGCGGCGTGCGGGTCGCTGACGGCTTTGGCGTCGAGGTCGCTGACCGGATCTCGAAGAACTCGGCCAGCATCTCGGGATCGTCGGCCAGCCTCTTGATCCCGCAGTCGGTGTGGTGGAGAACCCCCAAGTGGGACGCGCCGCCACCGGGCTGACCTCCACCTTCTTGTTGGCCCAGCTTGGCGAGCAGCCGCCACGAGCGCAGAACCGCCGGCGTAACGCGGCCGCCGATGTTGCGCATCACGATCGCCTCTCCAAGGTCGAGACCGAGAACATGGCTCGGGTCGACCCGGGAATCGACGCAACCGAGGACCCGCAACGTTTGATTGCTCGGGAACGGGAGGCCAGCGAAAGCGCCGGCGGCGGCGAACCGAGCGTTGCGCTGGATCAGTTCGTCGGCGGTGATGGCCACGGTCACGGGCTACCGGCGCCACCAGCGTGGCTGCTCGTTCCACGAACAGGCAGCGGTGTCGACGGATCCGTACCCACGCCGTCACGCTTGCCGTCGCGTCATTACGCTTGGGCCCTGTGTTCGCTCGACGGGAGCGTTAGCGATGACGGGTCCCAACCTTGGATTGCGCGGGAACGGCGTCTCTGCCGCCGTTCGTCGCCTCCCGGCCTGCATCGGAACGCTGAGAGTCTCGAGTTCCGGGCGACCGTGCTCCTGTCCCTCGGGGTGTCCCTCGCGCTGATCCCGCTGGCGCCGGCGGGATGAGCCATCGCGCAAGTCGCTCGAAGTCGCTACCGACGACCGGCTTCTCACCGTGCCGGTCATCGGAGTGGGCGAGGTCGGGTCGCGCCGGCGGGCGCTGAGTCCGCGGGTCGGTCCTTTGCGCGCCTGCCGGTGGTCGGCCGTGGCTCGGCGGTTGCCTTGCCTGACCTGCTCGACCGGCGCTCGGCGGGCATGGCGGAGGTTTTGCTGTTCGGGTCGAGGATGTGTTCGGCGACGTGGCCCATCGCCAGGGCGATCGCGCCAAGGACTTCGGCCTTGGCCCCGAGCTCGCCGAGCACGACGCGGTATTTGTGGCCCGAGGCGGGGGAGCTCCATCGATCGAGCGAGTCGCGCACGCTTCCGAGGAGGGGTTCGCCGGCGGGCGCGAGCTCGCCGCCGATGATCACGAGCGCCGGGTCAAGGAGGCTGCACAGGCCCGCAAGGACGCGGCCGACGGCTTGGCCGGCGTCGGCGATCAGCCTGGCAGCGCCGGGGTCCGCGCCGCGCGAGAGCGCGATCAGCTCATCGAGGGTGACCTCGGGGCCATGGGTCTGGCGCAGCGCGGCGGTTAGTGCGGCGCCGCCGGCGACGGTCGCCAGGCAGCCGCGGTTGCCGCATCTGCAGACCTGCCCGTCGGGGTTGACCACGATGTGGCCGAGCTCGCCGGCGGCGCCGGTCTGCCCTCGGTAGATCTGCCCGTCGATGATGACCGCGCCACCGATCCCTTCAGACAACATCACGTAGAGGATGTTCCGCGCGCTTGTCCCGGCGCCGAACGTCGCCTCCGCCAGTGCGCCGAGGTTGGCATCGTTGTCGAGATGCACAGGCATCCCTAGCCGCTCGGCCAGCAGCTCATCGACGTTGATCTGCGCCCACGCCGGGAAGATCACGCCCGAGGCGAAGCCCGGGGAGTCAGAGGGCACCGGCGCGGAAACCGCGACCCCCGCGCCGAGCAGCCAGTCAGGGGCAAGCTCGGCCTCACTGAGCAGCTCTGACAGCATCCGCGCGGCTGCGGTCAGCGCCTCCTGCGCTTGGTGCGCGACCTCAAGGCGCTCGCTGCGAGCCTCGAGCAACAGCTCCCCGGCCCGGTTGGCGACCGCGACACGAACGACCTCGCGCCCAAAATCGATCCCCGCGAAACCACCCGAGGACGGCTCGATCGTCAGCAACGTCGCCGGGCGCCCGCCACTCGGCGACGGCGCCTGACGCGCCCCGTCTGACCGCTCGACGACCAGCCCTTCCTCGAGCAGATCAGCGACCAGACTCGAGACCGTCGTCCGCGACAGTCCCGTCTCGCGCACTATGTCCGCCTGACTTGCCGCGCCCCGCGCCTGAAGGACCGCCAGCGCCCGCGCTCGGTTACGCGCCCGCAGCGACTCCAGAGAACCAGAAGCCTCCCTGGCCATCCCCACAACTATATAAGGAGCCGGGACCTACCCCGCCGGCGTCAACGCGAGTTTATGCTTGACAAGGACAAACGCACTGCGTTCGGACCGGGGCTCTAAAAGGAATGTCGACCGGGCCTCGTCGGGGATCAAGGCCGGAAGCGCCGTAGTTCAAAAGTCCATGCACACGCCCCGATCGCTGTGCAGCAGCTACTGCTGGTCTGCCTGCGTGTTCTGCGCACGCGACGCCGTGTTGGCCGTGGCCGTGATGCCCTGCGAGCGGCCTGGTCAGCGAATCACGAGCACGGGGCAGTCGGCGCCGCGTGCCGCGTGCTCGCTTACGCTCGAGCGCGCCATGACACCGCTGAGGTGACGGCTACCGAGGATCAGCAGCCTCGCCGAATGGGAAGCTCCGATAAGCGCCTCGACGGCTGTACGCGGGTCTTCGATGACATCTAGCTCGGTCCCGAGCTCGTGGCGCGACCAGTCGGGGCCCGGGGGATGCGGTTCGCCGGTCGCCACGAGCACCCGCAGGACCAGCGCCAGTCGCGCCGAGAGCTCGCGGCCGACCGCGAGCGCACGCCCAGCGCCGCCAGAACCGTCAAACCCGACCACCACCTCTCCGTGGTCGCGCTCGGCGGTGCCGGCGATCAAAACCGAGCAGACGGCCTCATGGAGAATCGTCGTCGCGAGCTCGCCGAGCGGGGCGCCGGCGGCACCGCTGTCGGCACGACGACCGACCGTGACCAGGGTGGCTCGCTCGGCGGACAGCTCGTCCAAAAGCCGGCGTATCGGCCGCCCCTCTCGGAGATGTAGCTCGGCGTCGTGGAAAGCTTCAGTCTCCGCCTGCGCGCGGGTGAGAGCGTCCTGAGCCGCACGGGTGCGCGATCGCTCGAGGGACACGTCGGCCCCGAGCGCCTCGCCGGGGACAACCGCGCACAGGGTCAGACTCGCCGCGGCCGGCATCAGCCGGGCCGCCGTCCGCGCGGCGTGGATGCTGGCGGGAGTCTGATCGACCGCGCATAGCACCCGGTCCCAAACGGTCGCCGCCGGGCTTGTCTTGAGCTTGCTCATCCGGCTGCGCTCACGTCGAGGCTGCCGTCAGCTGCCCACCCTCTTGTGGCTGCGGCGGCTGATGTCGATCATCTTCAGGTTGATCACCGCGAACCGCCACGCCTGCCAGGGCAGGAACGTGCGCAGGAACAGCGTCGTCCTCGTGGGCTTCGTTACGTAGCGCAGCTTCTCGTCGTCCATGTGGCTACTCCGGTATCAGGCGCCAGCCGGGACGCAGGCGCGCCTTGTGCAGGAACAAGTGGTGCAGCAGGATCTTGATCCAGTGACCCGCGAGCCCGATCTCCCCGAACGTCCGGTCTAGATCGCGGCCGTACTCGGGGTAACGCTCGTAGTCGGGCACGATCGGGAACACCGTCATCGAGGCGGCGGTACCGGTGAACGGGTTGGCGCCGGCGGACGCGACGCAGGCGGCGCCCATCTCGGCCATCGAGGCGGTGTGCGTCGGCGTCCTCGAGCCGCCGATCATGTCGACGATGCTGCGGGCGACCGCCTTGCCGATCGCGGCCGAGGGCATTCCGGTCCGCGGAGGCGCGGGGGCGATGACCGTGCCGTTCGGGCTCTTATGCGGGATCGAGATGGCGTGGGGAGGCGCGAACGCGATTCCAGCCGCGAACACGTTTGTGTAGTCCGGTGACTGGTAGGTGCGCGGCCAGTCGTCGGCCTTCCATTGCTGGTAGGGCTTGGGCGTGTAATCGGCATCCACTCGCATGAACTCGTTCGGGAGGAACATGCGGTCGGTGATGTCCGCACTCTCGCGGTCAAACGCCTTGAGCCCGACGCCCGAGAACGGCGGCAGCAGCATGGCGAAATCGAACGCGTGCTCGTGCTCGTTGCCGTCCAGCGTCTCGTAGAGGACGCGGTCGGGCTCGACCTTGTGGACGTGTGCGCGGGTTATCCAGTCGATCCCGCGCTCGGCGAACAGCGAGGCGTTGAAGAGGCTGCTCGGGGTGACGTAGCCGGAGCGCTTTAGGTGCATGCCGCCCATGCCGAAGTCTCCGAGCTCGTACTCGTTGGTGATCCACGTGATCTCGGCGCGGTCGCGCACGCCGCGATTCCGCAGCTCGAACTCGAGGTTGACGATGTACTCGAACGCGGCGCCCTCACACGTACAGGTCCCGTGACCCACGCCGACGAGGAAGCGGCGCTTCTCGCCCCGGCGCATCCGCTCGACCTCCTCGTCGAGCGCCGCGGCCGTCTGCGCGGCGTGCTGCGGCAAGCAGACCGACAGGCTGTGGCCGCAGTCGGGTCCAAGCCCTTCCGTCTTATCAAAGCGCAATGCGGGCCCGGTCGCATTGATCAGGAAGTCGTAGCGCACCTTGGAGCGCCTCCCGTCCGCAGACTCGGCGATCACATAGGGCAACGGATCATCGTGCTCGCCCTCCGGATGGATCTCCCGTGCGGCCGCCTGCACGAACTCGATCCCGGCATGCTCGTAGATCGGCGCCAGCGGAAATGTGACCTTGGCCGCCTTCATCAGCCCGACCCCGACCCAGATGTTCGACGGCACCCAGTTGTAGTCGGGCCTGGGCGACACCACGGTCACGGTGTGCTCGCGCCCGAGCCACTGGCGCGAGAACGCCGCGGCGGTGTGTCCGGCTATACCAGCTCCGAGCACCACGACCCGGCTCACAGCGACCGCCATTCCTCAAGGGCGCCCATCACAAGCTCCACATGGATCACGAGGAAACCGGCCGTGACGTGCCGTCATCTGCATCGTGTGAGAACGCTAGGCCGGGCGCGGTCCGGCCTCATCCGGGAAAACCACGCTCAAGTCTGCGGCTTTCACCCTCTGGCGGGAGTGCTCGCGGACGAGTCCGATTGGCGCCCGGGCGCAAGCCGCGAGCCGAGCGCCGACACCTTGGGCGCGACCGCGATCACACCGGCGAGGGTGTCAGCTCGGCTGGAGGATCGCTTCGAGGTCCTGTAGCTGCCGGCGTACGCCACCGCAGACTTGGTCGCAGAGCTCGAACACGCTCGGGTCGCTGATCGAGTAGCGAACCTGCGTTCCGTCCTTCGTGCGGCTGACCATGCCGGCGGCGTGAAGGATTCCGAGGTGCTTGGAGACGTTCTGCTGGGAGGCGCCCAGTGCGTCCTGCAGTTCTCCCACGGTGGCGTCGCGTTCGCGGAGCAGATCGAGCAGCTTGATCCGCATCGGCTCTCCGAGGACGCGGAAGCGCTGGGCCACGAGCTCGATCAGGGGTTCTGGGAGCGGATGCGGGACCTGGGGCTTGGTGAGCACGCCGGGAACCATAGCACAAATACACAGTTGTGCGGTTGACAGAAGCGGGCGGCGTCGCTATGCTCCACCCATCAACCACTCTACAGTTGTGCAGGCGTCGATGAACCGTCGTGGTTGAGACGAATCGATTGCTCAAGGAGCTCACCGATGGACATCATCAGTCACCTCACCGAGGACACTTTCACCGAGGCCGTCGAGCAACCCGGGTTCACCGTGGTCGACTTCTGGGCCAGTTGGTGCGGTCCTTGCCGGGCGATGGCCCCCCAATTTGAGCAGGCGGCGCGGTTGCGACCGGAGTATCGGTTCGCAAAGGTCGACGTCGATGCCGAACCGGGACTGGCGAGCAGGTTCGGGATCCGCTCGATCCCGACCCTCGTAGTACTGCGCGACGGCGAGCCGCTCGCGGCCCAGGCCGGAGTGATCGGTGCCGAGCGGCTCGTGGACGCGGTCGACCGTCTCGCCGGTTCGCTGGCGAAGGCAGCGGCCTGATGGCGATCGTCGAACTCCCGCCGTCGGGCCCGCAGCATGCCGAGGACTATCCGCATGCGGTGAACGTTGGCCCGATCGGGCGGCTGGGCCGCTACACCGCGACGCATTTTCGGGTGGTACTCGTCGGCTGGCTGGTGGTCGCGCTCGCGCTGGGATTCTTCGCCCCGCGGGTGGAGACGGCGCTGTCGGGCGCGGGCTGGGAGACCACGGGCTCGCAGTCGGTGCAGGCCCGGCAGCTGATCGACAAGAACTTCCGCGGCCTCTCGAGCTACGGGCTGATGACCGTCGTTTACTCGCCCACGCAAACGATCAACGATCCCGCCTTCAAAAGCACGATCGGAAAGGTGGAGAGCACGCTCCGTACCGACAGCGCCGTACGCAGCGTCGTCGCCCCATCACCCGGTGTCTCGATTTCCCGCGACGGGCACACCGCGATCGTGCAGGCCGGCGCCGCGAAGAGCTCCAACGGAATGGTGAGGGCCGCTGACTCGCTGATGGGCAAGCTCGCAGGCCTCTCGACGGCCGCGATTCAGGTTCACCTGACCGGCGCGGCGGGGATGTGGTCGGACTTCAACGCCGCCAACCGCACAGCGATGATGAAGTCCGAGGTGATCTCCTGGCCGGTGACGCTCGGCATCCTGCTGCTGGCGTTCGGGTCGCTGGTCGCGGCCGGGCTGCCACTGATGCTCACGATGATCGGGCTGGCTTCCGCGGCCGGGATGCTGTACCTGGGTACGCTGGTCATGCCGATCTCGATTTGGGCGATGAACTTCGCGCTGATGTTCGCGCTGGCGCTGGGGATCGACTACGCGCTGTTCGTCGTGCACCGCTTCCGCGGCGCGCTCCTCGGCCACGGGCTCTCGCCTGTCGACGCTACCGCGGTGACGATGGACACCGCCGGCAAGGCCGTCCTGTTCTCCGGAATCACGGTGTTGATCTCACTCACCGCGGTCATGCTCGTGCCCTCGCCGGCGTTCCGCTCGATGAGCGTCGGGATCATGCTCGCCGTCGTCTTCGTGCTCGCGGCGACCTTGACGCTGCTGCCGGCCGTGCTGTCCAGGCTCGGGCCAAGGGTGGACAAGCTGGCGCTCCCGTGGGCGCATTCCGGCGAGCACCGCTCGGCGCGCTTTGAGCGGTGGGGCGAGCGGCTGTGGCGCCAGCCTCTGCGCTACGGCATCGTCGCCCTCGCGATCCTGGTCGGCCTGGCGATCCCGATCACGCAGCTCAAGACCGCGATGCCGTCGATCAAGGTCGTCCCGACCTCCGACGCCTCCTACATCGGCTACCAGCAGGTGCAGCAGGCGTTCGGGCCCGGCGCCACCGGACCGCTTCAGATCGTGACCCCGGCAGGAGACACGGCCGCGGCCGCTCGGATCGCCGCGGCCGACCCGGGCGTGGCGGCGCTGATGCCGACACAGACGAGCGGCGGGTACGCGCTGATCACCGCGATCCCCAAACAGGACCCGTCAAACCCGGCCGTCGGCCGAACAATCGCCCGGCTGCGAGCGGAGCTGCCCACCGGTTCGCTGGTCGGCGGCGCGGTAGCCGAGAACCACGACCTGCAGGCGGCGCTCTCGGCCAAGACGCCGCTGGTCATCGGGGTCGTGCTCGCGCTCGGGTTCCTGCTCCTGCTGATCGCGCTGCAGGCGCCGCTGCTTGCCGCGGTAGGGGTACTCACCAACCTGCTGGCCACCGGCGCGGCGTTCGGCGTGGCCAAGTGGATCTTCCAGGACGGCGCGCTGCACTCGCTGCTGGGGTTCCAGTCCCAGGGGTTCCTCGATGCGTGGGGGCCGGTGTTCTTCTTCGCGATGATCTTCGCGATCTCGATGGACTACACCGTGTTCCTGCTCTCAAGCGCCAAGGAGCACTGGGACCGCACCCACGACCCGCACGACGCAATGGTCGGCAGCTTGGCGCACTCGGGCCGGGTGATCTTCGCCGCCGGCGCGGTGATGGTCGCGGTGTTCTTCACCTTCGCGCTGTCGGGACCGCTGCCGCCCAAGGAGATGGGGATCATCCTCGGAGTCGCAGTGCTGCTCGACGCAGCCCTGATCCGCCTGCTGCTGCTGCCCGTGCTGCTGCGGCTGATGGGCCGGTGGGCGTGGTACCTGCCCAGATGGGCACGCAGAGCCCTTCCGAACGTCACCTTCGGACACACATGAGTTCAGGAGCGATCGCCATGTCAGCATCACCACTCGAGCTGTGGCAGACGGAATGGTGCCCGGCCTCACACCGGGTACGCCAACGCCTGACCGAGCTTGGTCTCACCTACACCGTCCACCAGGTCCCGGTTCGCGCGGAAGTGCGCGCACAGCTCCGCGCCGCCACCGGCGCCGGCGAGATCCCGATCCTCGTCGTTGACGGCAGCATCGTGAGCGGCGAGCCGGCGATCCTCGCGTATCTGAACGAGCACTACATCGAACCGCCGGACGCCGCCGAGCAACGCGCCAAAGCGGCCAAGGCCAAGCAAAAGGAACTGGAGGCAGCATGTCCCAAGTTGGCAGTACCTACACCGTGAGCAGATCAACCGACCTCTCCTTCACGGAGGCCGTCGCAAGGGTGCGAGAGCAACTTGCCGCGGAGGGGTTCGGGGTGCTGTGCGAGATCGACGTGCAAGCCACCCTCAAGCAGAAGCTGGGTGTCGACCGCGAGCCCTACCTCATCCTGGGAGCATGCAACCCGGCGCTCGCTCACCGCGCGCTCGAAGCCGAGCCCGAGCTCGGCGTGCTGCTCCCCTGCAACGTCGTGATCTATCAGGAGGACAGTCAGACGCGCATCGCCGCGGTCGACGCCGAGCAGATGCTCTCAATCGTCGGCAACGACGAGCTTGCGCCAACGGCAACGGAGGTCCGGCGTCGCCTCGCCGCTGTCGTCGACCGCGCGGCGAGCCAATGACCTTCGACCCGACCCGCTACCCGCGGCAAGCGCGAATCTCGAATTCATCGCCACTGCACGTTCCCCCATCCGCTTCCGTGGGTTTGTCCGGATGACCTCGTCCTTCCGTGAACTCAAGATGTGTACATGAGCATGACCGCCACAGCCCGGCCGATCGACGGCACGCTCCGCCATGAGGTCGATGTCAACGGCCGCCACACGATCATCACGGACGAGCCGACGCAACTCGGCGGCACAGACGCCGGCCCCGCGCCCCACGAACTCCTGCCCGCGATGCTCGCAGCGTGCGTCTCGACGATGATCGTCACCTACGCGAACGCACGGGGTCTCGAACTGGATGAGCTGCGAGTCGATGTCGACTACGACCCCGGGTCGACCCCGCGGCACGTCGGGTTGGTCGTGCACGTGCCGGCGGGCTTGGCGCCCGACCAGGCCGAGCGACTCCGCCGGATCGCCGACACATGTCCGGTCAAACGCGCGCTCGAAGCGGGGTTCACCTTCGACGAAGAGATCGTCGTCGATAGTCATCCGGCCGCCGACGCCGAGCTCGCGAGCGTGAATGGCACTCCTGGTAACCGCGCCCGCGCGTCGTAGTTACCCGCTCCTCGCCTGCGGGATCAACCGGATGGTCCCTCGAGCACGCACGAGGAGGATGCGTTTATGCGCCCGCGGATCGTGATCATCGGCGGCGGCACCGCCGGAACGTTGACGGCGAATCGGCTACACCGCATCTACGGCGATTCGGCGGACATCACCGTCGTGGACCGCGACGATCGCCACGTCTACCAGCCGGGCATGCTGTTCGTCCCGTTCGGCCTCACCGACCCGCGAAGGCTCGTTCGCTCGCGCCGAGCGCAGCTTCACGACGGAGTCGAGCTTCGCCTCGCCGCGGTGGACCGGATCGAGACCGCCGAGGACAAGGTCTATCTCGACGCTGGTGAGGCGATCCCGTATGACGTTCTGGTGATCGCCACCGGCGCGGCGCTGTTGCCCGAGGAGACCGAGGGCCTCACCGGACCGGGCTGGCAGGAGCGGGTGTTCACCTTCTACACGCTCGACGGCGCCGCGGCGCTCCGCGACGCGCTGGGTAAATTCGAGGCGGGGCGGCTGGTGGTGAACATGATCGACCTGCCGGTCAAGTGCCCGGTCGCCCCGCTGGAGTTCTGTTTCCTGGCCGATTGGTACTTCAGGAAGCGCGGCATCCGCGATCGCGTGCAGATCGATTACGTGACCTCGCTCGACGGCGCGTTCACGAAGGCCACGTGCAACCGCGAGCTCTCAGGGCTGCTCGCCGGCAAGGGGATCGAGGTGACGACCGAGTTCAACACCGGCCAAGTGGACGGGCCCGGCGGCCGGCTGGTCAGCTGGGACGACCGCGACGTCCCGTTCGACCTGCTCGTCACGATCCCGCTGCACGGCGGCTCGGCGATCGTCGGCCGATCACCGGGACTCGGCGACGAGATCGGTTTCGTGCCCGTCGATCGCGCGACCCTGCAGGCCGACGCCGCTGCGAACGTGTTCGCGATCGGCGACGCCACCAACGTCCCAACTTCGAAGGCCGGGTCGGTGGCCCACTTCGAAGGCGAAACGCTGGTCGAGAACATCCAGCGCGTCCTCGACGGCCGCAAGCTCGAGCCGAGCTTCGACGGCCACACCAACTGCTTCATCGAGACAGGCTTCCACAAGGCGCTGCTGATCGACTTCAACTACGAAACCGAACCGCTACCGGGTCTGTTTCCCGAGCCGCACATCGGCCCGTTGCGGCTGCTGCGCGAATCGCGGCTGAACCATCTCGGCAAGCTCGCGTTCGAGTGGATCTACTGGCACATCCTCCTACCCGGCCGCCCGATGCCGGGGATCACCGCCCAAATGCAGCTGGCCGGGAAGGAACTGGAAGCAAGCGCCATCGAAAGGAGCACCCGATGACAACCACGACGCTCACCGACACGCCCGTCGAGCGCGACGCCGAGGGCTTCCTCGTCCACCCCGAGCAGTGGACCGAGACGATGGCGGACGAGATCGCGCGCGAGAACGGCATCGACAACCTCACAGACCGCCACTGGCAGGTCATCAACTTCATGCGCCGGACCTATCTGGAGACCGGCAGCGCGCCGTCAATCCGCACGCTCGGCAAGGTCTCGGGCGTCCCGATCAAGGAGCTATACCAGCTCTTCCCCAAGGGCCCGGCCAAGCTCGCGGCCAAGATCGCCGGCATCCCCAAGCCACGCGGCTGCATCTAGCGGACTCGCGACGACAACACGAAAGCGAGGACACCATGACCGATCTACTCGAACACCCACAGCCCGAAGCGCCTCAGCCCCAAACGATCGAAAAAGTCTCGATCATCATCTCCAAGGGCTCCCTGGAAGGCATCTACCCCGGCCTGATCATGGCCAACGGCGCCCGCATGGAGGGCATCGACGCGAACCTGTTCTTCACCTTCTTCGGCTTGGATGCGATCAACAAGGCCAAGCACGATCACGTCAAGGTCGCCACTGTCGGGAACCC
The DNA here is from genome assembly GCA_963822855.1 of uncultured Solirubrobacterales bacterium. Taxonomy (GTDB): domain Bacteria; phylum Actinomycetota; class Thermoleophilia; order Solirubrobacterales; family Solirubrobacteraceae; genus Palsa-465. The sequence goes on along the minus strand of CAWGJE010000013.1, from coordinate 383,588 downwards.
CGGGCTGCACCTGGCGACCTGGGCCGGCGGCTTCCCCGGTGTCTCCTCGATGGTCACCCACAAGTTCGCGACCGAGATGGAGAAGCTCGACATCCCGCCGATCCCCGAGTTCATCGAGATGATCGCGGACTCCGGCGCCGGGCTGTACGCCTGCAAAGCCTCGGTCGACATGTTTCACCTCACCAAAGACGACTTCATCCCCCAGGTCCAGGACATCATCACCGTTGGCGAGTTCTACGGCCTCGCCGCCGGCGGCCAGATCATCTTCACCTAGGCATCGCAGGACCGAAAGCTCGACGAGGAAGCCGCTCGCCAATCGGGCGGCCCGCGGCGCGCTCGAATGCCGAGCCCGAGCTCGGCGTGCTCCTCCCGTGCAACGTAGTCGTCTATTGGCAGACCGGTAACGCACATCCCGGCGGTCCATGCCGAGCAGATGCGCTCGGTCGTCGACAACGACGAACTCGCCTCGACGGCGAGCGCGATCCGCCGGCGGCTCGCGGCCGTCGCCGAGCGCGTCCGCGGAAAGCTACCCTCGTCCGGATGGATAGCCAGGGCTGGGATCGGCGTTACACCGGGCGTGAGCTGGTCTGGACGAGCGAACCCAACCGCTTCCTAGTCCAGGAGGCGGACGGCCTGGCTCCCGGCCGGGTGCTCGATCTCGCCTGCGGCGAGGGGCGCAATGCGATCTGGCTCGCCGAGCGCGGCTGGCAGGCGACCGGCGTTGACTTCTCCAAGGTCGGCCTGGAGAAAGCCAGGCAACTGGAGGACGCACGCGGTGTCCACCCCGAGTGGATCACCGCCGACCTGCTCGACTACCGGCCCGACCCGGGCGCGTTCCAGCTGGTGATCGTGTTCTACCTACAGGTGCCCGCGGCTGAGCGGACGCCGATCCTCAAGACCGCCGCCAGCGCAGTCGCCCCCGGCGGCACGTTCCTGCTCGTCGGGCACGACGCCAGCAACATCGGCGAGGGCTACGGAGGACCGCAGGACCCTGCCGTCCTCTACACCGCCGAGGACGTCACCCGCGACCTACAGGGAACCGGCCTGCGGATCGAGCGGGCCGAACGCGTGCAGCGACCGGTGCAGACACCCGAGGGCGACCGGATCGCGCTCGACGCCCTCGCGCGGGCATCCCGCCCCTAGGGCAAGCTGTAGTCCGATGAGTCGGAGAGCAGGCCGTAGCCATGCCAGCGATCGATCGCGGCCAGCGCGCTGACACACCGCTGGCGCTCGGGCCAAGGCTCGCCGATGTACCGCATTCGAGAGACGATCCATCACCTTGAGATCGGGGTCGTCCCACAGCTCGCGCACCGTTCCCGATTGGGAGAGGTGCTGGTAGGGATCATCGCCGACGATCGTCATCGCCACGTGCGGGTTCTGTCGGACATCGCCTGCCCGGAAAGAACATTGCCTGCGGCGGTCACGACTCCCCAGGCGTTGACCGCCGGTGCGCCCTGTGGCCCCTGTGCGCCTTGAGGGCCCTGCTGGTTCCACACGAGGCGGCTTTGACCGTGACCGCAACGCGCCTTGATCAAGAGTTCCCCGGTCTTCTTGACGACGCAGCCGTGGATGGTCTTGTTCCTGGTGGCCGCGAGCGCGAACCCGCCACCACTGAGCACGAGGAACAGCGCGAGATACCCGACGCACTGGTTACGGATATGAGACAGGACTCGGCGATGCAGTGGACGCTCTGGCATCAGGGTTCCTTACTGGGCCTGCGTTAGCAGCCTTTGACGCACGAGCCGATCCCGCCGAGCGGGTTCGATCCCGTCGGTCCGGCAGGGTGGCTGGTGGCCGTCGTTGAAGAGTTGTGCGAGGTCGTGGACTCGCTAGTGCTAACACCGGTCGCGGGCGGCGTGTTGCTGTGTGCCTCCGAGGCGGTCGCCAATCGCGGGGCCGAGCTGTGCGTGTCGCTCGTTGCGGCGATGCCAGGGGAGGGCTGCGAAGTCGAGCGGCCTTGCCCAGTCGTCGAAGGGTGCTTGCGTGTGGCGCCGGACCGTCTCTGCGATTGCGTGCGCTGCCGGTGCCCCACCTGCTGCCGGTGCGCCGGCCGAGCTTGCGCATTTGCGAGAACCGCCCGGGCTTTGATCGCATGGTCGATTCCCACGATCGTCGTGCGCACGGCTCCGCCAAAGATCTTTGTTCCGGCCTCGGCTTGCCCCGATCGCGCCGCTGTAAAAGCCGCAGTCCGACCTTCCAGGCGACTACCTGAGCTGTCGACCGCCAGCACGATCACCGCGAGTCCGGCGGCGAGCCCGACGGCAGCTGCTCCCCACCAGCGGCTCCGAGGTCGCTTCGCGAGCAACGAGCGCGGCGAGCCGGTGTTGGGCAGCTGGCGATGGCTTCCCTTCACAGCGGCGTCGGCCGCAAGGTCCGCGGTGCCCTTGGGTCGGCTGTGCGCGCCGCTCGCGATCGCCTCGGCCGACGCGGCGGAGGCGCCCTCCTTGACTCGCCGGACTAGCTCGTCGACCGCTCGCCGTCCGAGGTCACCGATCGCGAAGTCGGCACGCGAGGAGGGGAATCAGGACGGTCCGTTTCGCGCGCGCGCGTGTGTGCGACCCCCTCGTCGAGACCCGGGCCTGCCGGGCTCTGGTCGGGGAGGCCCGTGATCACGTCGCGAAGCAGACCCCGCGCCGCCTGCGATGACTGCAGGGCTGCTACGGCGTCGCCGTTGGGCGCTGGTCTCTCGCGCCTGTTTACGTCGGCGTCGCGCTGCAAGATCATCCCGTTGCTGCTCAGTCGTAAGCGACGACATTGCCCAGTTGTGTAGGATAGCAGTGGTTGAAGTGGGTTAAACCATACCAATTTGCGGATAATGGCAGACGAACAAGACCGATTGCTGAGCGTCGCAGAGGTCGCGCAGCTTCTGAGCGTGACCGAACCGACGGTCCGCGAATGGATCAAGGACGGAAAGCTCCGGGCACACCGCGCCGGTGCTCGGTTCTGGCGAATTCGCCAATCCGAGGTCGATCGCATGCTCGGTGAACAGGCAAGCCATCAGCAGCCTTCACCGAGATCCGGCCTGCGCCCCGCGGCCGGCGAACAGGCGCGCGATCTGCTCTCGTCGCTGATCACCAACCCCGAGCGCGGTGCCAATGCAGGTTGAGGTCGCCTCGATCGTCGCGCGAATGACCTCAGCCGGCCACGATTGGGAATCGGCACTCGACGCCCACGCCTTGGCGCCGCCGGACGCCGGCTTCCCGTCGCGTCTCAGAGCGCTCTCGAACGCGGCGGCGGAGCAGGCGGCCGCTTTCGAACTCGCCGCCCAAGGCGGTCTTGGCTGGCGTCCGCGGACGATCGAGGGAGAGTTCCGGCTGGCGCCCGAGCTCACTCCCGGCATGACACGCCCGGGGTCTGAGGATCTCTGGCGACGCTTCGACGAAGCTGTCGCCGGGCTCGCGGCAGCCCTTTCCGGGTCCTCGCTCGCGGGCCTCGCGGCCGCCTTCCACGCGCTTTCCGAGGTCTCTGGATTACTGGCGGGCGAACTGCAGCGCATCTGGCGACCAGCACGCGTCGGATGACGAGCCGGTGGGGACGGTTCTCCGGCTGTATCTCGGATGGCGACTGTTTCGGCTGATGCGCCCGCTGGTGGGTGCAGGCGTGATCGTCGCCGCTGCGCTCGCGTTGCACGTCGGCCACGCGCCTGTGAACCGGTCGGCGGCGGCCGCGGTCAAGGGCGGTGCCACGGCGGCCAGGCGGAATCTGCCGGAGGCACTCGAGCGCGCTTTCCAGCCTCGCCCAGGGCAACGCTAAAAGCTCAGCCCGGACGCAATCCGGTGTCACGGGTATCTGGCGGAGGGCCCGGCTGCTGGTAGGACGTCCGCAAGGACTACGCTCTTGCGGCCATGCCAGCAGGTAGCGCAGTTCGTAACCGGTCCGAGCCAGTGACGGTCGTCACGCCGCGCGGCGAGATCGAGGTACTCCGCCAGGAAATGCACGGTCTCAGACGAGGTAGCAGCTGGAGGCTCGCGCGCCGACAGGGCTCCGGCGGGTGGAGCGAGGCCTCGACCGCGCGCGAGGCGATCAGGAGAGCGTTGCTGCTGCCGCCTCGGAAGCTCCCACGTTGGCTGAATGAGGCTGTCGCTCAGGCCGAGCGGGAGATTACTGCTGTCGAAACTGAGACGAGGAGTACCGAATGACCGTTCACGCTCCGGGACTCTTCCGGTGTAGGGAACGGCGATGACGGCCGAGGCAGACGGCGCCCGCTCGCGGCGTTCCCAACGGCTTGATCCCGGACCATAGTCGGGTCGCTGACCTCGATCGTCTGGACACCCCTTGCGGCCTCGCGGGCCGTCGCGCAGTTGAACCGGTGACCGCGGAGGAGCTCATCGATTCGCACGGGTCGATGTCCTGGGCCGGCCGGCTACCGCCGAAGAGGTCGCAACCTGTTCGTCCAGCTAGTCCGCACCTCAGACCTCCGCGACGACAGGTAGCTGGCTCGATTACGGCGTGTTCGAACGGTCGTCTAAGCCCAACTTGGGCTTTCGGCTCAACGGGACATCTGCCGTGGATCGATTCCCTGGACGAGAACCAGGCCTCAACGTGTCAATCACCCATATCCTACCGGTCGAGCACGACTCCGACGTACGCCACGCGCTCGTCAACCAGTGTCATCGGACGATCATGATGTCCGAGCGACAGACCGACAAGACTAGTCGTCGAGCGAGGCTGGCACGGCTCCTCATCTGACGCGCAACGGCAGTACCGACCTCGCTCCTGGGCCCGTCGCGCGAACCGCCACGATTTTCACGTCGACGACCCCTTGATCGGCTGCCGCGAACTGTCCAAGTCGACCTCGCGGACACCGTCCGCGCCGGATACACGTCGACCACGAATGCAGGTGCCGGCGCAGTCGTCATCAGCGACGTGCTTATCGCCACGGGCGGGTCCGTGGGCTAACGCCGAGCGCTGGGTGGAACGAAGCCCCCTGCTGACCGCGCGAAGCGGGGCCGCGCTGCGGCGACGCTCGAATGCTCGTGGTGATGTCGAAGCAGGTCTTCGAGAGGGACGCGGATGTTCTCGCCGGCGGGGAGGGTCTGCTCGGCGGGAATTCTTAGCGGATGCCTGCGGGTTGGGCTCGGCCTGGAGAATTGGGCGTTGCGGGGTGTGTTGCCGACCGGCGCCAGATCGGCACGGCGGCTAGCGCGCCCGCGAGGGATGCGATGACCAGCGAGGTGGCGCAGCCCCAGGCCGGCGGTTTGGTGGCCATCACGAACATCACCCCGAGCATTAGCGTCCACTCCATCGCTCTGGCCGTCCAGGCGAGCGGGTCACGCATTAGGCGGCGCGCCCGCTCGGAGAGCTCGTGACTTTGCAGCTCGTTCTTGAGTGCGCGTCCGCGGCTTGCTTCCACCCCGGAGCCGAGCAGGATGATCATCGCCAGACCGACCAGCCCGGCGACGATCCACGGTGTCGACCAGCTCCAGGCGGTTTGGGTCATGTAGGCGCCGCTGGCGAGGAGGCCCAGGGTGGCGGGGGCGAATATGCGGACGACCTTTTCGATCATCGTTCCCCACCGGGTGACTTCGGCCGGGCTTGTGGCGGCGCGCAAGCGGAGTGCGGCGTAGCCGGAAAGAGCTGCGGCCGCACCCGCTGCGACCAGTGAGACGAGATGAAAGAACAGAGCAATCGAGTAGCCGTAGCTGTTCATAGCGGTTCTTCTTCCTGTTGCACGGTTTCTGTATGGAGTGGGCGCAGCTCCCGCGGGCCGGAGCTCCGGCCCGCGGGACACGGTGTGCCAGCTGACCTCGTTTGGCGTCTACGAGCGCCAGATCGACGGGAGCGCTCAGCCCGCGGCGACGGGAACGGCGGCGGCATGGCCGCCGGCGGCCTTGCCGGTGCGGGCTGCGTTTGAGTGTTCGTGGCTGTCGCGTGAGGAGATGAGCACGGCGGCGAGGATCGCTCCGGCGAGGGCGAGGCCGGCGCCGACGAGGAACGCCCGGTCAAAGCCTTTGGTCAGCGCCACGGCCGTGCTGTGGACGCCGGCGTGGATCAGGCTTTGGGTGCGGCTGTTGGCGATGGTCGCGAGGATCGCGAGTCCGAGCGCGCCGCCGATCTGCTGGGAGGTGTTGATCAGACCGGAGGCCAGGCCCGCCTCGCGTGGCTCGGTTCCGGTCACGGCGGCGATCGTCACCGGCACGAAGGCAAACCCGAGGCCGAAGGCGGCGAGCAGCGATGGGCCGAGCACATCGGCCAGGAACGAACCACCCGTCGCCGGCACCTGGGAGAACCACAGCAGGCCACCGGCGACCAGCAGCATGCCGGCGATCAGGGGTGCTTTGAACCCGACCCGGGTGACCAGCTGGCCAGCGAGCCCGGCCGCGATGATGATCCCCACCGCCAGCGGGAGGTAGGCGATCCCGGTCTTGATCGGCGAGTAGCCGAGCACGTCCTGGAGGTAGAGCGAGATGAAGAAGAACATCGAGAACAGCGACATGCCGATCAGCAGTCCGACGATGTTGGCGCCGCGCAGGGTCCGGTTTCGGAAGATCGAGAACGGCATCAGCGGATCACGCTGGCGGCGCTCGATCGCCACGAACGCGATCAGCAGCACCACGGCCGCCGCTAGGCAGACGATCGTGCGGGTCGCGCCCCAGCCGACGTTGACCGCGTCGACGACGGCGTACACGAGCAGCGCCAGCCCGCCGGTGACGGCCACGGCCCCGGGGATGTCGAAGGAGTTGCCGGCCTCCTCACGGCGGCTCTCACGGAGGATCCGTGGCGCCAATGCGGCCGCGGCGATCCCGATCGGAACGTTGACGAACAGCACCCAGCGCCAGTTCAGCCCGCTGGTCAGGATCCCGCCCAGCAGCACCCCGGCGGCGCCGCCGGCGCCCGCCACCGCGCCCCAGATGCCCAGCGCGCGGTTGCGCTCGGCCCCGTCGGCGAACGTGGTGGTGATGATCGACAGCGCCGCGGGGGACACGATCGCGGCGCCCAGGCCCTGGACCGCGCGGGCGGCGATCAGCCACGTCTCGGACTGCGCCAGGCCGCCGGCCAGCGAGGCGAGTGAGAACACGACCAGACCGAGCATGAACATCCGGCGTCGCCCCAGCAGGTCGGCCATCCGCCCGCCCAGCAACAGGAAGCCGCCGAACGTCAGCGTGTAAGCGTTCACGACCCAGGTGAGGTCGTCGCGGGAGAAGTGCAGGTGGGCGCCGATCGACGGCAGCGCGACGTTGACGATCGAGGCGTCGATCACGATCACGAACTGCGTCATCGCCAGCAGCGCCAGCGCGAGATTCTTGGAGCGGGGCGTGAGCGCGTTCACAGGCTCATCCCCAGCATCCGGCCCAATCCCGACAGCGACGCGAAGGCAAATCGCTGCGGGCGCGAGGTGCGGATCGCGGTCGGGTGGGCTTTGAACAGCATCGCTATGTAGATGGCTTGACGCGGACTGTGAGGTATTCCGGCGCCCATCCTCCCGGTCGACGTCAGCGACGCCATGTCGCGAAAGAATCCCTCGTAGTCGAGGGCGGGGCGGTGGCGATTGATGAACCGAACCGGCTCATCGTGAGTGTTTCGTAGGGTGTGCCGGTGACCGGGGGCCGCGGCGGCGCGTTCTCCGGGACCGTAGGTACGCCAGGTGCCGTCGAGCTTTACGTCGAGTCGGCCTTCGACGATCTCAAAGCTGTCTTCAGCATTGTCGTGCACGTGCACCGGGGGGCTGGGGCTGTGGGGACCCAGCCAGCTATTTGCCTCGAGAACTTCGCCATCGGTGTCCTCGCCGTTGCGCACGATCTCCCAACACATGTTCTGGCCCGGGCGAAAGTCGATGCGGCGCATCGTGGTAGGGCGGGTTGCGGGGTCATGAGAAGAAGTAATCACAGGGGTCTCCATTTGGTCATTGGTTGTTTATTGGTATGTCCGGTCTAACGGGGTCGTCGTCGACGATCGGGATTCGTGTCTGCATCGCGCTCATTCCGTGCCGATGGCGGTGTGGAAGATCCGCGCTTCGGCTGTGTGGGTGTCGGCGAAGATCGGGTGGGCGAGCGCTTTTCGGACGACGTCTGCGTCGCGGTCGAGTAGCTCGCGGCGCGATCCGTGCCAGCGCCACAAGAGCACGACGCGTAGTCCGTCGTCGCTGGTGAGCACCTCCCCTGCGGCCTGCATCCTGGTGCTTTGCTCGGCGATCAGTTCCTGGGCTGCGCTTGCGACTGCCTGCTGTTGTGGGGGTGTGGTGGCGAGGGTCTTCACGTAGACGACGTCGGCGGTCTCGCCGTCCGGTCCGCTTGCAGGCCGTTTCGGGAGCTGTCCTTGGATTGCGAGCTCGCGCCGGAACCACCACAGGAAGGTGAGGTCTTTGCCCTCGTTGGCGGCGTCAAGCTCGACGAAGCGCGCGAACAGCTCTAGGTCTGGTAGCTGTTTCAGGAGCGGCCGCAGTGCCTTCTCCGGCGCCTGCGAGTTCTGCCAGATCCAGTACGGCTCGTCGTGCAGCTCCAACGTTGTCAGTAGCCGCTCGTCGGTCGTGTAGCGCGCTGCGAAGCGGCGAGCGAGCATTGCGTGGTCGTTCTCAGCGGACCATGGCTGGTCGGGCTGGACTTCTGATTTGAAGGAGTCGTGTACCAGGGCGACAAACCGCAGCTCATTGCGGAGCGGGTCATCGCTCGAGATCGTGGCGAGCATGGCGGCGACGTGCGCGCGGACGCGTCCCTCCGGGTGGCCGAAGCGCGCCGCGCCCCAGTCGAGTCCGGCCTGCAGCCGGGGGTCGGCGAGCAGCGTGCGCTCGAGCGCGGTCTCCGGGGTGATCGACGCGGCCATGTGGACGGAATGGCCGGCGTCTTCAGGCTGGGCCATTGGGATATCCCCATTCGGTAGCGTCGTGCGTTCACCGATTGTCGTGATCGTCATGACTGCTCGTTTCTCTGTTTCTCATCGTTTGCTGGCAACGAGCGCCGGTCACAAGCGCTCGATCGCGGGACGGTTGACAGACAGCGGATCTCCAGCAGCTCTAGCCCGAGTGCCTCGAGCTGGTGGATGACGCCGTACAGGGCGGACCGGTCTGGGAGCGAGCCGGTGAGCAGCGTGTCCTGACCGCGGCTCGCCGCGGCCAGCGTCGGGAACGCTTGCATCATCGTCGGGCCGATCGGCCCGCGGACGCGGATCTCGTAGCGCCGCGGCTCGCGACCGCCGGTCGCTCTCTCGTTGCCTGACATGTGATCAGGCTCGCCGTCCGGAGGATGAGCGCGCATCGTCTCGTTCGGCTGATTCCGACGGTCGGGTTGAACGGCAGCAGGGTGCAACCATGTGTGTGTCGTGGCCGACTCGGGAGCAGCCTTCGAACGCGCCGACTCCGGTGTGAGGGCGTGGTTGGTCCCGCGGCCCGGCCTGTTCGAGCTGCTGGGCGCGGCGGAGCGGGTGGTCCACGTGTCGGCGCCGGCGGGAAGCGGGAAGACGTTCCTATTGCGCTCGTGGATCGCCGCGGCGGGTCTGAGCGAGCGCACGGCGTGGGTGTCGGTGGGGCGTGGGGAGCACGATCCGCAGGTGTTCTGGCTCTCCGTTCTCGACTCGCTGCGCCAGACCGGTGCCGGATCTGAACGGGTGCGGGAGCTGACGGCCGCCCCTCATTTGGACGGCGCGAACGTCGTCGGACGGCTGCTGGAGGATCTGGGCTCGCTCCGGGAGCCGCTGTGGCTGGTGATCGACGACCTGCACGAGTTGCAGGCCGAGGAGGCCGTCCGCCAGGTTGAGGTGTTGCTCGGGTCCGCGCCGGCGGCGCTGCGGTTCGTGCTGGTGACCCGGCGGGATCTGCGCCTGGGGCTGCACCGGTTGCGTGTGGAGGGGGAGCTGACCGAGATCCGGGGCGAGGATCTTCGCTTCACGCTCGAGGAGTCGCGCGCGCTGCTGGAGGCGGCGGGGGTGCGGCTGTCAGACGGCGCGCTCGAGTCGGTGGTCGTGAGGACCGAAGGGTGGGCGGCGGGGCTGCGACTGGTGGCATTGTCACTCGCCCGCCACCCGGATCCCGAGCGGTACGCGGTCAGCTTCTCGGGCCGTGAGCGCGCGGTGGCCGACTACCTGCTGGCGGAGGTACTTGAGCGCCAGTCGGCGGAGGTGAGGCAGCTGCTGTTGCGAACTTCGCTGCTGGAGCGGGTCAGCGGACCGCTCGCTGACCGGCTGACGGGAGGCTCGGGCTCTGAGCGAATCCTGATGGAGCTCGAGGACGCGGGCGCGTTCGTGGTCGCTGTGGATCCGGAGCGAACCTGGTTTCGCTACCACCACCTGTTTGGGGATCTGCTCGCGCTCGAGTTGCGGCGGACCGCCCCGCAGGAGGTGCCCGGCCTGCACACGATCGCGGCCGAGTGGTGGGCCGAACACGGGTATCCGGTCGAGGCGATTCGCCACGCGCAGGCGGCCGAGAACTGGGGCTTGGCGGCGCGGCTGCTCGCAGACAACTGGATCGGGTTGCACTTGGATGGGCGGCTCGCCACCCGCCGCGCGCTTCTGTCTGGGTTTCCCGCCGACGTGGTCGCAGCGGATCCCGAGCTGGCAGTGCTCGCCGCGAGCGACAAGCGGGCGGCGGGGTCCTTGCGTGAGTCTGAGTGGTACCTGAAGCGAGCGACGGGGATGGCGGCGTCGGTGCCCGAAGACCGTCGCGGGCGCTTTACGATCGTGCTTGGGATACAGCGACTGGCGCTCGCTCGGGCGCGCAACGACCTTGGGGCCGTTGCCGAGGAGGCGCAGCGACTGCTCGCCTCAACCGAGGACACGGAATTTGCCCTTGGCGAGGAGGTGCGCACCAGGGTGTTGACTGACCTCGGGATCGCCGAGATGTGGGCCGGTCGACTGGAGGACTCCGAGCGCCACCTCGAGCAGGGGCTGGAGGAGGCCCGGCGGATCTCCATACCGATGCTCGAGCTGCACGCGCTGGCACACCGGGCGCTCCTGAGCGTCTTTCGCTCTCTGGAGCCGGTGGACCAGCGGGCCATGCAGGCGATCGAGCTGGCCCGCAAGCACGGTTGGGAGGAGACCGCACCAGCGGCCGCGGCCGCGTACGTGGCGCTCGGCGGGACGACGGTCTGGCGCGGGCGGCTAGCAGAGGCAGAGTCGTGGCTAGACCTGGCCGAACGCGTCCTCGGGCACGACACCCAACCGACCGCGGCGATCCTGTACGCGACACGGGGGTTGTTGGCGTTCGCGCGTGGCCGGCACGCGGAGGCGGCTGCAGCCTATCGGGATGCCGAGCGGATGGAGAGGCTGCTTGTCATGCCGCACATCTTCACGGCGCGCGTGCAAGCGCTCAAGCTTCGGATGCTCGTCCGCGTGGGCGAAACCGAACAGGTGGAGCGAGCCCTCGTGGAGATGGACGAAGAGATCCGCGAAACGAGCCAGATGCGGGCCGTACTCGCGGCTCTGAGATTAGCCCGCGACGATCCCGAGGCCGCCGTGGACGCCCTCGCACCCCTCCTCGACGACTCGACCCCGGTCATGGCGTCGGTGGTTCCTGAGGCTCGCGGACCGCGCCAGAGCAGAGCGTGGGAAATCGAGGCGTTGGTGCTCGAGGCGATCGCGCGCGACGCGCTTGGCGATCCCGGAGCGGCGTCGCGCGCGCTCGAGCGCGCGCTCGACGTCGCCGAGCCCGGCGGGCTGCTGCTTCCGTTCCTGCTCTACCCGACCGCGGAGCTGCTGGAGCGCCAGGCGCGACTTCGGACCACTCACGCCTCGCTGATCGCCGAGATCCTGAACCTGCTGTCGGGAAGGACGCCGGCAGCGCGCCCGCAGGACGCCGCGCCGCTCCAGGAACCCCTCTCCGAGAGCGAGCTGCGCGTGCTGCGCTACCTGCCGACCAACCTCCGGGGCCCCGAGATCGCAGCGGAGCTGTTCGTGTCGCTGAGCACGATCAGGACCCACATGCGCAACGTGTACGCCAAGCTCGAAGTGCACAACCGCGCCGACGCGGTGAAGCGGGCGCGCGAGCTCGGCCTGCTCTCGCCCTCCTCGCTCAAGCGCTGACCCGGGTCGCCGTCAGCCGCACGTCGCGCGGGGCTCAGACCCTCGATCCGAGTCCGAGTCCCGCAGCCATCGCTCGAGCTCCGCTGATCGCTTCGACGTACATCGCGGCCGCCGTCTGCTCCTGGCCGAGCGCCGCAATGTAGGCCGCGAAGGATGAGAGCCGCGCGCGCTTCGCGGCGTACCTCCCGCGCTCGACCGGGAGCAGGCCGCAGGGACCGAGTACGCGGACACGGTCACCGAGTTACGGGCCCGAATCGTCTGAACGATGCGATGCGGGCTCATCCGGGTGACGACGACGATGAGCGGCACGTGAATTTTTTGAGCTCTCGCCCCGTCTTCCAGCGGCTGATGCGCACTCTCGCGGGTCGCCGTGAGTGGGCCCGGGCTGGAACGACGAGCCCCAAGGAACAAGGAGAAGCGCATGGCTACGGCAACTGACATCGGCCTCCGCGAGCTGGATCACCGCAGCAGCGACGGGATCGACGTGAGGCTGCTCTGGAACTCGCAGACGAATCGCGTGTGCGTCGCAGTCGAGGATCAGCGGCACGGCGAGTTGTTCGAGTTCCAGGTAGCGGGTGCCGACGCACTCGAAGCCTTCCGCCACCCATACGCCCACGCCACTGAGCGTTTGTGGTCGAGCAGCGCTCCAGTGGAGCGACGAAGCAGGGAGCAACGATGATCAGCAACTACCTCACCTACCACGCGAGCCTCGCCCGCCGCGACGACCTAGCACGGCAGACTGCCGAGGCCGGCCGCGCCAACGAAGGAGCTCGCGGCCTGCCCGACGCCGCGCAGGACGAGAGCCGCGTGGGTATGCCAAGAACGCGTGAACGTGGCCGTGGCTATTACACCGGCCTGGCGATGCGGCTGTCAGCCGATGCGCGCGCAGTCGAAATCGGCGATGGCGGGTTCACCACCTGGACGGCGTGGCTCATGGGCAACGCGAAAGAACGCTGTCTCGTCTCATCCATCGCAACCGAACGACTCACCGACCTGGCCAAGCTGCAGAGGCCGAGCGGCTTCGGCATCTGCTTGAGCAACACGCGCAACGCCCGGTCCGCGAGCTGCTCGAATGGCGTGCGGGGCCCCTTCACGACCAATACCTGAAGGTCCACTCCTACGCCGAGGGTGCTGACCTCTCGCCGGAACTCCTGCCGCCTGCACCCAAAGGCCCGAGCGGCCTCTCGTCCGGTCCGCGCCTGTTCTGTTCGCGAGAGGACAGTGACCGGAGGCGCCGAAAAACGGCGCACCGCACGACTGATATCGGACCAAAGGCAGCCACGCCAACGCCGTCACCGACGATGCCCGCGCGGACACAAAAGCAGGGCTGGACCCGCGGAAGGCGACAGCGCCCTCCTTGTCGCCAGTTGCGTAATCCGCGCGCATAGGAGGTCTGAGCCTGGCGCCGGCGCGATACTCGCGCGGAGTCAGAGCAGGGCTCGCGCCCGAATCCGATCAGGGGTTCCGAGAGCAGCCTTCCGCGCTGCCGGAGCACGCCTCATCTCGTCTCGGCGTGGTGACCGCTTTGACGAGGACCGACAATCCAGTGCCGCGTCCGACGAGGCGGTTTGCGCGACGGTGGTTGCGGCCCAGCTGGGTCCGGGCTAAATGCTGCGGCGATTCCGGATCTGGCCGCGAGCAGGGGGGTGGGCCCGGGGCCGGCTCCGCGATCCTCCGCGGATTCCGCGGATGGCCCCGGAGCAGCCGGATCGGCCGCCCCGCTCCGAGTCTGCGAGGGTGGCACGAGCTCCGTTCCGCTCTACTTTCGGCTGGAGATGACGGCGGTGGCGATCACCAACGAGAGCGCCACGAGCGCACCGAGTGCGCCCAGCCAACTAACCCCGACCGTTTTCCGGACGTGATCGACGTACGCGATGAACCCGATCGGAACGGCGATCGAGAGGAACAGGACGACGGCACGGATGATCGCCCGTTTGTCGTGGCCGCGGTCTTGTCGCTGATCGGCGACCTTGATCGCGTCAAGGACGCTGGTGGCCTCGCCGTCGTAGTAGAGGAGCGTTCGGCGGCCGAGCTGGCGCGCGTGGGTCTCGCAGCCCCATGCCATCGCGACCATGAACGTGACGGGGAACACCCAGGTCGTCAGCCAGATCCCCACGCCGACGAGAACGCTGAACACCGCCTTGACCTTGCCGAGCGTGCCCTTGTCCTCCTTGGCGGCGGACGGCGACATGAAGCCGCCGAAGACGAGCAGCAAGTACACGCTGTGCACCCATGTGCGCAACGATCGTCGCTTCTCCGCCCGATCCGGGATCCCCTGCTCGCGGACCGCGACCAGCGCCGCCTCCGCGGCCTCGATGTCTGGGTGGATGCCGCGGAGGGCGAGCATCTCCGACGACGTTCGCAGATCGGTCGGGTCGCGGCCGTAGAGCGCGGCGGTGCGCAGCGTCATGCGCATCTCCTGCGCCAGATAGGTCAGGTAGCCCGGCACCAGCGCGATAAAGAACGGTGTGCCCGCGATCGCCCCGTCGATCCTCGCGACGTGCGCCGAGTCTGTCCGCAACTCCTCGGCGATCTGGGCGGGATGGGAATCCGGACGAGAGCTCAATGCAGACTGAGCCCATTCCCGTGAGGGATCGCCCAGCCGAGCGGCCGTGTAGAGCGTCAGACGCTCAGACACGTGCTCAGGGTCGCGGTAGGCGATCCGCACGAGCTCACGCGAACTCGAGAACGCTCGTCTGATCCGGCCCTTCGGGGACGACTCCTCGCTTACCACGGGCACAGTCGAGCCGGCGTGCTCGTCGCTCGTCCCGGACGGGATCGAGCTGGTCTCGTCACCCGACCCCATCGGGTTACCGACCGGGCTCTCGCTGATTGAGTGTCGCTTCAATCCGCGCCAAGCGTTGATCGATCCGGTCGAGCTGCCGCGCTTCGTCCAAGTCGGATTGCGCGGCGAAGCGTCGCCGGCTGCTCTCGACCAGCGTGGCCGTGACCGATGCCGTGATCACGGCGAGAAAGCCGATCCCGGAGAGCATCACAACCGAGGCGATGAATCGACCGACCGTCCGCGCGGGCGTGACGTCACCGTACCCCACGGTCGTCACGGTCTGCAGCGCGAACCACAGGCCCCTGCCGATCGTCGGGTACTCCTGGTGGTCGAGCACCCGCTCGAGGATCCCGCCCACGACCGTGACCAACACCGTAAACGCCGCGATGATCGCGGCGGCCCTGCGCGCAGTCAGCGACTCCTGCAGCAGCAGACGTGCCGTCAGCGGCACCTTCGCCGGAGTGTCCGGCGATTCGTTCTCGGAAACCACACCCATCTATTCACCGATCCCGTCCGCGAGCGCGGCGTGCTGCTCATGCTGGATCGCCTGAAGGTCCGCCTCGGTCAGGTGCGGGTTGATGTCGAACATAGACCTTGTTGATCCTCCCGGTGAACTCGAACGGGGAACGGGTCGACGGGGAGTCTCTCCGGTGTCGGGCTGCGCGACATCATCCAGATGGGATGACGATCCGCGCACTGGTCATCGCGGGCCGAGGCTCATCAGCGCCGCACGGGATCGGCAGCCCATGCCTCGCCCCAGCACCAAAGCCTCCATGAGAATGGACCCAAGCGCGGCCCCCGGCTCGGACACCTGATCGAGCCGCCCTGAATTCCGACTCCCCGGAAACGCGGCGCCGAGCTGGATGCCGGCGATGAACCTGTTCCGCACCTCAGGAGGCGGATCAGGTGCCGCATGCGTGCATAGGATCGCGCCTACGCCACGCGAGCGGCGGCGCGTGGCGTCGGCCTGATCAATGCGCCGATGATCCACAGGAACGGGAAGAAGAAACCGATCCAGAAGAGCCAGTAATGCCCTTTGCGGAACGTACTCAGTCCGAAGTAGATCCAGCACGCGACGTATAAGACGCCCAGAATGATCCAGAGAATCGTCATGGGTCTTGGCCCCTTTTCAAATGACCGCCGGGGCAAGCTAGGCTCGCCGCGGCTGGGTGGCTGGGATTCAGGATGGCGGTGGCTTACCCTCGTGTCGGACCTGCCGCGACACGCGGAGCTTGCTGCTCGCGCACGCTAGGCATCGTCCCAGGTCCACACGTCATCCGAATGGGGTGACGATTCAGCCCCTGCCGCTACCGGGCGGCCCCGGCCTCCGGCCATAGCGCCGCTCCCCCGAACGGCCCGGTTCGTCGGGGGTGAGCCGGTCAGTGACCGGTTAGGTGGATGATGCCGACACTGTCGAGGCCGTCGAGGACGAGTTGGACGGCGAGCGCCGCCAGCAGGATGCCGAAGATCTTCTCGGTGACGAGCATGCGGCTTTCGTCGAGATGGTCGCTGGCGCGGTTGGCCAGCCGGAATACGCCGACGTCGAGGGCGAGCACCAGCGCGAGGACGCCGAGGACCATCGCAAACACGGCGATTGAGTCCGCTTCGGCTGAGAGGGTCACCAGGGCGACGATGCCGGCGGGGTTCAAGAGGTACGGGACGGCGAGCGGGAATACGGCGATGCGCATCGGATCGCGTTCTGTGACGGCCTGGTTGCCGTCGGGTTCGGCAGTCCCACGGACCATCGTGATCGCGATGATGAAGAGGATGATTCCCCCGGCGATCGAGAGCGACCCGGTCGAGAAGTGAAGCAGCCGGGAGAGGAACTCGCCGAGCCCGACGAGAATTAGCGCAACGACGGCGGCGGTGGTCAGCATCTTGCGGACGATCCGGGCCTTGGTCGCCGCGTCGAGGGGGGCGGTGATCTCCACAAACGGCACGAGGGCGATCTTCGGACCGATCCCGATCAGCAGCAGCAAGAAGGTGTCGATGACCAGGTAGATGTCGACGGACGTGTGCTTCATCGCACCCGGCTGCTCACGACGTGGGCGCGGCCGTCGGAGAGCCGTCGCGGGAACCGCCAGGCGCGACGGCGGGAACCTCTGGGGTCGGCGTCTGTGCGACGACCGCGCCATCTCCGGCCTGGGACGCGGCAGGCGCTGGCGCGGAGATCTTTAGGGTGATCAGGTAGGCGACGACCACGCCGACGATGATCAGCGGCTCGTCCCCGGTTCCGGAGTTGGCGGTGAGCAGCGTGGCGAGCACGACCGCCGCGAGCGGCAGTCTTAGTACCGCGGCGATCCCTGCGCCCATCCCGACCGCGACGGCAGGGGTCAAACTGAATCCAGGTAGGCGCGAGGCCATGATCCCGCCGGCCGCGGCGAGGAATAGCGCCGGGAACACCGGGCCCCCCCGGAAGCTCCCGAGCGACAGCATGTAGGCAAGGCCCTTGAATACGATCACCAACGCGAGCGCGCCGAGCGACCAAGTCCCGGCCTGCCTGAGCAGGCCCGGAAGCGCTTCCTGTCCGGAGAACAGGACCTCGTTGACGCTCTTGCCCGTGGCCCCGTGGAACGCGATCGCGAGCCCCGCGACGATCAGCCCGACGATCGGCAGCAGGATCACGACCCGTCGCGCGACCAGGCGGTACGTGGACATCCCGCCCAGCATGATCGGTCTCACCGCCACGGCCACCGCGATCGCCAGCGCGATCGTCCAGCCGAACTGGGCGATGTTGGGATGGCCGAAATGGGGCAGCGGCAGCGCACCGAGCGCGTAGTCGCGGCTGCTCAGCCCCGTGAACGACCCCATTCCGATCGAGACCAGCGTCCCGATCCCCGCGGCGAGCAGCGCGGGCAGCAGCACGAGCCGCTGCCGCGCCCCGCCGAGCGCGGTCGCCTCGATCAGGATCACCGCCGCGATGAGCGGCGAGGCGAACACGAACGACAGCGCGGCGCAGCTCCCAGCCGCCGCGATCACACCCAACACCGGCGGCGCCACCTCCCTTCGCGCCAGGCGAATCGCCAGCACCGCCAGACCCGAACCGAGCGCGAGCAGCGGCCCCTCGGGACCGAGCACGACCCCGAAGCCGAGTCCGGCGAAGCCCGCGAGAAGCACGCCGGGCAGATCGAGCGGGCTCGTGACACCGCCCGCGCCGAGACCCTTGGCGGGCACGTGCCCGCCGTTTCCCGGCAGCAGCGTAATCGCCAGCGCAACGAGCAACCCGCCCACCCCGAGGACGGGGAGCGACCACCACAACGGCGGGCCCTGCTCATACCCCAGCGCGTGCGGAAGGTGCGTGAACAGCTCCTGCTGGATCTGGAAAACCGACTCGAGGTAGCCCCAGGCCGCCAGCGACACGATCACGCCGATCACCGCCGCCACCACCAGCAAGCCGACGTACGGGCGGCTGCGCATCGTCTCGGC
Organism: uncultured Solirubrobacterales bacterium; assembly: GCA_963822855.1. GTDB lineage: Bacteria > Actinomycetota > Thermoleophilia > Solirubrobacterales > Solirubrobacteraceae > Palsa-465. Next base: position 365,428 of record CAWGJE010000013.1, on the reverse strand, counting down.
GGCCTGCGCCGCCGTGGGTTCTGCGGGCACCGGAGCCTCAGCCGTCGACGACATCGCCCCTCATGTCCCGGATGACGCAGCGAAAGCCGATGTGGCTGGTCGATGCGTCGACGGTTTCGGACTGTCGGGCGGCGGGGCGGAACCGGAGGCAGTAGTTCGGTGCGCATAGGTGCGATCCGCCTCGGATCGCGCGGCGCTCGATCCCGTCCGGATCGCTAGCGGGTGGTCGAGACCGCAACATTGGTGGTTCGGATTGGGATCCTCGAACCGGTCCTTCGTCCACTCCCAGACGCTGCCGCAGACGTCGTACAGTCCGAAGCCGTTGGGCGCGAACGCGGCGACGGGCGACGTGCGTTCGTAGCGGTCCTCGAGCGTGTTCTGCCAGGGAAACTGTCCCTGCCAGCAGTTGGCCATCATCCGCCCGCCGTCTGTGATTTCGTCACCCCACGCGAAGCGTTTGCGGTCCAAACTACCACGCGCGGCGTATTCCCATTCGGCCTCGGTCGGCAGGTCCTTGCCGGCCCAGCGCGCGTACGCGAGCGCGTCCTCGTAGGCAACATGCGTGACCGGGTGACGGTGGCGGCCACGAGCGCTCGAGCCGGGACCCTCGGGCGCCGTCCAGCACGCGCCAAGCATGTAGGCCCACCAGGCCCGCACATCGTCGAGCCTCACCGGGCCCCGTGTGCGCTGGAAGACGAGCGACCCGGGCACGAGCAGGTCCGGGTCGGCGTCCGGGTACAGCGCCGGGTCGGGCGCTCGCTCGGCGAGCGTGACGTACCCCGTGTCGGTCACGAAACGGCGAAACTCGGCCACGGTTACCGGATGGCGGTCGATCGCGAACGCCCCGACCGTGACCTCGCGGACCGGCCGCTCCTCGGGGTAGAACTCATCGCTGCCCATCAAGAACGTCCCACCGGGCAGCGACGCCATCCCGCGCCGCTGCGCGACGTTATCTCGTGTCCGTGTACCTGACATGGACGCCCGCGATCGTGCCGTTGAACTTGAACGGCTTCTTGTCGTAATAGTCGGGTGAGACCGGCGAGCCGAGCGCGACGCCGATGTCGAGGCACTCGGTGGCGGTAAACGCGAGCGGCGCGCTGATGGGAACGGTTCCTTGGGCAACGGTGTCGCCGTTTACCTTCATCGCCACGTTCAGCGGGCCGCGGGGCGGCTGCTTGGGATCGACGAGGCTGGTGTCGATTTGGATCGTCGCCTCGCCGGTCGGGAGCGCTTGCTGGGCGCGGAGCTTCGTCCGCTGGATCTCGAACAGGTTGTACTCGTAGCACAGGATGCCGTTCTCCACGAAGCAGGTGAGACCGCCCGCGAACCCGCCCAGCTTGTACAGCACGCCGTTGGCGTCGGCGGGGATCACGGCGTCGATCGTGACGACGTTGGGTCGGGTACCCAGTTTCGGGGCGGTGAACTCCGGCACGCGGACGGTATCGCCGAAGAAGGTCCACTCCGTGTAGGGCGGCGCCGGGACGTACTCCGGGTGATAGAGCAGAATCCAGAACCCTCCGCCGATCGGCAGCGCGTTGTTCTTCGTCGCTTCGATCAGCCACAGGTCCTTCATCTGGGCCAGCTTCTCGGGCAGCTCCGCCGCGAGGTCGTTGGCCTGGCTCCAGTCCTCCTCCAGGTTGTAGAGCTCCCACGTGTCCTTATCAGGCGTCCACTCGAAGATGCCGGGCGGCACTCCCGTGACCCACGGAACGCGCGGGCCGAACGTCGAGGCCATCCAACCCTTGTGATAGATGCCGCGGCTCCCGAGCGTCTCGAAGTACTGCGTCTCCAAACGGCCTTCAGCGGTCGGGTCATCAAACGTGTAGGCCAGGCTCACTCCGTCGATCGAATCCTGGGCGACTCCGTTGACCTCCCGCGGCGGTGTGATCCCGAGAATCTCGTAGATCGTCGGCACGATGTCGTTGACGTGATGAAACTGGGCGCGCGGCGTGGCATCGGGCTTGATCTTGGCCGGCCACCGGACGCCCATCGGGTTCCGCGTGGCCCCGAGATACCCGGGGATACTCATCGTCCCCTTGTACGGAGTCGCGCCCGCCCACGCCCACCCTGAGTGGTAGATCGGGTCGGTCTTGGGCCCGCCGAGCGCATCCAGGCCTCCGATCTCCTCGAGCGCCGCGAGTTGCTGCTCGATCGTGGTGGGGATGCCGTTGTGGGCGGTCAGCTCGCTGATCGTGCCGTTCTGACCCTGCGCCGATGGACCGTCGTCGCCCCAGATGTAGAAAATCAGCGTGTTCTCGCCGTAGAGCCGGTCGAGCTCGTCGACGATCCGCCCGATCTGAGCGTCACAGTGCTCACCGAAACCGGCCAGCACCTCCATCAGCCGCGCCTGGAACGGCTTCTCGTTCTCGGGGATGCTGTCCCACGACGGCATCTGCTCATGCGCAGGCGTGAGCTGCGCCTCGGCGGGAATCCAGCCTTTCTCCTTGGCGCGCTCGAACACGCGCTCACGGTAGGCGTCCCAACCGTCATCGAACTTGCCCTTGTACCGGTCCGCCCACTCCTTAGGCCCGTGATGCGGGCCGTGCAGAGCGGCGGCCGCCCAGTACATGAACAACGGCTTGTCCGGCTGGTAAGTCTTCTGCCGGCGGATCCAGGCGACCGCGTCATCGGCCAGATCCTCCTCGAGGTGGTAGCCCTCCTCCGGGGTCCTCGGCGGCGGGACATAGTCCAGGTTTCGAACCAGCGTCGGCTCCCAGCTCGATGTCTCGGCTCCGAGGAATCCGTAGAAGTACTCGAAGCCGAGGCTCGTGGGCCAGTTCTCGAACGGGCCGGCCGGACCGGCCTCCTCCGCCGGCGTGTTATGCCACTTGCCCCACGCACCCGTGGCGTAGCCGTAGTCCTTCAGAACCTCCGCCACGAGCGCGCTGCTCTTGGGAATCCGCCCGTAATAGCCCTCCCAGTCATTCGCAAACTCGGTGATGATCCCGAACCCCACCCGATGATGATTCCGCCCCGTCAGCAGTGACGCTCGAGTCGGCGAGCACAGCGCCGTCGTGTGAAACCGGTTGAACGCGATCCCCTCCCCGACGATGCGATCCATCGTCGGCGTGTTGATCTCGCCGCCGAACGTGGACGGCTGGCCGGGGCCCCCGTCGTCGATCATCACGATCAGAATGTTCGGAGCATCCTCCGGAACACGCCGCGGCGTCGCCCGCGGCTGGTACACCGACTCCTGCATCGTTCGACCGGCAACACTCGCGGACGGTGTCGGCGGGAATGGTAGCGAGTACCCGACGCTCGTCCTAGTCGCTGATTCAGACAATGTGGCTCCTTCCCGGACCGATCGATTCCCGATGACAGCGACCGCACCCTGATCTGCGACAAACGACTCCGCATCCTCCCGATCGGGTGACGGCGCCCGCAGCGCAGCGCAAGCCGCGGCGTCATGGTTGTCCGTCCGCGACGGCACCACGCCCCACACAGCAGCGCGATTCCTCGATCCAGCCCGCGTGGTCGCGAAAGCAGAGCTCCAGGGCCGCTCGTCACGCGCCCGTCCCGCGCGCGAGCGTTCCGTGTTGCTCGTGCGCGGGATAGTTCGTCCCTCCTCCTCGGTGAGGTAGGGCTGGATGTTGACCATGACCCAGCGCCGAGAGGGATCGACCCGAGGCACCGCTTATCCCGCGGAAAGAGCAGCCGGTGCTACTGGATTGGAGCCAACGCCGACCGCCCTTCGGGCGAGAAGCGAGCCCCCGACTCCAGGAGCCGGCTCAGTGCTCGCGGCACGAGCGGAAGCGCCAAATACGCGTCGAGCCGCGAAAGCAGGGCACCGCCGGGCCGGCGAAGTTGGTCTCGCGAATCGCCATGAGGACAACCGGCAGCGCCGGCGCGGCCGACCGAGCTCGATGAGGTCCTGCCGGCCGCGCACGGCAGGTCCGGGTGCGCTTTCCTTGAGATGCTCCTCGCACGTTGAGCGGTCGCACCACAAGAAGATCATCGCGCGCGATCACTGCCGCTGACCGGACCATAATCGCTTTGTGTCAGACGAGCCCGAGCACGAAAAAGGTCCATCGGATCCCCGTGAGGCGTACACGCCGCTCTCGCCGCTTGAGATCAAGCCACTTCAGCGCTACGCGGATCGGGTGCATGCCTTCGAGCAGACCGACTTCGCGCGAGTGAAGACGATCGGCCTGACGCTCACCGGCGAGGTCGGGAAGGAGACGACGGCGACCGTTTCAGGCTTCACTGATCAAGTGCTCAAACAAGCTCTAATGGAGCTGCGTCCGCTATGGCTTCAGGAGGAAGTGGCCGGTTTCCAGCGGAGCCAGGCGGTCGTGAAGCGTCACGCGTACGAGAAGGGTACGGATGCTGGCCGCGAAGCGATCGAGCACGTGAGGAACCACACGCGCTACCTAGACAGCATCCTGAACGGGCCGACGCCGATTGAGCTCCGCGAGATTCGCGTCGGGCAGAACGGCCAGGTCGTCAATGAGGAAGAGGTCACGCCCAGGCGGATCTTCGAAGACTTTCTCAACGGCGTCTACTTCCATGAGGATGAGGACCGGCTCGCGCGCATTGGCGCTTGGCTGCACACGGAGCTCCAGCGCTACATCTTCGTGAATATGGTCCACGACATCTCTCACGCGTACCGGTCGTTCGCGACGATTGTCGAAGGCATCCTCGCTGAGCCCGCACTACGGTCCGGCGCTTAGCGGGTGGCCGGGACCAAGAGCACCGAATGGCCGAGGATCCTGGTGGAGTCAGGCTTCGAGTAGCGACGCCTTGGTTTCTGAGCAGTTGCTTGGTAGCCGAGGACGCGACCGGACGAGCGCTTGGCCACGGTTGCGCTGTCTGCGCGAAGCGGGGCCGGCCCAGCTGGTTGCCGGATGCGCGTCCTGACGCCAAAGCGGAGTCTGCCTGAAAGTCGCGGGAACCGGAGGTTTGGCTTCCCGAGATCTCCGCGGAGACGCGCTTCACGGCGTCAGACATATGTGGTTATCCCTTCTCGCCCCGCCCTTCGGTCGGAGGGGTCGCTTCGCTTTGTCTTCGGATCCGGACCGCTACAGAGCTGCCATGCGCGCCTCGAGATAGCGTCGCTCCGGAATGCTCGTGGTGAGGCGAGCGGCGAGCTCGTACGCCGCGCGGGCGCCGACCTCGTCACCGGCCATTTCGAGGAGATGGGCGCGCACGGCCGCCAGACGGTGGTGGTCGCGCAGCGGCTCGCCGAGCATCTCGAGCAACTCGAGTCCCGCGCGCGGGCCGTGGACCATCGCGACCGCGACGGCTCTGTTGAGCGTGACCATCGGCCCCGGCGAGACGCGCTCGAGGACCTCGTAGACGGCAAGGATCTGCCGCCAGTCGGTCTCCCGCGGGCTTGGCGCCTCGTCGTGGATCGCGGCGATCGCGGCCTGAAGCTGGTAGGGCCCTCCCGGCTTGCTCGCCAGCGACTCCTCGATCAGCGCGACGCCCTCGGCGATTTTGGCGCGGTCCCAAAGCGAGCGGTCCTGCTCGGCCAGCGGGATGAGGCTTCCGTCCGCGCGGGCGCGCGCCGCACGGCGGGCGTCGGTCAGGAGCATCAGCGCAAGCAGCCCCGCCACCTCGCCGTCGTCCGGGAGCCGGCGGTGGACCTCGCGCGTCAGGCGGATCGCCTCGGCGCTCAGCTCGACGCGGGCCACGTCCGCGCCGGAGCTCGCCATGTAGCCCTCGTTGAAGATGAGGTAGAGGACGTGGAGGACGACGGGCAGCGCCTCGGGCGCGGGAGGCGCGAACCGAGCGCCCGCGGCACGGATCGTCGCCTTCGCCCGGCTGATGCGCTGCGCCATCGTGCTCTCCGGAACCAGGAACGCACTCGCGATCTCTGCGGTGGTCAGGCCACCGACGGCACGCAGCGTCAGCGCGACCTGCGAGGCGGGCGTCAGCGATTCGTGGCAGCACATGAAGAGGAGCTCCAGCGTGTCGTCCTCGTCGGCCGCCTCGCCCGGCGCCGGCTCGCGCGCCAGGCCCTCCTCGCGGCGGCGTCGTGCACTCTCGCTGCGCAGCTCGTCGATCAGACGCCGCTGCGCGGCGGTGAGGAGCCAGCCGCGCGGATTGGCCGGCACGCTGTCGCGCGGCCATTGCAGCGCCGCGTCGACGATCGCCTCCTGCACGGCGTCCTCGCACGCGTCGAACCTTCCGTAGCGGCGGACGAGCGTCCCGAGGACGCGCGGCGCCAGCCCGCGCAGCTGCTCCTCGATGCTCACATCTCCTCTCCGCCGGGGGTCATCACCGGCCGCACCTCGATTCCCATCCAGCGCGCGTCAGGCCACATCGCCGCGACCTCGAGCGCGCGGTCCAGCGAGTCGCAGTCGATCACGCAGTAGCCGGCCAGGTGCTCCTTGGCCTCGAGGTAGGGCCCGTCGGTCACGGCCGGGACGCCGCCGCGCACACGCACGACCTTCGCCTGCGAGACGTCGGCCAGGCCTTCGCCTCCGACCCATTCGCCCGAGGCCGTCAGCTCGTCGATCAGGCGCCCGACCTCGGCGCCGATCTGGTCCATCGGCTCCGGTGGGTCCTCCATGAAGTTGGGGTTGTGGTGGATCAGCAGCATGTACTTCACGACGTCGCTCCTTTCGTGGGTTCGCGGTGAGATCGGAGCCGATTTCTCTTTCTCGACATGTCGAGCGCTGAGGTCTGGCTCCGACTCCGGTCTGAAAGTTGAAATGCCGAAGGAAAGGACCGACATGACCGCCGACCGTTCCCGCTGGATCGCTCTCTACGTCCTCTGCATGGGGATGCTGATGATCGTCCTCGACGTCACCGTCGTGAACGTCGCTCTTCCGTCCATCCAGAACGACCTCGGGTTCTCCACGTCCAGCCTCGCGTGGGTCGTGAACGGGTACCTGATCTCGTTCGGCGGGCTGCTGCTCCTCGCCGGGCGCCTGGGTGACCTGCTTGGTCGCCGGACCATCTTCCTGGCCGGGCTCGCGCTGTTCACCGGCGCCTCGGCGCTGTGCGGCCTGGCGCAAAGCGAGGTGTGGCTGGTCGCGGCGCGGTTCGTGCAGGGCATCGGCGGCGCGATGACCTCGGCCGTCATCCTCGGCATGATCGTGACGATATTCCCGGAGCCCCGGGAGCAGGCGAAGGCGATCGGCGTCTACGCGTTCGTCGCCTCGGCGGGCGGCTCTGTCGGCCTGCTTGCCGGCGGCCTGCTCACCCAGGCCATCGACTGGCACTGGATCTTCTTCATCAACATCCCGATCGGCATCGCGACGGCGATACTCGGCCGCCGGCTGCTGACCGCCGACGAGGGCATCGGCCTGAGCAAGGGCGCCGACCTGCCGGGCGCCGCGCTCATCACGGGCGCGCTGATGGTCGGCGTCTACACGATCGTCAAGCCCGCGGCCGAGGACGGCTGGGGCGCGTCGACGACGCTGATTCTCGGCGCCGTCTCGATCGCCCTGCTGGCCGCATTCGTTGCCCGCGAGGTGAAGGCCGCCACGCCGCTGATGCCGCTACGGATCTTCCGCTCGCGCAACGTGACCGGCGCGAACCTCATCCAGGTCCTGACCGTGGCCGGGATGTTCGGGATGTTCTTCCTCGGCTCGCTCTACCTGCAGCGGGTGCTCGGCTACGACGCGCTGCAGATCGGCCTGGCGTTCCTGCCGGTCACGATCGTGATGGGCACGCTGTCGCTGCGCTACTCGGAGAAGCTGATCCAGCGGTTCGGCGCCCGCACGATGCAGTTCCCGGGGCTGGGCCTGATGGTCGCCGGCATGGTGCTGTTCGCCCAGACGCCGGTCGACGGCTCCTACGTGCGCGATGTTCTGCCGGCGCTGCTGCTGACCGGCACCGGCGTGGGCCTCTGCTTCCCCGCCCTGATGGGGCTGGCGATGTCGGGCGCGACGCCGAGCGACGCCGGCCTGGCCTCGGGCCTGGTCAACACCGCCGCGCAGGTCGGCGGGGCGTTGGGCCTGGCGGTCCTGGCGACGGTGTCCGCCTCGCGCAGCAACCACCTGGCGCACGCCGGCACAGCGCACGCGCAGGCGCTGACCAGCGGGTACCACCTAGCGTTCCTGATCGCCGCCGGCCTCGTCGCCGCCGCGATCGTGGTCGCCGCGGTGATCGTGCAGTCCGAGAAGCGCGCCGCCGCGGCGACGGCGCGGGCCGGCGAGCTGGCCTACGAGGGCCGCTGAATCAGGCGCTCGAAAGCGGAGAGGTCGAGCGGGCTTGTGTGCCGCTCGCCCACCGCGAACAGCGTCGGCGTCGTCGCCACCCCTGCCTCACCCCCCGGAAGTCGTCTCGGACGCGGTCACGCACCGCGTCCGAGCATCTGTCGGCCTCGAAGCGCTCGACGTCCAGACCCAGGCGCTCGGCGCGCGGCCACACGTGCGGGCCCTCAAGCCGGCCCTGGTCGGCGAACAGCGCGTCGTGCATCTCCCAGAACGCGTCCTGACGCGCCGCCGCCTCGGCCGGCAACCGCCCGGCCGAGCGAAAGCCGGGCGCCGCCGTTGCCGCGACATCGACCAGGTCGGCTGTCACCTGAGGTACCGCGATCTCAGGGAAGCAGGTGTGAGCGAGGTACTCCGTCAGCTCCCGCAATTCGCCACGAGCAAGGCCCGCGTTGGTTGCGGAGCCGGCCCTGCGTTCGTGCCGGCGCGGGTCTGCGGCGAGGTGTCCGCGTAGCCCCATGTGGGAGCACCCTACATGCGGCGCGGGCCGGCCTGGTCGGTTGATCGGGTCGGCCTACGCGCGGTGGCGGGCGGTGGTGGATCCCCCCACGGCCTCGCACTCCGATATCCGCCCCTTCGTGCCCAACGACCCCTCATGCGAACTGCGCGACGGCGGGTGGCTCTCCTCCGCCTGACCTCGGCGCGCGGCGACACCTCGTCAGCGCCTTCAAACTCAACGGGCGTCCCCGTAGAGGGATCGCGAAGCGGGAGTGCGATGATGGCTGTCATGGCTGCCGCGTTGGATTTTCGCCATGTCGATGTGTTTACGGATGTGCCGTTTGGGGGCAACGGTTTGATCGTTGTGTTCGGTGAGACGTCGGGCGTTCGAACCGAGGCGCTGCTTTCCCTGACGGTGGAGATGCGGCAGTTCGAGTTGATCGCAGTCGATCTCCAGCCGCAGGCCGGCAGAGTGTTGGCGCGAATCTTCACCGCGCAAGAGGAGTTGCCGTTCGCGGGTCATCCCGTCATTGGTGCGGCGGCGGCGCTTCACGAGCGCTACACCGTCAACGAGAACTCACGCTCGTGGGTGTTTGTGATCGGTGGGCGCGAGATCGCCGGGGGCAGCCGACGTACGGAGCGCTATTACGAAGCGGATATGAACCAGGGCTCTCCAATTCTGGGGTCGCCGCTCGCAGACCAGGACGCCATCCGCTTCGCGACCGCACTCGGCCTGGCCGGCGCTGACCTTCATTCGTTGCCGCTGCAGGTCGTATCCACCGGCTTGCCGTATTTGATCGTGCCGGTCTCGCGAGGGTTGGAGCGAGCGCGGATCATGGTCGACGACTTCGAGGAGCGGTTGGCGAGTGTGGGGGCGAAGTTTGTCTACGTGTTTGATCTCGATGCGCGTGAGGGTCGTACCTGGGATAACCGGGGCGTGGTCGAGGACGTGGCCACCGGAAGCGCTGCGGGCCCCGCCGCGGCGTACTTGGCGGCGCACGGACTAGCCGCCGAGGACGAGTTGATTGTTATCAACCAGGGGCGGTTCCTAGGACGGCCTAGTCGGATCGCTGTGGCACCAGACGGCCGTGGCGAGCTCTGGGTGGGCGGACCGGTCGCACCGATCGCCCGCGGCGTGTTAGACGAGAGATCCCTTGGCTGAACTGGCCTCGGTCAACCTCAGCCGCCTGCCGGCTGCGACACCGCACCGCACGCGCGTTCAGCCGAAGAGGCGGTGGTGAACTCGGCACTCGCAGCTGACCCCTGTAGGCACCCGGGGCGCCATCCGTCCGCATCGCGACTGGCGGCTCCACTGTGAAAGACACTCACACGCCCGCGCCTGGAAAGACCTGCCGCTCATATAGAAGAGTGACGGCGGTCATGGCTCGGAGGACCCCCTTCGCAAGAGCTCCCGACCCGATAATTCGGCTGTGACCGTCGCGACCGGGGAACCCAGGCTCCTGCTTCTGAGGACGAAGCTTGAGCCTCCTGTGCCTCGGGAGCTTGTTCCCCGGGATGGGCTAGTTCAGGCGTTGGGGACTGGTCTGGTGCGACCGCTGACGGTGATCCGAGGTCCGGCTGGCAGCGGCAAGTCGCTACTGATGGCGCAGTGGCGCCTGGCGGCACTGAGCGACCGCAAGGTCGCGTGGCTTTCGTTGGACGAAGGCGACAACGAGCCCGTCAGGTTCTGGAGCTACGTGATCGCGGCGTGGCGGTCGGTGCTTCCCGAGTTTGGCGAGGGGCCGCTGTCGTTGCTGCGGGCTCCGGGTGTCGATCTGATGGAAGAGGCCGTCCCGACCTTGATCAACGAGCTTCTCGAGACGCCCAGCGAGACGGTGCTCTTGCTCGATGACTACCACGTGATCGAGCACGAGGCGATCCATGCCGGCATGGGCTTCCTTTTGGAGCACGTGCCGGGCAATCATCGCTTCGTGATCGCCTCGCGATCAGAGCCGCCGCTGCCGCTCGCGAGGTTGCGCGCGCGTGGAAGTCTCAGCGAGATCGATCCCGAGCAGCTGGGCTTCTCCGAGCCCGAAGCGGAGTACCTGCTGAACGAAGTTCACCAGCTCGGTCTGGCGATCGAGACAGTGAGCCGCCTGCATCAGCGCACCGAGGGCTGGGCCGCGGGGCTGTATCTGGCGGCGCTGTCGCTGCGCGACCGTCGGGATCCAGATGAGTTGATCGCCGGATTCTCGGGAGGCGATCGCCGGATTGTCGACTACCTGGCCGGGGAGGTGCTCAACCAGCAGCCGGATGCGGTGTTGAGTTTTCTCCTGTACACCAGCGTGCTCGAGCGATTCTGCGCACCGCTGTGTGACGCGGTCACCGGCGCCGGCGACGCGCGGGAGATGCTTGACCGAGTCGAGCGCTCGAATTACTTCCTGATCCCGCTCGACCCGCGGCGCGAGTGGTATCGCTACCACCATCTGTTCACCGAATTGCTGCGCCACGAGCTCGAGCGGAGGGAGCCCGGATCTTCCGTTGAGCTTCGTCGCCGTGCTGGTCGCTGGCTCGCGGACGCCGGCATGATCTCGGAAGCCGTCCCCCACATGGTCGCAGCCGGGGACCTCGACCAGGCTGCCGATTTGATCGCAGCGTACGCGGCGCCGTTCGCGACCGGCGAGCGAGGCGGAGAGACGGCGCTTACGGTCGCTGAATGGTTCGACGCGCTTCCGGCCGAATACGTCGTCGCGGACGCCCGCTGGTGCGTCGGCAAGGCCGGCGTGGCATTGGCGCTCGGTCACCGCGATGAGATCCTGCCGTGGCTGGATCGCGCCGAACAGGCTCCGAACCACAGGCTCGATCGGGACCCGACGTTTGCGTCGCGGGCGACGGTGCGGCGGGCTGCTGCCTGGCAGTTGCTCGGCGACGTGCGCCTCAGTAGAAAGTTAGCGGAACAGGTCATGCCGCTCGACGGCAGCTCGCGTGACCACGCGCTTGCTGGGAGCGTGCTCGGAGCGACCGCCCGGTGGCTGGGCGACGACGCCGCGGCCGTCGATTTCCTCACTCGGGCCGGGCAGCTTGGCCGCGAGCACGATCCGGTCGCTGCCGTGGCTGCGTACGGACACCTGGCGCTGATCGCGGCTGACCACAACGACTGGCAGACATGCGACCTCAACGTCAAGACGGCCTTCGACCTGATCGCCGAGTCGGAGCTCCAGGAGTACTGGATGGGGTCGTTCGCGCACCTCGCGATGGGGAGGCTGCTGGGCAAGCAGAGGAAGACGAGCGAGGCGCAGGCAGAGCTCACCCGGGCGGTCATCCTGGCGCGACGCGGGGTTGGGGTGGTCGAGTTGGCATACGTGCTCATCACCGTCGCCGAGGCGCGCCGTGAGCTCGGCGACCGCCGCAGCGCCGTTGAGCTGGTGCGAGAGGCGCGAGAGCTGAGCGCCGACGCTCCCGACCCGGGGACCGTCGTGCCGCGCCTGCTCGACAAGGCCGAGCGCGGCCTTCGGCTCGTCTCCGAGCCACAGGGCTCAGGCCTGGTCATAGTCGAAGAGCTGACCGTCCGCGAGGCGGCGGTCCTCCGCCTCCTGCCAACGGGTCTCTCAGCGCGGGAGATCGGCCAGGAGCTCGGCGTCTCGCGCAACACGGTCAAGACCCACACAAAGAACCTCTACCGGAAGCTCGGCGCGACCGGCAGGCGCGAAGCGGTCGCGCGCGGCCGCGAACTCGGCCTGCTCTGACCTCGGCGCGAGAAGCCGCTCACCCGGGGTGAGCCCCGATCGGGGTGAAGACAGCTCACCCCACGGGGTCCGATCCTCGGCTTCATGAGTCATCCATATCTGCACATGCTGCTGGCCCGGGCTCGCACGGACGATCTCTACACGGACGCCGCCGTCGCTCGCCGGGCCGCGGAAGCCCGACGAGCCGCAAAGCCGCGCCGGTCCGCGAGGGCGCGGGGTCATCGGCGCTCCGGTCTGTCGACTGAGCTGGCTACCCCCGAGCAGGCGGTGACGCTCCGGCGCTACTCGGCCGAGGATCACGATCCGCTTGCCCGTCTCGCGGCGCTCGATAGCTCCACGTCTCCACGTCAGCCCGTGGTGATCGCTGAGGTCGGGGGTGAGCTGCGCGCCGCCTTGTCGCTGAACGATGGCTCGCTCGTAGCCGATCCCTTCCATCTGACCGGGGGCGTGGCCGGACTGTTGCGTGCGTACGCGCGGCAGCTCGATGTGCAGCCCGACACCCACGTCAGGGCTGACTCGTCAAGCAGGTCGCCGGACATGCTGTCCGTTGCGCGCTGAAGGCGGGCGGCCGTGAAGTTCATCCAATTAATCCGCTCCCGAGGAGGAGCCATGAATCGCAAGCCCCTGATCCTGATCTCGCTGCTGCTGGCGGCGTTTGTGATCAATCTCGATACGACGATCGTCAACGTCGCGTTGCCGTCGCTCGTGCGCCAGCTACATGCGTCGGACTCGCAGCTGCAGTGGGTCGTGGATTCTTTCAACTTGCTGTTCGCGGGATCGGTGTTGGCGATGGGCAGCCTGTCTGACCGGTTCGGGCGCAAGGGGATGCTGCTCGCCGGCCTGTCGGTGTTTGGTCTGGCGAGCCTGGCGGGCGGGCTGGTGGACAGCGCCGGCGCGCTGATCGCGGCGCGCTCGGTGATGGGTGTCGGTGCGGCGATGGTGTTCCCCGCGACGCTGTCGCTGCTCACCAACGTGTTCACCGAGCGCGGCGAGCGCGCCCGGGCGATTGGCTTGTGGGGCGCGATCACGGGCGTGGCGATCGCGCTCGGACCGATCGTCGGCGGCTGGCTGCTCGAGCTCTCCGACTGGCGCAGCATCTTCTTCGCGATGGTGCCGATCGCCGCCGGCGCCGGTGTCCTGGTCGCCCGCTACGTACCGACCTCGCGCGACCCGCACGCGCCGCGCACCGACCTGGCCGGGTTCGCGCTGTCGACCGCGACAATCGGGCTGCTCGTCTACACGATCATCGAGGCCCCGAACCACGGTTGGGGAAGCGCGCGGACGCTCGGCGGCTTCGCGCTGACAGCAGTGCTGGCGGCGGCGTTCGTGGCCTGGGAGCGGCGCACCGAGCAGCCGATGCTCGATGTGAGCCTGTTCCGCAACCCGCGGTTCGCCGCCGCGAGCGCCTCGGTCGCGATCTCGTTCTTCGCGCTGTCGGGGTTCATCTTCCTGGCCACCCAGCTGTTCCAGTTCGTAAAGGGCTACGGCCCGCTGTCGACCGGCGTGCGGCTGCTGCCGGTCGCCTCATTCGTCGCGATCTCCTCGATCCTCGGCACCAAGCTGGCCGTCCGGTTCGGTACGAAGCTGATCGTCGCCTCCGGTCTGTTCCTGATGGCCGCGTTCTACCTATGGGTTTCGACTTCATCAGTCACGACCGGCTACGGGACGATCGCCGCCCAGATGGTCGTTCTCGGGACGGGCATGGGTCTCACCAGCACGCCCGCCACCGAGGCCATCATGGGCGTCGTCCCGAAGGCGAAGGCCGGCGTCGGGTCGGCGGTCAACGACGCCACCCGCCTTTTGGGCGGCACCCTCGGCGTCGCCGTGATCGGCAGTGTCTACGCGTCGTTGTATGCCAGTCGGATGACCGGCGCGCTCCCCGGGGGGTTGCCTGCCAGTGTCGTGCGGACCGCGCACGCATCCGTCGGTGCTGCGCTCACCGTCGCAGGCAAGCTGAGCCAGGCCGGCCATCCGCTGCTCGCGTCAGCCGTCCACAACGCCGCTAACTCGGCCTTCTTCGAGGGCTTCCACGCGGCTAACTACGTCGCCGCGGGCATCGCCGCCGCCGGCGCCGTGATGGCCCTGGCGCTGCTGCCCGCCCAACCGACGACCAGCCCCGACGACATGCCAGAGGTGCCGGCACTAGGCCCGCCCGCCACAGCCGCAGCGCACAGCTGACCCACCCCCAAGCGACAGAAGACAGAACACCATGAGCACCCAGCAACTCACAAGGCAGGTGACCCCCGCCGGGTCCGGGATCGGCCGGGCGAGCGGGTTTGAGTTGACCAGCCCGGGCCAGGCGGGCGCCGCCAACATCGAGGCCGCGCTCGAGCACAACCGCGCCTTCGCCGCCGCCGGCGGCCACCACGGCGCCGTCGTCTTCCCCGACCTGCGCCTGTTCGGGATCACGTGCCTCGATCCGCGCGTGGATCCCGCGCACTTCCTCGGCCTCGGCCTCGGCAATGCGATGGTCGTCCGCAACGTCGGCGGGCGGGTCACCCCGGAGGTGATCAAGGTTGTCGCCTTCATCGGCCAACTCGCCGAGACCGCTCTGCCCGACGGCCCGCTGTTCGAGGTCGCCGTAATCCACCACACCCAGTGGGGAACCGGCGCGGTCGCCGACGACACCTTCCGCCGCCGCTACGCCTAGCGGATCGCCGTCGAAGAATCGCCCCTGCTCGGACACGCCGTCCTCGACCCCAGCGCGACCGTCACCCGAGACGTCGAGCGCCTGCACTCCGCACCCGCGATCTCCCCGCGCGTCACCGTCTCCGGGCCACGTCTGCGACGTCGTCACCGGCCTGGTGCAGACGCTCGTCCCCGCCGGCCGCCGAGGAGATCGAACCGATCCATAACCCCAATCACCCCGAGGAAACCAAACACCATGACAACCACCGCTGCTCCCAACCTCAAGCCAGAGCACGCCGAAAGCCACAGGCGGCCGACCCTTGTCCCCGTTCCGGCCGATATGACCCCCCAAGATGCCGCCGTCCGGTGACATGCGGAATCCGGGGATGGGGCTCGGGACCCCATCCGCCGTGAGTGGGGGAATCGGGTCATGAGCAACGATACGAGTTGGGTGCCGTCGCGCCCGCGCGTCGAGGCAGCGTGGGCGGCGACCGGTGCGCTTACCGTGGTGCTCTTCGGTTGCGGGTTGCTGTTCGGCGATCTACTCGGAACGACGAACTACCCAGCGCTCAATGCGAGCTCATTCCAGCTGCGCCAGTACTTCACGCGCAATGTCTCGGAGGTGCGCGCGCTGAGCTTGTTCCATTTGCTCGCGGCCGCCGCACTCGCGGCGTTTGCGTCGTATCTGTACCCCACGCTGCGAGCGGCGGGCATGCGCTTAGCTGCGCTCGCACTCGCCGGCGGGATCACTGGCGCGGCGTTCCTGGCGCTGTCAGCGCTCTGCTACCGGGTGCTCGCGGAACGGTCGGTGGCCGGTAACCCGGCGTTGGCTCACGGGCTGCTCGTGCTCTCTTACCTCGCGGGCGGTCCCGCGATCGGCGTACCGCTCGCGCTGACCGCGGGCGCATTCGCAGCCGCCATCCGGCGCGAGCGGACACCCCCGGGGTGGCTGTGGTGGCTGAGCACGGTCGCCGCCGTGCTGGGAGTCGCAACCGTGACGACGCTGCTGGGGCCCACCAACAACAGCTCCGCAGCCTACGGGTTGCTTCTCCTTGGCGCAGTGGCACTGTTTGCCTGGCTGGCGGCGAGCAGCGCCGTGCTCCTCGGGCGTACCCTCCGCGCCGAAGACCGCGCCGTCGACCCCCGCTAGAGCTCCGGAGGAGGAGCGCAGGCTGCTGATGCGGCCTTGAGGGACCGCTCCCGGCAGGGGACGAGACATCCGCATTCACGCCGACGCGAGCATTTGGTCTGCGGTCGCAAACGCCCTGCTCGGCGCGGAACTCGAGCCCGTCAGCGTTCCGATCCCGGCCGGGAGGCGGCGAACGGCGGCAGAGACGCCCTTCCCGCGCAAGCCGCGTCTCTGGGGGAGCAGCCCAAAAGTTGCGCCGCCACACGAATGCAGGTCGCCTGCCGACGGGTATTTGGCCGCAACGCGCGCGGTTGATAGAAAGACGGCCGCAGCTGGAAGCGCGGCGCCGAGGTTGTCGATCAGATCCGCGAGGCCGCGGGCGCGCGCCTGCTTGAGTTAATCGCAGCGGACCTCGGTGGCAGGGGCTGTTCACCCCTCCATGCCGGAGGGGATGAGGAGCATCTCGGCAGCGTAATGATGGGCGGCATGCATGCCCGGCCGAGCGGAGCCCCGTCGCGATCGCAAAGCCGTCGCCGTGCATGTCGCCAGCGACGAAGCCGCGTTCGTACGGTCAGTTCCTCGGAGCGGGCGTAGACGTGCGTCTGGCTGGAGCAGGTGCTGTTTGAGTTGGTGGCGGGATTTCACTCGGAGCGGAACGCTTTGCGTATGTGGTAGTCGACGGTGCTGGGGCTGATGAACAGCTGGGCGGCGATCGCTTGGTTCGTGGCCCCCTCGGTCGCGAGGCGACACCTGTGCGCTTCCCGGGCGGTCAGGTCATCGCGCGTGTCGGGCGACTTAGGAGAAGCGACGCCTCGAGGCCGGCGGCTTCCCCTTTGACCCAATTGTTTGCCGCGGAGCTGCGAGCAGGCGGGCCGGCACGTGCTCGCCTGCCGCGCAAACCGGATGCAACGGCAACGGCCGTGGGCTGCCCGCCTGCGACGCCTAAAGCAGGTCCAACGCTGAGAGTCCTGGGGTTCGATCAAACCGACACTTGCTGGTCGCTCACCTGGGTGTCGAGCGCAGCGCCGGTGTGTGACTGGAGTAGTTCGCGCTGTCGTTCAACGCAGGCGGTGTTCCGGCCTTCGGAATGTCCTTAGCTCGACCGCCGCGGTGACGCGCACGGGTTTCTTCAGTGCTGCCAGATGACCTAGAAAGTCCGGCCGGAGATGATGCGCCGCAGGCCCCATCGTGAGGATTCGGGCCACGTCCTGGTGCGTCAGTCGCAGGATCCAACTGACGCGCTGGACGCGATCAGCGCTCGGCCATCCGGTGAACAGGTGCTGCAGCCGCATCGCCTTGGTCCGGTGCACACTGATCGCGTGGAGAGTCGCGAGTTCTTGCAGATGGTCCGGGGCGGGCGTCGCCACGACGACCGCTCCGCCTGGTCGCAGGACACGGGCAAGCTCGTCCGGGTTGCGTGGCGCGAACACGCTGATGGCCAGATCAACGGTCGCATCGCACAGCGGGATCTCCTCCCAGATATCGCTGCGCACTCGAGCGATTCTGTGGTGCGCTCGTGCGGCTCTACGCGAGGCGGCACGCGAAACGTCCACCGCTACGCCGACTGCTCCCTGCAACTCAGCGAGCACACCGACGAGATGGTGTCCGGTCCCGGCACCGGCGTCCAAGACGACAGACGAATCGGGTAGTGCAAGCGAACAGGCCCTCTCGGCTAGAGCGGTTGTCAGCGGCTCGAAGTGGCCAGCGTCCATAATCGCTGCACGCGCATTGATCATGCCCGCATCGTCACCGATCGGGCAGCAGCGACGAGCACTTGGCAGCAGCGTCACATAGCCATGCCGCGCAACATCGTAGGCATGGCGACGCGCGCATATCAGTGAGCCCTGCCCCGCAGCAAGCGGGCTAAGGCAAGCGGGACAACGCAGCAGCTCGGCGATGCACGCCAGCGACGCCGGGACAGCAGACGACATAAACACTCCTCTCGACAGGTATGACAGCGCCGACGGCCGTCACTGGCCGTCAGCAGAATCGATCGCCTAGCCGATTAGATGTAGGAGTGCTGATGTGCCCGCATCCACACCAATGATACAGCCGGGCGCCTGCACGTCGACGCCTCACAAGCGGATACCAGGCTAGATCGACCCGACCCTCGGTGACCGTCTCGCACCTGACAGAGTCGAGCACGCTTTAGAGCTGAACGCGCTCGCCCCTGCGACCACTCGCCACAAGGGGGAGCCGCCGATGCTCCCTTTTGACTGTCGCCACGGGCTAGCAGCAGACGGCCGGCGATACCAGCACTGGCACGAATGCGAATGTCGAACCCGCGTCGCGACGCACCTGCTCGTCGCCAATCTCAGGTCTGATCAGGTCAGAAGCGTGTGCTGTGGGGATCGGGCCCCATTGGGGCCTCTCCCTCGGGCGCCGACCCAGCGGCCGCGGGCAGGCGCTCCTCGGGGTGGACACTCAGCTCGCAGGGGTGACGCCCTGCGGTTCCGATGCGCTCTGGCTGCTGGTCGTCGAATTGGACTGGGAGGATCGTCGCGCGGCGGGGATCGGGCCCTAGGGTTGTGTAGATGATTGCCTCGCCTTGACTGAGTTCGGCGAAGGTGTCGGATCCGATTCTGAACTCGCGAACGCGCCGGGCGGAGCCGCGCCCGGACTGGTGGGAGCCGTGGCCGGTGGTCTGGTTTGTCGATTGCCAGATGGCTCTGGTTCCCATGAGCTTCGCGAGCCAGTCTCGGGATTCGGGCGCGGTTTGGCGGTGTGCGACGACACCGGAGAAGTTGTCGGTCAGGCTCGGTAGGAGGCCGGGCTGACCCGAGAGTGCCTCGGGATCGGCGACGGATTGGGTTAC
Organism: uncultured Solirubrobacterales bacterium; assembly: GCA_963822855.1. GTDB lineage: Bacteria > Actinomycetota > Thermoleophilia > Solirubrobacterales > Solirubrobacteraceae > Palsa-465. Next base: position 346,567 of record CAWGJE010000013.1, on the reverse strand, counting down.
GACGATTACTTGGCCGCCGTGGCTGCGGCCGCGCTGGAGGATCGCCACGGCGCGGCTCGCGGCCATCTTGATCACGGCGCCGAACTCGTCGAGCATCAGCGTCCACGGCACGCCGGCCTGTCCGGCGGCGTCGTGCAGATCGGCAAGCGCGAGCACGGTCATCGCGGCCGCCTCGTCAGGCATTACGTCTGCGTGCGTCCTCCACATCACGACGGCGCGGGCTTTGAGCGCGTTCACCAGGCCAACGCCGACCGCGTCACCTTCCGGGGTGATCCTCGGCGTCACGATCTCGCGACCTGCCAGCGCGAGCGCGACCTGCAGTCGGGCGGCGCCGCCGGACAGATCCTCGTTGCCTTTCCGCGACGACACGTACTGCCCATGCTCCTCGACTCGACGGATCAGGTGCCGGTAGCGGTCGCCGAGGCGCTGCGCGATTTCAACGAGCGCCTCGTAGTGCAGCGGATGGCACGCGTCGATCAGGAACGGGATCGACGGTGGCCACTTGTCGGCGGCGTGGAGCACGCGGCACACGGTGTCGAGGTGCAATCGCAGGATGTCGTAGTAGTAGGGCTCTGACTGCTTGATCGGCTCGACCGCCCTCGCGGCGACCTGCGCCGGGGTTCCCCACAGCGGCTGGTAGCGGTCGCTGCACAGGGTCTTGAGGGTCGATCAGCACGAACGGCACCTCGGCGGCGGCCGCGAGCCGGCTCATCTGTTGGACGTCTTCCTCGTCGCCCTTCTGATCGAGAATCAGCAGCGCCGCGTTCTGCGTCAGCGTCCGCGCAGCGAGCACGCGGCGCATCGTCGTCGTTTTGCCCGAGCCGGTCGCACCGCAGGCGAAGATGTGCTGCCCTTCGCCGAGCGGCAACCGCAGCCCGTCGTGGTCGACGCAGCTCATCGGCGCGTACGCGACGCCGGTCGGCCACGGTCGCTTGTGCACGAGCTCGCCCTGGGAGCGCAGATAGACACGCTCGCCCGCCTTGCGCGCCGGTCGTGGCTGCCAGGCCCACCGGCGGGACCGCTCAAAGGAGCGAAGCTCCTCGCCGGCGCCGAGGTCGGCGAGGCGCAGTCGCCTGCCGTACAGCGCGCCGCAGACGCAAAACGCGGCCGGAGGTGCCAGCACCATCGCGATTGTCCACGCGTGGACCGCGAGCGCAGCAGCGAGCGCGGCTGCGCTGATTGCGCCCGGCGCGTAGAAATTCCGCGCCGACAGAGTTGAGGAGCGACGGATCGTCCACGCGCAAAGCACTCCGAGCGCCCCCAGCGTGAGGATCGCGCAGACGTCGACCAGCAACTCGACCCGGCTCATCTCGGGGCCTTTGCCAGATGTGTTCCACGTGGAACGGCTCTCGCCTCGTCGCGGACCAGGTCTTTGACGGTCCCGAGCATCTCTACGCGAAGACTCCCGTCCGCCGCGCGGAGCCCGATGTGCTCGGCTTGGGCGACGACGAGCTTGCGAACGTCCTCGTTCCCGCACACGTAGACACACGCGCCCAACTTCCCGCTAGCGATCCACCGCGAGTACATGCCGAGGATCGCGCGAAGCCGAGCCTTCGACTTCCGCGTCAACTCGACCTCGATCGCCGCCGGACGCCGGCCGGGCACGATGCCGACGAGATCCGGCGTGTGAACCAGTCGCCGCGATCCTGGTGCGGCTTTCACCTCGCCCTGCCACGAGTGATCCGCGATCAGCTCGCGCGGCCCCACCAGGTCGCGCCCGCGGACGGTCAGCCAGGCAGCGACCCACGCTGACGCCGCCATGTGGTCCCACCAAATCGGCGCTGGCGCCGGCGAGGGCGGCGCGTCGACTCCCGCGATCTGGACTCCGTGTCGCGTCGCGAAGATCAGAGAGCCGTCTCCGTAAGGTCTCGCGACGCGGTCGATCCATCGCTCGCGCTTCAGCCTCGCCGCGTGGGACTTTGCTGTCGGCACCGCCCATCCCATCGCGCACGCCCACGCGTCGATCGGCGACGGACCTACCCGTGATAGCCAGCGAAGCCCGTCGATGGTTGCCGGACCTGGCCCAAGCCGCCTACTCACATTCACCACCACTCACTGATCCTCACCACCACCCACTGATCTAGGACTGTCATCTGCCTCCAAATGCCTGTTCGAGGACCCGCCCCCGCCCCCGCCGGTACCAGATGACTAAGTGACCGATCCCGACTACCCGAACGACCTCGTGGAGGGTGGGTAGTCGGGATCGGTCGCGCCACCAATCACCAGTGCCGGCGGGGGGGGCCTGCTCAGGTGCATCCCAACCGGATGCACTTATGGATGCACTTACGGATGCACCGCGAGCGCTGATGTTCCACGTGGAACACGCACCGAGCATCCTCGGCGCGCCCGTCATCAGAGCGCCCCCATGTCGGCGCCGAGCGCGCGGGCCAGGCGATCGGCCGCGGGGTGGTCGAGCAGGATCTGGAAGCCGGCCCGGTGCGGCTTGGCCTTCGCTTCGCATCCGATCGCTCTCGTGATCGCCTCCTCGAGCCGGGTGGCGACGGCACACTGATCGGGATCCGCAGTCGAACGCGAAGCGGGCGGCTTCGCCGCCCGGGCAATCTCCGCCTCAAGCGCGCGCACCGACCAGCCACGTTCATCCGCCTGCCGTGCCAGCATGACCCGCCGGTGATGGTCGGGCTCGGTGAGCAGGACCTTGCCGTGACCCTTGGTCAGGGTGCCCGCGTCAATCACCTCGATGACCTCGTCTGGCAGAGCAAGCAGTCGCATCGTGTTCGCGATGTCCTCTCGGCTGCGACCGATCCGCTTGGCCAGGACGACGCTGGTCATCCGCAGGTCATCGAGCAGGACGGAGAACGTTTTGGCCTGCTCGATCGGGCTGAGGTCCTCCCGGACGATGTTCTCGATCAGCGCGAGCTCGAGCGACCCGGCCTGGTCAAGCGCGTCGTCGACGAGCGCCGGAATGGCCGCCTCGCCGGCGAGTTCGGCGGCGCGCCACCGGCGCTCTCCCGCGACGAGCTCATAGCCATCTTCGACCGGCCGGACGATGACCGGCTGAAGCACGCCGCGCTCCCGGATCGAGTCCGCCAGCGCCGCCAGCGCCGACTCGTCGAAGCGCTTGCGCGGCTGAGCTGGATTCGCCCGAATCTCCGTGATCGGGATGTCGCGAAGCCGGCTGGTGATCTCAGACACGCCGGGTACCGACGCTGCCGGGTTGCGGTCGTCTCCCGCCGCCACCGGATCGTCGACGAGCAACCCTCGCTTGAGGACGCTCATCGTGTCGCCGCTCCGCTGAGCAGCTCGACCACCTGGCCGTAGGCGAGCGCGACGCAGCTGTCCGGCGCGAGGCTCGCGACCGGCACCCGTGCGGCGGCGGCCTCCGCCACGAGCGCTGAGCGCAGGCGGATCCGACCGGCCGGCGCGAGCCCCGCCTCCGCCAGCCGATCCTCGACCGTGCGGCTACTGATCCGAGTCGGGCTCCAACGCGTGACCAGCGCGATCAACCTCGGAGCCTCGCCGCCGAGTCGCTTGGCGAGCTTCGTGATCGTGCCGCGCAGCTCGAGGATGCCGTGCACGGCGCCCTCGTCCTCGGCGCTGACCGGCGCCAGCACGCAGTCCGCGCAGACAAGAGCGTTAACGGTCAGCAGCCCGAGGTTCGGCGGGGTGTCGATCACGACCTCGTCGTAGTCGTCGATGACCGGCTCGAGCGCGTCGTGCAGGAACCGCTCGCGGCCGAGCTCCCCAACGAGGCTCATCTCCACGCCGGCGAGCTCGCCAGCGGCGAGGATGACATCGACGCCGTGGACCCCGCGGACGATCGCGTCCTCGGCGCCCGCCCGGCCGGCGAGCACATCGACCAGGTTCACCCCGAGCGAGCGAACCTCGAGCCCGAGCTGACGAGTCAGCGCGAATTGCGGGTCAGTGTCGACGACGAGAACGCGGCGGCCGCGGTGCGCGAACAGGGCGCCGATGTTTGCTGCCGTCGTCGTCTTCCCGACGCCGCCCTTCTGGTTTGCCACGACTATGACCATCACGAGACCTCCCGTTGGTTGATGTGAACTGCGCGGACAGGTGAGGAGTGCGCGCGGCCGTCCCGGGCAAGCGCCTGGCATTCGGACTCATCCGCGAGACGCAGCGCGCGCGATCGCTGCTCGCCGCATCGAGCAAGCACGCGAGAGAAGCGCTGCTCGACCCACCCCCTGGTCGCTGCTGGTGCGGCGATCACGAGCACCCCGGCGGTGTCGATTGCGATCAGCTCGAGCGGCTGTAGCCAGATCTCGAACGTGCTGTCACCGACGAGCTCGCGGAGGTGGCTTCGGGTCTGCTCCCAGTCGTCGCGATCGGCAACGCCCGGGATCCCGAGTTGTCGACGGACTTCGTCGAGTTCGACTTGGACCTGTCGTCGGCGCTTGCGATCGCGAGCGGTGACGTACGACTCCTCGACAAGGATCACGTCCAGCGAGCTCCCCCCTTCAGGGGGGCTGGGGGGGTCTTCCCTGGTTCTGGGGTTCAGGGGTTCACTCCCCGCGCGCGCGTTAGTCGCCGGGGTTTCTGCCGGGGTTTTCGCCGGGGTTTCTGCCGGGGTTTCGAACAAAAGTGTCTGACCCTGACCGCCCTTTGCCCCCGAAACCCCGGTCAGGACAGGACACTTCTCGGGCGAAACTGTCCGATCCTGACCGCCCTTTCGCTCGGAAACCCCGGTCAGGACAGGACACTTCTCGGCTGTAAGTGTCCGATCGTGACCGCCCTTTATGTCCGCCGCCGCCTGTTCCTGCACGTGCGGTGAAGCGGCCGAGGCCACCAGCGGCCGCGCGCCGGCAGGCGGCGCCACACGCCGCGGTGCCCGGGTTGTGCGCGCGTCGCCGATCTCGCGCGGGTCCCGGACGCTCCATACGTTCGTGTTGCCGCGACCACCCGACCCGCGGATCAGCTCGAGCTGGCCCGACGCAAGCAGCGCGGCGCGTGCGCGCCGGTACGTTCTGTCCGCGATCCCGGCCGCGGCGCACAGCTCCTCGGTCGAGAGCTCCCGCACCTCGCCGTGCTCGTCGGCCACCGCGGCCATCGTCGCCAACAGCAACCGCTCAGCGCCGCGCGCCCTGCTGTAGATCAACACCGCCTCGCAAAGCTCGACGTTGATGTCACCGTCCCACCACGGACCGGCGTCAGCGAACAGGAGAGTGACCGTGCTCGCTCGGCCGCGGCCGGTGACACGCTCATCCACCGCGACCAGGCCGCGCGCGACCAGCTGCTCCCGCGCCTGCTGGTAGCGACTCCTGCTCAGTCCCGCTCGAGCCGACGCGGCCGGCGCACCAGGCCAGGCGCGATTCTCGCGCCCGGCAAAGCTCGCCAGCGATAGCGCGACAAGGCACTCCCCCGACGCAAGGTCGGTACGCGCGAGCACGGCGGCGATCGCCTTACGGCTCATCCACCACACTCCACGGTCGATCTTGTGCATCTGGTCGTCGGGTTCGGTGAGTCCGTCCGAGGCGTCGCTAAAGTTGACTCCCGTCCCGTCACGGACCAAGAGCTTCGGTTGTTGCCTCGATCCCCCTCAGCTGCGCCAACAGCTGGCCTGGGGGTCGAAGCCGTTAAGGGGCAGAACGCTCGCCCGCTCGGCGGGCGAGGCCCCGGTTGTGGCCATCTCAACGGCTAGCGTTCACCCCCCTCGGAGCGTCATTCGCCCCGAGGAGGACCCGCGGCCGTCCGGCCGCGCTGCTGGTCCACGCACTTGCTTCCGTGGACCAACGTCCCGAAAAGTCCCTGCAAATGAATCGGGCGTTCACGCCCGCCGTCGGCAGGGTAGATCGGGAAATGCCCAGCAAATCACGCCACTTTGCCCGCTCAGACAGGCTTCTTTGCAAGCAGGAGGTCACGGGTTCGAATCCCGTTGGCTCCATTCGCGGAATGCCTGCAAGTAGCCTGGTTTAAGGCGATGCCTGCCTCTTGATCGACCCGGTCCCGGCGGGTTGGTCATCAAGTTTGGTCATCAAATCGCGCGCTTGACATTTCGATGCAAGATCCTCCCGCGGGTGCCGTCGGACCGAGGCTCGCATTCGACAAGACCATCCAGTGCGGGGCGACGCCCGAGGACCACCGCGGAGACTCCTGGACGATGCAGAGCTCAGCGAGCGGGCGACGCATCTCGTCCTCGGCAGCCTTATCGATGATGTGCTGGATTGGCCGCCCAGCGTCCGCGTCGGTGAGCTCCGGAGCAGACGATGGCCGCCCGGCTGGCCGTGGACATCGGAGACCGGAGGGCGGGCAGCCGCTTCCGGGCGCGCCAGCCGGGGCCTGTTCGAGCTCCGCGTGCCGGTCCACGGGTTCAGCGCGTGGGGCCGTTGCAATCCGCGGCGACTGCTCGGCAGGGGCCCTGGGGACGCAACGATGCGCGCCGAAGATCAGTCGACCAGCGTCGCGAGGTCCTGCCGCGTCCGGGCGCTTCGGGCCGCCACTATCTCGAGCAGATTGCGAAGCAATATGGCTCGCAGATTGGCGTCGAGCTCGCGCAGGCCTGCGAGGGCATCGGCGGGCAGCGCATGGCACTCGACCTCCGTGTCGGCGCGCGCGTCGCCGATGCGCTCGCCGCCGGTGAGCAGGGCCAGTTCGCCAATCGTCATCCCAGCGGTGAGTGTGGCCACGCGGCGCACGCCGCCGCCGGCCAGCTCGACCGTCTCGCTGACGACGCCGCTGGTGATCAGCAGCAGCTCGCTGATCGTTTCCCCGGCCCGCATGAGGTAGTCGCCGGCCGCAAAAAATCGGTGCTCGAGCAGGCCCTCTAGCAGCTTGAGATCGTCAGCGGAGATCCCGCGCAGCACGGCGTGGTCAGCCAGACTCACCAGCGCCGGCGCGGCGGTGTCGCCGGTCAGCCGGTCCTCGAAGAACTCGAGCGCGCGGTCGAGCTCGTCGAAGGGCTGTGCGCTCATCACTCGCGCGAGCTCGTGGGGCGCGGCCGACAACGCGCTGATGCGATCCGCGAGGCCGGCGAGCAGCGCGATTGCGGCCTCGTGGATGTTGCGCACGCGTCGGAGATCGAGCACGACGAGCTCGGCCGGGGCGTCGAGCACGGCGCGCGTGACCTGCTCGGCCTCGGCGAACCCGAGATCGCCCTGGAGCTCGAACGCTCGCGCCCGTGCCCCCTCGCGCGCGATCTGAGCCGCCACGGCCGGATCGCGCTGACGCTTGGACGTCAGCTCGGCCAGCGTGAACGTCCGCCGCACAGGCGACGGACCACGGCGGGCGTGTTTGAACATGTGCAGGTCCAGCGAGCGCGAAAGCTCCTCGCAGACGCGGACGCCCCGGACAGAGTTGCCTTGATCGTCCAGCGGCGGCGAGAAGACGCCGATGCCGAGCTGGCCCGGGAGCACGGCGATCACACCTCCGGCTACGCCGCTCTTGGCCGGAAGTCCGACGTCGTAGAGCCAGTCGCCCGCCGCGTCGTACATCCCTGCCGTGGCCATCACACTGAGCACGTCACGGACCGTGTCCGGCGACGCCACCTGTCGCCCGGTGACCGGGTTGCGTCCACCGGCGGCCAGCGTTGCCGCGATCACGGCCAGGTCGCGGCAGTCGACGAGCACCGAGCACTGCGCGATGTAGTCCTCGACGATCTCGTCCGGCTCGCCGTCGAACCGCCCGGCGCCGCGCAACAGGTGGGCGATCGCGCGGTTCCGATACGCCGTGTGGGACTCGGACTGGCGTACGCGGTCGTCGATCGAGAGGTCACGGCCGGCGAACGCGCTGTAACCCTGCAACAGCGACGGATCGGGATCGGACCCCAGTAAAGAGCGAGTCAGGATCGCTCCGGCGTTGACCAGCGGATTGAGCGGGTCGAGCTCGATCGCGTTGAACGCCTCGCCGGTCGGTTCGACGCCGACCCGCTCACGGACCATCTCGCCACGGGACTCCAGCGCCATCGCGAACGTCAGCGGCTTGGAGATCGACTGGATCGTGAACGGCAGGCGCGTATCACCCACTTCGTAGATCGCCGCGTCAACGGTGGCCAACGCGATTCCGAACGACGAACGATCGGCGAGCGCCAGCTCTGGGATGTAGTCGGCGACCGTGCCCGAGTCGTCCTGCACGAGGCGGGTGTGAAGATCCTGCAGGTAGGCCTGAACGGGACTCGTCATTTCGGGCCGCAATTGTCGGCGGCTATTGGCCTACGAAGATCTCATCGACGGCTCGGCCCGACCACCGTGCGTGCACGACAGTTGCAATCGTGGCGCCCTCACAAGCCGCGCAGCAGGCTTCACGCAGCCGCGTCACGGCAGTGACCGCCGGCAGGTCGACCACTGTCAGACCGGCGGCGAGCGGACAATACCGAAGAACGTGGGGCGATCGCCGAGCAGGCGCTTGTGCAGTCGTCTAGGAGGCGTACGTCAACGGGGTGAGCACCCGGAAGGTCGACCGCCTGGTTGAGCAGACCCCGCCACGTTCGCGCACGCGCTCGACCTTGGCGTCGAGCCACAGGTACGGGTACTCGCCACCGGTCGCCAAGTCGAGCGGCCGCTCCGGGTCTATCGCAGATCCGGCCGTCGGTGCTTAGGCATCGGGCGGGCGCCGCGAGCGCCCTGTGCGCCGTCTCGTCCCTGGTTTCCGCGCGCTACGGGTCTGGTGCCGGCTGGAGCGCTGATGGCGAAGCCCGGGCTGGTGCCCGTTGCAAGCGCTTCAGGCTGTCGTTAGGTCGGCCAGCATTTCCGCAAGGTGAGCGAAGGGCTGCAGGTGGCCCTCGCCCTCGCGCATTGTCAGGCGCGCGTCGGGCAGGTTCTCTTCAAACCAGTGGGCATGGATCGGTTCGGACATGCGGTCCTCGCTGCCGTACCAGAGCAGAACCGGACACTCGACAGTAGTGGGGTCGATGTCCCAGGCGCCGATCCAGGCGACGTTGTCCCAGCCGCACCCCCCGACGCCCTGGCGCATCGCCTCGCGCATGTCGTCCAGTAGCTGCTCCGAGTAGGAGCTCCACAGCCGCCGGTCCGAGTCGGACAGCAGCGGTTCGAAGGCCTCGTAGAGGGCCGTCGAGCTCTCAAGCGCCTCGGTCATATCGAAGCCCTCCAGGAAGCCGGCGCACGCCGCCTCGGGATCTCCGGGGAGCAGGCGCCCGGCGGCCCTGTCGCCATCCGAGAGGAGGTCTAGCGCTCCGGGCACCAGCTGGAACGGAGCCGCGCCGGCGATGACGCCGACCGCTTCGACCCGCTCGGCGGCGATGGCCGCGGTGGCCAGGGCGAACGGTCCCCCGCCGGACCAGCCGGACGTCCGGAACCGCTCCAGGCCGTACTGGTCGGCCACCTGGAGGGCCATCTCGGCGACCGACCCGACGCTGAAGGCGGTGGGCGTCGAGCCCCCGTAGCCGGGCCGGTCGAATGTGATCCAACGGACGCCGACATCGGCCAGCAGGTGATCGGCCCACGCCATCTCGAGCCGACAGCCGGGAGTGCCGTGGAAGTGCAGGACGGGCTGGCCGGCCGGATCGCCCGACTCGCGGACTCTTAGCGTGATGCCCTCTATCTGCAGATCCTGCTCCCGCGCCGTCACGCCACCGATTCTTGCGCACCGTTTCAAATCGGGCACCCCGCCGAGGATCGGGTACGAAAGAAGAAGTAAGTCGCTCGTATCGGGCGTTCGTAGCTACCCGCGTCGGCGCTATGTCGCCGGCTGGTCACCGAACGCTCGCTTGGCAGGAGCAGCTTCCGCCTGGCTCGGCTGGCGGCGGGCCAGCGCGCTCAGCCAGCGCATGCACCGCGATGTGCGCCGGTCCGGGCATAGATCGCTTGGACGCCGGCGATCACCGCTGCCTCGTAGGACTTGGGGTGCGGGGCGGACATGTCGCCCACGAGCAGCAGGCAGCGGCCTTCTCTGAATAGAGCGTTCGCGTCGCCCTGCCCCTCGATCGGCCGAGCGCCGAAGCCATCGGCGCCGCGAACTCCGGATACGGAGAAGCGGAATGGCAGGCCACCCTGACTGGCGGAGTCGGATATGAACTCGAAGGATTGTTCGCGTGCGGCGTCTGACACCGTGGCGAATTGCAACACATAGGAGATGCCGTTTCCGCCGCCGGTGTTCTCGACGAGCGCCTGCTGGAAACCCGCGCGCGTCAGCCGCTGCGCGTCTGCCGGGTTCTGTTCGCTGGCGGCATAGCCAGCGGCCGTCTTGTAGTACTCCAGCGGGCGCTGGATTGCGTAGCCGGTCTCCTCGTTGCCCTGGATCAGGTAGGGCTGCAGAGCGGCGTGTGATGCGCTCGATGGCGCCGAAGCGGTAGCGGTTGTCGTGCTGGTGCTGTGCGAAGCCGATGTGTGACTGGCGCCGCATCCGGCCAGGCAGGCGCAAAGGGCAAGGCAGACGACCACACTTTGCCCCTGCATTCGGGGCCTGGGTATGTCGTGGGCCGGACTCCGGTCAGCCCGTTGTCGGGCCGCCGGCCGGGTTTGTGGTGATGTGGGCATGGCGGCTGTGTTCTGGTTGTGCGTCGCGAGCGGAGGTGTCGGTCGAGACGATCCAGCGTGTGCTTCGCCAGAACCACGGCCATCTGGCCAATCTTGTTCCGCCTAGTGCGCGTGCCTCAGGTCTGTCTGTTCAGGTGCGACGGTCGCTCAGCGCGAGGACCCAGCGGCGGGGGCGGCTCAGTCCCACGCGTCGATATCGCGACGGCCAGCTCGGTGCGGTTGGCGATCCTGAGCTTCAGATACACGCTGGAGAGATGCATCTTGACCGTGCTGCGTGACATAAACAGCTGGCCGGCGATGTGCGGGTTGGACATCCCGCTCGCTGCGAGGTCTACCACCTGCCGCTCGGCCGGGGTCAGGCTTTCCCAGCCTGCCCCCGGCCGGTTGCGTGACCCGCGAGAGCGCCGGGCGTAGGCGATCACGTCGGTGAGCGGCAGCGCCTCCCCCTCGGCCCACGGCACGTCCCACGTCGCGGCGCCATCGCGCTCCACGAGCTTCGCGCGAGCAGCCTCCACGCGACCCGCGATCGACGGCAGTGGCGCACAGCCCAGCGTGGCTCTTGTCGCGGCCGCCGATGCGGAGAGCCGAGCCGCGCGCTTTCCGTCGTCCGCCGCCGCGGCGAGCAGGGCGAGCTCGTCGAGCACCTCGGCCGCACCGCGTTCCAGGCCCAGCTCGGCGTATGTGGCCAGGGCGGCTTGGAGCTTGTCGCGTGCTTGCTCGACGCGACCGTCCAATGCCGCAGCAGTTCCGGCGACGTAGTCCGCGAGGGCGTGTAAGCGGTCGCTGCCGGCTCTTGTCGCGAGTGCCTCGAGCTCCTCGCCCTGGAGCTCGGCCTCGCGCGTGTCGCCACGGGCGAGGGCGGCCTGCGCGAGCACCTCGCGCGTGCAGGCCAGGGTGTGCGACTGCGGCACCTCGAGCAGCCGACGCGCGCGGGTCTCGACCGCGTCATATTCGCCACCCATCAGCTCGGCGATGAGGAGGGCCAACTCGATCGTCGGAATGGCCATCAGCGCCCCAGACTCCTGCGCCCGTTCCATCGCCTTTATCCCCTGCTCAAGCGCCTGATGCGAGTGACCCATGCGCGCGAGCGCGTGGAGCTGTTGACACACAATTTGGAAGTAGGTCATCGTCGGGGAGTCACCCTCGAGGGCAAGAGCCAGATCCGCGTGCGCCAGCGCGCGCTCCGGCGAACCGACGAGCGCCTCTGTCCACGCCGCCGCATGTTCCGCCCAGATCCGAAGCCGAACGTGCTCAGACGCCCCCGGAATCGTCCTGAATTCCTCGTATGCCGTCCGGGCGCCATCGAACCGGTCCGAAATGGCGTCGGCCATCGCGAGCGTCACGAGCGCCCACGCGAGTCCCAGCGCATCGCCACTCGAGCGCAGCAACTCGACAGCTTGCTCGGCGCTCCGCACCCCAGCCTCCAGATCGGGTCCGACCTGAATCAGCACCAACGAGGACATCAGCCGGCAACGCGCCTCGGTCTCGGGATCCACCGCCCCGTCCAGCAGCTCCATCCCGGCCCGCGTGTCCGCCACCGCGGCCGCATAGTCCTCGCTCAACAACCCCACAAGCCCCGCGCCGCAGAGCACCACCGCCCGGGTGCGACGGTCCTCCTCCCTGCCGGCAGCCGCGAGCGCGGCCGCGCTCGCACTCCGCGCCGCCTCGAAATGTTCGGTCAGCATCCAATGCCGCATCAGCGAAGCCACGATCCTGAGCGCGCACCCTGGATCGCGTTCGCTGGCGTGATCCAGGGCAAGACCGACGTTCGCGCTCTCCTGCTCGAGTAGCCGGTGTCCGTCCGGCTCGAGTAAACGCCCGTCGGCTTCGGCCGCGTAAGCAACGAACCACCGCATGTGTCGTTCCACCACTTCGTCGCGGTCGGCTTCGAAAGCCAAACGCTCCGCCGCGTACTCGTAAATCGTTTGCAGCAGCGTCCACCGCTCCGGTCCGCCCGCCCCCGCCCGGACGATCAACCCGCGCGACTCCAAACCCTGCAGCACCCCATGCACGAAGCTCTCGCTTGCCTCAGGCAAGACGACCGCACACGCCGCCTCCGTCGACCACCCGCCAACGAACACCGACAGCCGCCGCAGCACCGTCTGCTCCACCTCCCCGAGCAAGCCATAACTCCAGTCAAGCGACGCCTCAACCGAACGGTGCCGGGGCAACGCCTCACGCGCGGAGGGACCGCGCAACCGCCCCTGCCGCGACAGGCCATCAGCGATATCGCCCACAGAAACGGTGTCAACCCGCGCGGCAGCCAACACCACCGCGAGCGGCAGACCATCAAGCTCGCGACAGATCCGCACCACCGCCGGCGCGGTTATCGGGGTAAGCGCGAACGCAGGATCACGACTCGCCGCGCGCTCGACAAACAGCCGCCCGGCATCGGAGCGGACCACGGCCGCTACGTCGCCCCCCGCGTCCGGCAGACCCAACGGCGACAACCGGAACACCAACTCGCCCTCAAGGCCCAACGGCATCCGACTAGTCAGCAAGAGCCGGAGCTCACCTGCCCCCTCGCGAAGCTCTTCGACAAGCCGCCCCACCTCGCCCGCCAGATGCTCGCAATTGTCCAGCACCAACATCCCTGAATCACCGGCGACGCTTTCCAGCAGCAGCTCGACCGGTGTCCGCCCACTCCGCTCACGAGCCCCGACCTCCTGTAACAGCGCCGCGACCGCATCCTCCACCGTGCGGGCGCTCCCGAGCTCGACCACCCAGACGCGTGACGGCACCGCCCTGGAACGAAAGCGCCGAACCAACTCCAACGCGACCCGGCTCTTCCCACATCCCCCCGCCCCCGTCACCGTCACAACCCCGCTTGAATCGAGCACGCGCTCAAGCTCGATCAGGTCAACTTCCCGTCCAATGAGCGGACCCCCCAACGCCATGCGGCGAAATCCTCTCAGAAACAGACTAACCGCAGGAACGGCCCGCCGTGGCATCTCGCGCAATCATCCCGTCCGTGCGCGTCACGAACTACGGCCAGCTGGCCAGCCCTGCGAACCTTCGCGTCCCGGGGCGCGGACGATCACTTGCCCGGCAAAGACAAAGCGATGCGCCGGCGGCCGGCGTGATCGAGACGTCGCCATAGCAGCAGCTCGCTCCGCGGTGGACGAAATGCATAAGCGATCACCAGCCAGATGCTCGGTTTCCGCGCGAGGGAGGTAACTCCGTGCACCCTCGATAAATGCCTCTCGTGCGGTGGAAACGGGGCTGGCAGCTCAGGCTGACCGATGACAGCGGTTACGGCGCGGGGAGGACCGCCACCGCGCTGTCGCCTGCGCCGGTCTCAGCCGACGGTCAGGTTGTACACGTCGATCGCTACCGGGTGCCCCGGGTACTCAATGACGCGCACCAGCGAGTGTCTTCCGGGCGCGAGGGGTCGGAGCATCACCCCCTGCCCGGACACGGCCGCCCGGCCGGAAGTGGAGCCGGGGACGCCCAGCCAGTTGTCGGTGGCGGGCATCCGGAAGCTGAACACGCCGGTGGCGAGCTGGATCCCGGATGGGCTGATGACCTTGCCGTCTAGCGCGAGGCTTGAACGCGCCCGGAACTTCTTGGCGCATTGCTTAAGACCGGCGGTGCTTGAGGCGCGGAACGGGGGCTGCTCGACGGTGGAGCATTCGTTCGACGGCGTGTCGACGAACAGGTAGCGGCCGGCCGGCACCCGGCAGGAGCGGGTGTCGAACCATCGCTGGTCGGTGTCGCCGTGCAGGAACCACACCGGCCCTCTCTCCCCGGCGGTGACGCACCGGGACGCGGCGGGGGAGTCCACTCCCGGGAAGAAGTGCAAGTGCTCATCGTCCCACTGCCAGGCACGGGTCTCCCATTGCGCGTAGCCGGCGCCGCCGACCTTCTCGCCGGCGGGGACGATCAGGGCGGAGGGGTGCCCGGCGACCCCCAGGTTGCCGGCGGCCCAGCTCACCGGGCCGGTAGCGCACGTGTCGACCTGCTGAGCGCCCCGGGAGACCGTGACCTGGACCGCCCAGACACCGGCGGCGGTGATCGGGCTGGTGAAGTGCGCCCGGTCCTCAACGACGGTGATGTGGGCGCTCATGTTGGGCGGAACGGCCTGGCCGTAGCTCCCCCCGGAGTGCCAGGCGCCGCCCGCGACGGGGATGCGCGGAGTCTCGGTCCCGTAGGTGAACGTCGAGCCGGACTGGCAGGCGGCCCGCCAGTAGATGATCCGGTCGCGGATCGTCTGGCCGACGACGCGGAAGGTGACGTCGTTGGCGTTGGTGGTGTGCGGGTCGGTGGTGCCGGCGAACCGCCCCTGAGGAATGGCGGCCGCGGTGGCGGCCTGGGCCGCGCACAGCGCCGCGATCACGCCGGCGGTGACATGGGCGCACACCCGCCGGATGCGGACCCGCCTGCGATGCTGATTCATTGCGACTCCTTCCGGGCGCGCCCCCGAAGGTCAGAAATCTTACCGGGAGCGCCCTCCGGCAGATACTGGGAGCGGGCCCTTACTGCACATGCAGTGGGCGGGGTCAGCGCCACCAGGCGTCGACTTGGACGTCGCGGGCGCTCAGCACGCAGTCCTGGGCTCTTGCCTAGGCCGCCGTCGCTGCGTAGGCAACGGACCCGGCCGCACCGACCGGGCCTCGGCCTGGTTTCCGCGCCTTGCAGGTGCCTCGGTGTGGTCGCGAGGATACCTGTCGCGATGCCCGAAGCAGGCGCCGGTTCCGTCATCCATATCGTGGCGTTACGGTCGTCCTAGCTCTGGCCGCTCACGCGAGTGCTAACGGGCGACAGGACGAGCGGGTCGGTACCGCGAGCAGCCGGGCTCGCACGAGCGAGTTTATCCGGCCGACGCACCCCGAGAGGGGCTGGTTGCGGCCTACTGGCGGCATCGACGAGGATTTGTACGTGTCCGAGGATCTGATGCAACGGATGGCGGAGGTGGCGGTCTGCGTCGGGGCGAACGTCCAGGCGGGGCAGGACGTCGTTGTGGTGGCCTGGGATGTTGAGCAGGCGCCGCTCCTGCGCGCGGTGGCCGAGTGTGCGTACAGACGCGGAGCGCGGTTCGTGAGCGCTGTGTATTGGGACGCTCACGTCAAGCACTCGCGACTGCGCTACGCGCCGGTGGAGACGCTGGAGTTCGTCCCGGATTGGTGGGAGGCGATCACGACGGAGTGCGCCGCGCGGCGGTCTGCCGTGATCCACCTGAACACGCCCGCCCCGCCGGAGCTATTGGAGGACATCGCACCGGAGCGCGCGGTGCGGGACGCCATGCCGGTCACGCCGGCGTTCTGGGGTGCCGTGGATCGTGGGGACATCCCATGGACCGTTGTTCCCGGCGTATGCGCGGGCCTGGCCCGGACGATCCTGGGAACACCCGAAGTTGATCGTCTGTGGGAGCTGCTCGCCCCGATCCTGCGCCTGGATGTGCCGGATCCTCAGTCGGCGTGGCGCGAGCACCTCGCGCGTCTTCGCGACCGTGCGGTCCTGCTTCAAGAGCGCAACTTCATCGCCCTGCGCTTTTGCGGCGGTGGCACTGACCTCCACCTGGCACTGTTGGCTGGGGCCCGTTGGGTCACCGTCGCATCGCAGACTCGCTGGGGACAACCGTATGTGTTCAACCTCCCCACCGAGGAGGTGTTCACGACGCCCGACCACCGATACACCGAGGGTGTGGTGCGCGTGACTCGGCCCCTTCAACTCGCGCGCGCCGGCCGTGTGGAGGGGTTGACCCTGCGTTTTGAGCGGGGTCGGATCGTCGAGGTCGATGCCGCTCGTGGCGCCGACCGTGTGCGTGCGCAGTTGACCATCGACGAGGGAGCGGCGCGCCTGGGGGAGGTTGCGCTGGTGGACGGCGCCTCTCCGGTCGGGCAGAGCGGGATGGTGTTCGGGCACGGCCTCATCGACGAGAACGCCACAAGTCACATTGCTTGGGGCACCGCCTACCCGGACACGATGCCCGATCTCCCTGAGCGCCGGGAGGAACAGATCGGCCTGGGGTTCAACCGGTCTGAGATTCACCAGGACGCGATGATCGGAGGGCCGGAAGTAGAAGTGTTCGGCGTCGATCGAAACGGAACAGAGATTCCGGTGATCGTCGCCGACCGATGGGTACTGACCTGAATGCGTCGGATCGAGCCGCTGTGCAATCGGCGTGCCACCGACAGCCGTTGACATCGCTTCGTCGGGGGTGACGGGCGTGGCCTGACAGCGTGATCGGGGGCGTGGCGAGCACCGCGCTGCATGCCCGCGGATGCCGTCCCCGTCGGCCGCCAACCCAAACGCTTCATTCGACCGCCCGTGGGCAGCACGCCCGTGTTCGTGTTGAGGATCGGCTTCAGCCGCGCGCTCGCTGTCACTGCCGAACTCCCTCGCCACGCGTGCGAGTTCCGCGCTCGCGTAGCCACAGGCATACGTCGACGACCGTGCCACTCGACGACTACTCTTGCCGATCGGGTAGCGCGCAGGCGGCGACCGCTTCAGCGACGACGGGGTGGGGCCTCGTTAGCAGACGATCGGTGCTGAGTAGCAAGCGTTTGGCGGAGCGAGCGGTGCGAACCGTCCGTACGCACGTGGCTGTCGGGGCGCGGGAGGATCGTGGGGTTCGACCGTCGTCCAGAGGAGGACGTCATGGAATCTGTAGGACTGCTGGATCGCGCCGGGCGCCGCCGGTCTCAGGGAACCCTGTCCGGCTTTCACCAGCATCGAGTTCCGCGTGTCGAGCCTGGGCTCGTAGAAATCGTCGTGCCGTTCGCGGCCGGGTTGACTCAGCAGGACGGGTTCTTTCACGCCGGAGTAGTGATCGCCGCGATGGACAGCGCCTGCGGCTACGCCGCCTTCACTCTGATGGAGCCGGATGTCCGCGTCCTGACCATTGAGCTCAAGGTCAATCTTCTCGCGGTCGCGAGCGGCGACCGGCTGCTCGCGCGGGGGCACGTCATCCGGCCCGGTCGCACGCTCACCGTCTGCCGGGGGGACGCTTATGCCGGGACGGGCGAAGAGGAACGCCACGTGGCGACGATCCTCACGACGATGATCGGGCTCGGCCAGGCCTAGCTCTCGTTGAGCCGGAGCGCGACGATCGGACCCTCGCTACAGGACTTGTCCTGGCACTTGCGCGTCGCGAAAAGGATCGTCCCTGCTGCCCCAACTGGATGCCCTTCCGCGACCGTCCAATCAGCAGATCGATCGTGCGTCGCACATGCAGATCCTGGATCGCATGGTCGCACGGCATCAGTCGAGCGGCGGCTTCGTGGTTCTGTTGCGTTCGTCGTCTGTGAGCCATCGCTCCGCGGCATACGCGTCTCGCGGCGCGACCATCGCAAAGGCGCCCAAGCCCAACCCCGCGACGACGGTCTGCCGATGAATGCGACCCCGGTCGTCGTGGTCGGCGGCCGTGGTCGACGTCCGCCACGCCCCTGCGAGGCCTACGCGGGCTTTACTGATGAGGCACGTTCTCGGCCGGTCCTGGCTCGGGCGCTTGCCGAACGAAAGTGAGACGACGACTCGTCTAGAGGGGGACCTGTGAGCCCATGATCACGGTGCGGTCGCCTGGGAGCCCGAAGTGCTCGATCGCGCTCGATGCGTTGAGGGCCATCGCGATGAACAGGTTCTTCTGCCACCGCCGCATCTCCGGATCGTCGGTTGGCGTGATCGTGATCCGCGAGACGAAGTACGAGGCGTGCTCGAGGTCGAGGTTGCGCTCGAGCAGCCCTTGCTTGCGCGCCTCTGCCAGTGCGCCGGGGATGTTCAGCTTGTCGTGGTAGCCGAAGCGAGCGGTCAGATGGACGATCTTGAAGCGGCCATGTCCGAGCACCTCGACCGCGCACCTGTCGAACGTCTCGACGTGCGGGATGCTGACGGTGTCGACCGAGACGATCACGACCTTCTCCGGGAGCGTGTGGGTGTGCTCGACGTCGGCGCGGAGCGACAGCGGAGTGGTGGCCTTGTCGCGGCAGAGGAAGACCGCGACACCGGGAGTGCGGAACAACGGCGGCTGCCTGGAGTCGAGACCCTCGAGGAAGTCCTGGAGCGGTCCTTCCTGGGCGACACGATTCCGTGTCACGATCGTCTGGCCGCGGCGCCAGTTGAGCATCACGATCGACAGTAGGGCTGCGACCACCAGCGGCAGCCAAGCACCGTGCTCGACCTTCGCGATGTTCGCGCTGAAGAACGCGACCTCTACGGTCAGGAACAAGACTGCGATCGGTGCCAGCTTCCGCTTCGCTGTGCCCCACAGCAAGCGGGCGACGGCGAGGAACAGCAGCGTGTTGAGGATGAACGTTCCCGTCACCGCGACGCCGTAGATGTCGCCCAGCTTGTTCGATGAGCGGAACACGAGCGTCAGCGTGAGCACGCCGACGCACAGCAGCCAGTTGATCACCGGGACGTAGATCTGGCCCTCGACCGTGGAGGTGTGCATGACTCGAAGCCTCGGGAGGAAGCCGAGCTGCATGGCTTGCTTGGCTACCGAGAACGAGCCCGAGATCACGGCTTGGGACGCGATCACCGTGGCGATCGCGGCGAGTACCACCATCGGCCACAGGCCCCAGTGCGGGACCATCTGGTAGAAGGGATTGAACGTGCTCGCGTCCTTGGCCAGGGACGGGTGGTGCAGGATGAACACGCCCTGGCCCAGGTAGTTGAGCACTAGCGCCGGCAGTGCGACGCCGAACCAGCCGAGGCGGATCGGCCCGGCGCCGAAGTGACCCCGATCAGCGTATAGGGCCTCAGCGCCCGTAATCGCCAGCACCACGCCGCCCAGCACTAGGTATCCGGCGGCCCCGTGATCGATGAAAAACCGGACGGCCCAGGTCGGGGACAGCGCCTGGAATACCGCCGGTTCCTTGACTACCTGGTTGAGGCCGAGCAGTCCAATCACCACGAACCAGACCAACAGAATCGGTCCGAACAACCATCCGATCGTCCCCGACCCGAACCGCTGGAGGATGAACAGGCCGAGCAGGATCGCAACCGACAGCGGGACGACCAGGTGAGCGAGCGCCGGTGTGGCGACCTGCACTCCCTGGATCGCGCCGAGCACCGAGATCGCGGGCGTGATCATGCCATCCCCGAAGAACAGCGCGGCCCCGAAGATCCCGAGCGTCACGAGCAGCGTCCCATGGACGACCTTGTTGCGCCGCAGCAGCGCGGTCAGCGCCATGATCCCGCCGTCGCCGCGGTTATGAGCACGCATGATGAAGCCCGCGTACTTGATCGACACGATGATCATCAAGGCCCAGAAGATCAGAGACGCGGTCCCGTATACGGTCGCCGCGGTAATGTGCGCCGTGGCCTTGTACGAGGTGAAGATGGCCTGATCGGTATAAAGCGGACTGGTTCCGAGGTCCCCGTAGACGACGCCGAGCGCACCCAGCGCCACAATCGCCATGCTCCCGTGAGCGATCACGTCCCGGTTGGGATCGGCGAGTGACTCGAACCGTTTCCGCGTCGCCTCCGACTCCTGGGCGTGAGCGCTTGCGGCCGGCGCAGCGACATCGCCCAGCTTGTGGGCCCCCTCGTTGAAGCTTCGTTTCACACCGCTTGTCCCCGGAGATTGGCCGGACTCGTTCCGTGCGGGCGTTTTGGTCAGCGTGCGCCGCTTCATGGAGACTACGCTGCCGCGACGTGGTCATCGCAGAGTCGCCTGACCAGCGTCGCGCTACGAGATCGTGAGCGTCTCCGTTCCGCGGTCGGTGCGGACGTAATCGGACGCCTGGAGCCGAGGCAGCAGCGAGCGCTTCTTGCGGTGGTGTCGTTCCATCCGCCGCAGGATGTCGTCGAGGACTGAGATCGCTTCGATGATTCGTGGGCCTTTGTTGAGCATCACGCACCCGGCTTGCACGCCCATTGCTGCATCGGTGATCTCTGCGCGTGAGGGCCGGCCGGTTTTCGCCAGCTGATCGAGCACCTGCGTGGCCCAGATGACCGGCACGTGAGCGGCCTGGCACAACCATAGGATCTCCTCTTGGACCTCCGCGAGGCGCTCGTAGCCGCATTCCACGGCGAGATCGCCACGGGCGATCATGACTCCGGCGGGCCGCTCGCCGCCGACCGCGGCCAGGAGCATCCCGGGTAGGTGCTCAAACGCGCGCCGCGTCTCGATCTTGAGGATCATGCCGACCTCTGGGCGTGAGTGCTGGTCCAGATATCGGTTGACCCGCTCGACCTCGTGCGCGCGGCTGACAAACGACAGCTCGACGATGTCGGCGTGCCCGGCGGCGAACTGCAGCGCATCGCGGCTGTGCGACCCGAGCAGGTCGATGTCGAGTACGGCATCGGGCAGGTTGATTCCCTTGCCCGCCCGTAGTTTGGAGCCTTTCGCCCCGGCTGAGGTGATGCGTAGCTCGATCGAGTCCTGATCGACCGCCTCCACGACGCCCCCAACTTGCCGTCATCGAGCCACACATGATGCCCACAACGGGTGACCGCGAACGCCTCGGCGAGGGAGCACGCGATCTGAGCGAGGGGCGGCTCAGCGTCGTGAGGCGCAGCCGTGTGTTCGTCGCGGGTGAGCAGCAGGCGGTCCCCGATGCCGAGTCGTAGATAGTCGCCTTTCTTGTCGCCAGCCGACGGCGCAGCGAGCGGCCTGGCGCGGCGTCGTGGGCGCAGTTGATCCTCATGCAGTCCATTCCTGCGACGAGCATCTCACGCGCCAGCGCAGGATCGTGCGCGGCTTCGGTCGGCATCGTGACCATGATTCGCGTCGGCCGCCGGCGCGGAACCGGCCCGAGCAGCGCGGCCGTCCTCACAGCGAGTAACTCGCGGCTGCGGGCAAAACCGATCGGCGGCGGTCCCGAGCCTGGCGCCGGTGGACGACGGGCGACGGCGCCAAGTGCGTGATCGATGACGCGCAGTGGTTAGACCGGGCGTCCGCCCAGTGTGCGGCGTTCGTGGTGCGGCGGCTGCTGGCGGGGGTCAGGTCGTGTCTTGCGGTTGGTAGTACGCGATGGCGCCGGTTCGTTCGAGGTCGTCGAGCAGGATCGCCTCGATGTCGAGGTTCAGTTCGATTTCGTTGCTGACGACGACGCCACCGCCTGGGATGTCGTCCTGCCAGGCGATGTCGAAGTCGCGCCGATTGATCTTCGCGGTGGCCTCGAAGCCGATCCGGAGCAGCTCGCCCTTGTTCTCCTCGCCGACCCAGAACGGCGTTTTCCACTCCCCGAGCGAGACGATTTCGAGCGGGACCTCCCTGGTCACCCCACGAAGGGTGAGCGCCACCTTCCCTTTGAACGTGGTGCCGCCCGTGCGTTCGGTGAACCGGCCGGCAAACGTGATCTTGGGGTGGTTCTCGACGTCGAGGAAGTCGGCACTGCGCAGATGTTCGTCGCGATTGGGCTCGCCGGTCCAGATCCCGGCTGCGTCAATCTCCCCCTCGAATGTCGCCTCCAGGCACCGGTCCCATTCGAGCTCGAGTCGGCCGTGGATGTCCTTGAACAGTCCGCGTACCCACGTGACCATCATGTGCCGCGCGCGGAATTCCGCTTCGGTGTGCCCGGGCTCGAAGATCCAGGTGGACATCAGCTTTGCTCCTCTTCTCTCGTCCGAAACCAGAATGTGGGCGGTCGGCCAGCTTCGTTGCTATTAGGGCACGAGCCGACCCGGTTCATCCTCTCAGCACCTTCAACAGCGTGTCCGCGTCGAAGCCGCCCAGGTGTACGACGCCGTCAATGAACAGCGTCGGCGTACCGCGCACCTCCCCTGATTCGATTCCGCTCCGGAAGTCCCGCTCGACCCGGTCGAGCACCGGCTCGCTGCGTCGGTCGGTGTCGAAGCGTCCGACGTTTAGCTCGAGCTCAACCCCGTAGCGCCGCAGGTCCTCGTCCTCGAGCGCCTTCTGGCGATGAAACAGCAAGTCGTGCATCTCCCAGAACCGCTGCTGGAGCGCGGCGGCCTCTGCCGCCCGGGAGGCTGCAAGCGCGTGCGGATGGATCTCGGTCAGCGGGAAGTGCCGAAACGCGAACCGGACAGCGCCGCTTAGCTGTGCCTCGACGCGCTCGATCGCGCGATATGCCTGGCGCGAGTAGGGGCATTCATAGTCGCCGTACTCGATGATCAACCTCGCCCACGCCGGCCCGCGAACGTGATCCACCCCGTCCTCAAGCTGGCTGATCATTGACTGCTCGGCTGCCATCCCGGTCGTAGCCTCCTCGTTACACAAACGGATACGTGAAGACTTCACGCAGGCTACCACGTGAAGACTTCAACGATTGTCCGTACGATGCCACCGTGACGAACCGCCTTGCGCCAGGAGCGGTCCCGCCTGCTCACCAGCTCGCCCGCGCCGCATATGGGCTCCACGCCGCTCTGGAGCGCCAACTGCACGACACGCTCTCAGAGCTCGGCCTGACGATCGCGTTGGCCGACACCCTTTGGCAGCTCGATCCAGCCCTCGGTCCTCTCTCCAGACGGCAGCTAGCTGAGCGCCTCGGGTGCGACCCCTCGAACGTGACGTTCCTCGTCGACCGACTCGAGCAACGCCGCCTCGTCACCCGCGCACGCGCCGGCACCGACCGCCGCGTCAAGGCGCTGGCCCTAACGTCCAACGGGATCGCGGTGCGCAGCCGGCTGATCGGCACCCTCGCCGACGCACCCATGTTCAGCCGTCTTACAGCGACGCAGCAGCGACAACTAACCGTCCTACTCCGAGACTGCCTCAGCCTCACCGAGGACTGCTCGCGCTAGACCCGGGACCACTGAAACCGACGAGCGTCATCGTGTTCACACGTCGTATTCCGAGGCGAAGAGGTAGCTCACCGCAAGACTCCGATACGGCCGCCAGCCATCAGAGAGCTCGGCCAGCTCCTCGTCGGTCGGCGTGTGGTCCAATCCGTAGACCCGTCGCACCGAGCGCCGCAGCGCTAGATCGCCGGAGAGGAACACGTCGGGGCGATCGAGACCCACGAGGAGGAAACCGCGCGCGGTCCACGGTCCGATTCCCGGCACCTCGGTCAGGACCGCCTCGACCTCGGCGTCTGTCATTCGCGCGAGGGTCTCATCGCTCAGGCGCCCGTCGACGAAACGCTCTGCGAGCGCCCGTAACGTTTCGCCCTTTCGAGCCGACATCCCGCTGGCGCGGAGCGCCTGCGGATCCGCGGCGAGAAGCTCCGCAGGTGACGGCAGATGCCCTCCGAACCGCTGCTCGATACGAGACACGATCGCCCGCGTCGCGCTGACGGAAAGCTGCTGACCGGCGACCTGGAAGATCAGGGTTCCAAACGCGTCGAGCGGAGGCAGCTCGTCCATCCAGGCCCGCGGACGGAAGTCCGGCCGCGCGTCGATCAGGCGCGCGAGCACCGGATCGGCGTCCCGAAGAAACGTTCGCGCCTTACGGTCGGCGATCGGGGCTCGCTTACGTCCCCGCGCGCCAACACCCTTCGGCTGCTGTTGCACCTGATCCACGATTGCTCTTCCGCCTGAGCTCATTCTTCTACAAGGCGGTCGGTGAGCATAATCTCGGAGACTCCGGGCACCCTTACCACCGCATTAGGAGTACACAGGCGAGGCGTCGATGTAGCTCCGGTACTCCGCAACCAAGCCGTCCCGGAGCCGGAACACATTGCAGCAGGGAAGGGTGACCTCGCCACCGTCGAGCCGGGTGTAGTCCACGTCGAACTCGGCGACCAACGCGTCCCCGTCGCTCCAGACGTTCAGCACCTCATGCCGAAAGCCCGCGACAGAAGCGAGGAACGCGGTGACTGCCTCGACGAACGCGGGCTTACCCTGGACCGGCTCTCCGTTGCCCAGGCGCAGGCGAACATCGTCGGTCATGAACGCCGCAAACGCAGAGACGTCTTTCGCGTCGAAAGCTCCGAAGATCGCGCGGACGCGGTCGCCGGGATTCACGAGGTTGGGTGTTTCTGCTCCGCTCATGTTGATGGTTTTGATGTCAGGGAAGATGAACCAAGTTGAGGCCGGCGAGGGGACCGTGGAACTGCTGCATCGCCCCGCCGCGACTCAAGGAGCCGAGGTCGACGGTGAAGAACCCAGCGTCATGGAAGAGCGCGATCACCTCGGCCTTGGCGTCGACGTCGTCGCCTGACACGAAGATGACGCGCTGGCCGCCGGCCTCGAGCGGATCGGAGGCGAGCACTGCGGCACCGAGCGTGTTGCCCGCCTTCACCACACGCGCAGGGGCGACGAGTTCGGCGACGACCTCGCTCGATGTGCGTCCGTTCAGGTCGCTGGGATCGAAGTCGTTGGTCGGGTCGATCAAGGTCCGCCCCTCCCATTCAAGGCCTTCGACGGCGTGCGCAACGTTCGCCCACATCACTGCGAGCACGACGATGTCCGCGGCTGCGGCTTCCTTGGCGGCTCCGGCCGAGACTCCCTCACCCAGCTCCCGCACCAAAGAGGTGAGCGACTCGGGCCCTCGGCTGTTGGCGATCACGACCTGCCGCCCGGCACGGAGTGCGATCTGGGCCATCGTCTGACCGATGTGGCCGGCGCCGATGATCCCGACAGACTTGATGTTCGCTGCTTGCATCAGGTTCCTTTCTCGTCCTCGGTTGGGAGGTCCCGCGGCGCGCGCTTGGCTCGCGGGATTCCCGCGATCACGTCTGTATCGGGGCTCGAGGTCATCCTTGAGCTGTGTCTACGCAGGCCGCGGCGCGCTGTTCAGCCCGCGTTCGAGGAATACGCCTGCGCCGGCGACGCCCGCGACGACGACGAAGCCGAGAACGGCGGCGGGTGCGCTCACGCCGTCCGGGTCCCTATTCATCTTCATCTCCTATCTGCGACGCGCAGTTGGCGTACCCAAGCGACCATCCCGACGGTGACCGATTCGGCTCCTGGCTCCTCAGATCCAGTGCACGGCGACCGGAATCACAGGGCAGGATCGCCCCGATTCAGGTGAACTGTCCTCGCCGGATCGTGGTGATTTCGGCCCCACAGTGGCGGGGCTGCAGGCTCGGACTGCATCGGCGGGCTGCCGCAGACGGACGCCTGATCTGGCGGCCCCGATGAACCACTAGTTGGAGCGATCTCCCGCGGATCTGGCGGATGGTCCATCCGCCGGCTGGCTTAGAGTCGCGAACACGTGTTCGACGTCCGGTCTGATTCGCGATCGCGGGGGATGCCCGCGTTGCTCGCTGAAGAGTTGCCGTGGTTTGAGCAACTGAATGTCGAGCAGCGGGCGGCGGTTCGTCATCCGGGGGGTCCGCTGCTGGTCTTGGCGGGGGCGGGAACCGGTAAGACCACGACGCTGTGCGGACGGGTCGCATGGCTCGTCGCGGGCGGAGTCGCCCCGGAGCGCATTCTGCTGTTGACGTTCACGCGTCGCGCGGCGCGTGAGATGTTGCAGCGCGCGCGGGCGCTGGTGGCGATGCCGAACGGCGCGCGCGGCGTGCTGGGTGGCACCTTTCATTCCGTCGCCCATTACTTCGTCCGCCGGCACGCGGCGGCGCTCGGGCTGCCGGCGGGGTTCGGTCTGCTTGACGCAGGAGACGCGGCCGACGTGCTCGACCTCGTGCGCGAGGAGCACGGGCACGCCGAGCGTGACCGGCGGTTTCCGAAGAAGAGCACGCTGCTCGATATCTACTCTCGCACGGTCAACGCGCAGCGACCCCTGTCCGGGGTGCTCGCCGACTCGTTTCCGTGGTGCGAGGAGCACCGGGACGACATCGCGTCGCTGTTCAGGGCGTATACGGCTCGGAAGCGCGCACTCGGAGTTATCGATCTCGATGACCTGCTGTTGTATTGGCGAGGTCTTGCGACCGATGAGGTCGTCGGCGCGCAGATCGAGGGGCAGTTCGATCACGTGCTGATCGACGAGTACCAGGATGTCAACGGCCTGCAGGTCGACATCGTCCGCCACCTGCGGCGGGAGTGCCGGGACCTGACCGCGGTCGGAGATGACTTCCAGGCGATCTATGGCTGGAGAGCCGCGTCGGCGAGGCACATCCTCGATTTCCCCGACCACTTCCCCGACGCCACGGTCGTCACCTTGGAGAGCAACTACCGGTCGACCCAGCCGATCCTCAACATCGCGAACGCGTTGTCGGCGCAGGCGGAGCGCGCCTTTCCCAAACAGCTGCGAACCGATCGCGAGGGCGGCGTCGCGCCTGAGCTGGTCTTCTGCCGCGACGAGTCCGCGCAGGCCAGCGAGATCGCCGACCGTGTGCTCGAAGCCAGGGAGAGAGGAATGGACCTGCGCCAGCAGGCCGCCCTCATGCGAACCTCGCACGACAGCGCTCTGCTGGAGCTCGAGCTGTCCCGACGGCAGATCCCGTTCGTCAAGTACGGCGGCCTGCGGTATCTCGAAGCCGCTCACGTGAAGGACCTGATCGCGCTGTTTCGCCTGGCCGACAACCCCCGGGACGAGATCTCGTGGTTCCGGGTGCTTCAACTGCTCGAGGGCGTGGGTCCGGCGACCGCCCGCCGCGTGCTCGACGTGCTCGTGACCACGGACGGCGACGCGCTCACGGCGTGGCCCGTCGCGCGAGAGAAACTCCCCGCCGACGCGCGCGAGCTCGCTGACGGCGTGATTCAGGCTCTACGTGCAGCCCGCGGAGAGACTGCGGCCGGCGTGCAGGCGGAGCTTCTCGGCCAATCGCTCACACCGTTGATCAAGGCCAGGTACCCCGACGGCGCGCTGCGCCTAAAAGACCTCGACCAACTGGTCGCGGCCGCACGCGAGGCGTCGGCGCTGGGCCACTTCATCTCTGAGCTCGTCATCGATCCTCCCGCGTCGAGCTCCGACCTCGCCGGGCCGCCGCATCTGGATGAGGACTATCTCGTGCTCTCGACGATCCACTCCGCCAAGGGCCTTGAGTGGCAAGCCGTCCACGTCCTCGCGCTGTATGACGGCAACTTCCCCGCGTGCATGGCCGCCGGGTCGACGGAGACGATCGACGAGGAGCGTCGGCTGCTCTACGTGGCGATGACCCGCGCTCGACGCCAGCTCCACCTCTACGTCCCGGTCCGCTACTACCACCGGCCCCGCGGACTCGACGACGCACACGGCTACGGCAAGCCGTCGCGGTTCCTCACCGACGACGTACAACGTTGCTGCAGCGTCACCCGGCCGCCCGACTCGGTTACCTCGATCGAGCCAAGTCCAAGCCGGCGACGGATCGAGGTCTCGATCGACGCGTTATTCGAATAGACGACGAGCGGCCCGGCCACGCCGCGACCGGCCCGCAAGAGCCCCGCACCCTTGCCATCAGCGCCGATCCGTAGGAGGCTACGACGATGACTCAGACCAAGATTGTCGGACTGGGCGGGTCGCTCCGTCAGCCGTCCCGTAGCCGAGCAGCGCTCGAGGTCGCCCTCGATGGCGCGGAGCGCGCCGGCGCCACGGTCGAGTTGCTCGATCTCCACGTCCTCCAGCTGCCGATGTACAGCCCCGAGCTCGAGGCCGACGCCCCAGTCGCCGTACACCGCCTGATCGAGACCTGTTACGAGGCCGACGGGATGCTGTGGAGCAGCCCGATGTACAACGGATCGGTCTCGGGCTCTTTCAAGAACGCGATCGACTGGCTGCACATGCTCGGGACTCGCGAGCCGCCATACCTCCACGATGAGGTGATCGGCTTGATCAGCGCCGTCGGCGGCACACAGGGACTGCAAGTCGTCAACACGATGGAGTTCTCGGTGCGCTCGCTGCGGGGATGGGCCGTGCCCTACGTGGTCCCAGTGCCTCAAGCGGCGCGCGTCTTCGCGGACTCCGGAGCGGTCCAAGACGACACGGTCGAGCAGCAACTGAGGCTGCTCGGCGAAGAAGTGGTCCGCGTCGCCGAACGGTTCGCGCGAGACCCCACGCTTCATCGGCAGGTCGAGTGTGATGACGCGGCCGACCGCGTCGGCCAGGCCTGACGGCTCTCGGTCGGATCGCTGACGGTCGGCGCGACTCGCGGCCGTTCGGTCCGGCGCTTGCGCGTGGCCTCACCGGTTGTGAGCCTCGATGTCCGACGGGTGAAGCTATGGTCTGCGGCCTCACATGCGCACGCTGTCGTTGGCTCGCTAACGACGCTCGGTCATGAACCTGGACGACACCAAAGCCGGCCTGCTCGATGCGGCACTTGACGAGTACGCCGACGAGCTCCGTCGCGCCGGCGAGGACGCCGCGGTGGTCACGCTTGCCTATACGCACCGCCTTCATCGGTGCTGGCGCACAATCCTGCGGATGTTGCCCGTCCCGCATGAGTCGTCCGTGCTGGACGTTGGGTCAAGGCTCGGGATCCTCGCCTTCGAGTTGGCTGCGAACGTGCCGGTTCGCATCCAGGGTGTCGACATCGAGCGGGGGTTTGTCGAACATGCCACCACACTGTTAGACCGCCTCGCCGCCGTTGGCATGTTTGTCAATGGGGCGAGGATTGAGTTCTCAGTTCCTACCGGATCCGGCGCAGGCCGCCGACGAGCTTTTCCGGGTCGTTCGGCCGGGGCAGTATCTCTGTGTCAGCGACACAGATGACCAGCTCCGGATCACCTGGCCGCCCGACAGTCCTGCTCTCGAGCGGCTCGTGACAGCCGTGGCGGATGTGCAGCAACAACGTGGTGGCGACCGCCAGGTCGGTCGTAAGTTCACGAGTTATCTTCGCGCCGGTGGCTTTGAGATCAACTCTGTCGTGGTGTTACCCGAGGCTCAGCATCGTGTGGTCGATCCTGGCGAGTCGGAGCGGTCGCTGATCATCGAGCAGCTCCACGCCGGGCGTTCCCGCGCGTTGGCGGCAGGCGTCATCGACGCCGATCGCTTCGACGCCGATCTGGCTGCGCTTGAGCAGGAAGCACCGTTCGAGGAGTTCCGGACGAGCTCCAGGATCATCGTCCTCGGTCGAAGGCCCATGTGACGCTCGATCCCTCGAGACCTCCTCGCGTACGTGCGGGCACGTGACGGGGCGTTGAATAGTCCGCGAGAGCGATCGCAGTGCTGGGCACAGGTCGCCCGGAGGCGTTGGAGTCGAGCGCGGCGAGTACGGTCGTCACGGAGTCCTCCTGGCGGGGCGTGTGAAGGTCTGGGGGGTTCGGTCGAGCTGTACGCGCTCCCCGGCAGGGGTGAGCGCAGCTACGGGCGGGTCGGCGCTCGCCTGCACCGCGTCGGCGAGGACGCGCACGTGCACCCGACTGTTGCGGAACCGGACTCGCACCTTGAGCGAGTCCCATCCGGGTGCGAGCAGGGGGTCGATCGCGAGGGCGTCGCCCGCCGGTCGCAGGCCGGCGAATCCCAGCGCCATGGTCCGCCAGACGCTGCCCATCGCGGCAAGGTGAAGTCCACCGGCGGTGCTGTGCCCGATGTCCTCGAGATCGATCCGTGCCGTGAGGCGCAGCATCTCGAGCGATTCGGCAATGTGGCCGGCTCGGGCGAGGAGTGCGGCGTGCACGCCCGGTGAGAGCGTGCTGCCGTGGGCGGTCCGCGGTCCGTAGAAGTCGAGGTTTGGCTCCAGGGAGCCGGTGGCCAGCTCGTCCGGGACGAGGTAGTGCAGCATCAACACGTCGGCCTGCTTGACGACCTGGCTCATCTGCGTGCGCTCGTGACCGAGCAGCATGTCGGCGGCGACCGGCAGCTGCGGCGTGAGCTGCGAGACAAGGAGCGGCTCGAGCGCGTGAAAGCCGTCGAACTGCTCGTAGATCCCGGTGGCGGGGTCGTATCCGTCGACGATCGAGTCGGCCAGCTCGAGCCACCGGTGTCTCTCGCGCTCGTCGACCGCGTCCACGCCTGCGTCCGCGGCGCGCTTGAGGTTCCAGCGGGCCATCACGTTCGTGTAGGCGTTGTCGTCAACCTTTTCGTGGTACTCGTCGGGGCCGATCACGCCGCGGATGTGACCGCTCCCGTCGGCATCCTGCTCGATCCGCGACGCCCACCAGCGAGCGGTCTCCACGATCAGCTCCCGCCCGGGACCGGCCGCGAACGTCTGATCGCCGGTCCAGTCGATGTAGCAGGCGGCGGCCCACGCCACGTCGGCGATGATGTGCTCCTCGAGCTTGCCGGTAAGGATCGGTACGAGCTCGCCATGGGCGTCACGTAACAGCTCCGGGGTCACCTCTCGACCGGTGCGCGCGGACTCCCATGGGAAGCGCGCGCCGTCTCGTCGCTGGCGCTTCGCGGCTCGGATCGCCGCGGGCAGGCGCCGGACGCGGTATTCCAGCATCGCCCGCGCGGCTTGCGGGTGGGTTGCCGCGAGGAACGGGAGTACGTAAACGTCGCTGTCCCAGAACACATGCCCCCGATACCCCCGCCCGCTTAGCCCCCGGGCCCCGACGGCCGCCTCGCCGCCGTCGGCCGCGCTCGCGAGCAGATGGAAGATCGCGAACCGGACGGCCAGCTGCATCTGCTGGTCGCCCTCGATCGCGATGTCGGCGTCCTCCCAACGTGACGCCCACTCGCGCCGATGCTCGGTGAGCAGACCGTCGAAGCCGAGCTGTCGCGCGGATCGGAGACGATCGAGCGCCGGGCTCTCTTCGGCTGCCCCCCGGGCGACGCCTTCATAGGTCGCGAGCCGGTCGAGCACTCGGTCTGACGCGATGCCGCGTTGCTGGTCATGCGCCGCCGCCACGATCGAGCCGGGCCGCCCCCTGATGCGCATCCACACGGCCCCGTCGGCCCGTCCTTCCTCGTAGGTGGGACCGACCGGCGCAACCAGAGACCGGTCCACGTGCACGCCTGCGTCGCGGTCTCTGACTCTGAGCGCGACCGTCGCGGGTCGCGCCAGCGAGGAGAGGAGCAGCGCGTCGATGCGTCCGGTGTCCATTCGCAGTTGTTGGTGAAGCACGCCGGCATGGAGATCGAGGATGCGCCTGACCGCAGGTAGCGATGAGCGGTCAAGCGCGATCGTGTTCCAGCGTGGAGCGGCGAGCAGGTGCGCCTCTGGGCCCGTTCTTGTGTACACGTCGGACATCAGCACGGCGGGATCGCTGCTCGGTTGTCTTGCGATCACGCTGCCGCGCGTACCGAGCCGCCCGTCGGCGAGTGTGAACAGCGATTCGTGGACGCGCTCGAGCAGCGGATCGCTGCCGTCGATCGCAAACGCCCAAGCGGGGTCGAGTTCGGCGATTGGCAGCTCGCCGCGCCGTCGGCGGGCGATCTGGTCCTCGAGCACGGCCGCCAACATCGCTGGGCCTCCGCCTAGGCTCGCAACGCCGGCTGGAACGCCATTGGGCTCGTCGCCGTGCGAGACCGCCGTGGCGCCATCGATGAGTAGTTTCGAGTTGCTCCCGGGCAGACCGCCGAATGGTCCGAGCTCGTCGCCCGCGATCAGCACCTGGCTGGGTGCGATGCCGGCGCGCCACAGCTCGCGCATGATCCAGCGCACCGAATCGGACTTGTCGGTCAGACCGATCTCCAAATGCTTGGCGGCGCTCGTCACCCGCGGCACGGCCAGGCCGGCGTCCGTCGCTCCGCGGCGTGTGATCTCCACCGCCTCGGCCAGCCCGTCGATGCCCGCGGCGGCGAGGCGGGCCTGCGCGGCGCTGAGCAGCTCGTCTATCCCGGACTGCGGGCGATCCTCCCAGTCGAGCTCGGGGATCAGATCGATCTTGCGTCG
This sequence comes from uncultured Solirubrobacterales bacterium, assembly GCA_963822855.1. GTDB lineage: Bacteria > Actinomycetota > Thermoleophilia > Solirubrobacterales > Solirubrobacteraceae > Palsa-465. Next base: position 314,715 of record CAWGJE010000013.1, on the reverse strand, counting down.
GTTTGGCTGCTCGGAGACGATCCGAGCGACGAGCCCGCGCGCCGCCAACCGTCGGACGGTCAGCTGTGCCGCCCGCGACAGGGCCGCGTCCTCTTCAGGGCTAGGCGTCCGCCAGTAGACCAGGTGGGGGCCCTCATTATCGACACGGAACACCTCGGACCCGCGGTTGACCGCCAGCACCAAGCCACCGGGCCCGGCCGGACGCGCCGCGAGCTGACCGTCGACGCCGCCCAAGTGCGCGCGGCTCACTACTGCCAGCTCCAGTCCGGCTGCGCATGCCTCCTCGACGAGGCGGCGGATCCGGGGTACGTCCGCGCGACGGTCATCCACCGCGGTGCCGTCCCAGTCGAACACGATCGCCTCGAAGCGCCGCGCGACTGCCGGCGGCATCACCGGAGCCGATCTCAACGCGCCCTTCACTGAGGTCACGTCGTCATCGTGACTCGCACGCTGCCCTGCTGCTCGAGCAAGGAGAACCCGGTGCTGGGGCCGGTCTGGCGAAACGCCAGGCTCACCTTCGAGGCGCCGACGCGGATGCCTCGAATCTCAACGGCCTCGAGCCAATCCGGTAAGCGCGGCCGGTCAACCGTGAGGCGGTTGTTCGGTGCGTGCGCGGAGATGCCGAGCATCGCTTGGAGCAGCATGAACGGCGCGGTGGCCGCCCATGCCTGTGGGATGCACGCGACTGGATAGGCGACGATCGCTCTTGATCCGTCGCGTTGAAAGCCGCAGAACAGCTCTGGCAGGCGGAAGTCGCGCGCGCCTGAAGCGACGTCGAACAGTCCGCCGGCGATCCGGTTGGTCGCGGCGTCGAACCCGTAGCGCTTCAACCCCGCGGCGGCGATCGCGTTGTCGTGCGGCCAGACGGAACCGTTGTGGTAGCTCATTGGGTTATACGCGGGCGAGCTGCCCGACAGGGTCCGGATCCCCCAGCCGGAGAACATGTCCGCCGCCATCAACCGCTCCGCGACCGGCCCTGCCTTGTCGTCGTCCACGATCCCGCAGTACAGGCAATGCGCCGGATTCGACGTGACACTGCGGACCTGGGCCTTTCGCCCGTCGAGAGCGAGCACGAAGAACCCCTCGTCGGGATCCCAGAACGCCTCGTTGAACGCCGCCCGCAGCTCTCTGGCTTCGGACCGCAACTGATCGGCCCGCGGCGAGTCCCCGAGTGCCTCGTAGACATCGGCGATCCGCAGCTTCGCCTCATACACATAGCCCTGGACCTCGACGAGAGCGATCGGCCCCTCCGCGATCGCCCCATCGGCGTGGACGATGCAGTCGTGCGAGTCCTTCCAGCCATGGTTGATGAGACCTGCCGGACCGCGCCGCTCGTACTCGACGAACCCGTCGCCGTCGCGATCGCCCCACTCATCGATCCATCCGAGCGCGGCGTCGAGCGCCGGTCGCAGTTGGCGCATCGTGTCGAGGTCGAGCGTCCAGCGGTAGTAGCCGCCGGCGACCATCAGAAACAGCGGCGTTGCGTCGACCGTGCCGTAGTAAGGCGTGTGCGGGATGTGTCCGGTGCGGGCGAGCTCGCCAGTGCGCAGCTCGTGCAGGATCTTGCCCGGCTCGGCGTCGCGCCAGCCCTCGTCGGTCTGGGCTTGCAGCCCCGCGAGCACCAGTAGCGTGCCCCGCGCGACCTCGGGGTTGATCATGAGCGACTCGCATGAACTCAGCAGCGAGTCGCGACCGAATGGGGCGACATACCACGGGATGCCGGCCGCCGGCAGCTGATCGGCCCCGACCGGCATCATCAATGCGTGAAGATCACGCACGGAGGCATCGATCAGGCGGTCGAACAGCTCGTTGTCGGTGGCGACCTGCGCGCACGCGGCAACCCAGCCCGCGTGCGCAGACTCGAGCGCTGCGCCCGCCCACGCCGCTGCCGCCTCGGCCTCTCCGGCTTCGACGCCGGTTGGTGTGACCGTGATCCACAGCGACATCGACTCACGGACGTCGAGCCGCACGTTCCATGCCACGTGCACGCGCCCGCTGTCGATGCTGACGCGGGCCGGCGACGGCTCGAGCTCGACGAGCGTCTCGCGATGCTCGCCGTCCGCCGCCACATATCCGAAACGCAGACGATCCTCATCGTGGACCGGCTCCAGCACGCGACCGTCCGTCTCCCGACCCACGCCGCGGACCTCGAACACGTCGGCAAAATCTGCGGCCAGCGAGACCTCGACAACCGTCACGACCGCCTTGGCGCCGAAGTTGCGCACCCGCACCCGGTAGAACAGACGATCCGCGATCAACACCGTGCGCCGCACGTTCAGTGTCTCCTGCGCCACCGGGACACCGACCGCGGAGCGCAGCACTGGGTTGGTGGCGTTGATCACGGCGTAATGGCCCGATTCCATCACCGAAGAAAGCGGCACCGGCGGCAATCCACCAATCGTTAGGCGCAGTTCGGATAGATGGCGAGTGTCCTCGACGTAGAGACCCTCGCCCGAAGCGCGTGCAGGACGGATGTCGCCGTCGCGCCTCGCGCATACGAACATAGCTCCCGACTTCAGCGCGATCAGCTCCTCGCGCGCCTCCGCGAGCACATCTGGAGCGCCCTCGAGCTCGCGCGACGGCGACAGGGCTGCATCGCCATCCGGGCGGGCCGGAGCTGGGCCGGCGCGGACCTCGGGTTCGCTAGCCGATGCCATCAGAACCGCTGCCCGATCAGCTCGCCGTCGAGTTCAAAGCTCCAGCATCCGCGACCTCGCGGAAGCGGCTGGCGATCGCGCCGATCTCGTCAGGCGTCGGGTCATACTCCCCACCTCCCCACGCGATCCGTTCACGGGCACGCTTGGCATCGGTGAGCGTGCCGCACAGAACAAACAGGATGTGCCACTCGTCGTCGGGTGTCCTGACGCGGAACAGACTCGTGTTGTCCCGCTTGCCGATCTTCGCCCGCCCACGCTCGTATGCGGCTCCCGAGCTGCGGTCATCCGTGTAAGCGCGCGCGAAGAAGGACACGGCGGGCCCACCGTCGATCTCGTGCTCGCTGATCCCAAGCGCATCCACCACGACGATCCTAGCCCTCCCGGTCCGCGGGCCTCGTCCGGACAGCCGATCGGAACCACCGGCGTAGCAGTCCAAGGCAGATTAGGAGAAGCACCACGAGCACCGCGCCGGCGAGCCCGCCGACGAAAGTCAATCCGTCGAGCAACGCAGGCGGCTCGCTCTAACACGACCCCCGTCCTATGCGATCCCTCTATGAGCATCGGGTTTGACGGTTCAGCTGTCTTCAGCGCTGAGCAGTTCCCGGATGTGGTCCGGGAGTGCGCGCAGGACACTGTCACCTTCGCCGGCAGAGACATGCTGGCGTAGGACCTCGCCGGCGAGGAAGCTATCCAGGCCGCGCATGCTCGGGCGTCCGGCTTGAGTCCCAGCCCCCGAAGAACACGCCGCGCACAAAGATCGGCAGCTGCGCGGCCTCATCGACGGAGAAGTGGTCGCGGACCGGGCCGCATCGGTAGTTCCCCTCATGCACGTTCCGGGGTTCAGCTGATCCATCCGCGGCGCGTCGCTGGGAGCATTGTTCGCATGGTGAGCCGCCCGACGGTGCGCGTAGGCCTCAACGGCAGAGGCTGGGAGATCACGCTGCCGGGCGAGCGAAACGGGGTTACGTTCGAAACGCTCGACGAGGCCCAGTGGGTGGCTACCTGTGCGCCGCTCAGCGGCACCCGTGCGAGCTGGTCGTGCGCAACGCCCACCACCAGGTGCTGCATCGCAAGTTCATCGACCGCGGAGAACTTGTCTGAGCCAGGCTCCCTCGCGGATGTCCAGTCGCGCTCAGTGGGCTGCCTCGCCTTACGTAGGTCTGCCAGTCATCTCCAGCCGCTCTCGCCAGGTGTCTGTGTAGGTAGTTCACCGCACAGCGGGCACGGCGAAGAGCGCCTGCAGCTCGCGACCCCCGTGACCGCACCGTGGCCGGGGGTCCGATCCGCGAGTCTGAGTTTTTTTTCGGTCCGCACACATAAGCGCTTGCGATCGGAGTACAGTCGGATACGAGCTGGCCCTGCGGCCAGAACACTCACCCCAAGTCTGGATGCCACCAACGGCGCTACTTGCGCCACGCGGCACGGAGTATGGGTTACTGGTTTTGACTGCGGGGCTGGGTCGTGTGACTTAGGCGTTATCCCGCCGACTCGGTGGACGCGTCTCAATGTGATTGACCGTGCTGCGCTTCTGGCGATCTTGCTGGCGCGGGCGAGTCTGCGTTTTCCACCAAGGAGTTCAACATGTCGATTGTCGAGTCAACCACTTATGTCGCGCCGGGCGAGCCCGGCAGCTTGGTAGAGCTCAAGGAGCGCTACGAGAACTTCATCGGGGGACATTGGATCGCCCCGACCACCGGGGAGTACCGCGAGAATCTGACTCCGTCGACGGGCGAGCCGTTCTGCGAGGTCGCGCATTCGGGTGCGGACGACATCGAGCTCGCGCTCGACGCGGCGCACGCGGCTAAGGATGGGTGGGGCGGGCGCTCCCCAGCTGAGCGCGCCGCTGTTCTGAATGATGTCGCGGATGCGATCGATGCGAACGCCGAGATGCTTGCGGTCGCGGAGAGCTATGAGAACGGCAAGCCGGTGCGCGAGACACTGGCGGCGGACATTCCGTTAGCGGCCGATCATTTCCGCTATTTCGCTGCGGCGGTGCGTTCCGAGGAGGGTCGGATCTCGGAGATCGATGATCAGACCTACGCGTATCACTTCCAGGAGCCGTTGGGTGTGGTGGGTCAGATCATCCCGTTTAACTTCCCGATTTTGATGGCGGCGTGGAAGATCGCGCCGGCGCTGGCTGCGGGTAACTGCACGGTGATCAAGCCGGCGAGCCCGACGCCGTGGTCGCTGTTGAAGCTTGCCGAGGTGATCGGCGACATCGTCCCGCCGGGGGTGTTGAACATCGTGAACGGCCCGGGCGCCGGGATCGGCAAGGCGCTCGCGTCGAATAAGCGGATCGCGAAGGTCGCGTTCACCGGCGAGACGGTCACCGGCCGGCTGATCATGAGCTATGCCGCGCAGAACCTGATTCCCTCGACCACCGAGCTGGGCGGGAAGTCGCCGAATATCTTCTTCGAGGATGTAATGGCGGCCGATGACGCATTCCTGGACAAGGCGATCGAGGGACTGGTGCTGTACGCGTTCAATAAGGGCGAGGTGTGCACGTGCCCGTCGCGGGCGCTGATCCAGGAATCCATCTACGACAAGTTCATGGAGCGCTGCCTGGAGCGGATCGCCGCGATCAAGCAGGGCGACCCGCTCGATCGCGAGACAATGATCGGCCCGCAGGTCTCGGCCGCCCAGCTCGAGAAGATCGAAAGCTACGTCAAGATCGGTCTCGACGAAGGCGCCGAGTTGCTGATCGGCGGACATCGCCCCGAACTGAACAGCAGCTTGGACGGTGGTTACTACTTCGAGCCGACGGTCCTCAAGGGGCACAACAAGATGCGGGTGTTCCAGGAGGAGATCTTCGGACCGGTCCTGGCGGTCACCACATTCCGCGACGAGGCCGAGGCGCTGGAGATCGCCAACGACACTCTGTACGGCCTCGGCGCCGGCGTGTGGACCCGCGACGGGAGCCGCGCATTCCGGATGGGGCGCGCGATCAAAGCCGGACGCGTATGGACCAACTGCTACCACCAGTACCCGGCGCACGCGGCGTTCGGCGGCTACAAGAGCTCCGGCGTCGGCCGTGAGAACCACCGCATGATGCTCGAGCACTACAGCCAGACCAAGTGCCTGTTGGTGAGCTACGACCAGAACCCGATGGGGCTGTTTTAGAGATGGCGGCCACGGCCCATGATGGTGCGCCGGCGGTTGGCGCTACCCCGGCGGCGCTCGAGGTGATTCGACGCCTCCAGGCCGCCCATGGGCCGCTGGCGTTCTTTCAGTCTGGGGGCTGCTGCGACGGCAGTTCCGCGATGTGCCTGAAGGACGGTGAGCTGCCGGTTGCGCTCCACGACGTGCAACTCGGCGAGATCGGCGGCGCGCCGTTCTACATCGATGCCGAGCAGTACGAGCGGTGGAGCAAACCGCGGTTTCTGATCGACGTCGCGCCAGGCGCCGCCGATGGCTTCTCGCTTGAAGGACTCGAGGGTGTGCATTTCATTTCTCGCTCACCCTGATGGCGCCCGCGCCGAACCCGCGCGGGCCGACCCGACCTAGACCGACCCGATAGAGGCCGGCTACCTAGAAAGAAGGACCCACCATGGCCACTACATACGATGCGAAACCCCGCACGTCAAAGGCTGCACCAACCACCTATCGTGCCGCGGTCGTCCACGACTTCGGCAGCCCGCTGACCGTCGAGCAGGTCCCAATGCCGAAACTCGGTCCGGGACAAGTACGCGTGAAGGTCGAGGTGTGCGGCCTGTGCCACACGGATATCCACGCCGCGAACGGCGACTGGCCGATCAAGCCCTCACCGCCGTTCACCCCCGGCCACGAGGGCGTGGGCATCGTCACCGAGCTCGCGCCCGGGCAGGTCGCCCACACTGACCTCGGCCACGAGGTCCACATCGGTGACCGCGTCGCGATGCCCTGGCTCGGCTACGCGTGCGGCAGCTGCAACTACTGCGTATCGGGCTGGGAGACACTCTGCCACGCGCAGCAGATGATGGGCTACACGATCGACGGCGGGATGGGCGAGTACGCCACCGCCTACACCGACTATGTCGTCAAGGTCCCCGAAGGCGTCGACCCGTTCGACGCCGCGCCGCTCACCTGCGCCGGCGTGACCACCTACAAAGCGGTCAAAGTCGCGGGCACCCGCTCGTCCGATTTCGTGGCCGTGTTCGGCGTCGGCGGCCTCGGACACCTTGCGATCCAGTACGCGGCGATCGCCGGAGGTCGAGTAGTCGCGGTCGACGTGATCGACGAGAAGCTCGAACTGGCGCGCGAACTCGGCGCCGAGTTCACCATCAATGCAAAGAAGGAAGACCCGGTCGAGGCGATCCAGCGGCTCGGCGGCGTCGACCAGGCGATCGCGCTCGCCGTCTCGCCCCGTGCGTTCGAGCAGGCGTACCGGTCGCTCCGTCGCGGCGGGAAGCTCGTGTTCGTCGCGCTGCCGGCCGACAACGAGATCACGCTTCCGATCTTCGAGACCGTCCTCAACGGGATCACGATCGTCGGCTCGATCGTCGGCACACGAAAAGACCTACGCGAGGTGTTCGAGCTTCACGCGGCCGGCAAGACACGCGTGATCCGCGAAACACGGCCGCTCGACCAAGTCAACGAGGCTATAGCCGACGTCGAGGCCGGCCGAGTCGCCGCGCGGATCGTGCTCGAGCCATAGACGACACAGCCACGGAGGGATCCCACCGGCGCCCATCGATCCTCCACACCGGTCGCCATCGGGATCTCTCCGTGGATGCCCACGGGACCCCCAACCGCTCGAACGCCGGTTTGGAACAGGTTTCACGCGCTAGGTTTCACACCAGCCGACCGGCTGACCAGCGGAAGAGGGTTGCGAAATGGAGATGATGAGCCCGCTCGACGCGTTGTTTCTGGACGTCGAGGACGCAGTGACGCACATGCACATCGGATCGGTTGGCATCTTCGAGGGCCCCCCGCCGGGTCCCGGGGAGGTGCAGTCGGCGGTTGCCGCCCGGTTGTCGCAGGTCCCTCGATATCGGCAGAAGGTTCGGTTCGTGCCGCTCGCGCTCGGGCGCCCAGCGTGGGTGGACGATCCACATTTCAATCTCGAGTACCACGTGCGGCGCACGGCACTTCCGGCGCCCGGGGGCGACGAAGAATTGCGCAACCTGGTCGGACGGGTTATGTCCCAGCAGCTGGATCGCGCAAAGCCGCTCTGGGAGATGTGGGTCGCGGAGGGGCTCGGCGACGGCCGCTGGGCGGTGATCTCAAAGGTCCACCATTGCATGGTCGACGGAGTCTCGGGGACGGACCTGATGACCGTGATACTCGGCAAAGAGCGCGCGGCGCCGGCCGCGATCGACGATGGGTGGGCGCCGGCGCGCGAACCGAGCTCGGCCGCGCTGGTGGCACACGCGCTGGCGCAGCGTGCGGCCAGTCCGCGCGAAGCGTTGCGGACCGTGCAGTCGGCGGTGCGCGGCCCGCGTCGCGTTGCCCGACAGACCGTTGACGTCACCCGCGGTTTCGTGAATCTGCGGATGCTCCTGAGCCGCAACCCTGCCAGCACGCTCAACGGTCCGATCGGCCCGCACCGACGGTGGGACTGGGCGAGGGCGCGGTTGGTGGACATCAAGCAGATCCGCGCGCTTCACGGCGGCACGATCAACGATGTCGTGCTCTCCGCGATCACGGGTGGCTTCCGGGAGCTCCTGCTCAGTCGCGGCGAGACCGTCGACGGACGCGTTCTCCGCACACTCGTACCCGTGTCGGTCCGCGCCGATGATGCGCCTGGGACCTACGACAACAAGGTCTCTGCGATGTTCGCGGAGCTGCCGGTCGGGCTGGAGGATCCCGTCGAGCGACTGCATTCCCTGCACGAGCAGATGCAGAATCTCAAGCAGTCGGGTCAGGCGGTCGCAGCCGAGCGGCTGACTGCGCTCGGCGGGTTTGCACCCGCGATGCTGCTGGCGCTCGGAGCGAGAGTGGCCACACGGCTTCCGCAGAGCAGCGTCAACACCGTCACCACCAACGTCCCCGGCCCGCAGTACCCCTTGTACCTCGCCCAGCGGCGGATGCTCGAGGCGTTTCCGTTCGTTCCTTTGGGAGGCCACGTGCGGCTTGGCGTCGCGATCTTCTCTTACGACGGCGGGATCAACTTCGGCGTCACCGGCGATCTTGACAGCGCCCCCGATATCGGGGTGCTCTGCCGCGCCATCGAACGTAGCGTCGCGGACCTGCTGGACGCGCCAACGCCGAAACCCGACAAGCCGCGAGCCCGCGTGGGCGCACGACCCTGAATAACGCTGCAGATCCATCGAGCCGTGGGAGTCGCCGCGTCACGTCTGACGGGCTCGCGAGCGACCATCAGGCAGACGGTCGTCGGTCGAGTCTCGAATCGCTAACGTCGGCAATACATGGGAATCCCGCGCTTGCTGGTCGAAGGCATTGGCGGCCATCGAGGCGAGATCTTTCTCGCGCGCCCTTGCTATCAGTATGGGCGCCATCGCGTGTCCGCCGGTGACGGACACGCCGGCAAAGCACGCCGGCGGCGCCCGCGGAAGGCGACCGCTCCTGCTTCGGCCCGACGATGAAGAAGCGCACGCTGACAAGGGTGACGCCACCGCTGCTTGCGGCGAGTCGTCCGAAGGTCGTGTGATCGCCCTGGTGTTCGAGGCACTCCCCCGAGCATCAGCACACTGACGTTCGCTCGGTCGGATCCTCACGTCGGCAGAGCCTCGGCACCCCTCCGGACTCCCCTGCACATATCTCCGTCAGTCGGCGTCCGCCATGCGGGCCGGCCGGAGACCGTCGAGCGTCGCGTCTAGGATCGGCTCTACGTAGCCGGGGTTTCCCGGAATCTTGGCGATCGCGACGACCATGTCGAGGATCTGCTCCAGGGTGAGGTCACCCCGGACCTCGTGAGCGTCCTGTGCGGCTAGGAGCAGCGGGCGACCGGCCGCGAGTACACGCGGGCGACCCGCCCCGAACACTGGGTTTTCTGGGTCTGAGTGTTCGAGTAGCTCGGCGGCGACGTGCCGCTTGCTGGTGAAGTAAGTGAAGAACCGGCGCAGCCAAGCCATGAAAGCTGCTCCCGGGGTGTCGCCGTCGATCGTCGCCGCGGCCTTACAGACGGCGTCGACCTCGTCGATGTACAGCGCTTCCAAAAGCACTCTGCGGTTTGAGAAGTTGCGGTAGAGGGTCGCCATGCCGACCCCCGCGCGGCGCGAGATCTCGGCCATTGAAACATCGGCATCCGGATCAGCGAACGCGGCCCGCGCGGCCGTGAGGATCTTCTCGCGATTCCGCTCAGCGTCGGCCCGTCTGGCGGGTGCTTGGGATGTCGTGCGGGTCGTCATCACACAAATGGAGAGGGTATCCGCTACAGTGTTCTGGACATCCTCTCCGTTTTGTAACGGAGTCTACTCGACCGCCGCCGACCGCTGGCGGCTACCTGGGAGCTGTCCATGGAATACCGGCCTTTAGGACGCACCGGCGTCTCCGTCAGCCAGATGTGCCTCGGCGCCATGATGTTCGGCGCCTTCGGCAACCCGGACCACGACGACGCGATCAAGATCATCCACAAGGCGCTCGACGCCGGGATCAACTTCATCGATACCGCCGACGGCTACTCAGCCGGCGAATCAGAAGAGATCCTCGGCAAGGCGCTCGCCGGCGGACTGCGCGAGAACGTCGTGCTCGCTGTCAAGACAGGCGTTCAGTTTCTGGGTGATGACCCCAACAAGCGTGGAGCGTCACGGCGGTGGCTCACCGAAGCCGTCGACGGGTCGCTGCGCCGGCTCCAGACCGACTGGATCGACCTCTACCAGGTTGGCGTTCCGGACCCGAACACCGACATCGACGAGACCCTCGGCGCCCTCTCGGACCTCGTCCACGCGGGCAAGATCCGGTCCTTTGGGGCATCGAAGGTCCCCGCCTCCCAGATCGTCGAAGGCCAGTGGACCGCTGAGCGCCGCGGCCACGGCCGGTTCCGGACCGAACAGCCCCCGTACTCCATGCTCACGCGCGCGATCGAGTACGACGTACTCCCGACCTGCCAGCGGCACGGAATGGGCGTGATGACCTACAGCCCAATCGCCGGTGGCTGGCTATCCGGCAAATATCGTAAGGGCGAGGACGTCGCCGGACCGGGCTCGGCCGCCCGCGCGCGGCGCTTCCCCGGCGCCTACGACGCTACGAACCCCGCGAACGCAGCAAAGCTCCACGCCGCCGACGCGCTCGGCGCGCTCGCCGACGAAGCCGGAATCACCCTGATCCAGATGGCGATCGGATTCGTCACCCGCCATCCGGCGGTCAGCTCCGCGATCATCGGCCCCCGCACGATGGAGCACCTCGACGCCTACCTCGCCGCCGACGGGATCGAGCTATCCACCGAACTGCTCGACCGAATCGACCAGATCGTGCCCCCCGGAGTCACCATCAACATCGCCGACAACATGTGGAACTTCGGCACGGCGGCACTCAGCGCCGCCGACCGGCGCCGATAAGCAGCAGGGCCGGGCCGGCTACTCGCCGGCCTCGCCTCAAGTGCTCGTACGGCATCGCAGTCGATCGGTCCAGGGCACGCTGGGGCGGCAAGGCGGACGGCGGTAGTCTGGTTGCCATGGCGAACCGCGGCGATGGTCTTCTCTCACGACTCGTGGCGCGCGGGCGGGGTGTGCCCTCCGCGCGCGACTGGCAGCGTTGCCCCGTACTCGAGCCACTCCAGGCACCGCGGATACCCGAGTTTGTTAGCGATGGAGCCTGTCTGCCGTTCTCGCCGCTCTTACTGGAGCGCCCGCCCAAGCCGCTTGATCTCTCGGATCCAGCTGTGACCGCCCTTGCCGCACAACTCGATGGGAAGCTCGCGGGCTGGCGGCTGCTCGCGCGGACCGACGCTCAGGCGCAGTTCGGACGCGGACTTCCGCCAGATCTGCTTACGGTCGTCGTCAAACATGACGCCAAACGCGGCACGTGGTCGTGCGTAGCCAAGCGCACTGGCCGGCCGCTGCGCGCAACCCGCAACGGGATCCGGGCGTCCTCTTGGCACCTGGACGAAGTTGCCGAGCTCAAGCCTGAGGACACCGTTCTGCGGATATGCGTGACGGAGCAGACGTTCGCGGGCGGCCGCCGGGCCGACGGCCGCGTGCTCGCGCCGGACCTCTATGAGAGCGAGCACGAGCTCGTGCTGACGATGTACGTCAAGCCTGAGTCAGGGTTCCAGATCCAAAGACCAAACCCGGAAACGCCGGTCCGAGTGGCCCTCCCGCAGCCCGTCGGGCACAGAGAAGTGATCGACGGAGCGGTGTACGAGTAACGCCGGTCGCCACGACGCTGAGGTCAAAAGGCTCGGTCGTCAATTCGGTCGCACCAGCACCGCCGCGCAATGGCCGGGCATCACCGAGCCCGGCGACAGCGTCGGGCCGCACTCGATCTACAGCGAGGGGCTGCTCGTCGGCTACCGCTGGTACCAGGCCAAGGGCGTCACGCCGGTTTTCCCGTTCGGCTTCGGGCTCTCGTATACGACGTTCCGGTTCTCGGATCTGGCGGTGACGCCGACTTCGAGCGGAGCCGTGGCCCGCTTCACCCTCCAGAACACCGGGTCACGGTACGGGGCCGGCGTCGCCCAGGCGTACGTGGGGATGCCGCCCTCGACGGGCGAGCCGCCCCGGCAACTGAAGGGGTACCAGAAGGTGTGGCTCGAGCCCGGACAGAGCAAGACGGTCTCGATCCCTCTCCCCGAGACCTCGTTCGCCCACTGGGACACGGCCTCCGGCGACTGGGTTGTCACCCCGGGTAACTACACGGTCTACGTGGGCGACAGTTCGGCCAGCCTGCCGCTACAGGGGACGCTTAGCCGCTCAGCGGCCCAGCTCCCGGCCGGCGCATACTGACCCCCACCGAGCATCGGCGACGCCTAAGACGCCTGTGCATTACCGAACACGTTGCAGGCGGCGCTAGGCCCGCTGGGCGTCAGGGTGATACCGAAGGTCCCGGTGACGATCTGGCTGTGTGCGGCCGACGGGAGCTCATAGGAGAAGTTCACCTGCGCAGCAGCGGTGGTCGGGAACGTGAAGTTCGTGGTGCCAGGGACGCCGCCCGTGGCGCCGACGACGGTTCCGTGCTGGAAGTTCTCCCCTGAGGTCGCTGCCACCTCCGCCGAGAATGTGCCGCTGCTAGACGAGCTGTTGATGACCGACAGCGTGACCGTGCCGCTCGTGGAGCCCGGTGAAGTGCACTGAAGGGTCACGCCGCCGAAGTTGCTGAGCGCAGTTGCCGTAGGCGTCCCTGTGGCGTTGATCTGGGCGAAAGTGTGGCCGTCGACGTTTGTGGCGTTGGTCGCGTTCGTGGCGTCCGTCGCCATAGTTGCGCTGGCGGCCGTCAGCGCGTTCGTCGCGTTCACCGAGTCGAGTGCCTTCGTCGCATTCACTGCGTTCGTCGCATTCACCGCGTTCGTCGCATTCACCGCGTTCGCCGCATTCGCGGCGTTCGTCGCGTTTGTTGCGGTGACGGCGCTGCCCGCTGAATTGGCGTACTTGACCGACAGCGTGGCCGCGAGCTTCTTGATCAGCGCCGTCTCCTTGGCGTTCGCGCTGGCGGGCTTGCGCTTGGGCTTCGCCCTCGCGGGAGTCGCGGCCCGCGCATGACCCAGCTCGCTCGCGGCGTAACTGGTGCCACCGAGAGCGACGAATAGCGCGATCACTGATATCACCAACGCCGGACTGGGCCGGCGTAGCGAAAGTATGTGCATGGTCCCTCCTTGGAGTCCGGCGCCCCCGATAGGCGCCGCTCGCGCCGTAGTTTGCCGATCCGGCGAGATCGGATCACTGGCTCGGACGGCTTCGCACAGCTAATGCACCCCACTGGGCAGGCGGGCGTGTGCTTCAGGGGTTGGCGCGCAACGCGAGGATTCGGCCGGCGGCCTGCTCCGCGGCGATCCGGCTGAGCGTGCCGTGGGTGAGCCCAGAGGCGATCGCGTTCCGGGCGGTGGTCCCGATCGACGGCGAGTTGTCGGCGGGATTGGTCGCGGCGCACAGGATCAGGTCGGCGCCGGCCGACGCCGCGAGCACCGAGCGCCGGCCGACGCCGCCGTACGCCTCGAGCGCGCCGGCCTCGATCCCGTCGGTGATCGTCACGCCCGCAAACCGCAGATGGCCTCGGAGCTCGCTCTGGATCACCTTCGACGACAAGCCGGCCGGCAGGTGGGCGTCGAGCGCCGGGTAGACCGCCCACGAGTCCATCACGAGCTTGACGCCCGCCGCGATCGCGCTCACGTAAGGCGCCTCGTCGACCGCGCGGAGCGTCGACAGCGAGAGCCGCAGCGTGACCGGTCCAAGATCGGTGTTCTGACTGCGGGAAGCCGCGCCAAGCCCGGGGAAGTGCTTGGCGGTCGCGGCCACTCCGAGGTGCTGCTGCGCGGAGATGAACGCGGCGCCGAGCGCGGCGACGGTCTTCGGGTTGCTCGAGTAGGAGCGTTGGAACTCGTCGATGAAGTTCCCGGACTGCCGGAAGACGTCGAGCACGGGAGCGAGGTTGACGTTGAGGCCGGCGCCTCGTAGGTTACGACCGGCGCCGACGCCGGCCATAGCGGCGGCAGAAACGCCCCTGGGGCTCTCGCCGATCTGCTTCTCCGATAGGATCGGGGCCCCGGGAAGGCGCCTGACCTCGCCGCCCTCCTGGTCGGTGAGCATCAACAGCCGGTCGTGAAGCGGGCTGGCCAGACTGGCGCTCTGGAGCTCGTCGATCACGCTCCGTAGCTGGTCGCTGCTCGAGATGTTCGGGGCGAAGAAGATCACGCCGCCCGCCTCGCCAGCACGGATCGCGGCCAGCAGCGACGCTGGCGGGCGCAGGCCCGCGTAGGCGTAGACGATCCGCTGCCCGGCCAGCTGCTGGACCGACAGGCGCTGTACGAGCGGGCGGACCCTGGGTCGCGGGGCGGGGTGCGCGACCGGACCGGCCGCGGGCGCAACTCCCGCCGTTATGCCCGCCACGAGGACCGCGATCGCATACAGAAGGCTTCCAACCACCGACCCCAGTGAACCAGACGTGCGCCCCGCGAGCTCGTACCGCCGGTTTGCGACAACAGACTGCCAGAGGTTCTTAACGAGCGCTTGCGAGATTCTTACGAGTGACGCCCCGGACTGCATTGTTAAGAGATTCCTCGCGGATGAAGTGCTCTACTCGTGAGCGGCTCGCCGTTCACTGGGAGAAGAGCCAAGAGTGCCTCACTCGATTCTCCCGGAACGGCCGTTGAGGCCTGCCCAAAGCCCCCAAGCACAAGTAAGGAGAAGTAACTATGCGACTTCTGACACAGAAGTGGCTTGGTCGACTGCTGCTCGGACTCGTGGTCGTGGCCGCCATCCCCGCGACGGCAGCGGCCGAGCCGTCCCACACCTCGCGAGTGGTGGGTCATGTGTACGTCGACGACAACACCACCGGCGTGAACACGATCGCGGCATTCGACCGTCGTGCCGATGGATCGCTCACGGCCGAGCCCGGCTCCCCGTTCACCGCGGGTGGTGCGGGAACCGGATCTGGTCTCGCCTCGCAAGGCGCGATTCAACTCTCGTCCGACCGTCGCTTCGTGATCGCCGTGGATCCCGGCAGCAACGAGATCTCGGTCCTGCGCATCGAGTGGGACGGAGCGCTGCGCCTCGTTCCGAACGGAGTCGTCCCGTCCGGCGGCGCCATGCCGGTCAGCGTCGCCGTCCACGGTGATGTCATCTACGTCGCCAACGCGGGCCCCGGAGACACGAACTACAGCGGATTCCGGCTCAGCGAATGGGGCGTCCTGCGCCCGATCCCGGGTGCGACGATCGCCCTGCCGTCGGACGCGCAACCGGGTGATGTGCTGTTCAACGCCGACGGAACCAGGCTCGTGGGCACGCGAGTCGGCACCTCACAGATCGACAGCTTCACGATCGACCACGCGGGACGCGCGGTCGCGGCCCCCGGCTCCCCGTTCCCCGCCCAGGGGCTCGGGCCGTTCGGGAGCGAGTTCCGCCCGACCGATCCAGACCAGCTGTTCGTGTCGAACGCCCACAACGTCGGAGCGGGTACCGGGACCGTCTCCGCGTTCAACGACGCACCGGATGGGACGCTCACGCCGATCGGATCATCGCCCTTCGGCGACCTGCAGACCGCGCCGTGCTGGGTCGAGATCAGCCCCGACGGTCGGCACCTGTTCACGGTGAACACGGCGTCGGGCACGCTTTCCCGGTACGCGATCAAGCGGGACGGGACGCTGGCGCTGCTGGGGAGCACTCCGATCAGAGGCACCGGCGGCGTTGGCGCGGTCGACGCTCGCCTGAGCCCCGATGGGCGCTGGCTGTTCGTCGACGAGAGCTCAGCCCACGCGGTCGGAGCGTTCGCGGTCGACGGTGGAAACCTCACCGAGCTGGCCGGCTCGCCGACAGCACTCCCGGCGGGTGCCGCGCCGGCCGGCGTGGCGGTCAACTAGCGATCGACCAACCACAGAGGGGCGCGCCGGTCCAAACCCGGCGCGCCTCGCGCTTCCGCAACAGAAAACCCTAGGTCCGCAGCAGCGAACGGACCTGGCCGGCGATCTCGAGGTCCTCGCGGGCGCGAATGACGACCGTGCGCACCCCAGCGCCCGCACTCGAGATGTCCACGTCCCCAGATGCCCCCTCGTTGCGAGCGCCGTCGACCCCAACGCCGAGAAACGAAAGCCCCGCGGCGGCAGCCGCCCGGATCTCGGCGTTGTGCTCGCCGACGCCGCCGGTGAACGCGAGCACGTCGATGCCGCCGAGCGCGGCCGTCATCGACGCGATCAACCCGCGCAGGCGGTGCAGGTACACGTCCAGCGCCAACCGTGCCCCCGCGTCCCCGCTCCCGGCTCGACCCAACACCTCGCGCATGTCGGCCGTGCCCGACAGTCCGAGCAGACCCGATTCGTGCTCGAGCGCGTGGCCGAGGTCGGCCTCGGACAGGTCTCCCCGCTCGAGCAGCCACAGCACCAAGCCCGGGTCGACGCTGCCCGACCGCGTGGCCATCACGAGTCCCTCGAGCGGCGTGAAACCCATCGTCGTGTCGACCGACCGCCCACCCAGGATCGCGCACAACGACGCCCCAGCTCCCAGGTGGCAGCTCACAATCCGCAAGCCCGAAGAAGAAGAAGACGCCCCCACCAACGAAGGCGCCCGCCGGGCGATCCACGCGTGCGACAGCCCATGGAACCCGTATCGCCGAACGCCCCATCGCGAACTCCAATCCGCGGGCAACGCGTACGTAAACGCCGCGTCCGGCAACGTGGCGTGGAACGCCGTGTCGAAGCACGCCACCGCCGGCACCCCCGGGAGCGCCCGCGACACCGCATCGAGCGCGGCCAGCGATTTCGGCTGGTGGAGCGGAGCCAGGTCGACCAGTTCCCCCAGCGCGCGCCGCACGCTCGCGTCGACCACCACCGCCGAGAGGAACCGCGAGCCTCCGTGCACGATCCGGTGCCCGACCGCGTCGGCTTGGCCGAGGCCGGGGTCCCCAAGAGCGGCGCGCAACGCATCGTCGTCGACCACCGCCCGCGGCGCGGAAAGCTCCGCAGAAGCCAGCGTCTCATCTCCGGGTCCGATGACCGACAGCTTGAGACTGCTCGAGCCGGCGTTGACGACGAGGACTCGCAACTGCGCGGCCTACTGGTCCGACGAGGTGTCCGAGGCAGCGCCGGCACCGCCGGCCGGACCCCCCGCCCCAGCCCACGTCCAGTCACGCACCACAGGGATGTCGTCGCCAACCTCCCGCGTGTACGCCCGAGCCTCCAACCGCGCGTCGGACATGTCCTGACGTAGATGTGCGCACCGCTCGCTGAGCCCGGGCACGCGGTCGATCACGTCCATCACGAGGTGGAACCGATCGAGGTTGTTGAGCATGACCATGTCGAACGGCGTCGTGGTCGTGCCCTCTTCCACGTATCCGCGCACGTGGAGGTTCGCGTGGTTGTGCCGGTTGTAGGTGAGGCGGTGGATCAGCGTGGGGTAGCCGTGGTAGGCAAAGATCACGGGCCGCGACGCCGTGAACAGCGCGTCGAACTCATGGTCGGACAGCCCGTGGGGATGTTCGGTGTCGGGCTCGAGGCGCATCAGGTCCACGACATTCACGACGCGTACGCGCAGTTCCGGCACCCGCTTGCGCAGGATCGAGACCGCCGCCACCGTCTCGAGCGTCGGAATGTCGCCGGCGCAGCCCATCACCACGTCGGGCTCCTGACCCTCGTCGTTCGACGCCCATTCCCAGATGCCGATGCCACGCGTGCAGTGCGCGACCGCCTGTTCCATCGTCAGATAGTTGAGCGCGGGCTGCTTCCCCGCGACAATCACGTTGACGTAGTGCCGGCTGCGCAGGCAGTGATCGGCGACCGACAGCAGGCAGTTGGCGTCGGGCGGCAGGTACACGCGGATGATCTCCGCCTTCTTGTTCACGACGTGGTCGATGAAGCCCGGATCCTGGTGGGAGAACCCGTTGTGGTCCTGGCGCCACACATGCGAGGACAGGAGGTAATTGAGCGAGGGCAACGGCCGGCGCCACGGTATGTGCCGGGTCACCTTCAACCACTTCGCGTGCTGGTTGAACATCGAGTCGATGATGTGGATGAACGCCTCGTAGCAGTTGAACAGGCCGTGGCGGCCGGTGAGCACGTAGCCCTCGAGCCACCCCTGGCACAGGTGCTCGGACAGGACCTCCATGACCCGCCCGTCTCGCGACAGGTGGTCGTCTGTCGGGAGGAATTCGGCCTCCCACACTCGGTCGGTCGCCTCGAACACCGCCGAGAGCCGGTTGGACGCGGTCTCGTCGGGCCCCATCAAACGGAAGCGATCGGGGTTCGCGCGCATCACGTCTCGCAGCCAGTCGCCAAGCAC
Source organism: uncultured Solirubrobacterales bacterium (assembly GCA_963822855.1). GTDB lineage: Bacteria > Actinomycetota > Thermoleophilia > Solirubrobacterales > Solirubrobacteraceae > Palsa-465. The sequence goes on along the minus strand of CAWGJE010000013.1, from coordinate 296,258 downwards.
GCGAGTCGCCTCGCTGGAGGTGGCCGCCGGCGCGCTCATCGCCACCGCGTAGTCCCGGAAATCGGGCAGCTCTAGATCCTTCACCAGCAGCCCGCCGTTCGTGTGAGGGTTCGCGCTCATTCGCGCCTCGCCCTTAGGCGCGAGCGCGGTGATCTCCGGGATGACCGCGCCGGTCTCGTCGAACAGCTCCTCGGGCCGGTAGGAGCGCATCCATTCCTCGAGCATCGCCAGGTGCTGAGGATTGGTGCGCACCTCGGCGAGCGGCACCTGATGCGCACGCCACGTGCCCTCGACTGGGAGCCCGTCGACCTCCTTCGGGCCCGTCCACCCCTTGGGCGTCTTCATGACGATCATCGGCCAGCGCGGCCGCGTCAGGTCGTGATCTACACGCGCGCGCGTTTGGATCGCCGCGATCTCGTCGAGCACGTCGTCGAACGTCGCCGCCATCAGCGCGTGCATCTCCTTAGGATCCGAGCCCTCGACGAACCGCGGCGCGTAGCCGTAGCCCTCGAGCAGGGCCCGCAGCTCATCGCCGGGGATCCGCGCCAGCACCGTCGGGTTGGCGATCTTGTAGCCGTTCAGGTGGAGCACCGGCAGCACTGCGCCGTCGCGCGCCGGATCCAGGAACTTGTTCGAGTGCCAGCTCGCAGCGAGCGGACCGGTCTCCGCCTCCCCGTCGCCGATCACGCACAGCGCGAGCAGCTCCGGATTGTCGAGCACCGCGCCGTACGCGTGGAGCAACGAGTATCCGAGCTCACCGCCCTCGTGGATCGAGCCCGGCGTCTCGGGCGCCACGTGACTCGGGATCCCGCCCGGGAACGAGAACTGGCGAAACAGCCGCCGCAGCCCCTCCTCATTGCGACCGATGTGCGGATAGACCTCGCTATAGGTCCCGTCGAGGTACGCGCTCGCGACGAGCCCGGGCCCGCCGTGACCGGGCCCGGTGACGTAGATCGCGCTCAGGCCGCGCGCCCGGATCGCGCGGTTCATGTGCACGTAGAGGAAGTTGAGGCCGGGGGTCGTGCCCCAGTGGCCGAGCAGCCGCGGCTTGATGTGCTCGGGGCGGAGCGGCTCGTGGAGCAGGGGGTTGGCGAGCAGGTAGATCTGCCCGACCGAGAGGTAGTTGGCGGCGCGCCACCAGACGTTCATCGCGTCGATCTCGTCGACGGACACGGAGTCTGGGCGCAACCCAGTCTGAGTGGTCATATGCGAGGCCTACCAGATCGGGTCGCCCAGGTTGTGGCGATTGGTGAAGGATGCACCCGGACCGCGGGTGGAAAGGGCACCCGCCGACACAGAACTACTACGCTGCGGTGGCGCGCCGACCTCCGATCCGGCGCCCAAGCAAGGCAAGCGAAGGTGGTTTATGGCTGCGATGAAGTGGTGGGGATGGGGTCACGAGGGGGTCGAGTTCACGCACGAGGACAAACCCGCTCTGGGGCCGTTCATCCTCGAGGCGATCGGCGTCGACGTCCGGAGCAAGGGGGCCGCTCCGCTGCGGTTCGATCAGCTCGAGATCCCCGATCCGGCACTCCCGGGCGACCTGTGGGAGGCGCTCGAGCACGCCGTGTCCCCCGAGTTCGTATCCCTCGACCGGCTCGACCGGCTCGTCCACGCTCGCGGAAAGTCGTTGCGCGACCTGGTCTGGCAGCGCGCCGGTGAGCTCCCACGGGTTCCCGATGCGGTGGTGCGCCCCGGCTCCGAGGACGAGGTCGCCGCGATCCTCGAGGCGGCGATGCGATTCGACGCGGTCGTGATCGCGTTCGGCGGCGGCTCCTCGATTTCCGGCTCGCTCGAGGCGCCGGCGGTCGAGACCCGGCCCGTGATCTCGGTGGACCTCGAGCGCCTGAACAAGGTGCTCGAGATCGACGGCGACTCGCGATTGGCGCGTGTCCAGGCCGGCGTATTCGGTCCCGACCTCGAGCAGCAACTCGCGGCGCGCGGCTACACGTTTGGCCACTTCCCCGACTCGTTCACGCACTCGACGCTCGGCGGCTGGATCGCGACGCGCTCGTCCGGGATGCAATCAGACCGCTACGGGGACATCGCGGACATGACCAAGGGGCTGCGCGTGGTCACGCCGTCGGGAACGCTCGTAACCCGGCCGATCCCGGCGACGTCGACCGGCCCGAGCGTCCGCGAGATGGTGCTCGGCAGCGAGGGGCGGCTGGGGATCATCACCGAGGCGACGGTCCACGTCCGGCGGATCCCCGACAAGCGCGTGATCCTCGGCTACCTGTTCCCGACGTTCTCGGCCGCGCTCGCGGCGATGCAGGAGCTGGCGGCGAGCGAGTACTCGGTGTCGGTGACGCGGGTCTCAGATGCGAATGAGACGCAGTTCTCGTTCGCGATGCGGGTCATGCCGTCGGTCACGGACAAGCTGCAGTCACGCGCGCTGAGGGTGTTCCTCAGCCGAAAGCTCGGGTGGGATCTGAACGAGATGTGCCTGTCGTTCATCGGCTACGAGGGCAGCGAGCAGCACGTGGCGGCGCAGCGGCGGAGCGTCGGCAAGCTCGTCAAGCGCCACAGCGGCCTGTGCATCGGCTCGGGCCCGGGGGCGCTGTACGACCAGAAGAAGTTCGACATCCCGTACATCCGGGACTTCCTGCTCGACCGGGGAGCCGCCGGGGACGTGTCCGAGACTGCGACCACGTGGAGCAATCTGAAGCCGCTCTACGAAGCGGTGACCAAGGCCGCGAGCGGAGCGTTCGCCCGCGTAGGCGTCCAGGGCTACCTCATGTGTCACCTGTCGCACAGCTACCACGCCGGGGCGTGCCTTTACTTCACGTTCGCGTTCAAGGCGACGTCCCCGGCAGCGATGGAAGCCGAGTACGAGGTGGTCAAGTCCGCGATCCAGCAGGCGTTCGTCGACAACGGCGCGACGCTCTCGCATCACCATGCGGTCGGAACCGAGCACGCTGAGTGGCTCGAGCAGGACATCTCCGCTCCGGGCGTGGCGATGCTCGAGGCGTTGTTCAACGGGACCGACCCCGGGCAGCACCTGAACCCCGGGAAGATCGTCGGCACGAATCATCGAGCCGGCGCACCGGTGCGGGCGGCGAGGGCGGACTAAAGGCCCGCGACTTCAGTCGCGGACCCGAGGGCCTACCCCGGCCGCAGGCGACGCGCCGCGGCTGCCGCGGCGGCGGCCCGGCGATTCAGCCTCCGCGCAGCCTCGCCGGCGGCCTCGGCACCCATCGCGCGCAGCTCGTCAGGCACGCTGCCGACGAACGGTCCGTCGACCGGCGCCTCGGGCCAGCCTCCACCGCCGCCGCCCACGTCGACGAGCAGGTCGACCAGCAGCGTCGACCAGCCGAAGCGCCGTGCGGCCAGTCCCTCACCGTTGAGCGGGTTGTAGTACTCGCGGAACCCGTGGCGCTCGACGAGCTCGACGCAGGACGCGACGATCCGATCCGCGTCCGACTCAAATCCAAACCGGCGGAGCGCGGGCACGAGCAGCCACACGGTGTTTATCCATGACGGGCCGCGCCAGCAGCGGAACAGGTGCCAACCGGCCCGGAAGGTCGGCTCCTCCATCGACACCGATGGGATGCCGTATGGCGCCCGGTAGCGGCGCGGGTGGAGCAGGTGCTCCTCGATCAGCCGCCGCGCGATCGACTCGGGGAGCGACGGCAGCGCGAGCGGTGCGAGCGAGGACCAGGTCGACACGCGCAAGGGCGTCTGCTCCGCCCCGGCGAGGTCCCAGAACAGGCCACGCTCCTCGTCCCAGCAGTGCTCGACGAGCGCATGCTCGGTGCGCAGGGCGCGCACCAGATACGTCTCGTCGCCGGTGAGCCGGGCCAGCGACCGCAGCGACAGCGCGTAGAACACGTTGACGAGGACGTCTTCGATGTGCTCGTCGTAACGCGCCATGATCGCGTGCGAGTCGTAGCGAAGCCGCCGTGAGCGCTCGACCAGCCAGAAGTAGCCCGGCAGGTAGTGGCTCATCCAGCCGAACACCGGGTCGTACTTGGGTGAGTCGTCGAGCCCCGACTCGTCGGGGTGGATGATCGAGATCAGCCCGTCGCCGTCGGGATCGCGGTGGCGGCCGAGCCAGTCGTAGTGCAGGCGCAACGCGTCGAGCGCCTCGCCGCGGAATCCGGGATCGTCCGCTGAGCGGGCCGCCACCATCTCCCAGGCGAGGGCGAGCAGCGGCGTCTGGATGTGCGCCGTTCCCCGGTTGCCGCGCAGCGAGTGGGTGGCGTAGAACGGCGCCCGGCGCCAGCCGGCCCGGTCGTGCCAGAAGATCGTGTGGGGGATGAAGCCGTCGAGCCGGCCGCCGCGCATCAGCGTGCGCAGTTCTTCGCGCGCCCGCTCGGGCTGGAAGTGGCGCCACACGATCGCGTGAAAGCACGAGTCCCAATACCACTGGTGGCGATAGCGCGGCGGCGATGGGCAGGTGAAGCCGTACGTAGTGCCGTCGGCGAGACTCCCCTGGCGCCAGTTCCCCGCGAGCACTCGATGGGCGTCGTCCCTCAGCCTCGCCAGCCGGCGCGGATGGATCGCGCCGGCTACCGGCAAAGCCGTTGCAGATCGACCAGTTCGGCCTCGAACACGCGCTCCCAACTCATCGATGTTCCGAGCGCGGTCGCGGCGACCGGATCCACCGGCGTGGCCAGGGCTCGCTCGACCGCGCGCGCCAGATCCACCGGGTCCTTCGGGGTGAACGTCCCCACCAGCGGCGCAGCCAGGGCCGCGGCCGGCGTCGACGAGCACGCCACGACGCGGGCGCCGCTGGCGGCCGCCTCGAGCACGGCCAGGCCGAACGTCTCGTGCGGGCCAGGCGCGACGACGCATGCGGCCTCGCGGTACAGCCGGGCCAGCGCGCGGCGGTCGGCTACGAACGGCCGCATCTCGACCATGCCGGACAGGCCCAGGCGGCGCGCTCGGGCTTCGAGCACCGGCCTGGCCGGGCCGTTGCCGACGATCCGGAGCGGGCGCCCCCAGCGACCGATCTCCATCGCGTCGAGGATGTCCCCGATCCGCTTCTCGAGCGACACGCGTCCGACGAACATCAGATGGTCTCCCGGCACCGCGGGGCCGGGCCGGAACGCCGGATGCAGTCCGAACTGAAGCTTGATCGCGGCCGACCGCCCGGAGTCCTGCGCGGTATCGACGATCGACATCACCGCATCGACGTGCTCGTAGGCGTGCTGGTAGATGCGCCGGAGCGCGGGCTTGTAGAGCGCGTCGGGACCGGGGATGCCGGCGGCGTGGAGCGCGGGCGAGGCGTGGTGCACGGCCACCACCGGCGCGCCCAGCCGATGTGCCTCGCGCGTGACGCTGAGCGGGCGCCAGAACGGGTCGTGCAGGATCACGACGTCGGGCCTGACCGCGCGCAGCGTGTCCCGCACCGCCCGGACGCCGAGCGGGAGGCGGTACCCGTTCGAGGCGGCGAGTTGCAGCGAGGGCAGTTCGTGGCGTCCTCCCGCGTGGAGCATGCGCTTACCCGGTATGACGAGGTGGTGCTCGAACGCGCCGGTGGTCCTCGCGAACCGCGCCTTCTCGTTCAGGTAGGTGCGTATTCCACCGCTCCGCTCCGCGTAGAACAGAGCGACGTCGCAAACCACGAACCCGTCCCGGTCGGCGGTGCGCGCGGCGGCAGTACCGTTCACGATCAACATTGTGTGTCGTGTTCGCACCCCATCTTGTTACTTACCGGTGAAGCGGTAGCCACCGGAGCGCGCCGGACACGATGATCGCGATCGACGAGACGGGACAGGGCCCGCCGCTCGTGCTTCTGCATGGAGTCGGCGCGAGCCGCGCCGTGTGGCGGCTCGTGACGCCGGCCCTGTCCGAGGATCGACGTGTGATCGCTCCCGATCTACCGGGGTTCGGCGAGTCTGCGCCGGCGGCGGCCGGATTCGACCTCGACTCCGCCGCCGCGGCCCTCGCCGACCCGCTGGCCGAGCGGGCCGGCGGCCCGTTCGACCTGCTCGGCAACTCGCTGGGCGGCGCGGTCGCGTTCCGGCTCGCGGTCACGCGCCCCGACGTCGTCCGCCGCCTCGTGCTGTCCGCGCCGGCGGGGTTCGCCCCCGGGCCGCGGGCGCTGCGGGCCGTGGCGGGCGCGTTAGGCGATCCGGCGGTCGCGCTGAGGCGCATCGTCGGAGCGCCGGTCGCGAGCGTGTCTGCCGCGCGTCGCGCGCTGCTGTGGGGAGCGATCGCCGAGCCACAGCGATTGGCGGCCGACGACGCGCGGATGATGCTCCAGGCATCGCGCGGCTCCACGCAGATCGGCGCGGCGGTCGCCGCGGTGCTCGGGGCCGACCTGCGGGCCGACCTCGGGCGCCTGCAGGCGCCCCTGGGCGTGATCTGGGGCTGGCGCGACCGGATCATCCCGATCTCGACGCTTCGCCAGATCCGCGCCACCCGTCCGGACGTGCTCGTGATCACGATTCCGCGCGCCGCGCACGTGCCTCAGGTGGAACGGCCGGAGGAGTTCGTCGCGGCCGTCCGCCGGATGCTCGAGCGATTGTGAGTCGAAACAGGTTCATCACAACTCTTTGGCGCGTCTGGCCTAGGGTGATTCGCAGGGACATTGAGCCAGATGCTGACCGCCACGATCGGGAGTGCTGGTGTCGTCCGCCTGCGGGACGGGCGCGCGGTGACGTATATCGCCACCGGACCCGCGGACGGCTTCCCCGTGGTCTACTGCCACGGCGCGATCGGATCGCCGCGGTGGCACACGCCCGGCCTCGATGAGGTGATCGAGCGCCTGGGGATCCGCTACGTGGTCGTCAACCGTCCCGGCTTCGCGGGATCGGACCCGAGCCCGGGCCGGGCTGTGGTCGGTCACGCCCACGACCTGGGAGAGTTGATGAGCGTCCTCGGGCACGGCCGATTCTCGGTCGTCGGGGTTTCCGCCGGCGCGCCGTACGCACTGGCATGCGCCTGGGCGCTCACCGACAGGCTGGTCGGCCTCGCGGCCGTGAGCCCGCTCGGTCCGGCGGACGGCCCGGGCGCGAGCCCGAGTTTCAGGTACCGGATCCCGCTGGTTCCGTTCGGCTCACCGCGTGCCGGCCCCGCGATCGCCCATGTGAGCCTGTGCGCCCTGGGCCTCCAGCGCCAGACGTGCGCGCGGGCGATGATCGACGACTACCTGGTGTGCCGGAGCCCCTGGGGCTTCGATCTCGCGGATATCGGGACGCCGGTGACGCTGTGGCACGGACGCGGCGACCGCCTGGTCCCGCTCTCGCACACGCTTGCGCTTGCAGCGGCGATCCCGGGTTGCAAGGCACGCGTGGATCCCACCGGCGGCCACTTCTTCTACAGCCGCAGGGTCGAGGACATCCTCGTGCCGCTGCTGCCCGACTTCCCCGCCGCCACATTGCCCCCGTCCGAGGCGCTGCTCCAAGCGGCCTGACGGGTGCGACGATACGTGGGTGCGGACACCGAAGTTGATCGCCGCGCTCCTGGTGGCGTGCGCCCTCGCGGGATGCGCGAACAACGTGGAGTGCGACGGGCACGCGTGCATCGGGAACTGGAAGCGCGACATCGCGCTTGGCGGCAAGGTGGTGCATTGCCCCGATGGTTCCTGGTCGCACGGCGGCGGCCTAGGGGCCGCATGCGGCGGGCATGAACGTGAGAAGTGACGGCGCCCGGTCGGACGGTCAGGCGAGCGACGCGACCGCGTCGCACAACCGGTCGGCTTCCTCCGACGTGGTGTAGTGGAGGTATCCGGCGCGGACGGCGCCACCGGACTCCTCGAGGCCGAGCGCGGTCATCACGCCGAGTGCGTAGTAGTTGCCGGGGTAGGTGAACAGCCCGCGCTCGCCGAGCGCCGTGCTGAGCTCCTCCGGGGTCCAGCCGTCGAGGTTGAAGCAGAACGTCGGCGTGCGCTCGTCGGCGCGAGCGGGGTCTCCGATGCCATACAGCGTGAGGCCCGGGATCTCCCTAAGTCGCTCCAATGTCCGGCGGGTCAGGTCGCGCTCGTACGCCTCGATCCGCTCGTACGCGAGGTCGAGCCGACCGCGTCGGTCGCTCGCCTCAAATCCCAGTGACTCGAGGTACTCGATCGCCGCGATGAAGCCGGCAAGCGCCTCGTGGCACAGGGTGCCGGTCTCGAAGCGGTGGCCTGCCGGCACCTCGAGCGCGGGCCGTACCCGGTCGGCCGGCAATGAGCGCGCCAGCTCGCCGCGGACGGCGGCGACCCCGAGGTGCGGGCCGAAATACTTGTAGGCCGAGGTGAGCAGCACGTCGGCGTCGAGAGCGACGCGATCGACCCGCCGGTGGGGCGCCATGTGGACGCCGTCGACCCAGACGAGCGCGCCCGCCGAATGCGCCGCGTTCGCCAGACGCGCCGCATCGGGGATCGAGCCGAGCGCGTTGGACGCGAGCGTGAACGCGACTACCCGTGTGCGCGCCGTGATCAGCGCCTCCACCGCGTCCAGGTCGAGCGTGCCGTCCCGCGGAGCGAGCGGCGCCGTGTGGACTGTGAGGTCCCGGTCGCCGGCGATCAGGAGCCAGGGCGAGACGTTGGCATCGTGGTCGATCTCGGTGACGATGATCTCGTCACCAGGGTTGAGCGTCCGCGCCAGGGCATGGGCGAGCAGGAAGTTGATCGTGGTCGTGTTCGCGCCGAACACGACCTCCTCCTCGGTGCAGCCGAGGAAGTCGGCCGCGGCCAGATGCGCGTCGAGGAGCAACTCGTCGGTGGCGGCCGACGTCACGAACGGGCCGCCGACGTTCGCGTTGGCGCTCAGGAGGTAATCGGCGACCGCGCCAGCGACCGAGTCGGGCGTCTGCGAGCCGCCCGGACCGTCCAGGTACACGACGGGAACGCCGTCGACCTGGCGCGCGAGCGCGGGGAAGCGCCCCCGAATGCCGGCGATGTCGAGACCCTCGATCACGGCCACAGCCTCTCACAGAAGCAAGCTAAGGCGTGGGCGGTTCCGGCGTAAGGGGTGATCGCGCTCACCTCGCTCCGTTTGCCCGATGTGCGCCTGACGCTCGCGCTCCATCATCGTGGATAACGAACAGGAGGATCTGAAATGGCCGCAACACCAATCCGCAGATCGTCGTTTGATTCGCAGGCGCCGACGGTCGCGCTCCGGCTCGCCGAGCGCGACGAGGCCGCGGTGGTCAGGCGGCTGGCCGCGCTGGACGATCAGCCCGCGCTCGAGGGACGCGTCCTGCTCGCGCTGCTCGACGGTGAGGTTGAGGCCGCGATGTCGCTCGACGACAGGCGCGTGATCGCCAATCCGTTCCTGGAGACGCGCGGCCTCGTGCAGCTGCTGCGACTGCGCGCGGAGCACATCGCGGGGCCAGATCCACGCCGGGGCCGCCACGCGCTGCTCCGCCGCGCCGCCTGATCCGGCGACCGCACCGGAGCGTACGCTCCGAAGCGTGCCAAAGGTCTTCAACCTCTACGGCGACGAGTGGGACCGTGCCGAGGATCGTCCCGGCTGGCGGAGCAAGGACGCGTGGGTCGGCACGCGGATCGGCGCGGAGTTGCTCGGCGGCAGCCTGTACGAACTCGAGCCGGGCGACCGTCTGTTTCCCTACCACGCTCACCACCACAACGAGGAATGGGTGCTCGTCGTGCGCGGGCGCCCGACGCTGCGTACACAAGAGGGTGAACACGACCTGACCGAAGGTGACGTGGTCGCATTCCCGCGCGCGGAGGCCGGTTTACATCAGGTGCTCAACCGGACGGACGCGCCGATTCGCGTGCTGATGCTCTCGACCATGCTCATGCCGGAGATCCTCCACTACCCCGACAGCGGCAAGTTCGGGCTACGCGACGCCACCGGCGAGCGCATCATGATGATCCGCCCCGAGGCCAACCTCGACTACTGGGACGGCGAGAACTAGCTGGCCCGCGGGTCCGCGCATCGACGCGTCCCCAGGCACAATCTCTCCCCATGACGGCACTCTCGGAGACGATCGCAGCCCAGGGCGACCTGCTCGAACCGGTCCTGACGGTGCCGATCGACGCCGCCGCCGAGCGGATCGGCCGGTCTGAGCGCGTCTGGCTCGTCGGCACCGGCACCAGCCAGCACGCGGCCGAGCTCGGCGCGCTGATGTTCGCCTCGGAGAGGCGAGACGCGCGCTGGCGCTCCTCGGCGACGTTCTGCTTCGACCCGCCCAAACTCACCCAAACCGACGCTGTGGTGATCATCTCGCACACAACCGAGACGGCGCTCGCGCGGCGGGCGCGGGCGCACGCACTCGAGTCGGGCGCCGAGGTGGTGTCGATTACCGCACAGGGACGAGGGTGGCCCGAGGCCGTCGAGACGGTGGCGCACGAGCGTGCCGAGACGTACACGGTCAGCTATCTCGCGGCGCTGCTCGTGCTCGCGCGCCTGAGCCTGGCCGTGGGGGAGCCGGGCTTCGATGATCGCCAGCTGTCGGAGCTACCGGACCGAGTGCGTGCGGCGGCTCAGGTGCCAACCCCACGAGACGCCGCCCCCCAGCGCCTGCTCGTGCTCGCCGGCGTGGGCCCCGGCGCGGTGACGGCGCGCGAGGGCGCGCTCAAGCTGCGAGAGGGGGCTCGGTTCCCGGCCGAGGGGTACGAGGCTGAGTACCTGCTCCACGGCACCGCCGTGCCGCTCGCCCCGGGGGACGGGCTGATCGCGATCCAGCCGTCCGCTGACCGCTTCGGGATGCTCGGGCTCTTGGCCGAGGCCGCCGCAAGCGAGGGCATGCAAGTCACGACGATCAGAGAGCCCGAGGGACTCAACCCGGTGCTCGCGCAGATCCCGCTGACGGTTCGGCTCCAGAAGCTCGCCTCCGATCTGGCCGATGCGAGAGGTGTCGATCCCGACACGGTCATTGTGGGCGCCTGGCGCGGCGACCGCCTCTGGGCGGCCGGCGCACCTTGACCCGCGCCCCCCGTGCCGTGTAGACCACGGGCACGCAACAACCCGAGGAGGTCCCGCATGGGTCGCAGCATCACGCACCGGCGCGCCAAGGCCGCCGCCGCCGAAGTCACCGGGGCGCATGTCACCGGCGCCCGCGTCATCGGCGCGCGCCTGTTAGGCCCCTCGGCGATGGGGCCGCTCGCGATCGCGGTCAGCGCCGTTGGGGCGATCGCGATCGGGCGGCTGGTGATCGCCGAAGCCGTCATTCGCAAGCTCAAGGCGGAAGAGATCGAGATCGGTTCGCTCAAGGTGCGCGAGCTCGAGGTCGGCGGCCGCCGTTTCCCCGAGGAGGCGTAGCGAGCGCGCTCAGCTGACTGCCGGACGGAGTACGTCGGCGCGCATCGGGTGTAGGAAGCGCCACTCGCCGGCGCGGTCGCCGGGCTCCCCGAGGCGCTCGATCCCCTCGGCGAGCTCGGCGGACAGCTCGTCGAAGCGGTCCGCCCTTGCCGGATCGGCGGCCACCACCCGTCCGCGCAGACCCGGTAGGCCGGCGATCGTCAGCGGCGCGTCGTAGTCGACCGTGGTCGCCCGCTCGAGGCCGGCGCCCGATGCCCGCGCGAGCGCGGCCTGAGCCCCGGCGCGCACCTCGGTCTCGTCGTCGACCATCCGCGTGAGCTCGAAGAACGCGCCTTCGGCGAGCGGCTCGGCGATGTACACGGCGCCTCGGGGCCGGATCACCCGGCGAGCCTCGGCCAGCGCCGCGCCGAGATCCGCCTGCGGTACGTGGTGGAACGAGCGCATGAACACCACGATGTCGACCGACGCCTCCTCGAGCGGGAGGCGCTCCGCGCGGCCCACGAGAAACCGGGCACCGCGTCCGTCGTCGCGTTCGATCGCCTCCGCCATCTGCGACTCCGAGATCTCCACGCCGGTTACCCGCGCGCCGCGCTCGCTCAGCGCGCGGACGAGCGCGCCGGGGCCGCAGCCGACGTCGATGACGTCCTTCCCGGACGGCGGCACGAGCCGTTCGAGCATGCTCAGATCGCTGATCACCTCGCGAGTCATCGCGACCAATCGTAATCGCGCGAGCGCCACGACCTGCGAACGCAAACAGCCTTGTAGGCTCGGAGTCATGGTCTCGAAGTACCGCGCGGTGCTGTCCGCGCCGGGCGCGATGCGGCTGTTCGCGAGCGCCCTCGTGGCGCGGCTCCCGCAGGGCATGTCGTCGCTGGCGATCCTGCTGCTCGTGCGCGCCACGACGCATTCGTACGCCGCCGCCGGCGTCGCGGTCGGAGGGTTCGCGCTCGCCACCGCCACCTGCGCGCCGGTGCTCGGCCGGCTCGTCGACCGCTTCGGCCGCACCCGGGTGCTGCTTCCGTTCGCGTGCGGCCAGGCGTGCGTGTACGTGCTGCTCGTCGTGGCCGCGCACGCCGGCGCAGGCGTCGTGGTGCTCGTCCTGCTGTCCGCCCTGTGCGGCGCGCTGCTGCCGCCGATCGCGCCGACGGTCAGAGCGCTGCTCCGCGAGGTGTTCGACGACGAGGAGGTGCTCGACACCGCATACGCGCTCGAGTCGATCCTCCAGGAGACGGTTTGGATCGCCGGCCCGCTGATCGTGGCGCTCCTCATCGCGGTCACTTCGCCGGACGCGGCGGTGGCCGTGCTCGGGGCGGTGTGCATCGTCGGGACGTCGCTGTTCGTGCGCTCGCCGGTGGTGCGCTTGTCATCGACTTCGCGCGGCTCGGGCTACGAGCGTGTACCTGCTTTGTCGAGTCCCGAATTGCGCGCGCTGCTTGGCCCGGTGGCGCTGACCGGAACCGCGCTCGGGGCGGTCGAGGTCGGGCTGCCATCGCTCGCGCTCCACGCGGGGTCCCGGCCGGCCTCCGGTCTGCTGCTCGCGCTGTGGAGCCTCGGCAGCATGACCGGCGGACTCTGGTACGGCGGGCGCGTGTGGCGCTCGCCGCTCGGCACGCGCTACCAGATGTTGCTGGTGGCGCTCCTGGTCTGCACCGCGCCGCTGATCGCCGCACGGTCGATTCCCGCCGGCATCGTGTGCAGCCTGCTCGCCGGTCTGGCGATCGCGCCCGTGTTCTCGTGCCAGTACGCGCTGGTCGGCCGCGCGGTCACGCGGGGCAGCGAGACCGAAGCGTTCACGTGGGTGTCGGCGGCGCTGATCGGCGGGCTCGCCGCGGGGTCGGCGATCGGCGGCGCGGTGATCGGGTCCGCCGGCGTCGGCGCGCCGTTCGTGATCGCGTGCGTGGCCTCGCTGCTCGCGGCGGTGATCGCCGTCGGGTTCCGCAGCCGGGTCCGCCAGCCGGCTTAAGCGACCACTTAGGGCACCCAGCGCTCGCCGGCCGGCGTGACCACCATCTCGTGCGTGTAGGCGCGCACGCTCTGCTGTACCAGGTAGGCCACCGCGCCCGCGATCTCTCCCATTTCGGCCAGCGCTCCTTCGGGCGTGCCCTGCGTGAACACCTCGGTCTTCGGCGACTGGATCGTGGCGTCGACGACCAGCAGCGCCACGTGGATGCCCGTGGCGCGCATCTCCTGCGCGGCGGCCTGGACGAGCGCGCGGGTCGCGAACGCCCCCGCGGCCCACAGCCCGCGGCCGGGCATCGCGCGCCGGGAGGAGCCGCCCGTGATCTGGATCAGCGCGCCACCTTCGTCGTTCTGCTCGAGCGCTGCGATGCCGGTGGACAGGAACACGAACGCCTGCTGGGCGACGGCGACCGTCCACGCGTCGAATGCGTTGAGATCCGCGTCGGCCAGCTCGCCGCCGCCGAACGGTCCGCCGGTGAGGCGGTTCGCTGAGACCGCGTTGACCACGGCATCGACCGAGCCGAAGTGGGCGCGAACGTCGGCGAGTGCCGTGCCAAGCTCCTCCGGATCGGACGCGTCGGCCTGCAACTCCAGGGCGCCGCGCTCACGCACGCGTGCCAGCGTGTCGTCGCTGCGCGCGACGCCGGCCGCGTTCCAGCCGAGCTCCAGGAAGTGATCGATGATCGCGCCGCCAAGGTTGCGCGCCCCGAGCACGACGACGGTCTTGGCCATCGGCTAAGAGTACGGGTCAGCCCGCCGGCGCCTGCACGCCGGCCTCGAGTCGATCGAGCAGCGCCCCCAGCTGCTCGACTTCGTCGTCGCTTAGTTGCGAGCGCAGCAGCCGGTCGTGGCGCTGGGCGACCGCGCGCAGCCGGTTGAACAGCTCGACCCCCGCGTCGGTGAGCTCGGCCCGCTGGACGCGGCGGTTGTTGTCCTCGCGCCAGCGCCGCACGAGCCCCTTGCGCTCGAGTGCGTTCAGGTGGTGGGTGAGGGTCGCACCGGTGATCCCGAGCTGCTCGGCCATCTCGGACTGGGTGTCCCAGTTGGCCGATCGGACGAGCAGCAGCACCTGCCAGGTCGAGACCGAGCCGCCGGCCTGCGCCATCGCCCGCTCGAATGCCTGCGTGACCGCACGCGAGGCGCGGGTCAGCTTCAGTCCGATCGGGGGCGATGCCGGGCGTGAGCTCATGACCAGACGGATCGTATCAAGGAACCGCTTGACGTCGAAGAATTAGATATCTAAGCTTTTGACATGAACGAATCTACCTCACCCATATCAAGCCCTCGCGTCGCGTTCGCCGCAATCGTGCTGGCGATGCTCCCGGCCGTTCTAGACCAGACGATCCTCGCGACCGCCCTGCCGACGATCGCGCACGACCTGGGACGGCTCACCGACGTGTCCTGGGTGATCGCGGCCTACGTGGTCACCGCCGCCGCGACCACGCCGCTGTGGGGCAAGCTCGGCGACCGCCTCGGACGCAAGCGAATGCTCCAGGTATCGCTGGCGATGTTCCTCGCGGCGTCGGCGGTGTGCGGCGTCGTGCAGGACATGACCTGGTTGATCGTCTCGCGCGGGGTGCAGGGCGCGGCCGCCGGCGGTCTGATGTCGCTGGCGATGGCGGCGGTCGGCGATCTGGTCTCACCCCGGGAGCGCGGCCGCTACCAGGGCTACATCGCGATCGCGTTCGCGCTTGCCACCGTGGTCGGACCGCTGATCGGAGGCGTGCTCGTCGAGCATGCGAGCTGGCGCTGGGTCTTCTACGTCAACCTTCCGGTCGGCGCCGTCGCGCTCGCGGGGCTGTACTTCAAGCTGCCCGCGCCCGAGCCGGCACGCCAACGGGCAAAGCATCTTGACCTCGCCGGCGCGGGTCTGCTCGCCGGCTCCACGATCGCGCTGATGCTCGCGTGCATCTGGGGCGGCGACCGGTACGCGTGGGGCTCGGCGACGATCATCGCGCTGATCGCCGGCGGCGCCGCGCTGGCGGTCGCGCTGGTCGCGCGCGAGCGCCGCGTGGCCGACCCGATCGTGCCACTGACCCTGCTCCGCCTGCGTCCGGTGGCGGTCTCGAGCGTCGCTCTGTTCCTGACCACCGCCGCGCTGTTCTCGATCACGGTGTTCGTCCCGCTGTACCTCCAGACCACGACGCACGCGACGCCGACCCAGGCTGGGCTCCTGCTCGTGCCGATGATGATCGGCATCACCGTGTCGACGAACCTCGCTGGCCTCGCCATGTCGAAGACCGGCCGCTACAAGCGCTACCCGGTCCTCGGTCTGGGGTTCATGACCGTTGCGCTCGTCCTGCTCGCCGCACTCGTCCCGCACC
Source organism: uncultured Solirubrobacterales bacterium (assembly GCA_963822855.1). Taxonomy (GTDB): domain Bacteria; phylum Actinomycetota; class Thermoleophilia; order Solirubrobacterales; family Solirubrobacteraceae; genus Palsa-465. Next base: position 280,816 of record CAWGJE010000013.1, on the reverse strand, counting down.
CGAGCCGCACCACCACAGCGATCGGACTGGTGGTGTTCGGCCTGGGCTTCGGAATGGTCGGGCAGGTGCTGATCGCGGCCGTCCAGAACAGCGTTCCGCGCGCCGACCTGGGCGTCGCGATGGCGACCACGTCGTTCTTCCGCGGCCTCGGCGGAGCGGTCGGGGCGGCGGCGCTCGGCGCCATCTTCACCGCCCGCACCGGCGTTGGCACCACGGCCGCCGCGAGCCTTCGGCACCTGAGCCCCGGGGCCCGCGCCGACGTGATCCACGGGGTCCAGGCCGTGTTCCTCACCGCGGCACCGATCGCCGCGATCGCGCTGATCGTCGTGCTCCTGCTCAGAGAAGCGCCGCTACGGGGACCGGCACGAGCACCTGCCGGCGCAGGCGCGCCGGCCGGCGGACACTGATCGACGACGTCAGGAAGATCGACTCGGCGCTCGCGAGGCGCTCCAACTCGATTGGCTCCTCGCGGGCGCCGGGCTCGCTCGCCAGTAGCGTGGCACGCACCGTCCCCGGCAGGATCCGGCCGTCGGCCGGAGGTGTGAGCAGATCGTCGCCCTCGACGACCCAGACGTTCGCGTAGGCGGCCTCGAGCACCACGCCGTCGGTGTCGACCAGCAGCGGCACCGTGCCGCGGCGGAGCGCGGCGAGCGCATCGAGCAGACGGCGATCGCGCCACTTGTGGGCGCCGAGGCCTCCGGGTAGGGCGTACGGCTCGAGCACCGCGGCCTCCGACCGAGGTGGCCCGGCAGGCGACAACGTGATCCGCACGCCGCCGTCGGCATCGACGTCGATCCGGAGCCGCGCCCGGCCGTCGGGGCTGGCCGCTTCGGCCGCGGCTGCCTGCACGCCGGCGGCGAGCGTGCGAGGGAGCGTCGCGCCGTACACCTCACTCACGGAGGCGGCGAGCCGCCGCAGATGCAGTTCGGGCGCGACCGGCCGGCCGTCCTGCACCAGCATCGTGTCGAACACGCCCGCCGAATGATCTGGGCGCCATCCGTAGAGCAGCGCGCGCTCGACCGCGAGCCCGGGATGAACGCACAGCTCGGGTGGGGGTGACGGCCGCTCGCGGGGCCGGGCCAGCGATCCGCCGATCGCCGCGACCGGCCCGGCCGCCTTCGTGAGCGCCTCCGACAGCTCCTGCTCGGGGTCGGAATCGGCGACGATGGCGCCGCCGGCGCCGATCCAGATAACGTCTCCGGCGGTCTCGAACGTCCGGATCACGACGCTCGTATCGAGCCCGGCGATCGGGCTCGCGATCCCGATCGCGCCCGTGTAGACCTCGCGGCGCGTCGCCTCGATGGTCGCGATCACCTTCATCGCCTGGACCTTCGGCGCCCCCGTGACCGAGCCGGGAGGGAACGTAGCCCGCAGCAGTTCGCCGTCGCGCACCCCGTCGCGGAGCCGGCCGCTCACCGTCGAGACCAGGTGCCACACGCCGGCGTGTCCCTCGATCCGGGGCGCCTGCGCTCGTACCGACCCGTACGCGCAGACCCGGCCGATGTCGTTGCGCATCAGGTCGACGATCATCACGTGCTCGGCGGCGTCCTTGGTCGAGGCGAGCAGCTCCTCGCGCGCGGCCGAGTCCGCGTCGGCGAAGCCGGTCCGCGGGCGCGTGCCCTTGATCGGCTCGGTCCAGACATCTCGCCCGGATCGCCGGAGGAACCGCTCGGGCGAAAGGCTGACGACCCCGCCGACGAGCGCCCCGAAGCGCGGCTGGGCCCGTGGCAGGGCACGGGCGAAGAGATCGAGTGGGTCCCCGTCGTACCGTGCCTCCAGGCGCACGCACAGATTCGCCTGGTACAGCTCGCCGGCCTCGATCCGACGCCGGCAATCGGCCACTGCGTCGACGTGCCCGGCCCCGCCGTTGGCGGCGAGTACGAATGGCGTCGGCGCGCGATCCGACGACTCGCCGCGGCGCGTCGGCGCACCCATGAGGCGATCCCTCCAGACGCGAAGGCGCTCGTCCAAGAACGAAGATCGCTCGGCGGACCGCAGCCCCTCGAACCACCAGCGCTCACCGTCGTAGAGCACGACATGGTCGTAGAACGCGAGCGAGAACGCCGGGCACGGGACCGGCGCCGGCGGGCTCGGAGGCAGGTGCTCGACGCGCCCTCCAAGTCCGTAGCCGAGCCACCCGACCCACCCGCCGCCGACAACCGCGTCCCCGCCGTCGACACGAGGCTGGTCCTCGATCAGCGCGAACGGGTCGTCGCTCAAACCCGCCACGCGCGCCGGATGGGACCCGAGCACCGTGAGGCCCCCGAACCACTCGCCGACCAGCGCGAACGGCCGGTCCTCGCCGCGCAGCCACACGACCGCCTCCTCCGGTGCTAACCCCGACTCGAGTGGAACCCGGAACGGCCTCACGAGCGATCAGCCCTCCGCGAACCGAGACTCGAGCTCGCGGATCTCGGGCAGCCCGATGAACTCGAGGAACTCGCCGAACCCGGGGAGCGACGGCAACAGTTCGAGTGGGGTGCCGTCCGCCTTGACCCGCGCGAGCGCCGACCGGATCGCTCCGGTCGCCGCGAGCAGAACCGTCAGCGGGAAGATCACCAGCTTGAAGCCCAAATCGCGCAGGAACGCATGGCTGACGGGCGGCGTCTTGCCGCCCTCGGCGTAATTGAACAGCAGCGGCACGTCGGAGAACGCGCGCGCCACCGCTTCGATCTCCGCCTCGGACTGCGGCGCCTCGACGAACAGCGCGTCCGCTCCCGCCTCGCGATACGCCCGGGCACGCGAAAGCGCCGCATCGAGGCCCTCGACGGCGCGCGCGTCGGTCCGGGCGATGATCAGGAAGTCGGGCGAGCGTCGCGCGGCCACCGCGGCCGCGACCTTGGCCACCATCTCGCCGGCGGGCACGACCACCTTGCCCTCCATGTGGCCGCACCTCTTTGGCATGACCTGGTCCTCGAGGTGGATCGCGCTGACCCCGGCGGCCTCGTACTCACGCACGGTCCGGATCACGTTGATCGAGTTGCCGTAGCCCGTGTCGGCGTCGGCGATCACCGGGATGTCGACCGCCTCGGCGATCCGATGGGCGTTGTCGACCATCTCGGTTAAAGACATCAGCCCGATGTCGGGGCGTCCCAACTGCGACGCGGCGGTACCGAAACCGGTCATGTACGCGGCCGGGAACCCAGCCTCCTCGATCAGCCGCGCCCCCAGCGCGTCGTAGCAGCCCGGAGCCAGCACCATCTCGCCGGCCTCGAAGCGCTCGCGCAGACCACGGCTAACGCGTGCATCGGTCCCCAGAAGCCGCGCCATCGAAAAGCTTCAGTCTCCGGTCGGCTGCACCCCGGCCGCCTCGACCATCAGGATCGCGGTCCGGACGGGTGCGCGGGTCCGATGCTCGACCTGCTTGGGCACCGTGTAACCCTGGTGGGGTTCGAGCACGACCGTGTCGCGGCCCTCGATGTCGATCAGCAGCCGCCCTTCCAGCACGAGGAAGAACTCGTCGGTGTGATCGTGGTGGTGCCAGTGGAAGTCGCCCTCGATCAAGCCGAACCGGACGACCGCGTCGTTGACCGTGGTCAGCGTCTGGTTGAACCACGGCTCGTGGGCCGCGATCTCGGTGGGCAGGTCGATCAGCGCGAGGCTGCCGTACTTGTCGTCGAGGTGGATGTCGTATGCGCTCATCGGTTCAGGAGCTCCTCCAACTCGGCCAGGTCGCTGTCGCTGGGCGCCCACCGCGCCGCGGCGACGTTCACGAGCACCTGCTCGGGCTTGGTGGCGCCGGCGATCACCGTCGAGACGGGCGTTCTGGCCAGGAGCGCGCCGATCGCGACGTCGATCATCGATATCCCACGGTCGGCTGCGAACCGCCCCACCGCTTCGACGACGTCGAACTGCTCATCGGTCGCGACCCGCGCGCGGTCGGCGAGCCGCGTCCCGGCCGGCGCCGCCTCGCCGCGCCGGTACTTGCCGGTGAGCAGCCCCGACGCGAGCGGGAAGAACGGGACGAACCCGAGGCCGAGCCGCTCGCAAGTCGGCAGCACGTCCCGCTCGGGATCGCGGACGAGCAGGCTGTACTGGTTCTGGATCGACGTGAACCGGGCGAATCCACGCTCGCGCGCCACCGCGTCGGCCTCCTCGATCTGCTCCGCGCTGAAGTTCGAGGCGCCGATGGCGCGGACGGCGCCCGCACGCACGAGTCCGTCAAGCGCCTCGAGCGTCTCGGCGATCGGGGTCACGCCGTCGGGCTGGTGGTACCAGTAGTAGTCGATCACTTCGGTGCGCAGCCGGCGTAGCGACGCCTCCACCGCCTGGAGGATGTAGTCGCGGGAGCCGCGTGGACCGAGACCGTCGCCCATGTCCATCCCGAATTTGGTCGCGAGTACCACTCGGTCGCGGCGTCCCTGGAGCACCTCGCCGAGGAACTCCTCGCTGCGTCCGTGTGGACTCCCGTAGGTGTTGGAGGTGTCGAAGAACATAATCCCCGCTTCGAGCGCGGCGTCCACGACCGCGCGCGTGCCCTCGAGGTCGACCCGCCGGCCAAAGTTGTTGCATCCGAGCCCGATGACCGACACCTCGGGCCCGTCATCACCGAGCAAACGTGTGGGGAGAGCGGCCACTTCAGAGGTCTATAGCAGACGGCCGCGCATCGCTTTGCGGTCGAGCTTTCCGACTGCGGTCAGCGGCACCGAGTCGAGGATGTGGACCTCACGCGGGTACTTGTAGCCGCCGATCCGCTCCCGCGCCCAGGCCACGAGCTCATCCGGGGAAACACCGTCGCCGGGCGCGTTCAGCGATACACAGCAGCGCGGGCAGGTCGTCGTCGTCGCGCGCGACTATCGGCAGGGGATCGCCCTGCTCGAGCGCGCTCAGCGCGATCACGTCCTCGTCCTCGCCGACGGCGTCGCCGTCTGTGGACACGACGAACCGCACCTCGGGCAGCCCGGCGACGGCTTCCCGGACCTTGTCGACGAACTCCGAGGTGGTGATCACGCCGCACGCGCCCGAGTCGACGATCACGTGGCGGAGGTCCTCGGCGGGGAGCAGGAACGTCGCCGGCGTGACCACGGCGCCCGCGCGCCATAGCGCCTGGTAGACGATGCTCACCTCGGGACGGTTGGCCATGCTCACCACCACGCGCTCGCCCGGGGCGACGCCGAGCGACGCGAACCCCCCGGCGATCCGGGCGGCCCGCGAGAACAACTCGCCCGAGCGGTGCCGGCGATCCTCGAACAGCAGCGACTCGTAGTCGCCGCGCCGCTCGAACGCCGCCTCGGCCAGCCGGGCCAGGTTCTTATCGGTCGGCATCGCCGAATGCGTTCGCGGCTGCGCCGAGGATAGCCTCGGCGATCGCGTCACCGGCGCCGCCGACGGGTAGATAGCCCGGCACGAACGACACCGCGGCATCGAACTCGAACTCGATCTCGGTGTTGCCGTTCTCGCGCATACGCCAGCTGATCTCGAGGCGATCCTGGTCGGTGGGGCCGGCGGGGAGCTTCGTGAACTGCACGGCTCCGGGACGCTCGGCCTCGATCGCCATCACGAGTTCGAAGTCGGTCCCGAACGGGCTCTGGGGAACGTGGAGCTCGACTCGCGCCAGCGACGGGAAGCCGTTGCGCTTGCGTTTGATCACCTCGACCGCACGGATCAGCTCGAACCAGCCCGGGTAGCGATCGATCGAGGCGAGCAGCGCGAAGCATTCGTCCACCGGCAGCTCGATCTCGGCGCTCGCGCTTCCCTGCAGCTCCTTCACTGTCGCCTCAAGGAATCAGCAGCAGCTTGCCGGTCGTCCTGCGCGCCTCGAGGTCCTCGTGCGCCTGGCGCGCCTGATCGAGCGGGTAACGGGCGCCGACGCGAACGTCAAGCGCGCCGGACTCGATCAGCTCGAACAGCTCGGCGGCGCGGCCGCGCAGGAGCTCGGGGGTGCGCGTGTAGGTGTGGAGCGTCGGTCGCTGCACGTACAGCGAGCCGGCCGGCGCGAGCGCGGACAGCGCGAGCGGATCAGGCTGGCCGCTGGCGGCGCCGTACAGGATCATCCGCCCAGTCGGCGCCAGCGCCTTGAGGCCCTCCAGGAACGTTGCCTTGCCGACTCCGTCGTACACGGCTTTGACGCCCTCGCCGCCCGTGATCTCCCGCACGCGCTCGGCGAACCCGTCGTAGCCGATCACCTCGTCGGCGCCGGCGCGGCGCGCCAGCTGTGCCTTCTCGTCAGTCGAGGTCGTCGCGATCACGCGACCGTCGCGCAATTTCGCGAGCTGGGTCAGGAGCAGTCCCACGCCCCCCGCGGCCGCGTGGACGAGCACCCAGTCGCCCTCGGCGACCGGATAGGAGTCGGCTGCGAGGTAATGGGCGGTCATGCCCTGAAGGATCGCCGCCGCCGCGTCCTCGGCTGAAACGTCGTCGGGGATCGATACGAGCTTGTCGCGCGGCGCGACGATCTGCTCGGCGTAGCTGCCGTCGACGTGCGCCCAGGCGACGCGCTCGCCCGTGCCGGCGATCATGCCGGCGCCCTCCACGCCGATGATCGCCGGCGGCGCCGAGCCGTAACCCCCGCCGTTGCGCTCGTACACGTCGCGGTAGTTGACGCCGATCGCGTCGACGTTGACGAGCACCTCGCCGTCGCCCGGGGTGGGAGTTGGGAGGTCCCGTGCCTCCAGGACCTCGGGGCCGCCGTTCCGCTCGAAGTAGATCGCTCGCATAGCGCGTCCGAACGCTAGCGAAGTGCCGGCTCAGGCACGCTCCTAGGCTCGGGCTTGCCGCCGAAGGCCTTCGTCAACCCGTCGACGAGGAGCAGCAGCGCGAGCCCTAGCGCGAACCCGCCGGCGATGTACCACGGCCAGGGACCCATCAGGCTCAGCAGCGAGTTGTGCGCGGGCTTGCTCGCCAGGTACATGTAGTTGCCGCCGGTGATCACGTCGGCGGTGCCGGCGATCGCCGTCCATCCGATCGTGATCCAGAACACGCGCCAGACCGCGCCGCGTCGCGGGTACAGACGGCATCCGAACACCAGGAAGCTCGCCGCCACGATCGCGCCCACGTGGTAGATGAAGTACGTGAAGTAGAAGACGCTCGGGAAGTTCTGGGCGAGGTCGGGGGTGAGCACCGCCTGAAGCGACGCGGTGTAGGACCAGAAGTACGTGAGCTCGACGAGCATCTGCCGGCGGGTCAGCAGCGCCGCGATCGACACGGCCGAGACCGCGTCCGTGAGCTGGAGCGGGAGCGTGTACTGGACCGACCACGTGCCGAGGATCACGTCGGCGACGTACTCGCCGATCCAGCCCGCGAAGATCAGCGCCGCCAGGGCGATCGAGAACCACCGCATCCATCGGCCGGGGTGCCGGCGCGCGCCCCAGACGCTGGCGGCGACGCCCACGACCAGCGTGAACAACGCCGCGAGGTGCGGATCGGAGAACTGTTTCACGCGACGAGGCCCCGGACCGGTTGGCTGGGGATGCTCGCAGACCGCGCGGCCGCGCCGCGCGGGCCTTTACCGAGGCCTAACCGTCAGCGTCCTGGATCGCCCGCCACACGGTCTCGCCGTTGACCGGCATGTCGATGTGTCGCACGCCGTAGGGCGACAGCGCGTCGATCACCGCGTTGTGGACCGCGGGCGTCGCCCCGATCGTGCCCGACTCGCCGATTCCCTTCACCCCAAGCGGATTGATCGGCGTCGGGGTCTCCATCCCGACCACCTCGATCGACGGCAGTTCGGTGGCGGCCGGGATCCCGTACGTGACCAGGTTGGCGTTCTGCGGGTTGCCCTCGGTGTCGTAGGTCAGCTCCTCGTAGAGGGCCTGGGCGATGCCGGCGACGACCCCGCCGTGGACCTGTCCCTCGGCGACCATCGGGTTGATGATCCGGCCGGCGTCGTCGACCGCGACCATTCGCCGCAGCTCGACCGAGCCCGTCTCGGTGTCGACCTCGACCACCGCCACGTGCGCGCCGAACGGGAACGTCGGCTGCGCCGCCTGGAAGTCGACCTCGGCACTTAGCTCGCCGAGCCGGCCCGCGGAGTCGAGCTTCGAGGCGAGGTCTCCCCAGCTGAGCGCGGGCGCAGGCGCGCCGGTAACGTGGAACAGGCCCTGGTCGACGTCGAGCACCATGTCCTCGGGCGCGGCCTCGAGCTCGGCGGCCGCGAGGCGTTTGCCGATCTCGACCACCTCCTCGGACGCCTGGCCGGCGGCCACACCGCCGATCTGCGTGGACTTCGATCCGTACGTGCCGGTGCCGCGGGGAACGATGTCGGTGTCTCCCTTGCTCACGGTGATCTTCTCGATCGGGATCCCGAGCCGCTCTGACGCGATCTGCGCGAACGTCGTCTCGTGGCCCTGGCCCTGTGAGAACGAGCCCGTACGCACGATCGCCTCGCCCGTCGGGGTGATCGAGACCCCACCGAACTCGCTCTCGGAGATCCCGTTGGTCACCTCGACGTACGTGCTCAGGCCGATGCCGAGCTGGCGCGAGCCGCCGTTCGCACGCCGGCCGGCCTGCTCGCGGCGCAGGCTCTCGTAGTCCGCGGCCTCGAGCGCCAAGTCGAGCGCGCCACCGTAATCCCCGATGTCGTAGTTGGCCCCCGACGGGGTCGTGTACGGGAACGCGTCGTTGGGGATGAAGTTCCGCCTGCGGACCTCAGCGGGGTCGAGCGACAGCTCGCCGGCGAGCAGGTCCATCGCGCGCTCGAGCATCTGCGTCGCCTCCGGACGTCCCGCGCCCCGCACCGGCCCAATCGGGGTTGTGTTGGTCACGACCGCCTTGACGTCGATCTCGACCTTCGGGATCTCGTACACGCCGCACGCCATCATCGCGGTCAGGTTCGGGAGGAACGCGCCGATGCCGGGATAGGCGCCGGCGTCCGCGACGATGTTCAGCCGGAGCGCATCGATCTTGCCCTCGCGGCTCGCGCCGAGCTCGAACTCCATGTGCGACGCCCGGCCGTGGTGCATCGCGACCATGTTCTCGCTGCGGGTCTCTGTCCAGCGGATTGGCTTGCCGGTGGCGCGAGCGGCCCAGCCGACGAGCACGTCCTCGACAGCGATTCCCTTGGCGCCGAAGCCGCCGCCGACGTCGGGCGCGACCACGCGCACGTTCTCGGGCTCGAGGCCGAGGAGCATGCCCAGGACCATCTTGTCCTGGTGGGGGGTCTGTGAGCTGATCCACAGCGTCATGCGTTCGTCCTCACCCCACTGCGCCGCGCTCGAGCGGGGCTCGATCGGGCACGCGGCCAGCCGCTGGCTGACGACCTTGCCCTTGATGACGACCTCAGAGGAGGCGAGCAGGTCCGGATCGGGGCTCTGGGGCGGAACGTGGATGCACACGTTCGTGCCGACGCCCGAGTAGATCACGGTCTCGTCGCGCACCGCCACCTCGGGGTCGGTCACCGACTCGAGCGCCTCGTAGTCGACGTCGACAAGCTCGGCGGCGTCGACGCTCGCCTCACGGCTCTCGGCGAGTACGACCGCCACGATGTCGCCCACGAACCGCGCCGTGTCGGAGGCCAGCAGCGGCCGGAACATCTGAGGGTCGACCGCGATGAACGGTGGCGGGGCGCTGACAATCGGGCCGGTATCGGCGGCGAGGAACACCTGCGCCCCGGCGTCCCGTGCGGCCGACGCGTCGATCCCGTTGATCTTGGCGTGCGCCATGTACGAACGCACGAACGTCAGGTGCAGCGCGCCCGGCAGCGATATGTCGTCGACGTACTGGCCCTCGCCTCTGAGGAAGCGAGGATCCTCGCGGCGGCGAATCCGTTGTCCGACGACGTTGGCCAAGTCGCGTGGAAGCTTCGCACACCGGGAGGCCCGGCGCGCGCCGGAACTAAGCCGCGCCGGCGATCGTCAGCGACCCGAGGTCGTCGAGCTCGGCCGGGGGATCTCCTGGCAGCAGCCAATCGGTGCCTGTCCATACCACGGCCGAGCGCGATGCGAGCTCGCCGAGCGCCTTGGTCACGGTTGGCCGGCGCGCCGCGACCAGGTCCGAGAGCATCGCGTGGGTCAGATGCAGCCGCACGTGGACGCCGTCCTGGTGGACGGTCCCCCAGCGGTCGGCGAGCTCCCAGAACAACATGTGCAGACGCAGGTCGATCCGGGGCTGCTGGACGATCGCCATGTTGGTGGCGATGTGGCGCGAGCGTCGGAGCGCACGCGTGACCAGCGCCGAGACGACCTCCGGGTACCGGGTAGCGCGCCGGGAGAACTCGCTGTCGAGGATCGCGATGCGGCTCGGGCGAAGCACGCGCCACCGTCCGGTCCGCGGCAGTGACGTGCCCATATCCGAGCCGTGGAACGGGTTCATCAGGTCGCCGTCCCCGAGCAGCTCCGCGCCGAACCGTCCTGCGACGCCGACCCGCCTGGCGATCAGCCCGTCGAGGATCAGGAGCCCGATCCCGTAGCTCATGTCGGCGGCTTCCTCGGGCGGCGACCAGGCGCCGGTGGGGCAGTCCCAGGTTCCCGCCACGCACTCCTGGATCGCGGCGTTGAGCCGTTCGCCGGTGAGGCCGTCGGTGAGCTCGGGGTCGTCCGCGAGGATCCGAGTGATACTGCTCATCTTTACGCCGTCCAGTCTTGGTTGATGCGCCGGCGCCCAGCGGGGCGTCCCGGCTCTCGGATCAGACAGCCGTGTCGAGCGGGCGCGAATAGGCGGCCAGCACCCGCGCGGACACTCGCTGGTCGCGGGCGGAGATCGCGAGCAACTCGTCGACCAGGGCCATCGCCGCGGCGTGGGTCCGGTCGGTGTGCTTGCGTATCGAGTGCACCGCGGAACTGCCGATCGCATCAATCGGGGGCCGGCGAAAGCGCCCGATCGTCCGCAGCGGCCGCACGAGGAACCACGTCCGCCGGCTTCGCTGCATCTCCTCGGCCCACTCCGCCAACCGGGCGGCTCGCGCCTGCTGCGTGATTGCGTTCGCGCGGCTGCCCACGACTTTGGACGCATACTCGTACAGCGACTGGCGGCGGCCTGAGTCGATGGAGTCGTTATACGAGCGCAGGAACGACCCGATGACGGGACATACGGACGCCGGATGGTCGGTGAACGGCTCACCGGCGAGCATCGAGGCAAGCTCCATCACGCACGCGCCGTCCTCGGGATCGGTGTGCTTGCCCTTGCTGAGCCGGATCGTCTGATAGCTGACGGGGGACATCTGCCTTCCTTCTGTGCGCTCTAACTAACCTGGTGTGCGTTGAATTACCCGCGAGCACGCGGATTCACGCATGACAACCGCCTTTTGGCGCTCAGGCCGCGGCGGGCTTCGCGAAGCCCGCGTTCAGCAGCTGCACGGCCTGGTCGTACCAGTTGCCCGAGTGCAGCAGGACGACGCCGAGCCACCGCCGTCCCCGACGCGCGGTCGCCACGAGACACTCCCCGGCGGCGTCGGTGAACCCCGTCTTGACCCCGTCGGCGCCCGGATACTGGAGCGCGAGCAGCGGATTGTTGTTGTAAAGGAACAGCTTTCCGCCCTTGATCGGGAATGGCACGACCGCGCTGCGCGAGCCGACGACCGGGGCCAGCGCCGGCTGCTCGAGCACCGTGTGCGCGATCAGCGCGAGATCCGACGCGCACGAGTGGTTGCCTTGATCGACGATCCCCGACACGGTCGTGTAGTGGGTGCAGCTCAGCCCCATCGCGTGCGCGCGTTGGTTCATCAGCTTTATGAAGTTCGTCTGCGTTCCGGCGACGTGGTCCGCGAGCGCGATGGCGGCGTCGTTCCCGGAGGGGAGCAATAGTCCATAAAGCAGGGCGATCAGCGGCACGTGCTTACCCTTGGGCAGAAGACCGACGCCGGAGCCCGTGTAGTGGAGTGCGTCCTGGGTGATCAGGACCTTGGCGCTCGGGTGGGCGTGGGTGACGACGACGAGTGCGGTCATCATCTTCGTGAGGCTCGCGATCGGCACGACCTGCGTCGGGTTTCGCTCCCAAAGCACCCGTCCGGAGTTCACGTCGAACAGGATCCCGCTCTTCAGGGGGAGCTTGAGCTTGACCGCCACACGCTGGCCGGGCGGGGCGAGCGCGATCCCGTAGCTGCCGCGGACAGGCGCCGCCGGCTGGGTGGCGCGATGGGCCGTCGTGAGCGCGCGGCTCTTCGCGACGAACGGCACCGGCCCTGCGGCGGTCGCGACCAACACGACGAGCAGCACGCCGGCCGTGAGCGCGACCAGCCCGATCGCCAGCGCCGCGCGCCGGAGCGCCGAGCCCTGCTCACCGGGTCGCCGGCGCGCGGACCCCGGCCGGTGGCGTCGGGACCTCCGGCGGGTTCGCCCTCCTGAGAGAACGCTCATCGTCGTGGAGAATGAAGCAAAGCCCCGACGATTCCGATCGTGAACACCACGACGATGATGATCGCGAGGACGGCGACGGGCGTTACGCCGTGCGTGTGGATGTCCCTGACCGTGAGCGCGCCCAGGGCCGCGTCGAACAGCAGGGCGATCGTGAGGACGAGCAGCCGCAAGCGATCAATACGCGGGGGTGCTCGTAGGAATCGCGCGGCGCCGGGTCGCCAGCAGCTTGATCGTCAGCAGGCCGAACACGAACCCGCCGACGTGGGCGAAGTAGGCGACGCCACCACTCCCGCCGGTCGCGGTCGTGAGCCCGACGGCGGCGAACACCGCCTGCTCGGCGAACCAGATGCCGAGCATTACTACGGCCGGCAACTCGATCACGGTGAAGAAGAAGATGATGATCACGAGCGTGAGCACGCGGGCTTTTGGATACAGAATGATGTAGCCGCCGAGAACGGCGGCGATCGCGCCCGAGGCCCCGAGCGTGGGCGTGAGCGAGTTCGGGCTGATCGCGACTTGAAGCGCCAGCGCCGCGATTCCGCCGAGGATGTAGAAGAAGAAGTACTTGACCGGTCCCATCGAGTCCTCGACGTTGTTGCCGAAGATCCACAGGAAGATCATGTTGCCGGCGATGTGGATGATCGAGGCGTGCATGAACATCGCCGTGAACACGGTCTCCCAGGGCGGGAGCGCGCCCGGGAGGGTTCCCTTCACGCACCCGATCGCCTGGCCGGCCGCCGTCTGGACCACGCCGCACTGATCGCCGGGGTGGGTGAGGGCGTACGGGATCGCGCCGTACTTGACCTCCTGCGCCGGCGTCGGGCCGCTGATGAGCGAACCCCCGTGGCGAACCGCCAGGATGTACGCGATCACGTTCACGACGATCAGCGCGAACGTCACGAACGGAAAGCGATCCGTCGGGATGTTGTCCTTCAGCGGGATCACGGGCGGCTTGAGGAGCTTAGGCCCCTCTGGAGTCGCGCTACGCCAGCTGAATCGGGGCGCCGACGCCGGCGAGCAGCCACGGCTGCCGGGAGTCACCGTCGAGCGCGAACGTCCAATGCTCGGTGAACTTCGTCGGGCGGGACTTGCTGCCGGCGAGGACCGCCGTGGTGTCCCGATCCTCGATGTAGCGCCGGCCCTCGATCTCGACCTCGACCGTCATCGTGGGCGGCTGCGCGGCGGCGTCGAGCCCGGTGATCCGGATGTGATTGACCTGTGGGCCTCGTACGACGAGCCGGGTGTGACCGCTCGGGTCACCTGGGTAGAGGAGAGCTCTGACCGCCTGGCCGTGCGCGATCGACCGCAGCCGCGCGTCGTCGCCGTCAACGGCCTCGGCCCAGGCGGTCACCGCCCGGCGGGCGGTCACCTCGAGCACGTCCGGCGCGAACCGGCCGTCGGCGAGGCTCAGGTCGAGCGCGGCGGCATGGGCGTCGCCCTTGAAGTCGAGGTCGGCCACCTCGGCGATCGCGGTATTTGCTGGGACCGCGTCTTGCACGGCGCCCTCGATCAGCGCCTCGTCTTTCAGCGCGGTCTCGTCCGACCACTCGGTCGCGACGATCGCCTCGTCGATCGCGTGCATGCCCTCGGCGCCCTGTTCGATTGACACGAGCACCCAGCGGCCGCCTGTATGGCGGAGCGTCCAGAACTCCCGCAGGCGGACGGTCTCGGACAGGCGCCCGACATGCTTGATGTGGTTGCCGAGGCGATCCTCGACGTAGTCGCGGAGCTTGGCCTCGACCCGGACCGTGACCGTGTCCGTGGATTTGTCGCCCTTGTGGTTGAGGCCGACGTACTCGACGTTGGGCTCGCCGATCACCTGGACGCGGTTGCGCCACCCGCGTCGGTCGAGGTCGTCGAGCCGGCGCTCCCACTCCTTGAGCAGGTCGGGCGCGACCAGGCGGCCCAGTGCGGCGCGGTCACCGCGGTCCCAGGCGGACTCGACCTGCTTGAACAGCGCCGTGGCGTTGGCCTTGACCGCATCGGCCGCGAACGCGGCGTCGTCCTCGGCGGCCTCGGCCGCGGCTGCCTGCACGCGGCGCTGGCGTTCGGCGACGCGCCGTTTCGCCTTCGGTCCGGAGCCCTTGCGGGCCGCCCAGGACTGCGAGGCGCCGGGCATGACCCGGGTGATGATCAGGTAGGCGATGGCCAGCGCGATCAGCACGAGCGCGCCGAGTCCGTGGCCGATCACGGCGATCCGGATCAGGATCTGGATCAGGATGAAGACGCCGACGCCACCGCCACCACCCCCTTCACCGCCACCCCCGCCGCCACCGCCCCCTCCGAAGCCTCCGGAGCCGCCGCCGGCCGCGGCGAATGCCGCCGGGGCGAGGACCAGGACGGCGAGGGCGATCGCCAGTCCGACGAGCAGGACGAGGCGCTTGCGGGTCATGCCCCCGCCTCCGCCTTTGCCGCGAGGGGTCCGTCGCCCGGCTCGCGCTGGGGGACGTGCTGGTCGGCGTGGTAGCTGGAGCGTACGAGCGGACCCGCGGCAACGTGCTCGAATCCGAGCTCGTACGCGGCATCTTCGAGTTGCTTGAACTCGTCGGGGTGCCAGTAACGGACGATGGGCAGGTGGTTCTCGGTCGGCCTCAGGTATTGCCCCACGGTCAGGACCTGGACGTGGTTTTCGCGGAGGGTGCCGAGCGCATCAATCATCTCGTCGAACGATTCTCCCAGGCCGACCATCAGGCCGGACTTCGTCGTTACTTCATCGCCGGCCATTTCCTTGGCGTTTCGGAGTACCCGGCACGATCTGTCGAACTTAGAGCCTCGGCGCGCGAGGGGGTAAAGACGGGGGACGACCTCGACGTTGTGGTTGAACACGTCGGGGCGTTGGGCGATGACCTTGGCGAGCGGCATCTCCTCGCCGCGGAAGTCCGGGGTCAGGACCTCAACGCGGCATTTCGGCGCCTGTCGCCTTATCTGCCGGATCACCCCGACGAACGCTGACGCGCCCAGATCCGGGAGATCGTCGCGGTCGACGCTCGTGATCACCGCGTGCCGCAGGCCCATCCTGGCCACTGATCTCGCCACGCGGGCGGGCTCGAGCGGGTCGTTCCACGTCGGCTTGCCGGTCTTGACGTTGCAGAACCCGCAGCGCCGTGTACAGGTGTCCCCGAGGATCATGAACGTCGCGGTGCCGCGCTGCCAGCACTCGCCGATGTTCGGGCACGCGGCCTCCTGGCAGACCGTGTGCAGGTTTTCCTCGTCGATCAGGCCCTTCAGCTGGCGGTACCGCGGGCTCCCCGGCGCCGGGACCTTGAACCACGGCGGTTTCCGGGCGCGGAGCGGCAGCACATCCGGGCCAAGAATGTCCAAGACGTTCTGGTTCCCACCGGGGTTTGCGCGCGACCGCGTCGCCATACCCGTGAGTTTAGGCGCTCCGTTGCGTGGGCTTGGAACACGCTGTCGCCCACCTATCACAAGTTTTTCGCCAGCATCGCGGTATGCCCGAGCCGGCTCGAGAAAGCGAACCTGGAGGACGCTTTTTCGAGCCGGCCCTTGTCGCGGCTCGGCAGCACGGTGTTTTCCACGTGAACCAGGTGGCACTCTCGCCCCGGGCCGTGCAGAAGCGCGCGGCCGCCGGCCACTACCACCGCCAGCACGCGGGCGTCTACTCGATAGTCCCCCGACATCTCCTCAAGCGCGAGGGGCTCTGGATGGCCGCGGTGCTCGCATGCGGCCCCGGCGCGGTCCTTTCCCACCGCTCGGCCGCCGCGCTCCTCGAGCTCCGCGACTGGGGCGGGACCAAGATCGACGTCACGGTGCCGCGGCGCTCCAGGCGCAAACACGCGGGCATCAAGGTCCACTGCTCGACGAGCCTCACCGACCAAGACGTCACCGAGGTCAACAACATCCCGTGTACAACGGTCGCCCGCACCCTCTTCGACCTCGCCGAGGTCGTCACCCAGAGACAGCTCGAGCGTTCCTTCGACCAGGCCGAGATCTCGGAACGGCTCGACCTCACAGCCATCAACGACCAACTGGCGCGAAACCCCACTCGTCCAGGTGCCAAAGCCGTTCGTCGCGTCCTGAAGGAGCACTACATCGGCAGGACGCCCACCGTGAACGAGAACGAGGAGGCGCTCCTCGCGATCACACGAGGACTCGGCATCCCCGACCCGGACACCAACGCCTTCGTCATGCTCGACGACGGTGGCCCACCGATCAAGGCGGATTTCGTCTGGCGCGAACAGCGCGTCATCGTCGAGGCGGACAGCAAGAAGTGGCATAACACGCGCCAGCGGTTCGAACAAGACCGCGTAAGAGACCAGCGGCTCACCGCGGCCGGGTGGAAAATCATCCGCACCACCTGGCGCCAGATGACCCAGCGGCCGCACGAGCTGCGGCCGCTCCTCCTCAGGCTACTGGCACCCGGGTCTCGAGCCGCTCACGGCTGACCAGCCGTTGCCGGCGCCCAAGCGCTTCGGCCACCCGCCATTGAACCCGCCGGCGGAAGCACTTCATGCCTCCGGATGCCCGGCCCGTCTCCGCAACCAGCGACGTCATCGCCACCCCGTCCAGCCCGCACGGCACGATCCAGCTGAACGGCTCGAGGTCGTTGTCGACGTTCACCGCGAACCCGTGCATCGAGACGCCGCGCGAGAGGTGGACGCCGATCGACGCGATCTTGCGGTCGCCGACCCAGACGCCGGTGAACCGGTGCCCCTCGTGCGGACGCGACCGCGCCGCGACGCCCTCGTCAGCGAGCGCCGTCACCAGCGCGTCCTCCAACAAACGCACGTACGCCACCACGTCGTCGACGCCCACGATCGGGTAGCCCACGAGCTGACCGGGACCGTGATACGTGACCTTCCCGCCGCGACCGGTCTCGACGATGTCGATCCCGCGCTGCAAATACCAGTCCTCACCGAACGGCAGCTCCCCCGCCACCGACCGGCGCCCGCGCGTGTACACCGGCGGGTGCTCGAGCGTGAGCAGCACGTCCGGCAACTCGTCCTCCTGACGCGCCTCCCGGATCCGCTCCTGCAACGACAGCGCCTCACCATATTCGACGACCCCCAGATGACACACCCATATCTCAGGGGTCACGACACGCTCTCCAGATTGCGCTTGACGGTCGCCAGGAACTGGGCGGAGAGCGCGCCGTCGAGCGCGCGGTGATCCCAGCTCAGGCCGAGGATCGTCATCGGACGGATCGCGATCGAATCATTTCCATCGGCGTCCGTGACCACTACCGGACGCTTCACGACGGCCTCGAGATCGAGGATCGCGACCTGCGGCTGGTTGATGATCGGCGTGGCCATGATCGATCCGTACTGGCCGGGGTTGGTGATCGTGAACGTGCCGCCATGGACATCGTCCGGGGTCAGCTGGCGGGCCCGCGCCCGCTTCGCGATGTCCCGTATACGAGCGGCCAGCCCCTCCACCGACAGCTCTTGCGCGCGCGGGATGACAGGCACGATCAGACCGTCGTCGCCGAGCGACACTGCGATCCCCAGATTCACATCCGCGTGCTGGGTGTAGCGGTCGCCCTCGAGCCACGCGTTGATCGCCGGGTGCTCGCGGATCGCGTCGATGCACGCCCGCGAGACGAACGCGAGCGCGGTCACGCCGAGGCGCGCCCGGGCAGCCTCCACCCGGCTCATGTCGACCTCGATCCACGTCGTGCAGGTCGCCGCGGTCTCCAGCGAGCGCTTCATGTGCTCGCCGATCTGCCGGCGCATCCGCGACAGCTCGCCACCGCCGACCGCGGGCGGAGCCGCCGGCGGCGGGACCGGGTCGGGCCGGTATGGGCTCTCGATATGGAGCGGCGGCTCCTCGACCGGGCCCGACTCCACGAACGCCATGACGTCCTGCTTGCGCACCCGTCCGCCGCGGCCCGTCCCCGGGACCTGACTCAGGTCGATTCCATGCTCGGACGCGATCCGTTGAACGACGGGTGAGTACCGCCGATTCCCGTTCGTGGCCGGAGCCCGTGGGGCAGGTCCGGATGATGATTTTGTTTCGGTGGTCGGTGCGCCGGCCGTGCCGCCATCGAGCGGCTGGGGCGGGGGGGCGACGGCACGCTCCCCGGTGGCGATCCGCGCCATCACGGTCCCGACGTCGACGGTCTCGCCGACCGGCACGAGGATCTCGGCCACGACCCCGGACGCCGGCGACGGCACCTCGGTGTCGATCTTGTCGGTCGAGATCTCGCAGATCGTGGCCTCGGCCTCGATCCGGTCGCCCGGCTCGACGCGCCAGGCGACGACCGTGCCTTCCGCGACCGAGACGCCCATCTGGGGCATCGTGACGTCGACCAGGGTCTCAGTAGGCGAGGAGCTCACGGCAAGCCTCCTTCACGCGATCGACGCCGGGCAGCACCGCTTGCTCGAGCGGTGGCGAGAACGGGATCGGAACATCGGGCGTCGCGACCCTGACCACGGGCCCGTCGAGCGACTCGAACCCGCGTTCCGCGATCAGCGCGGCCACTTGCGCACCTGCCGCGCAGGTCGCGTTGGCCTCGTCGATGATCACGACCTTCGAGCAGCGCTCGACCGAGTCGAGGATCGCCTCCTCGTCCAGCGGGACCAGCGACCGCAAATCGAGTACCTCGACCGACGCCCCCTCGAGATCCTCGGTGGCCTCGAGAGCCACCGACACCATCGCGCCGTACGCGATCACGACGAGGTCGGACCCAGGCCGGGCGACGCGGGCGGTAAACGGCGTCTCGAACACGCCTGACGGCACCTCGCCCTTGACCCGGCGATACAGGTGCTTGTGCTCCATGTAGCAGACCGGGTTCGGGTCGTGGATCGCGGAGTGGAGCAATCCCTTCGCGTCCTCGGCCGTTGATGGCGCCACCACCTTGATCCCCGGCGAGTGCATGAACCACGCCTCCGGGTTCTGCGAGTGGAACGGACCGCCTGAGAAGCCGCCGCCGGATGGCAACCGCACGGTAATCGGCACGGCCAACCCCTGGCGGTAGTGCATCTTGCCGGCGACGTTGACCAGCTGGTCGAAGCCGCACGAGATGAAGTCCGAGAACTGCATCTCGCACACCGGCCGCATGCCGACGACGGCAGCGCCGACCGCGGTGCCGATGATCCCCGACTCGGCGAGCGGCGTGTCCATCACTCGGTCGGTCCCGAACTCCTCGACGAAGCCGTCGGTGACCTTGAACGCGCCACCGAACACGCCGATGTCCTCGCCCATCAACAGGACGCGGTCGTCCGCGCGCAACTCGTCGCGCAGGGCGGACGAAATGGCTTGCAAGTAAGTCAGTGTGGGCATTAGACGGCGCCCCCGTCCGAAGCAAACCCACTCCACGGCGCTTGGCCGTCGCCGAGCGGCTCCGCCTCGCCCTCGCAGAAGACGCCGTCGACGGCGGTGGCCGGATCGGGCATCGGGCCTGCGAGCGCCTCCTCGGCAGCGGCGTCGATCTCCTCCTTGACCGACGCGCGCAGCGCGTCGATGTCGACCCCGAGCGCGCTCAACCTGGCCTCCTGGCGCTCGATCGGGTCGCGCTTGCGCCACTCCTCGACCTGCTCCTTGGGCACGTACTTCATGTCGTCGTGCGCGGCGTGGCCGTGCATCCGCATCGTGAGCGCCTCGATCAGCGTCGGGCCGTCGCCGTTCAAGGCGCGCTCCCGAGCCACGCGGGTAGCCTCGAACATCGCCTCGGCGTCGTTGCCGTCGACGGTGACCCCGACGAAGCCGTAGGCGGCGGCGCGCTCCACCGGGTCGACCGCGTACTGCTTGTCGACCGGAGTCGAGTACGCGTACTGGTTGTTCTCGAGCACGAACACGACCGGCAGCTTCTGTACCCCGGCCCAGTTCATCGCCTCGTGGAAGTCGCCGCGCGAGGTCGAGCCGTCGCCGAACCAGGTCAGCGCGCAGCGCTTCTCGCCGCGGAGCTTGAACGCCATCGCCATCCCGGTGGCGACCAGCATCATGTCGGGCAGCATCGAGACCATCCCGACGCAGCCGAGGTTGCGGTCGCCGAAGTGGACATTGCCGTCGCGTCCGTGGGTGATGCCGGCCGCGCGGCCCATGTACTGGGACAGGATCCGCGCCGGCGTGACGCCTCGGATCAGGTGCGCCGCGAGGTCACGGTGCAGGATGCAGAGCCGGTCCTTCGGTCCCATCGCGAACGCCGCGCCGGCCGACACGGCCTCCTGTCCGTACCCGTCGTAGAACGAGCCCGGCACCCGCCCCTGGCGGTAGAGGCTCATCGCGCGCTCCTCGAGGCCGCGCATCAGCAGCATCGCGCGCAGCAGCCAGACCCGGTCCTCTGCCGTTAGGTGCTCAGTCGCCGCGTCGGCTCTGCCGTCCGCGACCTGCGCCATGTGAGTGGCCATCTCTGCGATTCCCTTTCTCTCCGTGGGCCGGACCGGGATCTCCGCTTCCTGACCCCGGTTCACCGGCCCTCCGGGATCTCCGGTTCGGGCGTCGTGGTCGGGCACAGTCGAGTTTATCGACGGATCGCCGCACGGCCGGCGGCGCGAACGTCGCCGCCCAGCCGTGGCCAGACCGTCGGCCGGCTTCCGGCGGCGGCGCGTACTCTTGCCAGATGGACGGCGCACGGCCCGCCTGGCTGTCGCGCGCGCGCGATCGCTACGTTCGCATGAGGTGGCGACGCACGGGCGCGTGGCTGTGGCCGACGTTCGTGGCGCTGACCGTGGTCGACGGAGTCGTGGGCCGAATGCTCCCGCCCGCCGGCACAACCGAGACGCTCGTCGCGGCCACGCTCCTCGGGCTGGTCGTCAACGTGCTCCTGGTGATCCTGCTCTCCCGCCCGCTCGGCATGCTGCTGCGCCGGGTCCGGCCCGACATGCCGGGCGTGGTGGCGCGCGACTACGCCGGGACGGTGGTCGTCGTCGCGGTCACCGCGGTGCTCACGATCGCCGGCATCGCGCACCGACCGGAGATCCAGGCGCGCCAGCGCGACACCGCCGACGCGATCGCCCGGGCCCAGGCCTGGATCGGGGACCGCGCCCCGGACACGTTCCGCCGCAACCTCCAGTTCGTCAGCCTGCTCGCGATCGTGCCCGGAACCATCTATCGCGCCTGCGTGCCAAGCGTCGACGGCACGCGCAGCTATTGCGTGATCGTCAACCGAGATCTCCCCTTCCAGAACAGCGTCACGTTCTCCGGGTACGAGCCGAACTCCGTCCTGGATGCAGGCGCTGGATAGCGACGCGACCAAGCGCGCCGTCCTGATCGCGAGCATCCTCGGTTCGGGGATCGTGTTCCTCGACCAGACGATCGTCAACGTCGCGCTGCCGTCGATCCGCGCGAGCCTCAACGGCAGCCTCGCCGAGCAGCAGTGGGTCGTCGAGGCATACCTGCTGACGCTGTCCTCGCTGCTGTTGCTCGGTGGCTCCCTGGGGGATGTGCTCGGCCGCCGGCGCGTGTTCCAGGCCGGGTTGATCGGGTTCGGCGTGTGCTCGGTGGTGTGCGCGCTCGCGCAGAGCAGCGAGGTGCTGATCGTGGCGCGTGGGGTGCAGGGAATTGCCGGCGCCCTGCTCGTGCCGAGCTCGCTCGCGCTGATCCTTGACACGTTCCAGGCGGGCGAGCGGGCGGCCGCGATCGGGACGTGGACGGCGTGGACCGGGATCGCCACTGTGATCGGCCCGTTGGGCGGCGGGGCGCTCGTGCAGGCGGCGTCGTGGCGGTGGATCTTCTTGATCAACCCGATCTTCGTGGCGATCGCCGTGGTGATGGTGCGCCGGCTGCCGGCGGATCGCCGCGCGCCGGGCCGGGTCGACTGGGGCGGAGGCCTGCTGTGCGTGGCCGGCCTCGGCGGGACCGTGTTCGGGCTGATCGAGCACTCGGTCTACGGCTGGGGGGATCCGCGCGTGTTCGTTCCGCTGATCGCCGGAATCGGCCTGCTGATCACCTTCCTGTTGTGGGAGGCGCGGGTACCCGAGCCGATGATCCCGCTGCAACTGTTCGCGGTGCGCAACTTCGCGGTCGGTAATGCGACCACGCTGGCGATGTACGGCGGCCTCGGCGTGTCGACGTTCTTCCTCGTCGTGTTCCTCCAGCAAGTGGCCGGATACACGCCGCTCGAGGCCGGCTTGGCGCTACTCCCGATCACGCTCGTGATCTTCGCCCTGTCCAGACGGTTCGGCGCGCTGTCGGACCGCATCGGTCCGCGCCTGTTCATGTCCGGGGGTCCGGTGCTCGCGGGTGTCGGCTTGCTGTTGTTGACCCGCCTCGACGCGCATCCCGACTACCTGACGACGATCCTGCCCGGCGTGCTCGTGTTCGCGCTCGGCCTCGCGGCCACGGTGGCGCCGCTGACCGCCGCCGTGCTCGGGTCGGTCGACCCCGGTCACTCCGGTCTTGCCAGCGGCGCCAACAACGCGGTCGCGCGGATCGCGGGGCTGCTCGCGATCGCCGGGGTGGGCGCCGTCGTGTCGGCCACCTTCGCGGCACGGCTCGACCACACCGTCGCGCACGACCCGCTCAGCCGGCAAGCCCGAACGGCGCTCCACGCGGCCCGGACGCGGCCGCTCGTGACGACCCCCTCCGAGGTGCCGACGGCCGACCGGCCGCGGGTCCACACGGCGCTCGTCGACGCGTCCGTGCACGCGTTCCGGATCGGGATCGGGATCGCTGGACTGCTCGTCGTGCTCGGCGGCGTGGTCTCGCTGGTCGGGATCGAGAACCCGCGGGCGCGGCGGCCGGCGGCCGCGTCCACGGCCCGGCGCGGGTAGCCTTGCCGGCGCCGTGGCGGATCCATTCGTAGCCATCGTGACCGGCGCGTCGAGCGGCATCGGCGAGGCGACCGCGCGCCGGCTGGCGCGCGAGCCGGGCGCGAAGCTAGTGCTCGTGGCGCGCCGGCAGGAACGGCTCGACGCGCTCGCCCACGAGCTCGGTGGCGCGACCGTCGTCGCCGTCGACCTGACCGAGCCCGAGGCGCCGGCCGAGGTGCTGGCGGCGGTGGCACGGGCGCACGGGGAACTGCATCTGCTGGTCAACAACGCCGGCGGATCCTGGCGCGGCGGGTTCGCCGAGACCGGCTGGGAGAACGTCGAGCGCCACATGAAGCTCAACTTCGAGGCCCCCGTTAGGTTGACCGAGGAACTGCTGCCGCTGCTCAGGGCGACCGCGGCCAAACGCGCGCCGACGGCGATCGTCAACGTGTCGAGCACGTCCGGTCGCGTGGGCCGCCCGCGCGCGGGCGCCTACTCCGCGAGCAAGTTCGCGCTCGCCGGCTGGAGCGACTCGCTGGCGGCCGAGGAGAGCGCGCACGGCGTCCACGTCGGCCTCGTGCTCCCAGGGTTCATCGCCACCGAGGGGTTCCCGGCGACCGAGCTTCGCCGCCACCCGGTGCTGCGGTTGATCGTCTCGAAGCCCGACAAGGTCGCCGAGGCGATCGTCGAGTGCGGATTGCGCGGTAAGGCGGAGCGGTACGTGCCCCGCTACTACTGGCTGGCGGCGGCGACGCGCGTCCTCGTTCCCGGATTGGTCCGGCGCGCGACGTCGAGCGGGACGTTCACAACCGCGACCGCCAAAGACGCGCGGCACTAAGCTACAGACGTGTAGCTAAGAAACCTCCAGGGAGTAATCACCCATGAACGCAAGTACCCGCCGAGCGGCAGTGCTCGGCGGCACCCGAATCCCATTCGCGCGGCAAAACGGGCCCTACGCGAGGGCCTCGAACCAGGACATGCTGACCGCCACGCTCGAAGCGCTGATCGGCAAGTTCTCGATCGAGGACGAGACGCTCGGCGAGGTCGCCGCCGGCGGCGTGCTCAAGCACAGCCGCGACTTCAACCTGACGCGCGAGGCTGTGCTCGGCACGCGCCTGAATCCGCACACGCCGGCGTACGACGTCCAGCAGGCCTGCGGCACCGGGCTCGAGGCCGCGATCCTCGTCGCGAACAAGATCGCGCTCGGGCAGGTCGACTCCGGCATCGCAGGTGGGTTCGACACGACCTCCGACGCGCCGATCGCGATCAACGAGGACCTGCGCCAGGTGCTGCTCCAAATCAACCGATCGGGGAGCAACGCGGCGCGGCTGAAGGCGCTCGCGAAGCTCCGCCCGCAGCAGATCGTCCCGCAGCTTCCGCGCAACGCCGAGCCCCGAACCGGGCTGTCGATGGGCGAGCACGCCGCGATCATGGCCAAGGAGTGGGGGATCTCGCGCGAGGAGCAGGACGAGTTGACCGTCCGCAGCCACAAGAACCTCGCCGCCGCCTACGACACCGGATTCCTCGACGATCTCGTCGTCCCGTTCCTCGGCCTCGAGCGCGACCAGAACCTCAGGCCCGACACGAGCGTTGAGAAGCTCGCGAAGTTGAAGCCGGTGTTCGGCGGGGAACAGGGAACCATGACCGCCGGCAACTCGACCCCGCTCAGCGACGGCGCCTCCGCCGTGCTGTTGTCCAGCGAAGAGTGGGCGGCCGAGCGCGACATCCCGGTCCTGGCCTATCTGACCGACGCCCAGACCGCCGCCGTCGACCACGTACACGCGCGGGAGGGCCTGCTGATGGCGCCCACCTACGCCGTTCCGAAGCTGCTCGAGCGCAACAACCTGAGCCTGGGCGACTTCGACTTCTACGAGATCCATGAGGCGTTCGCCTCCCAGGTGCTGTGCACGCTCAAGGCGTGGGAGGACCCGGTCTACTGCCGCGAGCGGCTCGGGCTCGAGGGTCCGCTCGGGTCGATCGATACCGCCAAGCTCAACACCCACGGGGGTTCGCTGGCCGCGGGGCATCCGTTCGGCGCCACCGGCGGCCGGATCGTCGCCAGCCTGGCAAAGGCATTGAAGGAGAAAGGCTCTGGCCGGGGACTGATCTCGATCTGCGCGGCGGGCGGCCTCGGCGTCACCGCGATCATGGAGGCAGCAGCATGAGCGACCGCTACCAGCAACTCGTGAACACGCCGATCGGCAAGATCGTCTCCAAGCAGATCGGCCTCCCGAACCCGGTCAAGCTCGAGCGCTACGAGCGCGGGCAGCCGGTTATCAACGGCCCCGTCCTGCTCGGGGCGGCGCCTGGCGGACGGCTCGCCGGCGCCACCGCCAAGGTACTCGCGGCGATCGACGCCGAGG
The DNA here is from genome assembly GCA_963822855.1 of uncultured Solirubrobacterales bacterium. Taxonomy (GTDB): domain Bacteria; phylum Actinomycetota; class Thermoleophilia; order Solirubrobacterales; family Solirubrobacteraceae; genus Palsa-465. The sequence continues at coordinate 255,574 of CAWGJE010000013.1, read as the reverse complement.
TCCACACGCCGATGCAGGAGGAGGTGCGGACGGCGGCAGCCGACGCGCACCTCGACGCGAAGGTGTTCAACCCCGACGCGGGGCCCGAGGACCAGACGTTCAAGGCGCTCGTGTTCGACGCCAGCGGGATCGAGGACAGTGCGCAGCTCCATCAGCTGTGGGCGTTCTTCCACCCGACGATCCGGCTGGTGCGCGGGTCGGGGCGCGTGATCGTGCTCGGGACGCCGCCTGAGGACTGCAAGGACGAGCACCAGGCGACCGCGCAGCGGGCGCTCGAAGGGTTCGTGCGCTCGGTCGGCAAGGAGGTGCGCAAGGGCGCCACGGCCCAGCTGGTCTACGTCGGGACGAAGGCCGAGCCGCAGATCGAGTCGACGCTCCGGTTCGTGCTCTCGCCGAAGTCCGCGTACGTGTCGGGTCAGGTGATCCGCGTCGGCGCGACCGCCCTCACCGCCGACGAGATCGACTGGGAGCTTCCGCTGAGCGGCAAGTTCGCGCTGGTCACGGGCGCGTCGCGAGGGATCGGCAAGGCGATCGCCAAGGTGCTCGCGCGCGACGGCGCGCACGTCGTCGGCCTCGACGTGCCCGGACTGCAGCGCGAGCTCGAGGAGACGATCGGCGAGCTCGGCGGCTCGACGCTCGTGCTCGACATCACCGACCACGATGCGCCGGCGCGGATCGCCACCCACCTGCTCGAGGATCACGGCGGGGTCGACGTCGTCGTACATAACGCCGGGGTCACTCGGGACAAGACGCTCGGGCGGATGGACGAGGACCGGTGGGACAAGGTGTTTCAGGTCAACCTGTCCGCGCAGGAGCGCATCAACGACGAGCTGCTGGCACGCGAGGCCATCCGCGAGAACGGCCGGATCGTGTGCGTCTCGTCGATGAGCGGGATCGCCGGCAACGCCGGCCAGACCAACTACGCAGCGTCGAAGGCCGGCGTGATCGGGATGGTCGAATCGATGGCGGCGCCGGTCGGCAAGAAGCGGCTGACGATCAACGCGGTGGCGCCCGGGTTCATCGAGACCCAGATGACGGCCGCGATGCCGATCGCCACGCGCGAGGCGGGGCGGCGGATGAACAGCCTCGCCCAGGGCGGCCTGCCGGTCGACGTCGCCGAGACGATCGCCTGGTTCGCGAGTCCCGCGAGCGGCGGTGTCAACGGGAACGTCGTCAGGGTCTGCGGGCAGAGCCTCGTGGGGGCGTGATGGCCACGCGCGAGCTACACAGCTCGCCGTCGATGGCCGCGCTGTTCGCGCGCGCCGGCGCGGCGATGATCCCCGGAGCCTCGCAGCTGCCGTTCGTGGGCGGCGGCGGCCGCGACGTTCCCGAGCTGACGTTGCGGTTGAACGACGTCGAGACCGACGGCGCCCGCGTCGCCGATTACGACCAGGTGTGCGGGTTCGCGCTGCGGGACGCCCTCCCGCCCACGTACCCGCACATGCTCGCGTTTCCGCTGCAGCTGTCGCTGATGACCGATCCGAGCTTTCCGTTCCGGGCGATCGGGCTTGTGCACATCGCCAACCGGATCACCCAGCACCGCCCGATCCATGGCTCGGAGCGGTTGCAGATCGACGTTTGGGCGACGCCCGTCGAGGATCACCCGCGCGGTAAGCAATTCTCGCTGCGTACCGAGGTCCGCGTCGGGGACGAGCTCGTGTGGGAGGAGGTCTCGACGAACCTGAAGCGCGGGGGAGGGTCGGAGCCCGCCAACGCGCCGGGGAGCGAGCTTCCCCGGGCGGAGGACCTGCCCGCGACCGCGACGTGGACGCTGCCGGGCGACCTCGGCCGGCGCTACGCCTCGGTGTCGGGCGACTACAACCCGATTCACGTGCACCCGCTGAGCGCTCGCCTGTTCGGGTTCCCGTCGGCGATCGCGCACGGGATGTGGACCAAGGCGCGGTGCCTCGCGGCGCTCGAGCCGAGGCTGCCCGACGCGTTCACGGTCGACGTCGCGTTCAAGAAGCCGATCCTGCTGCCGGGGAAGGTCGAGTTCTGTGAGGCCGACGGACCCGAGCCTGGGTTCAACGTCCAGTTCGGCGTGCGCGACCCGCGCAAGGGCCGCTCACACCTGGACGGGCTCGTCTACTCCGGCTGATTCAGTCGAACAGCCCCTGGCCGACGAACGCCCTCGGCGCGGCACCCGGAGGGCAGGCGAAGATCGCGCTTCCGATGTGCTCGGTGTGCTCGTTCAGCAGGTCGCTGAGTGCGAGCTGGTTCTGCATGGGAATGAACTGCACGCGCGGATCGCGCTGGAAGCAGATGAACAACTGTCCGCCGGCGACGGCGCCCTCGTAGATCCCGGCGCTGTACGAGTAGCCCCGGCGCAGGAGCCGCTGGCCGTGGTTGTAGGCGGGGCTGGCCAGGCGGATGTGCGCCAGCGGCGAGATCGCCAGTTGTCCGCCCACGACCTTGTGCAGATCGATCAGATCGTGCTCGTGCTTCTCGCCGAGCGGCGCGCCCGACAGCTTGTGGCGACCGAAGGTCCGCTCCTGCTGCTCGAGGCTGATCGAGTCCCAGTTGTGGAGCAGCATCTGGATGCGCCGCACGACCATGTACGAGCCTCCAGCCATCCAGGCGGGGGATTCGGGCGCGGCGGCCCACACGAACCGCTCGAGCGCCGCGTGATCCTGCCCGACGATGTTGGCCGTTCCCTCCTTGAACCCCAAGATGTTCCGCGGCGTGGGCTTTCCGGCCGTGTTCAGCGTGCGGCCGAATCCGGCCTGGGACCAACGCGGGACGGCGGTCGGGCTGGCCAGGCGGATCAGGTCGTGGATGGCGTGAAACGCCACCTGTGGATCGTCCGAGCACGCCTGCACCGCGATGTCCCCGTCGCAGATGCCGGGCTGCAGTGAGTCGCTGGCGAACGGGGGCAGGTCGACGAGGGGCGCTGGGCGCAGCGCCTCGAGCCCGCCAAAGCGTCCCGCCGCGAATACCGACGGCCCGAGCCCGAACGTGACGGTCAGGCGCGAGGGGCCGAGGCCCAGCGCCTCGCCGGTATCGACGGGCGGGTCGACACCCGTGCTCAGCGCGCCCACCGGGTTTCCCGCCGTTAGCGCAGCGGCGCCGGCCGACAGCGCGGCCAGGAGCGCGCGGAGGTCGGTCGAGGAGTCGCTGAGCACGTCGAGCGCGAGGAAGTGCACGTGCTCCTGGGTCGGCGTCGCGATCCCGGCCTGATGCGCACCGTAAAACGGCACGGCCTTGCCGCCTGGTGCGCCGGTGCGGGCAGCCTCGGCCGCGCGCGCCGCGGGCGTGCCTGACCCGAGCGTCGCTCCGACCCCCGCCGCTCCCGCCGCGGCCATGAACTGCCTGCGCGTCCTTGCCCTCACCGGCCTGAATCGTACTTCCACCGGCGCCTAAGTCTTAGAGAACCCCGGTCGATAACCGTGGGCAATGGCTCCCTCGGCGTGCCCTTCGGCGATCTCGCATCAGAGCGTGCGCCTCGGGCCGGGCCGCCATCCGCGCCCGGGCAAGATCGTCTGCGTGATGGAACTCGCGTCGATGCTCGCCGGCGAGCGGTTCAGCGACCGCCCGCCGTCAGTCTGCCCCGTGATCGGGGCGATCCTCCGCGTCTACAACGACAACGTCGACGACGATCGACGGCAGGACCTGTACCGGTTCGCCGCCGACGCGGTCGACACCCGGCGTGACTACCGCGCCCAGCGCCGCCGCGCCGACGTCGCGATCGACTGGGCCGTCGATCGCTACCGAAGCCGCGGCGGCAAGCTCCCCGCGACGCCCGACCCCGAGGGGCTGCGGGACGAGATCGCGTACTACGTGGTCGGCTCGCTGGTCGGCCGCCGTGCTCGTCGCGGCGGCTGGTCCGACGAGGAGCACGGCGCGATGGTCTCGCTTCTCGAGGAGCTGATCGAAATCGAGCGCGCGCCGGCGCTAGAGCCGCTGATCGAGCGGCCGCTCATCGGCCAGCTGCTCGAAGAAGTCGCGCAGACGGTCGAGCACGGAGGCGGCGACGAGCAGATCCTCTTCGCTGAACTCCTCGATTGCCGCCCGGAAACGCGGTTCGAACCGTGCTCGGCGCTCCTCGACGAGTCCACGACCGTCCTCGGTGAGCGATGTGAACACGACGCGCCGGTCGTTGTTGGAGCGGCGGCGCTCCACGAGCCCAGCCGCCGCGAGCCCTTCCAGCATCTCGGTGACGCTCGCCGGACTCAGGTCGGCGGCCTCCGCGAGGTCGCGCAACGACATCTGAACGTGGTCGCGAAGGCAGAACAGCAGGCTGTACTGCGCGTCGGTGAGCTCGCCCGGACGGTGGGTCTCGCGCCCGCGCAACCTTCGCACCGAGGCCATCGCGCGCTTGAACGATCGAGCCACGTCCTCGGCGGCGTCGCCCTGGCCGCGCTCGCCTTGCACCTCGCCAAGCGCGTCTAGCTTCCCGCCGGCCGCCGAGCTCACGCCGCAATCGCCTCCGCCATCGTCTCGGCCGATGGCTCCGCAGCCGCTCCCTTGCGACGCCGCGCGGCGCGCTCGGCCCGCAAAAGGATGATGCACGGAATGATCGCTGCCGCCGTCAGCCCGGCCGCCACCCAGAACGCCGTGCCGTAGGCGGCGGCGGCTCCGCTGAGGCCGTGGGCGCCGGCGAGGGTGCGTTGGAGCACGACCGCGAGGATGGCTGTGCCGATCGAGCCGCCCACGCGCTGGATCACGTTCAGCTGCGGGGTCGCACTTGACAGCTCGGACCGGTCGAGCGCCGCGAAAGCCGCCGCCATCGCAGGCAGGAAGCCAAAGCCGATCCCGATCCCGCGCACGAACATCGCGACGGACAACCCGAAGATCGACGAGTGGGCGGAGATCAGGCCGAATGGAATCGTCGCGACCGTGCAGAGGATCACGCCGAACAGCGCCAGGCCGCCCCCGCCCCAGCGGTCGGTCAGCTTGCCGGCAATCGGCATCGCGAGCGCCGCGCCGAGCCCCTGCGGCGCCGTCAGCAGGCCGGTGTCGACGACGCTCTCGAGGCGGACGTCCTGCCAGTACAGAGGTAGCAGGATCATTCCTCCGAACAGCGCGGCGCCGAGGCAGAACATTGCGAACGAGGCCGAGGAGAACGTCGCTTTGCGGTACAGGCGCATGTCGAGCAACGGCTTTGGCACCCGCAGCGCGTGGAGGACGAACGCCGCGATCAGGACGGGTCCGACGATGCAAGGGATGACGACCTTGAGCGAAGTGAAGCCGCCGGTCGCGCCGATCTCCGCGAGACCGTAGGTGAGCAGCGTAAGGCCGGTGGCCATCAGGAGCAGCCCGCGCGTATCGAGCTTCTCGACCTGGTCCGGCTTGATCCACGGCAGGTAGCGCAGTGCCGCGAACACGGCGATCGCACCAATCGGAACGTTCACGTAGAAGATCCAGCGCCAGCTCGCGTTCTGGATGATCAGACCGCCGATCGTCGGGCCGAGGATCGGCGCGAGCATCGCCGGTACCGCGACGACGCTCATGACTCTTCCCATCCGCTTGGGCCCGGCGGCCTCGGCCATCATCAGCTGGCCGATCGGCAGGATCATGCCGCCTCCCACGCCCTGGAGGACGCGGAACACGATCAGCTCGGTCGTCGAGGTCGCGAGCCCGCACAGCGCGGATCCCGTCGTGAACAGCACCAGCGAGACCAGGTAGACCTGCTTGGCACCGAAGCGCCGGGCTGCCCATCCGGTGACCGGGATCACCGCCGCAAGCGCCAGCAAGTATCCGGTCACGACCCACTGGATCTGGTCGATCGTCGAGTGCAGCTCGTGGCTCAGCGTGGCCAGCGCGACGTTGACGATCGTCGTGTCGAGGATCGACATGATCGACCCGACGATCACCACCGCGCTGATGCGCCAGACGTGCGCGCTGATCGGGTCGCCGGCCTCTTCGCCCGCGCTCACCGCGCCTGACTCCCTCGAAGATCCATCGGCTCCGAAACATTAGGCTCCGAATGATTCTCTGTCAAGGGCCCCAAACGCCAGCCGGACATGGGCGATTGCCGATGTCCGTCTATCGTCAGTGGTAATGCCGAGTTTTGCCGACCTTGGCCTCGAGCCGGACATCCTCGAGGCCGTTCACGATGTTGGGTACGAATCGCCGAGCCCGATTCAGGAGGAGGCGATTCCGCCGCTGCTCCAGGGCCACGACGTAATCGGTCAGGCTCAGACCGGGTCCGGCAAGACAGCGGCGTTCGGGCTGCCAATGCTCCAATACGTCAATCCGGGGGAGCAGGACGTCCAGGGCCTCGTACTCACGCCGACCCGCGAGCTGTGCATCCAGGTCACCCAGGCGCTCCGCGCGTACGGCCGGCGCAAGGGAGTCGACGTGGTGGCGGTGTTCGGCGGAGCGCCGATCCGCTCCCAGCAGGCGCAACTGAGGGCCGGCGGGCAGGTCGTCGTGGGCACGGTCGGACGGGTCAAGGACCTGATCTCGCGCCACTCGCTGATGCTGCACGGGTGCCGCTTCGTCGTGCTCGACGAGGCCGACGAGATGCTCGACCTCGGCTTTCTCGAGGACGTCGAGAAGATCCTGGCGCTCACCCCGTCGAGCCGTCAGACGGCGCTGTTCTCGGCGACGATGCCGCCCGAGATCCGGCGTCTGGCCGACCAGTACCTGTACGACCCGGTGACGGTCCGGGTGCAGACGGCGACGCTGACGGTCGAGACCGTCGAGCAGTTCGCGCTCGAGGTCAAAGCCCGCGACAAGGCGGACAAACTCGTCGAGGTTCTGAGCGCCGAGCGGCCGGAGCAGGCGCTCGTGTTCGTCCGCACCAAGATTCGGACCGAGCAGCTCTACCGAACGCTCCGCGACCGCGGGATGAACGTCAAGGCGCTTCACGGCGACATGACCCAGGGAGGCCGCGACGGCGTGATGATCTCGTTCAAGGACGGGCGCCTGCCGCTGCTGGTCGCGACCGACGTGGCCGCACGCGGGCTCGACATCTCGGGTGTCTCGCACGTGATCAACTACGACGTCCCGACCTCGCCCGACGTGTACGTCCACCGGATCGGCCGCACCGGACGCGTCGGTCGCAGCGGCCGCGCGATCACGTTCTTCGAGCCCCAGCAGCGCCGCGAGATCACGGCGATCGAGAAACACGCCGGCGTCACGCTCGCACCTTGGGTCGAGGATGCGCGCGTCGCGCCGACCCCGGTCAAGACCAAGCCGCGGCGCCACTCCAAGCCGCACGACTCCACCGACGGCGATGGCCGCCCGCGCAAGGTGATCGTTTCGATGGGACGGGCCGCCGGGCTCGAGCCGTCGGACATCATCCACGCGATCACCGCCGCCACGGGCCTCGACGGCGAGCACGTCCGCAACGTCCGCGTGCTCGAGCGGTACACGCTGCTCGACGTCCCCGAGCAGGACGTGGACCGCGTGGTCGATCGGGTCAGCGGCACCGAGCTGCTCGGTCAGCGCGTGGTGCTCGAGCCCGCGGCGACCTGACGCGGCCGCGTCAGATCTACGTCAGCTCCCGTGAAGGTGGGCGCGACTTCGGGTCGCGTCGGCGTGTTGCGATCAATAGGCGGCTGGTAAGCCGAGAACCCAACACGCGGAGGTACCGATTTTGCGGCTGAAATCACTCGTCAGACGGCGTCCGTCAGCGCCGATGGTCGTGTCGTTCGTGGCTCTGTTCGTTGCCCTCGGCGGCGCGAGTTACGCCGCCACGCAGCTGCCGGCAAATAGCGTGGGCACGGCACAGCTCCAGAACGGCAGCGTCGGCAACTGGAAGCTCAAGTCCAATGCGGTCGGCGCGCGCAAGATCATCAACGGCTCCGTCGGCGCCAAGCAGGTCAACTCGAGCCAGGTGCAGCTCCGGGTGGCGTCCTCGTGCTCGACCGGCGCGATCTCTGCCGTCGGGCTGTCCGGGAGCGTGACCTGCACGCCGACGGTCGGCAACGAGTACGGCTCGAACACGGCCGCCACCACGGTCGGGTCGAGCGCGACGCAGGTGGCCACGCAGTCGCTGGCCGCTGGGTCGTCGTACCTTGTGATGGCGTATCCGCACGTCGTGATCAGCGGCCTTTCCGGCCAGCACGTCGAGGTGGGCTGCACGCTGTCGGTGCCGGCAGGCTCGGGCACGCCGCCGCCGGCGAACCCGACGACCACGACCAAGAGCCTTGCGGTGGACCTCTCGAGCACGCACTTCAGCGCCGGGACGATCCCGCTCGTGCTGCCGGTGGCGTCGTCGACGAGCGTTCAGCCCGCGACCGTCAAGTGCACGCAGACGACTACGGGCACGCCGGCGACACCGCCGGCGCCGGTCGCGGTCGACACGACGCTCAGCGCGATCCAGACCGCCAGCAACAACTGACGAGCCTGCGGCGTCCGTCCCAAGGGATACGGCCGGCCTCGCGGGGGCGCGAGGCCGGCCGTCGGGGGTTGCCTGCCCGAGTAGCGTTCGCGTCGACAGCCGGCCGTCTCGGCCGGGACCGCAGATGTGGGAGGAAATGCGATGCGTCTACCGCGCCCCTCGGCGCCGCTCGCGGTGTCATTCCTGGCCCTGTTCGTCGCGCTCGGCGGAGTCAGCTGGGCGGCCATCCATCTACCGCCGAACAGCGTGGGCAGCGCCCAGCTCAAGAACTTCTCGGTGGGCAACGTCAAGCTCGGTCCGAACTCCGTCGGCCCGCGCAAGATCATCCCCGCCTCGGTCGGCGCCACGCAGGTCGACCCGACCCAGGTGCAGCTGCGGGTCACGAGTTCCTGTTCGATCGGCGCGATCCAGTCGCTGAGCCAGGCCGGGAATGTGACGTGCACGCCGGCGCTGCCCAACGAGTACGGGACCCAGTCCCAGACGGCGACGCTCACTGGAAGCCAGACGCAGATCGCGAGCGTCTCACTCCCCGGTACCCAGGCGGGCTCCTCTTACCTGGCGTTCGGGACCGTGCAGATCGCCGAGGTCGGGGGGACCGGTTCCCAGGCGGTCGACGTCTCCTGCTCGATGTCGGCACCCGGCGCGCCGGGCACCCAGGGCGACTTCGACTCGAACCTCGGCGGCGGCAATGCCACCGATGCAAAGGGGACGATCCCGCTCGTCGCCCCGGTCTCCGTCGCCGGTTCGCCGCAGACCCTGGCGATCAATTGCACGGACACCGTCACGCCGGCGAGTCCGGCGCCGAGCATCGGCATCACCGCGACGATCCACGCCGTCCAAACCGCCGTCGACGACGACAACTGACCGCGCCTACTAGGCTGCGGGCCATGTCAACAGCTCAGATGAACACAAGCCTTGGCGCGATCTCGATCGAACTGTTCGACGAGGACGCGCCCGAGACCGTCGCCAACTTCCGCAAGCTCGCGGGCGACGGCTTCTACGACGGGGTCATCTTCCACCGGATCATCCCGGACTTCATGATCCAGGGTGGGGATCCGGACGGAACCGGCATGGGCGGCCCCGGCTACACGTTCAAGGACGAGTTCAACGACCACAAGGTCGTGCGCGGCGCGCTGGCGATGGCCAACGCCGGCCCCAACACGAACGGCTCGCAGTTCTTCATCGTCACCACCCAGGCGGCGCCGTGGCTCGACGGCAAGCACACGGTGTTTGGCGAGGTCACCGAGGGGATGGACATCGTCGACGCGATCGAGGGCGTCAAGACCGGCGCGGGCGACCGTCCCGTCGACCCTCCGGTGATCACCTCGATCGATCTCGGCTGAGCCGCTAACCGGCGTAGTTGTTGAACACGCCGGTGCTGAACAGCGGCAGCCCGGGAGCGTCGGAATAGCCGAGGCGGTGGAGCCCGAACATGTTCTCGATCGTGCCCAGCAGCGAGAAGTGGTTGAAGTAGTCGACCACGTCGGTGCTGTTCGCCTTGACGTAGGGCGAGATCAGCAGTAGCCCGACCTGGCCGCCGCCGCCGGTCGGTGTGGTCTCGCCGCTACCCAGGGACACCGGCGTCGTGGTGGTCGTGCCGGTCGTCGTCGTGCCGGTCGTAGTCGTCGCCCCCGGGGTCGTGTCGGTCGTGGTCGTGTCCGTGGTGGTCGTCCCGCTCGACGTTCCGGTGGTCGTCCCAGGCACCGCGGGTCCCATCGCCCCGGCCGGTACCGCGGGCGTCCCCGCCGGTAAGTCGCGCAGGTTCGGATACGACGTGGGGCTCGAGCAGCATGCGCTCGGGTCGGCGTACTGCCCCGATTGCGGCGCCTGGTCGAATGTGACCGCGATCATCCCGCCATCTTTATACGCCGGCGATTTCTTGATCTGCGGCACCACCGTCTTCAGAAACTCGTTGGCACCGGTCAGCCCCGGCTTCGCGTTCGGCTTGCACGCCGCCTCGCTGCCGTCCGAGCACGGCGCCGGGATGATGTAGGCGAGCGTGGGCGTCGTGCTCGAGCTCTTCAGATCCGTCTTCAGCTGGCCGAGTCCGACCTCGTCCTTGTGGCAGGCGGATCCGCTGGTCAGCGAGGTGAAGTACAGGAACGGGTTGCGCCACGCGAGGTACGTGTCCTTGGCGGTCGCGTCCTGGGGTACCTTGCTGCCGATCTTCGGAACGCGGCAGGCGGACTTCGCGCTCGACGGGACTCCCTGGAGGTACGCCTTCCAGGTGTCACCCGCGTGAGTGAGCTCGCTGGCCAGCGTCTTTGTGGCGCCCGGGTAAGCGCATCCGTTCCCGACCACCTGCCCGCGGGGTCCCTTGGTCGCGTGCTTGAGGTGGGAGAACACCGGGCAGTCGGCCGCGTTCTGTGCGGTTGGCCCCTGGCCGCTGACGAGCGCGATCTCGTTCGCGAGCGGTGACCCGGCGACCGCGTAGTAATTCTGCGCGAGTTCTCCCTCGCGGCGGAGCGAACCGGCGACATAACCCGCGCTCGAGGCGGAGCCAAAGGACTGCGTGAAGCCGCGATCCGAGAGAACGATCATGAACACGTGCTTGACCGGCGGGAGGCCGTTCAGACCCGCTGACGTCGTATCCGTGCCGGTGGTCGACGTCGGCGATGTGGCCGGCGCCGCGGACACCGCCACGTCGTTCTGCGCGGCTGCCGCGCTGTTACCAGCGACGCCACCGCCACCGCCACCGCCGCCACCCCCACCGCCGCCACCACCGCCGCCCGATTGCGCGACCACCACCGTCTGCGCCGCCCGCGTGGCGGCCGGGTGATCCATGCCGACGACGATCAGCGGAGCGCTCGCGAGCGTCACCACGCTGGTCCCGCCGACGAGCGAGCCGACGATCACGCCGAACCCGAGCATCGCCATCACCGCGGCGGCGGCGGCGCGGGGTCCGGGCATCGCGAACCCGAATGCCGGCGCTCTCGGGCCGTCACCAGCGAACGAGTCGGCGAGCGGCGTTCCGGGAGGCAGGTCCGGTTCGGGCCCCTGCTCGTGAATCGCCCCGACGAGTCCTGCGATCTCCGGCGGCAACGGACCGCGGCGGGCGCCACATTGCACGCAGTAGCGCTGGTCGTGGGCTAGGGCCGCATCGCATTCGGCGCATCGGAGCATGCTCCGCGGTTCGCCAGCCGTATGGTCCGAGGTGCTCATCGCCGGTGTGCCAGTGTGGTGTCCGTAATCCGGTCAGTTGTGAACATCTTGAGGCCGAGCGTGACCCCTGAACTTTCGGGCGAGTCGGGTGAACTCGGTCACAGGTTGGTCACAATTGTGGCAGCGCCGCGCCTGATACTGGGTCCGAGCCGTGGGCCCGTGAGCACCCAAGAATGACGAGTACGGAGACGAATCGCTGGCGACCGATCTAGAGAGCGGCGACGGACGAGGAGCGGCCGGGGACACGCCGCGGGCGGACGCCCCGACGCGAGAACTCACGACCGTGCCGACCACCGGGTCAGAGGACCGATGCACGAACTGCGGCGCGCCGCTCGCGCACGATCAGCGCTACTGCGTGCAGTGCGGCGAGCGTCGCGGACAGTCGAGATTTCCGACGGCCCAGGCCCAGCCGACGGCCGTGGTCCAGACGCGCCGAAGCCGGTCCTCGCGGCCGCCGCGCGGCCAGCGCATGTCGTCCGGCACCACGCTCGTGGCCGGCGTGGGCGTGCTGCTGCTCGCAATCGGGCTGGGCGTGCTGATCGGGCGCATCGGGCACACGAACTCGAACCAGAAGGCCGCGAGCACTCCTGCCGTTCAGGTCGTGACCGTCAACGGCGGCAGCGGCGGCGCGACCACCAGCACCCCCACGACGACCACCAGGACCACTGCCAGCAGTACGCCAAAGGGCCTGAGCGGGAAGCTGAAGAAGGCGGCTGATCAGACGGCTCCGCCGTCGGCAGCGGTACAGCAGAAGGCCACTCAGGCCGCCGGGAAGGTTCTCGGTAACTCGAGCCACCTGGCGGCGCCGACTACCAGCCAGGGCGGAGCCTGTAGCGGCGGCGCTGGGTGTCAGAACCACAAGTTCACGGGCAACTTCTTCGGGAACTGAGCATGCGGCTACCTAAGCGCGGCACCGACCGGAACGCAGCTCCCACCGATAGCCCGGCGAGCGCTGGAGCGCCTCAGGGCGTGAGCCAGCCCCCGGTGGCGCCGCCCCCGGGTGCGGCAGGAGCGCCTCCGACCGAGAGCCAGGTCGTCGATCTCGAGCGCCGGCGCGACACGCTCAAGGCGCGGGTCGCCGAGATACAGTGGGACCTGGGCGGGCTCGTATATGAGATGGCGATCCGGGACCAGATCCACGTCGATGTGCTCGTCAAGCGCGCAGCCCTCCTCCAGGACGCCGACTCCGAGCTGTCTGAGATCGAGCGGATCCTGCGACTCGAGCACAGCGCCACCGCCGGCGTCTGCGCGTCGTGTGCAGCGCCGCACAGCACCGGCGCGTCGTACTGCTGGCAGTGCGGCCAGCCGATCCTGCAGCAGGTCTCGAGCGACTCGATCTTCCGCTGAGGCCGCGCCCGCCTCGTCGGCTGGGCGCGCTTCCTGTCAGCCGAACTTGCCCGCGACGTAGTCCCGCGTGCGGGGGTCGGCGGCGCCCCGGAAGATCGTGGCGGTGTCGTCGTACTCGATCAGCGTTCCGACCCGGGCCGGACCGGTGGTGTCGAGGCTGAAGAACGCCGTGCGGTCGGCGACGCGCGCCGCCTGTTGCATGTTGTGGGTGACGATCACGATCGTGAAGCGGTGCTTGAGGTTGTGCATCAGATCCTCGATTGACGCGGTCGCCACCGGATCGAGCGCCGATGCCGGCTCGTCGAGCAGCAACACGTCGGGCTCGATCGCGATCGCGCGCGCAATGCACAGCCGTTGCTGCTGTCCGCCCGACAGGCCGAGCGCGCTGTCGCGCAGGCGGTCCTTGACCTCGTCCCAGAGCGCGGCCTGCCGGAGGGCCTGCTCGACGCGGTCGTCGAGCTTGTCCTTCATCCCCAGGTTCCGGGCCGCCCACGCGATGTTGTCGTAGATCGACTTCGGGAACGGGTTGGGCTTCTGGAACACCATCCCGATTCGGCGCCGCACCTCGACCCGGTTGGCGCCGCTCCCGTACAGATCGTGACCGTGGTACAGCACATGGCCCTCGATCCGGAACCCAGGGATCGCATCGTTCATCCGGTTGAGACTCCGGATGAACGTCGACTTGCCGCACCCCGAAGGACCGATCACTGCGGTCACCTGGTTGCGGTAGATCTTCAGCGAGGCGCCGGCGAGCGCCCGGCTCTGGCCGTAGTACACGGTCATGTCGCGGATGTCGAACACCACCGCGTGGTCGTCGGGAGTTTCGCTGTTGTCCTTCGGGCGGATCGCCGGAAGGACCGGATCGGTGCGGAGTCGGACGCGCCCCGCCGGCATCTCGCCGCGAATGATCTGGGTCGTGGTTCGATCGTCCCAGTCGGTCATCCGGCCATCTTCGCACGGCTGCGCGCCAGCAACAGGCGAGCGCCGACGTTCGCGATCAGAATCAACACCATCAAGACGAACGCGGCGCCCCAGGCGCGGGTGACGGCCTCCGGTATCGGAAGGTCGAACGACGTGTAGATGAACATCGAGACGCTCGGGACCCCGTGGGAAAGGTTCAGCGCGGTCGAGTCCGGGTTGAACAGCGAGTTACAGATCAGGAGCGGCGCGGTCTCGCCCGCCGCGCGGGCGGTGGCGAGAATCGCGCCGGTCAGGATCCCGCCGACCGCGGCGGGCAGGATCACGCTCAGGACCGTCCTCCAGCGACTCACGCCGAGCGCATCCGCGGCCTCGCGGAGGCTGTTCGGTACCAGCAGCAAGACCTCCTGGCTCGACCTTGCCATCAGCGGCAGCATCACGATTGCCAGCGCGATCCCGCCGGCGAAGCCGGACTCCTTGTGCTGCGGAATCACGATCAGGCCGTACACGAACAGCCCGACGACGATCGTGGGGAGGCCCGCCATCACGTCGAGCGCGGTCTTGAGCAAGCTTGCGGTGCGTGACCGGGGGCCGGCGAACTCGGTCAGGTACAGCCCGGTCATGACTCCGAGCGGGAGCGCGATCAGAGCGCCGAAAGCGACGAGCTCGAGCGTGCCGAGAAGCGAGTTGAAGATCCCGCCGCTGACGAGACCCTGCGGGTTGCCGACGACGAAGCCGAAGCTCAACGCGGCGGCGCCGCGAGTGGCGACCCCCACGCACACGATCACGAGCACGACGATCGCGAACGCGGCCGCGGCGGTCGCCGTGACCTGCACGAGCCGGCTTACGGCTGCCCGACGGCGGAGGTTGCCCGACGGCGTCAGCGGCGCCATCGGGTCAAATGGCATGCCCTCGTACGGCGCTGTCTCGGACGCCGCGCTCATATGACCCGTTGGGTGACGTCGAACCGCCCGGCGATCGCGCGGGCGGCGAGGCTGGTGAGCATCCCGATGATCACCAGGAGGAGGCCGGCGTAGAACATCGCGGCCAGGTGCAGCGGGTCCACCGGCGCCGTGAACTGGTTGGCGATCAGAGACGCGAGTGTCGAGCCCGGTGCGAATAACGAAGGCTGGGTTCTGGTCACGCTGCCGATCACGAACGACACGGCGATCGCCTCGCCGAGCGCGCGGCCGAGCCCGAGCACGACCGCGGCGCTGACGCCCGACACCGTGGTCGGCAGGACGATCCCTCGGATGATCTCCCACTGCGTGGCCCCGAGCGCGGCCGCGCCGTCCTTGAGCTCGGTGGGCACGGTCAAGAACAGGTCGCGGCTGAGCGCCGAGATGATCGGCAGGATCATCACGGTCAGAACGAGACCGGCGGCGAAGAAGCTGATCCCGATCGGCGACGGGGTGCCGAACAGCGGGATGAATCCGAGCGCGCTGTGCAGACCCGGTTCGAGCTTGTCGACGAACGGGACGAGCACGACCAGGCCCCAGAACCCGTAGATGATGCTGGGAACGGCCGCGAGCATCTCCACCAGCGGGCCGACGACCGCCCGCACCCTCACCGGGGCCATCATGCTGAGGAACAGCCCGATCGCGATTCCGAGCGGCGTCGCCAGCACGATCGCCATCAGCGAAGTGACGGCCGTCCCGTAGATCAGCGCCCCGGCGCCCTCGATGTGGAACCCTGGCTTCCAGTCCGTGTGCCCGATGAAGCCCAAGCCGAACTTTGAGATTGCGGGTTGCGCGTTGACGACCAGCTGATAGACGACGTCGACAAGCGTGACGACGACGAGCACGCCGGCGGCAGCGCACAGCCCGAACATCACGCGGTCGCCCAGCTTGCCGGCCCGACGCGTCCCTGTTCGCGATCCTGTGCCAGTGCGGCGATCCTGCCGCCCGAACGTCAACCTTGCCCTCGAGGACACGGCGCGCAAGGGTACGGAAAAGGCTCCGAGGGCATGTGGCGGCCCGGCGATCGCTCACAGTTTTTCAACAATGTGGTCACAAATTGGCCACAAGTGGCCACAGGGGCGCGTAGATGCTTAGCAATCTCGCTAGGGGCGGCCGGGCCACGTCGAGAGCCGTACTGGGAATTCCCCATCAAGGAAAGGAAGACTGCATTGCGCTCCAAGAGATTGGCCAGCCTGCTGTGCGCGGGATTGTCCGCAGGGCTGGTCTTTGGCCTGAGCACCGCAGCCGCGTCCGCGGCGACCCTCACTGGTGCCGGCTCCACCCTCGTCGCTCCGATCGAAGCTGAATGGGCGGCCGCGTGGGGTAACTCCACTGGCAACTCCGTGACCTACGCCGCCGTTGGCTCCGGTAGTGGTGAGTCGGACATCGCCAAGGGCCTCGTCGACTTCGGCGCCTCCGACGCTCCGCTGTCGGTGTACTCGGGCGTCCCCGGCAACCTCGTCCAGATCCCGTGGGCGTTGACCGCGACCGGCGTCAGCTACCACATCAACGGCCTGCGCCTGCCTCGCCACACGAACCTCCACCTGACCGGCTCCGTGCTCGCTCAGATCTACCTCGGGCAGATCACGAATTGGGACAGCCCTGCGATCAAGAAGCTCAACAAGGGCGCGAGCATTCCAAGCACCCCGATCGAGCCCCTCTGGCGAAGCGATTCGTCGGGTGACACGTTCGCGTTTACGCGGTACCTGTCTGACGTGTCGGGATCGTTCGCATCGAGGGTCGGCAGCTCGACCACGGTCAGCTTCCCGACCGGCGTCGGCGCCAAGGGGAACTCGGGCATGGCGACGGCGCTCGGGGGCACCAACGGTGCCATCGCGTACATCGCGGTGTCGTACCTGATCGCCGACAACCTCCCGGCCATCGGCGTCAAGAACGCCGGCGGCAACTACGTGGTTCCGAACCTGACCGCGATTGAGGCCGCAGCGGCGGTCGTCAAGCACGTCCCGCAAGGGAACCAGGTCACGATCGTCGACCCGCCGAAGCGCGCGAAGAGCGCGTACCCGATCTCGACGTTCACCTACGTCATGGTCCCGACGAGCGCCTCGCAGGGCACCCTGCTGAAGTCGTTCATCGGCTACGCACTCGGCGGAGGCCAGCACTTCGGGCCCTCGCTCGACTTCGCCCCGCTGCCCAAGGTCGTGCTCGCGGCCGACAGAGGCACGCTGAACGGAGTCAATTGAGCGTCTGATGAGACCCTCGTCTGTCGGGCCCGGGCGGAACTCCGCCCGGGCCTGACGGCGATTTCCATGAAGCTTGGCCTTTCGCGTGGGGTCTGGCCGTCGAAAGGCATGATCGATACCAGAAAGACCTGGAGGTTCTCGTGAAGCGTCGTATCTTGCTCGTCGGGTGTGCGCTTGCCGCGCTCCCCTTCGTGCTCGGAATTTCAGTGGCAGGAGCCGCTAGCCACACCGTCGTCCTGAAGTGTCATATGAGCCTGGCCACCGTGCCCCCGGCCGGGTCTAACACGGTGGACCAGCCGCCGTCGCAGGGTGCCTCGTATGGGGCGGTCCATTGTCCGTCGGTTGGTACCGGCGTCGAGGCGGCTACGTTCAACGTGCCCGAAAGCGGTAACACGGTCGGTAAGTACTGGCAGTACTTCAGCACCGGCTCGATTCGCGGAAAGTTCAACCTGACCCCGCAGGAGGGGACGGCGCTCTCGCCGACGAGTTTCACGAGCGAGACCTGGGTCGGCACCGTGACGGTGACCGGCGGCAGCGGCTCGTACTCGACCGCCGCGGGCAAGACCGGGACGATCAAGTGCGCTAGCGCGGACACGGTGCATCTGACGTGCACCGAGAAGATCAAGCTGTCGTCGCTATAGGTGAGTGACTAGCGGGTGGCGCACGCCGGGAGACCGAGCGTGCGCCACACGCGGCGCCTCATTCCTCAGAAGCCATCGCGCGTCACCGCCAAGGCCCGGTCGGCGATCTCGATGACGCCCTCGCCGAACGACTGCAGGTACGGGTCGTCGGTCGAGCCGGCGAGCGCCCGCTTGTAGTTGCCCTCCATGAACACCACGGCCTTCCACAGCGCCAGCGTCACGTACCAGTCGAGCGCCTGGATCGACCGGCCCGACCGCTCCTCATAGGCTGCGGTCAGCTCCGCTCGCGTCGGAAAGCCCGGCCTCAGCGTCACGTTGTTGAGGTTGAACTTGCCCACGGGATCGCCGGGCTCGGTCCATTGCATGAGCATGTAGCCGACGTCAGCGAGCGGGTCGCCGATCGTCGCCATCTCCCAGTCGAAGATCGCGATCAGCCGTGCCGGCGCGCCGGCGGCGAACATCGTGTTCCCGAGCCGGTAGTCGCCGTGGACGATCGTCGCCGGCGGCGACTCCGGGATCCGCGACGCCAGCCACCCGCCGACCTGTTCGAACTGCGGCAACTCGCGCGTCCGGTTGTGCTCCCACAGCCCGTTGAAGCGGCGCAACTGGCGCTCGAGATAGCCGGTCGGCTTGCCGAACCCGTCGAGGCCGGCGGCGTCCCAATCGGTGGCGTGCAGTTCGACCAGCGCGTCGATCAGCTCGTTCGCGATCCGCCGATGCTGCTCGGGTGAGTCGAGCGCGGCCGGCACGGAGTCGGTGATGACATCGCCGGCGATCCGCTCCATCACGTAGAACGGCGCGCCGATCACGCCCGGGTCGTCGCACACCGCGAGCACCTCGGGCGACCGCACCGCCGTCGCCTCAAGCGCGCGGAGCAGCCGCGCCTCGCGCAGCACGTCGTGGGCGCTCGGTGGCAGCGGGCCGCGCGGCGGGCGGCGCAGCACCACCCCGGTCGACAGCGCGAACGTGACGTTCGAGTGGCCGTCGCCGATCGGCGTCGCGGACAGGTCCGCCGGCGCCTCGAGGCCGGCGGCGCCGAGGAACTCGATCAGCGGCTCGAGCACCAGCAGCGGCTCGCGCTCGTTGGCCGCCGCATTGGCGGACGTGCGCACGATGTCGTCGGGTGCGAGCTCGACGGGCATGGCGCCAGCCAGGGTACCGGGCGAGGTCCATGCGGCGGCTACTCTCGATACATCCCCTATGCCCGAGTTACCCGAAGTCGAGATCACCGCGCGCGTCATCGGTGCCGCCGTCGCCGGCGCTGAGATCGAGTCGGCGCTCGCGCCGGGGATCAACGCGCTGAAGACGTTTGACCCGCCGCTGACGGCGCTCGAGGGGCGCCGGTTCGAGCGCATCGGGCGCCGCGGAAAGCTGTTCGTGATCGAGCTCGACGGCGACCTGGCCATCGAGATCCACCTGATGTCAGCCGGCCGCCTGCAGCTGTTCGACACGCGCGCATCGTTGCGCGACCGCACGTCGCGGTTCCTCGTGCGGTTAGCCGACGGTCGCGAGCTGCGACTGCGCGAGTTCGGGACCCGCCAGCGCGCGTGGGTCAAGGTGCTGCGCGCCGGGGACGTCGACGGCGAGGAGACGATCGCGGCGCTCGGCCCCGAGGCCTGGCCCGATCCGCCGCCGTTCGCCGAGCTGCTCGACCAGCCGCGGCCGCTGTACGCGCTGCTCCGCGATCAGCACGTGATCGCCGGGATCGGCCGCTCCTGGGTCGACGAGATCCTCCACACGGCGATGATCTCGCCGTTCAAGCGCGGGTCCGATCTCGACGCCGACGAGGCCGAGCGGTTGCGCGAGACGACCGTGCGCGTCCTCGGCGACGCGATCGCCCATTACGAGGCCGCGCTCGCGCTCCCGATCCCCGACAAGTTGCCGATGCCGCTGACCGTCCACCGGCGCAATGGCGAACCGTGCCCGCGCTGCGGCGACCAACTCGAAGCGGTCTTCTACGAGGATTACGTGATGTGCTACTGCCCGACGTGCCAGACCGAGGGCAAGCTGCTCAAGGACCGCCGGCTGTCGCGACTGCTCAAGTAGGATCCCCGCGCATGGCGCTCGAGCCCGGCGACAAGGCCCCCGACTTCACCCTCCCCGACCAGCACGGCGATCCGGTGTCGCTTTCGGGCCTGCAGGGCAAGACCGTCGTCCTCTACTTCTACCCCAAGGCGGACACGCCGGGGTGCACGACCCAGGCGTGCGGGATCCGCGACCATCGGGCGAGCTACGAGCAGGCCGACGCGGTGGTCCTGGGCGTGTCGCCCGATCCGGTCAAGCCGATCGCGAAGTTCGACGAGAAGTTCGGCCTGGGCTTCCCGCTGCTATCCGACGAGGACCACGCGGTGGCGGAGGCGTACGGAGTGTGGGTCGAGAAGAACCGGTACGGCCGCACGTACATGGGCAACGAGCGCACGACGTTCGTGATCGGGCCCGACGGAACGATCCGGGATGTGTTCCGGAAGGTCAAGCCAGACGGGCACGATGACCTCGTGCTCGGAGCGCTGGCTGGGAGCTAGGGCGCGTTACTGAAGGCCCTCGCGCGCTTCGCGCACGAGCGTCACGGCCTCGGGGAAGATGTGCGCCATCACGGTCCGCAGCTGCTCGGCCTGCTGCTCGGTCGTCCCCTGGATGTTGATGCGGTTCATCGCCGCGACGGTCAGATCCACCGCTAGCTTGATCGCGTTGTCAGCCCAGGCGAGGCGCTGTGCGCCCTGCATCTGCTCGGCAAACTCGCCCAGCCGGCGCTGCAGCTCATCGGGATCGCCGAACAGGCCTCCGAATCCACTTCCTTCCATGGCCTGAATGGTAGCCGCCCCGCGTGCTCGCGAGGATTCGAGGTGAACGGACACCACCTAGACTGGCGTCTGATGACGCCCGAGGAGCGGCTCGCATACGAGGCCCGCGTGCGCACGCGGCAGGTCGTGCTCGCGGCGGCCGCCGGGATTCTGCTGATGGTGGCAGTGGTCCTCCAGCTCGGCGGACCCCACGTCAAGGTCAACGAGCAGACGCTCGGGCTCGTCACCGAGAACAAGCGGTTCACGCGCGACCTGATCGGCTCGATCATCAGCGCGATCGGCTTCTTGTCGCTGGCGGGGACGCTCGGCTATCTGTGGGGCTCCACGCGCGCGCGTGATCCCGACGCCAAGCCTCGCTTCGTCGGCATCATTGCGGTTACCGGGTGCGTGCTGTCCGCCGTGAGCGTCGTCGCGTACATCACGGTCTACGGCATCCAGGCACATCACTTCGTCACCCACGGCAGCCAGACCTATCCGGAGGCCAACGCGCTCCTGACCACGGCGGCGTTGGTGATCCCGCAGCTCACCAACGACCTCGGCTTGCTCCTCACCGCGGTCGGACTCGTCCTGGTGTCCATGAGCGCGATGCGGGTCGGTCTGCTCACCCGCTTCCTGGGCTATCTCGGGATCATCGCGGGCATCCTCACGATCATTCCAGTGGTGCCGATCCCGATCATCGAGGCGTACTGGCTGCTGGCGCTCGCATACCTGATCAGTGGACGGTGGCCTAGTGGCGTGCCGCCGGCCTGGAGCACGGGCCAGATCGAGCGCTGGCCGGGCCGGCCGCCCGGGCGCCCGCCGCGGGAACCGCTCCTCGGCCGCGGACGGGCCAAACCGGCGGCGGAGCCGGCACCGCAGCCAGCCGGGGCGCCGGCGCCCAGCAGCACCCGGTCGACGACTCCCAAGCGCAAGCGTAAACGGCGTAAATAGACCCCGGCCCAGGCGGATCAGACATCCGTCCGCAACCGTGCGCCGCGCGGTGCCCGCGGCGGGGCCGCTGCCGATCATGGATCAAGCTGTCCCGGCTCCTGTCCACGCCGGGAGCCGGGACAGGTTCGCTTCGCCAGCCGTATCTGGAGGGGCGTAACACTCAGCTCTGATCCGGTCCCGGGGCACCTCGCCTGGGGCGCCGGGAACCGGACTGGAGCTGTGCGGGCTCGAGTTGGCAACCGCCGGGCGGCCGAACGCCGCCCGGCGGTCGCCGTTCGTCGTGGCTTTTGCGCCGCTCGCAGCGAAACCGGCCCCGTTCACCGATCCGGCACTTGTGAAGCGCCGGAGGAGTGCGAACGTTCGCGCCGACTGTCAACCCCTCACAGGAGGATTAGATGGAAGCCGCAAACCTCGGTGGGCGCGAAGCGGACGTCGCCCCTGCTGCTGATCCGACCGGTGGCCGGCTCGCTGGTTGGACCCCGGCCGATCCGGGCCCGCTGGGCCTGGCGGCGTTCGCGGGAACGACGTTCATGCTCAGCCTGATCAACTCCGGCCTGGTCGGCACGCACCTCCTGCCGGGCGGTGGACTGCTGCCCATGGTGGCGGCGCTCGCCCTCGCTTACGGCGGGATCGCGCAGTTCACGGCCGGGCTGTGGGAGTTCCGGACCGGCAACACGTTCGGCGCGGTCGCGTTCTGCTCCTACGGAGCGTTCTGGATCTCGTTCTTCTTCATCGTCCAGTCGGTCGGCAAGAACGCGCCGACCGAGGTGTTCAGCGGACTCGGGCTGTATCTGTGGATGTGGGGCATCTTCACCACCTACATGTTCATCGCGTCGCTGAGGACGACCGGGGCTGTCGCGCTCGTGTTCCTGCTGCTGGCGATCACGTTCTTCATCCTCGGGATCGGGAACGCGTCGCTGGCCGGCGGTCACGTCGCGATCAACGGCACGATCAAGCTCGGCGGCTGGTTCGGCATCGCGACTGCGATCTGCGCCTGGTACGCGTCATTCGCCGCGGTGATCAACTCGACCTACGGTCGGGTCGTCGCGCCAGTTGTCCCGCTCAGGCGCTGACGACCGCAAGAAACGAGCATCACGAGGCTGCTTGGAGTAGAACTCGCCTCGTATAGAGAACAGCAGCGGAGCGCCGGCGGCAACGCCGGCGCTCTGGGCTGTGAGGAAACCGGTTGCCGCCATGCTGGAAGGAGAGACGTAAATGGCCGACACGACCAAGCCCGCGCCGACTGAGGACGAGGCCGCCGAGGACGCGACCTCCGAGGCGCAGATCGCAGTTCACTGGCGGGAGGAGGAGTACTTCGAGCCGCCGGCGGCGTTCGCGGCGCAGGCCAACGCGAACGATCCCGCGATCCTAGAGCGGTTCAGCCCCGAGCACTTCCCGGATTCCTACGTCGAGTACGCCGACATGCTCACGTGGGACAAGAAGTGGGACACGCTGCTCGACACGAGCAATCCGCCGTTCTTCAAGTGGTTCGTCGGCGGGCGGTTGAACGCGTGCGTCAACTGCGTCGACCGGCACCTCGAAACCCGCGGCGACAAGAACGCTCTGATCTGGGTGCCCGAGCCCGAGGACGTGGAGCCGGTCGAGATCACGTACGCGGAGCTCCATCGCCGCGTCAATGAGTTCGCCGCGCTCCTTCGTGACTTTGCCGGCGTGAAAGCGGGCGACCGGGTCACGTTCCACATGCCGATGGTGCCGGAGCTGCCGGTGGCGATGCTCGCGTGTGCGCGGCTCGGCGTGATCCACTCCGAGGTGTTCGGTGGGTTCAGCGGCGCCGCGTGCGGTCAGCGCATGGCCGACGCGAAGAGCACGATCCTCGTCACGATTGACGGCTACTACCGCAACGGCGATCTGATCGATCACAAGGCGAAGGCCGATCAGGCGATCGAGGAGGCGCGGAAGGAGGGGACCGAGGTCGAGAAGGTGCTGGTCTGGAGGAGGATCCCCGGCGAGTACCACTCCGAGAGCCCGATGGTCGAGGGGCGTGACTATTTCGTCGACGACCTGCTCGGCGACTACAGCGGGCAGGAGGTGGAGCCCGAGTCGCTGGCCGCCAACGACACCTTGTTCCTGATGTACACGAGTGGCACCACGGGCCGCCCGAAGGGGGCCCAGCACTCGATCGGCGGTTACCTCAGCTACGTGACCGGCACGTCGAAGTACTACCAGGACATCCATCCCGACGACACCTACTGGTGCTTCGCGGACATCGGCTGGATCACCGGGCACTCCTACATCGTCTACGGGCCGCTGGCGCTCGGCACCACCAGCGTGATGTACGAAGGCGTGCCGACGTATCCGGATCCCGGCCGCCCGTGGCGGATCGCCGAGAAGCTCGGCGTGGACATCTTCCACACGGCCCCGACGACGATCCGGATGCTGCGTAAGGTCGGTCCGGAGGAGCCGGAGAAGTACAGCTACCACTTCAAGACGATGACGACGGTCGGTGAGCCGATCGAGCCAGACGTGTGGCGGTGGTACTACCACTTCGTCGGCAAGGGCCAGGCAGCAATCACCGACACGTGGTGGATGACCGAGACCGGCGGCTTCCTCGGCAGCACCCTGCCGGGGTTGCAACCGATGAAGCCCGGCAGTTGCGGACCGGAGGCGCTCGGAATCCAGCTCGTGATCTACGACGACAACGGCAACGAGATCCCCAAGGGCACCGGCAAGGCGGGCTACATCTGCGTCCGCAATCCGTGGCCGGGCAGGATGCTCACCGTGTGGGGGCAGGACCAGCGGTTCATCGACACGTATTACGCGAAGTTCTCGAAGGCGGGCAGCAAGGACTGGCGCGACTGGCCGTTCATGTGCGGAGACGGCGCCATGGAGTCGGAGGACGGCTACTTCCGGATCCTGGGCCGGATTGATGACGTGATCAACGTCGCCGGGCACCGGCTCGGGACCAAGGAGCTCGAGTCCGCCGCGATCACCGTCGATGAGGTGGCCGAGGCGGCCGCCGTGCCGGTGATCGACGAGGTGCGCGGGAAGATCGTCGAGATGTACATCTCGTTGAAGCCCGGGGTCCCCGCCGATGCGGGCATCGACAAGAAGGTGTCCGACGCGATCGTCAGGGAGATCGGGGCGATCGCGCGGCCCAAGAACGTGTGGATCGTCCAAGACATGCCGAAGACCCGGTCGGGGAAGATCATGCGGCGCGTGATCGCGAGCATCTCGAACTTCGCCGACGTCGGCGACGTGATGACGCTTGCCAACCCCGAGATCGTCGAGGACATCCGCCGCCACGTGCAGGCCGAGAAGTCGGCCAAGGGCGACGTCCCGCGCGAGCTCTCCGAGCAGGAGAAGGCGGAGATCGCCGCCTACGGGCAAGCTGAGTAGCCGCAGGACGCCGGCCTGCCACAGCCGATACCGCGCCCGGTCCCGTGACCGGGCGCGGTTCCGCGGCCGCGCCTCTGGGTAGCAGACCTAGAGAGAACGCTCAAAACGAGCGGAAGGAGAGATGCCCGTGGCAGACACGGCAACGACCCAGATGACCGACCAGACCCTCGAGTCCAAGCTCGAGGAGATGCTCGAGACCGAGAAGTTCGACCCGCCCGAGGAGTTCGTCAAGCAGGCTCTGCTCAGCGACCCATCCGTCTACGACGAGGCCGAGAAGGACTGGAAGGGCTGGTGGATGAAGCAGGCGAAGGAGCTCCACTGGTTCAAGGAGCCCACCGAGGACGTCGACGAATCAGACGCGCCGTTCTACAGGTGGTTCGCGGACGGCAAGATCAATGCCTCCTACAACTGCGTTGATCGCCACGTGGAGGACGGGAACGGCGATCGAGTCGCGTTCCACTGGCGCGGCGAGGAAGGCGAGGAGGAGGACATCACCTACGCCGACCTGCACCGTGACGTGCAGAAGTTCGCCAACGCGCTGAAGGATCTCGGCGTTCAGAAGGGCGAGATCGTCGGCATCTTCCTGCCGATGATCCCCGAGGTTGTCGTCGCGATGCTCGCGTGCGCCCGGATCGGCGCGCCTCACAACGTGGTGTTCGGCGGCTTCTCGGCCGGCTCGGTCCGTGAGCGAATGGAGTTCTCCGAGGCCAAGGCGCTGATCACGGTCGACGGCGCCCGGCGCAAGGGCAAGACCGCGAGCATCAAGCAGGCGGTCGACGAGGAGATGGGTGATCTCGACTCGCTCGAGCACATCGTGGTGGTCAAGCGAACCGGCGCCGACTGCGAGATGAAGGACGGGCGGGACGTCTGGTACCACGAGGTCCTCGACAAGGCCGACGACGAGTGTCCGGCCGAGGAGCTGGACGCCGAACATCCGCTGTACGTCCTGTACACGAGCGGATCGACGGCCAAGCCGAAGGGCGTACTGCACACCACCGGCGGCTATCTGACCGGCGTGGCGTCAACGCACCGGTATGTGTTCGACCTGCGCCCGGACGAGGACGTGTACTGGTGTTCGGCCGACGTCGGGTGGGTGACCGGCCACTCGTACATCGTGTACGGGCCGATGCTGAACGGCGCGACCAGCGTGATGTACGAGGGTGCGCCGGACTACCCGCACAAGGGCATCTGGTGGGAGCTTTGCGAGCGCTACGGCGTGACCAAGTTCTACACCGCCCCAACCGCGATCAGGGCCTGCATGAAGTGGGGCGTCGAGCACGTCGAGAAGCACGACCTGTCGAAGCTGAAGCTGCTCGGCACGGTCGGCGAGCCGATCAACCCGAAGGCATGGCTGTGGTACTACATCGTCGTCGGCGGGGAGCGGTGCCCGATCGTCGACACCTGGTGGCAGACCGAGACCGGCGCGATCATGATCACGCCGCTCCCTGGCATCGTCGCGACCAAGCCGGGTTCGGCCACGCGCTCGTTCCCCGGCATCGCCGCCGATGTCGTCGACGAGCGCGACGGCAAGCCGCTCGACGACGGACAGGGACTACTTGTTCTACAGCGCCCGTGGCCGTCGATGCTGCGCACGCTGTACAAGGAGGACGACCGGTTCGTCGAGACGTACTTCGAGAAGTTCGGGAAGGAGACGTATCTCGTCGGTGACGCGGCTCGCAAGGACAAGGACGGCTATTTCTGGATCATCGGGCGGATCGACGACGTCGTGAACGTGTCCGGGCATCGGATGTCGACGGCCGAGGTCGAGTCCGCGATCGTCGCCCACCCGAAAGTGGCCGAGGCGGCGGTGATCGGTCAGGCCGACGAGGACAGCGGCCAGTCGATCTGCGCGTTCGTGACGCTCGAGGGCGACAACACCGAGGGATCGGATGAGCTCGTTTCTGAGATCAACGACACGGTCGCCAAGCGCATCGGCAAGCTGGCGCGCCCCAAGCGCATCATCTGGGCCGACGATCTCCCCAAGACGCGCTCGGGCAAGATCATGCGACGGCTGCTGCGGGACATCGCCGAAGGCCGTGCGCTCGGCGACGTCACCACGTTGCGCGACCCCGACGTGATGAAGCAGCTCGAGGGCAAGGTCCAGGAAGAGCAGAAGCAAGAGGAGGCGTAGCAGCCTCTAACGGCGGATACGGGCGGTCATCCGTCCGTATCCGTCGGGTCAGCTCGCTGATGGCCGAAGTACTCCCGGGTAACCGCGCGATGATCGCCGTGTTCGAGCAGTCATCCCGGTGCTGGCTCGCGCCGCCTAGCTCCGTAGCTCAAGAAAGCCGTCCCGAGGCCGATCATTCAAGGCGACTCCTCCAGGTTTGGCGCAATGGCGATCGAAGAACTCAGCAGGGACCACGCCGAGTCCGCGTCGCCGCGGGCGGCTGGCGAAAGCTGGCCGCTGCTCGTGCTGGCCGAGCAGGGCGGCGAACTCGGTGAGCTGAGTCGCGACGTTGCGCGCGCGCTCGACGAGCTCGCGCAGACCACGTCGGAGTTCTCGTGCGGGTCCGCGCGGAGCTCGGTCGCGGTGTCGGTCATCAGCGACAACATGCAGCGCCTGCGCGACCAGCTCGAGGGGCTGAGTGCGAGATCGGGGTCGCTGCGCGTGTCTTCCGCACAGACCGCCGAATCGGCCCGCGAGTCGGCGGAGCTGATCGAGCAGCTCTCGGTCGAGAGCGCTCGGGGCCTAGACGTGCTCGGGCCGCTGATCGACGCGATCCGCCAGATCAGCGAAGGCGTCGTCCGCGTCCATGAGCTGGTCGAGACGCTCGCCGCCAACGAGCTCGCGAGCATCGAAGAGTTCTCGGGAATCATTCACCGGATCGCCAGCCAGACGAAGCTGCTGGCCCTCAATGCGGCGATCGAAGCGGCACGCGCCGGCGAGCACGGACGCGGCTTCGCCGTCGTGGCCGACGAGGTCGGAAAGCTTGCCTCGGAGACCTCCTCGCAGACTTCGCGGATCCGGGAGACAGTGACTCGCACGCGGTCTCAGATGGACGAGGTGGTCGCCGCCGCAGCGACCGCGCGCGAGCAGACGGCCAAAAGCAGCGAGAACGCTGACGCCGGTCGGGAGATCCTGGAGCGAATCTCGGGGCTGACCGGCTCGTCGAACGACACCGCGACGCAGATTGCGACGCTCGCGCGCGAGCAGCTCACCGACGTCCAGGAGATCGACGGAAATCTTCAGGCAATCACCGCGGGCAGCGCCGAGATCGAGCAGCACGCGGAGTCGGTGGCACGGGCACAACTCGACCTCTCCGAGAGCACCGAGCGGGCATCGCTGGTGCTGGCGAGGTTCGACACGGGCGGCCTGATCTCGCGGCTCCGCGGCCGGTGCGAAGACCTCGCCGGTGAGCTGCGGGCGATTCTCGAGACGGCGGTCGACGAGCGCCGGGTGAGCATCAGCAGCGTGCTCGAGCTTCGCTACCAGGAAGCGACCGGAACGCTGATCGACCGGTTCGGCAGGCTGTTCGACGTGACCCGGGCGGATCGGTCCGGGTTCTCGCCGCCGAAGTACCACACCGCCTACGACGCGGTCGTCGACCGCGCGATGATGCAGCGGATGGATGCGGTCCTCGCGGCCGAGCCGAAGCTGACGTTCGCGCTGCCGTTCGACCTGAACGCGTGGGCGCCGGCGCACAACAGCGTGTACTCGAAGGACATCACTGGTGACGCGGCCAAGGATCTGGCCGGGAACCGGACCAAGCGCTTCTTTCTCGAGTCGGGCGCCCTGACCCGTGCCTCGCGAATGGAGCTGGGGGTCGAACTGCCCGGCGAGGTCCTCAGCCGCACCCAGATCAGCGCCGCCGGCGCTCGGCTCCGAGAGCCCGCGCACGATAACCACCCGTTCCTGCTCCAGACCTACGCCCGCGACACCGGCGCGGTCCTGACGACGCTGTCGGTCCCGCTGTACGTCCACGGTCAGCGCTACGGCTGCGTTTGCCTGGGCTGGGATCCCGAGCTGCTGCGCTAGATCCCGAGCCTGCGGCTGAGGTCGGCCACGTGCCGGCGCGCCACGGGGATCGACTGGCCGCAGGCGAGGGCGAGTTCGGCGGTGCCTCCGAACAGCGGCCGCAGCTCGACGGCCCGCGCGAGGTTGGCCACGTACTGTCGGTGCACCCGCACGAACTCGAATTGCTCCCAGCGGCCCTCGATCTCGTTGAGCGTCGTGCGCAGCAGGTAGCGCCCGTCCTCGGTCACGATGCGGACGAAATCGCCATGCGATTGGACGTACAGGATCGAACCGCGGTTGATCAGCCGCGTCGAACCAGTACGCGCGCCGGACACCGCGATCATCTCGCTCGCGGCCGGAGACTCGGCGGCGCGCACGCGACGACCGTTCCCTTCCGGCTGCGTCTCGGTCGCCTCCACGGCCGCGGCCACCCGCTCGAGCGCCTCCTCGAGCCGGCGCCGGCTGACGGGCTTGCGCACGTAGTCGACCGCGCGCAACTCGAACGCATCGACCGCAGCGGTGTCGTGGGCGCTCACGAACACGAGTTGCGGCGGCGCGGCGAACCGCCTCAGCACGCGTCCCAGCTCGACGCCGTCGAGGTCGGGCATGCGGACGTCGAGGAAGATCGCGTCGTAGGCCTGGCTCGAGGCCTTGAGCAGGGCGTCGTGGCCGCCGAACGCGCACTCCACGTCTTGGACGCCCGAGAAGCTCCGCAACAGCCGGGCGAGGTCCTGGAGCTGAGTGTGCTCGTCGTCGACGGCCAGGATCGTCAGCCGGTCCGAGCTCATGCCGGCGAGACGAGCGCCGACGCCGGGATCTCGCCGCTGAGGTGGGGCACGGTCATGACCGCGGTCGTGCCCTCGCCGAGGTCGGATTCGATCCTGAGCGCGTACCGCTCGCCGAACGTCGCCCGGAGCCTGCTGTCTACGTTCGACACGCCGATGCCCCCACCCGCTCCCGCGAGCACCGCCCCGAGTCGCTCGGGTTCGATCCCGACGCCGTCGTCGGTCACGCGCAGCTCGACGTCCCCGCCGGCGATCTGGGCGGAGATCGTTACGCGCCCCCTGCCCGCGCCCCGCTCGACGCCGTGGCGGACGGCGTTCTCGACGAGGGGCTGCACTGACATGGCCGGCACCACGGTGCCGCGGGTCGACTCGGGAACGTCGATCGTGACGTGCAGGCTCTCGCGGAACCGCGCCTGCTCGAGCCGCAGGTAGCGCTCCACGTGGTCGATCTCCTCGCCCAGCGTCACGTACGAGCGACCGTCGCGGAACAGGTAGCGGGTGAACTCGGCGAAGTCGGTCAGCAGGTCGCGCGCCTCCTCGGGGCGGGCGTGGATGTCGCCGGCGACGGCGGCCAGCGCGTTGTAGATGAAGTGCGGAGAGATCTGCGCCCGCAGCGCCCGCAGCTCGGCTTGGGCCAGGCGTTCCTCCTGCTCGGCCGCCAGCGACAGCTCGACCTGTGCCGAGACGAGGCTCGCCGCTTCCTGCACGACCCTCAGCTCGTGGTGGCTCGGGCGGCCGGTCGACCTGTAGAAGGCGATCAGCGTGCCGATCCGCTTGTCCTGAGCGACCAGCGGCGCGAGTACCGCGGATTTGAGCGGACAGGTCGGATCCGAGGACACCAGTCGAGGGACGATATGCAGGCGGTTGTCGCGGGCGCGCTCGAGCAAGCGCGAGAGCAGATCTCCGGGCCGCACCTGCTCGCGGCCCTCGCCGTCGATCGCGAGCACCGAGCGCGTGTCCGCCAGCGCGATCGCGGCCGCGCCGGTCAGCGCGCGCAGGTACGGGACGGCCCTCTCAGCGGTGCGGCCCGACAGACCCCGTCGCAGGTGCGGGAGGGTGGATGTGGCGGCGTGCAGCGCGGCCTGCATTCCGTCCTCGGGGATTCCGGTCGACCGGCCGCGCACGGCTCGCCATACCGCGGCCAGCGCCGCGGCGATCCCGATGCCCAGTACTACGCCCAGAGCCAGGTCCATGGTGAGCCTCTAGAAGGTTACCGGCCGCTTGTGACGGTTGTTACGCCCCGGGCCCGTAGGTTCGCGTGGCGTGGTCCGTCTGCTGACGTCGCGCGCCCGGACCCATCGGTGCGGCGCGGCCGCCTTGTGCCGGTTGGACACGGGCGCGATCATGGGGAGATGAGCTCGACTACAACCTTTTCCTCCTATGAGGAGGCATGCGAGCAGCACCGCTGGGAAGTGCCGGAGCGCTACAACATCGCGGTCGACGTGTGCGACCGGCACCCGCGCGACAAGCCGGCGATGATCCACGAGGACTTCCGCGGGCGGATCCGGAAGGTCAACTGGGGCGAGCTCCAGGACGACTCGAACCGGTTCGCGAACGTGCTGCGGGCCCATGGTGTGGAGGCTGGCGACCGCGTCGCGATGCTACTGCCGGCAACCCCGGAGACCGCGGCCGCGTTCTTCGGCGTTTGGAAGGCCGGCGCGATCCTCTTGTCGATGTCGGTCCTGTACGGCGACGAGGGCATCCGCCATCGCGTCGGCGACTCCAAGCCGAAGGTCGTGCTCACGAACGCCGAGAACGCCGGGCGGATCGAACGGTCGATGGTCGAGCACGTGCTGATCCTCGACGAGGAGTTGCTCGGGCGCGGCTCGACCACGTTCGACGTTGTGGACACGGCGGCCGATGACCCCGCCCAGCTTTACTACTCATCGGGCACGACCGGACTGGCGAAGGGCATCCTCCACGCCCATCGGTACATCCTCGCCCACGAGGAGTTCGTCTACTGCCACGACCTCCACGACGGCGAGGTGTTCCACGGGATGGGCGAGTGGGCGTGGGCGGCGGGTATCTGCCCGCTGCTGGGCCCGTGGCGTCTCGGCGCCGTCCAGGCGGTCTACCAGCGGGAGGGTGGCTTCGATCCGCACAAGCAGCTCGACTTCCTCTCGCGCCACGGCGTCACCAACGTGTTCGGGACGCCGACCGCGATCCGCTCGATGATGTCGATCTCCGACGCCGGCACGCGCTATCCGCAGAAGTTCCGGATCGTGTGCTCGGCCGGAGAGCCGCTCAACCCCGAGGCGATCCGCTGGGTCCGCGAGCAGTACGGAATCACCGTGCTCGACTACTACGGCCTCACCGAGTCCTATCCCCTGTGCGCGAACTACCCGTTCATGGAGGTCCGTGAGGGCTCGATGGGCCGCCCGATGCCCGGCTGGGAGGTGTCGATCCTCGACGAGGACGAGCGCCCGGTCGCCGGCGGCGTGCGTGGCGAGATCTGCCTGAAGGCGCGGTCGAACCCGCACTACCCGCTCGGATACTGGAACCGGCCCGAGGAGGACACCCAGGAGGCGTTCGGCGGCGATTGGTTCCACACCAAGGACGCGGCTCGCGCCGACGAGGACGGCTACTTCTGGTACGAGGGGCGTGCCGACGACGTGATCATCTCCGCCGGTTATCGGATCGGCCCGTTCGAGGTCGAGTCGGCGTGTCTCGAGCACCCGGCGGTGGCCGAGGCGGCCGCGGTTGCCTCACCGGACGAGCGGCGCGGCAACGTCGTCAAGGCGTTCGTCGTCGTGGCCTCCGGGCACGATCCGTCCGACGAATTGGCCGAGGAGATCAAGGCGTTCGTGCGTGACCGCCACTCGGCTTACGCCTATCCGCGTCTGATCGAGTTCGTGCCCGATCTTCCCAAGACCCTGACGGGGAAGATCCGGCGGATCGAGCTTCGCCAGAGTGAGCAGGAGCGCGTTTCCGGCTCGGATTGAGTCGTATGTGAAGACCCTTAGATCGGCCCGCAAGCGCTTGAGGTTCGGGTGGCGCCGGTATAGGGTGCGCCCCGGTTTTCTGGGGGGCCGGTCCAACATAGGAGGAGTTGCTGTGAAGTTGCGCTTCAGGGCGCTATTGCCGCTGTTCGCCTGTCTTGCGTTGGGCGCCGCGGCGTCGCCGGCGTTGGGCGCCACGCGAACGTTTCATCCGCGCGTAGGCAACGCGCTTGGTCTGATCCCGCCGGTCAACAGCCAAGGGAACTTCAACTCCGAGCCGACTGAGGCCGGGGTGTACAACGCCGTTACGTATCACGGCGGACAGGTCATGGCCGGCGGCGTGACCGTCCATACGATCTTCTGGGCGCCGTCCGGGTTCGCCTTCCAGGGGTCGCCCGGCGGTAGCGCCCCGACTTACGAGGGCACCATCGAGAAGTTCTACACCGACGTCGCTCGATGACTCCAGCGTCGCCAGTCGCATGCGATAACGGCACCGACCCGTGCAACATCTTCTCGATCGCTGACCCAGTACGGGGAGGGAACGCGGCGGCCGACGGTTACCCCTGGGGACTACAGATCAACTACAACAGCGACGTCGCAGCCGTTCAGCGGAAGCCAGACGCTCTCACACGTCTGACCGATGTGATCCTCGACACCGTCCCCTACCGCACAGACCGGGAACGGTACGAATGCAGTGCGTCATCGCCCCAGGACGCCAAGGCGTGCATCCTCGACAGCGTCAGGTGCAGAACGAGGTGGACGCAGATCATCCAGCACACCACCGGCGACAGGCAACCGCGGCCCCACGGCAACCTGTGGTACGTGTTCTTGCCGCCGACGTCGACGAGTGCATCACGCCAGGACGTGTGCGGCACCAACGCCTTCGGCGGCTACCACACCTTTCGATCGTCGGCCACGGCGTGACCATCTATGCGGTCGGGATCGATCCGATCATCGAGACGGGCGGATCGCCCAGGGCGCCGGATCCTCAGGGCAACCCCGACGCCGAGCTCGCCGCCGACATCGCGGCCACGAGACCAACGAGGCGATGACCGACCCCGAGGGCGTCGGCTGGATGGACCCGAACGGCTACGAGGTCGGGGACAAGTGCGAGTTCGGTCCGCAACGCGGGCTCGCCGCTCGGCTTCGCGCCAACGGGTCTCCGTACAACCAGGTGATCAACGGCCACCAATGGCTCACTCAGGAGATGTGGTCCAACGACGACAGCGGCGAGTGCGTACAGGGCACGACGCAGACGAC
The DNA here is from genome assembly GCA_963822855.1 of uncultured Solirubrobacterales bacterium. GTDB lineage: Bacteria > Actinomycetota > Thermoleophilia > Solirubrobacterales > Solirubrobacteraceae > Palsa-465. The sequence continues at coordinate 222,026 of CAWGJE010000013.1, read as the reverse complement.
CGACCCGCTGCCGCTGCCATCGGTGAAGATGACCCAGTTCAGCAACACCGTGACCGGCAATATCGGCAAGGGTGAAACCAATGGGATCCCCGTGGAAGTGCAGTTGATCCGTGCCGGCACGGTCGTGTCGGACGCGACCACGACCACCCAGACCATCAACGCCGTTAGTGGAAGCTGGACGGTCAACCTCTCGCACGCGGTCGGCGATGACCGTGACGAGATCGACGTGATCTACAACAACGGAAACGCCGGGGCCGGTGTGCCGGCACAGCCGACCGAGATGATCCTGACCGGAAACGGCGGTAACCCGTTCACCGAGTCAGGCTGGACGGGGTGGTTCGATCTCGACAACGGGTACGCCCTGACCAACGCCGACCCGGTGACCAGCGCCCCGTCGCTGACGATGGCGCCCTGCTTCCAGACGGGGCAGCTGTCGGCGACCCTCAACGGAGCCCCGCTCGTCGGCGGGACGGCCGGTGAGACGTCACCCACCGACTTCTGCGGGACGGCAAGCGACGCGGCGGACATGCCGATCGCTACGCAGTTCCAGCAGTCCGACGTGGTTACGACGAGTTCCAACGACGACCGCGCGTTCCAGGCGGCCGATACGACCAATTCGAACCCGGAGGGCGCGCTGGTCAAGCTCACCGTCACGGCGGGCGAGCCCGACGCAACGTCGCCGTTCGAGGCTAACGGCTTCCCGACCGGGTTCCCGACGTGCACCGCCGATCTCGGCGCGCAGACGGTGACCTGCACCGGGACTGAACGATGCCAACACGTACACGATCGCCGATGGATCGCAGAGCGTCAGCAACCTGCCGTCGAGTGGCGGCGTCGTCACCACCGCGCTGACCCTGCACGGCGGCGATGTGGTGACTCTGACCAACAATGCCGTTCCAACTCCGCGACTGCTGACTACGCTGCACGTTGCGGACCTCCAGGTCCACATCGACGGCGCCAGCACGTCGCCTCAGGGCTCGACGGTGGCCAGCGGCACGTGTAGCACGGATCTGTACTGGGGCTCGCCGCTTAGCTCAGCGCCGGTCAACACCGAGGCCGGCGAGCCGTCCTCGGTCGCGGGTGGCGGAGCCGCGGACACCGGGCAGATCTGCCCCGGTGCCAACGCCGCCGGCCTGCCGACGAGCGACATCGCCCAAACGGACGAGTTGAGCGGAGGGCAGACCGTGACCGAGGTCGCGGACGTCGCCGACACCTCGCCGATGGAAGGCGAGACGGTGTACGGCGCGTTCACCGCGCTGGCGGAGGCCAGCGACGGCGTGTCGCCCATCGGGGTGACGATCACCAACGGCAACGGAACGGTCGTGTTCTCGAGCGACAACGTCGACACCACGAATGGCGCGTCGGTGCCGGCGCTCACGCCGGGCAACTACACCGCGACCTGGACGGTCTCGGACCCCAACGGCGACACCCGGACGGTGACGACGCGGTTCATCGAGCAGGCCCCGATCGGCGCTCAGGGACCGCAGGGTCCGCAGGGCGCTCAGGGTCCGCAGGGCGCTCAGGGACCGCAGGGAGCACAGGGTCCGCAGGGCCCGCAAGGACCTCCGGGGCCGACGCCCAAGATCTCGTGCAAGCTGGTCAAGCACAACAAGATCGACTGCACGGTGACGTTCCCGAAGGGCAGCAGCAAGAAGGGCACGCTGCGGGTCAGCATCAGCCGCGGTGGGCGGCTCGTGGCCCTCGGCAACGCCCGCGTCGTGCACGGCCGCGCGACGTTGACGATGCGTGAGCTCCGCACCCGCACACACGGGGCGTGGGCCATCACGGTCGTCTTCTCCAAGACGGTGCAGACCGTGGCGTCGACCCAGACGCTGTCGGTCCGCGTGAGGTAACTCGCACCGGTTCGCATTTCGTCCCTGTCCGCCCGGCCAGCCGGGCGGGCGGGGGCGGGTGCGCCGCCGGTCAGGAACCGGCGCCGACGCGGGTGTGGCTGCGCATCTCGGCCAGGATGCGCTCGAGCCGCGGCTCGGTATCGCGGTCGACGTGCGTCATGAGCGCGCCGACGGAGGGGTGCACGGCGCTGATCTGAGCGTGCATCTCGTGCGCCACCGCCCGGTAGCTCGGGTGCCCCTCGCGCCCCGAGCGCAGCTCGATCAGCTGCATCGCCTCGCGGGCGTTCAGGTCGAGCACGAACCGGATCCGATAGCCGAGGCACAACGCGTAGGGCGCGGCGGTGGCGAGGCCATGCTCGGTGAGGCGGTCGTATTCGCGGCGCGAGAGCTCGAGCGCGCGCCGGTACTCATCGCCGCACCCGGCGAGCTCGACCTGCTCAGGTACGTCCGCGCCTAGATCCGGGGTCAGCGACTGCCATTGCACGGTGAGCATGCGGTGGCGCTGGAGGTCGCGGAACGCGCCGTAGTCCGCGACGATCTCGAACCGGTATCGAAGCGTCTCGAGGCCGCGTCCGGGGCGGTAGCGGCGGTTCGCGCGCTCGCCGGCGAGGTCGGCCAGCAACTCGGCGCGCGTATCGGTGTCGAGCGTGGCGATCGCCTCACGCACATGCTCCTCGGATGAGGCGCCGGCCTCGAACAGCAGCGCTGAGAGCAGATCGTCCTCGTCCCCATCGACGCGCAGGAGCGTGACCGACGGGCCCGCCGGGGCCTCCCCAGCCGCATCGATGCCGAGCCGCCCCGCCCACCGCTCGCCGGCGCGCTTGCGCGACTCGAGATAGCTGATCCACTGGCCCCCGCGATCGGGGCGCTCGACGCGGGTGAGGAAGCTCGGCATCACGGTGTTCAGCTCCTCGAGGATCATCTGCCCGTAGGTTCGAGCCTCCTCGAGCGGGTGGGCGAGCAGGTGAAGGATCAGTTGCTCGTAGGACTGACCGGTGGCGAAGATGCCCATGTGCGACAGCGAGCTGGCGGGCAACAGCCCGCGCAGCAGATCGAACGCCTTGGCCTTGATCGCGCGGGCGTGCGCGGCGTCGGGCTCGTCGGCCTGGCGAGGGAACTCACGCTCCGCCCACGCGCAGACCCGCGGTAGCGAGGCCGAGTAGATCCCGAACAGCTCGTCCATGGCGCGCTCGTAGTCGGGGCCGAGCGAGTCGTCGCGGTAGTAGCGGTAGCCGCCGGGCGGCGCGGGCATCGGCGCGTCGTAGGCGATGTAGCGGGTCGACTGCTCGAGGTAGCCGGCCAGGCGAGGCCGCTGGAGAATCTTGGTCAGGACGTTCGAGACCCACTCGCAGGCGACGTGGGCGCCCCCGAGTTGCGCCACCGAGTCATCGCCGTAGCCGAGGAAGATGCGTTCGTACAGCTCCGCGGCGCGTCTGCCCTCCCCCTGGTCGACGAGCGCCGCCGCGTCCGGGAGGTCGCCGGCGAACTCGTCGAGGAACAGGCGGCGGAGCGTCCCGGGGTAGCGCGAGTAGCGCGCGAACAGCGCCGCCTTGACCGTCTCGGGCAGGTTGACGAGCGCGAACACGGGCCGATCGAGGTTCGTGAAGTGGGGGCGGAGCCGCTCGCGCTCGGCCTCCGTGAAGCTCTCGACCGGATATTGCACGGATGCCGGAGGGTAGCGAGCGACCCGGTCGCTCGCCGCCGCTCCCGCACGTCGATCCCACGCTCCGCCGCGTCCCGGCCCACCCACCACTAAAGGTTTTGGTGCGACAGACGATCTAGGTGGCCAAGGACCGGGGGGCCGCGCGTCCGGCGTGCGCCTTCGTGAAGACGAGGAGAAACGCATTCATGGAGCCATTGGCCGCGCTGTACCACATCACCCCTGAGAACCTGGCGCTTCGGCGCGCGTTCATCGGTCTCGACGACGAGCTCGTGGCGCTGCTGGCCGGCCTTCGCCCGTGGGGGGATGAGGTCGCCGATGAGATTGCGGCTGAGGTGACCGACCATCACTTCCGCAGCACCGCCACCGTGGACTTCTTCCGCACGCACGCAGCCGAGCGGGGAGTCGAGTTCGCGGGGCTTCGCGCCGAGTGGCAAGCGGCACGCGCCGCCCACTGGCGGGGAATCTTCGCCGAGCCCGCCCGACCCGAGCCGTTTGGGATCGAGTACTTCGCCAAGCTGCTCGAAGCCGGCGCAGGCTACAACCGGATGAACCTGCCGATGAAGTGGTACCTCGGGCGGTACCCGGCGTATCTCGACGCCGTGCGCCGGCAACTGCGCGAGAACCCGCCCCAGGCCGCCGGCACCGAGGGACGACGCCGGGGACTGCTCCGTCGCGGTGGCGACGGCGTTGGTCCCGCGGTCCTCGCCGAGGTCGAGCGCGCGATCGGGATCGTCTTCAACTACGACCTTCAGGCGATCACGGACGCCTTCTACTTCGACACGTTCGCGACCATGGGAGTCGATCTCGCCGCGGTGCGCGAGCGTGGCGTCGTGACCGACCTGTCAGACCGCACGTCCGAGCTCAAGTCGACCGTGCACGAGTCGCTGCGCCTGTTCATCGACTCCTCCCAGAGCATGCACGACGTGTTCGCCCAGGTGCGCGGCAACGTCGATCAGACCTCCCACGCGATGAACGGGATCGCCGCGGCGAGCGCCGAGGTCGCCCAGGGGGCCGAGCGCCAGGCGCTGATGCTCCAGCGCAGCCGCGAGCTCGCCGACGAGGTCTCGGCCGCCACTGCCCGGGCGCAGGAGCTCGGCAACCAGGGCGTCGACGCCGCCGTCGAAGCCAACGGCGTGATGCAGCGCGTCCGCGTCTCCGGGCAGGAGGCGCAGGCCGGGATCGACGAGCTCGCGCGCAAGTCGAACGAGATCGGCGGCATCCTCGAGACGATCACCGGCATCGCCGACCAGACGAACCTGTTGGCGCTGAACGCCGCGATCGAGGCGGCGCGCGCCGGTGAACATGGTCGCGGCTTCGCGGTGGTGGCCGAGCAGGTCCGCAAGCTCGCCGAGGAATCGGGCGATTCGGCGACCACGATCGCCGACCTGGTCAAGGAGATCCAGCAGGAGATCGACCGCGTCGTCGACCTTGTGCAGCAGGCCGCCGCGCTCGCCGACCAGGGGGTGGAGAGGTCCGAGCTCGCGCAACAGGCGTTCGGCGATATCGGCGAGGCGATCGCGGCGATCTCCGACAGCGTCGACGGGATGACCGAGGCTTCGACCGAGATCGCCACCGTCGCCGAGCAGTCATCCGCCTCGGCGGAGGAGATGTCCTCCGCGACGCAGGAGACGAGCGCGCAATCGCACGAGCTGAGCGCCTCGCTGGCGGACCTCGCGACGACCGCCGATCGGTTGTTCGAGGCCTCCCAGCAGTTCTTGCTTGCTGATTAGGCGGGCGCGGACCGCGGTCGCCACCGGATCGAGGCCGCCGCACCTGTAAAAGTCACCAAAGCTCCGCGCCCGCACGCCGCTGAGGGGACATAAGCGCCCCGGGGACGCTTATGTCCCCAAAGCACGTGGGGGACGGGGGACTTTGGCGACTTTTTCAGGGTCCGGCGTCCGATGCGGACATGCACCGGAGCCCTACATCAACCCACTGAGTGCGTTCGCCGCGTGCGTCGCCAGATCGAACAGCGGCGACGGGAAGATCCCGAACACGATCGTGGCCACGGCGAACGCCACCGCGACGAACACGACCTCGGGGTAGCGGAACGCAGCGCCCGCGGCCGCCGGCCCGCCCGTGTCCCATTCGTCGGCCTCGAGCGACCCGCCGGCGATCGGCGCGAGGCCCGCGCGACCCGGACCCGGACCGCCGACCGGAGAAACCACCGGCACCGCCACCGGCGGTCGCATCCAGATCGTGGCGACGACCCGCAGGTAGTAGCCGAGCGAGATCATCGATCCGACCACGAGCACGATCGCGAGCCAGGTGTAGTCGCCCGAGACCAGCGCGTCGATCAGCTGGAACTTGCCGATGAAGCCGATCGTGCCCGGGATGCCGGCGAGGCCGAGCATGCCGATCGTCATCGGCCAGGCGAGCCATGGTTTTCGGGCGCCCAGGCCCGACAGGCCGCTCAGGTAGTCCCCGTCGGGGCGCTCGTGCTCCTCGCACGCGATCACCGCGAACGACGCGATGTTCATGAACAGGTACGCCATCAAATAGAACATGGTGGCCTGGACCCCGAGCCGCGTGCCGACGACGACGCCGCCGAGCATGTAGCCCGCCTGCGCCACGCCGGAGTAGCCGAGCATCCGCTTCATGGACGTCTGCCCGAGTGCGCCGGCGTTGCCGACGATCATCGTGATCGCCGCGATCGTCGCCAGCAGCGGCGCCCACGTGTCCTGGGCCCCGAGCGCGGCGAAGTCGAAGAAGCGGATGAACGCGCCCATCGCCGCCGCCTTCGTGGCGGTGGCCATGAACGCGGTGATCGGGGTGGGGGCGCCCTCGTACACGTCGGGCGTCCACTGGTGGAACGGCGCCACCGACGCCTTGAACGCGAACCCGACGATCGTGAGGCCGAGGCCCGTCAGGACCATCGCGTTACCGAGCACGCCGCCGGAGAACTTGTTCAGCGACATCGCCTGGCCGATCACGGCGAAGTCGGTCGAGCCGGTGGCGCCGTAGACGAGCGCCAACCCGTACACGAGCGTGGCCGAGCCGACCGAGCCGACGATCAAATACTTGAGCCCGGACTCGAGCGAGCTCTCGCGCCGGGTCTCGGACGCGCACAGGATGTACAGGGGGATCGAGAGCAGCTCGATCCCGAGGAACAGCGTGATCAGGTTCTGGGCCGAGACGAACACGGCCATCCCGAACGCACTGAACAACAGCAGCGCGAAGTACTCGCCGTGCCCGGACTCACGCGGGGCGACCGCGCGCCAGGACATGAGCACGGTGGCGATCCCCGCGGTCGCGAACAGCATGTCGAGCTCGAGCGCGAGGTTGTCCATCCGGAGCGCGCCGGAGAGGATCGACGTGGTGTGATGGAAGCGCCAGATGCACGCCGCGATCGTGCACGCGAACGCGATCACCGCCAGCGCCGGCACGACCTTCTCGCGGATCACCGCCGGCCGGAACAAGCCGACGACTAGCACGACCAGACCGCCGACGCTCAGACACAGGAGCGGCGAGAACGCCTTCCAGTCGATGTGCGGGCCCTTGATGTGGGCGGTGGCGAGCAGCAGCGGCGTCATCGGCTCGCCACCGCCCTCACCGCGTGGGTGCTCGCCAACTTCGCAGCACGACCCGCCGCGGCCTGGGCCTGCGCCGGCGCGATCGTCGCCCGCAGTGACGGCTCCGAGCGCTTGAGCCCGAACTGCGGATAGAACGCCAGCACGAGGATCACGACGACGATCGGGACGATCGCCACCGCCTCGCCGAACACCACCTCTCGCGAGGCCACCGAACGCCCGACCCGGTTCTGGAACGCGGTGATGAACAGCCGCAGCGCGTACACGGCGGCGCCGATGACCCCGAGGAACGCGATCACGGAGACCGCGCTCTTGGCCTGGAAGGTGCCGAGCAGGATCATGAACTCGCCGATGAAGTTCGACGAGCCCGGCATCGCGAGCGTCGCCAGCGCCACGATCAGCGCCAGCGCCGCGAGCACGGGCGCTCGGAACGCGATCCCGCCCATCTCGCGCAGGTCCTCCGATCCGCCGGCGCGCGCCGCGGCAGCAGCCACGATGAAGAACATCGGCGCGGTCACGAGGCCGTGGTTGACCATGTTCAACAGCGCGCCCTGACCGCCGGCGGTCTTCAGCGAGAAGATGCCGAGCGTGATGAAGCTGAGCTGCGCGATGCTCGAGTAGGCGACGACCATCCGTGCGTCGTTGGTCGTGAACGCGACCATCGTGCCCCACCCGATAGAGATCAGGCAGAGCACCAGCATCGGCATCTGGAAGTGCACCGAGGCGTACGGGAACAGCGGCAGAACGATCCTCAGGAACCCGTAGGCGGCGACCTTCGAGACGACGCCACTGAACACCGCGACCGCCGGGATCGGCATCGACTTGTAGCCGTCGGCGAGCCAGCCGTGGAACGGGGCGAGCGGCATCTTGACCAGGAACGCCACGGCGAAGCACAGGAAGATCCAGTCCTGCGAGCTGTGCGACAGGTGCACCTGCTGGAGCGCCGACAGGGCGAAGTTCAACGACCCCCCGGTCTGATTGGCGGTGAGCACTCCGGTGGCGACCGCGCCGGCGAGCATCAGGAACGAGCCGACGAGCGTGTAGATCACGAGCTTGGTCGTCGCCCGCACGCGGTCACCCGAGCCCCACATCCCGACCAGGAAGTAGAACGGGATCAGCATCAGGTCGAAGAACGCGACGAACAGTGCGAGGTCCTGGGCGCAGAACGCGCCGAGCACGGCGCTCTCGGCCAGGCCGAAGTGGAAGTAGTAGCTCCGCGGCCGGTCCCATTCGCGGAACGACGACCACCACAGCGATGCGCTGAACAGCACGGTCGTGAGCAGGACCAGCACGAGGTTCAGCCCATCCAACCCGAGCTTGTAGTGGATCCCGAGCGCCGAGATCCACACCTTGTCGGTGACGAACTGAAGCCCCGAGTGACCGAGCTTGAAGCGCGCCACGAACGAGATGGCGACGCCCAGGGTCACGAGACTCCCGACGGCGGCAAAGCGCCCGACGATGTCTCGCGGGAACACCGCGGCCACCAGCGAGATCGCCAGCGGCAGCCAAATGAGAATCGACAGCGTCACGGGCCGATGCTCCGCGGCGAAATGGAAGAAATGGGTAGCGGAAAGCGCATCAGCTACTCGACACCAGGAAGTAGAGGGCAACCCCGAACAGACAGACGATCATCAGCGCGGCGTAGTAGCGCAGGAACCCGGTCTGGGCGCGGCGCACCGCCGCCGATCCGGCGCGCACGACGCTGGTCGTGCCGTCAGTGACCACCCCGGTGATCACGCCGCGCTCGAACGTCGTGGCGACGACGCGCCCCATCCACAGCGTCGGCCGGACGATCGCGAAGTCGATGATCTCGTCGAAGTACCACTTGTGCGAGAGGAACACGTACGCGCCCGAGAACCGCTCCCGGATCCGCAGCGAGGTCCCCGGCTGCGCGACCCAGATGCGGTACGCGATCGTCACCCCCGCGATCGCGATCAGCGCGCCGATTACCAGGCCCAGCCACGCCGGACCACTACTCACCTCGGCGTGCACGTATTTCGAGTCCACGAACGTGGGCTCGAGAAAACGAGTGACCGCGTCGTCGATGCCCGGGATCTGGACGAGGCCACCAACCACCGCGAGCACCGCGAGCGCGCCCATCGCGATCTTCATGGGCATCTCGCGCTCGGCGATGAAGTGGCCGGGGCCGGGGAAGCCGACGTCGGTGTCCTCCTCCTCGCCCGTCATCGGATTGCGGGGCACGTCCGCGTGATGGAGATGGCCGTGCTCGAGCTCGCGCGCCTCCTCGACCGGCTCGCCCCAGAACGCGCGGAAGATCATCCGGAACGTGTAGATGCCGGTCATCAGCGCGCCGAAGTACCCGACGATCCCGAGGATCTCAAAGCCGCCGCCGCGGTGGTCGAGGAACCCGATGATGTCGTCCTTCGACAGCCAGCCCGAGAACGGCGGCATGCCCGACAGGGCGAGGCCGCCGATGATGAAGCAGATGAGCGTGAACGGCAGCGCCTTGCGGAATCCGCCCATGTGGTCGAGCGACTGGTCCCCCGCCATCGCGCCGATGATCGAGCCCGCGGCCATGAACAGAAGCGCCTTGAAGAAGGCGTGAGTCATCAGGTGGAACAGCCCGGCCGAGTAGGCCCCGACGCAGACGCCCATGATCATGTAGCCGATCTGGGACATCGTCGAGTACGCGATCACGCGTTTGATGTCGGTCATCACGAGCGCGATCGTCGCCGCGACCACGAGCGTCACGCAGCCGCCGATCGCGCCGACGTCGGCCGCGGTCGGCGCCCACTCGAACAGCACATGCATGCGTGCGATCAGGTAGACACCGGCGGTGACCATCGTGGCGGCGTGGATCAGCGCGGAGACCGGCGTCGGGCCCTCCATCGCGTCGGGAAGCCACGTGTGCAGCGGGACCTGCGCGGACTTCGCGAACGCGCCGACGAGCAACAGCAGGCAGGCGACGACGATCGGCGCCCCGTTGTACGCGAAGTGCTGATGGATGGAGTGGAACACCGGGAGGAACTGCACCGTCCCGGTGTGCTGGAAGATGATGAACGTGGCGATCACGAGGCCGACGTCACCGACGACGTTGATCACGAATGCCTTGAGGCCGGCGCGGGTGGCGGTCGTGCGCCGGTACCAGAACGAGATCAGCAGATAGGACGCGGTGCCGACGAACGCCCAGCCGACGATCAGCAGCACGAAGTTCCCCGCCAGTACCAGCAACAGCATCGAGAACACGAAGTAGTTCAGGTAGCTGAAATAGCGTGAGTAACCCCGGTCGAGCGTCATGTACGACACCGAGTACAGGTGGATCAGCGTCGAGACCCCCGAGACCACGAGAATCATGAACACCGACAGCGGGTCGACGAGGATCTGAAGCTTGGCGTCTACCCCGGCCGAAACGTCGTAGTTCCACAGCGACGACGTGAGCTGGCGGTGGTCGGGGCTGAGCCCGAGCAGCTTGATCAAGGTCAGCACCGCGAACACGAACGACACTCCGATCGCGAGCGTCGCGATCCATCCGGCCAGGCGCCCCGGCCACCGGGCGTAGCCGAACCCGATCAGGATCGAGCCCACGAGCGGGCACGCGAGGACGAGCCAACCGAAGGTGGTGGCGCTCATCCCTGCAGCTCGTTCAACCCATCGACGTCGATCGGCAGCCGGCGACGGTAGATCGCGACAACGAGGCCGAGCCCGACCGTGACCTCGCACGCGGCCACGACCATCACGATCAGCGCGAAGATCTGGCCGTCCTCGTTTCCCCACATGCGCGCGAACGCCACCAGGGCGAGGTTCGCGGCGTTCAGCATCAGCTCGAGGCACAGCAGGACCACGAGCGGGTTGCGCCGGACCAGCACGCCGCCCGCGCCGATACAGAAGATGATCGCGGAGACCGACAGGTACCAGCCGATGTTCACCAGCCGCCCTCCTGATCGGGGCGATCGCTGCCGGGCGTCGCGACCGGCTCGCCCTCGACGAGCGTTCGCTCCTCGGCGTGCGCCGGCATGGTAAGTCCGCCAGCCTCGGCCATCGTCCCGGTCCACGCCGGCCGGGGAACGTGGACCTGGCGTTCGAACTGCTCGTCGGGCTCGAGCCCCTGCCGCCGTCGCGCGAGCACGACCGCGCCGACCGCTGCCACCAGCAGCAGGATCGACGCCGCCTCGAACGGGAACAGGAACTTGGTCAGGAACAACTCGCCGATCGAGCGGGGGCTCCCGAAGCCGGGCACGTAGGCCGCGCCCTTCGAGTTGACGCCCTTCAGGCCGGCGCCCAGCATCGCGATGCAAAGCTCGATCGCGAGCGCCAGCGCGAACAGCGGGCCGAGCACCCGCAACACGCCGCCACTGCGAAGCTGCTCGCCGCCGCCGACGTACGCCACCACGAACACGTACAGGACCATGACCGCCCCGGCGTACACGATGACCTGGGCGGCGGCGACGAACTCGGCGCGGAGCAGCAGGAACAGCGCGGCGAGCGACACCAGGTGGACCGCGAGCGCGAGCACGCTGTAGAACGGGTTGCGCAGCAGGACGACGCCGAACGCGCCGGTGATCGCGCCGATCGCGGCGATGAAGAAGACGATCGCGGTGAACACCACGCCTACTCGCCCTCCCGGCGCAGCGGCGTGCGCTCGATCGGCTCGGCCAGCAGCATCTCCTTTGTGAAGATCAGGTCCGACCGGGTGTAGTCGGACATCTCGTAGTCGTGGCCCATCGTGATCGCGTCGAACGGGCACGCGACCTCGCAGTAGCCGCAGAAGATGCAGCGGCTGAGGTTGATCTCGTACACCGCGGCGTACCGCTCGCCGGCCGACACGCGATTCTCGGGGGTGTTCTCGGCCGCGACCACGCGGATGCAGTCGGCCGGGCACGCCGCGGCGCACAGCGAGCAGCCGACGCACTTCTCGAGGCCGGTGTCCTCGAACCGGTGGAGCCGGTGGCGGCCGCGGAAGCGCGGGTAGACCGGCGTCTTCTCCTCCGGGTACTGGATCGTGACCGGGCCCTCGGCGACGCGCGCCAACGTGGTCTTCAACCCCCGGAGCGTCTCGCCGAACGCGCGGTACGCGCCGGCTGCCGCGCCGCGGGCGGGCGACCGAATGACCTGGATCACATCGTCTGAGACGTCGTACGGGCTCATGAGGCGACGATGATCGCGGTGACCACGAGGTTGAGGGTTGCCAGCGGGAGCAGGATCTTCCAGCCGAACGACATCAGCTGGTCGTAGCGGAGGCGGGGGAGCGTCGCCCGGATCCAGACGAAGAAGGTGAACACGAGGAAGATCTTTGCCAGCACGACGAACGGGTCGACCCAGCCGGGCGGGTCGATCCCGAACGGCAGGAGCCAGCCGCCGAAGAACAGCGTCACGGCCATTGCGGACACCACGATCATGTTCGCGTACTCGGCGAACAGATAGGCCACGAACGCGGTGCCGCCGTACTCGGTGAAGTAGCCGCCGACAAGCTCGGCGTCAGCCTCGATCAGGTCGAACGGAGCACGGTTGGTCTCCGCGAAAGACGCCACCAGGAAGATCAGGAACCCGACGAACTGCGGGATGAAGTACCACATGCCCTCCTGGGCGTGCACGATCCCGGTCAGCGAAAGCGTCTGGGCGGTCATGACCACGCCGATGATCGAGAGGCCCTGCGAGACCTCGTAGGAGATGAGCTGCGCGGCGCCGCGCATCGATCCGAGGAACGAGTACTTCGAGCCCGAGGCCCAACCGCCGAGCATGATCCCGTAGAACGAGATGCCGGCGAGCGCGAACACGTACAGCGGGCCGATCGATACGTCGATCCCGTACAGGCCGATCCGCTCCCCGAAGACGTGCTGGACGTCGCCCCAGGGGATGATCGCGAGCGCCCCGATGGCAGTGATGATCGAGATCGCCGGTGCGGCTCGGAACAGGTAGCCGACCGATGTGGTTGGCCGGAACGGCTCCTTCATCGCGAACTTGACGATCTCCGCCATCGGCTGGAGCAGTCCGAACGGCCCGACGCGGTTGGGGCCGTAACGCGCCTGGAACCGGCCGAGCAGCTTGCGCTCGTAGACGATCAGCATCGGGAGAATCGCGAAGATCACCGCAAAGATCAGCAGCGACTTGACGATCTGGGCCCACCACGGCTCGTAGTAATTGACGTCGGCGAGCAAGATCGTCATGGCTTCTGCACCTCGACGACCGGTTCCGTCAAGGCGTTGGCGGATTCGTCGGAGATGCCGTCAGCGACAAACACGGTTCCGGCAGGAACGCCGGACCGGACGTGAGCGGTGCCGCGAAGCCGCGTCCCATTCTGGGCGACGTCGACCGCATCTCCGTTCCCTATACCCAGCCGACCAGCGTCCTCGGGCGAGAGCTCGACCTGCTGTCGGGCGACGGTGAACTTGAGCGCGGGCGAGACCTCGACCTCGGGCGCGGCCCAGATCGAGCGATAGGTCCCGAGTCGCAAGCCGCCGTTCGAGGGCGCCGCGCCGTTCCGGCCGGCGGACGCCCCGCGCGCGGGCCGCTTCGCCGGCCGGGACTGGTCGGACGCCGGCGCCGGCAGCTCCGAGGCGACGTCGAGCGCGGGCCAGCGCACGCCGCGCCCGCCGATCGCCTCGAGCGAGATCCCCCGGTAGAACGGGACCGCCTCGACCAGCTGCGCGAACGCCATCGGCGAGGTCAGCACGCCCGTGTCGAGCCCGGCGCGCCGGCCGATGTCGGCGATCACCGACCAGCCGGCGCGGACCGAGCCGGGGTGGGCGATCGCGGTCCGCAGCCGCTGCAGGCGACCGTCGGGGTGGACGACCGTTCCTTCCTTCTCGGCGTAGGAGTCCGCGGGGAAGATCACGTTCGCGTGCTCCGCGACCCCCTCGGTGAGGACGGAGGCGTGCGCGACCACGAGACCCGCCGCGTGGAGCGCGCGCTCCCACAGGGCCCGGTCGGGACGATCGCGGATTGGGTCGGTCTGGAACAGCCACAGCGTGCTGATCTCGCCGTCGAGCACGGCCTGGGCGATGTCCGAGCCCCCGCGCCCCGGCGATGAAATCTCGCTGTAGCCCGGCCCGGTGCCCGGGACCGCTCCGGCCTCGCGGAGCCCGCGCCCGTTCGCGCCGGCCGGGATCTCGAGCAGGCCGGCGCCGTCGCGGCCGTCGAGGCCGAGCCGCCCGGCGACGCTCAGAAGCGTGCCGAGCGCAGCCGCATCCAGCGACCGCTCGCCCCACAGGATGACGATGTCCTCGCCGCCGTTGCGCATCAGCTCCGCGATGCGGCCCGCATCGGACGAGTCAGACCCCGACGAACCAGAGCCGGACCCCGACCCCGAGCCGGCGAGCGCGACGTCGAGCGCCGCCAGGAACGAAGCCTCGCCACCGGGCGGAATGCGCACCGACAGCCGCGCGTTCGGGTCGAGCGTACTCGGGCGCGACGTCGCGATCGCCAGCTTCACCCCGTTGCGCCGGACGCCCTTGCGGATCCGCAGGTCGAAGATCGGGGCGTCGTCGAGCGGCTCGCAGCCGATCATCAGGATCGTGTGCGCGAACTCGAGGTCGACCACGGTGGCCTGGAGCGACGGAGCGGCGAGCGCGCGCATCAGATCCGAGGACAGCGCCGAACCTTCGCGCGAGTCGACGTCCGAGGACTGGAGCGCCTCGCGCATCACACGCCCGATCAGGAAGCCCTCTTCGTTCGTCGCCTGTCCGCCGACGAGCGTTCCGACGGAACCGCGGTGCCGCGCCAGACCGGCGGCGGCGTCCATCGCCCGATCCCACGACACCGCGCGCAGCGAACCGCCGTCGCGCACCAGCGGCTGCGTGATCCGCTCGTCGACGTGGATCGCCTGGTACGCGAACCGGCCCTTGTCGCACAGCCAGCCGTCGTCGACGTCCGCATTGCCCACGGGACCGCCGCCGGTGGCCGCGCCGGTGGCGTCGCGGCTCCGGACCCGCTCGACCTTCTCGTCGCGGACGGTGAACTCGACGTTGCACTGCGACGGACACAGCGTGCAGATCCCGCCGGCGCCCTCGATATCCCACGGACGTGCGCGGAAGCGGTACGCCTGGGACGTCAACGCGCCGACCGGGCACAGCTCGATGACGTTGCCGCTGAACGGCGCCACGTACGGATGACCGTCGAACGTGCCCACGAACGTGTGGGCGCCGCGCTCGGTGAAGATCAGCTGGTAGTCCTCGGAGATCTCCTGCGAGAACCGCACGCAGCGATAGCAGAGGATGCATCGCTCGCGATCGATCGCGATCAGCGGCGACAGCGCGAGCGGCTTCTCGAAGTGGCGCTTGGGCTCGATGAACCGCGACCGGCCGAGACCCCATCCGAACGTGATGTCCTGGAGCGGGCACTCGCCGCCCTTGTCGCACACCGGGCAGTCGAGCGGATGGTTGACGAGCAGGAACTCGACGATCGCGTTCTGGGCGTGATGCACCCGGTCGGTCTGGGTGTGGACGACCATGCCGTCCTTGACCGGCGTCGAGCACGAGGTCTGGAGCTTCGGTATCCCCTCGATCTCGACCAGGCACATCCGGCACGCGCCGACCGGGGCGCCAAGACTCGGCTCGTAGCAGAAGTAGGGGATCTCGACGTTGCCGTGCTTGGCGGCGTCGACGAGCATCGACCCCTCGACGGCGCGCACCTCGCGGCCGTCGATCGTCAGCTGGATGATGTTCTCTTGGGGTCGGGGCATTCAGCCGAGGGTCGGTGCAATCAGTGCACGGGGAATGGGCCGGCGTGCGCGTCGGCGACCCCGATCGGGATCACGTCGTCCAAATCCGCCCCCTCGGCACGCTCGCGCGCTGCCTCGATCTCGTCCTCGAGTTCGCTCCTGAACTTCTCGACCATCGAACCGATCGGCATCGCCATCGCGTCGCCCAAAACGCACAGGCAGTTGCCGATGATCTGCTCTTGCACGGACGCCATGATGTCGAGATCCATCGGGGTCGCCTCCCCCGACTGGATCCGCTCGAGCATCTTGACCGTCCAGTTGGTGCCCTCCCGGCACGGCACGCACTTCCCGCACGACTCGTGCGCGTAGAACTTGGCCACCTTCATCGCGACCTCGAGCACGGTGTGCGAGTCGTCGACCACGATGACCGCGCCCGAGCCGAGCATCGATCCCGCCTTGGCCATCGAGTCGAAGTCGTAGGGGACGTCGAGGTCGTCCTTGGTCAGCACCGGCGAGCTCGAGCCACCCGGGAACCAGAACTTGATCTCGCGTCCCTCCGGAGGCCCCCCGGCGAGCCCGTAGATGAGCTCCCGCGACGAGATCCCGAGCTCGATCTCGTAGTTGCCGGGCCGCTGCACGTCGCCGGAGACCGACACGAGCTTCGTGCCGGTCGAAGTCTCGGTTCCGAACTCCGCGTACTCCTTGCCGCCCATCCGGATGATCGCCGGCACGGTCGCCAGCGTCTCGACGTTGTTGATCAGCGTCGGCCCGTGGTAGAGGCCTTCGATCGCCGGGAACGGCGGCTTCAGCCGCGGGTTGCCGCGCTTGCCCTCGAGCGAATCGAGCAACCCGGTCTCCTCGCCGCAGATGTACGCGCCCGCGCCGCGGTGGAGCACGAGCGAGACGCTGTGGTCGGATCCGAGGATCCGCTCGCCGATGTACCCGGCGTCGAGCGCCTCGGCGATCGCCGCCTCGAGGATGTCGGCCTGGTGGGCGTACTCGCCGCGGATGTAGATGAACGTGCGGCTCGTCCCCGCCGCCCACGATGCGATCAGGAGGCCCTCGATCAGCATGTGCGGGTTCTTCTGCATGATCTCGCGGTCCTTGAACGTCCCGGGCTCGGACTCGTCCGCGTTGCAGACGAGGTACTTGTCCATGTCGCCGTGGGGGAGGAACGAGACCTTCCGGCCCATCGGGAAGCCGGCGCCGCCGCGGCCGCGAATGCCCGAGTCGAGCAGGTTGCTCGTTACCTCCTCCGGGGTCATTTGAAGCGCCTTGCGCAGCGAGTCGTAGCCGCCGCGCCGCTCATACACCGCCAGCGTGTTGAGCCCCGGCTCGTCGATCCGGTCGAACAGGATCTTCACTGCGCGTCCTCCCCGTCGGCGGGGTGCTGATCGGTGTCGACGTGCGTCTCGGGCTCCGGGTGCTCGGCGAGTTGGTCTGAGGTCATTTCGATCGCGGCCGTCGGGCCCGGGCGGTCCTCGGTGTCGCCCTCGGGGCCGAGCCCGGCAGTATCGGTCATCTCCGTCACCTCGGGTGTCGGGGGTCCGAACTCGCGGGCCTCCTCGGCCACCTCAGGATCGGCGCTCCGGCGGTAGCGAAGCTGCTTGTGCTCGAGCACGGTGTGGCCGGCGTCCAGGTCCGCGACGATCCGCTCGGCGTCCGCGAGGTCGAGCGGCCCGACGTACTCGCCGTTGACCGACGCCATCGGGGCGATGTCGCACGCGCCCAGGCACTCGAACGCCGTGACGTTGACGTTGGGGTTGCCCTCGGCCGCGGCCAGCATCGCCTCGAAGAACTCGTCGGCGCCGAGCAGCGAGCACGAGATGTTCGTGCACACGTACACGTCGTTGCGCGGCTTGGGGACGGTCGAGAACATGTCATAGAACGTCGCCACCGAGGTGAGGTACGCCGGGGTGAGCTGCATCACCGAGGCGACCTCGTCGATCGCCTGCGGCGAGCACCAGCCGTACACCTCCTGGGCGGCGTGGAGCGCCGGGATCGCGGCCGAGCGCCGGTCGGGGTACTTGGCCATCGCCGCCTCGATCGTCTCCTTCAGCCCGGGGGGGACCGGCGTCGTCGCCGGGTCGGGGACGGTCGCCGGATCCTTGGTGAGGTCGACCGCGTCGTCCCAACCAGGGACGCGCGACCCGTGGCCGAACCGCGGGACCGGAGGCCGCGTGGCGCTCACCTGTCGATACCCCCGAGGATCGGGTCGAGCATCGCAAGCGTGGCGATCAGGTCCGCGATGTAGCCGTCCTTGACCATCGGCGCGAGCGCCTGGAGGTTCACGAAGCTCGGATCGCGCATGTGCACGCGCGCCGGCTTGGCCGACCCGTCGGAGCGGACGAAGCACCCGAGCTCTCCGCGAGGGCCTTCGATCGGGTAGTACGCCTCGCCCGGCGGCACCCGGAAGCCCTCGGTGACGAGCTTGAAGTGGTGGATCAGCGCCTCCATGCTTGTGGCCAGCTCGTGACGCGGAGGGAGCGCGACCTTGCGATCGGTGGTGATGTGCGGCCCCTCGGGCAGGCCGTCCAGCGCCTGCTCGATGATCTTGCACGACTCGTAGAACTCGGCGTGGCGGACCCGGTATCGGTCGTAGTTGTCCCCGACGGTCCCGACCGGGATCTTGAACTCGAAGTGGTCATAGCTCGAGTACGGGTGCGCCTTGCGCAGGTCCCAAGGCTCGCCGGCCGCGCGGAGCAACGGCCCGGTGACGCCGAGCTTCAGCAGCGTCTCCTTGTCGAGCGCGCAGGTGCCGCGCAGCCGCTCGAGCACGATCTGGTTCTTCTCGAGCAGGTCGGCGTACTGGTCGGCCCGCTTGGGCATCTCCTTGATGTACTTGCGGACCTTGGCCTCGAACCCCCGCGGGATGTCCTCGAACACGCCCCCGACCTGGAAATAGCGCGTGTGCATCCGCTGGCCCGAGGACATCTCGAACAGGTCGAGGCAGGCCTCGCGCTCGCGCCACGTGTACCAGAACATCGAGATGGCGCCAAGGTCGAGCGCGCTCGTCCCCAGCCACAGCAGGTGGGATGCGATCCGGTTGAGCTCGAGGTGGATCACGCGCAGGTACTGGGCGCGCGGCGGCACCTCGACGTCGAGCAGCGTCTCCACGGCGCCGCAGTAGGCCATCGCGTTGAAGTAGTAGCTCAGGTAGTCCATCCGCTCGACGACCGGGATGACCTTCCAGTAGGCCTTGTCCTCCGCGGTCTTCTCGATCCCCGTGTGGACGTAGCCGATGATCGGTTTGACATCGCGGACGACCTCGCCCTCGAGCGTGGTGAGCAGCCGCAGCACACCGTGCGTGGCCGGGTGGTGCGGCCCGATGTTGAGCGTCATCAGCTCATGGCTCTCGCCGACCACCGGCGAGCTCGACAGCGTGATCGATTCCTCGCGCTGGCGGTAATCCTCCGGGGTGAGGGTCGGTCCCTCGCCTGTGCTCGAGCCGGTGACGGTCAAACGTACTTCCCGTAGTTCTGCTCTTCGTTGTAGGTGAACAGGACCGGCTCGCCGCCGACCGGAAAATCGCGCCGCTGCGGGTGGCCCTCGTAGTCCTCGGGCATCAGGATCCGGCGCAGGTCGGGATGGCCCTCGAACACGACGCCGAACATGTCGTAGACCTCCCGCTCGGGGAAGTCGGCGCCCGGGTGCAACTCGACCACCGAGTCGATGTGCGGATTCTCGGTCGAGACCCTCGCCTTGACCGAGATCCGGTCGACGCGCGTGCGGTCGAGCATCTCGTAGAGCACGCCGAGGCGCGGTTCGTGCGGGTAGTAGTCGACGCCGTGAAGGCTCGCGAGCATGGTGTAGCCCTTGTTGTGAAGATGCTCGATCACGGCCTTGATCCGGAGCGGGTTGACCACGAGCACGGCCCGGCCGCGGTGGAATTCGGTGTCGAGGATCGAGTCGCTGTGGGCGTCGCGGAGTTCCTGGGCCGTCAGCTCGAGCTCTGTGGCGTCAGGCACCTGCGGTGTCTCCGGGCTTGAACACGCTGATGTCGGCGCTGCCCAGCGACGCTTCGTTCGGAAGCAGCTCTTCGGTGCCCTTTGCCGCGTAGCGCTCGCGCCAGCCCTCGGGCTCGTTGCCCTGGATCTTGTCGCGGAGCCGGAGGATCCCGTGCATCAGCGCCTCGGGGCGGGGCGGGCAGCCCGGCACGTGGACCTCGATCGGCATGAACTTGTCCGACGGCACGATCGCGTAGTTGTTGAACACGCCCTGCGACGAGCAGCAGGCGCCCATCGAGATCGCCCACTTGGGCTCGAGCATCTGGTCCCATAGCCGCCGGATCACCGGCGCCATCTTGATCGACACCCGGCCGGACAGGATGATCAGGTCGGCTTGGCGCGGCGATGCGCGCAACGCCTCCCACCCGAACCGAGCGATGTCCGCCCTTGCGGCGACGATCGCCATCATCTCGATCGCGCAGCACGCGAGACCGAAGGTGAGCGGGTAGATCGAGTTTCCCTGTGCCCAGGCGACGGCTTTGTCGACCGTAGTCGTGAGCACGCGCTCCTCGACGTAGCGATCGAGCTCCTCGTCGTCCATGCCGCGCAACATGTCCCGCGCCTTCAGCTGCCGGACGCGGAAGTCGGTGAGCGGCTCGCGCTTTATCTCCATGCCAGTGCTCCTCGGCGCCACACGTAGCCGAACGCGATCATCAGCAGGACCACGAACGTCACGGTCTCGAACATCGCGAACTTCCCGAACGCCCGCAGCTGGACCGCGATCGGGAAGAGGAAGATCACCTCGATGTCGAACAGGATGAACAGCATCGCCACGAGGTAGAAGCTGATGCCGAAGCGGAAGCCGCTCTGGACCTCCGAGGGCAGCCCGCATTCGTACGGCTCGACCTTCGAGCTGTTCGGCACCCGCCGCGACACCATCATGTTGAG
Source organism: uncultured Solirubrobacterales bacterium (assembly GCA_963822855.1). GTDB lineage: Bacteria > Actinomycetota > Thermoleophilia > Solirubrobacterales > Solirubrobacteraceae > Palsa-465. The sequence continues at coordinate 201,468 of CAWGJE010000013.1, read as the reverse complement.
CGTGGCGAACAGCACACCCACCGCCGATCCTAGGATCAGAAAGACGATCGCAGGCAGATAATCGCGTAGCACCGCTGACCGTTATATCACTGCTGGTGCGGACCTTGTAACACTGTGTTACTTAGTGATGATTGCGGCTAAGTGATCGGTAACAAATGAAGCAGATTCACCTCGTTGTTGGCGTTCTGACGATCGTGCTGTCAGCCGGCGCCGCCGTCTATGGCGGGTGGTGCTGGTGGCGGGTCAGCAACAATCGCTGGTTCTGGCGGCTGCTCCGCGCCTCGCAGGTGGCGATCGTCGTCGAGGCGGCGCTCGGCGGCATTCTCCTGCTCCTGGGGCACAAATCCCCGGGTCTTCACACCCTGTACGGGGTGCTGCCGCTGTTCGTCTCGTTCATCGCCGAGCAGCTACGGATCTCGGCCGCGCAGATGGTGCTCGACAAGGGCGGTTTCGAGTCCGCTCAGGAGGTCGGGGCGCTGCCCGACGCTGAGCAGCAGGAGATCGTTCGAACGATCATGCGCCGCGAGATCGGGGTGATGGCGCTGGCGGCGCTAGTGAATACGGCGTTGCTGGCGCGAGCGGCGATGACGCACTAGGGGTTTTTGGGGCCGCCTGCGGCGGCGTCCGTGGGGCCGGTTCCGCGCGGCATCCTTGCCGCGCGGGCGTGACCGCGTTCCCGCTATCTGGTCCGGCCGCCGGTTGGTTGAACGGCGGGCACCTGGAGACGGGTGGGGTCGTCCCGGGGGCGGATCGCGGGGCGCCAGCATGCATAACCTGCCACTCGAGCCCGAATCCCGTCACCGTGGCCTAGTGCGCATGCCCCACATGCCTGGTATGCCACGGTCAGGCTGGAGGGGGTTCGTTGGCAGGTTATGCATGATCGGCGAGCCGCCTCGCGCCGGCAGCCCAGCCCGGCCCCTCTCCAGGTGCCCGCCGTTAAGAACCCGATCTGCCCTCGACCGCCGCGGAATCAGCGATCACGCCCGCCCGACATGGATGTCGGGCGGAATAGGCCCCACGGATGCCGCCGAAGGCGGCCCCTCAGCGTTCGGCGACCAGACCCACGTCGTGGTAGCGACCGCCGTACCAGAGCAGCGGGTCCCCGCCACCAAGCCCCATCGCCACCACCTCGCCGATCGCGATCGTGTGGTCACCGCCGGCGATCAACTCGCGCAGCGTGCACGCCACCCACGACAGGGCGCCGTCGATGATCGGAACCTCCGCTTCGTAGCGGTGCGCCACCGCCTCGAGCTTCTCGGCCTCGGGCATCTTGGAGGCGAACACCTCGGCCACGTCCTCCTGGTCCGCGCCCAGCACGTTGACCCCGAAGCGGCCGGACTCGCGGACGATCCCAAGCGTGCGGGCGTTGTTCTCGAAGCACACGAGCGCCAGCAGCGGGTCCAGCGACAGCGAGCACAGCGCGTTGGCGGTCATGCCGCCGGAGGCCGCCGAGGCCGCGCTCGTGATCACCGCGACGCCTGTCGCGAACCGCCCGAACACCTCGCGGAACAGCTCAGGATCGGACGGCGATGTCATCACGAGCCCGTTATAGCGCGCGCCCACGCGCGCGCCGACCGCTTCCGGCGGTCACGTGACCCGGCGCCGGCCCCTCTGGTTGCCGCCGTGGGGACGATCGCGTTGTTTGGGGATTGGCCTGAGCGAGCGTCGTTCCGGCCGGCGCCGGGGTTGGGCAGTGCTTCGGCGCAGGGGCCGCGGGTCCTGCTCCTTTCCGTATGATCCTGCCCCGGATGAGCCGACCCGCCAAGGTCCTTCTATTGGGCGCGTTGCTTGCGTCAGCGGCCCTAACGACGACCGCGTGCGGGACGGAAACCATCTCCGTCCCGAAGTCGGAGCCGGTGCTCCACCAGGGCGCGGTGCTGTTCAACCAGCGCTGCTCGGGATGCCACACGCTGTCCTACGCGGCGACGCACGGATCGGCCGAGAACGTCCGCACGGCGCAGTTCAACAACGGCCCGAACTTCGACATCCGCTGCGAGCGGCCGGTGGCGCGGGTGCTGTACGCGATCCAGAACGGCGGCTTCTCGGGCGCGATCATGCCGCAGAACATCGTCGTCGGCGCCCAGGCGGTAGCCGTGGCCCAGTTCGTCGCGACCTATTCCGGCCGCAAGGCGCCCAAGGTGCCTGGGGTGGTGCCGTGCGAGCAGGTCCCGATCGGGTCGATCGAGGCGGCGCTGACCACGACCGCCACGAGCACCACTCCGTTGCCAGGCACGGTCACCGGGACGAGCCCGACCCCCAAGCCGACCAAGTCCAAATCCACGGCTCCAAGCGGCAAGGCCGTGACGATCTCGTCCAGGACGATCCCCGGGCTCGGTGACGTCCTCGTCAACAGCGCGGGGCACACGCTCTACGTGTTCGCGCCCGATAACGCCACGAAGGTGACCTGCACCGGCGCCTGCGCGGCGGTGTGGCCCCCCGTGTATCTGCCCGCCGGCGGGCACGCGGTGGGCACCAACGGCGTGATGGCGTCGCTGCTCTCCTCAGCTCCTGATCCCGCGGGCGGCAAGGTCGTCACCTACCACGGCTGGCCGCTTTATACCTACGTCGCCGACACGACGCCCGGTAGTGCGGCTGGGCAGGACGTCAACCTCACCGGGGGCTTTTGGTGGGTGATCACCACCTCCGGGATGGTGGTCAAGAAGAAGCCCTGATCGCGTGGCGCCCGCGAACTAGTGCCGCCGCGAGGGACCCGTGCTCGACATCCAGCTGATCCGACGTGAACCGGACGCGGTCCGGGCGGCGCTCCGCCGGCGGGGAGACGCGGCGTCGGACGCCGTCGACCGCGTGCTCGAGCTCGATCGGCGCTGGCGAGCGATCACGACCGAGCTCGAGGAGCTGCGCGCCGAGCAGAACCGCGCCACCAAGGGACGCAAGGGGCCGCCGACGCCCGAGGAGCGCGAGAAACTCGCGTCGATGGCCGCCCGAGGTCGCGAGCTGAGCGATGCGGAGACGGCCGTGCGCCGAGAACGGGACCGTGAGCTGGCCTCGCTGCCGAATCTGCCCGCGGAGGACGCCCCGGCGGAGGACACCGTGCTCTACGAGGTCGGGGAGGCCGGCGCCATCGGCAAGGACCATCTCGAGCTCGCCGGCGACCGGATCGACATGGAACGGGGCGCGCGGCTATCGGGGTCGCGGTTCGCCTACCTGCTCGGGGACCTCGTGATGCTCGAGTTCGCGCTCGTTCGGTTTGCGCTCGAACGGCTCCGCGGCGAGGGATTCGAGCCCGTGGTGCCGCCGGTGCTCGTGCGCGAGCGCGCCCTCTACGGGACCGGCTTCCTGCCCGACACCGAGCAGCAGATCTACCGCCTCCCCGACGACGACCTGTACCTGATCGGCACCTCCGAGGTGGCCCTGGCGTCGCTCCACGACGACGAGATCCTGGCGGAGGAGGACCTGCCGCTTCGCTACGCCGGCTTCTCGACCTGCTTCCGGCGTGAGGCGGGAGCCGCCGGCAAGGACACGCGCGGGATCTTCCGGGTCCATCAGTTCGACAAGGTCGAGATGTTCAGCTTCGTGGCGCCGTCGGAGGCGGCCGCCGAGCACGAGCGGCTGCTAGCGACCGAGGAGTCGATCCTCAAGGCGCTCGAGATCCCGTACCGCGTCGTGGCGATCGCGGTCGACGAACTCGGCGCCTCGGCGGCCAAGAAGTACGACTGCGAGGCCTGGCTGCCGGGCCAGGGCCGCTACCGCGAACTGACCTCGTGCTCGAACACGACCGACTACCAGGCCCGCCGGCTCGGGATCCGCTACCGGCCCGCGGACGGCCGGCCAGAGCACGTGAACACCTTGAACGGGACGGCGGTCGCGGTCGGGCGGACGATCATCGCGCTGCTCGAGAACGGGCAGCAGGACGACGGGTCGGTGCGGCTGCCGGCGCCACTTGTCGCGGCGGGCGCGCCCGAGGTGCTCCCGCCGGCGGGCGATTAGACCGCAGGCGCGGATCGAGGCTCAGCTGACGACGCGGAGCGGCCGCGCCTGCTGGTCCGCGAGGACCACGAGCGCCGCGCGCGGGGGCCCGCACGACGCCACGCGCGCCCGGAGCCGTACGCCGAACGTGTTCCAGGGCCGGACAAACGCGCTGACCGGCTCATCGGCGCTGGCGCCGGCGGCGGCCTCGACCAGGGCGGCGGCGAAGCGCGCCGGCCGGCCGGCCTCCGCGTCCGCGGGGACCAGCAGTTGAATGACCGGGTGGTTCACCGCGCTTTCCTCGGTCACACCGAGCAGCGTCTCGGCGCGCCACGACATCGCCTGGACCAGCAGCGAGCTGTCGATCACGAGGAACGCGTCGCGATGGCTCGGAGCGATGTCCGCGCGCGTCTCCAGCATGACTCCGAGACCGCACGAACGGCACACGCGGGCCATCGGCGCCGGCGGCTGAGCCTCCTTCGAGGGAGCCGCGCAGTGCCCGCAGAACCACGTGAACTCAACCGGCTCACCGACCGCCGGCTGTACGAGTCTCAGTGCTGGACGAAGATCAGTGATTCCACTCATTGCCCCTACGCGGATGCTAACTCTTGGTTTGACGGAACGGAAGCGCCCGCCGAACAATTGTGCAGGTTGTAACCCGCGTCGGCCCGATTTGGGCCACCCCTGACGATAGACGACGGCATCTGGACGAATTGGCCGCCCCCCAACGAACGCGCGTCGAGCAGCCCCGCGGCACCCGCGCGCACGCAAATTGCGCTAATCCTCTCCTCCTCCGCTCCCACGGACTCCTTTTGTGAGCGTTGACATACCCACGCGCGCGGGTTCTCTCTCCTTAAGATTGTTCGTGTCCCCCCAGCTGGGGGGTGGAAGCCGCAAAGTGGTCGGCTTCGCGCCACTTTTCGGGCGCCTGCGGCTTATGGGCCGGGGCAGGCGTCCTTGCCACCGGCCAGCGGAGAGGGGGGGATTCGAACCCCCGAACGAGGTCAACCCCCGTTACGCGATTTCCAGTCGCGCCCGTTCAACCGCTCCGGCACCTCTCCGTCGGGCGCTGCAAGCGTATCGCCCCGGGAGCCGCGTCGGCCCGGCCGCCCAGCGCGCTCAGACTTGCCAGACGCCGTCGCGGAGCAGCGGAACCTCAGCGCCGCCGGCCTGGACGCCCGTGACCGCGACCTCGTTCGATCCGATCATGAAGTCGATGTGGAGCTCACTGCGGTTGATGTGCTCCTGATCGCGCTCGTCGAGCACGGTGAACTCGAGCCCCTCGCCGAGCGCGATGTGGCTCGCGGCGTTCTCGTCGAGCAGCGTGTCGAAGAACACCGTGTCGAGGTTGCCGATCCGACTGTCGCGATCGACGAGCGCCACCTCGCCGAGCCGGGCCGCGCCCGGATCGCGCTTTGACAGCGCGCGCAACGTGTCCGCGCCCTGGTCGGCGTCGATCTCGACCGCGGTCCCGCCCTCGAACCGGACCCGGAGCCCCGTGATCAGCACCCCCGAGACGAACAGCGGCTTGGTCGAGCGGACGTAGCCGTCGACCCGAGCGGGGTCCGGGGTGGTGAACACCTCCTCGGTCGGCAGGTTGGGCGCGTGCACGATTCCGTCGACGGTCGTGATCCGAGCGCAGTACCAGTGGCAGGATGGGAAAAGCCCTACCGTCAGATCGGTTCCCGGCCCCTCGAAGCGCAGCGCCTCGAGTGCCAGTTCGTCGAGCCTGTGCGCGACCGCCGTCAGACGGTCCATTCGCTCCTCCCACGCCGCCACTGGGTCGTCCTCGTCGACGCGGCAGACGTGAATGACGTCGTGCCACAGGCGCTCGAGCGCCTCGGCGGGCGGCAACTCGGGACGGACGAGCTCGGCCCAGGCCGCTGTGGGACACGGCGCCGCCGTCCAGTTGGTGGTCCGCTGGTTGACGACCTCAACCGCCTCGCGCAGCGCGGGCAGCAGATCCCTGCCTAGCAGCGACGGATCGACTCCGTCCATCACGTGGGGCGCCACCGGACCGGTGAGCGCGATATTCGCGCCGCGCTGCTCGGCGATCGCGAGCATCCGCTCGCCGTACCAGGGCGGCACGAACCCGAGCGTGTCCGGAGCCGCGTACAACGCTCGGGCGCGCTTGAGGTAGATGTCGAACACCGACAGATCGACGAACTTGGCGCCGGCCTTATAGGCGGCCTCCGCGATGGCACGCGTCAGCGGCTCCTTCCCAGGGGCCGAGCTGAGGGAGACGATCTGACCGGGCTGGACGTTGGCGCCGAACCGGACGATCAGGTCCGCGAGCGCGTGGATCTTGTCGGTGGCGTCGGCACGCATGGCTTTTGACCAGGATGCCACCCCTTTGCCGTGCACGCATCGACAACCTTCCGCGCCCGCACCGGCATGCAGGCGCTCGCGCCCGAGGCGTAGAGTCGGCCGGGTGACGAGCGCACTGCGCAACCTCGACGAGCGGCGCGCGGCGGTGCTCGAGTCGCTATGCGACGCGATCGTCCCGGGATCGGCGCGCGTCGGGCCGGTCGTCTACATCGACGCGATCATGTCCGAGATGCCGGAGCCGGTCCGGGCCGGCGTGATCGGGTCGATCGACGCGCTCGCCGACGCGGCTCCAGGCGGTGCCGAGGCGCTGAGACCGCACGCGGCCACGCCGGCGTTCCTGCTAATCCGGGCGCTGGCGGTCGAGGCCTTCTACAGCGACTTCGTCGCCCCGGGCGCGAGTGGTCCGAGCGCGTACGAGGAGATCGACTTCCACTCGCCGCTGGCGCTGCGGATCAAGAAGGACTGGTCCTACTTGGGGATCGTAGATTGAGCGAGCGGTTCGAGGTCCTCGTGGTCGGCTCGGGCGCGGGCGGCGGCGTCGTCGCCGGCGAGCTCGCCGAGCGGGGCCGCTCGGTGCTGCTGCTCGAGGCCGGCGGCCATTACGTGGCCGCTGACTTCACCCGGTGGGAGAGCCGGGCATCGCACGATTACTGGTGGCCGCTCGGCTTCGCGTTCCCGGCCGGCGATTTCGGCCTCGGCCCGGTCGTCTTGATCAGCGGATGTTGCGTCGGCGGCAGCACGACGATCAACACGAAGGTCGCGCTGCGCGCGACCCAGCGAGAGCTCGACAAGTGGCACGCCGCCAGCGGCCTGTGCAACGAGCATGGCGACCCGATTTCGTCCGCCGACCTCGACCCCTACTACGACCAGGTCGAGCGCTATCTCGGCGTTCGCGATCGCTCGACCGACTGGGACCTTAAGCGGTGCGTCCAGACCGCCAAGCGCGGCTTCGAGGCCGTCGGCGCGACGCTCGAGCCGGTCCGCGCCTACGTCGACGAGAACTGCGAGCAGTGCGGCTCGTGCCTTCAGGGCTGCCCGACGAACGCCGGCAAGTCGACGATGAACACGTACATCCAGCGGAACGTGCTCTCGGGAGCGCTCGTGCTCAGGCCGAACTCGTTCGTCCAGCGGGTGCTGATCGAGGACCGCGGCGACGGGCCCGAGGCGACCGGGGTCGAATACGTCGATGCCTACGGAGAAACCCAGCAGGTCGATGCCGACGTCGTCGTCGTCGCGGCGGGGTCGCTGCGCACGCCGCAGGTGCTGCTGCGCTCGGAGATCGCGAACCCGAACATCGGGAAACACCTCGGCCTGCACCCCGCGCAGTTCGTGTTCGGCCTGTTCGACGAGCCTCAGGACGCCCACATGGTGGCCCCGATCACCGGCCACTGCTACGACTTCGCGGCCGACGAGGACGGCGGGTTCGCGGTCGAGGCGGCGACCGTGCAGGACCCGATCGGATTTGCCGCCAGCCTGTGCGACGAGAACGGGCCGATGTGGGGCGAGCCGCTCGTCGAGGCGGCCAAGAAGTACCGCCGCTGGGTCGGGCTGCTCAACATGTCCAACGACGACAACAACGCGAGCGTGTCGCTGGACGAGAACGGCAACGAGCTGTTCCTGTCGGACTTCCGGCCGCACGAGCTCGAGCGAATCAACAACGCGCGCGCTTTCTCTGCGCGCGTGCTCGAGGCGGCCGGCGCGACCCAGATCCTGTGGTCCGGCCTCGCCACCACGCATATGCAGGGCAGCTGCCGGATGGGCGCCGACGCCGCCACCTCGGTCGTCGACACCCACGGCCAGTCGCACGAGATTCGGCGGCTGTACGTCGGAGACAGCTCGGCGCACCCCCGTACGCTGTCGGTGAACCCGTCGCTGACGATCATGGCGCTCGCCGCGCGACTCGCCGACTACCTCGATTCGGGCGCCGGCGGCCAGCTGACGGCCGGCCGCGAGCAGCTCGTCGCTTGACGTCTCCGGGATGAACGGCTCCCAGGCGATCCGTCCCGCCGAGGGGCTGTTCGCGCCGCCTCGGCGGATCGACGCGCTGGCCGACCTGCTCGCGAACGTGTGGCAATTGGGGTACGTCACGAACGATCTGGACCGCGCGGTCGAGTTCATGTCCGATCGGTTCGGGCTCGAGCACTGCCTCAAATTGCCGGCGGGCGGCGCCACGTTCCTGGTCGGCGATGAGCCCGCTGAGTGGGACGCCAAGTTTGCGATGGGCGCGCGCGGCGGCAAGATCGTCGAGCTGATCGAGCCGGTGGTCGGCCACGTCGACTTCTACACGCGCGTGCTGCCGCCCGACGGATCGTTTGCCGTGCGCCTGCATCACATCGCCACGTTCATCGAGACCGGCGACGAGGAGTGGGCGCGGGGTCGGCGGCCTGCTGGCCGCGTCCGGCCTGAAGGTCGACTACACGGTGCTGATCCCGAACCGCGTCCGCGCCGGCTACGTCGACACGACCGCCGAGCTCGGGCACTGGCTCGAGATCTGCCAGCTCCAACGCGAGGACATCGAGTTCTTCAGCGCGCTGGTCGCAGATAGCGCGTAGCATCGCGACACAGCGGCCAGGAGGAGAGGAGCGTATGAGCGAGCCGATGTTGACCGGGCTGATGATGGACGACTATCCGCTGTCGCTGACCGCGATCGTCGAGCGCGCGGAGTCGCTCACCGGCGACCGCAAGGTCGTCTCGAGACGACCCGACGGCACGATTCACCGGACCACGATGGGAGAGTGCGCGGGACGCGCGCGCCGGCTCGCCACGGCGCTCGCCGAGCTCGGACTCGGCGAGGGCGACCGGGTCGGCACGCTTATGTGGAACCAGCCCGAGCACCTCGAGCTGTACTACGGGGTGCCGGCGATGGGCGCCGTCGTCCACACGCTCAATCCCCGCCTGCACCCCGACGAGCTCGGGTTCATCGCCGGCGACGCCGGGGACCGTGCGATCGTGGTGGACGAATCGCTGCTGCCGGCGTTCGACGGGTTCCGCTCCGCCCACGAGTTCGAGCACGTGATCGTGGTCTCGCAATCCGGCGCGGTCGTGGACGGCGCGCTCGACTACGAGTCGCTGATCGCGGGGGCTGAGCCGATGGCGTGGCCGGCGCCGCACGAGCGCCGGGCGGCCGCGATCTGTTACACGTCGGGGACGACCGGCCGGCCCAAGGGCGTCCTCTACTCACACCGGGCGCTCGTCCTGCACTCGATGGCCGCGGCGTTGCCGGACGCGATGAACATGTCGACTCGCGACACCGTCTTGCCGGTGGTGCCGATGTTCCACGCCAACGCCTGGGGCATCCCTTACACCGCCAGCATGGTCGGGGCGGCGCTCGTGCTGCCCGGGCCGCGGCTCGACGCGGAGAACGTGCTCGACCTGCTCGCGGACGAGCACGTGACGATGACCGCCGGCGTCCCGACCGTGTGGATGGCGATGCTGAACGCGATCGAGGCCGAGCCCGAGCGATGGGATCTGAGCTCGCTGAGGCGCCTGTTGGTGGGTGGCTCGGCCGTCCCCAAGAGCATGATCGCCGGCTACCAGCGGCACGGGCTGTTCATCGTGCAGGGCTGGGGCATGACCGAGACCTCCCCGCTCGCGAGCACCGCGATCCTGCCGCCGGAGATGGACGACACCACCGACGAGGAGAAGTTCGAGTACCGCGCCCGCCAGGGCACGCCGGCCGCGTTCGTCGACATCCGCGCGCGCGGAGACGACGGCGAGCTGATCCCCTGGGACGATCAGGCGATGGGCGAGCTCGAGGTGCGCGGGCCATGGGTAGCGGCGGCTTACTTCCAGGGGAGCGGCGCCGAGAAGTTCACCGACGACGGCTGGTTCCAGACCGGCGACGTGGTGCGCATCGACAGCCACGGCTGCCTGCGGATCACCGACCGCACCAAGGACCTGGTCAAGTCGGGCGGCGAATGGATCTCCTCGGTCGACATGGAGAACCTGCTGATGGCGCATTCGGCCGTGGCCGAGGCGGCCGTGATCGCGATCCCTGACGACAAGTGGGGCGAGCGGCCGATGGCCGTGGTGGTGCTCAAGGATGACTCCGAGGCCAGTGCCGAGGATCTGCGCGAGCACCTGGCGACGGGATTCGCGAAGTGGCAGGTCCCCGAGCGCGTCGAGTTCATCGACGAGATTCCGCGGACTGCAACCGGCAAGTTCAAGAAGACCGCGTTGCGTGAGCAATTCGTAAGAACGGCCGTGTGACCGTCAGGAATTGGTCCTGGCAAGAAAACCGACATTGGTCCTGCTCGGTCATAACTGAAAGAAGTTTCAGGTGCTATACACCGGGTGGTGTCGGCAGAGGAAACCGAGCTCCGCGCTTCGGTGGCCACCGCCGTCGGCGGGGTCGTCGTTGAGGCGCACGATATAGAGCGTCAATACGGCGAGGGCGAGACAGCGGTACACGCGCTGCGCGGAGTGTCGCTTGCAGTGGAGCGCGGCCACCTGGTGGCGGTCATGGGGCCGTCCGGCTCGGGCAAGTCGACGCTGATGCACATCCTCGCCGGGCTCGACAAGCCGACGAACGGGACGGTGACGATTGCGGGCACCGAGATCACCGGCCTCGACGACGCGCACATGACCCACCTCCGCCGGGACCACATCGGCTTCGTGTTCCAGTTCTTCAACCTGCTGCCGATGCTGACCGCGGAGGAGAACGTGCTGCTGCCGCTGTCGATCGCCGGCGAGAAGCCCGACAAGCAGTGGCTCGATGAGTTGCTGAGCAAGACCGGGCTGACCGATCGGCGCCACCACCGCCCCTCGGAACTCTCGGGCGGCCAGCAGCAGCGGGTGGCGATCGCCCGCGCCCTCGTAACCAAGCCGACGATCCTGTTCGCCGACGAGCCGACCGGAAACCTCGACTCGAAGACGGGCGGCGAAATCCTGAATCTGCTGCGCGACTCCGCGCGCGACTACAACCAGACGATCGTGATGGTGACGCACGAGGCGCGCGCCGCCGTGATCGCCGATCGCATTCTGTTCATCGCCGACGGACTGATCGTCAAGGAACTCACCGACACGGATGCGGGTCAGGTGCTCGAAGTGATGAGCACGCTTCAGTCGTGACGAGGGTCGCGCTCCGCGGGCTTCTTGGACGGAAGCTCCGGGCTGTCTTGACCGCGTTCGCGATCGTGATCGGCGTCGCGATGGTGAGCGGGACGTTCGTGCTCACCGACACGATCAAGGCGGCGTTCACGACGGTGTTCACCACCGTGTACCAGAACACCGACGCGGTGATCACCGGCAAGAGCGCGATCTCGTCGAGCAACAACGGCAACGCGCCGACGACACCCTCGCTGCCGGCTTCGCTTCTGACCAAGGTGCGAGCGCTGCCGTCGGTCGGAATCGCATCGGGTGGCATCTCGGACACCGCGCAGCTGGTCGGACGGAACGGCAAGGTCATCTCGAGTGGCGGCGCGCCAGGATTGGCCTTCAGCTACTCGCCCGCCGGCGCTCACTTCAACCCGCTCGAGCTGACAAGCGGCCGGTTCCCGACGAGCCCGAACGAGATCGACATCGATGCCTCGACCGCGAGCAAGCATGATTACAAGGTCGGAGACGAGATCGGGGTGGTCGCGCGGGGGCCCGTGGAGCGGTTCCAGATCGCGGGGACCGTCAAGATCGGCGGCGTCTCTTCGCTCGGGGGCGCCACGATCTCGGTGTTCACGCTGGCTAAGGCGCAGCAGCTGTTCAACAAGGTCGGCAGGTACGACTCGATCAGCGTCGCCGCCAAGAACGGGTACTCGCCCCAGCAGGTCGTGAGTCAGATCAAGCCGCTGCTCGGGCCGAGCGCGCAGGTCAAGACCGGTCAGCAGCAGGCCCAGCAGGCGACCAACGACACCAGCGGGTTCCTCAACATCTTCCAGGACTTCCTGCTCGCGTTCGGCGGCATCGCTCTGTTCGTCGGAAGCTTCGTGATCGCCAACACCCTGTCGATCACGATTGCCCAGCGCACCCGAGAGCTCGCGACGCTCCGCACCCTGGGGGCGACCCGCCGCCAGGTTCTCCGCTCGGTGCTCGTCGAGGCGTTCGTGATCGGCACGCTCGCGTCGATCGTTGGGCTGTTCCTCGGCCTGCTGCTGGCCAAGGCGCTGAACTCGCTGCTGGTGTCGTTCGGGATCAACCTGCCCCAGGCGGCCACCGTGTTCAAGACGCGGACGATCGTGATCTCCCTGCTCGTCGGGATCATCATCACGATGGTCGCGGCGGTCCGGCCGGCGCTGCGCGCGACGCGGGTCGAACCCATCGCCGCGGCCCGCGAGGGCTCGATACTGCCGCCGTCGCGGTGGGCCAAGTACGGCTCGTACGCGGCCGGTGGGACCGTCATCGGCGCGGTCGTGCTGATGCTCGTCGGGCTGCTGGCCAGCGGATTGTCGACCGGGCTGCGCCTGCTCGCGCTGGGCATCGGGGCGATTGCGCTGTTCATCGGCTTCTCGATGCTCGCGCCGAAGCTGGTGCCCCCGCTCGTCCGGGTGCTTGGTTGGCCGGCGTCGAAGATCGGAGGCTCCGCGGGGAAGCTCGCGCAGGCCAACTCGGCGCGTAATCCAGCGCGGACCGCGTCGACCGCGTCGGCGCTGATGATCGGTCTCGCGCTCGTCACCCTGGTCGGCGTGCTGGCGGCCGGCCTGCGTACCGGGTTCAAGAACTCCGTCGACAAGGCGTTCGTCGCCGACTACGCGATCACGGCCTCCAACAACTTCTCGCCGATCAGCCTGTCGTCTGAGCAGGCGGTGCGAAGCGTCCCCGGAGTGACCGGCATCATCGGCGTGCGGGCGGGCGACGGGAAGGCGTTCGGGTCCCACATCAACGTCACCGGCGTCCCTCCGAACGCCGGCCAGGCGATTCACGTCGATTGGACGGAAGGCGGTCCGGGCATTCCGGCGCAGCTGGGGAACGACGGCGCGTTCGTCGGCAAGGACTACGCCAAGGCCCAGCACCTGCAGATCGGCTCGCCGCTCTCGTTCGAGACTCCGACGGGCAAGTTCCTGCATCTGAAGCTCATCGGCATCACCAACCCGCCGAAGGGCGGGTCGCCATACGGAGACATCTCGATCTCCACGGCGCTGTTCGATCGCGAGTACCAGAACCCGCAGAACCTGTTCACGTTCGTGAACATCCAGGGCGGCGTCAGCTCGGCCAACACCAACAAGCTGAACGCGGCCCTGGCCGGATTCCCAGACGCCAAGCTCCAGACGAAGTCGCAGTTCATCAACAACCAGCTGCAGGGCCTCACCCTGCTGCTCAACCTGCTCTACGTCCTGCTGTCGCTGTCGATCGTGGTCAGCCTGTTCGGGATCGTGAACACGCTGGTGCTGACCGTGTTCGAGCGGACCCGCGAGCTCGGAATGCTCCGGGCGGTGGGGATGAGCCGGCGTCAGGTGCGGCGGATGATTCGCCACGAGAGCGTGATCACCGCGCTGCTCGGCGCGGCGTTCGGGATCCCGTTGGGAATCTTGCTCGCGGCGCTGATCGGCGCCACGATCGACTTCGGGACGTTCACGATCCCGGTGGGCACGCTGGTCGTGTTCGTGATCGCTGCGGTGATCGCGGGGTTGATCGCGGCGATCTGGCCGGCGCGGCGCGCGGGCCGGCTCAACGTGCTGGAAGCGCTGTCCTACGAATAGGCGAAATCCCGGCCCCAGCGCTTATCGAGGGGAGACTGTGGTCGGCCGGGATTCCGAGCGAAATCCCGGCCCCGGCGCTTGTCGAGGGGAGACCGCGGTTGGCCGGGATTCCGGGCGAAATCCCGGCCCCAGCGCTTGTCGAGGGGGGACCGCGGTTGGCGGGGATTCCGGGCGAAATCCCGGCCCCGGCGCTTGTCGAGGGGAGACTGTGGTCGGCGGGGATTCCGCGGAATCCGGCCTCTGTGCGTGTCGAGCAGCGACCGCGGTCGTGCCGGATTCCGGGCGAGGCCGAGGTGGCACGCGGACTTGTCCCGGGGGGGGCTAACCCCGCACTCGCCATCCCGTCCCCCGGTGAATTCAGGTTCAGCCACCTACCGTGTGGCTAACGACTCACTCGAGCTCGCGCCGGCGCCGAATCTCGGGTTAGCCGGGTTCGCGCGTCGTCACGGACGGACCAGCGCGATCGACGTCGTCGCGTGCCCGACGAGCTTGCCGTCGGCAGCGCGTGCGTGCGCCTCGGCGAACGCGACCTGCCGCCCGACCCGGAGCGCCCGGCCGGTGATCTCGAGCTCGCCACTGTCGGCTCGCACCGCGCTCAGGAAGCTCACTTTGATCTCGATCGATGAGGGGCCGACGCCGGCGGGGAGCAGCGAGTGAACAGCGCAACCCGCGGCCGAGTCCAACAGTGTGCACAAGAGGCCGCCGTGGACGAGCCCGACCGGGTTGTAGGTCGACTCGTCGGGGGTGCAGCGAAACACGGCCTCGCCGTCGCCGACCGAGACCAGCCGAGCGCCGATCAGCTCGGCCATCGGCGGCCGCGGCAACTTTCCGTCGACGATCGCCTGGAGGAACTCGCGCCCCGGGAGCGACATCGCCGCGGTGGCCGCGATCGACGGGTCATACCAGGTGGCGGTCTTCGTACCAGGCGGCCCCCACGTGTCCGTGGCGGCGGCTTGCAGGTCGGTCATCCGTTGGACTCTATGTTCTGGAGCCGGACCTGCCCTCGCGCGACCAGCTTGTGATCGTCGGGGCGGCGGATCTCGACCTGCCAGAGCTGTTGCGTACGGCCCTGGTGGATGGCGGTCGCCTCCACGTTCAGGCGGCCGGTCCGGTGCGGGCGCAGGAAGTCGGTGAGGTTCGACACGCCGACGGCCTGCATACCCTGATCCTTGACGGCCTCGAATGCCCCGGTCGTAGCGAACGTCTCGATCACGCTCGTATAGAGACCGCCGTGGACGAGGCCCCACGGCTGGTGGTGGCGCTCATCGGCGGCGACCGAGCCGGTTACGCGCGTCGGGCCGCGCTCGTCGAACTCGATCTCGAGCAAGCGCATGAAGTCGCTCGCGGTTACTAGGTCTGGCATATGGCCGCGCTCCCGTGGTTCGGTTCCGATCCGGTCACAGATTCTCGCCGCCGATGGCGACAAGCTCCCCCGACGGCCTCGCCACCGGTTCGGCAGCGATGGCCGGCGCCTCGGACGCGATCGCCGCCGCGGGCCGGCGCACGAGCATTAGGAACCCGACGATCCCGCCGGCGAATGCAATCGCCGCTATCACGGTCCAGGCGCGCTGGTAGGCGGAGAGCACCTCGGCCGGCGAATGGGGCGTGCCCAGCAACGCGATCAGCACGGCGACGCCGATCGCGAGACCGACCTGGCGGAGCATGTTCACGACGGCGGAGCCGGTCGCGAACGACGTCGGTGGAAGCGATCCGGCTGCGGTCGCCATCAGGGTCGGCAGTGTCAGGCCAACGCCGATGCCGGTCAGCAACAGACCGCCGAGCACATCACCGACGTAGTCCGGGCGCAAGCCGACCGCCAGCGCCATCCAGGCCATGCCGGCCGCGAAGATCGTCGAGCCCGCCGCGATCACGGCGCCGGGACCGAAGCGCGCGATCAGCCGGCCGGCGACGAGGAACGAGAACAGTGGGACCATGATCGGCCCGGGCACGATCGAGAACCCGGTGGTCAGCGCCGACCAGTGCCACACGTCCTGGGCCCAAAGGACCCGGGAGAGCAGCATCCCGCCGAACGCGATCGAGAACAGCAGGGCAACCGCCGACGCGCCGGTGAACGGCCTGACCCGGAACAGCGCGCGGTCGATCAGCGGATTGCGGCTTCGGGCGGTCCGCAGCGCGAACAAGCTCAGAAGCACGAAGGCGGCCAGGAGGACGGCGACCGTGCGCGTGCTGCCCCATCCCCACGTTCCGCCTTCGACGAGTCCCAGGGTGAGTGCGCCCACGCCCGCGGTGATCAGCATCGCGCTCAGCGCGTCGGGCCACGGGATCGGGTGCCCCGGGACGTCCGGCAGCAGGCGCCAGCCCGCTATCAGGGCGGCGACGCCGATCGGGACGTTGACGAGAAACACCCACCGCCAGCTCGCCGCGACGAGGATTCCGCCGACCGCCGGCCCGAGTGCGGCCGCGAACCCGCCGGCCGCGGTCCAGGTCCGCACGGCGCTCTGGCGGCGCTCGGCGGGAAATGTGGCGAGGATCAGCCCGAGCGAGGTCGGCGTCAGGAGGGCCGCGCCGGCGGCCTGGACAACCCGGAAGGCAATCAGCATCGGCAGGCTCGTCGCCGCGGCGCACGCCGCCGACGCGGCGACGAAAACCGACACCCCGACCAGGAAGCCGCGCTCGCGCGGGTAGCGGTCGGCGAGGCGACCGAACAGCACGAGCAGCGACGCGTACACGATCGCGTAGGCGTTCAGCACCCACGATAAGTCGCCGAGACCGGACGAGCCGAAGCTCTTGGCCATCTGCGGAAGCGCGACGTTGACGATGAACAGATCGAGGCTCGCCAGCACCACGCCGGCGCAGACGATCAACAGGACGAGGTTCGGCGAGGCGGCGGTCTTGCGACGGCCGGCGGCGGCTGAGAGCTGACTTAGCGAGGGCATAGTCAGGCACTGTATCATGCTGGCTTATGAAGGCAAAAGTCAGCTATGATGTCCCCATGTCCGCAACAGTTCGACTCACCGGAGACCTCGATCCCCGAGAGGGATGGAAGGCCGAGCGCTGCACGATCGCAAAGGCGATCGACGTCGTGAGCACGCGTTCCGCAATCCTGATCCTTCGCGAGGCGTTCTACGGGACGACCCGATTCGACGACTTCGCCGAGCGCGTCGGCATCAGCGAGCCGGTCGCCGCGGCGCGACTACGCGAGCTCGTCGACGAGGGCCTGCTCGAGCGCGAGGACTACCGCGAGCCGGGGCAGCGCACCCGCCAGCGGTACCGGCTGACCGAGAAGGGCGCCGACCTGTTCCCAGTGCTGGTCGCATTGATGAAGTGGGGCGACCGGTGGCTCGACGACCGGGGCGGGCCGATCGAGCTGCTCCACCGCGACTGCGGAGAGCCCGTCGGCGTGGAATTGCGTTGCGCCGCCGGCCACGGGGTCGAGTCGGGCGAGATCGACGTCGCCCGGCGCCGGGTCAGGTAGCCAGAAACGCTTCGATCTGCGGCGTCGCGCTCGCCGGGTCGTCGAGCAGGAACAGATGGCCGGCGCCCGGGATCACCTCGAGCCGTCCGTGCGGCAGCGCGTCGGCGAGATACCGCCCGTTGGCCAGCGGCACGACCGGATCGCGGTCGCCGTGCACGACCAGCGCGCGATGACGGAGCTGTCCGAGCCAGGCGTGGCTGCTCCACCCCGATACCGCGTATAGCTGGAAGAGGTAGCCGAGCGCGGTCGGCGGACGCGCCAGCCGCTCTTTGATCTGTGCCTGGAGCGCGTCCTCGTCGCGCGCCGTGCGCCCGCCGGCGATGATCGGCAGGATCAGCTCGGCGAGCTGCCGGTTCCAGTAACGCGCCGGCGTGAGCATCAGCGCCGCCACGAGCGGATTCGGCGGAACGCTCGGGAGCCCCGGGGAGGTGGCGCATAGAACGAGCCGGTCCACCCGGTCGGGCGCGCGGTGGGCCAGCTCCTGCGCGACCACGCCACCGAGCGAGTAGCCCAGGACGTCGACGCGGTCATATCCCAGCCGATCGAGCGCATCCGCCACCAACCGGGCCAGCTGCCCCATCCGCATCGGCCAGCGCGCCGCGGCCGAGCCACCGGTGCCGGGAAGATCGAGGCCGATCAGCTCGCGCTGGTTCCCGAGCCCGGCTATGAACGGCTGCCACATCTCGAGGTTGGCGCCGAGCCCGTTGATCAGCAGCAGCGGCCGGCCCTGCCCGCTCCGAGCGACCCGCAGCGACGGGATCGGCCGCATCGCCAGGAACTCGACGTTCGCGTCGGGCCAAGGAGGCTCGCGTCCCACGGAATCGCGGGCGTCAGATAGGAGATTCCCTGCCAGGGCGGGGAATATAGGGCCCGGCTCGGATCAGCGAGCCGGTCCTCCGGCTAGGTTCGCCGCCTTCGTGCGAGCGCCTCCAGCACCGCGGCCTCGTCGATGCCGAGGTCCTCGAGCACAGGCGCGATCGTCTCGTCTCGGGTGAGCGCGAGCAGAACGTCGCGCGCCTCGATCTCGGACCGGCCGTCGTCGAGCGCTCGCCCGGCGGCGACGAGCAATAGCCGGCGGACTCCGGCGCCGGGGCCGACCCGGATCCATTCTTCGAATCCGGACCGCGCTTTTTCCTGTCCGAACGGCGGGTCGTCCGGCCGCGGACGTGACCGAATCGCGCCGGCCGCGCTCAGCGCGCGGATCGTCTCATCGCGGATCTTCTTCGGACCGGCGTCGAGGTCGAGCAGGATCTGTGCCGCTGCGCCGTCGTTCAGCGACACCAGGCCGAGCAGGATGTGCTCGGTGCCGATGTAGTTGTGCCCGAGGGTGATCGCCTCCCGCAGCGAGGCTTCGAGCACCTGCTTCGCGCCCGGGGTCAGCGGGATCTGGCCCGTGACCACGTCCTGACCCACGCCGACCGTCCGCACGACCTCGCCGCGAGCCCGCTCGAGCGTGATGTCGAGCGAATAGAGGACGCGCGCGGCCAGTCCCTCGTCCTCGCGGATCAGCCCGAGCAGGATGTGCTCGGTCCCGATCGAGTCGTGCTTGAACCCGCGCGCCTCTTCGCTGGCCATGACCACGACGTATCGGGCTCGCTCGGTGAATCGCTCCAACACGTCACAAGAATCCCATCGCAGGTGCGAGCGGGCAAGCGCGGTCGCTGAGGCGCGAGGTGTATGGACCAACCCCAAGGGGTACTTGTGTCCGACCGGCGCGCGCGCGAGACTTCTCATCAAGCAAAGCGCACTTCGGGACGGACGGCAACAGGCAGACAAACCCACGCTGACCGCGTGGAGGAACGTTACGGCGTGAACTCTGGCCGACCGTCCCGGGCGCGCCCTAACGCGCGCCCGGCGACGACCTGCGAGGCGGCCGTGTGCAACGCCTCGACGACGGCCAGGAGCGCGGGGTGTTCCTCGGCGCCGCGTCGGCACGCGATGAACAGGTGCCGGCAGGGTGGCTCGCCGGCGATCGGACGGATCGCGACGCCGGGCGGCGGCTCGTCCTGCGCCAGGCGCGGTACGCACGCGACGCCGAGCCCGGCTCCGACGAGCGCCATCACCGCGGTCCAGTCGGCGGAGCGGTGCGCGACCACGGGCGAGAACCCGGCCGCCGCGCAACCGACGCGGATCACGTCCTCGCACGACCAGCCGCGGGGCGGGGCAACGAACGGCTCGGACGCGAGCGCCGCGAGCGGGACCGCCGACTCGCTCGCGAGCGGGTGATCGAGGGGCAGCGCGACGTCGAGCACGTCGCGCATCAGCGGAATGCGGGTGAAGCGCTCGTCGTCGTGGCGCGGCGCGGTGTCGGACTCCATCGAAAGCCCGAGGTCGAGTTCCCCGCGCGCGAGGACGTGGAATACCTCGGGGCTTTCGAACTCCTGCACCGACAGCTCGACGGCCGGCGCCCGCTCCCGCACCAGCCCGACCGCGGGCACGACGAGGCCGACGATCCCGGTCGCGAACGACCCGATCCGGACCCGCCCGCGCTCGCCGCCGGCCAGCGCGGCGAGCGTCGCGTCCATCCGCTCGAGCTCGCTGAACACGGCGTCGGCGTGGCCGAGAACCGCTTCGGCCGCGGGGGTCAGCCTGACCGTGCGCCCGTTCGGGATCAGCAGCGGCTGTCCCACCTGCTGCTCGAGCGAGGCCAGCTGCTGCGAGACCGCCGAGGGGGTGAGGTAGAGCGCGTCGGCCGCCGCCGCGATCGTGCCGCGGTTCGCAAGCTCGCGCAGGGCTCGCAGGCGGCGGAGGTCGATCATGAAGAGCAGCTTACGAGTTCGGTCAAGAAGGTCTAGTCGTACTTAGCTAACGACGTCGTCAAAGTCGAGGGCATGCCGACCCGCCACGTCCTCCTCGCGGTCGCCGTGGCCTTCGTGTGGGGCATCAACTTCGTCCTGATCGATGTGGCCCTCGGCTCGTTTCCGCCATTGCTGTTCGCCGCCCTGCGGTTCACGCTCGTCGCGTTCCCGGCGGTGCTCCTGGTTCCCCGGCCGCGAGTGCCGCTCCGCTGGGTGATCGGCGTCGGCACCTTCATGAGCGCCGGGCAGTTCGCGCTGCTGTTCGTGGCGATCCACCGCGGGGTGCCGCCCGGACTCGCGTCGGTCATCCTCCCGACCCAGACCGTGTTCACGATCGCGCTCGCGATCGTGTTCCTCGGCGAACGTCCGGGCCGCGCGCAGCTCGCGGGTGCGGCGGTCGCGGTCGGCGGGGTGGTCGTGATCGCCGTCGGCCGCGCCCACGGCGTGCCGTTCGGCGCGGTGCTCCTATGCGTCGGGGCCGCCGCCTCGTGGGGGATCGGGAACATCTGCAATCGCCGTGCCCAGGCGCCCGACGCGATCGCGCTGCTCGTGTGGTCGAGCCTCGTCCCGCCGCTCCCGCTGTTCGCGCTTTCGCTCGCGATCGAGGGCCCGCACGAGATCGGCACCGCGTTCTGGAACCTCGGACCGGGCGGGCTGCTGGCGCTCCTCTACGTGGTGATCGTGTCGACCGGGTTCGGGTTCGGGACGTGGACCTGGCTCCTGCGCCGGCACCCCGCCTCGCGGGTGGCGCCGGCCAGCCTTCTGGTCCCGCCGATCGGGATCGCGGCGGCGTGGATCGCGCTCGGCGAGTCGCCGAGCGCCGGCGAGCTTGCCGGCGCCGCGATCATCCTCCTCGGTCTGGGGCTCGCCACCTCGGTCATCCGCCTCCCGCGGCCGTCGGCCCGCCGCCCGCCGGGCACCAGCTCGCCGGGCATTCTCGCCGCGCGTGTGGTTCGATCCGCGGATGGCGACTGATCACCCGAGCGCCGTCGACCGGCCGGTCGGGCCCGACGTCCACTGGCGCCCGGCCGAGCACCCCGCGCGGAGCGGGCTACGGGGAGCGCACGTGCTGATACGGCCGCTCGATCCGGACCGCGATGCCCAGCCGCTGTACGCCGAGTCTCACCCGCCGCTCGGGTATCCAGGGCTCTGGACGTACCTCCCGAACGGCCCGTACCGCGATCCCGCCGAGTTGCGAGACGCGCTCCGGATCGCTGCGGCGTCGGAGGATCCGTTGTTCTTCGCACTGGTGCCGCTGCCCGCCGAGCGGCCCGCTGGCGTCGCCTCGTACCTGCGGATCACGCCCGAGCACGGCGTGATCGAGATCGGCCACATCTGGTTCGGCGCGTCGCTGCGCCGGACGATCGCCGCGACCGAAGCGATCTACCTGCTCGCGGCGCACGCGTTCGACGACCTTGGATATCGCCGGCTCGAGTGGAAGTGCGACTCACTCAACCAGGCCTCGCGCCGGGCCGCGGACCGGTTCGGCTTTCGCCTCGAGGGCGTGTTCCGCAGCCACATGGTGGTCAAGGGGCACAACCGCGACACCGCCTGGTTCGCGATTACCGACGACGAATGGCCGGCCGTGCGCGCCGGCTTCCGCGCGTGGCTCAGCCCCGACAACCAGAACGATGGCGGCGAGCAGAAGCGGACACTCGGCGAGCTGATCGCCGACGCTCGCTCCTGAGCGGCCCTGAGCGGCCCTGAGCGGACCTGAGCGGTCGTGGGCTTCACCGTCATCCGATACTCCGAGCGCCCCGACCTCTGGGACAACTCGGAGGCGATCTCTAGCGAGGTTTGGCCCGAGTACAACCAGCACGGCGCGGTCGTCAGCCGCTATTGGGGGCGGCTGTTCGATGACTTCCCGGACTATCAGTTCGCGCTGTTCGACGCGGAGGCCCAGGAGGTCATCGCCGAAGGGCACACGGCGCCGTGCGACTGGGACGGGACGACCGAAGGCCTGGGGGACGGGATCGACACGATGATGGTCGCCGCATTCGAGGCCCGCGCGGCAGGCCGCCGACCGACCGCGCTGTGCGCGCTCGCGGCGGAGGTTCGTCCGCGATTCCAGGGCGGGGGCCTGGCCGACCGGATCCTCGACGTGATGTCGGACGTCGGCCGGGA
Organism: uncultured Solirubrobacterales bacterium; assembly: GCA_963822855.1. Lineage (GTDB taxonomy): Bacteria > Actinomycetota > Thermoleophilia > Solirubrobacterales > Solirubrobacteraceae > Palsa-465. The sequence continues at coordinate 179,227 of CAWGJE010000013.1, read as the reverse complement.
CGCCGGCCTCGGCCACCTGATCGCACCGGTCCGACCGAGCTTCAAAGATCGCTATCCGATCACACCGATCGAGCAATACCTGGAGTGGACCCGCCCGAACGGCGAGCCGTTCGACCCGTGGGTCCGGATCCACGTGCGCCGCGCCGGGAAGATCGCCAAGCCGATCCCGCATTCGATGCTGATCACCGGTACCGTCGCCGAGTGGGAGAGCTGGACCGGGATGCGGTTCCCGGGCGACGGCGAGTACACCTTTCCAGACGGGCTGGCGCCGGTCGAGATCGACCATGAGCGCGACCGCGGCTCCTACTGGGAGCCGAACGTCTGGATCGTCCACACGCTCGAGGCGTGACGCACGCGGTACGTTTTCCTCAATGCAGACGGCGCCCGGGCTGACGGTTCGCGGCCTAAGCCGCAGGTACGGCGGCTTCGAAGCGCTGCGGGACCTGGCGCTCGAGATCGCCCCCGGCGAGTGCGTGGCGATCGTCGGCCACAACGGCTCGGGCAAGACCACCGCGGTGCGGACGATCGCCGGTCTGCTCGAGCCGAGCGCCGGATCCGTCGAGGTGGGCGGCTGGCCCGTCCACGAGGAGCCCGCCGGGATCGAGGCCCGGGCGGCGATGGCGATGGTGCTCGACACGCCCGCGCTGTACGCCGACCTGACGGTGCGCGAGCACCTCGAGCTGGTCGCGATCGCGCATGGCGTCGCCGGCGCGGACCTCGACGAGCGGATCGATCAGCTGCTGAGCCGGCTAGGGCTCGAGGGCAAGCGCGACGCGCAGCCGGGTGCGCTCTCGCGAGGGATGCGGCAGAAGGTCCAGCTCGCGTGCGCGCTGATCCGCCCGCATTCGCTGCTCGTGCTCGACGAGCCTGTCGTCGGCCTCGATCCCGCCTCGCAGCAAACGCTCCGCGAGTTGCTGCTCGAGGCCAAGGCCGCCGGCGTGGCGGTAATGATGACCACCCACCAGCTCGAGTTCGCGCGAGGGATCGCCGACCGCGCTGTAGTGCTCGCGGACGGGGTCGTGGTCGCCGAAGGCCCGTACAACGAGGTCGTCGACGGCGGGTGGATCGACGGGCTGGGGTCGCCATGAGCAGCGCCGGCCCGGCGGATCCTCGGGATCGCGCTGAGTCAGCGCGGGCGGTGCGCGCGTTCCTGCGCTCGCGACGCACCCGGTTCCGGCCCACCGCCTACCAGGTCTACGCCACGCTCGTCGTGGGCGGGATCGCCGGCGCGCTCGCTGGCAATGCCGTGTCCGAGGCGATCGGCGGCAGCCTGAACGCGCACAAGGTGCTCGTGTTCGGCCCGGTCCTGCTGTTCCTTGTGCTCCTGGCGTTGCTCCGGTTCGGTACGTGGCAGGGCCCGGTCGGCTTCTCGACCGCCGACGTCAGCTTCCTGCTGACCGCGCCTATCGCGATCTCCGCATTGGTGCGGCCGAAGCTAGACCAGGGCGTGTGGGTGGGCGCCGTCGTCGGAGCAGCGGTCGCGGGAGTCGCCCTCCTGGTCATGACCGGAGAGGCCGGGGTCCCCAGGGCACTCGGGACGGTCGCCGGCATGGCAGCCTTCGCGGTGCTGGGGGTCGCCGCGAGCTGGCTGGTCGAGTCCTCGCGAACAGCGTGGGGCCTCGTGCGTCGCGCGAGCCCCGCCGCACTCGTGATCGGTGGCGCCCTGCTCGCGGCCGGCGCCATCCCGGCCTCCCGTTCGGTCGCCGTCTGGTCGGGCCCGTGGGGCTGGGCAATCGCGCCGTTGGCAGGGAGCTCAGGTTGGCCGGTCGCGGTCGGCTTGCTCCTGACCACCACGGCCGCGGTAGCGGTCATCGCCCGGCGCCGGTCCGGCGCCGCCGGCGCTGAGGTGTTCCTGGCCCGAGCCGAGACCCGGTCCGGCTTGACCGCCTCGGCGGTCACGCTCGACTACCGGTCGGCGACGCTCGCCTACCGCTCGGCCCTGCCGGCCCGATTGGCCCGGCGGGTTCGGGTGCCCCGGCCGGCGCGGCCGCGGCTGGTGGTCGTGTGGCGCGACGCGATCGCGATGGCACGCGAGCCGTCTCGTCTCGGCTGGGCGACGCTGTTCGCCGCCGCCGCGACCGTGGAGGCGCTCACCCATCCCGGACGAGCGATCCCCGCGGGCGTCGCGGCGGTCGCGCTGTACCTCGCCGCCGGCTTGCTGTGCGAGCCGCTCCGGCTCGACGTCGATGCCCCCGACACGAGCGTGCTGCTCTTGTCGTGGCCGTTCGCTCGTGTGTTGCTCGCGCACTGCGCGATCCCGGCGCTCGCTCTGTTCACGGTCGCCGCCACCGCGATCGTCGCCACCGTGGCGGTCGGCGCCGCCAGCGCCGGCGCGCTTCTATTGATCCCGACCGTGCTCGCACCGACAGTCGCCACCGCGGTTCTGTGCGCCGCGCTGTCCGCGCGCCGGGGTGGGCGGGTCGACGAGGCCTGCTCGGCCGGATTCTCACGCTCGACCCGAACAATCCGGCCGGAGCAGTCGTGATCGTGCTCTGGCTGCTCCCGTGGCTGATCACCGCGACCGCCGTCATCGGCGGAGCGCCGCTGATCCTCGGCCACGCCGCCGCGGGCCACGGCTCGCTGATCCTCGCCGCCGTCATCGCGTTCGGCCTGGCCTCCGCGGCCTGCGCGGTGCTCGCCGGCGTGGCCAGGGGATCAACGCGCCCCGACCGCTGAGCCCCCGGGCTTCGTCGACCAGCGAAACTCCGCCGGCAGGTTGGCGCCACGTACCGTGCAGTCCGCCGCCGCCACCTCGACCGCGGCGGTCGCGGCCTTCAACAGCGCGTCGAGGTCGCCCGCGTCGTGCTGGTTCAGCGCGTGCGTCGTCCACCAGGTGAGGAAGCCCGCCACGAACGCATCCCCGGCTCCGATCGTGTCGACCACCTCCACGGCCGGGACCGGCACCGACCGTTCGCCGACCTCGGTCAGGACGGTTGCGGGCGACGATCCGTCGGTGACGAGCACGGCGGCGGGCCCCAGGTCGAGTAGCCCACGCGCGGCACTGAGCGGGGCGTCCCCGGGGCGGAGCAGCCTCAGGTCGTCGGTGCTCACCTTGACGACGTCGACCTGGCGCACGTAGTGTCGATCGTCTCGCGGTAGGCGGGCAGATCGGTCACGGCCGCCGGGCGACAATTAGGATCCAGCAGGATCGTCGCCCCGGGTGGCCGCTGCTGAATCAGCGCGGTCAGGGTCGAGGCCGTCGGTTCGACCAGCAGTCCCAGGCCGCCCAATGCGATCGCGTTCGAGCCGTCAAGGATCTCGGACGGGACGTCGGCGCTCGTGAGCTCCGCCGCCGAGGTCCGCTCGAGGTAGAACTTGTATTCAGCGGCACCGAGATCGTCGACCGGGCGATCGCGAGCGTCGTCGGTGCGGGCGTGGGCTCCGGGGCCGCAATTCGGACGCCGTCCTGCACGAGCGACGCGCGCAGTTGCTCCCCGAATCCGTCGCTGGACAGCCTGCCGAGGAATTGGCAGTCGGCGCCAAGCCGCGCGATCATGCGCGCGACGTTGAACGGTGCGCCCCCCGGCACGGCGGTGACCGATCCGGACCCGTCGATCACGAGATCGATCAACGCCTCGCCCGCGACCGTGATCACGGCGTCCATCTGCTTGGGCGACCGGCGAGATCGAACACGCGCGGGATGTTATGGCCGATCGCGATCGCCACCGATCCCGGCCTGGCACTCCGGGTACCGCTAGCCCTACCACCAAGGACACCGGCTGTCCGGCTGTTCAGAACCCGGCTCGATCGTCAGCCTTTCGACCATGCTGGACACAACCACAACCGCCGCCGCAGCCCGTGCCGTGGACCTGACCAAGACGTACGGGGCGGGCGATGTCGCCGTCCGTGCCGTCGACGGGGTCAACGTCACGTTCGAGCGTGGCCGCTTCGCGGCGGTGATGGGCCCGTCGGGGTCCGGCAAGTCGACGCTCATGCACTGCATGGCCGGGCTCGACACGCCGACGTCGGGTCGCGCCTTCGTCGGGGACGACGAGATCGGGCGACTCGACGACGCGGCCCTGACACAGTTGCGGCGAGATCGCGTCGGGTTCGTGTTCCAATCGTTCAACTTGGTGCCGACGCTCACCGCAGGCGACAACATCACGCTCCCGGGTGACCTCGCCGGAAGGCCGATCGACCGGGAGTGGTTCGACTATCTCGTCGACCGGCTCGGAATCGCAGCGCGGCTATCGCATCGTCCGAGCGAGCTGTCCGGCGGGCAGCAGCAACGGGTCGCGTGCGCGCGGGCCCTGATCGGACGCCCCGAGCTGATCTTCGCCGACGAGCCGACCGGCAACCTCGACTCGGGCGCGTCCGCGGAGGTTCTCGACTTCCTGCGCCGCTCGGTCACCGATGACGGTCAGTCGATCGTGATGGTGACACACGACGCCCACGCGGCCGCCTACGCCGACCGGGTCGTGTTCCTCGCCGACGGCCAGGTCGTAGGTGAGCTGTCCACGCCGACCGTCGACGCGATCCTCGAACAGTTGAAGAAGCTCGGGAGCTGACATGCGCAAGGTGACCATCAGCGGGCTGCTCGCTCGCAAACTGCGGCTCGCGCTCACCGCGCTGGCGATCGTGCTCGGGGTGACATTCGTCACCGGGACCCTGATCCTCGGTGACACCCTCAACAGCACGTTCAACAACCTGATCGGCACCGCGTACCAGCACATCAGCTTCGAGATCCGCGGCAAGGCAGTACTGAACGAGAGTGGTACGGCCGCCGTGCAGGGCACGACCGACCGCAAGCCGGTGCCGGAGTCGATCGCCGGCGCGGTCAGCCGTGTGCCAGGGGTCGCGTTCGTGCACGGCTCGGTCCAGGGCTATGCCCAGTTCCTCGACCGCGACGACAACGCGATCGGGGGCGGCGGCGGCTCGACGCTCGGGTTCTCATTCGACCCCAACACGCAACTCTCTCCCTACCGGCTGGTCGAGGGCAAGGCCCCGACCACCGCCGATGACGTCGTGATGGACAAGGCGACGGCGACCAAGCATGACTTTGCGGTTGGCGACCGCGTGCTGACCAACCTCCCGAATCGTCCGCAGACGTTCACGATCACCGGCATCGTCACCTATGGCAGCGACGACAACCTTGCGGGTGTCACGCTCGCCGGTTTCGATCTGCAGACCGCGCAGAGGATCTTCAATTCGCGGGGGTACTACGACACGATCAGCGTGCTGGCGGCGCCCGGAGCGAACAACGTGAACCTCGCGCGTGCGATCGCGAAGCTGTTGCCACCCGGCGTCGAGGTCGTGAGCGGCCAGGCGGTCGCCAACGAACTCTCGAGCGCGGTTGACAACTCGCTCGGGTTCATCTCCACCGTGCTCTTGATCTTCGCGGCGATCTCGCTGTTCGTCGGCGGCTTCACGATCTTCAACACGTTCTCGATCACCGTCGGCCAGCGAACCCGCGAGCTCGCGCTGCTGCGCGTGGTCGGCGCGAGCCGGCGGCAGGTTTTCCGCTCGGTCATCGGCGAAGCTGCGCTCACCGGGCTCGTCGCTTCGCTCCTCGGCCTCGGGCTCGGCGTCCTCGCGGCGTTTGGCCTCAAGGCTCTGCTCAAGGCGTTCGGCATCGAGTTGCCCTCGTCGCCGTTGGTGTTCGAGGCCCGCACGGTGGTGGTCGCGATCGCCGTCGGCGTCGGCGTGACGGTGATCGCGGCGATCTTCCCGGCTCGGCGCGCGGTCAGGATCGCACCCGTCGCCGCACTGGTGGAGGACGGGGGTTCGGAGGCCGACACCGTGCGGCGGCGCCGCGTCGCCGCCGGTATCGGCGCGGCCGTGCTCGGCGTGGTCGTGGTAGCCGCAGGGCTGGCCAAGCCGACGGTCGCGCTCGTCGGCCTCGGCGCGCTGCTCGTGTTCGTCGCGGTCGGCATGCTTGTCCCGGTCGTCGCCCGGCCGCTCTCGAGCGCGCTCGGACGACCCCTCGCGAGGCTCCTCGGCACGCCGGGAAAGCTTGGGCGCGAGAACTCGATGCGCAACCCCCGGCGGACGGCGCAGACCGCGTCGGCCCTGATGATCGGGCTCGCGCTCGTGTCGACGATCGCCGTCCTCGGCGCGTCACTGAGCACGTCGGCGAAGAACAGCGTCGACAGCGCGGTCAGTGCCGACTACGTCATCACCGGGTCGGGCGGTTTCAGCAAGTCGGTCGCTCCCAGTGTCGCGCGCCTCCCCGGGGTCACGACGACCACGACGATCTATCAGGGTCAGTTCGAGTTCAAGGGCTCGCTCTCGACGCTCGTGGCGGCGACTCCGAACGAGCTGAACCGGACGGTCACGCTTCACGTCACCTCCGGCGCTGGCACGCCCGCGATGGCGGCCGGGCAGTTGCTGGTCGACACCAACACCGCGAACGCCGACAACCTCCACGTCGGCTCGGTCGTGCCGGTCAAGTTCGCGCAGACCGGCGCCGCGACGATGACGATCGGCGGGATCTACAAGCCGAACCCGCTTGTCGGCAGCTTCGTGGTCGGAGCCGGGTTCTTTCTCTCGCATTTCGACAATCCACTTCCGATCGGCGTCCTGCTCAGCACGTCGCCCGGTGCCCCCGATCTGGGCCCGGCGCTCAACCGCGTGCTGACGCCGTACGCGAACGTCGGCTACAAGACGCGAGCCCAGTTCGAGCAGTCACAGCAGAACACGATCAACCAGGAGCTCGGGCTCGTGTACGTGCTGCTCGCGCTCGCGGTGCTCGTCGCGCTGATCGGGATCGTCAACACGCTGATGCTGTCGGTGTTCGAACGCACGCGCGAGATCGGCCTGCTCCGCGCGGTCGGGATGAAGCGCCGGCAGGTCCGGTCGATGATCCGCTCCGAGGCCGTGATCGTCGCGCTGTTCGGCGCGGTCGTCGGCATCGTCGTCGGGGCGGGGCTCGGCATCGCCCTGGCCTCGTCGCTTCGTCGCAGCGGCGTCACCAACATCGCGCTCCCGATCCCGAGCCTGATCGCGTTCCTGATCCTGTCGGCGGTGCTCGGTCTGATCGCGGCTGCGTGGCCGGCGCGGCGGGCGGCCAACCTCGACGTGCTTGCCGCGATCGCGACCGAGTGACACTCACCGGACGGTGAAGGCGACCACCTGGGGATTCCCGTTCACGGTGGCCGTCCTCGGGCCGCCGGCCGGAACGATCACGGTATTGCCGGCGATCGCGAGCGGCGCATTCGTCGATGTGGGCAGTTGGTGGCGATAGACGATCTTGCCGGTGCCGCGCTTCAGCGCGATCAGCACGCCGTCGTACAGCGTGGTGAAGACGAGATCATTGGACACTGTGGTCGCGCCGAGTGGGAACTGGGGCACCTTCGTGTCCCACTGCACCTTGCCGGTGGCGAGGTTGAGCGCCTCCACCTCCCCGCTTAGGGGGCCAGCGGCCTTGACGGGGACCGGGTAGTTCAGATTTGTGTAGGTGAGCGGTAGGTCGATGGTGGCCACGTACACGCTGTTGCCCCCGACGGACAGGTCGCTCAACGCGCCGCCGAGCGATCCGGGGAGGATCGTGTAGGGCGCGCTCAGCGTAAGCTTGTGCTCGAGCGCTAGGAGCGAGTCGTCGTCGTGGCCGTTGTGCTCGCCCACAGGGGTCTTCCACATCAGCTTGCCGGTGGTGGCGTTCATTTCGTAGACGTAGCCCATCTTGCCGCTGCCGATGACGACGGGGACTCCGTTGACAGTCGCCGAGATCGGCGAGGTCTGCATGTCGTGGTCCTCGAAGTCATCGGTCACGCCCTGGTAGTACCAGCGCACCTTCCCGGTCGTGGCGTCGAGGTTCACATCGCTGTCTGTGTAGAGCTGGGCGGAAGGATGCGCGATCGCCTGGGCTGGCGACTGATATGGATTGCCGATGCCGTAGGTCACCGACCCGTCGCTAGAGACGAGCGGCGTCTCCCAGGCGCCGCCGGAGCCGAGGCCGAGCGACTGCACGCCCGGTTCGGGGCCAGCCACCGTGTTGAACTTCCACAGCAGCTTGCCGTTCGAGGCGTTGAGCGCGAGCAGCACGCCGCCGCCGGACCCCGAGCCGTACTGGCTGGCGAGATATACGCGGCCGTTTGCGACCTCCGGCTGGATCCCGAACGTGCCCTGGGCGGAGCTGAGCAGGTCGCTGTTGGCCCAGATCGCGTGGCCGGTCGCGGCGTTGAGCGCGAACACCGTGGTCGGCGAGGCTCCGTAGACGACGTCGCCTGCGACCGCGACGCCGTTGGGTCCCGGTCCGCTCTTCTCGCCTTGATCGAGGCGGCACTCCCACATGAGCCTTCCGGTCGAGAGCGCGAGCGCGTACACGTTCGAGTAGAGGTCCTGCATATACACGACGCCGTTCTGCACGACCGGATTCGCGGCCAGCGATCCGTACGGTGCGATCCCGACCGCGGCCATCCCCGTGAGCTTGAACGTCCATGCCTGCGCGAGCCGCGATACGTTCGCCGCGGAGATCGTCGAGCTTGCGGCGTCCCGGGCGTTCGCGAGGTCGCCGTTCGGAGACGGCCACGACTCTGAGGTTGTCGGCGCGGGAGCGGTCGCCGTCTTCGTGCCGGAGCCGCAGGCAGCGAGCGCGCCGGTTGGCTTGTTGCTCGAACCGCCCGACCCGCCACAGCCAGCGAGTGCCAGGGCTGCCGCCATCGCCACGCCCACCCCCAGACGGATATCTGAAGCTCTCACAGCGTCCTCCTCTACGTACTTATGATATCACGCAGATACTACATGGATGTCAAGGAGCTGTCACATAGATCACGGCCCAAACCCGAGCGCTCTCGACGCCCGCGCCGCGCCCTCGGTCAGCGACCGCAGCTTCGCCCACGCGATCTGCGGATGGGTGCGTCCGCCGAAGCCGCAGTCGGTTCCGGCGATCACGTTCTCGGCGCCGACCACCGAGGCGAAGCGTTCGATCCGTTGCGCGACGAGATCGGGGTGCTCGACGACGTCGGTGGAGTGGGTTACGACGCCGGGGATGAGGATCTTGCCCTCGGGGAGGTGTACGTCGCGCCAGACCGCCCACTCGTGCTCGTGGCGGGCGTTGGCGCCCTCGATCAGGTACGCCTGCGCCTTGACCGCGAGTAGCACGTCGGCGAGGTGGACGAGCTCGAGGTCGTGGGCGTGGGGGCCGTGCCAGCTGCCCCAGCACATGTGGTAGCGGACGCGCTCTTCTGGAATGTTCGCCAGCGCGTGGTTGAGCGCCTGAACTCGGGTGCGGCAGCGCTCGCGGAATGCCTCGAGCCCCATCTCGATCCCGATCCGATCCCAGAGCGCCGGCAGCCACGCATCGTCGACCTGCAGCACGAACCCGGCCTCGACGATCAGCTCGTACTCGACCCGCAGCGCGTCGGCGAGCGCATACAGGTATTCGGTGTCGGTCGCGTCGAACGTGTTCGCGCGGTAGACCTCGGCGAACCGTTCGTCGGCGAACGACAGCCAGTCGCCGCCCTTCGTGTACTCGCCCTCGTTGATCAGGTCGAGGCCGAGCTCGCGCTGTCTGGCGACGATGTCCGCGACCGCGCGACGCAGCTCGCCGTCGCTCGTCGGCGCGACGTCATCGGCGTACGGCAGGCTGCCGGCGTGCGTCGTCAGGATCCGGGTCGTGCTCCGCTTCATGGGGCGGGAACCTATCGGCAAGCGTAAGCTCGCGGCGTGGCTCGGCACGATCAAGGCCCGTACCGCTCGAGCTCGGTCAATTCCTACCTCGTCGAGACCCGAGTCGGAGCGCTTGTGGCGGTGCTCGTGCTCGCCGGCGGCGTGGCCCTCGACCTCACGACGGAGCATTTCTGGGCCCGCAACGCCCTCTTGGCGGGGCTCCTTTCGAGCCTGATCGTCGTGATGCTGTCGGCCGCGGTCTTCAACGAGGCGGTCGAGCGCCGCAACCGCCGGCGGTGGAGCGTCCTCGCCCAATACGTGATGCTCGAGCTCGTCCGTCAGGCGCGGCTCGTGTGGACCAGCGTGATGGAGGTTGCGGGCTTGATGGCGCCGGACGCGACCGACTCCGCCTCGATCGATGCCGCCGCCCAAGTCGTCCGCGACACAGATACGTTGAAGGCCGCAATCCGGGAGGCGGTCGCGGACGACGCTAAACAGCGCCGGCTGCACGAGGGGGTCTCCGGTTCGTCCTGCATGGCGACGAGGTGCTCGGGCGATGGGCGGGGGTCATGCTGAACGCGAACGCGTACGCCGAGATCATCGACAGGCACGTCGAGCTCGCGAGCGACGTCGCCTGGCTCGAGAGCCTGCTCGACAGCAGGCATCCGACCAACGACTTCATCAAGCGACGCAGGGGCGCGGCCAGCCCGGCGATCCAGATCACGGGAGATGTCGACGACGACACCCTGACCGACAGGATCGTCGCGATCACGCAACTCGCCGAAGGACTCGACCGGACGACCCTCGAGCTCGCCCTGCGCATCGTCCCCGTCGACTGGTGGGCTGCGCGCCTGGGCACGACGGTCCCGGCGGCGAGCTTCGCCGATGAGACCAAAGTCGCGAGCTCAGCCGACCGCGCGAGCTAGATCGGCGCGGACAGCGCCCTGAAGGTGTCACGAATCAAGCCGCCCGGGTCGGCCCCGGGAGTGTCGGGTGCGCGCGGTCATTCCCGCGGGGCCGCCGCCGACGATCAGGACTCGGTGCACTTTGGTTACTTGCGATCGAGCATCCGGGTCACCCAGTCGACGATCATCGGCGCCACCGGGCCCTCGCCCATGTGTCCGCCGTCGAACACGCGCGCGGCCTTGGGGTCGCCGTGGTCGAGCGACAGGTAGATGTCGCCGATCGAGTTCTGGACGTCGTCGCGGCCGTTGACAAGGAGCAGCGGCGCCGAGGGCTGGTCGAGCAGGCCCTGGTCGAGCAGCGACAGCTCGGGGCAGCGGGCGACGTAGTCCTCGAACGTTTCGCCACCGAATATCCGCGCGCGAGCCGCCATCAGGTCCATCAGGTACGAGGAGGCGTTGCGCGAGCGCCGCTGCCACTCAGGCGTGAACGTGATGTGGACGCCGCCGCCCCAGTTGACCGCACAGCGGAGCCGCTCGCGGTGCGTGTAGGCGAGCTTCATCGCCCAGTAGCCGCCGAAAGAGCCGCCGATCGCCGCGCAGCGCGCGCCGTCGAGGTCCTCGCGCGTAGCTAGCCAGTCGAAGATAGGCGTCCACTGACGCTCGGCGTCGCCCGCGGCAAGTACTGGCGACTCGCCGACCCCGGGCATGTCGACGAGCAGCACCGCGAACCCGCGCGAACGAAACAGCGCCCCCAGCCGTCCGTGCATCTCTTCCTTCCAAGTGTCGATCCCCGCCCACGCCATCGCGACCGGCGGCCGGGGGTGTCCGGTCGCGGGAAGCGTGAGGTAGAAGCGGAGCCTCGAGTCCTCGAACGGAAGCTCGACGACCTCGAGCGGCGGGTCCTCGAGCGCGGTTGCCTTCAGGAAGAACTCGCGCGCGCGTTCGTACTGGCGCTCCTTGAGCGGGTGGTTGGGCACCGGGTAGCGCCCCATGAACGCGGCGCGGTAGGCCTGGAACCACAATTCGCGCTCGGTCGCCGGGTCGGTCGACGCCTGCGCGCGCGCGGCGAAATCGTCGGCGAGCGCTCCCCACGCCGCTGTCCACGGCTCGGGATCGAGCCCGGTCAGCGCGTCGATCGTGCTGCGCGCCGCGTCGGGGTCAAGGCCGTCGAGCGGGTGCGCGCCGCGCTCGAGCCGCGTCAGCAACCACGCCTTGCCGTCGGCGAGCGTGTCGTCGGCTGCCGCAGGCATCAGACGAACAGGCCGGTCTTCTCCTGCGCCTCCCGGTCGTCCTCGGGCGGCGCGCCGGCGGCCGGGAACGACTCGAACATCGAGGGCGGCATCGCCAGGTTCTTGTAGAACACGTTCGAGCCCTGCTGGGGCTCGAACCGGACCGGCTCCCAATCGGGCTCGTAGTTGCGGTAGCCGCCCGCGTTGATCTCGACGCGCATGCCGCTCGGATCGCGAACGTACAGGTAGTCCTGCTCGCCCATCCCGTGCCGGCCGGGGCCGAACTCGATCGACACGTCCTGGTTCAGGAACACGTCGGCGGCGCGGAGCAACTCCTCGCGCGAGTCGACGAAATAGGCGAAGTGGTTGATCCGCCCCGGAACCGGAGTCGGATCCCAAACAATCCCGAGGTCGTGCGAGCGCTCGCACACCGTGGTCATGCAGAACACGGGAAAGTCGCGCCGGTCCGGGATCACCGTGTACTCCATGAACCGGTGACCGAGGGTGTCGCGGTACCACTCGGCGTCGCCCCGTGGGTTGGCCGCGGTGATCGTCACGTGGTCGATGCACCGCGCTGCGACGCCGCGGGGGACGTACCGCTGGGGCCGGTTCGGGAACGGAGACTCCATGCCCGGGGGCGGCGTGTAGCGCTCGACCTCCCAGAACACCTCGTGCAGGTGGCCGCCGGGCGCCCGATAGCGGAAGGCCCGACCGTGCCCGACCGAGTTCTCGACCCAGGCCTCGCCGGCGCCGGCCGCCGACAGGCGCTCAACCGCTGTCTCGAGCTCCTCTGGGCCGGCGGCGCGCCAACCGACGTGCCCGAGCCCGACCTCCGTCCCCTCGGTGAGCTGGAGCGTGTGATGGAACCGATCGCCCCAGGCGCGCAGGTACACCGACTGGCCGTCTCGAGCAGTCTCCTCGAGGCCCACCACCTGCGTCCAGAACTCGAGCGACTCCTGCGGGGTCGGCGTCGTGAGCTCGACGTGAGCCAGCTGGGACAGAAGGGGCAGGGCCATCTCTCTTCTCCTCGGGTCGGTGTGGGTTGGTTACCAGTGCAGGAGGTAGGCGGCACACGCGCCGCCGATCTCGTCGACCAGCCGCTTCCAGCTGATCCGCCGGTCGGACTCGAACACGGGGCCGTACATCACCTGCCGGGCCAGCGTGGAGTACGCGATCCGGAACGCGACGTCGAGAGCAACGTCCGGCTGCGGATGCCGAAAGTCGCTCGCGTAGGGCTTCAGCGACCGCTTGAACTCCTTGCTGAGGGCGATGCTTGCCTCGGACCCGCGGGCGGAGATCACCTCGTCGACGGCGCCCAGGTGCATGAACGCGCGCAGCACCTTGCGGTTGTCGTTCATGACTCGCGCCATCCCCGCGACCGAGGCTGTGATCGCATCCGCGGCGTCCTCAAAGAGCTCGTCGGACGCCTCGGCCGCCGCGTTGGCTTCGGACATCGACTCCATCAAGCGCGCGTGGACCGAACGGAGCAGGCTCTCCTTGTTGCCGAAGCGCTCGTAGATCGCGCCGACCGACACGCCCGAGCGTGCCGCGACCTCCTGGATCGTTAACCCGTCGAAGCCGTTCTCCTCGAGCAGCGTGTGCGCCGCTTCGAGGACCCGTTCGTAGGACTCGCGGCTGCGCCGCTGCTTGGGCGGCCGGACCGCGCTCATGCCGACGCCGACCGCGGCGCGCGGCGACCGGTCCGAGCGGCCGGCAGCACGTGGGGCTCGACGCCGGCGACCACTCGGTTCGTCAGCGTCCCGATCGCCTCGACGTGGAGCGAGACCACATCGCCGGGCCCGAGCGGCGCGTGAAAGTCCGGGCCGTGCCGGCCCCACAACTCGAGCAGGCAGCCGCTGCCGCACGTCCCCGACCCGAGCACGTCCCCGGGCCGGACCCACGTCCCGCGGGAGGCGTAGGAGACGAGCTCGGGGAAGTTCCAGGCCATGTTCGCGAGCGTGTCGGTTCCGAGCGCGCTTCCGTTTACCTCGGCGCGCATCTCCAGATCGAGCCGGTCCCCGTCGACGAAGCCCTCGAGCTCATCGGGCGTGACGATCCACGGCCCGAGCGTGTTGGCGAAGTCCTTGCCCTTGCACATGCCCAGTCCGAGGCGCATCTCGGCCATCTGCAGATCCCGAGCCGACCAGTCGTTGAAGATCGTGTAGCCGGCGATGTGATCGCCCGCCTCATCTGGCGTGAGGTTCCGCCCGGGGCGACCGATCACGGCTGCCACCTCGAGCTCGAGGTCGAGCCGCCGGCATCCGGGCGGCACCGGTATCTCCTCGTCCGGGCCGGTCACCGCGTTCGGATTGGTGAAGTAGCAGAACGGCGACTGGTACCAGACCGGCGGGACCGTCGCGTCGGGATTCGCGTCCTTGATCACGCCCTCGATGTGCTGCTCGAACACGGAGAAGTCGCGCATCGTGGGAGGCTCGACCGGCGCCAGCAGACGCGCGCCAGCCAATGGCAGCTCCGCGTCGACCTGCCCCGCGATTCGGTCGCGCTCGACGGGGTCCACGCCGAGGACGTCGAGCACCGAGACACCCGATTCCAAAACCCTGACCGTCTCGCCGTCGATGATCGCCGCGCGGGGGCTGTCCCCGTGGTCGACTCTTCCGATCCGCAATTTCGATCTCCTTGGCGTCAGATGGGGGCCGAGGCGGTCATGATGACCGCGTTCCGAGTCGCGTCGGGGTCGATCGGCAGCGAGTGATCCTGCTCCCACTGGCCGACCTTCTCGGACCCCTCGACGATCGCGCGGCAGCGCTCGTAGCGTCGCTCCGTGAACGCCTCGAGCGCGGCGGTCACCAACACGCCCTTGGCGAGCTCCTCGGCGAGCACGATTCCGTCCTCGATCGCCTGGGCCGCCCCCTGACCACAGTGGGGCGTGGCTCCGTGGGCGGCGTCGCCGATCAGCAGGACGCGGCCGCGGTGCCACGGCGCGGGCACGATGATGTTCTCGATCGGGCGCAGCACGATCGCGTCGTCGTTGACGATCTGCTCCCGCGCGTCCGCCACCGGCCCCGCGAACGGAGCCAGACGCTGCCGGTACACGGCGGCCGCACCGTCGCGTTCGATCGCGGCTCGCCAGTCCGGGATCGGCGTCTCGATCGTCAGGATGTACATCAGGTCCTCACCAAGGGGGACGAACCCGGCGCTCCCGTCCGGGCCGAACCACATCCAGATCTCCTCGAGCCCCTCGAGCCGCGGGAGGTTGTAGCGCCAGCACACCTGGCCGGTGAAGCGGGGCTTCAGGTCGGCGCCGAACACGCGCTCGCGGACCTTGGAGTAGAGGCCGTCGGCGCCGATCACGAGGTCGTACCGGCGGCGCTCGCCGTCGGTGAACACCACGTCGACGTGGTCGTCCGAGGCCTCGATGTCGGTGAACGTGACGCCCGTGCGCACGTCCGCGCCGGAGGCCAAGGTGCGCGAGGTGAGGATCTCGTGCAGCTTCGGGCGAGTCAGGCCGTTGCCGGGCGGCAGATGCCCGACCAGCGCCGGCCACTCGTGCCCGGCGATCACGGTCTTCCCGTCGGCGAGCCACGTCCGGTCCCCGCGGATCGGGTAGCCGGCCTCGACGCAGGCGTCCGCCAGCCCCAGCTCGTCGAGCGCGCGCAGTGCGTTGCCCGGCTGGATGATCCCCACGCCGTACACGCCCCACTCTGGGTCGCGCTCGACGACGTCCACACCGACGCCCTGGCGTCGCAGCGCCAGCGTCGTCGAAAGCCCTCCGATGCCGCCGCCGATGATGAGAACCTTCATCCTCCGTCCCTCCAGAGAGAATCTCCGATTCCGAATACTGGTTCGGATAAGCTATCGGGCGCACATGCCACTGTCAACGTCTCCGGCCGAAGTGAACTCCCGATGACCGGCCGTGTCCAGGACCGCGTGATCGTCGTCACCGGCGCCGCCTCCGGCCAGGGCGCCGCCGAGGTCTCCGCCCTCCACGACGAGGGCGCGGTCGTCGTCGCCACCGACGTGCAGAGCTTTGGCGGCGACGCGCCCGAGCACGTTCACCGCCGCAGCCTCGACGTCACCTCACCCGAGGACTGGCAGGCGCTGGCCGAGTGGCTCCGCACCGCGTTCGGGCGCGTCGACGGGCTGATCAACAACGCCGGCACGACCAGCCGGGCGCGTCTCGACGAGGTCGCCGTCGAGGAGTGGAACCGCGCGCTCGCGGTCAACCTGACGGGGCCGATGCTCGGCATCCAGACGCTTTCGCCGTTGATGGGCGATGGCGCGTCGATCGTCAACGTGGGCTCGGTCGCCGGGCTCACCGCGCATTACACCGCGGCCTACACCGCGAGCAAGTGGGGCCTCCGTGGTCTGACCCGGGTCGCCGCGATGGAACTCGGTCCGCGCGGCATCCGCGTCAACGCGGTCCACCCGGGCTACATCGAGACGCCGATGACCGCGACCGCGCCGGCGGCGTTCAAGGGCGCGAACCGGGCGCTGACGCCGCTCGGGCGGGTCGGATCGGCCGAGGAGGTCGCCGCGCTGATGGTTTTCCTGATGTCAGCCGAATGCCCGTTCCTGTCCGGCGCGGAGATCCCGGTCGACGGCGGTCTGTCGAGCGGTGGCACCGCCAAGGCGTTGTCCGACGCGGTGCGCCCATGAGTCATTTTGGCGCGAAGCTCAGCGAACAACGGGTCAGGCGCATCGTCACCGGTCACAACGAGGCGGGCGAGGCCGTGATCGCGGCTGACGAGCAGATGGCCGGCACAGGCCTGGCCGAGGATGCGGATCGCACCAGGGCGACCTTCCTCCACGTCTGGGCCACGCACGAGATGCCGGTCGACCTCGGCGAGGAGGCGATGGCGCGACAGCGCGAGGGCAGCGCGACCACGACCCACGGGTCAGGTACGGGCTCCGTGCTGCGGATTGGCGTGCTCGCGCCGGGCACGCGGTCGCCGATGCACCGGACCGAGAGCCTCGACTACGGCATCTGTCTCGAGGGCGAGTGCGACATGGAGCTCGACGGCGGCGAGACGGTGACCGTGCGGGCGGGTGATGTGGTCGTCCAGCGCGGCACCAACCACCTGTGGCATAACCGCGGAACCGTCCCGTGCCGGTTCGCGTGGATCCTGCTCGACGCCCAGCCGGTCGAGATCGCCGGGCGCACGCTCGGCGCGAGCTGGCGGCACGACGCCTGATCGTCGGACGCCCCCGGTCTCAGCCTCGGCCCCGGCCGTCGGGGCGGCGGCGGTCAGGGCTCGCGGCGGGTCGCGATCAGTCGCGCGCCGGTCGCCGGCAACAGTCCCTCGGCGATCAGCCCGACCTCGACTGCCTGGAGGCTCGGGCGGAGCTCCCAGCGATGCAGGTACGGCCCGGGGACGGGCTCGCCGACCTCGAAGTAGGGCGCGAGCGCCGCGCACACGGTGGCGAGCGGATGGATGTGCTCTCGGAGCATCCCGAGTATCCGGTCTCTGTCGAGGTCGTGGTCGAGGGGCCCGAGCGTCCGGCGCTGGGCTATCCACCAGTCGACCGCGCGGTCGTCGTAGCGGGCGATATCGAGTTCGTCGATCACCAGCCGTCCGCCGGGCGGGACCAGCGTGGCCAGATGGGCACAGGAAGCCTCGAGTGGGTCAACGTGGTGCAGCGACACCACCGCGACAGCCGCGTCGAACGCCCCGCTTGCCTCGAGCAGCGGGATCCGTTCGACATCCGCGCCGGCGTTCTCGGACGGATCGATCGCGGTCACCTCCCAGCCGGCGCCGCGCAACTCGCCGGCGAGCTCTCCGCGGCCGGCGCCGATCTCGAGGATCCGCGACGGCGGCTCAGGCAGCGACGACCTGACGAACGCGAGCAGATCGGGAGTGAGCATCGCGCCATGATCGCCAAAGACGGATCGCGGCGTCGGCCCGGAGAGGATCGTGTGGTCAGGACACGGAGACCGGCTGGTTCGTGCTCGTGTTGTAGTAGTTGTCGCCGCTGTAGACGGCGGTGACTGATCCGTTCGCGCCGAACAGCGGCAGGAACGCGTGGCCGTGGTCGAGCCGCTCCGGACGCCCGACCCTCTGGCCGTCGATGTAGAACTGCACGGTCCCGCCGGGCGGCACCGGCTCGGTCGTGTCGCCGGCCACGGTGGCGATCGCGACGCGCCGGTCGCCGTGCCACCGTCCGCCGGCGACCTGAACGGTCGTCGTCGTGTGCCGGAAGGCGACCGTGGTGGCGTAGTCGTACAGCAGCTGGCGCCAGGTGTACCACTCGTGTCCCGCATCCAGCCGGGCGTCGGTGAACGGGATCCCGGCCGCGGTGAAGTCCGCCTCGTAGCTGTTCAGCCCCGGGATCGTCAGCTCGTCGAAATTCCCGCCGCCGAGCTCGATCCCGAGCCGGGTCTTCAGTGCGGGGTTCTGCCACGCGGTCGAGGGGTATGTCGGGGCGCCGATATCCGCGATGCTCCAGCTGCCGTAATAGCCGAACAGCGTGGTGTCGTTGAACAGCAGGTAATTGGCCATCAGCCCGCCGAGCGACAGGCCGGCGAACGCGCGGTCATTCGGGTTCTGGGACACGTTGTAGTGCGCGTTCACGTACGGAATCACGTAGTTCGACACATCGAGCGCGTAGCACGATCCGTCGAACAGCGAGCAGTTGCCGAGATTGTTGAAGTCGGTCATGACGATCACCATCGGCTGGACCATGCGCGCGGCGATCAGGTTGTCGATGATGCGGTTCGCGACTCCCTGCGTCGTCCAATCGACCTCGTTGCCGCCCCCGCCGTGGCTCAAATAGAGCGTCGGGTACGGCGTGCGGCGGTGCGGGTTGTAGCCGGGTGGGAGATAGATCGCCAGCGGATGACTACCGACCGGGCTCGTCGACTGCGGGTCCGCGTAGGACACGTCAAACAGCGACCCGTGGACACGGCGGTTCGGTGCCTCCCACGACATGTTCGGGGTTCCGAACCTCGGGTCCGAGGGCACGTAGACCTGGCTGTCGGGTTCGATCGAGCCGCTCATATTCCACGGCGGATTGCTCGGGTCGGACAGCTCCGTGCACCCGGTCAGTCCGGGCGGCGGACTGGTGCAATTGACGTAGAACCCGTAGGTGAAGGTTCCGGACGGAAGCGGCGTGGTGTACGACCAGACCCCGGTCGAACTATCCAGGGTCATCTGCGCCACCGGCCAGTTCGGCGCGGGTCCCTGGTTGGGGAAAGCGATCGGGAAGTCGCCGGGCGCCCACTGCGACGGGAGCAGCCCGGCTGACGACGTCGTCGTCGTTTTCGCGGCGTTCGAGAAGAACCACTCGCCGCGGATCTGGACGGTGGTGGCGGACGGGTCGTAATACCGGAACGTGACCTCGTAGCCGGTGGGTGCGGTCCCGGTGTGGATCACCTCGGGCGAGAATCGGTGCATCCCCCTGAACGCGGCGCGGCGTGTCGCCCGGACAGTGCCCCGGTGGGCCGACAGGGCGGCCGCGGGGGCCGCGGCTACGGCGATCATGGCCAGCGCGAGGAGTGCAGCGAGAGCGATGACCCGGCTCTCGCGTGAGAGGCCGGCGGGCAGCGGACGACCCATGTGAACGATCCTCCTTCTCGTGGACTGTGGACGAGCGTTCGGCCAGCGCCGATGTAGCGATCGAGCTACCGGCCTCCCTTCCCTCTGACGATTTCGAACCTTACGCCCCTGCTGGCTCGTGTCAAGCAGATTGACGCTGGGCCCGAGTCGCCGCCCGGAGCAACGTTAGGATGGTCCGCCCGATGCTCACTCGAGCGGATCCATGAACGACCGGGGGCGCAGCGCGCTCGCGCTGTCGTGGAGCGGTGGCAAGGACTCGGCGCTCACGCTGTGGGTGCTCGGCCGCGAGCACGGCGTCGTTCCGCGGGCGTTGATCACGACCGTCACCGAGGTCTACGAGCGCATATCGATGCACGGGGTCCGTCGGTCGCTGCTCGCGCGCCAGGCCGAGGCCATCGGAGTTCCATTGGTCGAGGTCGAGATCCCGGTTGCGTGCACCAACGAGGTGTACGAGGGGCGCATGGCGCAGGCGTTCGCGTCCGGGCCGCTGGCGAGCGTCAAGACGGTGGCGTTCGGCGACCTGTTCCTCGAGGACATCCGGGCCTACCGCGAGGAGCGCCTGGTGGCGGCCGGCCGACAGGGATGCTTTCCCCTGTGGCACCGTGACACCGCCGACCTCGCGCGGGAGTTCATCGCGGCGGGCTTCGAGGCGATCATCGTGTGCGTCGATCCGACCAAGCTCGACGGCTCGTTCGCCGGGCGCCGGTTCGACCGGCAGCTGCTCGACGATCTTCCCGCCGGCGTCGACCCCTGCGGCGAGAACGGCGAGTTCCACACGTTCGTCTACGCTGGGCCGGTCCTGCCTGAGCCGATCGCCGTCGAGGTCGGCGAGACCGTCGAGCGGGACGGGTTCGTGTTCACCGACGTGACGGCGGCGGTCCGCTAAACGGCGGCGCCGTGCGCTGTCACATTCCAACACCGTGACGTGTCAAATGAGGTAGACCGCGCTATCAACACAAAATCAGCGCGGACCCATCAATGACTGGAGGACCAACATGGAACCGCGAATGACAAACCCCGCGATGGTCGTCCCCGGCGCGATGGCGGCGCTGCAGAAGCTCGGCGCCGGCGCCCGGAGGTCCGGGGTGCCCGCCACGACGCTGTACCTCGTCGAGGTGCGAGCGAGCCAGATCAACGGATGCAGCGTCTGCCTGGACATGCACACGCGCGAGCTCAGGAACGCCGGCGAGCCCGACGAGCGCATCTTCATGGTCGGCGCCTGGCGTGAAGCTCCCTACTACACCGACGCCGAGCGCGCTGCGCTGGCGCTGACCGAGGCGCTCACGCGGCTCGCCGACAGCCCGGCCGGCGTCCCCGACGAGGTGTGGGACGAGGCGGCGCGTCACTACGACGAGTCGCAACTCGCCGGGCTGGTGATCACGATTGCGGGGATCAACGCCTGGAACCGCATCAACGCCGCGACGCGCCAGATCACCGGCGAGTGGGTCGAGCAGCTCATCGGCGGCGCCGAGCACGCCGGCCAGGCCGCCTGACTCCCGGAAGTCCTGGCTCTCCGGGAGGCCACGGAGCCTATCGCCGGGCGCCCACGTAGCATCGAAGGCATGAGAACAACCGAAGAAATCGTCGATTCAATAGACACCCGGCTTGTCGAACTGAGCGACCAAATCGAGACCTTGGAATCCGCGCGCTCCGCGCTCGATCAGCGCGAGAGGGCGAGACGGAAGACCCCACCCCCGCGGGCTCGGCGGGCACTGCGGGTAGTGCCCGCCGACCAAGTCGAGTCGCTGTTGTCCGGGAACGGCGGGCTGAGCACGTCGGAGCTCGCCGCCCGGGCCAATGCGAGCCGCGACCATGTGCTCGGGCTGCTCCGAGAGTTGGAGGCGGCCGGCCGGGTTCGGCGAACCGGGCAACGCCGCGGCACTCGCTGGCACCAGATCACCGACGAGGACCGGATCCGCGTGCGTGCGGCCGAGCTGGAAGCCACGCGCAGGCGAGCGTCCTGATCCCGCTCGCGGGATGACGACGGTGCGGTCGCCCGGCGGATCGGTCGTGGCCCAGATCGCGTCTACGTTCTCCAGCGGCTTCGGGATCGCTCTGAGGGCGAGCGCACCGGGCCGGTAGCGGCGAACCGGGGGCAGCGGCTGACCGAGATTACCGGGCACACTGTCGACTGAACGAACGATGAGACGGAAGACAGAACAGCTCCGCAGCCCCTCGGTCGCGGCTGCGGTTGTAGTCGTCGCTTGCTTGGCTGCCGCTTGTGTCGCCTCCGGCGCTGTCTCCGTCTCCAGGGCGGGTCCGGTCACCGCAACATCGACTCAGCCCTCTGCTCCCGCGCCGGTGTGCACGGCGAAGCGTCCGGTCGTGGTGCTGGATCCGGGACATTCGGGGGGCCCAAACTTCGACTCCACGGCTGAGGTCGACGGGCCCAGACCGGTGACCGCCCTGGGGATCACGTTTCACCCGGTCGACATCGATCATTCCGGCATCATGTCGATCGACAACGGCGGGGCCCCGGGCGAGCGCGTCACCATGTGGCAGGCGGCGCTTCGGATCCAGAAGGTCCTCCGCTCCGCCGGCTACATCGCGGATCTCACGAAGTCGAGCGCGAACGAGAACGTCGGGCTGCTCGAACGGGTTCGCGAGGCCATCGACGACCACGCGACGATCGCGGTCAGCCTGCACTACAGCGGCGGGATCCCCTTTGGGGACGCCAACGCCCACTTCGGCGTCACCCCCCAACAGGTCGGCCGTTACCGCACCAACATCTCGAACGGCGACACCATCCGCTTCACCAACGGCCGCGTCGCAGCCGAGTCCCAGCGAGATGCCAAGATCATCCAACGGGCGCGCGCCGCTGCCGGCGACGGGGTGGATGTGGCTCCGCTCGACGAGAGCTTCCCCGAGTCCCGTGGTCTGCCGGCCTACGGCAACATCTCGATCGTCCAGGTCGTTGACCAGCGGTTCCCCTGGATCTACAACGAGGACGGCGACATCGGCTTCAATTTCCACTCTTACACCACCGGAATCGCCAACGGGATCGAGCGGGCCGTGCCGATCACACCGTGCCTGCGGCCCCACGCCTGAACCGCGACCGCGCGATTCAGCTTCTCGGCGCGATGGATGTGCCTACGATTATCGGGTGACCCTGTTCCGCAAGTCCGCCCGGGCCAAAGAGCCGGATGTATCCATCGGCGACCCCCGCATGGAGGGCTGGGAGACGGTCAGTACGTTCGAGGAGCGGGCGACTGCGGTGGCATGGCGCGATCGGCTGCGCGAGATGAACGTCCCAGCCTGTTGCGTTGCCGATCGACCGTTGGACCGATTCGGCCGCGGTGACATCTATCTCGTCGTACCACCCGAGGACTGGTCGCGGGCGAACGAGATCGTCGAGAACCTCGACGAATAGCTGCCCATTCGGAGCAGGAGAACGGCCGACAAGGAGTTCTCTGGCAGACTGCCGTGTCCGCGCCCGGTGCCGGCCGGGGCTCAACTGCTCGTCAAGGAGTGTGGGGTAATGGCGCGTCTTACTGGACGGACGGTGCTGGTTACGGGGGCCTCGCGTGGCATCGGGCTGGCGACGGCGACGCGCGCTCACTCCGACGGGGCGCGCGTTGGTCTCGTCGCTCGGGATGCCGACCGCTTACGGTCGGTCGCGACGGACCTCGGTGACTCGTGCTGCGCGGTGGCGGCGGACTTAGCCGACCCACAGGAGTGTGTACGCGCTGTCGACGAGGTTGAGGCGGCGCTCGGTCCTGTCGACGTGCTGGTCAGCAACGCAGGCGTCCTTCGCCGTGACTTCGTCAGCGACGTCAAACCGCAGGACTTCGACGACAGCTATCGGATCAACGTGGGAGCGGCGCTGTGGCTGACACAGCGAGTACTCCCCGGGATGCGCGAGCGTGAATACGGAAGGATCGTGTTTGTCGCTTCCGAGCTCGGCTTGTTCGGCGGTCCGTCGTATGCCTCCTACTGCGCCAGCAAGTTCGCGCTCGTTGGCCTTGCCGAGGTCCTCTGGCACGAGCTCGCCGGCAGCGGGGTCCGCGCGTGTGCCGTCTGCCCCGGCGACGTCCGCACCGACCAGCTCGACCAGGAACACCGATGGGGGCCGACCGGCGGCGTCCCCCCGGACAAGGCAATGTCGCCCGACTACGTGGCAAAAGCGATCATCGCCTCGCTCGACTCACATAACGCCGTCGCGATCATCGATAAGCCTCACCTGCGGACGCTATTCAATGTGTGGGGCGGCTCGCGCCGGCTGCGCCTCACCGCGGTGCACGGCGCCTACAAGGAACTCCTGAATCGCTGATGCTGTGCGAGCCAGTCCGCGATCAGCCGCGCTGATTCTCCGGGGTCCTGCAAGATCGCGTTATGACCCCAGGCGTCCATGACCTGTAACTCGATCAGTGGAGATGCCTCGGCGAACTGCCGCCACGCTCGTTCTCTGGTGATCCGACCCTCCGGTGGTTGCCCGCTCGCCAGCAGGAGCGTCGGGACGCGGATATGCGCGGCGCGAGCGAGGACATCCTGATCCATCACGGCGAGCACGAGATCAGCCATCCGGTCGACCGGCGCGGCTTGACGAACCTCGCCATCGACCTCGTCGAACACCTCCCGGAGGTAGGTCTCGAGCACCTCGGTGGGGCCGCCGCCGATCATCTTCCCCATTTCACCGATCGCGGCATCCCAGTCCGCGAAGCGCGGCGTGTTCGTTCCCATCCAGGCAGTCAACCCGTCCCGCCCGGCGGTGACCGGCATCCCAACCTCGGCCAAAGCCTCGGCGTCCATGTAACCACCGTCGAGGAGCACCGCCGCGCGCAGCGTGGCCGGCGGCTCCCCGGCCACGCCGACGACGAGGTTCGCACCGAGTGAATGACCGACGATGGCCCAACAGTTGCACGCCTCGACGACACGACCGGCGAGGTGAGCAAGCACCTCGAACGTATAACCATCAGGCGGCGCCGACCGACCGAACCCAGGAGGATCGACGGCCACAGCCCTGCCGCCGATAGATCCAGCCACGGCCGCGAAGTACGCACTCGTCGAACCGAGCCCTGGCCACAAGAGAACCGCGGGCGCGGCGGGGTCGCCCCACTCACGAACGACGATGCCGCCGACCAATCTCTCTCTCACGCCGGCAAGCCTATAGGCGGTGCTCTCATGTCCGGATCGATCGATCCGGTTGACAAGAGTCCTTGCGACAAGTAGTCTTGTCACAAGAGATCTTGTCGAGAGGAGGATGGCGTGTACCACCACCCAGCCATAGCCGGTGCGCTGGCCAAAGATCGCGTTGCTGAGCTTCGGCGGAGCGCCGAGGCAGCGGCGCATGTCCAACACAGGCCGCGCAGCGCGAGTGTGATCGCCGCCGCACGCCTCCGAACCGGGTGGCTCCTGGTCGATATGGGTCTGCGGCTGGTTATGCCTCGCGCCGGCACGAATCGTCCGATGGCCGGTGGGCAGCCATGATGCCGAACCGGCCCACGCCGTCGTCCCCCGAGCTGGTCACCGACGCGCGAGCCATGCGCGCACTCGCGCACCCGCTGCGCGTGGCGTTGCTAGAGGCGATGCGTCGCGACGGGCCGATTACTGCCACCCGGGCGGCGGAGCTGCTCGACGAGAGCCCCGGGAACATGTCCTGGCACCTCCAGACGCTGGCCAAGTATGGCTTCGTCGAGGAAACGGGCGAGGGCCGGGGGAGGAGCCGTCCGTGGCGGCTCACGAGCGATACGCGCAGTTTCGAGACCAGCATGGCGGACCCCGAGGCGGCCGCCGCCGGTGAGGCGCTCGAGCGGACGTTCGTTGACAGCCGGATCAAGCAGCTGCGCGAATGGTGGTCGCGACGCCTGACCTATCCGGTGAAGTGGCGACGCGCCGCGTTCATGACCGACAGCGTCTCGTACGTAACCGCGGCGGAACTCACGGCGATAATGGACGAGGTGCGTGCGATCTACACCCGGTACAACGACCGCGCGGACAAGGAGAAGCGCCCGGCAGGAGCGCTCCCCGTCCGTCTTTACGCACACGGCCATCCGCTCCCGCCGACTCCGTCCGGCAACTGAACCGGCACCCTAGTCTTGGCGTCCACATGAGCGCGCCCCACCCCGTCGTGCGTCTGATCGGCCCTCCCGAAGCCGACGGAGAGTACGTGGCATTGCGCAACCCGGGAGCGGACGAGGAGATCGTTCACCTGCACGACTACGAGCGGCTCTATCGCGTCCCCGGCCTCTATGAGCACATCGTCCAGGAGCTCCTCGGCTGCCGCTCGCCCGAGGTCGCGGCTGAGGCGCTCGCGGACGCACTGACCGGCCTCGCCCTCGATCCGTCCGAGGTCGTGCTGTTCGACCTGGGCGCCGGCACCGGCATCGTCGGCGAGCTCGCGAGCGCGGGCGGAATCTCGACGATCGTCGGTCTCGATGCGCTCGACGCGGCGCGTACCGCCTGCCTGCGCGACCGCTCGGGCATCTACGCGGACTACCTCGTCGGAGACCTCGCCACTCCGACTCGCGATCTCCTCACCACCCTGGAGGCTCATCGCCCGACCGCGCTGATCTCCGCCGGCGCCCTCGGCGGCACTCACGCCCCCGGGGCAGCACTCATCAACGCGATCGACCTGCTCCCGACCGGGGTTCCCGTCGTGTTCACGATCGACGAGCGCTGGACCGGAACCGACGGCCCGGGTGGGTTCCGCACGGTGATTTCCCGTTTGCTCGCGTCAGGTCGGCTGCGGCTGATCCGCCGCTCGCGCTTCGAGCACCGCCTGACGACCAGCGGGAACCCGATCTATTACGAGCTGGTCGCTGCGGTCACCGGGAGTGAGAAGCCCGCGGACTAGAAGCTGCTGGTGGTCTCGCGCGTCGACTCGACGATGCAGCCGCCGGACCTGCCACGTGTGATCGCGGCCGCGCCCTCCCAGAAGCCGGGGATGTACTGGTTCGAGATGAACTGGTGACGCGCCCGCGCGTCGAGCGCGATGTCGACGTGGGCCGAGGGCACCTTGAGCTGCCAGCGGAGTGGGTAGGTGCCGGTCGCGCCCGGCGGGTGGATGTCGGGCCTGAGCGGTATCACCTGGTACCGGATCGGATGGGTGACGGCCCCGCGAGCTGAGACGAACGTGCCGCTCTGCACGCCCGTCGGCCGGCCCGACGGGGAGATGAACTGATAGAGCATCAGATCGCTGCCATTGTCGAACTGGCAGGCGAACCAATTCCAGTGCCACGACGCGGCGTTGGTGGCGAAGTTTCCCCACTGATGGTCAAGCCAGCCCTGGCCGGTCACCCCGCTGCGGCGCCCGTCGAGCACCAGCGTCCCACGCGCGACCAGCCGCGGGTCCGAGTAGTAAGCCGAGGTGGCTCCGGTTCCTTCGGCGACGATTCCGTGAGGGCCGTTGAGCACGTACGGCTGTACCGGGGTCAACGCGAGCCGCAACGAGCCGGCGCCGGGCACCGGCGCGTCGATCGACCAGCGCCCCCATGCGCCGTGCGGCCGCCAGCCGAGCGTGAAGTGGCCGACGTCGAACCGCGTCTGACCGGTGGCCAGCGCCCCGACGCCCAGGTACTCCTTCGAGAGGACGATGCGATCCGAGCGCAGGTCGACGAGGTTCACCTTGGCCACGACAAATCCCTCGCCCGACCACATCGTCGCGAACCAGAAGTAGTCCTCGCCGCGCGCGCCGGCGATGGTCCCGGCCGTGTACCACCATTCGACCTGGAACGCGGGGTGCGCCCCGTGGTCACGCGGCAGCACGACCGGCTGGAGCGCCGGTAGCGTCACCGCCCAGACCGCGCCCGCGGACACCAGGACGACGAGCGGCCCGACCAGCAGTAGCGACGCGGATCGCATCCTCCGGCGCACCGTCGGGATGCTAACGCGCACCAGGACCGCCGGGCTGGACGCGGGGCGGTGAACGGGTCAGTTGTCGGTGGACTTGATCATCGCCGGGGCCGTGTCGTGCCCGTCGATGTCGTAGTAGACGCCGGGGAACGTCTGGAACTGTCCGCTGACGTCACCCTGTAGATGCGACTGGTTGAACGTGAGCGCGCCCCAACCGGTGTCCACGACGTCGAACACGGCGCCGCCGCCCTCTCTTGCGCTGTCGTCGTCCATCACGGTCCCGGCGATCAGGACGTTGTCGTCCCGGCCGTCGAGGTAGACCGCTCCACCGCTGCCCCCGCCCGGCGTGCCGTGAGAGGCCGGGTTGGCTCCCCAGCCGATCGCCTTGTTGTCTATGAACTGGCTGTTGAGGATGTCCCACTGGACGCTGATGCTGCTCAGGGCTCCACCGTTGGAGCAGCGCCCACCGCGGAACGTGTCGTTGGTGATGTAAACGGGGCGATTCTCGTACTGGGCCAGGGCGCGGATCGCGCCCCCGCCGAGGTCGGGGCCGTAGCTGTAGCAGCGGTTGTCGAGGAACTGCGAGTTGACCGCCTTGAACTGGCCGCCCTCGACGTAGATGGCCCCTCCGCCGTCGACCCCGCCGTACCAGCAGCTCGGAACGTTCGCCGTGCAGGTGGCCTGATGGACGCCGTTGTAGCCGTCCTCGAAGGTGATGTTCTGCACCACGATCCGCGGATACGGCTGGTTGACGCAGTCGTCGGTGGACCATGTGCCGGCGCAGGTGTCCGAGTACAGGATCCGGCGCTTGCCGCCGCCGCTCAGCGTGACCAGGCCGCGACCGTCTAACACGACCAGGCGGCGGGTCTTGATCACGCTCGCGGTCCTGGTCATCACGATCGTGACGGGGTTGGGTCCACAGTGGAACGTGATGATGCCGCCCGCGGCGACCGCGCGCACCACGGCGGCCGACGTGCAACTGGCCGGCCCGCCGTCCCCGATCACGTGGTTGGGATGACTGGTGTCCACCGCGCGTCCGGAGGGCGGCACGTAGAAGTGCGCGTCGGGGTTGCCGAAGTCGGACACCACCGCAGCGTGCGCGCCGGCTACGGCCGCGAATAGCAGCCCGGCGCCGACGAGCGCACCTAGCCAGATTCCAAGTACGCCCATCCGCCGCATCCGCCTCCGATGCTAGACGACGATCATCGAGCCGTGGCCGCTAGTTGCGCAGCGTTCTGAAGCTGGCGCGCATCTCTTCCGAGAACAATTGCGGCTGCTCCCAGGCCGCGAAGTGGCCGCCGCGGTCGAGCCGGTTGTAGTGGATGAGGTTGTTGGGGTACGCGCGCTCGGCCCAGCTCCGCGGGGCTTGGTAGAGCTCGTCGGGAAAGACGCTGATGGCAAACGGGATCGTGATCGGCTTGGCGTCGAAGAAATCCGCCTTGTTCTCCCAGTAGAGACGGGCGGCCGAGATCCCGGTATTCGTCAGCCAGTACAGCGTGATGTTGTCGAGGATGTCATCGCGCGTGAGGGCGCTCTCGTAGGTCCCGCGGAGGACCTGCTGGATCAGTCCCGGCTGTCCTGTGCCATCGCCGTGGTCGATCGCAAACGCCGCCAGGTCGATCGGGGAGTCGGCGAACCCATAGAGCGTCTGGGGGCGCGTGGCCATGATCTGCGCGTAGGCGACGTGCTTGCCGTAGAAGTTGCTCAGCTGCTCGTACGCGCGTAGCTCGTCGCCGGACAGATCGGATGGCGGTGGGTCGCCCTGCTCGAACCCCTTGACCAGATCGGCTGGTGCGGTGCCCGGCATGTTGGAGTGGATGCCGAGCAGTCCCGGAGCGGCCTGTATGCCCATCGTCTGTGTGACCGCGGCACCCCAATCGCCGCCCTGCGCGACGAACTGCTCATATCCAAGCCGCTTCATGAGCACCACCCAGGCGCGCGCCGTCCGTACCGGGTCCCAACCGGTGGCGGTCGGCTTGCCCGAGAACCCGTGCCCTGGCAGCGAGGGGATGACGAGATGGAAGGCATCCTCGGCACTCGCGCCGTGGGACGTGGGGTCGGTGAGCGGCTCGATGATCTTCAGCTGCTCGATGATCGAGCCGGGCCACCCGTGCGTGACGATCAGCGGCAGCGCGCCCTCGTGCTGGGAGCGGATGTGAATGAAATGTATGTCGAGCCCGTCGATCTCGGTGATGAAGTTCGGTAGCGCGTTGAGCTTCGCCTCGCACTTGCGCCAGTCGTAATCGGTCGCCCAATACTGCGCGAGGTCCTGCATCGTCTGAAGCGGCACGCCCTGCGAGTCGTCGGTGACCGTTTCGCGCTCTGGCCACCTGGTTGCGCTTATGCGCTTGCGCAGGTCGGCCAGCTCGGCTTCCGAGAACCCCACCTGAAATGGGCGGATCGCGGTGTTGTCCCCGGCCGCCGGGTCCATGGAAGTCGTAGCGGACATCCGCTCCTCCTAGGTTTCTGGCCGCACCACCTCACGGTACGCGGCTCGTGATCTCGTGGCTGCCACAGTCCTCCCTTCTGGCGCTCGTCGCGCCCGTGACACTCACTGGTTGTGCGCCTGGTCTGCAGCCGACGCGACGACGCCACCCTCGCAACGTCCTCGGTTTTGCGTTTGCGCGGCGCCTCGGCGAGTATGCGGCTGGCGGGTTGTTTGAGCCCATACCACTGAACGGAGTCGACATGGAGCAAGAAGCAGTCGGGTTGTTCGGACTCCCAGAGCCCCGCCTGACCCCGGTCTATCGCCTCGAGGCCACCCTCGGCGAGCCACTTGATCTCGGTGACAACGCGCTCGGTCACCGCCGCATCGTGCCTCTGACCGGCGGATCCTTCAGCGGTCCGGAACTCAACGGGACGCTTGTCTCAGGCGCCAGTGCGGACTGGCAGACCGTCATGCACGACGGGACCGCGCTCGGCGATATCCGCTACACGCTGCGGACGAGCGGCGGCGATCTGCTCTACGTCCAATCGCGGTCGATCCGCCACGGACCCGCCGAGGTGCTGGCCCGCTTGGGCCGCGGTGTGAACGTAGATCCAAGCGAGTACACGTTCCGCGCCGCCACGCAGATCGAGACCGCCGCACCGGAACTCGACTGGCTCAACAAAGGCGTGTTCGTCAGCGTCGCCGGCCGACAGCCTGCGGGCGTGATCTACGAAACGTACCTCGTCGCCTGAACGGCGCGGTTCTGGCGCAAGTCAGCGGAGAGGGGGGGATTCGATACCCCGATGGACTGATAGCCCATACGGGTTTTCGAGACCGGCGTGATCGCCGCCTAAAGCGTATGCAATAAGGGGATTCGCTCAGGGGGACGAAGGAGGGAACGGCGTGCCATCAGCGGGTGCTCGTTCGCTCGGGCTGGCGCTCTGCCAAATAGCGGTCAAGGAGCTCCCTCGCGCGCTCGATGTCCTCGGGGAGCGGGTGGGTTCCCGCGACCGCGAGGACGCTTTGTCGGTTCTTTCGTCTGAGCCTTGTCGGGGACGAGCTGATCGAGGGTGGTGGTGGGGGGCACTTCGATCTCGCACGCGTGCTGCTCGGCGGTGCCGATGCGGCGGGCTCGGCGTGTCGGAGTCGGGCGCGGAGCACCTGCGTCCGTTGGGTCGTGCTCGCCGAGCACAGTGATCATCGCGCTTGTTGGGCATGTCGTCGACGTAGGTCCGCCACAGCACGACCGCGCGCTCGGGTCATCGCTTGGACGAGACTGACGGCGACGTGCTCGCCGGCCGGCGTGATCCTGAGGGCGAGAAGCGCGTCGGGCTTCCTGCAGCAGGTCTGGGTCGGAATCGAAGAACGGGCCTAGCTCGGAGATGACGCGGGACTTGCACGATGTAGTGCTGGTGATCACGGGTACCCGGTCGCGCGACGTGCCGATGCTCGCACGATCGCCGAGCGGATGGACGAGGGCGCTCTCCGAGCGCGCCATCAGGACATGCCGGCGGTGTGCCTCACCAGTAACGATGCCGTCAGCGTGCGGGTCGGTCTCGTGCGACGGCGGGCACGCTCGTGGCGACGTCCCGGGGCTAACGGGGCATTCACGCGCATGTCGCCGGTACCTCTGCGGCGTCGAGGGAGAGCATCGATCTACGCAGTAGACGGGACACGTGCATTTGCGAATATCCGATCCGCCGGCTGATCTCGCGCTGCGTGAGACCATGCACCAGGCGCAGGCCGAGTATTTGGCGTTCAAGGTCGGGTAGCTCGGCCCAGTTGCTCGCGAGCGCCTGTCGGTCTTCGGCGAGTTCGAAGCCGTCGTCCTCGCTCCCCAGCGTCTCCATGAGTGCGCACAGGTCTTCGTCGTCCTGGGCGACGGGCGCGTCGAGCGAGGTCAGCTGGTAGTTCTCGCCGGCGTCGATCGCCTCAACTGTCTGCTCGACCGTGCACTCGAGCGCCTCGGCGAGCTCGTCAAGGGTCGGAGAACGACTCAACTCAGTTGACAGCCGCTCGGCGTGGCGGCTGACCGCCAGCGCCCGCTCCTGGAGATCGCGCGGGACGTGGATCGCCCATCCCTTGTCGCGAAAGTAGCGCTTGATCTCGCCCAGGATCGTCGGCGCGGCGAAGGTAATGAACTTCTTGCCGTACCCCGGATCGAACCTGTCGATCGCGTTCAGGAGGCCGATACAGGCGACCTGCATGAGGTCCTCCATGGGCTCGCGGCTGTGGATATAGCGAACCGCGAGCTTCCGGGCGAAGGGCATGAAGCGGTCCACCAGCTCGTCGCGGGTGGCGATATCCCGCTCGCGGTAGTGCGTTTCGAGAAGCTCTTCGTCGCTCAGGCGCGCGAGCTCGCGCGTCTGCATGATCGTCGCGGCCACCGGACCTCCAGCCTCGAGCAGAGGGCTCGGCGCGGGCCGCGTCGGGTCATAGAGCGCTTCGAAGGCGCGGACGTCGCCGGCCGCGTCGAGGAGCAATGAAGTCATGGTCGGTTGTCCTGGCTTGTGGGCTCGATTTGGGTCATGCGCAAGCCCACTGTACAGAAGCTGTATAGCTTGCGTCTAGATGCTGTTGAGATAGGCTAGGATCGGGCCTATGTCCCAGCCCGGACGCCTGCGGATCGGAGAGCTCAGTCGACGAGTCGGTGAGAGCCCGGAGCTGTTGCGCGCCTGGGAGTTGCGCTACGGGCTGGTGGCACCTGAGCGGTCCCCTGGCGGTCTTCGTCTGTATTCCGAGACGGACGAGCGGCGCGTACGCGTGATGCGCCACCACATCAACATGGGGCTTTCCGCTTCAGAAGCCGCGCGCCTGGCGAAGCTCGCCGATGATCCCCAGGCCGAGGCCGCACCAGCGACGCTCGCCGATGTCGAAGCGGCCCTCGAGCGCAGCTTCGATGCGCTCGACGAGCCCGCCGCGCAGGCTGCGCTGGACCGCGTCTTGATGGCGTTCGGCCTGCGAGCAGTGCTCTCGGAGGTGATCCTGCCCTTCCTACACCAGTTGGGCGAGCGCTGGGCCACCGCCCAGGCGAGCGTGGCCCAGGAGCACTTCGCGAGCAACGTAATCGCCGGGCGGCTTCGGGGCCTGGCTCGCGGCTGGGGACAGGGCGTCGGACCGCGCGCGATCCTGGCCTGCCCGTCCGGCGAACTGCACGACCTCGGGCTCCTATGCTTCGGCCTCGTCCTCCGAGAGCAGGGCTGGCGAATCACCTACCTGGGCGCTGACACCCCGATCGGTGACATCGCCGGTGTGCTCGATGAGCTCTCCCCCGCGATCGTCGTGCTCGCCGCGATGACCCCGCAGCGGTTCCTCGACAGCGCAGACGAGCTGGCGGCACTCGCGGCTCAGGCGCGAGTCGGCATCGGCGGCGCGGGCGCCTCCGCTGCTCTCGCCACCCGGCTGGGCGCTGAGTCACTCGCCGGCGAGCTTCTACAGGTGGCGGCGGCGCTCACGCCCTGAGCGTCATCCGATCCTTAGCGCGCGCGCCTGGCGGCGGATGCGCTCGTACGACCTGGCTTGCGACCGTGGGCGCGTGCCCGTCGAAGCGAGCGTCAGGCTGGGCGACCCCAACGTGAATGCGAGCGACCCCGTCCCGGTGTGGGAGCGTCAGGCTGTCGGGTTGGCGGTCGCGAGCTTCGAGCCGAGGAGCACCAGCGGCGCCTCGGGGTCGTGAGGCTGAGGAATCGCCGCGAGCGTGAACTCGGCGATCGCGCCCGGCCGAAAGACCAGGCAGTGGGTCGAGCCGCCAAACTGAAAGTAACCGAGCTCCTCACCCTTCCCGACGTGATACCCGGGTTTCACCTTCGAGTCGATGAGGCACGAGGAGACCTCCGACATGCCGACCGGCACGAAGGCCATTACCCCGATGACGGGATCATCGGCTTCGATCAGGATGATCGCCCGAGCCGCAACGTGGGCTAGGTAGGACTGCGAGTTCATGGGCTCGACCGCGTCCTTGCCCTCCGAGTCGGCCTCGGAGTAGTACGTCCCGTCTTGGACGAATGCCCGAACGATCGTGCCCGCGACCGGGCTGTGCCAGCGGTGGTAGTTGGTCGCGCTGAGAAAGGCCTGATACACCGTTCCGCCGACGAAGTCATCGACCGACTCATCGTTGACCAGCATGTCCTGCAGCGAATATGGCTGACTCTTGATCCAGAAGCGATCTTGCCGCTGTACGTCGGTGCTGATGCCGTAGGGCGTCGACTCGCAGGCACTCACGATCACCTTGTCGTCGTCCGGGGAGGCCACCGGGCGGGCGCCGTCCTTGAAGCGTCGAGTGAAGAAATCGTTCCATGACGCAAAGCCCCAATGCTCGTCCTGCGGGTCGTACTCGAATTGCTCCATGCCCACCGCGCGCTGGGCTTCGGCCGACTTCCAGCCCGACGGCGAGTCGTTGAGCACGTAGAGCGAGTCGCCGCTGCTGAGGAACTCGGACCAGACGGTCAGGATCTTCTTGAGCATCGCGTTGATCCGCGGGTCCCGATATGCGGCGAAGCCGGCCGGCGTTCCCATCGTCCAGTCGAGGATCGCGCCCAGCGGGGTCGACACCATCGCGGGGCCGAATTCGGGCGCCATCGTCAGCACCTCGTTCATCAGGCGCAACAGGTGGTCGACGCTCTCCAGATGCCGCGTGCCGTACGGCTTGGTGGTGGGCACCTGCGCGATCATCTGGTTGACGTACATGCGGACCAGCGGATCGGTGTCAATCAGCTCCTGAAACTCGCCGATGACGGGGTGAAGCACAATCTGCTCCCCCCGCGTCTCCACCCGCTGCCGGTGGCCGTCGAGCCAGGTTTCCAGGTCCTCCTGGTTTTCCGGGAGCCATCCCGCCTGGCGCCTTACGTCTCCTGCATGCGGCAGCGTCGTCATTAAGGAGACGCTACCCATCGGCACCTCGTCTGAACGCGGGGACCCGCTGGCTGGCTGATCACGCTGCGCGGGCCCCCTGTCAGATTTCGGTTGATCTCAGCGCGGCACGCCGGATGACTCCAGAAACGCCCAGTCGATGATCCACTGCGCTCGGTCGGTGCAACGGAGCAGGTCGCCGATTCGCCTTGCCGCGCGGAGGAGGGCCGTTGGTCTGCGGGCGTACATGCTCGCGGCTGAACTAAAGCAAGGCGCCTCGTCCTTCAGGTGCGCAGGGTCCGCTTCAATCCGAGCGCTTTGGGTAATCAGACCTCAGGGTTCTCGCGAAAGCGTGACCGCCCTGTATTGGCTGTCCAACAATCTCGGTGAATGCTGCTGGCGATCTATCTCAACGACCATCTCGCGGGCGCGACGGCCGGCCGTGCGCTGGGACGGCGTGCTGCTGGAAGCAACCGTGATTCGAGCCACGGCTCTTTCTTGGCCGACCTTGCCGACCAAATTGACGCGGACCGCGGGTCTCTTCTGGAGATCATGCGTACCCTGAACGTGAGGGTAGACCGGATCAAGGTCCTAGGAGGTTGGGGCGCCGAGAAGCTAGCGAGGCTGAAGTTCAACGGTCAGCTCCGGGGCTATTCGCCGCTCAGCAGGATCGTCGAGCTCGAGGCGCTCAGTCTCGGCGTGCGCGGCAAGCTCGCGCTGTGGCGGACGCTGCGAGAGCTGGATCTCTACGAGCTCCGCTCGGCGCCCGTCTCGCTCGCGGATCTGATCGCCCGCGCCGAACAGCAGCTCGCGGGATTGGAGTCCCATCGCCTCCAAGCGGTCGCACAGGCGTTCTCGTGAAGTCGACGGCAATGGCGCGGGTCAGCTCGGGGACCTGATCAGGCATCGGTCAGGGTGAGGGAGAAGGGCCCCCACAGCCTGCCGACGCTGCCCCCGCTCGTGATCGGACCCACCACGGCCGCTGACAGGCCGGCGGAAACCCGGAAGTCTTCTCGCCCGTAACAGTCACCCTGCTATCAACGATGGGACCGTATGCCTCTCACAGCAATCTTTGACATCGACGGAACGCTTGTCGACACCAACTATCAACACGCCCTAGCGTGGTATCGAGCCTTTCGCCAGCACGGCGTGGTCATGCCGATCTGGCAGATCCACCGCGCGATCGGCATCGGCAGCGACCGCGTTGTGGAGATGCTCGCCGGCGAACAGATCGAGCACGAGCTCGGCGAGACGCTGCGCGCCGCCGAAGGCCCGCTCTATCAGGAGATGATCGACGAAGTCGAGCCGATGAAGGGCGCACACGAACTGCTGCACGACCTCAAACGGACCGGTCACGCCGTGATCCTC
Source organism: uncultured Solirubrobacterales bacterium (assembly GCA_963822855.1). GTDB lineage: Bacteria > Actinomycetota > Thermoleophilia > Solirubrobacterales > Solirubrobacteraceae > Palsa-465. Next base: position 143,595 of record CAWGJE010000013.1, on the reverse strand, counting down.
GCCAGTTCGGCTGAAGAGAAGGAGGCCGAGCGCTACATCAAGCTGCTCGACGCCACAGAGTTCGTGGACGGCTACACCACATCCGCTGACGTCAAACAGAGTAAGCCCGAGCCCGACATCGTCCACGCCGCTATTGAGAAGGCGGGCGGCGGAGCCGCGGTCATGATCGGCGACAGCACCTGGGACTGCAAGGCCGCCACCCGTGCCCAGCTCCCTAGCATCGGCGTCCTTACCGGCGGCTTCTCGGAGCAAGAACTCACAGAAGCGGGCGCTACGATCGTGTTTAACTCCGTCGAGCACCTCCGCGAGCACCTCAAGACGACGAACCTTCAGGAGACGGTAAGCGGTTAGCGACTACCAAGGCCGGGAGCCGCGCGACCAAGCATCCGGGGCCTCCTGCCAACGACGAGGACATCGACGCCGTCGTGAAGTTCGCACTGCCGCTTCAGCGGTTCCACGTCGACACCCCCCGCAAGCAGTCGCTGCGGCTTGCCTCCGTGGAGGATCCTCGGAACCCGCTTAGCTCCCGCGATCCCGCGATCCCGCGATGACCGGTCGCGGCATTTTCGTATGGCCAGGAAACCCGGGGAGGGTTCCCTCGACCCTCGACGAGGCTCCCCATTCTTATCGCGAGCCATCGTGGCATCGGGCGGTACCCGCGGAGCGTTGCTTGAACCTGAAATGCGCGGAATTAATGTCACCCATAACGAACCTGGGTTCGTCTATGTTGATGGAAACAGCTATCGATTGGATTAGATGAACAGTTCAGAAAAGAAAGTCGTGCAGTATCTCAGCGAGGCGCGCGCCAGTGAGGATGCCTTGGTGCGAGTGCTGCAATCCCAGATCGCCATGACTCCGCGCGGGTCATACCGCTCCGCCCTGGACAAGCACCTCGACGAGACCAAAGGACACGCCAAGCAGGTTGCAGATCGGCTGGCCGCCATCGACGGCGGTTCCAACCCGATCCGCGCCGTGGTCGGCTTCTGGGAGGACCTGATCGGGCAGACGCTCGCGTTCAGCAAGACCCCCCTGGATCTTCTGCGCGGCTCCGGCGGCGAGGAGAAGGTGCTTAAGAACGCAAAGGACGCGTGCGCGACTGAGGCGTTGGAGATCGCCACGTACACGGCGATCGAACGGCTCGCGCATGCCGTGGGTGATGATGAGACGGCCGATCTGGCCCAACGCATCCTCGCCGACGAGGAGCGGATGCTGCAACGCATCATGCGCGAGATCCCGAAGCTGACCGAGGCGGTGGTCCGCGCCGAGGTCAAGGGCCAGCCTTCGTATGACATCACCACCACCGGAGCGGGCGATGCGGTCAAGGAGGCAGCCGCGGCGACCAACAGCGCCGTGCGCAAGACCACGGCCGCTACCAAGCGCACCGCTCGGCAGGCCCGCAAGGTCCCGGGCGTGGCCCAAGTCGAAGGTCAGGTCAAGGGCGCCGTGTCCGGAGCAGATGATCTGGCGATCGCGCGCTACGACAACCTGACGGCCGACGAAATCACCGCCAAGCTGCCTGCGCTCTCGCAGATCGACCTGGCCAAGATCGACTCCTATGAGCGCAAGAATCAGAGGCGCACCACGATCCTCAGCCGAATCACGACCCTACGCGGCAACGAGCCGTGGCCGGGGTATGACGAGCTCACCGCTTCCGAGGTGCAAGCCGTTCTCGCCGAAGGCGACGACGAGCGCGTCAAGGAGGTCCTCTCCTACGAGCGCGCCCACAAGGACCGCGCCGGCGTCCGCACAGCCGCCGAACGTGAACTGACACACGCGTAAACGCCGCACCGATTCCTCCACTGCCCAGACATCTAGTGGGCTGTGGAGGAATCGTGCAACGCGGCCACGGTCTGGACACGATATTCAACGCGTCGTGTTACCTCCACGAAGTGAGCGCTCAGCTCAAGCCGGGCGCTGACGTCGTCGTCTCCGAGCACCAAGAGGCGTGCTGGCGTGCAAGCACAAACTACGGACCAAGAGGAAGACGATGACCACAACCACCGAAAGCCAAGTCTTGGCGGTACCACGTACCCGACGCCGCAACCCGGGAGGCGACCCGAAGCTGACACGCCACCGCGGCGGCAGCGGGCAGCCGCTCGTCCTGGTGCACGGGCTCGGACTCAGCTGGCGCTCCTGGCAGCCAGTCCTCCACGCCCTTGAGGGGCGCCACGATGTGGTTGTGATCGATCTCCCGGGCTTCGGCGAGAGCCCGCGGCTGCCCGATCGCGCCGCAGCGACCCCGGCCCGGCTGGCTGATGCGGTCGAGACCGAACTGGGCCGCCTCAGCTTGGACGCGCCAGCACTCGTCGGCAACTCGCTCGGCGGCTGGGTCGCGCTCGAGCTGGCGCGACGCGGCCGGGCGGCGCGCGCGGTCATCATCTCGCCATCGGGACTCGAGTCGCCTCCGGAACGCGCGTTAGTCATCGCCCTCAACGAGCTGATGCGTCTCCGCGCACGTCTCGGCGCGCCGCTCGGGCGATGGCTGACCGCGCCTGCGCTGGCGCGCGTCATGCTGTTCGGCGGCCTGCGGAGCCAGCCCTGGCGCTTGTCGCCGGACGCGGCCGCCGGCGACCTACACGACTTCGGGTACTCGCCGGGCTTTCAGTCCACGCTGAGCTCGACCGTCGCTACCCGCGCCCCAATGTGGCTCGGCGAGATCCAGGTGCCGGTCCGCGTCGCGTACGGGATGCTCGATCTGATGCTTGGTGTGTTCACCGCCCCGCGTTTCGCGGCAGCCATCCCGAGGGCCGAGCTCGTCGCAGTGCCGGGAGTCGGACACGTTCCGATGCTCGACGATCCCGAGCTCGTGGCCCGAACGATCCTCGACTTCACCGCTGACAGAGGGTCGAATGACTGAGCACGCGCTCGTCAACGCCCACCACGAGCCGGTGCGATTCACCCTCCCGACGCCCTCAAGCGGAACGGCTGGAACACCGAACTGTCGACCATTGCTCCCGACAGGTCCGACGAAGGCTCGCTGTCCGCCGGCGACACGCTGGAACTGCCCGACCGGGCGATGGTCATTCTCCGGCGCAGCTGACAGCGCGACGCCGGCCAGATGTCGTCGCAGTCCAGGTTGCGCTATTCCTGGCGCTCGAGCGAGTCGCCGATCAGCCAGATCAGCGGTGGCCACAAGCCGACGAACAGGGCCCGGCGCTCGGCGTTGCCGCGCTCGTCCTGGTCGACCGTCTTGGCGCGGATCCATAACCCGATGCAGAGCCCGACGGAACCGAGTGAGAGGTACTGCATGTACCCGGCTCGCAATCCGAAGTCATGGAGGCGTTTTGTCAACATGGCATGAGTCCTACGGCGGCTGCCTCGAGTCTCGCTGCTTCGTTCAGTCGACCCTACCATGGCTCGAATGAGTCCGAACACGCCGTATAGCGTCCCCAACCGGTAGGTCGCGACCATGCCCAAGCGCCCAAGAGCGACCCGCCGTTGGTTGACCGCCGGGTCCTGGCCCCTCGGGATCGCGCTCACGTCATGGGACTACATGTGGCGGACCACGCCGATGCACCGGCGAGAGGCCTCGGTGGCGCTCGAGCCTCCCCTGCCGGCGCTGCTGAGCTATCCGACCCAAGTGAGCTCTGCGGAGGTGCAGGGTCACGAGGACGGGAGCGGACCGCTCTTTCATCGCCTGTACCGAACGCGGATCCGCGAGAGCCGTCTGGATCCGCCCGAGCTGATGGAGAAGCTTCAGGCTGACCTCAACCTGGCCTCGCCGACGAGGTTTGCTCGCTTTCAACGTGTTCTCGGCGAGCAGGGCCAGCTAGCCGTGGGAGACGAGTACGTCGTCCGCATGCCGGGGCCGTGGGACGGACCCGTCCGGGTGGTTAACGTGAGCCGATGCTCGTTCCGCCTCGCCACCCTTTCTGGGCATCTGGAGGCCGGGCAGATTGAGTTCCGAGCAACCTCGGCCAGCACAGAGGTCGTGTTCGAGATCGAGTCGTGGGCACGCAGCGGGAGTCCGCTGGTGAATCTCCTCTACGACCGTGCGCGGATGGCGAAGGAGGTCCAGGCGCACATGTGGATCTCGTTCCTCGAGCGCGTGGTCCACCTTGCCGGCGGCCACATGACGGGAGGCATTGACCTCGCGACTGAGCGAGTTAAGCTGCTAAGGCCATCATCTTGAACGATCCGACCTCACCGGACTCCGCCAGGATCCAGCGCCGGCTCGCAGAGCTCACGCGAAAGCCACTGAACTTCGACCTCGCCGAACTCGCGAATGCCTCCCCTCGCACCGGATGGACGACCACCAACCTATGCCAGCCCCTTCCCGGCGAGCCTCCCGGGCCGCCGCTCGCTACGGGCAGCTGGCAAATCGCCCGAAGGCTGATGAGCGGGTACGAATTCGCCGACCCCTCGATCGTACGGGCCTACTACGACGCCGATATTCCACTCGAGCGGCGGAACATGCTGCTGAGGCTTCAGGCGTTGGGTGTCGCGCACTTATTTGTCGGTGTCCGGGTAGGCGAGGTCTACGATCGGACGCGGGAGCTCGGCGGCCAGCATGCACGAGTCTGGGGCTGGAACTATCGGACACTCGAGGGACACGTCGAGACCGGCCAGATGGACTGGGAGGTGTGGAAGTGGCTCGACGATGGACACGTGGAATTCCGCGTTCACGCCGTTTCGCGCCCAGCTCGAATTCCGAACCCGATCGTTCGGCTCGCGTTCCATCTGCTGCGTGACCGTGAACGCACCGCCTTTCTGGACAGCACTAAACGTCGGATGCGTACCTTTACCGAGCTAGCTCTCGCCGACGAGGATCCGGCCCACACAATCCGGGACGCAGCCGCCGCCGTTACCGCACGACGGATACGCCGAGCCGATGCCTCGCACGAGGCGGTCGCGCGCAGAGTGCAAGGACGGTGACCTGACACGATGCCGCGCCGGTTCCCGATCTTCCAGTTTCCGAACCCGCCGCTGGTTGCGACGATGGCCGCCGCCGCAATTGCGAGGATGACCCACGGCAAAGCGTCGCGCACAGCGATGCAGCTCTCACGGCTCGGATTGCTGTGGTGGTCCGCTGAAGAAATGATCAGCGGAGCCAACTGGTTCCGTCGTTTACTTGGCGCCGCAGCCGGCGCTTACAGCCTCGCCACTCTGAAGCAGTCGCGCACCTCGTTCACCCGTTGAAGGCGGCGGTCGGGCACCGCATAGCCCTGGCAGGCGGTGGAGTACGCCGCAATACCGACGAAAGGGACGGTCGCGGTGTTCGGCCTGGGGCCGATCGGACAGATGTCGTGTCGAATCGCGCTGCACCACGGAGCGTCCGAGGTGTTCGGGAGCGATCTCGTGCCTGAGCGGCTTGAGATGGCCCGCCGCCACGGGGTCCGGGAGCATTCCGGCCAGCTGCTGGGCCAGCTTCCCTAGGCGCCGGACGCTTACGAGATCTTCCAGAAGAAGCAGGACGGAGCGATCAAGATCCTGCTGAAGCCAAACGGCGGCTGACCGGCGCGCGGCGGCGGCTATGGCGGCTGACCCGGCGCGGGTGTTGACCACACGAACGGGGTGTGGCCCTGCTCGCCGTTCCACGGATGAAAGTGATCCGAGATCCACAGTCCCTCAAACCCGGCCGCTTGCGCGCTCACCGCCTGGGCAACGAGTTCGCGCGGGCCCCGCACCGCACTCGACAGGAAGTAACCCATCTTCATCGTCCTCCTGCGGCGCTAGTGACCATGTTACCCGCATATTCACCACATACCCCGCGCGGCGGCCAAGGACTCACGCTGAGCCCGGATGCCGCGGAGATGGGGATTGCTTTTACGCCGGCCGAGACGGGGTAGGTTCGAGACGGGAGGTCGTCGATCATCGGCGGGTCCGGGGACGGACCAAAAAGGAGAGTGAACCCATGCTCTGGGTGCTGCTGGCAGTTGTCGTAATTCTCTTAGTGATCATCGGAGTTCTCGTTGCCCGCCAGCAACGGTCTCGGAGATTGAAAGATGAGTTCGGGCCGGAGTATCGCCGCGTCGTGGCGGAGCGGGGCGACCAGCGCGTCGCCGAGAAGGAGTTGGCCGATCGCCGTCAGCGAGTCGGTAAGTTCGAGATTCGACCGCTCGATCCCGCAGCTCGCGAGCGCTATCTGGCGCAATGGGCGGCGGCCCAGCGCTACTTCGTGGATGAGCCGGTAGGTGCCGTTGGCCGAGCTCATGAGCTCGTGCAGCGAGTGATGCATGATCGCGGCTATCCGGTCGATGAGGACTTCGAGCGGCGCACGGCGGACATATCAGTCGAGCATCCGGTCGTAGTCGAGAATTATCGGGCGGCCCACGGGATCTCGATCCGGGCTACCAACGGACAGGCCACCACCGAGGAGTTGCGTCAGGCGATGGTCCACTTCCGAACGCTGTTCGACGACTTGCTCGCGCCGGTTGACGCCAGGCAGACAGATGAAGCGTCCGCCACCGAGCGAGCGCACGGTAACGGTGCGGACGTAGTTCCACAGCAAACGACGCCGAGAGGATGACCGATGGAACGCAATACAGAAACGCTGAGCACTCGCGACCTGGCCTCGCCAAACGATCCGGCGGGTGACGTCACCAGCTCGGAGCACGATGTGCGGGACGCAGGCACCGTTGAAGGTCAGCCCGAGGTATACGACCAGGCGGCGCCCGCCGCCGAGGGAACACCTCCCCCTGTCGACGAGCATATAGCGCCGCCGGACGAGTCGCGGACGGGGGCCGCCGGCAGGGATCAGAGCGTCGAGGCGGCCCCGCGGGATGCCGGCCTCGACGCAGACGACGCCTTCTCCGGCCATGCGGGCGAGGACGGGCCGGCGAACTCGACACCAGCCGTTTCGACGACAGATCAGAACATCGAGCCGGCGTCCCGCTCGACGGGCGCGACGGCCTCCGCTTCGAACGGCGGGTCGTTGCTTCCGGCCGACATGGACGCCACGTTCCAACAGCGGTGGAAGGAGATCCAGACCCGGTTCGTCGACGAGCCCCGAGGGGCGGTCGAGGATGCCGATGGCTTGGTGGCGACCCTCATGCAGCAACTCGCAGAGGGCTTCGCCAAGGAACGGGAACGGCTCGAAGCACAATGGGGCCGTGGCGAGGACATCTCCACCGAGGACCTGCGAGTCGCTCTGCAGCGCTATCGGACCTTTTTCCAACGGCTGCTCTCGACCTGATAGCCAAAGCCGGATCCTTCCTCGAGGCCCCGCGGACACCGTGGGGCCTCGGCGGTCGTGGTTGACAAGACGCGGCTGGCCACCGGCGGCGTCCCCTTCTCACATTCCGAAGAATCAGTCCGCTGCAGGTTGCGTCGTTCCGGCGGCTGTGAGCTCGGTCAGGTCACGTAGTAGCGCGTCCATCCCGGCGATCTGGTGAGAGGCGCGCTGGCGCCCTGCACCGCCCCCGCGCTCCATCAACGCCGGAAGCGCGTTGAGCTGATCGGTGCAGTGCAAATCGTGGGCGTAGCGGCGCGCGAGCAGGAGCGCTTCCTGGAGCAGCTCATCGACGGGCCGTAGCCATCCGTCGGCGTCAGGTAGCCGGGCGCTGACCCCGAAGCGGGCCGCCCGGAACACACCCTCGTCGAGGACCTCGGCTGGCGGATCGGGCTCGGGACCCGTCTCGGCAGCGTGGCGGGCCAGGCAGTGCGTCAGCGCGACCAGCCCGGCGGTGTCTTCGAGGGAGGACTGGGCATCAAGCGCTCGGACCTCGACGGTTCCAAGGCGCGGGTGCGGTCGTAGCTTCCACCAGAACCAGGTGTAGTCGGGGACGTCCGCGGCCCGGGCCAACAGGTGCGCGCTCGCACAAAAATCCCCGAAGTCATGCATCGCGCGCGGTACCCCCGAACGCGGCCAGCCGCGGATCGTCACCTCGCGTGCCGAGGCCAGACCGGTATCGCGGCCATGGCGGAACGGCGAGTTGGCGGCCAGCGCCTGCAACAGCGGCAGGTGGCGCCGAAGGCCGTTGAACACTCGGATCGCCGTATCGGGGTCCGGCATCCCGACGTGGATATGCAGTCCTCCGACCGGCGTGGCGACCGCGTCGCCCAGCAGCTCGCGGATGCGCTCATAGCGCTCCTTGTCAGTGATCTCCGCCTCGCCCTCGAGGGCCGAGGGGTGCGTCCCGGACCCGAGCAGCCCCGCCCCCGTTTTGAGAACCGCCCGCCGCAGACCGCATAGCTGACCGACCGCCTCAGCCGCGCTGCGACAGATACCTGTGATCAGCTCCATCTGACAGGCATGCAGCTCGCGCTCGATCGTTCCGTGAACCGGACCAAGCCGTTCCTGGACTGCAGTCGACGCGTTCGTCTGGCGACCGCTAATCGGATCCACGAGGAACAGCTCCTCCTCAACGCCGAGCGAGAACGGCTCTCCCGAGCCGAATGCGTTGTCGATCTGTTCATCCAGACTCAAAGTTCAGATCTCCCGACCGCCCGGTCCGTTACCACTTTGATAGTTAGGGTGCTGCACATCGTGGAACCGAGGAACCCTGGTCATCCTCAAGCAAGGCGTGACAACCCCGCCCACAGCTGCGACCATCGAAATCCCTTGGGGCACGCATCCAGGTCGACCGCGGACGCAGCTCTCCCAGCCGCAATACGTCGAAGAGGGCTCTACCCGGGAGAGCATCAATCCACTCAGTCAGCACGACCCTCGAGCCGGGGAGGCCTTTCTCGTGTCCTCCGGCGCTCTGCGCGCGATCGGCGATGCCTCAGCTCTGCGATCCGATTCTCGAGGACTCTAGCGGCGCTGGTGGGGCTATTCGACTGCCATAACGACGACGGTGGCGTCGTCCTCGAGTGGCTCACGCCAGCAGTCGGTGACGGTTTGCTGGATGGCCATGGCGGTCGATGCGGCGGTGGCGTTCTCGGTGCGTTCGAGCGCCCGTTTGAGGCCCTCGATGCCAAACAGCTCGCCGTTCTCGGTTCGTCGTTTGATGATTCCGTTGGTTACGAGAATGAGGCGTTCTCCTGAGTGCAGCTGGCGATTGGCCGGCGTGAAGCGGGGGTCGGTGTCGTCTGAGCCGAGCGGAGGGTGTTTGGGCCCTTCCAGCTCAATCAGGTTGCCGTCGGTGTCGATCAGGTAGGCGGGGGGGTGGCCGCAGTTGATCCAGGTGAGCGTCGCGGTCGCGGCTCGCCACCGTGCGATGATCGCGGTGATGTGGAAGTCCCGGTTGCCTAGCTGGCCAACTGTTTGGTGAACGCTCGCGAGCGCGGACTCGAGGTCTTGTCCGCTCCGTCGCGCGGCCCGCAGCGCTCCCAGGGCGGCGGCCCCGAGTCCGGCGGCGGTAGGGCCGTTGCCTGGGGCGTCCGCGATCGCAAGCCACGCCCCGTCGCGGTTTTCGACGAAATCGAACCAGTCGCCGCCGACTTCGTACGTGGGGAGCAGGGTGCCGGCCAATTGTGCGCCGGCGATCCGCACGATTCGGGGGGGAAGCAGGTGCTGCTGGACCTCGGCGGCCGGCGTGGTGGGTTTGCGGCGCCGCGCAGCCTCGATGTAATCGGTGTAATCGGTCGCGAGCTCGAGGGCCGCAGCGCCCTGCTTGGCGATGTCGGCGAGGGAGGCGACGGGCGTGCCGACGCAAAGAAGCAGGCCCGTTACGCGACCACGCAGCCAGAGCGGCTCCGGGACGCAGCCGGGGAGTTGCTGCTCGAGTCGCTCGTAAAACTCGGGTAGGCCCTCGGGGACTATTTCGGGTCCGAGTGCCGGGGGGTCTTCGAGTCGGTCGGGGAATTCCTCTGAGCCCGCGAGCCTTAGTAGGTGTGAGCCGTCGATGTCGACGACGTACAGCGCGGCGGCGACCCCGGCGACGCGACGGGCCTCGGCGACGAGCTGATCGGGGACGAGGTGCGCCGGGACCTCGTCCAGGACGCGCGTTACCTCGAGAGGGAGTGGACCCTCACGGCCCAGCTGGCCGGGCGCGCGGAACGGCATTGTCGCGACGCGGCCGCTTATCGCCGGCACGGTGCGCTGTGTGCGAGGTTGGAGTTCGGTCTCCTCGAGCGCCCGCTCGAGCGCCTCGCGGGTAGGGAAATGGCGGTACAGCGTGGAACGGCCGAGGTTCGCCGCCGCGGCCAGCTCGGCCATCGTCACGCGTCGGTCTCCGACGAGTGCGCGCGCGGCGACGAGGATCCGCTGTCGGCTCGCGACGGCATCGGCGCGACTCGGTCCCGCGGCGCCCGCGCCGGCCGGGCTGTGCGCTGCGCCGGGCTCTGCCATGTCCCACTTTTACCACCTCGGACGGCATCTCGGGCTAGGCCAACCGAGCCTTGTCCCAAACGGCGTCCCGGTTGTCCCAGATTTCTCTTGGTGCGGGTTCAGCCCCCATCGTCCGGGTACCGGAGGCCTACGGTGTCCCATTTAAATGGGACGACCCGATCGCGGACGATATCGAGGAGGCGCAATGGCGGAACCAGTTCCAGCAGGCAGCGAAGGGTCGGCGGGGACCTACGAGCGCACCGAATGCGGCTACGAGCTCGAGGTCGAGCCGACCGAGCATCTGCCTCCGGTGTTGAGATGTCCGTGAGCGATAGGGCGGCAGCACTCGCGCCGTACCTCGACACCCTGCTGGACGATCGAGAGGTCCAGGCTGCCGCTCGGCGCGCCGTGACGGCGGGTCGCGAGACCTATCAACGAGCTAGGGGCAAGGGCCCCGCCAAAGCGGTCGAGGACAAGCAGCTTCGGCGCCGGGCTCAGCAAGCCGTGGCGGCAACTTGGGAGGTTTGGGTGGCGGTGACCGCACCGGAGACGCGCCGCCGGCCTCGCTGGCGCCGGCGGCTGGTGTTCGTGACCGCGGTGGCCACGTGTGCGTATGCGGCATCCAACGCCGAGATCCGTGGAGCGGCTTTGGGCATGTTCCGTGGTCACGGCGCGCTGGGCGCGGGCTCGCATCAATAGCGAATTGGAAGGGAGCTACACGATGAGCGAGATACAGGACTCGGCGCTGAGCGATCGGACGATCGCGGATCTGCTCAAGCAGGTGTCTGATCAGACAGTCGAGAGCCTGAAGGAGGACGTGGAATGGACAAAGCAACGAGCGAACGACGGCCGACGATGAGCGCTGCGTCGGAAGAGAGCCAGCAGAAGTCGGCCGAAGCGATTCGCACCGAGATCGAGCAGACGCGAGAGGCGCTCGGCGACACCGTCGAAGCGCTGGCCGAGAAGGCAGACGTGAGAGGGCAGGCCAAGGACCGCATCGCGTCGATCAAGGACACCGCTGAGCATAAGAAGGCCGAGTTCACCTCGCGTGCTCGCGAGGTGACGCCCGAGTCGGCCGGCGCTGGGGTGCAGCAGGTCGCTTCGACCGTGAGCCGCCAACCTGTGCCGTTCACCGCCGCCGGCGCGTTCGCCGCCGGGGCCTTGGTCGGCTGGCTGCTCGGCCGCCGGTAGCGATCACGATGAGCGGTTCACGACGCCTGCAGTCCGTCGGGCAAGAGCCAGAGGATCGAGAGCTCGACCAGCCGACCGATCTTCCCCGTCGCGCCTGGTCGGGAGTCCTGAAGCGAACGCTCAGGGAGTACAAGGCGGACAACCTCGGGGACCTAGCGGCTGCCCTGACGTATTACGGCGTGCTTGCGATCTTTCCGATGCTGATCGTGCTGGTATCGCTGCTGGGCCTGCTCGGCCGTTCTGTAACCCAGTCGCTGATCCAGAATCTCGGGAAGGCCGCGCCCGGCGCGGCCCGGCAGATATTCACCAGCGCGATCCACAACATCCAAGCCAACCAGAGCACGGCCGGGGTCGTGTTCATAGTCGGGCTCGCAGTCGCGCTGTGGTCAGCGTCGAGCTACATAGCCGCCTTCATGCGTGCCTCGAACGTGGTGTGGGACGTCCCCGAGGGGCGGCCGATCTGGAAGACGATCCCCATCCGCCTCGCGGTCACAGTTATCACGGTCGTGCTGCTAACGCTCATGGCTGTGGCGGTTGTGTTCACAGGCGGTTTGGCCCGTCAGCTTGGGAGTGTGATCGGCGTCGGAAGCTCAGCCGTCACGATCTGGGATATCGCCAAGTGGCCCGTTCTGCTGATCGTCGTCGCTGTGATCCTGTCGATTCTCTACTGGGCCGGCCCTAATGTTCGCCAACCAGGCTTTCGATGGGTAACCCCGGGTGGCTTGATCGCCGTCGCCCTGTGGGTGCTCGCGTCCGCGGCATTCGCGTTCTACGTCGCCAACTTCTCCTCCTACAACAAGACATATGGCGCCATCGCCTCGGTGATCGTGTTCCTCGTCTGGCTATGGATCGCCAACACCGTGATCCTGCTCGGCGCCGAGCTCAACGCCGAGATCGAGCGCGGGCGCCAGATCGAGGCAGGCCAGCCCGCTGAGCGGGAGCCATACCTGCCGCTGCGCAACGAGCCGAAACGGCGATAGCCCGTGGGCCCTGCAAACCACAATGGAGGGGAGCGATGTCGAAAGTGATTTTCCTGCCGGTGAGCGTCGGCGGCGGGCTGCTGGCGGGCTTGATCGGCAAGAAGCTGTTCGCTGTGATCTGGGGAGTCATCGACGATCAAGAAGCACCTAAGCCTGAGCACCGAAACATCAGTCCAGTGAAGCTCGCGGTCGCGCTGCTGATCGAAGGAGCGCTGTTCTCCCTGATCCGGGGGTTGGTCGACCACGGGTCACGACACGTGTTCACCCGCATGACCGGTGCGTGGCCCGGAGACGAGGAGTCCGAGCCAGGGTGAGACCCGGGCCAACCCATCCTCGAAGCAAGGGCCTCCGACGGAACAGAGATACGCCCAGCGACCTTGTGGGGCCGGGGCGAGATGACGATATCCGCGACGAGGTCGCATACGCCCTAGCAGAGCTAGCCAGCCGGACGGAGCGCGGGAGAAAGGTCCCATTGGCCGCTCGAACCGTCGAGGCACTCCAAATCGCGTCTGCCGCGGCGCGCCGGGCAGCGCGAGTCCCCTGGAACCAGCGAGATAACGATGTGCCCCGTACCCGTCACTCACGCGCCGTTGAAGTGATAGGGGCCCTTCTGCCTGCTGCACCGGGGCTCCGGGATATCCGATCTGATGGGAACGCTGGCGACTCACAAGCCGTCGATCCGACGGGCTGTCGCACGCAATGCGGATCGTAAATGCGATGAGTCACCTGAGATGTCCGCGCTGCGGTCTCGACGTTTACCAGCGCTTCCCATTGCTCACACTGCAGTATTGCCCGCGGTGCATCGCACGCAGGCGAGCGGCGGTGCTCATGGAAGCGGCCGAGCAAGCAGTGGCCGAGGGCGGCGTCGACAGGTCACCACCGTCGGCCGCTGAGCCGCTCACCGATCGACCTGCGTCGCCGAAATCGGGATGAAGCGAACAAGCGGCCCGTTTTCCCCGCTGGTGGAAGAAAGCGGCCGAGATCAGCGGAGAGGGGGGGATTCGAACCCCCGATGGACCGAAAGGCCCATACCGGTTTTCGAGACCGGCGCATTCAACCGCTCTGCCACCTCTCCGGTGGGGCGTAGACAAGTTAGACGAAAAAGAGGCGCTCGCGGGCCCGGCGCGCCGGGGATGGTGTCCATAACCCCGGTGCCGGCCACCGTATAGCTGACCCCCGTCGCCGGACCGCTTAGCGGCGGGGCGCGAAGAACGCCCGCAGCAGATCGGCGCACTCCTCGGCGAGCAGCCCGCTCTCCACCTGCGGGCGGTGGTTGAGCCGCGGCTCGTCGAGTACGTTGAGCACGCTCCCGGCGGCGCCGGCCTTGGGGTCGGTGGCGCCGAACACGACGCGGGGCAGGCGGGCGAGCACGATCGCGCCGGCGCACATCGCGCACGGCTCGAGCGTGACGTACATCACCGAGTCGAGGATGCGCCAGCTGCCGAGCGCGCGGGCGGCCTCGCGCAAGGCGATCATCTCGGCGTGGGCGGTGGGGTCGGCGCGCACCTCGCGCTCGTTGTGGCCGGTGCCGATCACCTCGCCCCCGTGGACGATCACGGCGCCGATGGGGACGTCGTCGTGTTCGGGCGCTCGTGCGGCCTCGCGCAGCGCCAGGCGCATGAAGTACTCCTCGCGGGGAAAGAAATGGGTGCTCACGCTACGGGCGACGCTACCTTTCAGCAGGGAAACTTTTGCGGTTGCGCTGTTGTCTTAGCGCTTGGGGGCCGATTTTCCCCGACCGGTCGCTGGGGCCGGCTTCCCCGTCCACTCATTGTTCTCGGCCAAACGCACCCGCTGCCTGATGCTCGCGATGCTCGTCTTCGCGCTGACATTTGCTGCCGAGGTGGGCCGGTGGGCGGTGCCGGCGCGGGCCGCCGACTACGTCCCGGGCGAGGTGGTCGTCGGGTACGCGCCCGCTCCCGCGGCGTCGGAGGCCTCCGCGGTCGCACACATCGCCCGGACGATGGGCGTCCGCGCGCTCCCGGCCACACCAAGCTCGAATGATCCCACCGAGCAGGTCGTCCGCGTGCCGCGCGGCGAGAGCGTCTGGCAGGTGATAGCGCGGCTGCGCCGCCAGCGTGGCGTCGCCTACGCGGTCCCCGACTACATCGCCCACGCCGCAGGCTGGATCCCCAACGATCCCGGCACCAGCCATCACCCCCAGGGGTGGCAGCTGCTCCAGTGGAACTTCCTCGCCGGCGCCGGCGTCGACGCGCCAGACGCGTGGGGGCACATGTTCGCCGACCACCGGCCCGGCGGCCGCGGCGTGGTCATCGCGGTGCTCGACACCGGCGTCGCCTACCGGAACTGGGACGCATTCCGTAAATCGCCCGACTTCGCCGGCACCCACTTCGTCGACCCCTACGACTTTGTCGCGAACGACGCGTTCCCGCTCGATCGCGAGGGCCATGGGACGTTCGTCGCGGGGATGATCGCCGAGGCGACCAACAACGGGCTCGGGCTGACCGGGCTGGCCTACGGCGCGAAGATCATGCCGGTGCGCGTGCTCGACGCCGACGGCAACGGCGACTCGGCGACGATCGCGCGCGGCATCCGCTACGCGGTCAAGCACGGTGCGCAGGTGATCAATCTGAGCCTCGTGTTCGACAACTCGGTCACCGCGTCGGAGGTCCCGGACATCATCAGCGCGGTCAATTTCGCCCACCGCCATGGGGTGGTCATAATCGCCGCCGCCGGCAACGACAGCGCGCGGCGGCTCGACTATCCGGCCGCGGCGCCGTCGGTGATCTCGGTCGGGGCGACGACGATCGACCGGTGCCTCGCTGGGTATTCGAACGTCGGCGCGAAGCTCGACCTGGTGGCGCCCGGAGGTGGCGACGACGCGGCGCTGCCGGACGACCCCGATTGCCGTCCGCTCGCCAACCTTCCGCCGGTTCATCAGATGACCTTCAGCGACTTCGACTCGCTCGCCCCCGGCGCCAATCCGGACCGGTTCAGTTACCCCGGAAGCTACGGGACGTCGATGGCCTCGCCCGAGGTGGCAGCGACCGCCGCACTCGTGATCGCGAGCCGTGTCCTCGGCCCGCATCCTTCGCCGAATCAGATCCTGACCCACCTCGAGCAGACGGCGACACCGCTCGGCGGCTCCCAGCCGAACGAGAACTACGGCTGGGGCCTGGTCAACGCCGGCGCCGCGACCGCGCCGCTCCCGACCACTGCGCCCGCTCGCCGCTAGGCGAGCCCCGCAGCCGCCCGCTGTCAGGCGACGGCCCCTAGGTCGTTCGGACAATCAGCACCGAGCACGGCGCGTGGTGCGAGACCTTGTTCGGCACCGACCCGAGCAGGAAGCGCTTGGCCCCGGTCATGCCCTTGTTGCCGACGACGATCAGGTCCGAGCCCTGCTCCTCGGCGACGTCGACGATCGCGTCGGCGGCGTCGCCCTGGCGCGCGAACGTCTCGACCTCGGTAAGACCCCCCGCGTGCGCCTCGGCCTGGGCGGCATCGAGCAGCGCCATCACGTCGTCGTGGGGGTTGATCATCCACTGAAGATCGGCGGGCACGTTCACCTGCTCGCCACGCAGCCGCTGATCGGACACGGGCTCGTAGGCGCTGACGATCTGCAGGCGGGCGCCGAGCCCCGCGGCCAGGTCGATCGCGCGCCGCACGGCGGTGTGGGCGGTCTCGGATCCGTCAGTACCGACGAGAATCGACTTGAACACGGCTGGGCCTAGGCGAGCTTGGTGATCGCGATCACCATGCCGGCGAGCACGAACACGAGGATCGCGACCTGCATCCAGATCCAATGACGTGGCACAGCCACTAAAGCTAGCGGCATGGCTCTCTATCGTCCGTAAGAATGGCCCAGCAGCTCAATCCGACGCTGAAGGCCGTCAGCGACGCGGTCCTCGCCGTGGCGGCGAACCTGTCGGTGGACGAAGTGCTGCAGAAGCTTGTGGACGCGGCTCGCGAGCTCGCCGGCGCGCAGTACGCCGCGCTGGGTATCCCCGACGGGGAGGGAGGCTTCCGCCGGTTCCTGGTCGCCGGCATGAGCGACGAGCTGATCGCCTCGATGGGTCCGCTGCCTCGCACCCACGGAATGCTCGGCGCGATGCTCGAAGGACGCGAGCCCTACCGGACCGACGACATCCACGACGATCCCCGGTTTCGTGGTTGGTGGCCTCGCCGGCACCCGGACATGCGCTCGTTCCTGGGCGTCCCAATCGTCTCGCCCGGCGGGACGATCATCGGCGCGTTCTACCTGACCGAGAAAGACGGTGCGGCCACGTTCGACGCCGAGGATCAGCAGCTGATCGAGCTCCTCGCGGCGCACGCCTCGATCGCGATCACCAACGCCCGGCTGTACGAGCAGAGCCGTGAGCTGTCGATCCTGTCCGAGCGCAACCGCCTCGCGCTCGAGCTCCACGACGTGGTCAGCCAGAAGCTGTTCAGCGTGATGCTGACCGCCGAGGCCGCCGCCACGCAGATGGATCGCGACCTGGTCGCCGCGCGGGCGCAGATCGAGCGCCTGCGCGAGCTGGCCCGCGAGGCCCTCGACGAGCTCCGCGCGCTGATCCTTGGCCTGCGTCCCCCCGAGCTCGAACGCGACGGCCTCGAGGGCGCGCTCCGCAAGGAGATCGAGATGATCGGCGCCGTACACGGCACGAACGTCGAGCTTCAGATCGAGCCCGGGTTCTCGATCGAAACCGGCGATCGTGAGGCGGCACTGCTCCGGATCGCGCACGAGGCGCTCCACAACGCCGTCCGTCACGCGCGCGCCGAGCACGTGACCGTCCGCGTCGGCGGCGCCGGCGGCGGCCTCGTCGTCGAGGTCACCGACGACGGGATCGGGTTCGACCCCGACCGCCCCGATCTGCGCTCGATGCACCTCGGCCTGACCTCGATGGAGGAGCGCGCCCGCGAGCTCCGGGGGCGGCTCCGAATCCACTCGAAGCCCGGGACCGGAACCACCGTGCGGATCGAACTCGCCGCTGATGCCTGACGCGATCACGATCCTGGTTGTCGACGATCATGCGGTCGTGCGCGAAGGCCTGCGCACGTTCCTCGGGCTCCAAGACGGGTTCGAGATCGTGGGCGAGGCGGCGGACGGCGAGGAGGCGGTCGAGCAGGCGGAGCAACTCGACCCCGACGTGATCCTGATGGACCTCGTCATGCCCAACCGCGATGGAGTCAGCGCGATGCAGGTGCTCAAGGAGCGCGCTTCCCGGAGCCGAGTGATCGTGCTCACGAGCTTCCTCGAGGACGACCGGCTGCTGCCCGCGCTCGAGGCGGGGGCCGCCGGCTACCTGCTCAAGAACTCCCAGCCGGCCGAGCTCGCGCGGGCGGTGCGCGCCGCCCACGCGGGCGAGGCGATCATCGACCCGACGGTCGCGGCGCGGCTCGTGCACGCACTGTCGGAACGGGGGCCGGTCGCCGCCCGAGATGCGACGATGCTCGATCACCTGACCGCGCGCGAGCACGACGTCCTCATCCTGATCGCGCGCGGGCGCTCGAACAAGCGGATCGCGCTCGAGCTGGGGATCTCCGAAAAGACCGTCAAGACCCACGTCGGCCATCTGCTCGCGAAGCTCGGCGTCACCGACCGGACGCAGGCGGCCGTGCTCGCGGTGCAAAACGGACTCGTCGAACCTGGGTCTTAGGACCAATTGCCCCTGGTAACCGGGACCGCCACCGTCCTACCGTGGCGGCCATGCCACTCGCAATCATCACCGGAAGTTCCCGAGGCCTCGGCCTCGCCTTGGCGCGCTCGCTCGCCGAGCGCCACTGGGCACTCGTGATTGACGCCCGCGGCGCCTCGGAGCTCGAGCGCGCAGCACGCGAGCTCGGACAGCTCACCGAAGTCGTGGCGCTCGCGGGCGACGTCGCCGACGACTGGCACCGGGGAGCGCTCGTCGACGCCGCCGGCGAGCACGTCGACCTGCTCGTCAACAACGCCTCGACGCTCGGGCCGAGCCCCCAGCCGTCGCTCGTCCGGTACCCGCTCGACGTGCTCGAGCGCGTCTACCGGGTCAATCTCGTGGCCCCGATCGGGCTCGCCCAGCTAGTCCTGCCGCGCATGCCCGACGGCGGCGTGATCATCAACGTCAGCTCCGACGCCGCCGTCGAACCGTACGCCGGCTGGGGCGGGTACGGGTCCTCGAAGGCCGCGCTCGACCAGTCCTCGGCGATCCTTGCCGAGGAGCACCCGGCGCTGCGGGTCTACTCGGTCGACCCCGGCGACATGCGCACCCAGATGCACCAGGACGCGTTCCCGGGCGAGGACATCTCCGACCGCCCGCCGCCCGAGGACAGCGTGCCCGGCCTGCTCAAGCTGATCGAGGGCGACCTTCCGAGCGGCCGCTACCGGGCGCGCGAGCTGCCTACGAGCCGGCTCTCGGCGGTGCCGGCGTGACCGCGCTCGCGTTCGAGCTCAGGCCCGCGCTCGAGGCTCACGAGCCGCCCGAGGCTCGCGGCCTCGCCCGCGACGAGGTGCGGCTTCTGGTCGCCCGGCGCGGGGAGCGGTCGATCAGCCACCACTCGTTCTCCGAGCTGCCGGAGCTGCTCGAGCCCGGCGACGTGGTCGTGATCAACATCTCGGCGACGATTCCGGCGGCGCTGCCCGCGACCGCTTCGGACGGTACCGCGGTGCGCGTCCACTTCGCGACCCGTGCTCCACAACTCGACGACGACTGGCGCGTGGTCGAGATCCGCAGCGCCGACGGCACCACGCCACACCGTCTCGGAGCGGGCGAGCGGCTCGAGCTCCGCGGTGGCGCCGCGCTCGACCTCATCGCGCCGTACGCGTCCGGACAGCGGCTGATGCTCGCGCGGTTCTGTTGCGCATTGCTGGTCGACGAGTACCTTGAAAGCAACGGCGAGCCGATCCGCTACTCCCACGTGAGCGAGCCGTGGCCGCTCGAGGCCTATCAGAACGTGTACGCGGTCAGCCCGGGCAGCGCCGAGATGCCGAGCGCCGGCCGGCCGATCACCCGCGAGCTGATCTCCCGCCTGGTCGCGCGCGAGATCGCGGTAGTCCCGATCACGCTGCACTGCGGCGTGTCCTCCCCCGAGAGCCACGAGCCGCCGTTCCCCGAGTGGTACGAGGTGCCCGAGCGGACGGTGGAGCGGATCGCGGAGGCGCGCCGCCGCGGCGGCCGTGTGATCGCGGTCGGCACGACGGTCGTCCGCGCGCTCGAGTCCGCCGGCGGCCCCGAACGCTGCAGCTGCGCGCGCTCGGGATGGACCGGCCTGGTCGTCACCCCGGACTGCGGCGTGTCGATCGTCGACGGTCTCGTCACCGGCTGGCACGAGCCCGAGGCGACGCACTTGATGATGCTCGAGGCGATCGCCGGTCCCGAGCTGCTCGCCCGCTCGTACGGCGCCGCGCTCGACGCCGGCTACCTATGGCACGAGTTCGGCGACTCGCACCTGATCTTGCCGTAGGCGTTCAGGCGGCGTGCGCGAGCACGGCCGGGAAGTCGATCGTGACGCCGTGCGGCACGACCAGCACCGGGCAGGTGGCGTTCTCGATCTCGTTCTGGGCGTGAGCGCTGATCAGCACGCGTCCCGGCGCGGCTTCGAGACGCGACCCGACGACGAGCAGGTCTATCTGGGGCTCGTCGCGCGTCAGCGTCGCGCCGAAGCTGTCGGCCAGCGCCCGGGCGGTGGCCAGCGTCGCGTCGTCCCCTGGGATCGTGAGTACGCCGATGCGGTGGATCCTCGGTGCCCACTCGTCGTGGTAGCCGGCGGGCGCGATCGCAACCGCGGTCGCCCCGCCCTCGAGCAGGGCCTGGGTCGACCGCTGGGGAGCCACATGCCCCGGCGCGGTCCGGTAGTCCGAGCCGAACACGACGATGTCGGCCTGCTCGCGCTCGGCCAGCCCGCGCAGTCCCTCCGCGGTCGACGGGCTGACGACGACGCGGGTATCGACGTGCAGTCCGGAGAACCACTCGGCGCCCCGCTCGAGCAGCAGCTCGGCGCTGCTCTCCTCGCGCTCCTCCTGGGTGCAGTCGCCGTGCGTGCAGTGGCGCACGTACGCGAGCGTCAACTCGGCGCCGGCGTCGGCGAGGATGCGTCCGAGCATCAACGCGTCGTGATCGCCGGGCGTGTCGTCGTATGAGATGAGCGCACGGGGTGACATGCGGGGGTCCTCCAGTCCTCGGAAGAAGTCGTGGCCGTCCTGTTCGGCGCGAGGATCGCATCTACCTACTATCAGCGCTAATGAAGTTGATCATGCCGTTGATAAGCTTTGCTAATGCTGCATGTGGGCCGCGTGAGAGTGCTGTCCGAGGTGGTCCGGAGGGGGTCGTTCTCGGGCGCCGCTGAGGCGTTGTCTTACACCCAGTCCGCCGTGTCGCAAGCGGTCGCTCGGCTCGAGGCGGAAACCGGCGCGACCCTGATCGTCCGAGACCGCGGAGGCGTCCGGCCGACCGCCGCGGGCGCAAGTCTGGTCGAGCACGCCGAGGCGATCTTCGCCCGGATCGAGGCGGCCGAGGCGGACCTGGCGGCGGTGCTGGGGGTGCGGGCCGGCCGTCTGCGGATGGCCTCGTTCCCGTCCGCCGGGGCCACGCTGATGCCGCTCGCGATCGCGACGTTCCGCGAGCGCCACCCCGACGTCGCGATCACGCTCGCCGAGGGCGAGCCCGAGGAGATCGCGCCGCGGCTGCGCGCCGGCGAGTTCGACCTGGCGCTGCTGTTCGAGTTCCCGGGCACGCGCGAGCGGCACGGCGCCCGGCTCCGGACGCACCTGCTGCTCGAGGATCCGATGCTGGTGGCGCTGCCCGCCGAGCACGCGCTCGTCGGCAAGCCGGCGCTGTCGTTGTCCGATCTACGCGACCAGGACTGGGTGCAGACCTCGGCCACGAGTCCGTGCGCGCGCCACGTCGTCCGCTCGTGCGTGGCGGCCGGGTTCGAACCCCAGGTCACGTTCGAGTCAGACGACTACGAGACCGTACAGGGGTTGGTGGCGGCCGGCGTCGGGGTGGCGCTGATCCCGCAACTTGCGCTGACGCACGTGCACCCGGGCATCGTCGTGCGGGCGCTCGCGCCACGGAGCCCGGCGCGCCGGGTGGTGGCGGCGACGATCGTCGCGGCCGGCGTGGCCCCGGCCGCACGCACGATGATCAAGATCCTGACCGACGTGGCCAAGCGGTACACCGAGGAGCCGGCGGCCGCGTAAGCGCGCCGGCGCCGATCAGCTCGCCTTCGTCCTCCCTGTGAGGCGTGTCGTCAGCCTGACGGCGTCGGTCACCCGCACCGTGAGCGTGACCCGCGTCGCTTGGTGGCGTGCCAGCGCCGCGGTCAGGCTGCCGCTCGCGGCCAGGCGCGGCGAGGAGATCGTGACGCGCGCCTGCGGCGTCGCGGTCCGCAGCGTCACCACGAGCCCGCCGTCCTTGAGGCTCGCCGTGAACCGCAGATGCTTGCCCCGGGGACCCGTGACCGACACCGTGGAGCGCGATTTCGTGAAATGCAGGCCGCGCGGCAGGACGATGCTGATCGACTTCAGCGCGGGTTCGTCACGCCCGGCCGTCACCGTGAACGACAGCGTCGGCCGGGACGCGCCGACGCTCGAGAGCGACACGCGCGACAGCGCGGGCGGGTTCTCGATCGTCCAGCGGAAGGTGGTCTGCGTGGTGGTGTCGGCGGCGTCGGTGGCGGTGACCGTCACGGTCGAGGTCCCGAGCCGGTTTGGCTTGCCGGTGACCTTGCCGGTCGACGCGTCGAGCGACAGGCCGCTCGGCAACCCGGTGGCCTTGTAGGTCACGCCGTCGCCGCGCGTCGAGACGGCCTTGAGTTGCAGGCTCACGGCCTTCCTGACCGCAGAGAACTGAGACCCCGGGCTCGGCATCGAGATCGCATCGCTGCACAGCGACTGAACGAGCGCGGTGCCGTTCGGCGAGCCGAGGCCGGTGGCCATGTCGTAGCCCGCGCCGGCGGGGTACAGCCCCCCGTTGAGGCCGGTCATGTCGTTGTTGCCCGACGTGATGTCGTTGAAGTCGGCGCTGTACGCGTTCGCCGCGGCGTCGTACAGCGCGGGATTGGCGAAGCCGATCGGGATGCCGCCGCATCGGCCCGAGGCGTTGGCCAGCGCGATCAACGCGGCCCACGCGGGCGCGGCGGCGCTGGTGCCGCCGACGACCTGCCATCCCTCCTGGGTGAGTGGCGGCTGGCCCGCGGCGCCGCTCCCGTTCCAGTAGATCACGTACCCGGTGCCAGGATCGCCGTCGGCGGACACGTCCGGGACCTCTCGGCAATCGCCGGAGCCGGCGCCGGGGCAGGTCGAGCCCGTGGAGTTGCCGTTGATCACGTGCAGGAACCCCGGCGCGCCCGACTGGTAGCTCGGCATCGGCCAGATGCTCGAGACGCCGCCGCCGCTGGCGCCGGTCCGTCGTTCCGTCGTTCCAGACGGTCTCGCTCGCGCGGGCGCCGGTCGTCGCGTTCGTGGTCAGGCTCGTCCCGCCCACCCCGGTCACGAACGGCTGGCTCGCCGGGTCGTCGACCTGGAGCGTCGGCGGCGTCGGGAAGCAGTCCTCTGACCCGTCGTCGCCCGACGCCGAGACGATCGACATCCCCTGCGCCGCCGCCTCCTGGAACAGGGTGTTCTCCGAGGAGGCCGATTGCTGAGCCCTCGAGGTGCTCGCACTGTCCCCACGACGTGCTGACCACCTGCGCGAGGTGCTGGCTGATGATCGCAGCCATCGTGTCGTATGGGCCGCTGCCGGTGTTCGGGCCCGTGTAGACGGCGATCCTCGCCTGCGGCGCGAGCGAGATCACGTTCTCGATGTCGAGCGCGGCCTCGCCCTGACCGGGGCCGGTGCCGCCTCCGCCGTCGATCGGGATGTTCGCGATCAGCGGGTTGACCGGCTGGCCGTTGACCTCGTAGCACTGCTCGAACGCGGCGATGTCGTTCGGGTCGTAGGACTCGAGCTCGAGGATCGCGACGGTCTGGCCCGCCCCCTCGTCGGGCGTGCCGTTCGCACCCCCGAACTCATACAGTCCCGACAACCCGTAGGCCGCGGCGATCTGGTCCGCGGTGAACCCGCCGGCTTGCGCCGCATCGGTCGCGGCGGCGCACGGCTGAGGACCGCCGGTGGCGACGTGGGCCCGGTCCGCGGGTGCGAGCGCGGTTGCGTCGTGCGCCTGGACCAGCAGTGGCTTTTCCTGTGACACGGTGCTCAGCCCGAGGACGCCCTGCACGTCGGGCGCGATCGTCGAATCGAGCGACGGCGACTGACTATTGACGATCGCGCTCGTACCGTCGGCCAGCGCGACCCGCGAGAATGACGTCGCGAACGCTGCCGACAGCGATCCGGCGGAAGCGGTGACCGGGATCGACAGCGAGTTCGCGCTGACCGCCCCGGGCACGAGCCCGTGGGACTCGAGCGAAGAATCGACCGCCTGCACGGCCTGCGGGGTCGCGCCGAAGCGCTGCGCGAATTCCGCCGGGGTGATGTAGTCGCGGTAGAGCGCAGAGCCGGGCGTCGAAACCTCGGTCGCGAACGCGGCCAGACCGGCAGGGTCCTGCGATTGGAGCGTGACCGTGACGTGCAGCTGTGTGGTTGCGGGCACGGCGCTGACGATCCGGGCGCCGTCGGGCACCGCGGGAGCCGAGCCGAGCCGCACAGGTCCGGCGGCCATCGCGGGCGAGGCGGTCAGCAGCGTTACGCACAGCGCCCACGCCGAAGTGAGCGCCCCGGCTCGCCAGAGTCGTCCCATACCTGGGTGCGAGCCTAGCGACTCCGTGTAGTAATCGCGTTAGTCGGCGGACGCCGAGGCTGGTTGACTGTCGGACGTGGACGAACGACGGAGGCTCAGCTTCGGGAGCGTGGCCGACCTATACGACCACGCGCGTCCGTCCTACCCGAGCGCGCTGGTCGACGACGTGCTCGATTACGCCGGCGCGGCCGGCGCCGCTACGGTCCGGGCGCTTGAGGTCGGCGCCGGCACGGGTAAGGCCACCGCGCTGTTCGCGGCCCGCGGGCTGACCGTCCTGGCGATCGAGCCGAGCGCGGAGATGGCGCAGATCGCCCGGCGAAACTTCGCGGGAGACGACAACGTGACGGTCGAGCAGACCGAGTTCGAGCGTTGGCGACCTTCCGGGCATGAATACCGGCTGCTGTACTCGGGCCAGGCGTGGCACTGGATCGCTCCGGACGTGCGCTACGTGGCGGCCCGCGCGGCGCTCGAGGACGGTGGCGCGCTGGCGGCTTTCTGGAACGTACCCGACTGGTCGCTCTGCGACCTTCGGGAGTCACTGGGCGACGTCTACCGGCGCCACGGTCGTGCGGGCGATACGCACGACCCGCTCAATCCTGCGTCCCGTTCGGGGGAGGAGGACTGGGCGACCGAGATCGCCGGCACATCCGGCTTCGGCGCCGCCGAGGTGCGCCGCTACTCGTGGCACTCCGAATACACGACCGTCGAGTATCTCGACCTGCTCAGCACTCACTCCGCATGTCTCATCCTCGAGCCGCCCGAGCGGGATGGGCTCCTGTCCGAAATCGGCGCCACGATTGACGCCCACGGTGGGAGTTTCCGGATGTACTACGTGACGCTGCTCTGCCTGGCGCGGGCGACATGACCGACGGGATCGTCCGCGGCGAGGACGGCGTGCGGCGCTGCTCCTGGGCGGACTCGGCGCCCGAGTACCGCGCCTACCACGACCGCGAGTGGGGCTTCCCGGTCGACGACGACGTCCGCCTGTTCGAGAAGCTGAGCCTCGAGGGGTTTCAGGCGGGGCTCTCGTGGCTGACGATCCTGCGCAAGCGCGAGAACTTCAGGCGGGCGTTCGCCGGGTTCGACTACAACACGGTCGCGCGCTTCGGCGAGCGCGACGTCGCGCGGCTGCTCGGCGACGCGTCGATCATCCGCCACCGCGGCAAGATCGAAGCGGTCATCAACAACGCCGGTCGCGCGGTCGAGTTGGTCGAGTCCGAGGGCTCGCTGGCGGCGTACGTGTGGCGGTTCGAGCCGGCGCGCCGTGGCCGGGGGACCGTGAACCGGGGAGATATTCCGACTCAGACCGAGGAGTCGCACGCGATGGCCAAGGACCTCAAGCGCCGCGGCTGGCGGTTCGTCGGGCCGACGACCGTGTACGCGTTCATGCAGGCGATGGGACTCGTGAATGACCACATGACCGGTTGCGCGGCGCGCGCGCAGGCGACGCGCGCGCGCAAGGAGTTTCGCGTTCCGGGGTCCTAGTGGAGGCGGACGATCGCGGTGATCCCGACGACCACGATCACCGCACGGAGCGCCACCGGCGGCAGTCGCCGGCCCCAGCGGGCCCCGGTGATCCCGCCGATGATCGACCCGATCGCGATCAGCAGCGCCGGCAGCCAGGCGATGTGCGAGAAGAAGACGAAGATGATCCCCGCGACCAGGTTGACGAGCCCGGCGAGCACGACCTTGAGCGCATTGACCCGCTGAAGATTCTCGGTCGGGAGCGACAGCCCGAGAATCGCGAGCAGCATGATCCCCTGCGCGGCGCCGAAGTAACCGCCGTAGATGCCGGTGCCGAACACCGCGAGCATCCCCAGCGGCCCCGCCTCGTGCTTCTCACGTGAGCGCCGGGCTTCGAGCGCGCGCCCGATCCGTGGCTGCAGCACGATCAGCACCAGCGCGATCACGATGAACGCGGGCACGATGTCCTTGAATGCCGACGCCGGCAGGCTCAGCAGCAGCACCGCGCCGACGATCCCGCCGGCCGTGGACGCGGTCGCGAACCGGAGCGCCCGCGCGCGCTGTCCCTCCAACTCACGCCGGTAGCCGATCGCGCCCGCGACCGAGCCCGGAACCAGCCCGACCGTGTTCGAGACGTTCGCCGTCACCGGCGCATAGCCGAACGCGAGCAGGATCGGGAACGTGATCAGCGTGCCGCTCCCGACCAGCGTGTTGATCCCCCCCGCGGCGATGCCCGCGGCGAAGATGGCCAGGGCGTGCAGCGGAGGCATCGGTTGTTCGTGCCCGGCTCGGTCCCGGTCGTTACGTCCGGTAGGCGCGCACGAGGTAGCCGCTGCGGCCGGGGCTCGCGATCTCGACCCGTTTGAACCCGCTCGCGCCGAACATCAGCTCGAGTTCGCGGCGGCTGTAGTTGAAGATCGGGCAGTTGCCGATCCACTCGTAGCGGACTTTGCGTACCGGCCCCTTGAGCAGCGACCAAGTCGGGAACGACCCGACCACGCATCCTCCCGGTGCACACAGCTCGAACATGCGGCGGGCGAATCGTTGTGGCTCGGGCAGGTAGTCGAACAGCCCGACCGCGAGGATCACCTCGAACGGGCCGTCGAGCGGCGCGGCCAGGAAGTCGTCGACGATGAGTTGCGTGTGCTCAGCGAAGCGTGCGAGCCGAGCGCGCGACATATCGATCATCGGCTCCGAGAAGTCGACGCCGACGTAATGCGAGGCGCCTGCCTCGAGGACGAACTCGCCGATCCGGCCCGACCCGCACCCGACGTCGAGCACTCGTGGATTCGCGTATGCGGCGACGGTGTCGACCGCGAGCTTGCGCCTGCGGAACAGGCCGGGGCGCAGCGTGCGGACGAGCCAGCGCTCGTCCTCGTAGAGGTCGTCGAACTGCTGCGCCTTGTCTTCGAACCGGGTGCGGACGCGCTCAGGCGCTGCCGTCGAGTCGTGCATGGGCCTCACCATAGGGGATCAGCTCGAACTTCCGGGCTATTGCCTTGAGGACGCCCGGGGCCCGGCGCCGGGCGCCGTTGCGCTGGGCCTCGCGGAGCCTGGCGTGGGCGCGTTGCTTGGGGGTTGCGGTGTTCGGTAAGTGGGCGCGCAGCGGCTCTGGGTCGAACTCGTTCGGGTGCAGGTACAGGCCGGCGAGCGGACCGGCTTCGGCCAGGCCCTTGAGGATCGTCGGGGTCGGGAGGACCTGCCAGTACGACGCGCCGCCGACGGGGATCCGGATCCCGCCGAGGCGGTCGGTGTGCCAGACCGCGACGGGAAACTCCCACAACCCGCCGAGGCGATGGGGAGCCGTCGTCGACCCTTGCGCCCGGTCACGCAGCGCCGGCGAGTCGTGCCGGCTCGCGTCGTAGGCGAACCCTTCCTGCGCCAGCACTCGGTAGGCCCAGCCCTCCGATGTCGTCGTGATCGAGAACGCGGGCGCGCGGTAGCCAACCGGGGTGCGTCCGGTCAGTTGCGTGATGGTCGCGCGGGCGGCGCGCAGGTCGGTGGCGAACTCCTCCGGGGTCTGCGTGTGCACGGGCAGATGGGCGTCGCCGTGGCACCCGATCTCGTGGCCGGCGGCGACGATCCGGTCGAGCAGCTCGGGGTGTGCGCGCGCCGCCATCCCCAGCACGAAAAACGTCGCGCGCGCGTGAAGCTCGTCGAGCAGGATGAGGAGGGCGTCCGTCTGCCTGGTCAGTGCCGGCCCGGGCTCGTCCCAGTTCGACGCGCCGACGCGCCGGCGGACGAGCTGATGCCAGTCCTCGTAGTCGATGCTTAGCAGCAGGGTTGGTTTCGAGGGCGACATCCGTTTACAAACGTAGCTCGGGTGCAAATCTCGACAAAGCCCGACGTCGCGGACGACTCCGCGCACATAGGCGCCACCCGGGCGCTTATGTTGCCAAGGTCGATCCTCTCGGGGGGTCTTGGCGAGTTGTGCACGCCGCGCCACCGAGCGCCACCCGACCGCCCGCCGCCCCCGGCGCTTACCCGCCGGCGACGATCTGCCGCCCGATCACGCGCTGCCCGACCCGAACCGGGGCGAGCAGCCCGAGCCGCGAGGCCATCCGCATCGAGTCGGCCCACCGCGACAGGCCCGACACGCGTGAATCGTCGAACGCCCCAGCTTCGATCCGCTCGAGCACCCACTCGATCGTCGCATTCAGCGTGTCGTCGAGCGGGCGCGAGGTGTAGCCGAGCTCGTCGCGCGCCTTCTTCGAGGTGAAGCGCCAGTCCTGGCCCATCAGGTTCGAGGCCTCGGCGGACAAAGCGCCGGGGAGGCCGATCGCCTCGCGGATCCGCGTCAGCCGGCGGATGCTGGTCGGCAGGACCATGATCGGGTACCGCACGTCTGACAGCTCGGCGACGCGGTCGATCAGCTCCGCCCACCGCAGGTTGACGCCACCGAGGATGTACCGCTCTCCCGGCTTGCCGTGCTCCGCGGCCAGCAACTCCCCGGCGGCGACGTCCTCGACGTCGACGAAGTTCATCGGCGCGTCGAGCACCCCCGGCAAGCGGCCGCGAAGGTAGTTGGCGATCGTTCGCGTCGAGGTGTCACACCCCTGCCGGTGGTCGACGGGCACGCCCAGCACATACGCGGGGTTGACGACGACGACGTCGATGCCGTGCCGCTCGGCGGCCTCGAGCGCGGCGCGTTCGCCGGCATGCTTGGAGTCCGGGTAGGTGAGCCCGAGCCAGTCCTCGGGGTAGCGCGTGGACTCGTCCGCCGGCCCGTTGCCGTTGGCGGTCCCGATCGCGGAGATCGTCGAGGTCAGCACGACACGGCGGACGCCCTCGGCCGCCGCGGCCTCGACCGCGACCACCGGCCCCTCCGCGTTGAGCTCCCAGACGCCCTGCACGGGATTCGAGGCGACGTTGCCGGCGACGTGGAACAGCACGTCGATCCCGCGCAGCGCGCGCCGCATCGACTTGTAATCGAGCACGTCGCACTTGGCTCTGCGGTACTTCACGCCGCGCAGCGCCTTCAGTCGATCCTGGTTGCGGTAGACGACGCGCACGTCGTCGTCTCTGTCTGCCAGCGCCCGCACGATGTGCGCGCCGACGAACCCCGTCCCTCCGGTGACGCAAGCCCGCATGGCAGGGGCTTACCCATTCGGCGCCAAAGCAACGCGCCCAATGGGCACTGTTCACAAGATTGCTTCAGTCGATCGCGCGGCGGTAGAAGCCGCGCAGGCCGATCGTCATCAGCACGGTGAGCGAGCAAACGAGCACGACGATGCAGACCCACGGGGTGATGTGCGGGACCTCCGGAACGAGCGCGGCGCGCATCATCTCGCTCACATACGTCATCGGATTGCACGCGGTCACGATCTGGAACCACCGCAGGTGCGACAGCGACGGCCACGGGTACTGGCTGCAGCCGGTGAACAGCAGCGGCGTGAACACCAGCGAGAACACGATGTTGATCCGCTGCGGCACGACGAGCGTGCCCAGCACCAGGCCCAGGCCGGCGCCGAGGAGGGCGCCGAGCACCATCGCGAGCACCATCAGTGGCACTCCGCTCCACCGCCACGGAATCGATCCGAGCACGAGGATCCCGACCGGGATCATCACGAGCGTCGCGGTGAGCGCGCGGAGCGATGCAAACAGGACCTTCTCGGCCGCCACCAGCGCCGTCGACATCGGCGCCAGCAGCCGATCCTCGATCTCTTTGGTCCACCCGAACTCGATCACGAGCGGGAACGCCAGTGTCTGCATGCCGGTGATCACCGCGGTCAGAGCGAGCAGCCCGGGGAACAGCAGGTCGGAGTAGCCGTGCTGCGTGTACCCGAGCGACCCGAGCACCTTGCCGAACACGAACAGCAGGAACAGCGGCTGGAGGATCACCTGCGCGAGGAACACCGGCAGCTCCGACCAGGTCACGAGCAGGTCGCGGCGGAGCACCGCGGCGAACGCGCGCCGTTGCTTGATCGGTGGAGCAGTGACCGCCGCCGCGGTCATCGGAGCGTCCGCCCGGTCAGGTGGATGAACACGTCCTCGAGCGTCGGCTCCCCGAGCTCGACCCCGCTCAGGCTGAGTCCGCGGTCGGCAAGCAGCGTCGCGGTCGGCGCAACCAGCGCCGACGCCTCGCCGGACACGTACAGCCGCACGCGCCACTGCGGGTCGTCGGGCTCCGGACCGTCCTCGCCCGGGAGTGGCTCGACCCGCTCCACCCCGGGCAGCGCCTCGAAGGCATCGATGACCGACTCGTGCGAGTGCCCGTTGTCGCCGGCGTGAACGCTCAGCTCGAGCGTCGAGCTCCCCGGCAGTCCGCGCATAAGCGCCTCGGGGGTATCGAGCGCGAGCAGCTTGCCGTGGTCCATGATCCCGACCCGGTCGGCCAGCAGGGCAGCCTCGTGCATGTCGTGGGTAGTCAAAAACAAAGTGACTCCGCGCTGGCGGAGCTCCCGCAGCCGGTCCCACACGAACAACCGCGCGGCGGGGTCGAGCCCGGTCGTCGGCTCGTCGAGGAACAGCACCTCCGGCTCGTGCATGAGCGCCCGGGCGATCATCACGCGCTGCGACTGCCCGCCGGAGAACAGGTCGGGCTTGACGTCGCCCCGTTCGCGAAGCCCGAACTGCTCGAGTAGCTCGTCGGCCCTTGCGGAGGCCTCGGCGGCCGGCACGCCATGGTAGGCGGCGTGGAAGGTGAGATTCCGGCGGATCGACAGCGAGCGGTCCAGGTTGCTGCGCTGGGGCACGACCGCGAACATGCTCCGCGCCTTGACGGGGTCCAAGCCGACGTCGACGCCGCCGACCATCGCCCGGCCGCCGGTGGGCCTCACGCGCGTGGTGAGCATCCCGACCGTGGTCGTCTTGCCGGCGCCGTTGGGACCGAGCAGGCCGAACACTTCGCCGGGCGCCACCGCGAACGTGATCCCGTCGACGGCGTTGACCGGCGACTTCGGATACCTCTTGACCACCCCGGCGACTTCGACCGCGGCCGCGCGAGTTCGGTCGGTCGGGACGGCTCCCCTACTCACTGAAGCGCAGGTTAACGATGGCGGCCATAATGCCTGACGTGGTCCCGGAGGCGCACCTGAAACGGACCGAGCGCGGCCTCGAGCCCGCCGATGAGGGCTGGTTCGTCCTCAACGCGCGCGAGGCGAAATGGCTCGACGGAGAGTTCGGCGCCTACACGCGTTTCGAGGGGGAAGCGCGGTTCCCGAGCCTCGGCTTCAACATCGGAGTGTTGGCTCCCGGTCAGCCCTCCTGCATGTACCACGGCGAGGAGGACCCGGAGGACTTCCTGGTGCTCGCCGGCGAGTGCCTGCTGCTGATCGAGGGCGAGGAACGACCTCTCAAGCAGTGGGACTTCGTCCACTGTCCGCCGTGGACCGAGCACGTATTCGTCGGCGCCGGCGATGGTCCGTGCGCGCTTCTGGCCGTCTCGACACGATCTGGGAAGGGCGTGATCTATCCCCGGGCCGACGTCGCGCTCCGCCATAACGCCGGCGTCGAGCAGGAGACGCCCGAGCCGAGCGAGGCGTACGCGGACGTCAAGCCCGACGTCGAGGTCGCCTATCGCGACGGCTGGCTCGAAGGCCGCTAGCCAAGCTCAACCCGGTGCCTGACCGCCCGGACAACGGATTCTCGCAACCGCCCGGCGCGCTGTCCTCGGCCCTGCGCGACGCCTTGCAGTTCGAGGGCCGCGCGATCTCGGTCCAGGCCGGGCTGGTGGCCGCGATCCCGGTCGCGGCTGTGCTCGCCATCGGCACTGTCGCTTGGAGCGCCGTGGCCGGCGTCACGATGGGCGCCGGCGCGATGCTCGTCGGGGTCGCCTCGCGGGTCGGCGGAGGCCGACCGTCGATCGCGGTGCTCGCGATCGACGCGTCGCTGATGTCGATCTCGACGTTCGTAGGGTGCGTGACGGGGTCGGTGTCGTGGCTTCACTTCGTCGTGCTGGCCGTGTGGGCGCTGGCGGGTGGTCTGCTCGTGGCGCTCGGCAACCGCGGCGGGCTCGTCGGGACGCAGTCGATGATCGCCTTCGTCGTGTTCGGGCGCTTCAGCCAGCCTGCGGGGCCCGCGCTCGGGCTTGCCGCGCTCGTGCTCGCCGGAGGCTTCGCCCAGGTTCTATTCCAGAGCATCGCGCGCTGGCCGCCGCCACTCAAGGGGCAGCGGCAGGCGACCGCCGACGCCTACAGGGCGCTGTCGCGCCTGGCCACCGCCTCGGCGGAGAGCTCGACGCTGCCGGCCGCCACCGCGCTCGACGCGGCACAGGCCACGCTGTCCTCGCCGACCCTGTTCGGGGACCCCGCGGTATTGACCCTGCGCAGCCTCGTCAACGAAGGGCAGCGGATGCGGGTCGGGCTGACCGCGATCCACTCGCTGCTGAGACGCCGGTCGGCCGAGGCGGACGGCCGTCCGGGTGGGCCCGATCAGGGCGCGGAGCGGATCCTCGCGCTCACGACCGACGGACTGGATCTGGCCGCGCGGGCGATCGAGGGCGACCGCGCCGCCGCCGCGGACCTACCCGAGCACATGGCGAGGCTGAGTTCGGACACCGCGGAGCACGCGCTCACGCCCGAGGCCTCGGGGTTGGTGCTGTCCCGGCGGCTGGCCGCCCTGGCGGGGCAATTGCGCGCGATCGCGGCGCTGGCCGTGAGCGCCGGCGAGGCCAGCGGGTGGCGCGACCGCCGCCCACAGGCGCGCGCCAACCGCCCGATCGAGCGCTTCCGCGCCGGCCTCGGATTACTCCGCGCGAACGCCAGTCTCGAGTCGCCGGCCGGTCGTCACGCGCTGCGCCTTGCGGTCGTGGTGCTGCTCGCCGAGCTGATCTCGCGTCACCTGCCGCTGAGCCGGAGCTACTGGATGGTCGTCGCGGCCGCCACCACGCTCCGCCCCGAGTTCGGCGCCACCTTTACGCGCGGCGCCGAGCGCCTCGGTGGGACCGCGCTCGGCGTCGGGCTGGCGGGAGCGATCGCGGTCGCGCTGCACCCGACCGGGGGCGTGACCGTGCTCCTCGTCGGTGGGCTGGCCTGGGCCGGGTACGCGCTGTTCCCGGCGAGCTTCGCGGTCGGTTTCGCGTTCATCACGGCGGTCGTCGTGTTCCTGCTGAACGCGATCAGCCCGGACACGCTCGCGACCGCGTGGGCGCGCCTGGTCGACACGCTGATCGGCGGCTCGCTCGGCCTGCTCGCGTACGCGCTGTGGCCGACCTGGTCCGAGAGGTCGGCACGCAACGACCTCGCCAATCTCGTCGAGGCCCAGAGGGCGTACGTGCGGGCCACTCTTAAGGCAATCGCCGACGGCCAGCGGCCCGACGACGGCGAGATACGTGTGCTCAGCCGGGAGGCCCGGGTCGCGCGGACCGCCGCCGAGGCGACCGTGGCGCGGTC
Source organism: uncultured Solirubrobacterales bacterium (assembly GCA_963822855.1). Taxonomy (GTDB): domain Bacteria; phylum Actinomycetota; class Thermoleophilia; order Solirubrobacterales; family Solirubrobacteraceae; genus Palsa-465. Next base: position 110,302 of record CAWGJE010000013.1, on the reverse strand, counting down.
TCTGTCGGAGCCGGCGACGCGCCGGATCGACGCCGAGCAGAGCTACGGGATGCTGGCCGCGGCGCGCCGGCTGGTCCAAGCTGCGCACGTCCTGCGCCTCGACGCCCAGGAGAAGCAGAACCGGCGGCCGGTGCCGGCGCTCGCGCCGCTCGCGACCGGTGTCGACGAGTTGCTCGGGACCGTCGACACCACGGTTCGGGCCGGAGGGGATGGCGTCCCGGCGGGCGCAGCGGCGCCGGCGCTGCCCGATCTACGCGCGAGCTACGACGCGCTCGAGCGCGCCGCTCCCGGCGACGCGGACAGCGAGGCGCTGCTGCTCGACCTCGACGAGCTCGTCGACGCCGCCAACGGACTGGCGGCGCTAGCCGGGCTGGAGTCTTAGCGAGGCGGCGGCCAGGGCCGTAGCGGCTTGCCGACCTCCCAGTGGTGCCCGAACGGGTCTGCGATCCGCCCCAGGCGCCAGCCGTGCTCGTTGGCCGCCGGCCGCACGATCGTCGCGCCCGCCCCCACCGCCCGCTCGATCGCCGCGTCCGGGTCATCGACGATCAGCAGCAGCCGGACGGTGCCTCCCCCGACCGTCTCTGGGCTGAAGTTGAGGTGCTCGGGGGACTCGTCGGCGACCCAGAAGGAACCGTCGCCGACCTCGAGTTGCGACACCACGGCCGGATTCGCGTCGGAACCCCCGACCCGGTACACCTCGACCGCCCCGAACGCCTGCTTGTAGAACTCGACCGCCTCCCGCCCACGCCTGACCGAGAGCTGGGCCAGGACCTGCGCGCTCACGCCCTCGCTGCCCGGGTCAGCTTGCGACGCGCGGTCCCGTCGAGCACGACCTTGCGCAGCCGGACGGCGTGTGGCGTGACCTCGACGCACTCGTCGGCGCGCAGGAACTCGAGCGCCTGGTCGAGCGACAGCTCGCGCTTGGGAACGAGGCGGACCAGCTCATCGGCGGTCGAGGAGCGCATGTTGGTCAGGTGCTTCTCCTTGGTGGCGTTGACGTCGAGGTCCTCGGCGCGTGAATTCTCGCCGACGATCAGCCCCTCGTAGACCTCGTCGCCGGGCGCCACGAACAGCGTGCCGCGCTCCTGGAGGTTGAACAGCGCGAACGCGGCGACCGTGCCGCGCCGGTCCGCCACCAGCGACCCGCTCGGTCGGGTCCGGAGCTCGCCGTGCCACGGCTCCCAGCGGTCGAACACGTGGTGCACGAGCCCGGTCCCGCGCGTCTCGGTCAAGAACTCGGTACGGAAGCCGATGAGGCCGCGCGCCGGCACCAGGTATTCCATTCGCACCCAGCCGGTGCCGTGGTTGACCATCTGCTCGAGCCGCCCCTTGCGCATCGCGAGCAGCTGCGTGATCACCCCCACGTACTCCTCGGGCGCGTCGACGCTCATCCGCTCGACCGGCTCGCACTGGCGGCCGTCGATCTCGCGGATGACCACCTGCGGCTTGCCGACCGTGAGCTCGTAGCCCTCGCGCCGCATCAGCTCGACCAGGATCGCGAGCGCGAGCTCGCCCCGGCCTTGAACCTCCCACACGTCGGGACGGTCGGTATCGATCACCCGTAGAGACACGTTCCCGACGAGCTCGCGGTCAAGCCGCGCCTTGAGCTGCGAAGCGGTGAGCTTGTCGCCGTCCTGCCCTGAGAGCGGCGAGGTGTTAATCCCGATCGTGACCGACAGAGAGGGCTCATCGACGGTGATCACGGGGAGTGGTCGCGGTTCTTCGGCGGACGCGAGCGTCTCCCCGATCGTGATCTCCGGGATACCCGCCACCGAGATGATCTCGCCGGCGGACGCCTCATCCGCGTCGACGCGGTCGAGTGCCTCGGTGACGTACAGCTCGGAGACCTTCACGCGCTCGATCTGGCCGTCGGCCCGACACCAGGCGACGGTCTCGCCGCGCCGGATAGTGCCGTGGCGCACGCGGCAGATCGCGAGCCGTCCCACGTAGGGCGAGGCGTCCAGGTTCGTGACGTGGGCCTGGAGCGGATGCTCGGGGTCGTACTCGGGCGCGGGAATGTGCGTGATCAGCAGATCGACCAGCGGGCCGAGGTCCTTCCCCGGAACCGCCGGGTCGAGCGACGCCCAGCCGGCCCTGGCGTTCGTGTACACGATCGGAAACTCGATCTGGGACTCATCGGCGTCTAGGTCGAGGAACAGCTCATAGACCTCGTCGACGACCTCGTCGATGCGGGCGTCGGGGCGATCCACCTTGTTGACGACGAGGATCACCGGGAGCCGCGCCTCGAGCGCCTTGCGCAGCACGAACCGGGTCTGCGGGAGCGGTCCCTCGCTGGCGTCGACAAGCAGCAGCACGCCGTCGACCATGGTCAGACCGCGCTCGACCTCGCCGCCGAAGTCGGCGTGACCGGGGGTGTCGACGATGTTGAGCTTCACGCCGCCGTAGCGGACCGCGGTGTTCTTGGCGAGGATCGTGATCCCCTTCTCGCGCTCCAGGTCCATCGAGTCCATGACTCGATCGGCCACGTCCTGACCCACCCGGAACGCTCCCGACTGCCACAGCAGGGCGTCGACCAGCGTCGTCTTACCGTGGTCGACGTGGGCGACGATCGCGAGGTTGCGGATGTCCTGGCGGGATGCCATCGGCCACTGACGATAGAACGGGCGCGTCGACCCGCGGCGCGCCCCGGGCGCATCCGAAGCGCGTGCAGCGCCGGTCGGGCGCGTTAGATCGTTGTCGTGACCGACGCGGTGATGCCGTTCCAGGTGCTGAGCACCGACAGCTTCGCCGTCCGGCTGTGAATGGCGAGCGTCTCGAACGCGCGGGTCAGTGCGAGCGGGACGGTACCGGTGCGGTTGCCGCGGATGTAGCCCTGGCTCGAGACCATCAGGCGCGCCCCCGAACGGCCCTGCAGCCGGAATCGACACGGCGCCGAGCCGTGGCAGCGCAGTACCACCACCAGGTCGCCGCCACGGGTCGCGATCCTCGTGATCGTCACCGGCGAGGTCCTGAAGCGGATCAGCGTGCTCTGGGTCGAGCCCGCGGCGTTGGTCGCCACCGCGCGGAGGTAATAGACCTTGCCCGGAGACAGGCTGCGGAGCGCCCAGGTCACGGTCGCGGTCGACTTCGACGACGCCAGCGAGCCGGAGGTGGTGCGCCCGAGCGATGCCGTCGGGCCGTACTGGAGCGCGTAGGTCGTGGCCGCTCCCCGGCCCGCGATCGTGGCGCTGATCGTCGCGGCGCTCGCCGTCGGCGCGACCCTGACGTTGGTCACGAGCGGGGCGCCGGTCGGTGTCGTCGACGTCCCCGAGCTTCCCGACCCGCTTTCAGTGACGGGCGGACTGCTCGTGGTGGTCGTGGTCGGAGCCGGAGATGGGGTGGTGGTGGTCGGGTTCGTGGCCGTGCCCTGGGTCGGGGACGTAGTCGAGGAAGCCGGTGTGGTCACCGTGAAGTCGTAGCCGTATTCGGTGCCGGCCTGGTTCTGCGCGACCAGGCGGTAGTGGTAAGTCGTCCCCGGCGACAGCTCGGTGAGCGAGTTCGACACCGCCACCGGGGCGGTGCCCGAGCCGATGGGGGTCGCCCGGGTCTGCTGGCCATAGTCGGTGGTCGGGCCGTACTCCCACCAGTAGGTGGTGTCGATGCCGTTCGGGTAGACCCCACCCGAGAGCTGGGCGCCGGTCGCGGTCGTGCTGAGCGCGTAGGTGCCGTTGGTCCCGGGGCCGGAGATCCCCGGCGCCCCGGTCGTGACCGCGCCGGAGATGCTTCCGACTCCGGTGGGGCCGTCGTAGCCGGGCCCGGCGTCGCAGATGTAGGCGATCAGCGTCGCGCACGAGCCGTTCGAACCGGTCGACGGGTCATTCAGCAGCGATGCGTTCGCGTACGCCCACGACGGGCCCTGGGCGGCCGAACCGAGCATGGCATAGTAGGCGGCGATCAGCGGCGTGGCCTCGCTGGTCCCGCCGACGACGACCCAGCCGCCGTCGGTTGAGTCGTAGACCTGCATCCCGGTGTCGGGGTCGGCGTCGGCCGAGATGTCGGCGTAAGAGCGACCCGTGCAACCGCTGTCGGTCTGCCACGCCGGCTTGGACGCCCCGAGGTTGCAACCGGAGCCGGCGCCGGACCACGCGGATTCGGTGAACCCGCGCGCGCTTGCCGCACCGCTCGCGCTGGCCGGCTCGAGCGTCGTCCCGCCGGCTGCGGTTACGTCCGGCAGCGCCGCCGGGAAGTCGTTCGTGGACGCTCCGGGGTAGCCGGCGTCGCCCGAGGCCGCGACCGTCGTGACGCCGTTGAACGTGTAGTCGCCCGTCTGCGGGAACTCGCGCGCCAGGCGACCGCTCAGCGGAACGTCCCAGCTGTCCGAGATCACGTTTGCACCGAGCTTGTCGGCCTCGAGCTCGGCGGTCGCGAGGTCACTGGTCCCCGCGCTATTGGCTTCCACGAGGTCGATGTGGCAGTTCGGGCACAGCGCGGACACCGCGTCCAGGTCGAGCGAGATCTCGAGCTGCCACCCGGTGTCGCTCGTCGGGTAGTTCGTCGTGCCGCCGGTCTGATTGACCTTGTTGAAGCACCCGCCGGCGGACGTGCACGCGGGAAGCCCGAATTCGGCACGGTAGGCGGCGAGGTCGGACTCGGCGTTGGGATCGTCGAACGCGTCGACGATCGCGACGGTCTGGGTGGCGCCCGCGGTTTCCGAGAGATACGAGAGGTCGTAGGCCTGCTGCAGATACGCCGGGGTACCGGGCTGAGGCGCGCCAGCCGCCGCGATCGCCGGTAGGGCGGCGTGGCTGCCTCGCGGCCGCGGCTTGCGCAGTCGGTACGGGGAGGACGGCTGGCGCAGCCGGGGATGGACGAGCGTCTCGGTGCCGCGCAGCCCGAGGATCTGCGCGAGGCACGTCGCACGGAACGCCGTGGCCGCAGCGCAAGCTTGCACCGGGGCGACCGCGGACGCGTCCGCCAGGCCGGTCGTAGCGTCGGTGATGCTCGCGGGCGCCTGCGCCGACGCAGCGCTCACGGCCGGGAAAAGTGCGGCGACGAGCGCCACTAGGGCCGCCGTGCAGAGCCTCGCCGTCGGTCCCCGGTGCGTCCGATATGAACGCAAACCAGAGGGGGCTTCCGGGAAGCTGGCGGAAATCCATCTCATGCGGCAGAGGACGAGGCTAAAGAGCCCCCTTCTCTCATCGGCAGGTTTCAGCAAAACCTGTAGCGAATGTCTCGTCAATATGGACCGTTATACGATGCCCCGGAAGTTGGGCCCCGCTGCTGGTGTGTGCACCGCTCGCGGCATTAGGGTACCCTAATGCCGCGGATGCCCCGAGGAGCCCCCGAACTGCCGCAGGTCGCACCCGGAAAGCCTGCGAAATCTTCCCGCCCCCGTCCGACCGAGCGCCTCAGCTTTTACGTCTGGACCGCGCTCGTGCTCGCGGCCTCCGTGGTGATCGTCGTGCTCAGCTGGCACGCGCGCGGCGGTACGACGGATCCGACCGCGCTGCCCCCCGGGCATCGGTTGAACCACACGACCGTGGTCGTCGACAGCGCGATCCTGGTGTTCCGCGAGGGACTCGAGACGATCCTCGTCCTGGCCGCGGTCACAGCCAGCTTCCTGGGCGGCAACCGGATCTACCGTCGCCCGGTCGTCGGCGGCGGCGCGGCCGCTATCGGCGCCGGCGTGGCCACGTGGCTGTTCGTCGTGTGGCTGATCGGCCGCTTCCACGGTGGCGAGTTCGACGTGCAGGCGGCCACCGGGCTGCCCTCGCTGATCGTGCTGCTGATCGTGATGAACTGGTTCTTCCACAAGGTCTACTGGACCGGCTGGATCTCCAATCACCACAAGCGCCGGCGCGGTCTGCTGTCGGCCGATCCGGAGACCCAGAAGCGGAGAATGCTGTTGGGGCTGGCGCTCCTGGGCTTCACCTCGGTGTACCGCGAGTGCTTCGAGGTCGTGATCTTCCTGCAGAACCTGCGCGAGCTTTACGGCTCGGCCGTGGTGCTCGAGGGCGTCGTCATCGGCTGCCTGTTCACGGCCGCCGCCGGCGTGCTCACGTTTGCGCTCCACCAGCGACTGCCCTACCGCCGGCTGCTGATCATCACCGGCGTGATGCTGCTGTTCGTCCTGCTCGTGTCGGTCGGCGAGGAGGTCAACGAGATGCAGTTGGCGGGCTGGATCGGCACCACCCCGGTCTCCGGGCTCAACATCCCCGCTTGGATGGGGACCTGGTTCTCGCTGTTCCCGAATTGGCAGACGTTTGTCGGCCAGTTCATCGCCCTGGGTCTCGTGATCGGCTCTTACGTGGGGGCTCAGTACCTGCGCGTCTGGCGCCCACGCCGACGCGGGCGCAGCAGTGCCCGCGTCGCGGTGGCGCCGCCTGAGCGTCCGGCGGATCTCGACGTCGGCCGGTCCGGCAGCGGCCGCCCCGCCAACGCGCTCGCCTGACCTTTCGGCGCCACCGGGGGAGCCGGGGCTGGCTTTTTTCTTTTTTTTTTTTTTTTTTTTTTTTTTTTTTTTTTTTTTTTTTTTTTTTTTTTTTTTTTTTCTCTTTTTTTTTTTTTTTTTTTTTTTTTTTTTTCGTTTTTGTTTCTCTCCCTTTCCCCGCGGATCGTTCCGCGGACCAAACGGGTGGCGACGGGTCCAGAAAGCGGTGTCATCCGCGCCGGGTTCGGCTCACTGTGGGGCGCTACATTTTTTTTTTTTTTTTTTTTTTCTTTTTTTCTTCTTTTTCTCTTCTTTTTTTTTTTTTTTTTTTTTTTTTTTTTTTTTTTTTTTTTTTTTTTTTTTTTTTTTCCTGGAACGTTTGTGTCGGCGACTACGCAACCGCGACTGTCACGACCATTCGAATCGCCCGGGCGCGCTGACCCGCAAAGGTCACAAGCCCACATAGCGTCCGTGCTACACAATTAAGCCAGACCGGGTCACTCCGCGAGCGCAGGGGCGCAGCGTGGCCACTCGCCGAGACCGGATCAGGAGTCACATAGTGCTGAAACTCACACGCTGGTGCATCGCCCACCGCGGCCGCGTGTTCGTGGCCTGGCTTGTTGTGGCGGTCCTCACCACGGTCGTCGCGAGCGCTGCCGGGCGCAATTACGCCACGAACTTCAGCCTGCCCGGAACGCAGTCCCAGAAGGCGCTCGACCTGCTCAAGAAGGAGTTCCCCGCGCAGAGCGGCGACGTCGACACGATCGTGTTCCACACCGCGAACGGGACGATCGACGACCCGGAGGTCAAGGCCGCGATGACGAAGCTGCTCGACCAGGTGTCTGGCGATCCGCATGTCGTCGCGGTGCGCAGTCCGTATGGGCCGGAGGGGGCGGTCCAGGTCTCGAAGGACCGGCGGACCGCGTTCGCGACGATCAACTACGACCACCCGGCCAACATCGTCCCGAACGACGCCGGCAAACCCGTGCTCAACCAGATCGCGGCGGTCCACGTGCCGGGACTGAAGGTGGCCGCGGGCGGTCAGGTCATGGAGAACGCCGAGGGCTTCAGCGTCGGCCCGGCGACGCTGATCGGGGCGATCGCGGCGCTGATCATCCTGCTGTTCACATTTGGCTCGCTCGTCGCCGCGGGGATGCCACTGGTCACCGCCGGATTCGGCCTGATCACCGGGGTCGCGCTGATCGGACTGGCCACGCACGTGACGAGCATTCCGAACGTCTCGACAGACCTTGCGCTGATGATCGGCCTCGGCGTCGGGGTCGACTACGCGCTGTTCATCGTCACGCGCTTCCGCGAGAACTACCTCGCGTTCGGCGACGTGGAGCAGTCGGTCGTGGAGGCGATGGATACGTCCGGCCGGGCGATCCTGCTCGCCGGCACTACCGTGACGATCGCCCTGCTCGGGATGTTCGCCACCGGGGTCAGCTTCCTGTACGGGCTGGCGATCGCCTCGGTGTGCGCCGTGCTGGCGACGATGATCGCGTCGCTCACCGTGCTGCCCGCGATGCTGTCGAAGTACGGGCACCGGGTCGTGCGACCGCGGACCGGCCGTCTGCCGTTCGGCCGCGGAGCGAAGGCCGGCGCTGCCGTCGTCGACGACGGGGCGGCGCACCGCTCGCGCTGGCGTGAGTGGAGCCGGACGGTCCAGCGGCGGCCGTGGCCTCTGGCGATCGTCTCGACCGCCGTGATGGTCGCGTTGCTGTTGCCGGTGTTCGGACTGCGCCTCGAGAGCAGCGACGCGGGCAACGATCCGTCGGGTACGAGCACGCGCGAGGCGTTCGACCTGCTCGCGCAAGGCTTCGGCGCCGGGTTCAACGGCCCGCTGCTGATCGTGACCGAGCTCCCGAGCCAGAACCAGGCCGCGGCGCAGGAGGCGATCAGCACCGCGGTCGCCAAGACGCCTGGCGTCGTGGCCGTCACGCCCCCGCGGGTGTCGCCGGCGGGGAACGTCGCGGTGTTCGAGGCCTACCCGAGCTCGGCCCCGCAGGCCGTTGCCACCACGAACCTGGTCAACCATCTCCGCAACGACGTGGCCCCACCGATCCAGCACCAGACCGGCGCGAAGATGCTCGTGGGCGGGTTCACCGCGGGCTCGATCGACTTCTCGCACGTGCTCGCGGACAAGCTGCCGCTGTTCATCGGGATCGTCGTGGTCCTCTCAGCGCTGCTGCTGTTCGTGATCTTCCGGTCGATCGTGATCCCGATCCAGGCGGCGCTGATGAACCTGCTCAGCATCGGCGGCGCGCTCGGCGTCACCGTGCTCGTGTTTCAGAAGGGCTGGTTCGCCAGTGTGATCGGCGTCGAGAAGGGGCCGGTCGAGCCGTGGATCCCGGTGCTGATGTTCGCCGTGGTGTTCGGCCTGTCCATGGACTACGAGGTGTTCCTGATCTCGCGCGTGCGCGAGCAGTGGATCCGACGCCACGACGCATCCGAGGCCGTCGCCGACGGCATCGCGTTCACCGGACGAGTGATCACCGCGGCGGCCGCGATCATGATCTGCGTGTTCCTGTCGTTCATGTTCGGCAACGAACGCGTGCTCAAAGAGTTCGGCTTCGGGCTCGCGGTCGCCGTGCTGCTCGACGCCGTGATCGTCCGTTGCGTCCTCCTGCCGGCGGTGCTCGAGCTGCTCGGGCCGCGGACCTGGTGGCTGCCGAAGTGGCTCGACGATCGGCTCCCGCACATCAACATCGAAGGCACCTCGGCGCGCGCCCAGCTTGCCGAGCAGAAGGCGGGACCGGGCGAGCCGGTGGAGCCAGAGCCGGCGCAGGTCTAGGGACCGAGTATCACCAGCTGAGGGTCCGCCCGGCTACGCAGGTCCGGATCGACCTAGGAAGTGAGCCGGGCGGCGCCCCGGGCGCCGCCGTTCTCGTTCGCCTCCCCGACCACGTCCGCCACCCCGCGCGGATACGCCCGCAACGTCCCGATCACCTCCGGGTCCTCGCCGGCGAGCGCCATCCACGCCGAGCGCAGCCCGTGGCTCGCGGCGGTCTGGAGCGCGAGCGCCCGCGATTCGAGTTGGGAGACCATGAGCGAGCCCGCGCCGGGGCGGATCACGCAGATCGCCGGCGAGCAGTCCGGGTCTGCCGCGCGCTCGGCGAGCGAAGCGGTCAGCGCGTCGTACCGGGGTGAGCGGGTCGCGCGCAACTCGACCAGCGCCGGATTCAAAGACCGCAGGTAGCGGTCGGTCAGCCACGCCACCGGCCGCGAGAGGCCGGCGTGGGCCACGCCCTCCGGGCGCGTCATCAGTACAAGGACGTCGGTGGCGTTCGACGCGCACGCGACGTGGACGGGGATCGCCTCCGCCAGCGTGGCGTCGAGCAGCCGCATGCCGCGGAAGCTGACCGGCCCGCCCGCCAGCCACGGCAGCCGGCCGGAGGCGCGCAGTGCGCAGCGGATCTCCTCCGCGTCGCGCAACCCGGTCAGATCGACGATCGCGGCCTGGTCGGCGTCGGTGGCGGTGCAGTGCAGATCGATCCCGCTCGACAGGACCGCGTCGAACCGGAGCGGGCGATCGAACGTCCATACGCGGTTGACCACGTGATCCATGTCGAACGCGGGCCCGCCTCGCACCGCCCGCGAGAAACTCACGAAGTGGGGATCGCCGAAGCCATACTGGTACAGCGTCACCACGTACGAGGCCTGGCCCGCGAGCAGGAATGCGGCGTTGAACGCCCCCGCGGACGCGCCGTGCACCTCGTCGAACGCGTCGCGCAATCCGAGTTGCTCGATCGCCGCTGCCATCCCCGCCGACACGGCCCCGCGCATCCCGCCGCCCTCGATTACCAGTGCGATCCGGCGACCATCGGTCCTCGACCCCGGCCGCGACCCTTCGGAACGACGCCGCAGCAGGGCCTGCACAACCGGGTGGCCGCGCCGGTCTTCTGTCGAGAGCTGAGCCGGCCGAAACGGGTCCGGAGAGAAGCGCCGCTGGAGCACGAACCCGGCTAATCGTAGTTGTCGGCAGACCACTCGGTCGTCGCCCGCGAACGCCCCGTGAAAGACCTGTAACGAATGTCACACAGTGGGTATTAACCCCCGGTGTTCTCCTTCCGCCGTAAGCGCTCGCGCAAGCAACGCTTCCTCGATGCCGCGCGCGCCGCGCCCGCCCGCGGCCGCGAGTTGCGCAAGGCCGCCGCGCAGCTTGACATACCCTGGGCTCGGTCGTGGTTCGCCGGTGTGATCCGCGAGAACTTCCTGCGGTTCGTGCTCAACCCGACGATGGACTACTACGCCGCCCGGCGCGCCACCGGGAAGGAGAAACTCGAGGGGGTCAAGGGTCCGGTGATCCTCGTCGCCAACCACGCCAGCCACATGGACACCCCGGTGATCCTGTCGGCGCTCCCGCGCAAACTGCGCAAGCGGACGGTGGTCGCGGCGGCGGCGGACTACTTCTACAAGAACCGGTTGGTCGCGTCGCTCGTCTCGTTGATCTTCAACACGGTGCCGATCGAACGGCACGGCGGCGGCGGCGGGGTGTCGAAGAACGGCAGCCACCTCGACAAGCTGCTCGATCAGGGGTGGAGCGTGCTGCTCTACCCCGAGGGCACCCGCTCGCGCGGCGGCCGGCAGGGTCCGCTGCGGCGCGGAGCCGCCGTGCTCGCGGCGGCTCATCACCTGACGATCGTGCCGATCCGGGTCACCGGCACCGCCCAGGCGATGCCGCCGGGCCGGCTGTGGCCCAGGCGCCTCCGCGACAAGCCGGTGCCCAAGCGCCACCGGATCGAGGTCTCGTTCGGCGAGCCGATCAATGCCAATGGCGACCCCACGGAGTTGATGGAATCCGTCCGCGGGTTCTTCGAGAACGGCGGCGCGCCGACCCCGTACCGGTCGCCTTACCGCTCGCGAGAGACGGTCAAGAGCGAGCGCTGAAAAGCGCCTGAGAACGCCGGAATACGGGCGTTTTCAACGCATTTGCATTCGAAACGCCGTTTGACATTGTCGCACGCAGACTGGTAATCTCGGCCAATCGCGGATCTCAGTGGGTCGCCGCGAACGCCCACATCGGGCGGAGGATCTGAGGGTGTCCACTTGAATTCAGCCAGGACCGGAGTCGGGCCGAAACGGCCGACGCTGGAGATCGCCGGTTGCCGGCGGACGGACATGGCCACTAGCTGGTTGACGTACGCGTCCGCTGGGAGAAGGAAATGCGGTCCCAGAGGGGAATGTCGCCCTCAGACGATGACGCGAGCGATCCTGCGAGCGCGAGGCGCCATTTCCTGAACTCAACGTCTCGGAGGAGGTTGTGTGGCGACAGTAGCTGAGTCAAGAGCGGTCAGGCCGTTGCCGCTTCGCTGGCGGCAGGGCTTAATCGGGGAGCTGTGGGCTGAGTTCTTCGGGTGCTTCATCCTGATCTGCTTCGGCGACGGGGTGGTAGCGATGCTGTGGGCCCTGATCGGGTCTGGGCGCAGTTCCGCCGGAGCTCTCCAGTCCTCAGGGGACTGGCTGCTCATCACCTGGGGATGGGCACTGGCGGTCGTGTTCGCCATCTACACGGTGGGTGGCGTGACGGGCGCGCACATCAATCCGGCGGTCACGCTGGGCGCCGCGATCCGCAAGGCGCTTCCTTGGAACAAGGTGGCGCCGTACTGGATCGCGCAGGTGCTCGGTTGCTTCGTCGGCGCCGCGCTCGTTTTCCTTGTCTACAACAACGCGATCAACCACTTCGACCAGATGAATCACATCGTGAAGGGGACACCGGCGTCTGTAGCCACGTACAGCACGTTTGCCACCTTCCCGGCACCGTACTTCCACAACGTCCTAGGCCCGCTCATCGACCAGATCGTGGGTACGTTCTTCCTCGTCTTGTTCGTGTGGGCGGTGACCGATGAGTGGAACCTCCCGGTCGGGGCGAACATGACGCCGTGGATCGTGGGCATGATCGTCATGGCGGTCGGCATCTCGTTCGGTGCCAACGCCGGCTACGCGATCAATCCGGCTCGCGACTTCGGTCCGCGCATCTTCGCGTGGATCGCGGGCTGGGGGAAGGTCGCGATGCCGGGGGACTACGTCAACATCAGCGGCTACTTCTGGGTGCCGATCGTTGGGCCTCTGATCGGTGGCGCAATAGCGTCGGTCTTCTACGACGTGTTCATCCAGGACATCCTGAAGGCGCGCAAACCGCCCGAGCCTGGAGTGGTCGGGGTTGGCGAGACCGTTCAGGATCGGCCGCCCGGCACACTCGAGCCCTAAGCCGAACCGGAGTTCAGCGAGAGCGGCGGCCCGCCCGGTGCCGCCGCTCTTCGCATCACGCGAGCGTGCGCGAGCTCACTCGTCATCGTCGACCCAGTCGACCGCCAGCGCCACGGCCTTCTTCCACTTCCGGTAGCCGCGCTCGCGCAACCCCCCGTCCATGCTCGGGAGCCACTCGGCCGCCTTGTGCCAGTTCTTCTTGAGGACGTTGGTGTCCGACCAGAAGCCCACCGCGAGGCCCGCGGTGTAGGCGGCGCCGAGCGATACCGTCTCGGCGACGATCGGTCGCGTCACCGGTACGTCGAGGACGTCCGCGAGGTTCTGCATCAGCAGGTTGTTGGCGGTCATCCCGCCGTCGACGCGCAACTCGGACAGCGGGCTGCCGTAATCGGTGTTCATCGCCTCGACGACCTCGCGGGTCTGCCAGGCGGTCGCCTCGAGCACGGCACGCGCCAGGTGACCGCGGTTGATGTAGCCGGTGAGCCCGGCGATCACGCCGCGCGCGTCGCTGCGCCAGTGCGGTGCGAACAGCCCCGAGAACGCGGGCACGAAGTAACACCCGCCGTTGTCCTCGACGGTCAGCGCGAGCGTCTCGATCTCCGGGGCGCTGCCGATCAGCCCGATGTTGTCGCGGAACCACTGCACGAGCGCGCCGGTGATCGCGATTGATCCCTCGAGCGCGTACGCCGGTTCGGCCGACCCGAGCTTGTAAGCGAGCGTGGTCAGCAGACCGTTGGTGGACGTCACCGGTCGAGCGCCGGTGTTCAGTACGAAGAAGCTGCCGGTCCCGAACGTGCATTTGGCGTCGCCGGCGTTGAAGCAGGTCTGCCCGACGAGCGCCGCGTGCTGGTCGCCGAGCGCCGAAGCGACGGGGACGCCGGCGATCGGTGGCCCGGCCTCGCCGTAGGACTCCGAGGAGCTGCGGATCTCGGGAAGCATCGCGGCGGGCACGCCGATCGCGTCGAGCAGCTCCGGATCCCAGTCGAGCGTGTGGAGGTTCATCAGCAGCGTCCGGCTCGCGTTGGTCACATCGGTCACGTGGCGGGCGCACAGGTTCCAGATCAGCCACGAGTCGATCGTCCCGAACAGGACCTCGCCGGCCTCGGCGCGCTCGCGCAGCCCTGGGATTCGATCGAGCAGCCACCGGATCTTGGGGCCGGAGAAGTACGTGGTCACCGGCAGGCCGGTCTTCTCGCGGAACATGGTCTGTCCGAACTGGCGCGCGAGTTCTCGGCACAACCGATCAGTCCGCGTGTCCTGCCAGTTGATCGCGTTGTGCACGGGGGCGCCGGTGCGCCGGTCCCACAGCACGGTGGTCTCGCGCTGGTTGGCGATGCCGAGTGCGCACAGGTCGGCCGGCGACAGGTCGGCCTTGTCGAGCGCCACCCGCACCACGAGCAGGACGTTGCGCATGATCTCCTGTGGGTCGTGCTCGACCCACCCCGGCCTCGGGAAGTGCTGGCGGTGCTCCTGCTGGGCCACCGACACGACCCGCGCCCGGTCGTCGAACACGAAGCACCTAGACGACGCCGTCCCCTGGTCGATCGAGGCCACGTATCGCCCGGTTGTGCTCACGTCTCGCGAAGTCTATGCGGCAGCTCGCTTTGATTGCAGGCCTGCCCATCGGCCCCGCGAGGCCCGAGTCACCAAGGGATCGCCCCGAGCTCGCGGGACACGGCCCGGGCAGCCTCCAACACGTAGTTGACGAACTCAGCCCGCGGACGGCTGCCGTCCTCGCACAGCCGCTCGATCGGCCCGGCGATCCCCATCGCCCCGACCGTCACCCGCCGCCGGTCCTCGATCGGCGCGGCGATCGAGGCGGACCCGTGGAACAGCTCGCCGACGTCGCTGGCCCACCCGCGCTTTTGGATCTCCTCGAGCTCCTGGCGAAAGCGGTAGATGTCGGTCACCGTGGCGGGCGTGAAGCTCGCGAGCTCGCCGTCGGCGAGCGTGGCGGCGATGTAGTCGTGGTTGGCGAGGAGCGCCTTGCCGAGCGCGGTGGCGTGGGCCGGCAACAGGCTCCCGACATCGAGCGCCTGGCGGCTGTCGTCGGGCCGGAACACGTGGTGCACGATCAGCACCTGGTTCTCGTGCAAGGTGCCGATGCGAACGCTCTCGCCGCTGCGCGTCGCCAGCCCATCGGCCCAGTTCAACGCGCGCGTGCGTAACTCGTTGCCGTCGAGGTAGCTCGAGCCCATGTGGAGCAGCGCCGGACCGAGCTGATACTTGCCCGATTCCCTGTCCTGTTCGACGAATCCGACCGCCTGGAGCGTGCGCAGGATTCCGTAGACGGTGCCCTTCGGGAGGTGAAGCTCGCCGGCAAGCTCGGCCACTCCGAGCCGTCGCGAGCGCCCGGATAACAGCCGCAGAATCGCGGCTGCGCGCTCAATGGATTGGATGCGCCCGGGCACTTCCGTTGTCGCTCAGGTACCCACCCCGACAACCCCGATCGTCAGTGCGAACGATGTTTGACATTGTCGCACCGTTTCCGTTATTGTCGCAATCGAGGCTCGTGGGTGGAGAGCGTTTAGTCCAGAAGGAGGGTGCTTGCTGGGCATTTTCGGTGCTGAAGTAGCCGCGGGCGGCCGATCGTGGTGCGCTGCGGTGAGCACTTGCACGCGTGCCCGCACCCCGAACCCGGGACCAGGCATCCGGCTCGTCATCAGCGCCGGGAGGATCTTCCCGTCGAGCGTTCTGTCCAATCAGTTCCGGCTTAGAGGGAAAGGGCATGAAGAAGCTCATCAATTCGCCCGACGCGGTCCTGCAGGACGCGCTCCACGGCGTTGAAGCAGCACACGGCGATCGCGTTCGGGTCATCTACGAGCCCGCGGTCATCGTCCGCATAGACGCGCCCGTTAAGGGCAAGGTCGGGCTCATCTCCGGCGGCGGCTCAGGTCACGAGCCGATGCACGGGGGCTACGTCGGTCCCGGCATGCTCGACGCCGCCTGTCCGGGCGAGGTGTTCACCTCGCCAACGCCCGATCAGATGCTGGAGGCGACCAAGGCCGTCGACGGCGGCGCGGGCGTCGTCCACATCGTCAAGAACTACACGGGCGACGTGATGAACTTCGACATGGCCGCCGATATGGGCAAGGGCGACGACATCGAGGTCGAGACCGTGCTCACCAACGACGACGTGGCGGTCGAGGACTCGCTGTACACCGCCGGCCGCCGCGGCGTCGGCGTCACGGTGCTGGTCGAGAAGATCTGCGGCGGCGCCGCGGACGACGGCCGCAACCTCCAGGAAGTCGCCGAGCTCGGTCGGCGCGTCAACGCCAACGGACGCTCGATGGGCATGGCGCTGACCCCGTGCATCACCCCGGCCTCGGGCAACCCGAGCTTCGAGCTCGGCGACGACGAGGTCGAGATCGGGATCGGCATCCACGGCGAGCCGGGTCGGTTCCGCGAGAAGATCGGGCCGGCGTCGCAGATCGCCGAGCGGCTGATGACCCCGATCCTCGAGGACCTTCCATTCTCGTCGGGCGATCGCGTGCTCGTGTTCATGAACGGCATGGGCGGCACGCCGCTGATCGAGCTCTACGTGATGTACAACGAGGTCGCGAAGATCGCGAACGGCCACGGGCTGAAGATCGAGCGCAATCTCATCGGCAACTACATCACCTCGCTCGAGATGCAGGGCTGCTCGATCACCCTGGTCAAGCTCGACGACGAGATGGTCCGCTACTGGGATGCGCCGGTGAACACTCCGGCATTGCGCTGGGGTGCCTAGCGCAAGCGTCCGGAACAGTGGCGATCACACGCGACGGCACCGTTGACTGGATGAACCGGTTCGCGGGCGAGATGGCCGAGCACCGCCAGGAGCTCGTCGCGCTCGACACCGCGATCGGCGACGGCGACCACGGCACGAACATGAACCGTGGGATGACGAAGGCGCTCGAGAAGATCTCGGCGTCCGAACAGGCCGACGCCGGCGCCGTGCTCAAGACCGTCGCGATGGCACTGATCTCGAGCGTCGGCGGCGCCGCGGGCCCGCTGTACGGGACGCTGTTCCTGCAGATGGGCAACGCGCTGGCCGGCAAGGACGAGGTCGACCTGCCCGCCTACGCCGCGGCCTGGCGCAAGGGACTCGAGGGCGTGCAGGCGCGGGGCAAGGCGGTGGCAGAGGACAAGACGATGGTGGACGCACTGATCCCGGGCGTCGAGGCGCTCGAGGCCGCGTCCGATCTCGACAGCGGCCTGCGCGCGGCAACGGAAGCCGCGGAGGGCGGGATGAAGGCCACGATCCCGCTCATCGCCCGCAAGGGCCGCGCCAG
This sequence comes from uncultured Solirubrobacterales bacterium, assembly GCA_963822855.1. Taxonomy (GTDB): domain Bacteria; phylum Actinomycetota; class Thermoleophilia; order Solirubrobacterales; family Solirubrobacteraceae; genus Palsa-465. The sequence continues at coordinate 93,448 of CAWGJE010000013.1, read as the reverse complement.
CTACCTGGGAGAGCGGAGCAAGGACCACCAAGACCCGGGAGCGACTTCCACCTACTACCTCTTCAAGAGCGCCGCCGAGGCGTTCTCGGGCTGACAAGGAGAACACGTATGCCGAAGTACTCAGTTGCATTGGATCAGGGGACGACGAGCTCGCGGGCAATGGTCTTCGACCACTCGGGCCACGTCGTCGCGGTGTCCCAGAAGGAGCACGAGCAGATCTATCCGAAGCCGGGGTGGGTCGAGCACGACCCGATGGAGGTCTGGGCGCGCTGCCAGGAGGTGCTCGACGAGGCGATGGAGAAGGCCGGCGCGAGCCGCGACGACATCGCCGCGCTCGGCATCACCAACCAGCGTGAGACGGCGGTCGTGTGGGATCGCAACACCGGCGAGCCGGTGATGAACGCGATCGTCTGGCAGGACACGCGGACCGACAAGCTGGTCGACGAGCTGTCGGCCGACGGCGGTCAGGACCGCTTCCGTTCGAAGGTCGGCCTGCCGCTGGCGACGTACTTCTCGGGGCCGAAGGTCCGCTGGATCCTCGACAACGTCGACGGCGCCCAGGCCAGGGCCGACGCCGGCGACCTGGTGTTCGGGAACATGGACACCTGGTGCATCTGGAACCTGACCGGCGGCCCCAAGGGCGGCCTGCACATCACCGATGTGACGAACGCCAGCCGCACGATGTTGATGGACCTCGAGACGCTGTCGTGGGACAAGGACATCGCCGCCACGATCGGCGTGCCGATGTCGATGCTGCCGGAGATCAAGTCGTCGAGCCAGGTCTATGGCGAGGTGACGACCGGCAACCTGACCGGTGTGCAGGTCGCGGGCGACCTCGGCGACCAGCAGGCGGCGACGTTCGGCCAGGCGTGCTTCGACGCCGGCGACGCCAAGAACACGTACGGCACGGGCAACTTCATGCTGCTCAACACCAGCACCGTGCCCGTGCAGTCGAAGGCAGGCCTGCTGACCACGGCCTGCTACAAGATCGGCGACGAGCCGGCGGTGTACGCGCTCGAGGGCTCGATCGCGATCACCGGGGCGCTCGTGCAGTGGCTGCGCGACAACCTGCACATGATCGAGGCAGCTCCGCAGGTCGAGGAGCTGGCCAAGTCGGTCGACGACAACGGTGGCCTGTACATCGTGCCGGCGTTCAGCGGCCTATTCGCGCCGTACTGGAAGTCCAACGCCCGCGGCGTGTTCGCCGGCCTGACCCGGTACGTCAACGCGGGCCACATCGCTCGCGCAACGCTCGAGGCGACGGCGTTCCAGACTCGCGAGGTGATGGACGCGATGGAGTCCGACTCGGGCGTCACGCTGAACGAGCTCAAGGTCGACGGCGGGATGGTCGCCAACGACCTGCTCATGCAGTTCCAGGCGGACATCCTCGGGGTGCCGGTGATCCGTCCCGAGGTGCCCGAGACGACCGCGCTGGGCGCGTCCTACGCCGCGGGCATGGCTGTCGGGTTCTGGAGCAGCACGCAGGAGGTCCGCGACAACTGGGCCGAGGACAAGCGCTGGGAGCCCAAGATGGACGCCGCCACACGTGACGAGTACTACAAGTACTGGAAGCGGGCCGTCACCCGGACGTTCGACTGGTTCGACGCGGGCAGCTGAGGGGGCGAGTAACGTTGAAGGCGGTCCACCCGGGCCGCCTTCAACGGAATAGGCTCACGACATGGCTTCGCTGACCACCGATGTGCTCGTTATCGGCGGCGGCGCCACCGGCGCCGGAGTGGCGTGGGACGCGGCGCTCCGCGGCTATGACGTTGTGCTCGTCGACCGCCTCGACCTGGCCGAGGGCACGAGCGGCCGCTTCCACGGTCTCCTCCACTCAGGGGGCCGCTACGCGGTCAAGGACCCACACGCCGCCGAGGAGTGCATCGGCGAGAACCGGATCCTCAAGAACATCGCCGCCGACTGCATTGAGGACGTCGGTGGGTTCTTCGTCACCACGCCGTGGGACGATCCCGCGTACGCCGACAAATTCATAGAAGGGTGCCGCAACACCGGCATCGACTGCGAGGAGATCGATCCGGCCCAGGCGCTCCGTGAGGAGCCGCGGCTGAACCCCGATGTGTCGCGGGTCCTCCGCGTGCCCGACGGCAATATCGAGGTGTGGAAGACCGTGTGGGCGTTGGCCCGCGGAGCCCAGCAGCGGGGCGCGCGGATCCTGCCCTACCACGCGGTGGTCGGGATCCATCGCACCGGGGACCAGGTCACCGGTGCACGGCTCCGCGGCCACGCCACCGGGGAGGAGCTGGACGTCGAGGCCCGGGTGACGGTCAACGCCTCGGGGGCGTGGGCCGGTCAGATCGCAGAGCTGGCCGGGATCGAAGGCGTCCGGGTGCTGCCGGGGCGGGGGATCATGATCGCGATGAACCATCGCCTCGTGAACACGTGCATCAACCGCTGCCAGATGCCGACCGACGGGGACATCATCGTCCCGATCCGGACCGTGTGCGTGATCGGCACGACCGACGTGCACACCGAGGATCCCGACGACCACCGCGTCCCTGAGAACGAGGTCGACGCGATGCTCGACGACGGCGAGAAGCTCGTCCCCGGGTTCCGCCAGGCGCGGGCGCTGCGCGTGTGGACCGGCGTCCGTCCGTTGTTCGAGGATGCCAAGGCGTCCGACACCGACACGCGCGACGTCACGCGCGCGCACACCATCCTCGACCACGCCGAGCGCGACGGCGTCAACGGGTTTGTGAGTGTCACCGGCGGCAAACTCACTACCTTCAGGCTGATGGCCGAGGACACCATGGCCGCGGTCAGCCGCCACCTCGGCGAAGAGCGTCCGTGCACGACCAAGACCGAACCGCTGCCCGGCTCCGAGGACAAGACCACTTACGTGCTCGGTGAACGACTCGAGCACAAGGAGAAGCATCTCGCCGGCGAGCAGCTGATCTGCGAATGCGAGCTGATTCCGCGGTGGAAGCTCGAAGAGTCGATCCGCCGCCGCGCCACCACCAATCTCGACGACATCCGCCGCCTGCTCCGCCTGGCGATGGGGCCGTGCCAGGGCGGCTTCTGCATCTACCGCGCCACCGGGATCCTGCACGGGCTCGACGGGCTGAGCGCCGAGCAGGCCGACGAGTCGCTGCTCGACTTCCTCAAGGAGCGGTGGAAGGGAACCTGGCCGATCCTGTATGGCGACCAGCTCCGACAGGCCCGGCTCGACGACTGGATCTTCCAGGGAGTACTCGATGTGGAGCATCTGCCCGCGCACCAGCCGGAGGCCGTGTCGACGTGAGGGGCGAGCTGCACTACGACGTGGTCGTGATCGGGGCCGGCACTGCAGGGCTGGTCGCGGGTGCGCGGCTCGCCGAGGGTGGCGCGCGAGTGTGCGTGCTGGCCAAGGGCGTGGGGTCGACGCATCTCGCGCCGGGGACGATCGACGTGCTCGGGTACGCGCCAGATCGGGTGCCGGCGGCAGGGCCCGCGCTCGAGCCGTTCGCGGCGAGCCGGCCCGATCATCCTTATGCGGTCCTCGGCGTCGATGCAGTCACGGAGGCGGTAGCGTGGTTCCGCTCGACTGTCGAGTCGGGACCGCTGCCCGGCTACCGGTATGTCGGCGACCTCGAACGCAACATGCTGCTGCCGACTGCGGTCGGCGCGCTCCGCCCGTCGGCGCTCGTGCCCGAGACGATGGCCGCCGGCGACGCGGGTTCGCACGAACGCGTCTGCATCGTTGGGACGCGGTCGCTGCGCGACTTCCACCCTGCGCTGTGCGCCGCCAACCTCCGGCGGGCCGGAGTCGACGCGCGCTCGGTCGACGTCGAGATCGAGGTCGATCGCGCGGACGCGAACACGCTCGGGCTGGCGCGGCGGTTCGACGATCCCGCGTGGCGGGCCGGGCTTGCCGCTCGCCTCGCGCTGAAGCTCCAGGCGCACGAGAGCGTCGGGCTGCCGGCGATGCTCGGGCTCCGCGACCCGAACGGCGCGTGGTCGGATGTCCAGCAACGCCTCGGCCGGCCGGTGTTCGAGATCCCGGGTTTGCCGCCGTCGGTCCCGGGCATGCGCCTGTACGAGATCCTGCGCTCGACGCTACGCCGCGCCGGCGGGCGGCTCGTCCTTGGCGCCGAGGTGGTGTCCTGCGAGCGCGTCGGGTCGCGGGTGGTGTCGGTGGCGACGCGGTCGGCCGGCCACGACGCACATTACGCTGCGCCGTGGTTCGTGCTCGCCGCGGGCGGCTTCTCCTCGGGGGCGATCGAGCTCGACTCGCGCTGGGTTACGCGCGAGCGCGTCCTCGGGCTGCCCCTGCGTGGCCTCCCAGAGCCCGGCGAGCCACGGTTCGTGGGCGACTACCTCGCAGAGCAGCCGATGGCGCGGGTCGGGGTGGCCGTCGACGGGGAATTGCGGGCCGAGGGTACGGAGAACGTGGTGGTGGCCGGTGCTGCGCTTCCGGGGGCGGTGCCGTGGCGCGAGGGGTCGGGCGAGGGCATCGCGCTGGCGAGCGGCTCGCACGCCGCCCAGTTCGTGTTGTCGCGGTCCGGGGCGCCGGCGGGAGCGGCGGCATGAGCGATCACAACGTGCTCGAGGAGCTCATGCGCGGGTCGCTCGACCACTGCGTCAAGTGCACGATCTGCGAGACCCAGTGCCCGGTCTCGAACGTGACGCCGCTGTTCCCGGGCCCCAAGTACGCAGGACCACAGGCCGAGCGATACCGGATCGCCGACGAGCCATCGGTCGATGCGTCGGTCGACTACTGCTCGGGATGCGGGATCTGCTCGATGTCCTGCCCGCAAGGGGTGAAGATCGCCGAGATCAACTCCCAGGCCCGCAACAAGCTAAAGAACCAGAAGGGCGTTCCGCTTCGCGACCGCATCATCACCCGCCCGACGTGGATCGGGCGGGCCGGCACACCGGTGGCGCCGCTGGCCAACTTCACGATCGACAATCGTGCGGTACGGATCCTCGGCGAGAAGCTGCTCAAGGTCCACCGCGACGCAGCCGCGCCGGAGTTCGCCGGCCGGCGCTTCTCGCGCTGGTTCAAGCAGCACCCGAGCCCGGCCACCGGGCGCAAGATCCTCTACTTCCACGGCTGCGGCACCGAGTACTACGAGCCGTGGGAGGGGGAGAAGGTCGTGGCGATCCTCGAGCACAACGGGTTCGAGGTGATCGTGCCCAAACAGGACTGCTGCGGCTTGCCTTTGCAGTCGAGCGGGCTGTTTGACGATGCGCGCAAGGTCATCCTGCGCCGCGGGCGCGAGTTCGCCCCGTACCTACGCGAGGACCCGAATCTGCTCGTCGTCGGCAACGCCACGAGCTGCACGCTGATGCTCAAGCGCGAGGCGCGCGAGATCCTGTCGCTCGAGGACGACCCCGACTTGAAGCTGCTGTCCGAGCGGACGTACGACATCTGCGAGCTCCTGCTCGAGCTGCACGACCGCGGCGAGCTCAAGACCGACTTCAAGCCCGTCAACGAGCGCATCTTCTACCACGCGCCCTGCCAACAGCAGGGCCACTGGATCGGCAAGCCGGCGCTCGAGTTGTTCGCGCTGATCCCGGGCCTCGAGGTCACCGAGGGGAACGCACGCTGCTGCGGGATCGCCGGCACGTACGGCCTCAAGGTCGAGAAGTACGACATCGCGATGGCGGTCGGGGCGGACCTGTTCAGCCAGATCCGCGAGTCGGGGGCAGGTGAAGTCGCGTGCGACAGCGAGACCTGCCGGTGGCAGATCACCCACGCCACCGGAGAGAAGTCCGTGCACCCGATCGACTACCTGCACCGCGCCTACGGGCTCTGAGGGCTGAGCGTGGTCGGGATCGTGGTCGTGTCCCACAGCGACGCGCTGGCCGAGGGCGTCGTCACGCTCGCGCGCGAGATGGGTGGCGAGGACCTGGCGCTCATAGCCGCCGGCGGGACCGACGAGCCGGGTGTGCTCGGCACCGACGCGACGCGCGTGATGGCGGCGATCGAGCAGGCGATGTCCCCCGATGGGGTGCTCGTGCTGATGGATCTCGGGAGCGCGCTCATGAGCACCGAGCTAGCGGTTGACCTGCTCGGCGACACGCCGGGGCGGGTCGTGCTGAGCGAGGCACCGCTGGTCGAGGGGACGGTGGCGGCCGCGGCATCGGCGAGTGGCGGCGCGTCGCTGGACGAGGTGGCCGCCGAGGCCCGCGGCGCGCTTGCGATGAAGACCTCGCAACTCGGTGGCGCCGCCGCCGCGCCGGCGCCCGACGCCGCAGCCGTGCCACCGGCCGACGCCCAGGCCGTCCTCGAGGTCCGCAACGCGATCGGGGTGCACGCGCGCCCGGCGGCACGGTTCGTCGAGACGGTCCGGCGGTTTGACGCCGACGTGCGGGTGGCCAAGGGCCCAGATGGGCAGCCGGTGAAGGCCACCAGCCTGACCAACGTAGTGGCGCTCGGGGCGCGGTTTGGCGACACGCTGCTCGTCACCGCCTCGGGACCGCAGGCCGACGACGTGCTGCTGGCGCTGGCGCAGCTGGCGGACGAGGGGTTCGGCGATGGCTTGGCGGCCGCCGCGCCCGCACCCTCTTCCGTTCAGCCTGGCTGGCCAGCCAGCAAGGCACGAGAAAGCGCGGCGATCGAGGTCGCGACCCCGGCGGCCGGCGACGTCCTCACCGGTGTCCCCGCCTCGGCCGGGCTCGCGTTCGGCCCCGCCCATCACCTGCACGGCGCCATCGCCCCGCCACCGGATCGCACCGCTGAGGACCCGCCCCGCGAACGCGAACGCCTGAACCAAGGCATCACCGCCGCCCGTACCGCAATCGAGCGCGACCGCGGCACTGTCGCGACCCGCGCCGGCCAGGCAGAGGCCGCGATCTTCGATGCCCACCTCGCGCTCCTCGATGACGACGCGATGCTCGACCCCGCAAACCAGGCGATCGAGGCCGGCGCCACCGCCGAACGCGCCTGGTACGACGCGGCCCAGCAGGTCGCCGAGCTCTACCGCGCGCTCGACGAGCCGCTGCTCCAGGAGCGCGCGGCGGACGTGCTCGACGTCGGCCGGCGGGTTGTCGTCGCGCTCACCGGCGAGCCCGCGACCGCCACGAATACGGCCGGCGTCGTGATTGCCGGCGAGCTCACCCCCGGCGACGCAGCAACGCTCGATCCGGCGCTCGTCACGGGGATCGCGACCGCGCACGGCACCGCCACCGCGCACGCCGCGATCCTCGCGCGTGCGCTCGGCCTTCCGGCCGTGGTCGGTCTGGGCGAGACGATCCTGCAGATCCCCGACGGCACGACCGTGCTGATCGACGGGGAGGCCGGCACGCTCCAGGTCGACCCCCCGGACGGCGCGAAGCGCGACGCCACCGAGCGGCGCGAGCGCGCCGACGAACGACGAGCGTCGGCGCGCGAACGCGCGCACGAGACCGGCGCCACCCGTGACGGCACCCGGATCGAGGTGTTCGCGAACCTGGGCTCCGCCGGCGAGGCGGCCCGGGCGGTCGAGCTCGGCGCCGAGGGTGTCGGCCTGCTCCGCACCGAGTTCCTGTTCCTCGACCGCGCCGAGCTCCCGGACGAGGACGAGCAGGCCGAGACGCTGCGCGAGATCGCGGTCGCGCTCGACGGCCGTGTATTGGTAGTGCGCACGCTCGACGCCGGCGCCGACAAGCCGCTGCCGGCGCTGCCGATGCCGCCCGAGGCGAACCCGTTCCTTGGCGTTCGCGGGATTCGCCTGGGTCTCGAGCGCCCCGACGTGCTCGCAACCCAGCTCCGCGCGATCTTGCGGGTCGCTGCCGAATACCCGGTGAAGACGATGCTGCCGATGGTCGCGACGCTCGGCGAGATCCAGGCCGCCCGCGCCGCGCTGGAGCAGGCCCGGGCCGACACCGGGGTGGACGCGCCGCTTGAGTTCGGGATCATGGTCGAGGTCCCCGCCGCCGCGCTCACCGCGACGCGGCTGGCCGAGCACGTCGACTTCTTCTCGCTCGGTACCAACGACCTGACCCAGTACACGATGGCGGCCGAGCGCGGCGACGAGCGGCTCGCGCCGCTGCTCACCGGGCCCCAGCCGGCGGTACTGCGGCTCGTCAAGGAGACGGTGCAGGCGGCGGCCGCGCACGGCCGGTGGGTCGGGGTGTGCGGCGAGTTGGCCGGTGATCCGGCGAGCGCGCTCCTGTTCGCCGGCCTCGGCGTGACCGAGCTGAGCATGGCGCCGGCGCTGGTCCCGGAGGCCAAAGCGGCTCTCCGGGGGGTCGATCTCGAGCAGGCTCGCGCCGCCGCCGAGGCAGCGCTCGCGACCGACAGCGCGGCAGCGGCCCGCGCGTTCGGCGCACGTTTGCTGTGAGGTAACCTCATCCTCCCGTGGAAGCCGGTACGTTGAGCTCGTTGCGCTCATCGAGGATGCTCGCGGCTGGCACGGGGCTACGGGTCGTGTTGTGCCCCGTGGTCATGGCGCTCGTGCTGACGCGCTCCTACACGGCCGCCGCGGTCGTGTTCGTGATCGCCGCGGGCACCGACTGGCTTGACGGCCGGCTGGCCCGCCGCTGGGGAGTCACCACTCGCTTCGGCGCGTTCCTCGACACGACCGCCGACAAGCTGCTGGTGGCGAGCGCGCTGATCGCGCTGGTGGCGGTCCACCGGGTGTCGCCCTGGGTGTCGCTGATCATCATCGGGCGCGAGTTCACGATCCTCGGCCTGCGCGCCGCGGTCGAGTCCGGCGGGCGCCGGTTCGAGACCTCGATGCTCGGCAAGTGGAAGGCCACGGTCCAGTTCGTCGCGATCACGCTGGCGATACTGCGCCCGGACGTGATCATCCTGCACGCTTACCTCGACCAGTGGGCGATGGTGATCGCCGCGGTCGTCACCGCCTGGTCCGGAATCGACTACATCGTTCAGTTCTCCGCCGCGCTCCGCTCCTGACCGCGTGAGCCGTGTATTCGTCACCGGCGGGACGGGGGTGATCGGCACCGCGCTCGTGACGCGTTTGCTCGAGCGGGGCGACGAGGTCGTCGGGTTGGCGCGCTCGGATGCGGCGGCCGGAACGTTGTCGGCCCGGGGCGTCGAAGTCGTCCGCGGCGAGGGAGACGACGTCGACGACCTGACGCGGGGAATGGAGGGCTGCGCGCTGGTGTTCAACGTCGCCGGCGTCAACGCACTCTGCGTCGAGGACCCGCGCCCGATGGAGCGGATGAACGTCGGGGGCGCCGTCGCCGCGGTCCGCGCCGCCGCCCGTGCGGGCGTCGCCCGGCTCGTGCACACCTCCTCGGCCGCGACCATCGGCGAACCTCCCGGGACGATCGGCACCGAGCACACGCCCCACCGCGGCTGGTACCTGTCGACATACGAGCGGACCAAGACCGAGGGCGAGCGAGCGGCGCTCGCGACCTCGCGCGAGGTCGGCCAGGACCTGGTGCTGGTCAACCCGTCCTCGGTCCAGGGGCCCGGGCGCGCCGGCGGCACCGGCCGAATTCTGCTCGCGTACCTCGACGGCCGCCTGCGCGTATTCGTGCCGACGTACGTCAGCTTGGTCGACATCGACGACTGCGTGACCGGTCACGTGCTCGCGGCCGAGCACGGCGTCGCCGGCGAGCGCTACCTGGTCAATGGCATGACGCTCGAGATCGGCCAGGCGCTGGCGCTGGCAGCCGACGTCGCCGGCGTGGAGCGGAAGCCGCGTCTGCTGCCGCGCCGCGTCGCGACCGTGGCCGCGGCCGTCGTCGAGCGGGGCTTCAAGCTTGCGGGGCGCCAGCCGCCGGTGTGCCGCGAGATGGTCCGCACGCTGCTCCACGGCCACCGCTACGACGGATCGCGCGCCGAGCGGGAGCTTGGCCTGCGCTACACCGACCCCCGCGAGACGATCCGCAAGACCGTCGATTGGGCGCGGGCTGAGGGTCTGATCCGCTGACCAGCGGATCGCCTTTTGTTGTCCGGCGACGCATATTCCAAGTTCCCAACACCCGTGCTACATGCCGAGCGGTAGGATCGCCTTGGAACCCGCTGCAGGAGGAGGGATTTGGAGCAAGTCACCCCGAGACCAGCCGCGGTGGCAGAGGGTGCGTCCACCGCGTCCTCCCCTGCCCCGGCATACTCGCCGCGTCGCGGACGCGTCAGCAAGTTCCTCATCCCTGAGGTGATCTTCGGAATCGGGACGCTCGCCGAGGTCGGCGGCGCGGTTCGGCGCGTCGGCGGCCGGCGCCCGATGCTGGTCAGCGACCCGGGCGTGCTCGCTTCCGGCTGGGTCGAGCGCGCTACGCCGCACCTCGACGACGTGCGCATCCAGTGGCGTCTCTGGCACGAGCTGACGCCGAACCCGAAGGACTTCGAGGTCGAGGCGGCGTTCGAGGTCTACCTCGAGAGCGGTTGCGACGCGCTGCTCGCGATCGGTGGCGGGAGCTGCATCGACCTCGCCAAAGCCGTGGCGATCCTGAGCGGCAACGGGGGACACATCCTCGAGTACGAGGGCATCGACCACGCGAACAACCCGATCCCGCCGATGGTGATGGTCCCGACGACCGGCGGCTCGGGGTCGGACGTGTCGCAGTTCTGTGTGGTCACCGATACCAAGCGACGCTTCAAGGCGACGATCGGCGGGCGCGCGCTCGTGCCCGATATCTCGGTGACCGACCCCGAGTTGCTCACGACGATGCCGGCGGAGTTGACCGCGCACACCGGGCTCGACGCGCTCAGCCACGCGATCGAGTCGTGCGTGTCGGAGGCCTGCGACTTCCTGAGCAAGCGCCTGGCGGTCGCCGCGATCCACGAGATAGTCGAGCATCTCCCGGTGGCGGTGGAGGATCCGTTCGACCTCGCCGCCCGTGAGGGGATGGCGCGGGCCAGCCTGCAGGCGGGCATGGCGTTCACGAACGCGCTGCTCGGGGCAACCCACGCGATCGCCCACCAGATCGGCGGCGCGCTCGACCTCCCGCACGGGCTGCTCAACGCGATCCTGATGCCGCACGTGATGCGCTTCAACGCCGAGACCCACGCCGACCGCTACGTCGACGTGGCGGGCGCGCTCGGCGTCGCTACCGGCGGCGTCGACGACGCCATCGCCGCCGAGCGGGCGATCGAGCGCGTCGAGGAGTTGAGCCGGGCCCTGGCGATTCCGGCCGGCCTGCACGAGATCGGCGTCGACCCGTCCGACTTCGACCTGTTCGCGGTGAACGCGCTGCGCGACGCCTACATCGCGACCAACCCACGACCCGTCAGCGAGGACGATGTCCGCAGGATCTGCGTCGCCGCCTACTGAACGGTCCGCCGCCGTCGACCGGCTCGCGCTCGAGCGCCTGGTCGGCGTCCGCTCGTCCAAGCCAAGCTTCTATGCGGCCTGGCGCGACAAGTCGGACCGCCTGGACCATACGATCGAGACGCTCGAGCGAATCTCCTCCGCGTTGTGCGCGGCGCCGGCAGGGCCCATCGCCGTCTGCGACGCGGTCGTCGAGGCGGCCGCGTACCACTTCGACGCGCGGTGGGCGGCGATGGTGTTCTCCGACGAGGACGCGGCCGGGAGGATGCCTCGCGTCATCGTCCACGCGAGCCACGCGGTCGTCCAGCGCTGGGAGGTGGCGCCGCAGTCGCTCGCGGCGCTCGCCGAGCAGACGCTCACCGCCCAACGCCCCGTGCTGGTGGCGAAGGAGGAGGGGATCGAGCTCGGCGGTGAGCCGTGTGCCGCGGCGGCGGCTCCGATGCCCGTGCACGGCAAGCTGGCCGGCATGCTCGTCGTGGGGCTTCACGACGATGTCGACGTCGCGCCGAGTGACGTCTCGATCCTGGTCACGCTCGCCAACCACGCCGGCGTCGCCCTCCACAACGCCTCGTTGTTCCAGGAGAACGAGCGCCGCGCGGCCGAGCTCGAGCGCCGAGGCTCAGAGCTCGAAGGGACACTGCGGCGCCTTGAGCAGGCCGGTCGCCGGCAGCTCCTGAGCGAGGAGCGCAACCGGATCGCGCGCGAGCTCCACGACAGCGTCGCGCAGCAGCTGTTGACGATCGGCATGAATCTCGAGTGGTGCCGGCGCCATCCGATGGTTCCGCCGCCCGTGGTCGAGCGGGTGCTGGGCGCTCAGGGCCTGGCGCGCTCCGCGATGGACGAGATCCGTGAGGTGATCTTCGAGCTGTCGAGCGACGGGCAGATCGAGCTGCCCGAGGCACTCCGCGACGTGATCGAGGACGTCGAGGCCGGCGCTCGCCTCGAGGTCGGGCTGCGTGTCTACGGGCAGACCCAGCCGGTGCCCGCCGCCACGCAGCACGCCCTGGTCCAGATCTCGCGCGAGGCGCTGTTCAACGTTGTCCGCCACGCCGAGGCCAGGCATGCATGGGTCACGTTGCGGTGGCGGCCCCAGGTGGTATCGCTGGGCGTCGGCGATGACGGCTCGGGGAACCACCGCAAGCTCCAGCACCACCTGTTCATCTCCCAGCCGAACTCCGATCACCTTGGGCTGACCGGAATCGCCGAGCGGGTGCGCACCCTCGGCGGCGCCACCTGGTTCGAGCGCCGGCGCGGCGGGGGCGTGAAGCTGAGGGTCGAGGTACCGCTCGGAGGGTCGCTTGGCCCCTCCTGAGGCGGCGGCCCCAGCCCGCGTCCTGCTGGTCGACGACCACGCGATCGTCCGCCGGGGGCTGCGCTCGATCCTCGAACTCGAGCCCGACATCTCCGTCGTCGCCGAGGCTGGCGGTTGGAACGATGCGCTGCAGGCCCTCGATCACTCACGGCCCGACGTGATCGTGCTCGATCTGAAGCTGAGCTCGGAGCACGACACCGAGGGGCTCGACCTGTGTAGCGAGATCGTCCGGCGCCGGCCCCAGTCCAACGTCGTGATCCTCTCCACGTTCCTAAACGAGCGCCTGCTGGACCAGTCGCTCCGACGCGGCGCCAAGGCCTACGTGCTCAAGGAGGTCGACGTCGTCGAGCTGGTCAAGATCATCCGTCGCGTCTCCCAAGGGGAGTCCGGCTTCGACGGACGCAGCGCCGCGATGGTCAGGTCGCTCGTGGCGGGCGAGCATGCCCCCGCCGATGCGGGGTTCACCGATCGCGAGCGCGAGGTCACCGAACTGGTCGCGAGCGGGCTGACCAACGCGGAGATCGGGCGCCGCATCTTCGTCAGCGAGAGCACCGCGAAGTTCCACGTTCGCAACGTTATGCGCAAGCTCGGCGTCCACAGCCGCGCCGAGGTCGCCTACGCCGCCGGCAAGCGGGGTCTGCTCGATCACGCGCCGCACTAGGCCCTGGGTCTGGGTTGAGGTCAGGGCGCCGGGAGTCGATAAGCCGGGCATGGCCCAGGTGTTGGAGCTGATCAAAGCCGAGCTTGCCGCCGCCGAGGCCGAGCTGCGGGCGCACATGGCGAGTTGGGAGTACGCATTCGCGATGGGGAGCAGCGTCGACGGCGGCCGCGACCATCCGACGCATCGCCGGACGCGCGAGCACACCGAGCAGCTCGTCATGCGTTGCCGCGACCTCCGCGCGCGACTCGCCGAGCACGAAGTCTGAGGCGGCGGCTCTGCGAAGGCGAAGCGCCGCCCGGTGGTTACTCCCGGGCGCCATGGGTAGCCCAATAGAGGTGAGTGGTCGTCGCGTCCAGGCGACCGATTGTCGCCTGCCTTCCGACAGACCGCGCGCCTAGAGATGACGCCCCGAGGCGAAAGGAGAGCAGGCATGGCAGACAACAGAGGCGTTGCGTATATGGGGAAGGGCAAGGTCGAGGTCCAGAACATCGACTTCCCGACCTTCGAGCTGAAAGACGGACCGGGCGTCAACCCGGCCAACGTCGGCCGCAAGCTGCCGCACGCGGCGATCCTCAAATGCGTGTCGACGAACATTTGCGGCTCCGACCAGCACATGGTCCGCGGTCGCACGACCGCGCCGGAGGGCCTCATCCTGGGGCACGAGATCACCGGCGAGGTGATCGAGACCGGGCCTGGGGTCGAGTTCATCAAGAAGGGCGACCTCTGCTCGGTGCCGTTCAACATCGCCTGCGGGCGGTGCCGCATGTGCAAGACCGGGAACACCGGCGTGTGCTTGAACGTCAATCCCGATCGGCCTGGCTCGGCGTATGGCTACGTCGACATGGGCGGCTGGGTCGGCGGCCAGGCCGAGTACGTGATCGTGCCCTACGCCGACTGGAACCTGTTGGTGTTCCCCGACAAGGAAAAGGCGATGGAGAAGATCCTCGACCTGACGATGCTGTCGGACATCTTCCCGACCGGCTACCACGGGGCTTACACCGCCGGCGTGACCTCCGGCTCCACCGTGTACGTCGCAGGCGCAGGCCCGGTCGGACTCGCGGCGGCGCACTCGGCGCAGCTGCTGGGCGCGGCGGTCGTGATCGTCGGCGACATGATCCCCGAGCGGCTGAAGCAGGCTCGCAGTTTCGGGTGTGAGACCGTGGACATCTCCGAGGGCGACCCGAAGGATCAGATCGAGCAGATCCTGGGCGTGCCCGAGGTCGATGCCGCCGTCGACGCCGTCGGCTTCGAGGCGCGCGGCCATGGATCGGACTCAGATCACGAGGCGCCCGCGACGGTGCTGAACTCGATCATGGACGTCACTCGCGCGGCCGGCAAGCTCGGCATCCCGGGCCTGTACGTCACCGGCGATCCGGGCGCCGTCGACGACGCCGCCAAGGAGGGCTCCCTGTCGATCAAGATCGGGCTCGGCTGGGCGAAGTCACAGAGCTTCACGACAGGGCAGTGCCCGGTCATGAAGTATCACCACGGCCTGATGCAGATGATCCTCAACGACAAGGCGCAGATCGCCAAGGCCGTCAACGCCACCGTGATCACGCTCGACGAAGCCCCCAACGGATACCAGGACTTCGATCAGGGGGCGGCCAAGAAGTTCGTGCTGAACCCGCACGGCCTGATCAAGACCTGACGCCGGCAGGACGCCCTTGATACAGGATGGGGCCGGGCCTGCCGGCTGGCGGCCCGGCTCGCGGTGCGCAACCCGGGCCAAGGCGGCGGACCTAAGGAGTGCTCAGCAGTTGCCGTCGACGTCGCAGCTCTCGCCGCCGGCGATCACCGGCGCGGGGGTGCGGCGCTCCCAACCCTGCTCGAGCAGCTGGAGAAGCGCCTCGGGCGGATGGGCGCCCGACGCGCCGATCGCGCGGTCGACGACGAACGTCGGCACCGCGCTGATCCCGAACTGGCCGGCGAGCCGCTCGTCGCCGCGCACCTCGTCGGCGTACCGGTCGGAGGCGAGCGTGGCGCGCACCTCGTCGTCGTCGAGGCCGACCTCGACCGCGAGGCGGACGAGCGTGTCCTGATCGGACACGAGCTGGCCCTCGGTGAAGTAGGCGAGCATCAGGCGCTCCTTCATCGCGTCCTGGAGGCCGTGCTCGGCGGCGAGGTGGATGACGCGGTGGCCGTCGAAGGTCGTGCCGCTGCGCTGGATGTCCAGGTGGAAGTCGAGCCCCTCGCCGGTGGCGGCGTCGGTCACCGTGCGTCCCATCTCCCGGGCCCGCTCGACCGTGATGCCGTACTTCTCGGCAATGCGGGTCGCGTTGTCGCCCTGGCGCTCGTGGGGCGCGGAGGGATCCAGCTCAAAGCTCCGCCACGTCACGCGGACGTCGTCACGATGCTCGAACTCGGCAAGCGCGGCCTCGAACCGGCGCTTCCCGATGTAGCACCATGGGCAGGCGATGTCAGACCAGATTTCGACGTCCACGAAACGCTCCTCAGAAAGAAAGTTGACCTCACAAGGAGTGTAGCCAGCGCGCCTCAGTGAAAGCGACCACTTAGTTCCACGGGAGCTCGCTTCGCTTCTCCCAGTACGTCTCCGCGTCCTCGCCGATCGCGTCGAGGCGCTCGAGCACGTCGGGGCCGAGGTCGACGACGCGCGCGACGAGGTTGCTCGCGAGCTCCTCCACGGTGGCGGCGCCGCTCAGCACTACGTCGACCCAGGGCTGCGCCAGCACGTACGCGAGCGCGAGCGCGTCCTCGGTCCGTCCGGTTGTGCGCGCCGCCGCCGCCAGCTCGGGCACGTCGCCGCGCGTCGTGAGCCTGCCGTTGGCGAGCGCCTCCTTGATGATCACGCCCAGTCCCTCGGCGTGAGCCGCCGCCAGCGCGGAGCCAGCCGAACGCTCGAGCAGGTTCCACGTCGCCTGCACGGAATCGAAGCCGCCGACCTCGAGCGCGCGCTCGATCGTCTGTGCCTGATTCGGCCCGGTCGACGTGAACCCGATCGCCATGCCGTTGGCGCGGAGCTGCGCGAGCTCCTCCATGACCGCGGGGTCGTCGAGCACGCCGCTGTCAACGGTCGCCGAGTGGATCTGGTACAGGCGGAGATGGTTTCCCAGAAGCTCTTGCGATTCGGTCAGCTGGCGCTCGAGCGTCGCTTCCGACAGGTCTTTGACCTCGTTGACCTCGGCGTCGACGCGCCAGTTGGCGGTGTACGTGTAGCCCCACTTCGAGCCGACCGTGACGTCGTCGGGGCCGAGGTCGCGCTGCACGAGCCAGCTCGCCAGGAACGCCTCGGCCAGGCCGTAGGATCGCGCCGCGTCGAAATAGCGGATGCCGCCGGCGTAGGCGGCGTCGAGCACGGCGTGCGCGGCACGCTCCATCGACTCGACGTCGGTGTGCCCGGCCAGGTCCGTTGCGTGGCCGAGGTTGATGTAGCCGGGGCGCCCGAGCGCGGCCAGCCCGAGCCCGAGCGGCGTGACTTCCAGGTCCGTGTTGCCCAGAGTCCGAGACATTGCGCGGGTGCACGCTATCGCGTCGCACCGGGCGGGGGCTCAGCCGGCGAGCACCTGGCCGCCCCGGTTCGGCACCAGCACGAGCATGCTTCGTCGCGCCCACTCCGCCTGCGGTCGCGCGGGACGGAGCGTCAGGCCGGCGGCGGCGCGCAGCACCTCGCGCATCTCCATCTCGGCGAACGGCGCTCCGGCGCAGCGGCGGACCCCGCCGCCGAACGGGATCCACGACACCGGGTTCGGCACCGGGCGGTCCGAGGCCCCCTCGAGCCAGCGCTCGGGCCGGAACTCGCCAGCGCGCTCCCACAGATCCTCGCGCCGGCACGCGAGCCACAGGCAGGCGGCGACCTGGACGCCGGCGGGCACCGTCCGGTCCGCGATCTGCGCCGGCTCGAGCAGCAGGCGAGGCGCGATCGTCAGCGCCGGGCGGGCCCGCAGCACCTCCTTGACGACCGCGTCGACGTAGCCCGGTTCGCCCTCGCGCAGCCGTGCCTGTACCGCCGGGTGGCGGGCGAGCAGCTCGAACGCCCACGCCAGCGATGCCGCTGAGCTGTCGTGGCCGCCGACGAGCAGCGCCACGAGCTGATCGCGCAGGTGTTGATCGCTCGGTGGGTTGCCGTGCTCGTCGCGGGCCTCGAGCAGCAGCGCCAGCATTGAGTCGTCGCGCTTCTCCGCCCGCCGGCGCGCCAGCAGCGCATATAGCTCGGCGTCGAACCGCTCGACCGCGATCCGGAACCGACCCCATGGGCTGCGCGGCCCGAGGTCCTTGCGGACGACCGCCATCGCCAGCACCGACGGCAGTGAACGGACGCTCGCGAGCGAGTCGTCGATCACGTCGCGCATGTGGGCGAGCTCCTCGTCGCGCGCGCCGAACACTACGCGCAGGATGATGTCGAGCGTTAGCTCGCGCATGCGGTCAAGCGCGACCACCGGACCGTTCCAGGTCGCGAGCTCGCGGCGGGCCAGCTCGCCGATCGTCGGCGCGAACGCGCGCATCCGCTCGCCATGGAACGGGCCCTGCATCAGCCGGCGCTCGCGGATGTGCTCCTCTCCGTCGAGCAGCAGGATCGAGTGCGGACCGGCGAACGGCGCCAAGAACTCCCAGCTCTGGCCCGCGGGCGCTATCGCTGGATCGAGCCGGAACACCGAACGGACCGCGTCAGGGCCGGAGAACAGCACCATCGGCTCCTCGGTCCAGTAGGTACGGATCGTCGCCGGGTCGCCGAAGCGGGCGTGCACCCGGCGCAGGAACGCCCCGGGTCGGGACATCCACGCGAGCGTCTGCCAGATGGCGGGCGCGCGCGGGCCGGGCGGCAAGTCCATGGCCCGATGTGGCAGGTCCATGGTCCGATGCTACGACGCCGGGAGCGGCAGTTCTCGTCGCTCCGCGCCGTTGCTCGGGTATGGGGAGCGATCCGGACCGCCTTGTCAGCTACGGCTCACGCGTGGTGGTCGGCCTGATCTCGTGCGCGGTCCTCGCGGCCACGTTGCACGCGGACGCAGCGGCCCTCACGATTCTCACGGCGGTCGTGCTAGTCGTCCTGGCGATCACAGCCGTCATGCTTCGCGACGAATGACCGGCACCTGAGCCGCGGGTTGAGGCGGGCGCGAGCTGTCGGCGAGCGGGAAGCGTGCGCCGCCGTCGATCCGGACGCGGACGCTGTCGCCGGGCCGCGGAGCGGGGAGCGGGGAGACCGCGTATAGCCGCCCGTGCTCGAGCTCGAGCTCGAGGCGGACGCCGTCCTCGAGCGCGACCGCGCGAGTGACGCGAGCCTCGAGCGGGCCGGCGGGATCGAGCGCGACGTGCGCCGGCCGGGTCAGCAGGAGCTCGTGACCGTCCTCGAGGCTGCCGTCGAAGCCCAGGAAGCGCGCCACCACGGTGCTCGGCGGCCGCTCGAGCAGCTCTCGGGGCGGACCGGCCGCCACCAGCCGGCCGTCGATCAGGATCAGCAGGCGGTCGGCGAGCGCCCACGCTTCCGCCCGGTCGTGCACCACGACGAGCGTGGCGCGGTCGCTCGAGCGCAGCGCCGAGAGCGCGTCCTCGAGCAAGTTCGCGCGCACCTCGGCGTCGAGCCCGGCGAACGGCTCATCGAGCAGCAGCACGTCGGGCTGCACCGCGATCGCGCGGGCGAGGTGGACGCGGCGGCGCTCGCCTCCGGACAGCGTGGCGGCGCGGCGCCGGGCAAGGTGCTCGGCGCCGATCGCGCGGAGCGCCTCCCGAGCGCGCTCGGCCCGCTCGGGTCGTGGGACGCCCCACCAGGCGAGCGCCAGCGTCACGTTCGCCAACACAGTCCGGCGCGCCAGGTCGGGCGACTGGAGCGCTACGCCGACCCGGCCGTGGCGCTCGACCCGGCCCGCAGAGGCGGGCAGCGCCCCGGCGAGCGCGTCGAGCAGCGTGCTCTTGCCGGCGCCGTTGGGCCCGAGCAGCGCCACGATTTCGCCGGCGCGCAGCTCCGCGCTCACGTCGCTGACCACGTCGCGCTTGCCGCGCCGTACGGTCAGGTGCTCGCAGCGGAGCAGCACCGGTCCGGACTCGGGCGGATCGGCAGCGGTCATGTCGCTGACCGGAACCGCAGGCGGATGCCGTTGCCCTGGTGCTGGAGCACGGCGAGGCCGCACATCAGGATCAGGATCAGTCCGGTCAGCACGATTGCGATCGCGAGCGCGTCGGCGTAGTACCCGCCGTTGGTCTCGTATAAGGTCGCGCTGGCGAGCGTCTGGTTGTACCCGTAGATGTTGCCGCCAAGGATCGCGACCGCGGCGACTTCGGACAGCGCGGTGCCGAGCGCCGCGATCACGGCCGCCATCACTCCGATCCTGGCTTCGCGGAGCGCGAGCGTCGACACCTGGATCCTGCCGGCCCCGAGCAGCCGCGCCTGGGCCAGGAGCCCGGGCGGGAGACCCTGGACCGCGGCCGCGGTGAGTGCGACGATGAAGGGCAGGGCGAGGATCGTCTGCCCGACGAACACGACTCGCTTGGTCCAGATCAGCTGGAGCGATCCGAGCGGCGCCTGCGGCAGGAACAGCACGAACAGGAACGCGCCGACGAGCACCGGAGGCAAGGCCAGGCTCGCGTTGGCGAGGACCCGCAGCACCTGGCGGCCCCGGAAGCGTCCGAGCCCGATCGCGAGGCCAATCGGCACCCCGATGATCGTGGCCACGACCGTCGCCACCACGGCCACCTGGAGGGTGAAGCCGATGACGCTGAAGAGCGTGGGGTTTCCGTGCAGGATCATCGGCACGGCGGCCCGGAGCTCTGCCCACAAGAGTCGCATCTCAGGCCTCCCGGAAGCGCAGCTGGATTCCGCCCGTCCGTTGTTGGATCACGGTGAGCGCCCCGATCAGGACCAGGATCAACGCGAGCAGCACGAGCCCGATTGCCACCGCGTACTGGTCGTTCGTGTTGTTGAAGGTGAACTGCTCGAGCATGCCGCTCGCGAGCGTTTCGGTGTGGCCTTCGATGTTGCCGCCGACGATCACTACCGCGCCGACCTCCGAGATCGCCGCGCCCAGCGCCGCGATCGTGGCCGCGAGCACGCCGATCTTGGCCTCGCGCAGCGCAAACGCCGCCAGCTGTAGACGTCCCGCGCCGAGCGCCCTGGCCTGATCGAGTAGGCCGGGTGCCAGCCCCTGGATCGCAGCCGGGGTGAGCGCGATTACGTAGGGGAGTGCGAGCACGGTCTGTGCGATGTAAACCCCGCGCAGTGTGAACGCGAGGTGCAGGGAGCCGAACGCACCGGGCCGGATGAGGAGCAGCAGCAGCACGACCCCGACCACGACCGACGGGAGCGCGAGGCTGGCGTTGGCGAGGATCTGGAGCGCGCGCCGGCCGCGAAACCGGCCGATCCCGAGGGCCACGCCGATCGGCAGGCCGATCAGGAGCGCGAACGAGGTCGAGACCACGGCGACCCGAATCGTGACCCACAGCAGGCCCATGATGTAGGGGTCTCCGTGCGTGATCAGCGGGATCGCGCCGCGGATCTGATCCCAGACGTACGCCACGGCCCGGTGCTACTTCGAAGGTGCCTGCTGCACGTAGACGAGCTGCCCGTTGGTCAGCCGGTACACCACGCCGGCCTGCGTGCCCTGGCCGATCGTCCGCTTCCCGGGCTTCGGGAGCGGCGCGACGGTCTGGCCGGGCTGGACGTAGATCGGCTTAGCCGCGTTGGCGCGTAGGCCCTTGCTGGTGATCGCGCCGGCCAGGTGGAGGGAGGACAGCGCCGCAAGCAGGAATGCGACCGACAGCACGATCCCGAGGTCGAACAGATTTACGAGCCCGTCGAGTGGGTCGCCGGCGCGGTCCTCGCGGCTACGGGCGTTGGGGGTGACGGAGATGATGGTGCGCCTCCTGTGGATCGTGGATCGGTGATGACCGCCGCGAGGTACTGGAGGTCTGACAGATCCTGGCTGTACATGCGGTCGCGTGAGAGCGACAGCCCGAACGCGACGGCTCCGATCAGCAGACCGACGACCGTGACGCTGAACGCGACCCGCAGATCGTGGCTCAGCTGGGCGGTGTTGCCGGCGGCGAGGCCGGTGAGCGCGGGCGAGAGCGGGATCAACGTTCCCATCAGCCCGAGCGCGGGCCCGGCACGCACGAGCAGTCGCGTGCGCGCGAGGCGTCGCTGCGAGTCGAAGTCGAAATCCGCGAGCGCCTTGTTGATCTGGTGCTCGCTCCCGGGCGTTCCGGCTTGTTCGAGGATGAAGTTCAGCGTCGCGGCCATCGCGGCACTGCGTGGGATCCCGGACACGGCGGCTTCCGCGGCCGAGCGGTCGCCCGCCAGCAGTGCGTTGTGGGCCTGCTCCGCCCCGGCCTGGAGGGTGGCGAACCGCCGCTTCCGACGGCTAGCCAGCTCGACCACGTAGCTGCCAAGTTCGTAGATGACGAGTGCGAGCGCGCCGAGCGCGAGGATCAGTACCGGCACCTCCAGGGCGTTGGCGACGTGGAAGATCGCCTGGTCGATGCCGTTGGAGCTGAGGGCGAAGATCAGAGGCAAAGCGGTGATGACGACCAGGATCTCAGCTGGGGACGGGCGGCGTCCCCCGCCCGCGGCGACCCCGCAGCTCGCGGCCGGCGCCGAGGCCCAGCAGGAGGAGTACCGCCAAACCCGCGCCGATCGCCGGCAGCAGCGACGCCCGGATTGCCTGTCGTGCGGGTGGCGCCGTCGACGGCGGCGCTGGGACTGTGTGAACCAGGGGGCTCACGCCGGACGGGAGCGGCGTTACGTCGCTGACCAGCAGGCCGACCACGGTCGACCCCGACTGGGGGGGCGGCGTGGTCGGGCGCACACGAGGGGCGCTGGTCGGTCGTTTCCTCGACGCCGTCGTGCGATGGGCAGTGGATGCATGGGACGCGGTGCTCGGCGAAGGGGTGGTGGCGGTCGACGTGCTGGTTGACGTCGTCGTGGTGGTGCTCGAGCTGGTGGTTGTGGTGGTCTTGCCCGACGTCGTCGACTGACCGGGGTTCTGCTTGCCAGCCTTGGCGCCGGCGTGGGTACCGGAACTCTTCACCGGCCCGGTCGGGGAGTGGGACTTCTTGTTCTTGCCCGCTCCTTTCTGGTTGTGTCCGCCGGTGACGGGCGCCGGCGGAGTCCCGACCGTGATCGGGATCGAAGCCACTCCTCCTCCACCCTGGCTGTCGGTGACCTGGACCGTGACGTTGTACTGGCCGGCGTTCCCGAACGTCACCTGCGGGCTCGGCGCCTCCGACCCGGGCGCGCCACCGTCGAAGTTCCAGCTGTAAGAGAGCGCGCTATCGCCCGCACCGGTGACGGTCGCACCGAGGGTGACGGGTTGCCCGGCGCTCACCGTTGTCCGCGACGCTGACACGGTGACGGTGAGAAGCGGTCCCTCGAACACCTCGATCTCGACCGGCGTCGCCTGGCCGTTCGGCGAGTCCGTCGTAACCTGGTCGGAGTAGTCATAGTCGGGCTGGCCCTGCGACGATCCGCGCCACGGCCGGTCGTATCGGATCGCTGTGCCGAGATCCGACACCACGGGACCCTCCGCCGGATTGTTGAAGTCTGTCTTGCCAGGAGGGGCAAGATCTGCGGCGGTTAGCTGTGAGCCCGAGCCGGTCTCGGGTGAGCCATCGGCGTCGATCACGGTGACCCCGCCCTGGCCAGTGAGCGTGACGGGCTGTGGCTGCAGGCACCCGAGAACCGTCGACAGCGCCCACGCGTTCGCCGGGAACGTCACCGGCACGAAGCCCTGCTGCCCGAGTTCCTGCATCGTGCTCGGGCCTGAGTACGTCGGGCACGCCTGCAGGCCGGCGAGCGTGGCGGACTCCGTCGAAGTGCCGCTCGGCGAGTAAACGGTCGCCGAAACGATTTGTTGCGACCCGGCGTCCGCGTGCGCTGGGGCGCCCCGGTAACCAAGCGCTCCGGTCGCGAGCGCGAGTACGCCGGCGAGCGCCAACACAAACCGCCGCCCCGGGGTCAGCCCGGGGCGGCGGTCGGCCGGCCGTCGATGTTCGCCCGAAGGGATGCTTCGGTGCGCCACGGACCTATCGGATCGTGATCGTGGTCAAGCCCGAGAAGCTCGGCGCCTCACCCGGCCGGACGTACTCGAGCTGCATCACCCATCGGGCGGCGCGCCGGAGCTTGGCCTTGAACGTCACCTTGTTCTTGCCGGCGCCGAGGTTCGCGGTCCCGAACACGGCGAGCCGAGCGGGCGCGCCGGATGCGGTGTTGATCCTCAGCAGTTCGACCTTCGCGCCCGACTCACCGGACGGCGTCGCCGTGCCGGCAAGCGTGAACCCGTTGCTCTTCTTCTTGAACGAGCTCACCGTGATGCCCGAGGTCGGCTTCGGGCCGATCGTGACCTTGACCGTCCGCGAGGTCGCGGCCACCACCTGACCGGGGTCGGAGAACTTCACCTTGACGTTCCAGCCGCCCGGCGCGAGCGGCGCCAGGATCGCGAAGTTGCCCTGGTTCGCGGCCACGCGCTCGGTCGCGACTGTCTTGAATCCGCCATGCTTGCCCACGGCGCGGGCGAGCACGGTGATCGTTCCCTTGACGTGTCCGGTTCCGGGACCGATCGTGCCGAGCACGAGCGCCTTGCCGCCCTGCGACTCCACCTTGAAGTTGGAGGTCGCGGCGTGCACGGTGACGTTCGCCGGCGAGGTCGAAGCCGGCGACAGGATGTCACCGTAGATCGGACTGAGCGTCGAGTTCTCGATCATCGAGATCTGGCCCGTCGACACCTCGTAGGAGCCGCTCGAGGTCGGCGTGTACTTGATGCTGTACGCGCCGGTCGAGTTGGTCTTGGCGCTGGCGACCGGCAACGGCTGGCCGGCGACGATCTGGTCGAGGAACACGCGCTGGCTGGCCAGGGCCGGGTAGCCCGGCTCGGCGTTGACCAGCGTTCCCTTCACCGTCAGCGGCTTCTTGGCGGTGTAATTCTTCGGGAGCCCAGATACGGTCAGGTTCGGCGATGCGTCCGCCACGAACGGCGGGCCGCCGGGATCGGTCGTCGGGAGGTACGTCTTGAGCTGGGACTGGAAGGTCGGCGAGGTGAGGAAGCTGACGAGGTCCTGCGCCGCGGTCAGGTTCACCGTCTCGCCAGGCTTGCTCGGATTGATGATGTAGACGTGGAAGTAATTGATGAGCTCGTATTGACCGCCCGGAGCACTGGCGCTGTTGTTACGAGTGACGATCTTCAGGTTGGTGATCGTCGCCGCGCTGGTGTCCGTCCCCGACGACAGGTAGTCAAATGTGCCGCGGTCGGTGATGGTGTAGCAGCCCTTGAATCCGTTGCAATTGTTGGTGGTCTCGACGGTCGAGGCCTGACTCGTCCCGGTAATCTGGTACCACGACGGGGCGTGGCTGCTGAGCACCGTGCCGCTGTCCGGGCACGGGCCGCCGTTGGCGACGCCGGCGCTGGCCGCGATCGGCGACATACCGCCGCCGTCGGCCGCGCTGACCGTGCACAGGGTCAGGCTCGCGGGTTGTAGACCCGAGCTGGCCACGAGGGCCCAGATCGCATGCTCCTCGACGGTCGTGCCCGACGCAGTGACGTTGCCGCCTCGGCTGAAGAACGTCGCGTTGCTTGGCGTCTGGGCACCGGCGGCCGCGATGTCCGCGAACGCCTGGGCGGCGTTGTTGGCGGCGTTCGTGCCCACGCCGGCGGGATCACTGGTCGGGCCAGCGATCACGAAATCGTTGGTGAAGATCGCGTTCCCGAACTGGTTGTTGTACGAGAAGCCGTTCGCGACGAACTGGTTCTCGAGCGACGCGGCGTGCACGATGAGAGCGCTCGGTCCCCCGGTCCCGTTCTCGGCGGCCTGGATCGCGGCGCCCGTGGCCGACGGCAGGTACTTGAACGTGTACTGCGGGAACTCCTTCTGGAACTGCGGCTGGATCAGGTTGGGGATCAGCCCCGAGTCATTGACGTCGCTGGTGCCGACGACCGTGAGCGTCGACGAGGTATCGGCGCTGGCGAGCGACGGGGCGACCAGGAGGAAGCCAGCGGTCAGAAGACCGACCAGGGGGACGGCGAGGAGCCGGCGCAACGCACCGGGCTGGTCACCAGACGCACCCGGCCGTGCGCGATGGCGAAGGGAAGTGGAGGTTTTGCGCATCGCGGGAGCATATAGGCATTGCATATGCACACGTGAGGCGAGTGATTGGGGGCGCGTTAGGCTCTGGCTTCATGTGGGGTCTACGGAACGCTCGCGTCTGCCGTCGGGCGGCGCTCGCGATATTGCTCACCGCAGTGCTCACGGGGTGTGGCGGCGGCGGGTATAGCAAGAGCGACTTCATCGCGCAGGCCAACGGTATCTGCACAAATACGCTGCGTCAGACGCGCGCCATAGCGCCACCGGCATCGACATCGGAGACCGGCGCGATGGCCGCCTACCTGGGCCGCCTCGTGCCGCTCGTGCAATCCGAAGCCGACCAGCTCCGCAAGCTGAAGCGTCCTCCCGGCAATGCGCGCGATCGCCTAATGCTGTCGCAGTATTTTGCGTCGCTGGGGCAGGTCGTCACGGCGTACCGCGCGCTCGAAGCAGCGGCGAGCAGTGGCGACACCGACACGATCGCGAGCGTCGAAGGCACGCTCAGGGCGAGCCCCGTGGCTGCGCTTGCCACCGCCTACGGCATGCGGTCGTGCGGCACCCCGGGAGCCACGGTCGCCTGACCCGCGCGCCGTCACGACGCCCTGTACCGTCTATGGTCAGATGCCCGAAGACCTTTCGCTCGGCGAGGCCGCCGCGGCGCTCGGCGTGAGCGTCGACACCCTGCGGCGCTGGGACCGGAAGGGGCGGATCAAGACCACCCGCGACGCCCGCAATCGCCGGCTCGTGCCCGTTGCCGAGGTCCAGCGTCTGACCTCGCGTCCCACCCGCCACCGCACCGGAACCGAGCGCTCGGCACGCAACCGGTTCACCGGCGTGGTGCGTTCGGTCGAGTGCGACGGCGTGATGGCGCTGGTCGAGCTCGAGGCCGGTCCGTTCCTGGTCACGGCCGCGATCACCCGTGACTCGGTGGAAGAGCTCGGGCTCGCCGCCGGCGTCAACGCGACCGCGGTCGTCAAGGCCACGTCGGTCATGATCGAGCGCGGCGCCTCCGACTGATCTTCTCGGACCCGGTTCGGCGATCTGAAGAGGATCTACCTAGGCAGCGGTGTGGTGCCGCGTTCCACCGACGACGCCGAGCTGCTCCAGGTGATGCGCAGGTACGGGAGGCTGGGCTCCGGGGGCATGAGCACCCGTGCGGCGTTGTCGAACGAGGTCGTCATGTGCGGCCGGGGGGTCCCCGGGAGCATTGCCCGCGCGTGGCGGGCACTCGGCCCGGTGCCGGCCTAAGGGTCCTACGGACCTTAGATCCGCGCGCGCAAGTCGTCGACGTCGATCTGCGCGATCTGGAGAGCGCGTGGCACCCGGCCACGCTCGGCGCCGAGCACGCCCAGCAGCACGTGCCCGGCGGTCAAGCGCCGGTCACCGCGTGCGGCCGCGACCTTCATCGCGCGCTGGAGCGACAGCTTCGCCGAGGTCGCGAACTGGAGCTTGCGCGGCGCTCGCGCGGCGACCGAAGGCTCGAGCTCGCCGGCGGCGACGCCAACCGCCGCGAGGCTTCGCTCCTCCTCGGTGGCGAGCGCGTCCGCGAGCCGATCCCGGTCGAGACCGAGCGCCTGAAACTCGGGGCGGCCGGCTAGGAACAGCAGCAGATGCTCCGCCTCGACGTCGTGGTGGCCCTGCGCACGGGCCTGTTCGCGAGCGCCGACGACTGCGGCGCGCGCATCCCTGGTGAATCGCTCGAACGCCATCAGCGCGCTCCTCTGAAGACGCCGGCCGCCTGAAGCCGGCGCGCGTGCTTCTTGTGGACCGCCTGTCGCGTGACTCCGAGCGCCTCGGCCACCTCCGACCACGTCCAGCCGTCGAGCACCGCGCGTTCGACGGCCGAGTCTTCAACGCGGTCGGCCAGGCGCCGGAGCGCGCCGACGGCGGCGAGCGCATCGGCGGGGTCTTCGGGAAGCGTCGGCGGAGCGGCGAACATCCTCTGTCAACCGTAGTTGACAGGCACTGGCTTGTCAACCCGGGTTGCTCTTGCTCATCGAGTCCTAATCATCGCGCCGCTGGGCGCTGGTAGCGTCCGCCGGGTGCAGGAAGGGGACCTCCGCGCACGCTTTCGTCAGGGCGACCCGGACGCCGTGCGCGAGGTCTACCGCTCGCACGGGCGGCTCGTGTACGCGGTCGCATACAAAGTGCTCGGCGACCGCGGGCTGGCAGAGGAGGCGACCCAGCAGACGTTCCTCAAGGCATGGCGGGCGGCGCAGTCCTTCGATGAGCAGCGCGAGCTCGGTCCCTGGCTCGCGGCGATCGCGCGGCGTGTCGCGATCGACCTCTACCGCCGTGAGGCGGTCCGGGCCACGGACCCGCTCGAATCGGCGCCGCCCGGCGATCCGGCGCTGATTTCGACCCCGCACTCGGCCGACGCGATGTACGACGTCTGGGAGGTACGGGAGGCGATGGCTCAGCTGCCTCCCGAGGAACAGGAGATCGTCCGACTCCAGCATCTCGAGGGATTCACTCACGCGCAGATCGCGGAGCGGCTCGGCATCCCTGTGGGGACGATCAAGTCCCGGTCGTTCAGGGCCCATAAGCGCCTGGCGGCGATGCTCGGACATCTGCGCGAATGAACCGAATGGGGGTCGTCTACCGTATGCAAACGAGAAAGGCACGGATGTGAGCACCAGCGACGACGACCGGATTCTGTACCTGTCGGGTGAGCCTGTCGACTCGCTCACTCCGCAGGAGCGGGCCGAGCTCGACGAGTTGCGCGCGCTGCTCGAGACGCCGGCAACCTGGGAGGAGCCCGACGCGGCGCTCGAGGACCGGATCGTGAGCGCGATCGCCGAAGAGGCCCGCCCGGAGCGGCCGGCCGAGAGTGCGCCGGTGGCGCCGGCCACGCCGCAGGTGCCACGCCGGCGCGGCTTCCGCTGGCCGTTCCGGCGCCCGGGGCTCGTGCTCGGCGGGTTCGCTACCGCCGCGGCCGCGATCATCGTCGTGATCGTGATCGCGGTCGGCGGGAGCTCGTCGTCGCCGCTGCAGTACGCGATGGTCGTGTCGGGCACCTCACTCGCGCCCGGCGCGCATGGGTCGGCCACGCTCACCAAGATGACCTCGGGCTGGGAGATACAGCTGTCGGCCACCGGCCTCCCGCACCTCGCTAATGGGCGCTACTACCAGGCGTGGCTGAAGAACGCCGCCGGCATCCTGGTGCCGGTCGGCACGTTCAACGACGCTGAGCACGTGATCCTGTGGTCGGGGGCCCCGGTCACGCAGTTCCGGAGCTTCAGTGTCACCGAGCAAGTGGCCAACGGCAACCCGGTGTCGTCCGGCCGGCGCGTGCTCGTCGGCGTCGCACATCCCGTGCACTGACGCCGGACACTATGTAAAACGCGCCACACCGCGGTCTCGCCGGCGACATCGCCCACATAAGCAGGGTGACCATGCTTATGTCGCCGGGAGGGGGCCCGGGTGGGGAGTTTGCTGCGAAATGCAGGGTGGGGCGGAGTGCGACTGCGATCGCCCGCGGCGAGACCAAAAGCACCGGAACCGTTTGCCGCGTTCCCCCGTAACCGGTCCGAGAGCCAAACCTCGAACCGAAGGAGACAAGATGGGGAGTCAACGGGGGCAATCCCGGCGAGCGCGAGTCGCGCTCGCGGCGACCGTGGTCGCGCTCGCGACCGCCGGCTCAGCGGCAGCGTTTCAGGCGCTGCCGCCTGGCAGCCAGGTAAATGACGATCCCGCGGCCGGGATCAACAGTGCACTCAGCGTGAGCGGAGAGGATCCGACGAACGCCGACCTCGTGGGCGGGGCCCTAACTGCGGGCAAGCCGGCCGTGCCGTGGGCGATCTTCCGCCAGCAGGAGCCCCCAGGATCCGCCGACCAGGTGTTCGTTCGCTCGTTCGCGAACGGCGCGTGGACCACGCGCGGCAATGGCACCGTGGGCGGCCGGTCGAGCGCGAGCCCGACGTTCACCGGATCGCTGAACTTCGACCAGGGCCAGGACGCCGAGGCGCCGGCGATCGACTTCGCGGGCGCGGGGCGGACCGTCCCGTGGGCGACGTGGTACGAAAACACGTCCGGCACCGGTTTCGATAACAACAACATCTTTGCCAGCCGGTTCGACAACACAGGCGACGCAAATCAGGGCAAGTGGATCTTCGGCGGTCAGAGCCGCGGCAACGGCGGCACCGGACCTGACGTCCCGTCGCTGAACATCCACACCAACCAGAACGCCGAGAACCCGTCGGTGGCTGGCGGTTCGACCGCCGACCCGACCACGCCGGGGCCCTGGATCACCTGGCAGGAGGCGTCCAACAGCAACGGCAAGGACCAGATCTTCGTCGACAAGCCCGAAGGTCCTGGCAAGGCGAACTGCAACGGCGTCACCCCCGCAGGCCAGGCCGATGGGTCGGGGAACGTCCCCGCGATCGGCGGCTTCTGCTTCCAGGACGTGGGTGTCGCGCGCGCCGGTCAGAGCAATGCCGATCCGAGCCTGAACGTCGACGTCAACCGCGACGGGATCGAGCCGGACATCGCGTTCACGGGCGCGAACGACTCGGTGCCGTGGGTGGTCTGGTACGAGACCGGCGCCGGGACGCCCGGGCTCGCCACCAACGAGATGGTGTTCGCCGCCAAGGGCGAGGCTGACGCCGGCGGGCTGGGTGGCTTCCACTGGCACGTGTTCGGCAACGCCGTGAACGGGAACGGGATCCTCAACGGCGCCACCAGTTGCGCCGCCAATCTCGGCGCCGAGCAGGCGTGCTCGCTGAACAGCAGTCCAGCGGCGGACGCCGAGGACCCACAGGTCGCGGCCGGCACGATGAACCCGGCCAACCCGACCGCTCCGTGGGTGACGTGGGACGAGACCGTCGGCGGGGTGCACCAGGTGTTCGTGTCACGGTTCGTGGCCACGCCGGCGCCGCATTTCCAGATCGTTAACGGCGGTCAGCCGATCTCTACTGGAGGCGTCGACTCGACCCGGGCGGACATCACGTTCTCGGGCAACACGCCGTACGTGACCTGGCGGGAGGCGACGAGCGCGGGCACGGTCGGGTTCGTCGGCCACTTCGTAAACGCGGCCAACCCGACGTTCGTGCTCGACGAGAGCGACATCCCGCTGACGCCGACCGCCCAGGCCGACGTGCGCGAGCCGATCTCGTCGTCGTGCACCGCGAATCCGTTCAACGCCGACGGAGCGGCGTGTCAGGGCGGAGCGGTCGGAACGCCGTTCTTCCTGTTCACCAACGGGACTAACCCGCGCGGGTTGTTCGCCGGCTCATACCAGCCGGGCACGCCGGTGACCGGTGGGGCGAGCGGTGTCTCCGCCTCGGCGGCGACCATTAGTGGGACCGTAAATCCGGAGGGTGCGCCGAGCAGGGTGTCGTTCCAGTTCGGTACCAGCACGGCCTACGGGCAGAGCACTGCGGTGCAGACGCTTGCGCCGGGCAACGTGGCCACGCCGTTCACCGGACAGCTGACCGGTCTTCCGGCGGGAACCACGATGCACTACCGCGCGGTGGCGGTGAGCGATTTCGGGACGTTCGTCGGCGCTGATCAGACGCTGACGACAAGCCCGGTCGTGACGCCGCCGCTCGTCGGGATCGCGACTGCCGGTCACGCCAAGGTCTCCGGTACAACCGCGCTGACCCATGTGGCGTGCACGGGAGCACCGGGCGCGCAGTGCAGCGTGTCACTGCGGATGACCGTCACCGAGATGCTCCGCGGCCAAAGGCTGATCGCGGTTGCCGCCCGCGTCCGGCACAAGGTGGTCGGCGTCGGCTCGGCGGCCGTGACACTCACCGCCGGGAACGCTCAGACGGTCAGGGTGTCGCTGAACGGGCAAGGCAGGAAGCTGCTCGCCTCGCGCCATGTGCTCAAGGTCAAGCTGGTGGTGACCGAGGCCCTCGGGAACGGCCAGTCAGCGATCGTGTCTACGCAGACCGTCACGTTCAAGACTCACACCAACCGGCACGGACGCCACTGACAGAGGTAAGTCCGGGGTCCCGCTTCTCCGGCTGGAGGGCGGGACCCTGCGTCGCCGTTAAGGGCCCTAAACGTCGAGCCAGGCAGACATCATCGACACCAGCTCGTCGACGTCGACGGGCTTTGAGATGTAGTCCGAGGCGCCGGCCGCGAGTGCCTTCTCGCGGTCACCGGTCATCGCCTGCGCCGTCAACGAGATGATCGGTAGGTGCGTGAATCGGGGCATCGAGCGGATCGCGCGCGCGGTCTGGTAGCCGTCCATCTCGGGCATCATGATGTCGAGCAGCACGAGGTCGGTGTTCGCGTGCTGGTGGAGGCGCTCGATGCCCTCGCGGCCGTTCTCGGCGTAGACGACCTTCATCCCGTAGCGCTCCAGCATCGAGGTGAGGGCGAATACGTTGCGGATGTCGTCGTCGATGACGAGTGCCTTGCGGCCGTGCAATGGGGCGTTCCCGTCCCGCACGTGCAACAGCTTTCGCGTCGGCGCCGGCAGCGTCGCCTCCGCGCGGTGCAGGAACAGCGCCGCCGCCCCCGCCTCGGTGATCAGCAGGCGGCGCGCCGGGGCTCCGTCCGAGTGCCGCTCGCGCCCGAGCAGTAGGAGATTCTCGGCGCCCGGTGTCTCGTAGGAGTCGATCAGCATCGTCTCGGCGCTCCCAGTCGGCGCGCCCGTCGATCAGCCGCGGTTCCAGGGATCGATGAACACGTCGTCGACCTGCGGGTCGCCGGTCAGGGCCGTCAGCCGTAGCGACACCTGCGCCGTGCCGCCGGAAAGGATTCCGTACAACGGAGCCTCGGTCAGCATCACCGAGGTGGGTTCCCAGGCGCCCGAGGCCGCTGCGACCCCGGCGGGGAGGTCGAGCCCTCCGTCGATCACGTTGACCGCCACCAATCCCGTACCCGCGATAAAGAACCGGACCGTCGGGTACGCGGCGTCGACGCAAGTCTCGGGCGACTGCGCCGACGAGCCGCCCGGCAGCGACAGCGACGAGTTACCGAGAGTGCCGCTCGCGGCGTAGGGCTCGCTTCCGGCGGTGATCTGGGCACGACCGTCGAGCGTCCAGGCCGCGCTCTCGAACTCTCCCCCGGGCGCAAGCTCGTACGACGACGGGTCGCCCCACGGAATGAACGCCTGGCTGAGCGTCGCGTTGTTGCACGCGGCGAAGTTGACGGGATCGGCGGCTGCGGCCGAGACGGGGAGCGCCAGCGCGGCGGACGCTCCGAGCGCGATCGCGATCGAGACGCCGCCGACCAGGCGTCGGACTGGGCTGGTCAAGACATCCCTCCTCATACGACTGGCGTTGGGTGGCCGCATCCGTGTGGGCTGGCAATTATGGCTTCGTGTCGCTGCGTCCGCGTCGGTTCTCAAGGGCATTGCGGGCGCACGCCACCGCCACCCCAACCGGGCGTCCACTCTGCGGCCCCTGCCGCCCGCGAATCGCGCAACCACAAAGTGCTGACCTCACGAGAGAGTTGTGTTCGCAAAGTACCCCGTCAAGGAGCTTGGGCTACAGAACGGCAGGATCTGTGCAGGATTGAAGGCTTAGTGAGGGGCGCTACGGCGCAGTCTCACGCCCGCGCGTTCCTCGAGCAGCGCCACCGCGAGCAATTCGCCGTCAATCGCGCCGTACCGTTCGAGCGCCGCGCGGTAGGAGCGCTCGACCACGGTCGACAGTTCGAAGGGCACGGCAAGCTCGTCGGCAAGCGCCACGATCGCCTCGAGCTCGTCGCAGCAGCGATCGAGCCCGAACGACTCGAGGTAGCCGCCATCGAGCAGCGTCCTCAGGTCGCGCTCGACGAACACGCTGGCCGCGGAGCTCGCGCCAATCGCCGATCGCAGCACCTCGAGATCGATGCCGGCGCGGCGCGCGAGCAGCAGCGCCTCGCCCACGGCCACCGCCTGCCCGAACCAGAGCAGGTTGACGAGCAGCTTGGTCGTGTAGCCGGCGCCGTTATCGCCGACGTGGTCGACGCGTCCGAGCGTCTCGAGCATCGGGCGATGACGATCGACCACGTCAGCGCGCCCTCCGACGAACAACTGCAGGCTTCCGGCGCGAGCCGCGTCCACACCGCCGCCGACCGGAGCGTCGAGACATTCGATCTCGCGCGTGCGCGCGTGAGCGACGAGCTCGCGACCGATCGCTGGATCGGCGCTGGTCAGGTCGATCCATGTGGCGCCTTCCGGGAGCAACGGCAACGCGACCGCCATCGCGGCTCGCAGCTCGCTCGACCCGGGCAACACCGTGATTAGCACTTCGGCCCGGCTCGCCAGGCGTGCGGTGTCGCCCTCCCACCCGGCGCCGGCGGCAAGCACGCCCGGCTCGCGCTCGGGGGCCTTGTCCGAGGCCAGCACTTGGGTCCCTGAACGGGCCAGCCTGGCGCACACGGGAAGTCCCATGCGGCCAACGCCGATCACGCCGACGGTCGCAGTCACGGACGGATTACACAGGATCGTGCCAATGCGGCGGTAGCCTGCAATCGAACCGCCGTGTCCGACTACATGAGCCTGCCCAGTGATCTGCCCGCCCCCGCGGACGACGGCGCCGCCGATCACCTCCCGGGGACGGCGATGCCGCACCTCGAGCTGCCGAGCACCGCGGGCCGCGAGGTCACGCTCGATCAGCTCGGTCCCGGCCGGGCCGTGCTCTACATCTATCCGATGACCGGACAGCCCGGGGTCGACCTGCCCGAGGGCTGGAACGCCATCCCCGGGGCACGCGGGTGCACGCCCGAGACGTGCGGGTTCCGCGATCACTACGCCGAGCTCAAGGCCGCCGGCGCTGCCACCGTCTACGGGCTGTCGTCTCAAAGCACCGACTACCAGGCCGAGCTCGCCGAGCGCCTGGGGCTCCCGTTCGAGATCATCTCGGACACCGGCCGCGAGCTCGCGGAGGCGCTCGACCTGCCGACGTTCACGGCCGGCGACCAGCTCCTCTACAAGCGGCTGACGCTGATCATCTCCGACGGCCGGATCGAGCACGTCTTCTACCCGATCTTCCCGCCGGACGAGCACGCCGCCGAAGTGCTCGCCTGGCTTTCCGCCCAGGCGTAACGACGGCATAACAGCGTTACAACCGCGTTATGGCCGGCGGCGTACAACGCTGTCTATGCCTCATCGTCATCGTCATCGACTTGCGGTCGGGCTCACCGTCTTGGGTGGGGCGGTCGCGCTCGCGGCCTGTGGCACTGGCGCGAGCAGCTACAGCGCGTCGGGCTCGGCGCAATCGAGCAGCAATCACACCGCGTTCGTCAACTTCTCCAAGTGCATGCGCACGCACGGCGTGACGAACTTCCCCGACCCTGGCGCAGGCGGCGGCATTCAGCTGTCGTCGAGTTCGGGGATCAAACCGTTCTCGCCGGCGTTCAAGGCGGCCCAGAGTCATTGTCGCAAGCTGCTGCCGGGCGGCGGACCTCCCTCCGGGCCGCCGTCGGCGCAGGCCGAGCGCCAGGCGCTCGAGACCTCGGAGTGCATGCGCAAGCACGGGATCTCCGACTTCCCCGACCCAACCCTGAAGGCTCCCTCGAGCCCGGCCGGCTACAGCGCGATCGAAGACCGCGGAGGAGTGATCCTCGCGATTCCGAGCACGATCAACCCCCAGTCCCCCGCGTTTCAGAAGGCCAGCCAGGCCTGCCAGTCCGGTTGACGCCTGAGCTAGCGTTTGCCGCAGTGAGGCGGAACCGATGACCGGCGAGCAGGGCGACACGTCGCTGTCGGTGATGCTGATCGTGCCGAGCGGGGAGACCGCGGTCCGGTGGTACGGGAACGCGCTCGGAGCGGAGGTGCTCTGGGACCTCGGCGGCGTGGCGGGGCTCAGCCTCGCCGGCGCGCCGTTCTTCGTCCACGAGGCCGTAGCCGGAAGAGCCCGCGAGCCGAGCCCGAACGACGTCGGGATGACGACGACTCGGATCGAGGTCTTCGCTGACGACGCCGATGCGTTGATCGATCGCGCGGCCGCCGCCGGGGCCACGGACGTCGAGCCGGTCACCGATCATGAGACTCCGTGGGGCAACCACCGGCAGGGAGGGTTCACGGATCCGTTCGGCCACCGGTGGTCGGTGGGGGATCGGACCCCTCTGAGCCGTTTCCCGGCGTGACGCGCCGCCGGGACCCTTGCCAAAAAGCGTGCGGGTCCTTAGTTTTTGCGCGTGGGCTACACGGAGGGCTTAGTCGACGACCTGCGGCACGCGGGGGACCCAAGCGCGGACGCCGTCATCGAGGAGCTGGCGCGCGCGGATCAGGTGCGTACGGTCAGCGACGTCCTGCGGTCGCTGACCTATAACGACCAGCCGGTGCCCGCGGAGCTGCCCGCGTCGATCGGACGCTGGCTCGACGAGCACTGCGTGTTGCCGGACTGGGTCGACCGCGACCGGCTCGAGCGTGGCTCCACGGTCGTCGTCGAGCACGGCCTGCAGGTGTGCGTGGCGCTCGCCACCGCATCGCTCGTGTACTGCTACGCCGGCTACCCCGGCGTCAAGGTGCTGACGTTCAGCCGCCGTCTCGGCCATGACGCCGACCGGCGGGTCGGCGAGACCGCGCAGTTCGTACTCGCGGTCGTGGCGCCGGGATCGCTCGATCCGTGCGGCCGCGGCATCCGCAAGATCCAGAAGGTCCGTCTGCTGCACGCGGCAATCCGGTACCTCGTGATGGGCAGCGGCCGCTGGGACGTCGCGGCCGACGGCGTCCCGATCTGCCAGGAGGATCTCGTTGGCACGCTGCTGTCGTTCTCGTGGATCGTCGTCGATGCGCTGCGCAGGCTCGGCGTCCGCATCGATGAGCAGGAGGCGGAGGACTACCACTACCGCTGGCGGGCGATCGGCCAGATGCTCGGCATCGACCCGGCGGCGATCCCGGTCGACCTGGCGCAGGCCGCCGCGCTGACCCGTGAGATCGCCCACCGCAACCATCGCCGCTCGGACGAGGGGATCCTGATGACGCGGGCGCTGTTCGCGCTGCATGCCAACTCGCTGCCGGCGGGCTTCGAGGGAGCGGCGCCGGCGCTTACGCGCTACCTGCTCGGCGACGAAGTGTGCGAGCTCGTGGCGCTGCCGCGCAGCCGCTGGGACAGGGCGATGACCTGGCAGGCCGGCGTGGGGCGCGTGCTCGACCGCGCACAGTCGGCGCGCGGGCCGGTGGGCTCGCTCACGAAGATGGTCGGGGCGGGGATCCTCAACCAGCGCGTGCTGGGGATGGCCGGCCGTCCAAGCGCCAGCCTCTCGATCCCTGTGCCCCCGGAGCTCCACCGCCGCTGGACGGCCAGCGGAGTGTTCCCAAGCATCGACCCTGAGCTCATCGAGATCGCGCAGGCCGAGTCGGCGTGACCGTCCCCGACGTGACCTCGCTCGACCCGGGGGCGGTGCGCGCGGCACTTCACCGCGCGCAGGAGGTCCTGTGGCAGACCCAGCGTCCGGACGGCTCATGGGAATCGCTGTGCGACATGGGGGCGATTCCGACCGCGCAGGTGCTCGTCGCCGTGCACGCGGCCGGGGCGCTCGCACCTGCCGACGCGGCCGACGGGGCACGTTGGTTGCGCACCCGTCAGGAAGCCGACGGCTCCTACCGCTCGCACCCGACGGCGACCGAGGGCGACCTCGGCGCCACCGCGTCGGCCTGGGCCGCGCTGTCGGTGTGCGCGCCCGGGGAGAGCGGCGACGCGGTCGCGCGCGCCCGCGGTTGGGTCGATGCCCATGGCGGTACCCCGGAGGTGGTCGCGGCGTTCGGCCGTGGCGATCCGGCGGTGGTGTACCTCGCGCTCGCCGGATTGGTCGAGCCCTCCGAGCTCCCCTGTCCGCCGATGGTGCCGGCGCTGATCCCGAGGCTCGTCGCGTTCATGGAGCGGCGCTTCCACTCCGGGATCATGATGGTGAGCGGCGCGCTCACGCTGATCGCGCACCGGCTGCGCGGGGATTGGGACCCACCCTCCCGCCCACCCGGCCCACCGCCCGGCTCTCTGCTTGCGGGCGTCGACGGCGCGCCGCCCGGCCAGGTCGCGCGACGGTTTACGTCTCGCACGCTCACGCTGCTGTCCACGTTTCAGAACCCCGATGGCAGCTGGAACGCCAACACGGTGCAGACGGCGTTGATGCTGCCGGCGTTGCGCGCCGCGGGCCTGGGCACAGGCCATCCGATGGTGGCAGGCGCGGTGGCGTGGCTCGAGTCCCAGCGTGTGCGCGACGCTGAGGGCTTGCATTTCGAGGCGTTCGGCAGCCCCGTCTGGTGCACGGCCGCGAACGTCCGCGCGCTGATCGCCGCCGGAGTCTCCCCGAGCGATGCCCGCATCGTCCGCGCGCTCGACTGGCTGATCGAGACCCAGTCGCAGCTCGAGCAACCGGAGGTCGACAACCGCAACCCGGGCGCGCCGCGGATCGGCGGCTGGGCCTTCCAACCGGGAAACGACACGATGGTCGACAACGACGACACCGGCGCGGTGCTGGCCGCCTACGGCTCGGTGCTCGGCGCCGCCACGCGCGACACCGCGCTTGACCTGGAGACCGGGCGCCGCGTGGGCGCCTCCCGCGACCTCGGGCGCGAATGGCTCCTCGGGATGCAGAATCCCGACGGCGGCTGGTCGGCGTTCGTGCATGGCCTGCCGGCGAAGCGACCCGGGCCGCTGTTCTCCGGCCCGGTCGAGGTGTCGCTCGATGACCCGGTCGGGGCGGTCCGCACGCTGTTGGACCCGCCGCGCGAACTCGGCGATCCCTCGACCGAGGATCTGACCGGTCGCGTGCTCGACGGGCTCGGCCGCATCGGCCTGACTACCGCCTCCCCGGCCGTGCGGCGCGCGATTGAGTTCCTGCGCGCCCAGCAGTTCGACCACGGCGGCTTCTGGGGGCGCTGGACCGTCAACTACCTGGCCTCGACGGCGTGCGTACTTCAGGGACTCGCGCGCGTCGGCGCTGACATGTCCGAGCCGTGGGTGCGGCGCGCCGTCGGGTTCGTGCTCTCGCGCCAGAACGACGACGGGGGGTGGGGCGAGGTTCCCGAGTCCTACCGCGATCCTGCGCTCGCCGGCCGCGGCCCGAGCATGCCGCCGCTCACCGGCCTCGTGCTGACGGGGCTGATCGACGCGGGCGAGGGATCGTCCGACGCCGTCGCGCGCGGGATTGCGTACCTGCTCGATCAGCAGCGGGACGACGGCACATGGCCGCACAACGACTGGCTTCAGGCGATCGTGCCGCCCGACACCTTCTACATCCTGGCCGAGGCGGCCAAGCACTATCCGGTCGAGGCGCTGGCTCGCTGGCTCGAGCTTGCCTGATTCTCGAGCCGCCGCGTAGGGGCTCTTACTCCGGGTGCGGGAACTGCGTCCCCGCCACCGCGTCCCACATCCGATCGGTGAGCAGGGCGCGCTGGCCCATGAACAGCCGGGCCGACGGCGTCACCGGATAGCGGGTACGAGGGCGCTGAGCGGTCGCGGCCTTCTCGATCGTCTTGGCGACGGTCTCAGGTCCGCCTCCTAGGCGTGACAACGGGCCCTGGTAGGCGTCAACGGTGGCGGCCGCGATCGCCTCGTTGAACTTGGCATACGGACCGCCGTCGTCCGCGTCCATCGTGGCCTTCGCGGTCTCGGCGAAGTGAGTCTTGATCAGGCCAGGCTCGATCACGACGACGTCGACGCCGAAGCCCTTGACCTCGAAGCGGAGCGCGTCGCTGATCGCCTCGACAGCGTGCTTGGTCGCGTGGTAGGCCCCGCCACCCGGGAAGGTCAGCTTGCCGCCCATCGAGCTCACGTTGATGATCCGCCCCGCGTGGCGGGCTCGCATGCCGGGGAGGACGAGCTGGCACATGCGGATCAACCCAAACACGTTCGTCTCGAACTGGCGCCGGACGTCATCCAAATCGAGCGTCTCGACGGCGCCCGACAGGCTGTAGCCGGCGTTGTTGACGAGCACCCCGACGGCGCCCTCGGCGTCCTCGACGGCGGACACGGCTGCGCGCATCGACTGCTCGTCGGTGACGTCGAGCGCGAGCGTTCGGCAGCCGTGCTGCGCGAGGTCGGCGATCGCCTCGGGCTTGCGTGCGGTCGCGTACACCCGGTGGCCGCTCGCGGCCATTAGTGCGGCGGTGGCATGGCCGATGCCGGACGAACATCCGGTGATCAGAACTACCTTCGACTGTTCGGGCACGCGGGCCTTCCTCGAGGCGGGCGGCCAAGGATAGAGCCAGCCCGGGGTGCCGAGCCGCACTGGCACGCCTCGTCCCGTCGTTGGTAGGCGCGGCGGGTCGCGCTCGAACATACGTTGAAGGCGCTTGGCTTTCGCTGATGCCAAGGTATATGGTGACGGTTGCGCTCCGGGAACTGCATGCCGGCGCGCGCCGTGCCACTGCGGGTTGGATTAGGGGCCGAGCCCGCATCAGATACTTCGTAACGGCTTACGAGGCCCTACTGGGGCGACGTTTCACACGAACACTTCCTGGGTTCCAGCGCTGCGTGCGCCCGTACGCGGCGCACCGGGACCTCTGAGGCGTGGCGTGACACACCGGAGACACCTCTCTCGCACGGTCGGCGGACGTAGACCAACCCCTCGAGTTTCTTAGGAGTGACAGTGACCAGCCCAATCCGACGCGTGCTTGGCGGCTTGTCTATCACCTTCGCGCTCGGCGCTCTCGGCGTCGTCGTGGCACCCGTGTCGGCAGCGCAAGCCGATCTCCTCGGCCTCGGCGGCAACAGCTGTACGCCCTCGGCGACCAGTCAGCCGTTTGCCGCCCTGGGGTGACTCGGCGTCTTACGAGCTTGTCCCCGGCGGGGATTTCGAGACCGCATCGTGGTCGCTCCAAGGTGGCGCGGAGATCGTGCCGGGGAGCGAGCCCTACGCGGCGTCGGGGACGCTCGGCTC
Organism: uncultured Solirubrobacterales bacterium; assembly: GCA_963822855.1. Taxonomy (GTDB): domain Bacteria; phylum Actinomycetota; class Thermoleophilia; order Solirubrobacterales; family Solirubrobacteraceae; genus Palsa-465. The sequence goes on along the minus strand of CAWGJE010000013.1, from coordinate 53,520 downwards.
GTGGTCGTTGTCGCTTCCGGCCGGCTCGTCGGCCGAGTCTCCGGCGACCTGCGTCGATGCGAGCTACCCGACGATGCGCTTCTTCATCGCCGGCAGCGGCGTGGTCGCCGTCAGTGTCGTCGATGATGGCCTTGCCATTCCGGCTGGCGTCGTAACTGCCCCGGGGGACTGGCAGCCTTCACCCGTGATACTGACCGAGTCACCGTTGCTCGGCCTGCTATCCGGCGGCACGGCCCAGGTGTCGCTGGAGCTGACCAGCGTGCTCGGCAATCCGCAGGTCGATGACGTGTTCGTCGATCCGTGGAACCGCGGCTGACCGGACGTCGGACTGCACCCAGCCGGCCAGTTGCTGATCGACACATACGAGACGCCGGGCGCCGAGAGCCTCCTGCGCCTCGGACGCGAGCGCCACTCGGTGGCGACGCCGGCGCGCCGGCTGCTCGTGACCGAGGCCGGTGCCGCGGTGGTCTTCGTGATCGGCGCCGGCCTGCTGGCGGGACTCAGCGCTCCGCCACGTGCGCTCTCGGTGTCGGCCCTGGTGGTGACGCTGGTCGCCTACCTGATCGCCGCGCGGGTGCAGTACCCGGTGGGAAGTTCGTGGACGGCGCCGACACAACTCGTGTTCGTGCCGATGCTGTTCGTTCTGCCCACCCCGTGGGTGCCCTTGATCGTCGCGGCCTGCTCGGTAGCCGGTCAGGCGCCGGCCGCGTTTCAGCGACGGCTCGCGTGCACTCGACTGCTGGCGCGCGTGGGCGACAGCTTCTACGCGCTCGGGCCAGCGCTCGTGCTGGTTGTGTTTCACGGTCAGACCTTCTCCTGGAACAACTGGCCGCTGCTGCTGTTCGCGTTCGGAGCCCAGATCGCGTTCGACGCCGGGGCTGGTCTCGGGCGTACCTGGTTCGCGGAGCGCATCCCTCCGTGCGTTCAGCTGCCGATGGTGTGGCTGTACGCCACCGACGCGTGTCTCTCGTGCATCGGCCTGCTGGTAGCCGCGTCGGCGGTCGTGCGGCCGGGTCTCGTGCTGCTCGCGCTCCCGCTGGTCGGCCTGTTGGCGATGCTCGCGCGCGAGCGCCGGCAGCGGCTCGAGTACTCGCTCGCGCTCAGCACCGCCTACCGTGACACCACGACTCTGCTCGCGCGGTCCCAAGGTCTGACGCAGGAGCTCGAGAGGCGGTCCGACGCGTTGCGCGAGACCAACGAGGCGCTCGCGGAGAAGGCGCGTCAGCTGTTAGAACAGAACCGCGACATCGAGGTCAAGAACGAGGAGATCGAGCTCGCTCGGCGCGGGCTCGAGGAAAAAGCCACGCAGCTGGCGCTGTCGTCGAAGTACAAGTCCGAGTTTCTGGCGAACATGTCGCACGAGCTGCGTACGCCGCTGAACTCGATGCTGATCCTCTCCCGCCTCCTGGCGGAGAACGAGAGCGGGTCGCTGGCCGAGCGCGAGGTCGAGTTTGCCCGCACGATTCACTCCGCCGGGGACGACCTGCTGGCGCTGATCAACGACATCCTGGACCTGTCGAAGGTGGAGGCGGGACGGATGGAGCTCGATCTCGCCGCGGTCGCTCTGTCGGACGTGTGTCAGGACGCGGAACGGGCGTTCCGACCTTACGCGGAGCAGAAGGGCTTGTCGTTCGGGGTCGAGATCGACCCGGCGCTCCCGTCGTCGATCGTCTCCGATGCGCAGCGGCTCGGTCAGATCCTGAGGAACCTGCTGTCGAACGCGTTCAAGTTCACCGACGAGGGCGGGGTGACACTGTCGCTCCGCGACGCCGCCGGCGCGATCTGCTTCACGGTCGCGGACACCGGTGTCGGGATCCCCGAGGACAAGCTCAACCTGATCTTCGAGGCGTTCCAGCAGGCGGACGGGACGACCTCGCGCAGGTACGGCGGGACCGGACTCGGTCTTTCGATCTCTCGCGAGCTTGCGCACTTGCTCGGCGGCGATCTCCGGGTCGAGTCCGAGCCACGCGAGGGCAGCCGTTTCTCACTCCGTCTGCCGCTCGACGCGGATCTCGCGGGCCCCACCCTCGACGCCGCCGGCGACGCGACGGCGCCGGCGCGTCTCGGTGAGACGCCGCTGCGCGGTCGCAAGGTGCTCGTGATCGACGACGACGTCCGCACCGGGTTCGCGCTCACCGCGATGCTCGAGCAGTACGGGATGAAGGTCGTATACGCCGAGAACGGCCACGAGGGGATCGAGCGCCTGAGCCAGCACGCCGACACCGACCTCGTCCTGCTCGACGTCATGATGCCGGGCATGGACGGCTACGAGACCGCCCAGGCCATCCGGTCGATCCCCCGGTTCGCGCTGCTCCCGATCATCACGCTGACCGCCAAGGCCATGCAGCGCGACCGCGAGAAGGCACTCGCTGCCGGCGCGTCCGATTACATCGCCAAGCCCGTCGACGTCGACGAGTTGATGGCGATGCTGCGCGGCTGGCTCAACGCCCGGCCGTGAGCACTAACTGGTGCCGGCGTGGGAGTGGTGCTTGCGCATGGGGGTGTAGCTGACCCACAGGCGCAGGACGACGCGGTAGCTGTGGTGGGCGACGAGCGTCGTGCTATTCGATGACGATCGGGCGGCTGCCGACGGGTCGGGCGAGCGGACGCCGCCAGCCCGACAAGGCCATTCCGACGGCTGGGATGAGCGCGATGAGGATCAGCACGAGCGCCCACACGAAGGTCGAGCTGAACGCGTCGGCCAGCGGCTTCGCGATTACGGCGTGCGCACCCGCCGGCAGGTGCTGAAGAGTGGCAAGGCCGCCCGAGCCCGAGCCCGAGCCGGAGGCGTGGATTCCGGCGATCCCGCTGAGGTTGCTCGTGATTGCCGAGGCGAGGATCACCGACAGGACCGCGGTCCCGATCGAAGCTCCGGCCTGGCGGATGATGTTCATCGCCGTGCTCGTCCGGGCGATCGCGGCGGGCGGCACCGCCTGCATCGCGGCGGTCATGTTCGGCATCATCGCGAGACCCATCCCGATGCCCTGGACGAAGTTGCCGGCGCTCAGCAGAACGTAGGAAGTGTGGGCGCCGACGAACGCGAACGGGATCAGCCCGATGGCCACGAACGGCAGGCCGGTGGCGGGAAGCCAGGTGGGTCCGTACCGGTCGGTCAGTTTGCCCGAAAGGGGCATCATCAACATCGCGCCGAGTCCGCCGGGCGCCAGCAGCAGGCCGGCTTGGAGCGCTGAGGCGCCCCGGACCGTCTGGTAATAGAGCGGGACGAGCAGCATCGTCCCGAACACCGAGATGGCGAACAGCAGGAATGTGCCCGCGGCTGCGCCCGCGCGCGTGTGCGCGAACGTCCGCAGGTCGATCAACGGGTTCGGGCTGCGCCAGCTGTGGATGAACCAGGCGGCGATCAGGACCACGCCGACGAGCGTCGGGCCCCACGAGCGCACCGAGCCAAACCCATACGTCGACGATTCGGCCAGGCCGAAGATGAACACCGCCAGCCCAGGTGAGAGGAGCAGCATCCCGACCCAGTCGAGCCGGTGGGCGGGCTGAGGCTGATCGCGCTCGAGCACGATCAGCGCGAGGATGAACGCCACGATCCCGATCGGCACGTTGATGAAGAAGATCCACCGCCAGGACGCGTTGTCGACCAGCCAGCCGCCCAGAATCGGGCCCAGGATCGGCGCGATCAGCATCGGCACTCCGAGTACGCCCATGACGCGGCCCATCCGGTGAGGACCGGCCTTCCTGGTCAGGATCGTCATGACCGCCGGCATGATCATCCCGCCGCCGAAGCCCTGAAGGACGCGGAAGAAGATCAGCGATCCGGCGCTCCACGCCAGCCCCGACAGCACCGAGCCGAGCGTGAACAGCACGAGCGACGACATGTAGATGCGCTTGGTGCCGAACCGGTCCGCGGCCCAGCCGCTCACCGGGATCACGGTTGCGAGCGCCAGCGTGTAGCCGGTGATGACCCACTGGATCTCGGTCAGCGAGGAATGGAACACAACCGCGAGGTGATCGATGGCGACGTTGACGATGGTCGTGTCGAGGATCGACATGACCGCGCCCAGCATCACGACGCCCGCGACGATCAGCGTCTCGCGATCAAGCCCCTCGGGTTGCGCGGCTTGGACGGGCGACTCGGCCATGCCAGAAATCGTAGCGGACCGACGAGTCCGTTTATCTCTGGGCATCCCCAGCGTCCGTCGCCCGCGCGTCTGGCTGCTCGGCCGACTCACTCGAGCCCTCGCCGCTGAACTTCTCAACCGCATCGGTTGCCTTCTGCCCGTACTTGGCGATCTTGTCGGTGTACTTGCCGTGCGTCTTCTGGTCGACGGTCGCGCCGGCGTTCTCCATCGCGCCCTTGATCTCGTCCTTATGCTCGGACACCGCTTGCTGGGCCTGTTCGCGGAGGTCCGTGAGCTTGTCGCGTAGTCCCATCTCCAGCTCCTATCGGTCGATGCAAACGTCGGCCGAAGCGTACGCGCCGTCAACGATGACCGCGGGCGCGGCTCGATCATTCGTGTCTCGATGGGGTCAGGCCGCAGCAGGAATGAGAACGACCTTGCCCGGTAGGGCTCCGGCATCGGACCGGGCATGAACGGCCGGAAGCTCACTGAGCGAGAGGCGCTCGGCGACATCGACGCGTAGTTCGCTCGCGTCGATCAACCGCACCAGATCGGCGAGCTGGTCGGCGTCGCTGCGGGCGGACACCGCCACGGCGACGCTGGTCGCCGTGCGATCGATGACCTCATCGGGGCCCGCCGCGCGGACCCGCTCGGCACTGCCCGCCGCGGAGATCGGCGTGCTCGAACAACGATTGCCAAGCAGCCAGTCCGACCGAACGGATGACCGACCTCGCCGACGGTGTCGTCTACAGCCGCAGCGCACTGACCTACCAGGCAGGCCTGCTGGAGAGGAGAGGCCTCATTATCGAGGTCGTGAGCCGCATGCTCCTCGACCCTCTTACACGCGAGGACCTCGAAACGCTGACCGGCCTCTCACCCCGGTGCGCGATCACATGCGGCTGACACCGCCCCGCTCTGCGGCGCCGCGGCGCCGTAAGAACACGGACGGCTGACTCGAACGAGCTCAGTCCGCGTTGGGCACGGCGATCCAGACGTGTACGTTCGGCCGGCCGTCGACGAGCTTCGGCGGGTGGGTCTGCCAGTAGTGCAGCGTGACCCCGCGCTGGCTCGGCGTGTGCTGGGTAATGAGCGGCTCGCCTCCCTTCATGCCGGTGACGATGCCCACGTGGGAGATGCCGGCGAAGCTTGAGCTCGTCCAGTCGGCGAAGATCACATCGCCCGGCCGGGCATCACGCCAGTAGCGCAGCCACGTGCTGTGCAGCAGGTTCAGGTGCACCGCGAGGTCGTGGGCCACGCTCCACGAGTGACTCCACCAGCGTCCGAACTTGAAGGTAGAGAAATACCAGTAGCGATCGTTGCTCGTGCTGGCGTCGCTGAGGATGGTCTCTGGGTCGCCGCCCCCGATCGCGAGCGCCCGCGAGACGAAGTCGGTGCAGTCATCCGCGAAGCCGTCATCGGGGCCGAAAATGCCGGGCGAGTTGAAGACGTCGTTCAGCGCCCAGGAGGCCGCGCCCGCCAGGTCGACCTTCGTGGCCGGAATCGTCTCGCGACCGGAGCCGTTGGTTGCCTGCGGCGGCGTCGCTGGGCCGGCACTGGGTGCCGCGGGCGCGCTCGTCGACCCACCTCCCCCCTGACTGCCCTGGGGGGACCCCGTGGGCCCGCTCGTATCGGGGACGCTCACGGGTGTACCGCAGTGCCATCCACCGTACGTACTGCACGCCGTCACCTTGATGTTGGTGGGAGGAACCTGCAGTGCCGCGGTCGTGTAGTTCACGCCGACGGTCGCCGAGGCGTTGGCCGCCTGGACCCGGATGTTGTGATAGTCGGGGCTTTGCCACGCGAGCCACACCGACGTCGAGCCCGGGCACGAGTTGTCCCACACCTCGCCGTAGAGCTGCATCGTGGGGTTGGACCCGTCGGATATGACCACGTGCCCGTTGAAGCCGCCGCAGTTGTCTCGCGGACTCACCGTCTGATCCGTCGATGCCTCGGCACTCGCCGCGGTCACTAGCGCCACGGACGCCGTCGCGAGTACCGCGATCAGATGCTGGTTTCGCATCCGTCATCCCTCCCGGCCACCCGGAGGCGGCCCCCTCGCCCGCACTGGTAGTGGCGGGATCACTAGTTAACGACGCAGGTCACTGCTCGCCTATTCCAACTGCGCCGCCAGGCCGAGCGACGACGGAGTCGACCAGTTGCTCGGCGGCCTCGCCCGCGGCGGCGAGGAGCGCCGGCGTGTCGCTGCCCTGCCCCTGCCCCAATACCACGCCGACCGCGGTCTGCCGGCGCCCGCCGACCGTCACGTCGGTGAAGAAGGCCAGGCACCCCTTCGCCGCGGAGTCCGACCCGGTCTTGCCGGCGTAGCCCTCGGCGATCACGGGGTCGTAGTTGGTGACCGTGCCGGCGACCGGCAGCGTCACGTCGGGCATCGAGACGATCTGGCCGAAGACCGGGAAGCGCATCGCCCGCCGGAAGACGCGTAGCTGATCGGCGGCGGTAGAGACTGTGCTCGGATCGAACCCGCTGGGATCGGTGTAGATCGTGTGGTCCATTCCGAGCGCGCGGGCCTCGGCGTTCATCTCGGCGAGGAAGCGCGTATCGCTGCCCGCCACCTGCGTGGCGAGTATCTGGGCGATGTTGTTGCCGGACGGGATCAGCAGCGCCTCCAGCAGCTGGCGCTCGGTCAGCTGCTCGCCTGCCCGCACCGCCACGACCGACTGGCCCTGGGCGCCGTCCTCGGCCATCGCCTGCGCCTGCGCAGCAGACACGGTGAGCGTGAACTCGTCCTGTGTGCCGCCGAGTGGGTATCGCTCAAGGGTCAGGTAGGCGGTCATCACCTTTGCCAGGCTGGCGATCGGGACCGGCTGCTCGTCCGGGCTCGTCCCCGGTCGCCCGTTACCGATCACCAGCGCCGCCTGTCCCCGCTGCGGCCACCCGACCGGGCCCAGGTACGTGCGGCCCTTGTCGCTGAGCAGGTGGCCGGCTGCAGCGAACGCCATGCGGGCGAGGAGTAGGACAAGTAGCGCGCCGAGCAGCACGCGGGGGCCGGCTGTTCGTGCTGGTCCGCTGTGGGCCACGCCTCCAGTCAACGCAGCGTGGCGTTACCAGCACGTAGATAGTTTTCGATATGCCGACAATATGTTCCGGGTGGGAGCATCGAGCGCATGCGCGTATTGATCGTTGAGGACGAGCCCTATATGGCAGACGCCATCCGCGATGGCCTGCGCCTGGAAGCGATCGCGGCCGACATCGCCGGTGACGGCCACGCCGCTCTGGAGCTGATGAGCCTCAACGCCTACGACATCGCCGTTCTCGACCGCGACATTCCCGGGCCCTCCGGTGACGAGATCGCCGAACGCATCGTCGCCTCGGGCAGCGGGATGCCGATCCTCATGCTGACCGCTGCCGACCGCCTCGACGACAAGGCATCCGGGTTCGGACTCGGCGCCGACGACTACCTCACCAAGCCGTTCGAACTCCGAGAACTCGTGCTCCGTCTCAGAGCGCTCGACCGCAGGCGCGCCCACAACAGGCCACCCGTCCGAGAGATCGCAGATCTGCGTCTGGATCCGTTCCGCCGCGAGGTGTACCGCGACGGCCGCTACGTCGCGCTCACCCGCAAGCAGTTCGCGGTGCTTGAGGTTCTCGTCGCTGCCGAAGGCGGTGTCGTCAGCGCCGAAGAGCTACTGCAACGAGCGTGGGATGAGAACGCCGACCCGTTCACCAACGCCGTGCGCATCACGGTCTCGGCACTGCGCAAACGCCTCGGCGCACCCTCGATCATCGCCACCGTAGCCGGCGCCGGGTACCGCATCGACACGCAACCAGACACCGAGCGTTGAGGGAGGAGACCTTGGATAGAGCCCGTGGATTGAGCGTTCGCCTCAAGCTCACGCTCAGTTACGCCGCCTGCATTATGGTCGCCGGCGCCTTGCTGCTCGCGGCCGTGTGGGTGTTCCTCCTGCGTTACGTCCCCGACCAAGCGCTTATCGTCCCCGGAAGCACCGGAAGCACCCCTCTTCGCGTTTTTCCCGTTCGGGCCAGCCTCCTGCACGTTTTCGCTCCCAGGGCAGCCGCGGTGCTGGCCTTCCTACTCTTTTTCGGTCTGGTTGGAGGGTGGATTCTCGCCGGCCGGATGCTCGCTCCACTGGCTCGCATCACCGACGCCACCCGCATCGCCGCGACCGGATCGCTCGCCCACCGAATCCGGCTACCGGGCCGCAACGATGAGTTCCGCGAACTCGCCGACGGCTTCGACGCCATGCTCGCACGGCTCGAAGCGCACGACGCCGAACAGCAACGATTCGCCGCTAATGCCTCCCACGAGCTGCGCACTCCGCTGGCGATCACGCAGACACTGCTCGACGTCGCTCGCAACGATCCGAGCCACGCCAACGGCGAACTCGTCGACCGCCTCCACGCCGTCAACACCCGAGCGATTGATCTCACCGAGGCATTGCTCCTGCTCAGCCGCGCCGACCAACGGTCCTTTAGCCGAGAACACGTCGACCTATCCCTGATAGCCGAGGAAGCCACCGAAACGCTTCTCCCCCTAGCCGAAAAGCATGGCGTGACCATCGACACTTCCGGCGACATGACCCCCACCATCGGCTCACACGCGCTCCTGCTCCAGTTGAGTGCAAACCTCGTGCACAACGCAGTCGTCCACAACCTGCCCGAACAGGGCACCGTGTGGGTCACGACCAGCGCTCAGCCCAAGAGTGTCGTGCTCACTGTCGAGAACACCGGCGAGAAGCTCACCCCACAGTTAGTCTCCACGCTTGCCGAGCCGTTTCTTCGCGCCACCAAACGCATACGCACCGACCACGCAGGTGTCGGCCTCGGCCTGGCAATCGTCAAGAGCATCACCGAAGCACACGATGGGACCCTCACCCTCACCCCCCGTGCTGCTGGGGGGCTCCGTGCGACGGTACAACTACCCGCCGCACGTTCCGGCACTCCCACGCCGGAGTGATGCGCCCGGGCGAGCGCTTTGGACGCGCCATCCGCGCTCGGTAAACGAGCGGGGGCGGGACGCGTTTGGGGCCCCGAACCGGATCCCGGGCGGGCACGTTTCGATTCGAACCGCCACCGTGACCTCGGTCGACTGACCCGGGCTTTCTCGGTGGTTACATGCGCTCAGTGGTTTGCATCATGTGCGTTTGCCCGGCAGGCCGTGATACGGCCACACCGCAGACGCGCTTCATCACCGGTGTCGGAGCTACCGCTGTGGCGCCCCGCGGCGCGACGCGCGACGAGATCCCAACCGGCTCGCTCTAACCGGTGCGGGTCTTGAAGCTCGCTGAGCCGGCGCCGTCGCGGACGTGGTGTGCGGCTTGTTCCGCGTCCTCGTAGGAGGCGAAGCTCTCCGACTGCGCAAGGATTCCGCCCTCGCCGGCAACGATTCTCCAGTCGTACCTGCCGGCGTTGTCCTCGACGATGAGGAACTCCATCGACGTCGACGTGGATGCCACATCTGCAAGGCGAGCCACTTGAGTATCCGCGCGAGCCTTCTTTGTTGCGGTGGCCATCGCCAACCGCCTCTCTGCTCTTCTGACCAAACGTCGCTCCGAAAGCGAGAAGAGCGCGAGGCTCACTGAGCGCAACAACGACTGTAGCATAAGCCGACCAAAATAGTCGGAATTATGGTAATTTGATTCAACCCACGTAGGGGCTGTCATTTTGCTCACAGACGGGATGCTCGAGCGCAACGCGGCATCGGTGGAGATCCCGTCCTTCTTGACAGCTTGTCGACGCCTGCATCCGCGGGAGGCCGTGCAACAGCTGACACAGGCCGTCTTGCATGCATGTGAGGAAACTGCGCGACGACTCGAGTCCGCCGATGGCCGCGGGGCAGGGTCCGGGCAGACTTTTTGAGGTTCGGCTGTTCGAGGACGCTAATGGGAGTACAGTCGTAAGTGAGCTGGCCCTGCGGCCGGGATTCTCACCCCAAGCCCGAATGCCACCGACGGCGCGTTCTGCGTCACGAGGCGGGAGGCGTGGACTACTGGTTTTGACTGCAGGGCTGGTGGCTTGCTCTACCGGCGTTACCCCACCGGCCCGGTGGCCTCGTCCCAATCTGGCCAGACACGCGGGGGTTTTGTCCCGCTCCTAGCGGGATGGCCCCAACAGAGGGTTGGGAAGGCATGGCGCGGACGGAACACGAATGGTCAGCGCGTCGGCGCGGCGAGTCGGCTCGTGATCATCGGTCGCGGCAGGTTTGCTCGGCGATCGCGTACTTGACGTGTGCGTCCACGACTAGCAGCGACCTTGGTTCGGCTGGCGCGCGATGAAACGGAATCCACACCGAGTCACGAGGACGATGACACCTCGGAGAGCGGCGCCGACCTCATGAAGGCCGATTTGAGCCAGCAGACTGAACGCGGAACGCCACAGATGCCAGGGGCCGATCTCAAGGAGCTTGAAGAGGTCAAGCGCTTGATCGCGCGCGGTTTGCGGATCGGCGTGCTTACGTACGCCGAAATCGCGACTGCCACCGCCGAGCTCGACCTCGAGGACACCGACGTCGAGGAGCTGCACGATGTCCTCGAGCGCTGCGAGATCGAGCTGATCGAGGAACTCGATCCTGCTACCGAAGCAGGCTCGAGCATCGAGCGGGCGCCCGAGAAGCGGAGCCGGGACAAGCCTCAGCTGGATCTGGAGCCGGACGGGACGACGGACGGTCTACAGCTGTTTCTGAAGGGCATCGGCAAGGTGCGGCTGCTGAGGGCTCACGAGGAGGTTGATCTCGCCAAGCGGATCGAGCGCGGCGACCTCGACGCCAAGCAGAAGATGGTCGAGTCGAACCTGCGGCTGGTGGTCTCGATCGCCAAGCGCTACCGCAACCAGGGGCTGCCGTTTCTCGACCTGATCCAGGAGGGCACGATCGGTCTCGTCCGCGCCGCCGAGAAGTTCGACTACCGCAGAGGCTTCAAGTTCTCGACCTACGCCACCTGGTGGATCCGCCAGGCGATCGCCCGCTCGCTCGCGGACAAAGCGCGGACGATCCGGATCCCAGTCCACATCGTCGAGAAGCTCAACAAGATCGGCCGAGCGGAGCGCAAGCTCCTGACCGGGCTCGGCCGCGAGCCCACCGCCGACGAGATCGCCGAGGTCACCGGAATCAAGCCCGAGGACGTCGACTCGATCCGGCGCTCCGCGCAGACGCCAATCTCGCTCGAGAAACCCGTCGGCGACGAGACGCAGTCTGAGTTCGGGCAGTTGATTGCCGACGAGCGAGCCGAGTCACCCTACGAGCGCGTCGTGGAAATCCTCACCAACGAAGCCCTGCGCGACACGCTCGAGAACCTCTCCTACCGCGAGCGGCGCGTGCTCGAGCTGCGCTACGGGCTCGGCGACCAGCACCCGCGCACGCTCGTCGACATCGCGCGCCGGTTCAACGTTACCCGCGAGCGAATCCGCCAGATCGAACACCACGCGCTCACGAAGCTCCAATCACTCCACCAGACCTAGCGACTGCGCGACGACCTCCGCACTCGCGTTTTCGGTGGTTGCTCGCCGTGAGGGCTCAGGCGTGCGACTATCGGCACACGACCCCAGCGCAGCCGAGCCAGTGCTTCGGTCCACCGGACCGAGCTTCAGCCGTGACCGAGGTACTCCGGTCCGTTCCGGAGCAGCGAATGTGGCGTCGCTGACCCGCGCGGGTGGGCCTCCCCATAAACCCTCAAGTGACCTGATTTTCGACCGGAGCGGGTAACGGCGGCGCATACTTCGCGCGACTTGTTACTGAACGCTGAGGATTCGGCGCGAGGCGCGAGGCGCGAAGTCGCAGCTCGTCTGTTCGGTTCGTCCAGAGCCGGTCGGCGACCGCCCAGCCGCCGTAGGCAAGCGCGCCGGCGGTGCCGGTTGCGGTCAGGAGCACTCCGGCGGCGCTGACGCCGGCTACGCCGGTGGACCCGAGAATCAGGACCATCGCTGCAGTGCCGGTGCCTGGGCCGATCGGCAGCACACCAAGGGCCGCGACGGCGATCAGCACCGCGGTCGCATCGAATACGGAGGCATGGACGCCGCTGGCGTAAAGCATCAGCGAGTTCCGCGCGATCTGCCCGCACACGGCGAGCGCCACGAAGATCGCGACGCGGGTGCGGGCACGCGGTTCGCTGAGCGCCGCGAGACCCTTCCACCATCCACTCGGGTGGCGTCGGGCCAGCCGCGCGAGCCCTGCAACGACGGCGAGCACCGCGCAGAAGCTGAGCAGCGGCGTCCACCAAGGCAAACCCAGGGGAGCGACCAGCGTGAACGAGAACACCGTCGCCAGCGCGACTTCCATCAGCACGATTGGTATCTCCGTAGCCGCGACGACGATCGCCTTTGGGGTCTCCCGCGGCGCGGCACGCCGAAGCGAGGCAATCCGTGCGGCAAACCCGATTTCGCCGTTGACGATGTTGCCGAGGTAGCCAACGCCAGCCGCGCGGTACAGGCGCCGGCGGCCGACCGTGCCACCGGCGGCGTGGACGGTCACGTTCCATGCCTCGGTGCGCGCCAGCAGCGAAGCCGTTTGTAGCGCCGCCGCGGCTGTCAGCGCCCACCACGGCGCGCCGGTAGCCGCGCGCGCGAACTGGCCCCATCGGCCGGCCAAAACGCAAACGAGCACGCCCACCGCCAGCAGGGTTCCGACCACGGTCAGCGGAGTGCGCCGGCGAGCGGCGAGCGCCCCCAGACGCCTGCCTGCCCTGACCACGACGTGTTTCGATGCGCACGACGAGTGCTCCGCGACCACATCCTCGTTAGCCGCGTTCGAGCGAGGCATCAATTCAGACCGGTAAGCAGACAGACCGGCGCTCCGGGGGTGGGCCGCTCCAACTGAGCGAGCCGAGCGGCTCGACGGACGACTTGAGAACCATGGGGACCCTCCTTCAGCGTCCCCGGACCGCCCGCGCAGGGCGCTCCGACGACTGTTGTCGAGACACGGCTCTCTGAGGCTGGGAAACGATGCTGTCCGCTGGGCTCCAGGGCGTGCAGTGGCCCTGCGCAAAACGGATCCGCAGAAGCGGCGAGTGACCTTGTTCGTCCAGTCTACCCCCGGACGCGAATACAACAGCGCGCTCACGCAACGAGCGACCCGCCGACCCGCCGAAGGAACCATGCCGGCGCCCCGCGCGCCTGCCCTGCACCTTCGTGCTCGGTTACGCGCGAAGCGAGCGATCGACCGCTCGGGCGACCTGCTCGCGAGAGCGGGCTCGGACCGCGCACCCTAGAGCAACGCGCCAGCGTTCGGGACTCCCGGCAGAGCACTCCAGCCCCAGGTCCGCGAGTACCACGGCCTGATCCACGTGAACCGCGATCTGCTCGGCGCGGCGCTGGGCGGCGATATGTTGGGCGCGTGCCAGCGGCGTCCTGCCGCGGTCGCCGGCAAGCCTGAGGAGATCTGCTGATACCAGCGGTACGGCGCGCCGCGCGCACTTCTCCCACGGCGCGTCAGCCGCCGAATCGACGACAACCTGACGCACGACTCGCCAACCACGATGGTGCGAATCGCAGCGCGCAACGAGGAACCGGGCCAGCGCCTCGGCTACCCCCACAGCTCCGGGTTCGGACCCGTGACCATCCAGGTGCCGCAGCGCGGCACCGACGTCTCGGCCGTCCTCGACCGCCCTGGCGAGGTCTCGGGCAGTCCGCCGCGGCTTTGCGTCGTTAATCATCGATCGTTCCACCGTACTCGACCGGGAGACCGCTCTCCATGGCGGACCGTGTCACGCCCTCGTCCGTGGCGGCTAGACGCTGGTGACCGAGCTGCTGTCAGGAGCGGGGGCGATCCGAGATCGCAGCGGCCCGCGCGTATGCCGGGCGTGCTTCTGCGCGCTGGAGGTAGGCCTCGAGTCCCGGCCACGGTTGCAACAGCTCTCGGGCGTTGGCTCCTTGAAGGACGCTCGCGCACATGACATCGGCGACGCTGAAACGATCATCGACCAGCCAGTCACGCGCGACGAGCGCGGCCTGCATGGTGCCGGCCGCATCGGTGAAACGATCGTGCGCCGGTGAGTCGACGACTCCTTCGCCGAGGTCGCGAATCCAGCGAAACAGCGGCCCCTCGAGTTCGGAGACCGCGAACAAAACCCATTGGTAGACGAGTCCTCGCTCGGGTGAGCCGACCGGACCGATCAATCCAGCGTCTGGATTCAGATCGGCCAGCTGCAGGCAGATCGCCGCGGACTCGAACATCGTCGTGCCATCCCCGAGCTCGAGCGCGGGCACCCGTCCGAGCGGATGCCGACGAAGGTGCTCGTCGGACCGGCGCTCCGCCCCTCTGATCTCGGTCAACTCGTACGGCGCGCCGATCTCCTCGAGCAGCCACAGGACGCGGCTCGACCGAGTCCGCGGCATGTAGTAGAGCCGCGGTGGTGACATTGACGGAAGCCTACCGATGCCAAGAGGCCGACTCTGGCAGGAACGGTTTGGGCCGCGGGTGGCCAAGCCGGGGTTGGGTCTGAGCATCGAAGATGTGTCCCGTTGCCCGGTAGGCTGCGATCTCCGACTCGAAAGACTTCTCATGATGTCTCCCGATGCCACTCCTACTCGCGGCCGCAGTCTGCGGTCGACCATCTCCTCCGATGGCGAGTTGCGGCTGGAGTTGGCCGAGCGTGATGTTCCCGAGCCTGGCGGCAGTGAGGTGGTCGTGGCCATCGAAGCGTCGCCGATCAACCCCTCGGATCTCGGCATGCTGCTGGGTGCGGTCGCGCCCGGCGCGCTGCGGATCGACGGGGCGGATCTCGTGGGTGAAGTTCCACAGGCGGCGTTAGCGCTGTATCGCGACCGCCTGGACAAGCCGCTGCCTGTCGGCAACGAGGGCGCGGGCACCGTTATCGCGGCCGGGCCGGAAGCGGCCACGCTGATCGGCCGTCGCGTCGCGCTGTTCGGCGGGTCAATGTGGGCTGACTACCGGGTAGCGGACGCAGCCGCCGTCGTGGAGCTACCCGACGACGTGAGCACCGCCGAGGGCGCAGCGCTGTTCATCAACCCACTCACCGCGCTATCAATGGTCGAGACAATGCGCGCCGAAGGCCATAGCGCGCTCGTCCACACCGCCGCCGCCTCCAACCTCGGGCAGATGCTCGTGCGGATCTCCGCCGCCGACGGCATCGGCCTGGTGAACGTCGTGCGCCGCGCCGAGCAGGTCCAGGTGCTGCGCGACCTCGGCGCGGTTCATGTCGTGGACTCCTCAGGGCCGGACTTCGCCAACCGGCTCACCGACGCGATCCGCGAGACCGGTGCCACCCTGGCCTTCGACGCTATCGGCGGCGGATCACTGGCGGGCGACATCCTCACCGCGATGGAACGCGCGCAGCCGCCGCTCACGTCGTACACGCCCTACGGGACCACGATGCACAAGCAGGTCTACATCTATGGCTCGCTCGATTTCTCCCCCACCGTCATCGATCGCAAGTTTGGCGTGGCCTGGAGCGTCGGCGGATACCTCCTGACGAACGCGCTCGCGCGCCTGGGCGGAGAGGCGATCGGCCGGATGCGCGCCCGCGTCCTGGCCGAGGCCAAGACGACGTTCGCCTCGGGCTACGCACAGACCATTGGACTACGCGATGTCCTTGAGCCTGAAGTCCTCGCCGTCGTCGCACGCCGCAGCACTGGGACGAAGTACCTCATCGACCCGTCCAGCGACCGTCCGACGTGACCAACTGCCGCCGAGCAGTTCCTGCTCTATCGCGTGTCGGATGCTCTTGTCGACAGCTTTTTCCGATACTCGGCGAGATTGCATGAGGAGATCGACGACCTCGAAGCCCCGGTCCTCGCCAATCACACCCAAGGTCAGCTCGAGCGACTTTTCTCTCAAGCGTCAACTCATCGCGATGCGCAAGGTGATAACCCGCAGCGCGACCTAATCGACTCATATCCGACTTGCTCTCCGTGACCCCCTGGCATTCCGCGACATCAGGGAGCAGACTGGGGAGCACGGGCGCGGCGTCGATGCGAGGCGATCACGCTTGGCGCCGTCGTCAAGCGAGGAGACCTGCATGTCTGCCACAAGCGAGAAGCCAGCGGATGCCACAGGGGTCCGGCCGTTTCGCGTCGAGATCCCTCAGGCGGAGATCGACGAGTTGCGACGGCGAATCGCCGCGACGCGCTGGCCGGAGAAGGAGACGGTCGATGACGGCTCCCAGGGAACGCCGCTCGCGAAGCTCCGGGAACTCGTTCGCTACTGGGGCACCGAGTATGACTGCCGAAGGGTCGAGGCGAAGCTGAATGCTTTGCCGCAGTTCCTAACGAGCCTCGACGGGCTCGACATCCACTTCATTCACGTTCGCTCGCCCCACCCCGACGCGGTGCCGTTGATCATGACGCACGGCTGGCCCGGCTCGATTGTCGAGCTCTTGAACACCATCGGCCCGCTTACCGACCCGACCACGCATGGCGGGCACGCCGAAGACGCGTTCGATCTCGTGTTGCCGTCGATGCCCGGCTTCGGTTTCTCGGAGAAGCCGACATCGGTTGGTTGGAACCCCGATCACATCGCTCGAGCCTGGGCGGAGCTGGTCACTCGCTTGGGATACACGCGCTACGTCTCCCAAGGCGGTGACTGGGGGTCGGTCGTTGCCGAGGCGATGGGGCGACAGGCCCCAGCGGGACTGCTAGGCATCCACGTCAACCTGCCGGCGACGGTCCCGGCCGACGTGGCCGCGGCGCTCGCCGCCGGCGGGCCCGCGCCGGACGGACTGTCCGAGGACGAACGCGCGACTTTCGACAAGCTCGCGACAGGCATCAGAGCAGGCGGCAGGGCCTACTTCGCGATGCTGACCGCGCGACCGCAGAACATGGGCTACGGCATGGCGGACTCCCCCGCCGGCCTCGCGGCCTGGATGCTCGTACACGGGGGCTTCACCCAATGGACGTACCAGGACGACGCCGAAAGGACCCCGACGAAAGACGAGGTACTTGACGACATCACGCTCTACTGGCTCACCAACTCTGGGACCTCCGCAGGACGCATCTACTGGGAGAACGGCGGAGGGAACCCGAACAGTGCGGCAGCCCAGCGGACCACCGAGATCTCGGTGCCGGTGGCGATCACCGTGTTCCCCGGCGAGAGCTATCGAGCACCGCGCAGTTGGGCCGAGCGCGCGTACCCCAACCTGATCTACTTCAACGAGGTCGATCGAGGCGGGCACTTCGCGGCCTGGCAGGAGCCGCAACTGTTCTCAGAAGAGGTTCGCGCGGCGTTCCGGTCGCTGCGGTAGCGCGACCATGTTCGAACGACTGAACGTGGACCTTGTGTTCGGCGCCCGCCGCACGTATCGTCGCGCCGGCGCGCATGCGGACTCCGTCCTGGAGGACGAGGCTATGCGGCAGGACATGCTGAGCCAGGACTGAGGATTCGATTGATCGATGGCCGATAAGGAGAGACCCGCTGCCGTCTTTGCCCCATCGATCCGATCGATCAAGGTGTATGAAAGCGGACGCATCGAGTATCAAAAGAAGTCCGGCTCGATCATCGGCGCAACCGCCCGTGTCGACTCGTCCGGGACCCAGCGCGGACTCCGCGACACGCGCCGGGTCGTCTTGACGATCGAGGGGCCTCGGGTCGCCATCGCAGCGGAGTTGCCGGCCGCCGCACTGCGCGTGCACAGGGATGCGCGGAAATTTGCGGCAACGGTCAATGAAATGGCGATGCGGCTTGCCGGACTCACTCCGCATGCGGAACCCGCTCCGGTCGGCAATCCCAATCAGGCTCAGACCGACCCATCGCCGACAGGCCCGCCGCGAACGGCAGAGTTACTCGACTACCTTGAACGCCTCGGCAAGCTCCGCAGCTCAGGTGTGCTCACCGAGGAGGAGTTCCAGGCACAGAAGGCCCGGCTGTTACGGGCGGCGGGGGAGCCTTAAGGGTCTGGCGGGCCGTGCTCGGCGCTTGCGTGCGTCACCCGACCAGACAATCAAGGCGAAGTGCCCTCGGTTTCGGAGCCTGACGGCGTGTTGATTGAGCTGGCGACGAAGGGTGGGCAATTCACATGCTCACCGTTGGTAAAGAAGCCACGAGCGGCTGCGCCTGAGCAGGCGTGGCCGTTCGTTCACCGGGCAGGCGGCCTCTCCTCGCCGTGGTGCGTGGGGTTAGGGTCGGGGCGTGCGCCGGCGGCGGGCGAGGCCGTCGAGGATGAGGTCGAGCCCCCAAGCGAACTCAACGGCGTTGTCGTATCCGGACTCCGGGAGCTTCGTTGCGATCTCGGCGAGATAGGGGTATTCGTTGAGCGCGCCGATAGCCTGCGCTCTTCTCTGCGCGGCTACTCCGGCGTCGCCGGGTGTTTGGAACCCCAGGGTCTTCTCCTGCAGCGCGAAGCCGTATATGTAGGCGTCTTGGACCGAGTAGGCGTGGATCGCCGTCTCGAACGAGAATCCTGCCTCGCGTAGGCAGCCCATTACCGCGTTGTGGTTTCGCAGGTTCGCCGGACCGGGGTTCCGCGTCTCCATCAGCCCAATCGCCCAGCTATGGCGCTTGAGCGCGTCGCGCGCGGAGATCGCGCGGCGTCGCATGGCTGACCTCCAGTCGCCGCCGATCGAGGGAGACTCGATCTCGCCGAACACGATGTCGACCATGCCATCGAGGAGCTCATCCTTATTCGCAAGGTGCTTATAGAGGGCCATCGGCACCACGCCGAGCTCTTGCGCGAGCCGCCGCATGCTGAACTCTTCAAGTCCAGCCTGGTCTGCGAACGCGACGGCAGCCTGGAGCACGAGCGGTCTACTCAGGCGCGTCCGGCCGGTGTTCGTGTCTCGGGTCATTCTCTTGACAAGTGTACGCCGTACACTTATAGTCTGCAGCAGAGTGTACGCCGTACACCTGACAGAGAGTGGACGATCATGGAAAGTTCAGGACAGGTGCCCGCATCTTCGCCGGGCGGGGGAGTGCCGCCGGGCGGTGGCCACGACTACCCGCTGACGTTCTCGGTCGACTATCCCGACCGGAGCCTCAACCGCCTCACCACGGCTTTGCGCATCTTCACGATCATCCCGATCGCGATCCTCGCCGCGACCCTCGAGGGCGGCAGCTTCGGGGCCAATGCCGGAGGCACCGGCGCCCGATACGCCGGGGGCGGCATCGGGATCCTCGTCATCCCCGTGCTGCTGATGCTGCTGTTCCGCAAGAAGTACCCGCGCTGGTGGTACGACTGGAACCTGCAGCTGAGCCGCTTCACCAACCGGATCGCCGTTTACTTCGCGCTGATGGACGACCGCTACCCCTCCACCGACGAGGAACAGGCCGTCCACCTGAACTTCCCCTATCCCGACGCCCAACGCGACCTCAGCCAGGGCCTGCCGCTCGTCAAGTGGCTGCTCGCGATCCCCCACTACATCGTGCTGTTCTTCCTCACGATCGGGGCGCTGCTCGCCGCCATCCTCGCCTGGTTCGCGATCGTGTTCACGGGTCGCTACCCGCGGTCGCTGTTCGACTTCATCGAGGGCGTGATCCGCTGGCACAACCGCGTCGCTGCGTACGCCTTCCTACTGATCACCGACCGCTACCCGCCATTCAGCCTGCAGACCTAACCACGGGCTGTGGCCGGGGTGAGCAACTCATCGCGCAGGTAGGGGGTGATCTCGACCTCTCGCACGCCCGCCCCGGTCGTGGCGTCGGCCGGCGCGATGAACTCCTCGACCTCAAGGAAAGTCCGCGTCGGGCTGGCCATCGTCTGGGTGGCTGCGTGGTTGATGGTGTGCGCGGCTGCGGAGCGTTGCGGCTTGTCGTTGATCCTCGCCGGCGCGCTAGGCAGCTTCCCTATGACGAGATCGCCATGACCAGCGAGCGATCGCGCCTCCTAGCGCTCAGTTCGGGTTGGCGCAGTCACTCAGACGCGCAGCGCAGGCAATCGTACGTCGCCCCGATCGCCTGCCACATGTACCGCGGCTCCTTACCGCGGTAAGGCGCGGCATCGACGGTGGGACGTGACGGGCCGGCGACCCCTCCTCGATGGCCCGAGCTATTCGTCGTTCGCAACCGTGGGAGAGAACCGCGTTTCGATCTCGGCGAACGCTCAACCGCTGGCGATGCGGGCCGGCGGCGGACCTCAGAGCTCATCGTAACTGTCATACGGCGAGCGTAGGCAGAAGCGCGCGTGACGGCATCCGGAATAGCTGGTCGTGCTCGTCCGTAGAAACCCGCCTATACATCGACTCGCGTCTGCACGCTACGCCCATGCGTAACTCAGACCCCGCGCCGACGCATCCCGAACCAGCACTCGCAGAGAGCCAGCGCCTGTTACGTTGGTTTGCGCGATCTCAGGCCCGCACGGGTGCGGATGCGCTAGCCCACGAGGGTCTGTGACACTCACGAGGCGATGCCTTCGTTCCTGCCCGAGTGCCATAGAGAAAGGGGAAATCACCGTGCTCTTGATCGCATACGACGGCTCGGCCGACGCCCAGGCGGCGATCGATCGTGCCGGGGAGCTTATGAAAGGCGAGCCCGCCACGGTTCTCACCGTGTGGGAGCGGCTCGTCGATGTCGTCACCCGGACCGGCTCCGTCATCGGGATGAGCGACGTCGACTTCGACACACAGGATCGTTCCTCTGAGGATCAAGCCCGGCAGCGGGCCGAGGAAGGCGCCGAACGGGCGCAGCGCGCTGGCCTGAAGCCACGAGCGCGCACCAGTGTCCGTGAGAACTCGATCGCGGCCACGATCCTCGCCCAAGCCGACGAAGTTGGGGCAAGCGCGATCGTGATGGGCAGTCGAGGCCTGACCGGCCTCAAGTCCCTCCTGCTGGGAAGCGTCTCCCACGACATGCTCCAGCACGCGGACCGACCGGTGCTCGTGGTGCCTTCGCCGGCGGTCGCCTCCGAGCGCGCGGCACACCGGCTGTAGCGACCGATCGACTGGCGCGGCCGCACGGTCGGCGTCGCGGCCTGAACACGAGCCTTCGCAGACAGCGGCCGGCTCCGGAGCGGCGCCGCCTTGGACGGACCTTCAGTCCGTCCAGCAGTAGTGCCGTGCGTGGTCATGCACCGATCATGTGGCGATCGAGCGCGAAGCGCACGAGCTCGGCCCGGGTCCTCAACTCGAGCTTCTGGAAGATTCGGGCGCGGTGCGTCTCAACCGTCCGGCGGGAGAGATGGAGCTTGGCGGCGATTTCCGCGCTCGTGTATCCGAGCGCGATCAGACGCACGATCTCGACCTCGCGCGGGCTGAGCAACCCACTGTCGGCGGCCCGTCGCAGCACCTCCAATCCAGCAGCGACGCGTGGACTCACGAACTCCTCGCCGTGAGCCGCCCGACTGACGGCTGGGAGCAGCTCGGTCTCCGCCCGGTCCTTGAACACGAACGCGACCGCGCCGGCGGCGAGCAGTTGCTGTGCAGTCAGGGCGCTCTCCTCGGTCGTCAACACGACGATCTCGGTCCAAGGAAGCTCCGCCCGGAGCTGCCGGATAGCCTCGATCGTCGATCCGTTCGGCATGTCCAGGTCGAGCACCAGCACGCGCGGCCGATAGCGCTGGACGTACGCGATCGCCGAGGGCAGATCCGATGCTTCTTCCACCACGCTCACGCTCTCCTCGACGTCGAGCATGCGGCGCAGCGTCCTCCTGAACATCGCGTGGTCGTCCGCCAGCACGACCGTGATCGGAAGTCCCGCTCCGTCCGATGCGCCGTCTGACGCGGCAAGATGCAGGTGCGACGTCATGAACGCGAAGCTATCGCCGCACCCCACCCGCGGCGTCGTGAGAAACCTGCTGATCGGGTACGGGAAAGCACGG
The DNA here is from genome assembly GCA_963822855.1 of uncultured Solirubrobacterales bacterium. Lineage (GTDB taxonomy): Bacteria > Actinomycetota > Thermoleophilia > Solirubrobacterales > Solirubrobacteraceae > Palsa-465. Next base: position 31,763 of record CAWGJE010000013.1, on the reverse strand, counting down.
AGCCCGCTTACGACCCACCGGAGTGTTCATTGCCCGGCGCGCGCCCGAGGTCGTAGAGCTCCGTGAATACGTCGCAGTACTTGTCGTGGACGATCGCGCGCTTAACCTTCATGGTCGGCGTGAGCTCGCCGTCGGTCTGGGTGAGATCGTGGCCAAGGATCGCGAACCGCTTGACTTGCTCGATCCGCGCGAACTTCCGATTGACCCGGTCGACGTCCTTCTGGACCTCCGCGTGGACCCGTGGATCAGCGGCGATCGTGACCGGGTCGGTAGCGATCCCCAACCGCTCCGCCAGTTTCACCGACTCGTCACGGTCGAGGGTGACCATCGCTACGAGGTACGGGCGATTGTCCCCGTAGACGACCGCCTCGGTGACGTAGCGACTCTCGCGGAGCTCACTCTCGATGTTGACCGGGGCGATGTTCTTGCCGCTCGAGGTGATGATCAGATCCTTCTTGCGGCCGGTGATCGAGAGGAAGCCCTCCGGGCTCAGTGCGCCGAGATCGCCCGTCCGAAGCCATCCGTCGGCGGTCAGCACCTCCTCGGTGGCAGCCGGATCGCGGTAGTAGCCCTTGAACACGTGAGGGCCGCCGATCAGGATCTCCCCGTCCTCGGCGATCGCGACCTGCACGCCCGGAAGGGGTTTCCCCACCGTGCCGAAGCGCAACGCGTCGACGGTGTTCAGCGTCGATGCGGCACACGTCTCGGTCAGCCCGTAGCCCTCGAGCACGAGCACCCCGCACGCGTCGAAGAACTCGAGCAGGTCGCGCGCGATCGGCGCCGCCCCGACGAGCGCGACCTGAAGCTCGGGACCGAACAACCGCCGGACCTTCGAGAGCACCAGCCGGTCGGCGACCCGGTACTGGACATCGGTGAGCAGGTCTGGCTGCCGGCGCTCGCGCAGGGCTCTCCGGGCCCGGGCACCGCACCGCACCGCCCATTCGAACAGCCCGCGCTGCACCGCTGGCTTGCGTGAGATCTCGCCGGTGACGGCGCCTTGCATCTTCTCGTAGATCCGCGGCACAGCCGGCACGTGGGTCGGACCTGCGTCGAGCAGCTCATCGACGATCTTGCTGCTGTCGCCGCCCCAGTAGATGAGGCGCGCGCCCACGCTCAACACCACGGTCTGGGCGACGCGTGCGAGCACATGCGCGAGTGGGAGGAACTGATACATCGAGTGCGTCCGGTCGAGGCCGAGCCGCTGCTCGTACATGCGCACGGTGGCGATGAGGTTCTCGTGGGTGAGCATGCAGCCCTTGGGCGGCCCGGTCGTCCCGGAGGTGTAGACGAGCGTTGCCACAGCGCCGGGCCGGGCTGAGGCGACCCGCTCGTACACCCGCTCCGGTGACACATCGCCGCCGCGATGACGGAGCTCGTCGAGGGTGATCGCGTCGCCGGCCGGCTTAAAGGTCACTACGTGTTCGAGCATCGGGCAGCGATCGCGGATGAGCTCGATCTTCGCCAGCTGCGCGGCGTCGTCGCAGAACACGAGTCGTGCTTGGGAGTGATCGAGCACGTACGCGCACTCCTCCGCAGAGTTCGTGTGATAGATCGGCGTCACCACCGCGCCGGCGCAAAGCGATCCGCAGTCGGCCAGGGTCCAGTCGGCGGACGTGAGCCCGAGGATCGCGACGCGGTCTCCGGCCTCGATGCCCAGGCTGATCAAGCCCTGCGCGATCTCGGTGCTGATCGCGCCGAGCGCCGGGTAGGAGATCCTCACCGTCTGAGCGTCACGCCGATACTGGAGGGCGACGCCCTCGTACCGCGCGGCCGCGTCGAGGATCATCTCGCCGAGCGTCTGGGTCAGCGGGCGGGGTGGCGCCATGGTGGCGTCCGCTGTCATGGCCCCATCCGGACAGGCGGGTACACGTCGGTCACGAGGATGAACCCGCGGGCTGTCCCCTTGCCGCCGTACCGCGCCGTGTGGCTGTTGGTTGCTCCGCGGTCGAGCGCGATCGGAATCACCGTGAAGACCCTCAACGCTGACGTGGCGGTTGAGTTCACAATCGGGGTAGTCGACCGAGAACTTGACGGATGGCCGGCGTTCATAGGACACCCGCGCTGCTCGGCGCCCTCGCTGTCATGCCACGCTCCAGGTCGGGTGCCGACATCACCCGCTCGATCAACTCGAAGTGCCGACGGAGGTGGCGCGGGCCCAGGAACTCATCCTGGATGCGCGCGTGTGCCGCGACGCCCATGCGGCGTGCTCGTTCGCGATCGCCCAGCAGGTCCACGACCGCGCTTCCGAATGCTGCGAGATCGCGCGGGTCTGACAGCAGAACCCCCGATTCCCCGTTGACGATCTGGTCCTGGATCCCACCGACGGCGCTGGCGACGACCGCTCGTTCCTTCCACATCGCTTCGGCGACGGTGAGGCCGAACCCCTCGGCGATGCTCTTCTGGATGACGACAGCGGCTCGGCGCTGCAGCGCGTTGACGATCGCGGCGTTCTCCGCGATGTCGCTCATCGGCAACGCCGCCACGTGAACACGGGCCTGAATGGCCTCTGGGAGCTGATGCCAGGCGTCCGTGACGAGGCCGACCACCGCGGCTCCCTCGGGGTCGTCGGCGACCGAGTCCGCCGCGGGCCCGGCGAGCACCAGATGTGCGTCGGTCCGATCGGCGATGTGGCGGGTGAATCCCGCCATCACCCCGAGCGGGTCCTTGAGCCGGTCCCAGCGCGACACCTGGACGATGAACCGATCGCCTGGAGTCAGCGGCTTCGTCTCGAGTAGCGTGGCCACCCGGTCGATCCGTCCGGGTGTCTCATCGCCGTGGGCGAACGTCGCGTGCTCGCGACCTCCGTCCGCCAGGATTCGGGCTCGCGTCAGGATCGCCAGGGTCTGCACGGGCGTCTGATCCTGGTTCTTGGCCGAGAACGGATCGATCGATGGATGGATGACCGCGATCTTCGCCCGGTCGAGTCCGTCCCAGGCGAACTGTGCCCGCGAGAAGACGTATGCGTCGGCGTTGCGCAGGTAGCGCCGCAGGAAGCTCCAGGCCTCGTAGGCGCGAGAGTTCGGATGGTCGATACCCACGTGGCATCGCCAGATCACGGCCGCTCCGGTCCTCCGCACCGCATCGACGAGCCCCGCCGTCTGCGGATCGTGGAGGATCACGACGTCCTCCGAATGGATGAGCGGCACGAGCGCGGCGCTGTTCTCGGCGAGCGTTCCCTCGTAGATCGCACGGTCCGCCTCGCTCAGGCCGCGTCCGTCACCGTCGACGCCGTGAAGATGATTGTGGATGCGCTTGGTGACGTCGAAGAACGCGCGTCCTCCCGAGAGGACGAGCCAGCGGGCGTCGACGCCGCCGCCGCGTGAGTATCCGAGAAGGCTGCGGAGAAGCTCGGCCACGCCCCCGCCGTTGGCGGTCGAATTGACGTTCCAGATCACACGCCCATAGAGCGCGTCGGCGCCGTGGTCGATCAGCGCGCACAGGTTCCGATACTCGTCGGGAGAGATCACCGTCTCGAAGCGACAGGGATCCATCGCCTCGATCTGAACAAGCTCCAGTTGTCGCATGTCTTGGCCAGGGAGCCTCGCCGACCGGGAGCGGCGCGACAACGGGGCGCGCCCCGATTCGGCTCGCGGGAAATGTGTGCGGCCGCTGCGGATTTCTGCGGATGCCGGGCGGCACCCGGATCGCCAGGCTCACCCCGATGGCGATCGAGGTTCGCGAACCGGCCGGTGCGAAGCCCCGCGAATGGGCCGCTCGGCTCGACACGTACCTTCACCGCGCGCGCTGAGCCCGGGCTGGTGACCGCTCCTCAGCAAGATCGGTGACCGAGGACGGAAGACGGCCCACCTCGGGCGGCCTGAGCTGTTTCCGGCTCAGCTCGGGTCGGGCTTGCGCGCTACCAGCCGCTCGACGAGCCCGAGCTTGGAGCGTTCGAGCAACTCGATCGAGAAGCCCTCGGCCTGCACCTGCTCGAGCGGCTCGCGCAGCACATGGTCGGCCCCGAACCGAACGAACGCCGGCGCGAGCAGCCGCTGGACGCCCCGGACCGCTCGGACTGGACTGCGTACGTGCTCGAGCAGCACGAAACGCCCGCCCGGACGGAGCACCCGTCTCACCTCGGCCACAGCAGCGCGGTCATCCGGGATCGTGCACAACGACAGCGTGCACACCACCGTGTCAAACGTGGCGTCCTCGAACTCAAGCGCCTGCGCGTCCCCCAGCCGCAACTCGACCGGCCGACCCAGCTCGACTGCGCGCCGGCGGGCAATGTCCAGCATTGCGGGCACGAATTCGATGCCCGTAAGTCGGACGCCGTTGGGGTAGTGAGGAAGGTTGAGCCCCGTCCCCACGGCAATCTCCAGCACCTCACCCTCGGCCCGGGCGCAGACCCACTCGCGCCCACCGGAGAACAACAGCCGTTCCGGGAGCTTCACGTTCCGGTCGTAGTTGGCCGCCTCCCGCTCATAGACACGGCGGACAGCCTCGGTCTCCTCAAAAGCTGGGCTCACGACCGCCGCCAATCGTAACGATGCGCCCGAGCCGCCTCGCTCCGCTGGAACGTAATCCGAGCATGCCTCTGTCTGGGCGCAAGGTAAGGTCAGTTGTGTGACGGTCGTTGTGCTCACGGGAGCCACTCGCGGCATCGGGCGAGCCGCTGCGATCGAGCTCGCTCGGCGAGGAGCCGAGGTCGTCCTCGTGGGACGCGATCCTGAGCGCGTCCGGTTGGTCGCTGAAGAAGCCACGACAGCCGGTGGCGGTGGACGGGTCCACGGGCACGTGTGCGACCTGTCGCTGATGTCGAACGTCCGGGTGCTGGCCGACGAGATCCGCGGCCACCACGAGCACGTCGACGTCCTTGCCAACAACGCGGGGGCACTGTTCGCCTCGCGCAAGGAGACCTCTGAGGGCTTGGAGCAGACGTTCGCGCTGAACCATCTCGCACCGTTCCTGCTCACGAACCTGCTGCGAGACCGCCTTGCCGGCGGCCGCGTTGTGACCACCGCGTCCGGCGCGCACCGGTCCGGGCGCCTGGACCTCGACGACCTGCAATCGGAGAAGTCCTATTCGCCCCGCGTGTACGGCACCTCGAAGCTGTGCAACATCCTGTTCACTCGCGAGCTGGCCAGGCGCGCGCCGGAAATTGACGCCAACTGCTTTCACCCCGGCGTCGTGCGCACCGGCTTCGCCAAGAACGAAAACGGAATCTGGAAAGTCATCGCGACGCTGGGCGCGCCCTTCCTCCGCTCCCCGGAGCGCGGCGCCCACTCCCTGGTGTGGCTCGCCCTATCCGACGACGCCGCTGCCCTCACCGGGAAGTACATCGAAGACGAACAGGTGGTCGCCCCCAGCGACCAGGCCCAGGACGACAACCTCGCACGGAGCCTGTGGGCACAAAGCGCCCAGCTCGTCAGCCTGCCCGCCGACGCGCGCGCCTAACGCCCAGTAGCGGCCACGAACCGAGGAGCAGCGTGGGCGGCCTCAGCTGGTGAGATCAGACCGCAACGCGCGACGCCCCCGCCGGGCGAACCGGCGGGGGCGTCGTTCTCTTGGGTCCCGGTGTTGTAGGACCGACCGTCAGGTCAGGAGGAGACAGGAACCGCCTTCGGGGCGAGCACCGGCTCATCGACCTCGGCGCGGCGAGCGTGCCACAAGCCCAGACCGACGAGCACCGACATGCAGATCGCTCCGATGAACGATGCGATCGCGCCCCACAGCATGATCGTGCCGACCGTCGAGAACGCGTATGCCTCTAGAAGCAGTCCTCGCAGCGTGGTCCCCTGGAACGAGGTCTGCTCCAGCGCGGCCAGCGTCTTGCTGGTCGGGTTGGCGCGCGCCGCGGTGCTGAGCTTGGAGTAGATGCCGCCGTAGGGCATCTCGGACAGGTGGACGGCGATGAAGTCGTTGGCCCAGACCTTGGCCTGCGGACCGGTGAGCAGCTGCTGTCCGGCGTACTGGGAGACCGACGGAATCATCGACGGCGTGATCTCGGTACCCGCCTTGGGATGATCGAAGGCCGCCTTGGGCGGGAAGTAGATCTGCTGCTGATTCAGCTGGCTGTGGACGTTGTCGTTGACGAAGCTGTGACCCCAGGTCAACAGACCACCTGCGATCACCAGAACGACGACGACGACGACGCCCGCGCTGCTCGCGAGAATGTCGAATACTTTGCGTGACATGGTGTTCCTCCTCTGACGGTTGGACCCAATAACTCGGGCTTGCTGCGCTCATGATCGGTTTTCCGGAACGCGTCACCATCCGTCCTCGCCCGATGGCCTGCGGAGGAAAATCCGCAGCCCGTTGCCGGATCCGCCGCAGGTCGGGCGGTCACACGGTGTCACCCGCGGTCACACGGTCGGTCACACGGTGTCACTCGCGGGCGCGCGTCGCGGGCACGCGAGAGGGTCAGTAGTTCTGTGCAGCCGACCGCGGCTTTATGCGGCTGCCGGGGCGACCCGGCAGCCGTACCTTGGAGGCATGATTTCTCACGCCTCCCACGAATCGTCTGACCGCGAGCCACCGGCCGAAGTGGGCTCGCCGCTCCCCGAGGAGTCGACGAGCGAAGTGCTCGTCCTCCCGCGCGAGGAGTGCCTGCGGCTGCTCGCGTCCCACGGCTTCGGACGTTTGGCGGTCGCGATGGACACCCCGGTCATCCGTCCGGTCAATTACGTGTTCGACGAACGATCGCAGTCGGTAGCGTTCCGAACCGCCGACGGATCGAAGTTCCACGCGATGCTGGTCAACGGCAACGCGGCGTTCGAGATCGACGGGATCGACCCCGGCGCACGCACGGGCTGGAGCGTGATCATCGTTGGCATGACCGAGGAGGTCACGAGCCCGGGCGAGGTCCGGCGCCTCGACCGCCTGGGGCTCGAGACATGGACACCCGGACGCAAGGCGCACTGGATGCGGATCCGCGCGTGGACCGTTACCGGCCGCCGGATCGTGCTGTCCGCCGGTGCCCGGGCCGCTAGGCCTTAGCCTTACCCGACGACGTAGGCGCGGGGAATGAGCCTCGGCACCCTGGCGCTGATCGGGATTTGTGGTCTCTGCGGTCCGCTGCTGTCGGCCGGCGCCCGTGGCGCGATCCCCGCGGTCGTCGGCGAGATCCTCGCCGGGTTGGTCATCGGCCACACCGGGCTCAACGCGGTTGACACCTCCAACGCCACGCTGATCTTCCTTGCCGACATCGGCTTCGCGATGTTGATGTTCAACGCGGGTATGCACGTCCCGCTGCACGACGAGCGAGTGCGGACGTCGCTTGGCCGTGGCGCTCTCGGCGCCGCTGCCGTCGCGGTGCTCGCCGTCGGGGGCGGGGTGCTGGTCTCAATGATCGGAGCGACCGGCCACCCCGCGATATACGCGGTGCTGATCGCATCGGGGTCGGCCGCAGTGGTGCTCCCGGTAGTCCAGGAGCGTCGCCTGCGTGGCGAAGCCGTGCTGACCGTGATCGCTCAGGTCGCGGTCGCGGATATCGCCGCGACGATCGCGATCCCGTTCGTTCTCGAGCCGGCGCGTGCCGGTCGCGTGGCCGCAGGAACGCTGCTGATCGCCGTCTGTGTGGTCACAATCTTCGCGCTCGCCCGGTCGCTACACGGCAGAGCATCGGTTCGTGCCCTGCGGCGGCAGAGCAAGCGCCACCGGTGGGTGCTCGACCTTCGGATCGCACTGATCGTCCTGTTCGGGCTGTCGTGGATCGCCGAGCAGACGGGGGCGAGTCTGCTTATCGCCGGCTTCGGCGCCGGATTGATGGTCGCCGCGCTCGGAGGCCCAAAGCGGCTCTCGACCGAGGTGCTCGGCGTCGCCGGCGGCTTCTTCGTCCCGCTGTTCTTCGTCATGCTCGGCGCGACGGTCGACCTGCGCGCCCTGGCTGATGATCCGGCATTGATTGGGCTGGCGCTTGCGCTGGCCGGCCTGACCGCCGCCGTCCACCTGCTCGCGGCGCGGGCCACGCGCCAGCCGCCGGCCGCCGGACTGCTCGCCAGTGCGCAGCTCGGGGTACCAGCGGCCATCGTCGCCCTCGGCCTGCCCGAGCACGTGATCACACCCGGCCAAGGGGCGGCGATCGTCACCGCGTCGATGATCAGCCTGGCCGTCTGCAGCGTCGGAGCGGCAGCGCTGGCCCCTCGCGCCCAGAAGCCCTCCCGACCCGCCGATAGTCGGACGACGCCGGCGCCATCGCCGGATCCGGCCGCCGCCGCTTGACCTACGTAGTTTTCCGAAGCACGGTTTCGGACCTGCGCGGCTGGCGGCGGAAAGTTCGCGACGTAGGCTGCCTACATGAACCCGAGCACACACACCCCATTCCGAGTCCTGATCGTCGGCGGCGGCGTCGCCGGCCTCGAGGCCGCCTTGGCACTGCGCGAGCTTGCCGGCGAACGCGTCGCCACCACCCTGCTCGCCCCCGCGGCCGAGTTCGTCTACCGCCCGATGAGAGTTCGCGAACCGTTCGGCTACAGCGAGGCGCGCCGCTACCCACTCGATGAGATCTGCCGCGACATCGGCACCGAGCTGGTCAAGGACGCGTTCAAGTGGCTGGACCCCGACCTCCGGATGGTGCACACCAACGCGGGTGAGAAGCTCGAGTACGACGCATTGCTGCTCGCGCCCGGAGCGGTCTCGCGACCGCGGTTCAAGCACGCCATTACGCTCGATGACAGCCAGCTCGACGAGCAGCTCCACGGGCTGATCCAGGACGTCGAGGGAGGCTACATTCACAAGCTGGCGTTCATCAGCCCGACGCCGATGCCGTGGCCGCTGCCGTTGTATGAGCTCGCGCTGATGACCGCCCGCCGTGCCTATGACATGAACGTCGATATATCGGTCACGCTGGCCACCCCCGAGGACGCGCCCCTCGCGTTGTTCGGATCTGAGGCCAGCGCCGCGGTCGAGCGACTGCTCGTGGAGAACGGGATTCTGTTTATACCGTCTGCGCACTGCGAGACGCCCGCGCCCGGAGAGCTGTTGCTCAGCCCTGGTTCGCGACGGTTGTATGTCGACCGCGTGATCGCTCTGCCCGAGTTGTTCGGTCCGTCGGTTCCCGGTGTTCCGCTCACAGCGCATAACGGGTTCATCCCGATCGACGCCCATTGCAAGGTTGTGGGTCTCGACCGCGTGTATGCCGCGGGCGACGCCACCGACTTCGCCGTCAAGTTCGGCGGCATCGCATCGCAGCAGGCGGACACGGCGGCGGAGGCGATCGCCGCGCTCGCGGGCGCTCCGATCGAACCGAAGCCGTTTCATCCGATCATCCACGGGATGCTCCTCGGCGGTGAGCAACCGCTCTATCTCACGGCCCATATCACAGGCGGCCACGGCTCGAGCTCGCAGGCAACCGAGATGGCCGCCGGGTCGCCCGGAGCGAAGATCGCCGCCAAGCATCTCGCTCCATACCTCGAGTCACGCGATCGCGCGGCGTTACGATGACTCCGCTGCCGCACGCAGAACCCCCCATGGACACTCCAGACCCCGCCAACGCCGGAACGCCGGGGACGATTCGCGTCGTGATCGCCGATGACCATGCCGTGGTTCGCCGCGGCTTGCGGCAGGTACTCGATGCGGAGGAAGGCTTCGAGGTCGTAGCCGAGGCGTCCGATCTCGACGGCGCCCGCCGGTACGTGCGCGGCCATCATCCGGACGTGCTCGTGCTCGACCTCAACATGCCGGGCGGCTCGAGCCTCGACGGAATCCCGGAGATCCGCGCCGAATGCCCGGGAACCCAAATCGTCGTGCTGACGATGCAGGACGAGCCCGCTTATGCACGCCACGCGCTCGGCGCGGGCGCGCTCGGCTACGTGCTCAAGGAGTCCGCCGAGTCCGAGCTCGTTGAGGCGATCCGCCGTGCCGCGGCGGGCGACACGTATCTGAACCCGCGTCTCGGTGCGCGCGTTGCCGCCGAGCCGCCGCCGGGCCTCCCCGACGGGCTGTCCGAGCGCGAGGTCGAGGTGCTGCGGATGATTGCGCTGGGACACACAAACGCCGAGATTGCCGAGCAGCTCTACCTGTCGGTACGGACGGTCGAGACTCACCGCGCCCACATCCAGCAGAAGTTGCGGCTAGCAACCCGAGCCGAGCTCGTCCGCTACGCGCTCGATCACAAGCTCGTCGACGCCTAGGTGTAGTTCCTGATTAGGGTTGACGCCTAAGCCGAAGCCATTTGCGACGCCGCCGGACGGGACGCGGGCAATTCGTCAGCGCTGCGGGGGAACACGAGCAGGGGACAGCGCGCGTGGCGTGCGAGATAGTCAGATGTGCTGCCGGTGAACAGGCGACCGACCGGCCCGCTGCTTCGCGAGCCGACGATCAGGAGATCGACCTCCTCGCTGAAGCCCACAAGCTTCTCGCCGGGCGATCCGTATCTGACTTGACCTTCGAGATCGTCCGCGCCGCCGAGCCGGGCGAGGTCCTCCGCGGTCAGTTGCTTGGCGACCTCGGACCATCGGTGCTCGATCGGCTGACCGTACGGGACGCTCTGCCTGGGCAGCACGAGGAGAGGCTCGATCGTCGCGCCCGTCCGCGCTGCGACCGCGCGAGCCGCCTCAAGCGCCTGCGTGCTCTCGGGCGATCCGTCACGACCAACGCCGATCCTCGCCAGATGCGAAGGTGGCGCATATCCGCTGGGCGCGATCGCGACGGCGCAAGGAGCTCCGTGAAGCGACCGCACCGCGTGATCGCCGGCGAACCGGCGGGCGAGCGGTCCGCGGTGGCACGAGCCGACTACGAGCAGGTCGTAGCGCCGGTCAGCCGCCAGCTGGTGCAGACGGCCCGCTGCGGAAGCGCCCTTGACGGCGAGAATCTGCGCGTCGATGGCGGCGCCGGCGCGCTCCTCGCTCAACATCTTCGTGGAGTCGGCGTGCGGGTCCGAACCGCGCGCATCGACTTCGATCGGGTCGACGTGCGCGAGCGTTATGCGCGCGCCGGGCGCGGCCAGCCGGACGGCGAGCGCGATCGCATCGCGTCCGCCCTGGCGACCGTCCACTCCCACCAGCACGTTGTTGAACATCGCGGTTTCTCGGAAGTGATTCATGGGGCGAGGGTATGGCCGACCGACCCCGAGGCCATCGGCGCGCCCCCACATCGGCGAGCGGGTTACTACCGACGGGTCACACCCTCGCCGGCGACATCTGCTAATCCTCGGCGATGACCCGCCCGACGTCCGCGACTGGACCTGGCCGACCGGCGTCGGCTAGATCCCAGCGGGCGGCGCCTCGGCTTGAGGCCTCAACTCCCGAGCGACCGGTAGTGATCGCGCCAGATCAGCCGGTAGATCGGGATCCAGCGCGGGATATCGCGAACGCCAGGAATGAACGGGACCAGGATCAGACCGAGGCTGAGCACGCCCATGATCGCCATCACCAGAACGTCGGCGTTGGCCGAGGTCGAGAACGGCTTGATCTGATACCAGAACGTGTACAGCCACAGCCACACCTGTCCGGGGTAGCTGCCCGTCTCGTTCATCATCCCCCACTGGCCCCCGAGTAGGTGCTCGGCCTGAGCCCGGTTCGAGAGCACGCCCCCATCGGCCATGAACAGAAGCGGCTTGGTGTAGTCGGTCTGGTAGAACTGCTTGCTGGTCAGGAGCGCGCCGTCAAGCCCCCCGCTCTGCGCGAAGCCGAGCAGCCCGGCCATCATCGCCGGCAGCGGACCGTAGTCTCCGGCTGGGACCGAGATCGCCGTGGTGTTGGCGGTGGCATTTGCCTTGGCCAGCCCGTTCTCGTACGCGGTGGTCCACTTCGCCTGCTGGGCGGGGGTGGCGGACTCGTACGTGTTGACCGCGGCCTGGAGCCCCGGCTGGGCGGTGATCGAGCGCAGCGGCGCCAACACGAAGTCCTGCGCGGTGTCGACCGGATGGCTCACGCCAAGCCACTTCTGCGGACGGATGAACAGGATGTGCTGGCCGTCGGACGCGTGGTTGTACGGAGGACCGTAGGTGCCGGTGCCGCTCGAACCGTCCAGTTCGGTCGTGGCCGTGGCGACGAAGTCGACCGGGTCGGTGCGGGCCCAGGACTGAACGGTGCTTGGCTTCTCGTCGGGCGACGAGAACAGGATCGTCAGCACGACCGTCAGCGCGAGCACCACGCCGAACGCGATGCATGCCTCCTTGACGATGTCGTAGGAGCGATAGCCACCCTTCCACTCGCGGTAGCTCTCGTCCTCGGCCAAGCGCTCGCGCCGGCTCATGACGATGTGTCCAGGGCGTCCGGACCGGCGCCGTCACGGCTGGCCGGCGAGGTGGCTGCGGGCACCTTGAACGGCGGCACGACGCCGTGTTTGCGCACGAGCAGGATGTGGCCGATGACGATTGCCACCACGGCCGCCGGCAGCAGCAACACGTGCCAGCTGTACATCTGCCCGAAGTTGAGCAGGTTGAAGAACGAGCCGATGCCCGCGGCGTTCATCGCATCCTTTGCCTGAGTGGAGATCCACTGGGCGTCAAAGTTCTGCTGGGACACGTAGCCGGTCAGCGCGCACGGAATCGCCACCAAGAACGTGATCGCTCCGGTGATCCAGACCGCTTTGCGGCCGCCCCGCCACGCTGCCATCCAGTACTTACCCCACAGGTGGATGACCATGACGAAGAAGAACAGCTCCACCGCCCACAGATGGATGCTGTTGAAGAAGTGCCCGATGCTGGTGAAGTGCCACCAGCTAGGTCCCTTCAGCGCGAGGATCGTTCCCGAGAGGATGATCACGGCGAGTGAGCTCAGCGACAGGACCCCGAACACATAGATCCACGACGCCACGTAGGAGGGCTGCTTCTCGGGCAGCAGCTTCTCGGGGGGGAGCGCGGCCACGGCGCGCTCGCGCACTGCCCCTGTCCATGAGCGTTCCTTGGAAACGCTCATGATGATCCCCCGGTCGCGCGGTGCGACGGGAATGGGGCCAGGATCGCTGCGACGAACACGACGATCATCAGAACGATGACGACGACGTTCGACACCGACAACTGGAGGAAGTGCCAGTGCACATACGACGCGTGATGATTGAGGTTGAAGACGGCAGCCATGGCCGGGCACGATATTGGCCGCGGCGACCCTCACCATCGGGGGTCGCGCGCGGCCTCATTTCGGAGAACTACTGATCGGCCCTCGCGGTGCGAGGTGTGAGTCTTCTCACACCGCCTGAACGATCGATACTCCCACCCTTTCGGCGAGCTCGACCAGCCGGGTGGAGTAGCCCCACTCGTTGTCGTACCACGCCACGACCTTCACCTGCGTGCCGTCGATGACCGCGGTCAGGCCGGCATCGAAGATTGACGAGTAGGTGGACTTCACAATGTCCGAGGAGACGATCGGGTCCTCGGTGTACTCGAGGATCCCTCTGAGCGGGGCCTCGTCCGCGGCGGCCGCGAACGCCGCGTTGACCTCCGCCTTGGTCGTGGGACGCTCGGTCTCGACGGTCAGGTCGACGAGCGACCCGGTCGGGGTCGGTACCCGGACCGCGAACCCGTTCAGCTTGCCGTCGAGCTCGGGGATGACCAGCCCGAGCGCCTTGGCGGCGCCGGTGGAGGTCGGGATGATGTTGATCGCGGCCGCGCGCGCACGACGCAGGTCGCTGTGCGGACCGTCGAGCAGGTGCTGATCGGAGGTGTAGGCGTGGACGGTGGTCATCAGGCCATGACGGATGCCAACCGTCTCATGCAGAACCTTGGCGACCGGCGCCAGGCAGTTCGTTGTGCACGAGGCGTTCGAGATGATGTTGTGTAGGTCCTCGTCGTAGACCTCGTCGAAGTTCACGCCGAGTACCACGGTCGCGTCGGGCGGCTGATCGCCCTTGGTGGGAGCCGAGATGATCACTTTGCGAGCACCGGCCGCCAGATGCTGCTCGGCGCCGGCGCGGGTGCGGAACCGCCCGGTCGACTCGATCACGACGTCGACGCCGAGCTCATCCCACGGCAAGGAGCTCGGATCGGTTTCCGCGAACGTCTGGATGTCCATGCCCACGATCGTGATCCCGCCGTTCTCGACGGCGACCTTCCCGGGGAACCGCCCGAACACCGAGTCGTACTGCAGCAGGTGGGCGAGGGTCGGGGCGTCAACGAGATCGTTGATGGCCACAACCTCGATGTTGGAGTCCTGCTCGTAGGCCGAACGCAGGAAGCAGCGCCCTACCCGGCCGAATCCGTTGATGGCAACTCGTACTGACATCGGAAACCTCGTTTCTCTGGTGGTGGTGGTTTGTGTGTTGCCCTACGCCTCGAGCGACGGCATCGGACGCGGTGGCGCAGCCATCTCGACCCTGACGCGGGCGTCGACGATGACCGCCCCGTCCGGTCCGGCGATCAGGGGGTTGCAGTCGAGCTCGACGATCTCCGGGTGGGCCTCGACCATCGCGCTGACGCGCAGCAGCACGTCTTCGATCGCGGTCAGGTCGCAGCGCGGAGCGCCGCGGTAGCCGTCGAGGAGCGGGAAGGTGCGCAGCGAGCGCACCATCTCCCGGGCTTCGAGGTCGGTGACGGGAGTGATCCGGACTGCCACATCGCTGATCAGCTCCGCGGTGGTCCCGCCCGCGCCGCAGGCGAGCACGGGGCCGAAGCTGTGGTCATGGACGACGCCGACGATCAGCTCGACGCCCAGGGGCGCCATCGGCTGAACGACCAGTCCGTCGAGTCGGTAACCGGCGTGCGTAACGGCGTGTTCGATCTCGGCGGCGGCGGCGCGCACCGCGTCGGCCCCGAGTCCGAGCTGGACGCCGCCGGCGTCGGTCTTGTGCACGAGGCCGGGGGCGCTCGCCTTGAGCGCGACCGGCCCTCCGAGGTCGGTCGCGACCGCGGCCGCCTGCTCGGCGTCGCTGACGACGCGTGTGGTGATCAGCGGGAGCCCGTAGCAGTCGAACAGCTGCGCCACGCACGCCGGCGACAGCCAGGGCTCGTCGCTCGCGAGCTCCTTGCTGATGATCGCCGCCGCCTCGACCGATCGGACGTTCTCGAAACTTGGCGCCGAGCCCGCGTCTCTCGCGCGCCAGCGGCCGTGACGGGCGGCCAGTGCCACCGCGCGAGCGGCGTCCTCCGGAAACTCGTAGCCCGGTACCCGCACCTGCTCCGAAGACAGCTCGGACGGAACGCCGCCGCCGACCATGAACACGGATGCGGTCACCACCTCG
Source organism: uncultured Solirubrobacterales bacterium (assembly GCA_963822855.1). Taxonomy (GTDB): domain Bacteria; phylum Actinomycetota; class Thermoleophilia; order Solirubrobacterales; family Solirubrobacteraceae; genus Palsa-465. Next base: position 16,703 of record CAWGJE010000013.1, on the reverse strand, counting down.
GGATTGGCCTGCGCGAAGTGGCGAATCGCGGCGGCGACTTCCTCGGCCGTGGTCACGAGCGCGGGGACGAAGATCGTGATGATCGCGTCGCACGCATCCGCGTCGGCCAGCGTCTGGAGCGTCCGGCGGTAGTCGTCGGCGGAGGCGGTGGCAACCATGTCGATCGGGTTGCCCAGCGCCGCGCTGGTGGGCAGGAACTCGGCCAGCCGGGCTCGGACGTCGGGCAGAAGCTCCGCGATCTCCACCCCGGCTGTCTGACAGGCGTCCGCACACAGGATCCCGGGGCCGCCCCCGTTGGTGACGATCACGACCCGGTCCCCGCGCGGGACGGGCTGCGCCGACAGCAGCATGGCGACGTCGAACAGCTCGTGCATCGTGTCGGTCCGAATGACGCCCGCCTGCTCGAACAGCGCATCGACGGTCACGTCCGAGGCCGACAGCATCGCGCCCGTATGCGACGAGGTCGCGCGGGCGCCCGCGGCGGATCGTCCGCTCTTGACCGCGAGGATCGGCTTGGTGGCTGACACGCGGCGGGCGACGCGCGCGAACCTTCGAGGGTTGCCGAATGACTCGAGGTAGAGCAGAGCCAGCTTGGTGTCGGGGTCCTGCTCCCAGTACTGGAGAAAGTCGTTGCCGGACAGATCGGACTTGTTTCCGACCGAGACGAACGACGACAGTCCGACCCCGAGGTGACCGGCCGCCTCGATGATCGCGATCCCGAGGCCGCCGCTCTGGGACATGAACCCAACCCCGCCCCGCACGGCCGCCGGCTGGGCGAACGTCGCGTTCAATCGCACCCGCGGGGACGTGTTGAGCACGCCCAGGCAATTTGGACCGACGACTCGGATTCCGGCGTCGCGGCACACCTCGAGCAGCTCGTGCTGGCGGCCGGCGCCCTCGGCACCGATCTCCGCGAACCCCGACGAGATCACCAGGAGGCTGCGCACGCCGGCCTCTGCGCACTCGCGCGCAGCTCCCACCACCTGCTCGGAGGGCACCGCCACGACCGCCAGCTCGACCCCGCCGGGAATGTCACCCACCGACCGGTACGCGGGCAGCGACTGAACCACGTCGGCCTTGTTGTTGACCGCGTAGACCGCGCCGCTGAACCCTGCCGCGAGCAGGTTGTGCAGGATCTCGCCGCCGATCGTGCCGCGCCTCCGCGACGCACCGATCACGGCGACCGAGCTCGGCTCGAGGAAACTCCGCACGGCGGCCACCGCCCCGATCCGCTCCCGTTCCTCGAAGCGCTCAACGGCCGCGGCTGACAGCGACGTCGGCAGCTCGATCTCAAGCGTCTCCGGCGCCGATCGAAGCTTGACCGGAAACCCGCTCTCGCGAAAGACTTGGATCATCCGGTAGTTGTGTGGCAGTACCTGCGCGAACAACGTCGAGATCCCATGCTGCTCTGCCACCTCCGCGAGATGAGCGAGAAGGATCGTTGAGATACCACGCGCCTGCCACGCATCCGCGACCAGGAACGCCACCTCGGCGCGCTCGGGGTCGATCCGCACGTAGACCGCGTGAGCAATGATCGCGCGCGGGTTGCCGCTCTCCACGACCAGTCCGAACCGGTCCGCGTAGTCGACGTTGACCGACCACGAGGTCGCCCAGTCCAGGTTGGGGGTGCCGAAGAAGCGAAACCAGATCGAATCGGCCGAGACCGACTCGAAGAAGGCGCGCATCGCCGCCCCATCCTCCGCCCGTACTGGGCGCACGTGGACGGTCGCTCCGTCACGGAGGACGACGTCGGCCTCCCGCTCAAGTGGATAGCTCGCCGCGGTGGGAATCGCGCTCATCATCTGCGCCGCGTTTCGGAGCGGCCCGTCGGCGGGTCAGCATGCCGGGATGCATCCAGTCGCGGACTCGGACATGCTTGAGCACTGGACTGTGAGTCGGCTGGTTCGGCATGCCGTAAGCGTCGCGGACGACCAGGATCCGAGCATCCGGGCTCGCCGACGGTGTGGCGTCGGGAAACTACTTACAAGGCGGGTCGCATCGGGACAACACCGCAGCTATGTTGCGGCGCTTCCCTGACCGTCCCGGGGGTGCAGCGACGATGACGCGCGCCCCCGCCTGTTTTACCGTCGCCCCCATGACTGCCAAGCGTGACGATCGGGACTCTTCCGCGGCCCGGCGGACGGTGACCCAACTGTACGAAGGCCTGCGCCTGCACAACGCCCGGCGGGCCGATCTCGCGCGTGCGCGCGAGATGCGGAACCGGATCGAGCGGGCTGTGGAAGCCGGGCGACGACGAACCATCCGCGATCGAGGCTGAGCGTGCCCCGGGGCAACCGATTGCACGTGGTCATCGCCGGCGGCGGCGTCGCGGCGCTCGAGACCCTGCTGGCGCTCAAAGCGTTAGCGGGCCATCTGGTCGAGATCACGCTCGTCTCGCGCACGCGCGAGTTCCTGTACCGCCCTGTGACCGTCGCCGAGGCCTTCGACCGGGCGCAGGCGCGCGTCTACGACCTTGCAGAGATACTCGCCGACCAGGGCGGCGGCGAGCTCATCCTTGACACGCTTGCCGACGTCGAAACCCGCAGCCGGATCGCGGTGACCGCGGGCGGACGAAGGATCTCGTTCGACGCGCTGGTGGTGGCCACGGGAGCGGTGCCCGGCGCCCCGTTCCCGGGCGCATTCACGTTCGGTGGCCGAGACGACGTTCCGGTCCTGCGCGGCCTGCTCCACGACCTGACCACGGGCCGGGCAGGATCGGTGGCGCTTGCGCTCCAGTCGGAGCGAATGTGGCCACTGCCCCTGTACGAGCTAGCGCTGATGACCGCTGCCTACCTGAACGAGCACGGCGCCGGTGACGTCAAGGTGACGCTGGTCACGCCCGAGGAGGAGCCGCTCGAGCTGTTCGGCCCCGTCGCCACCGGCGCGGTCCGCTCGCTGCTCGAGGCCCGGCGCATCATCGTACGATCTTCGTCGCTCCCCGCGGTGGCGCGCGGCCGCGTGCTGTTGCTCGCCGGCGGAGCGGAAGTGTTCGCCGACCGTGTGATCACCCTGCCCGTACTCGAGGGGCCAAGGCTTTCCGGACTCCCCCACGATCAGCACGGCTTCATCCCGGTCGACAAGTTCGGACGGGTCAGCGACGCTGAGTGTGTCTTCGCCGCGGGCGACGTCACCGCGTTCCCGCTCAAGCAGGGAGGTCTCGCGGCTCAGCAGGCCGATGCCGTCGCGGGAGCGGTCGCCGCGCTGGCCGGCGCCGCCGTCACGCCCGAGCCGTTCCGCCCCGTGCTCCGCGGACTCCTGCTCACGGGCGGCGCGCCGCTGTACCTACGCGCGGAGCCGCAGCGGCTCGCGCGCGAGGCGACGGTGGCCATCGAAGCACCCTGGGCTCACCGGCCCTCGCGCGACGCTTCGGCGGCCGCCGGGCAGGCGTTGTGGTGGCCTCCGGCGAAGATCGCCGGCCGGTATATGGCTCCGTACCTCGCCACAGCCCGGCCGTCGCTGCTGACCCCCGGCGTGCTCGCCGACCGCGTCCCCGTGCCGGGACCCGCGGGCTCGGACGAGGAGCAGCAGGACGCGCTCGCGCTCGCCCTGCTACTCGCCGACTGCGACGCACGCTGGGGCGACTACCCGTCGGCGTTGAATGCGCTCGACGCGGCCGAAGCGTTGCAGGGCGCGTTGCCCCCCGAGTACGAGGCCAAGCGGCGCGAGTGGCTTGCCGAAGGTCGGCTCGCCAGCAGATGAACGACCGCCGCGCCTTCAGATGAGAGTCCTTGTAACCGCCGCTAGCCGCCACCACGGGACGCGCGAGATCGCGGAGGCGATCGCAACGGGGCTGGTCAGACGCGGCCTCGAGGCCGACGCCGTCCCGGTCGAGCAGGTTACGAGCCTGCACGGATACGACGCCGTCGTGCTGGGGAGTGCCGTTTACATGGGAAGGTGGCTCGGCGAGGCTCGCCGCCTCGCGCAGATCCACACCTCGGCCCTATGCATGATGCCGGTGTGGCTTTTCAGCTCAGGTCCGATCGGACCGCTCGATCATCTAGTCCCAGCGGGGACACCCGCCGACGTCCCGGTGCTGATGCGACTGACCCGGGCGATCGGTTACCGCACGTTCCCGGGTCGGCTGGACATGAGGCGTCTGCATTTCGCCGAACGGGCCGTCGCCCGGACGATCCACGTGCCCGAGGGGGACGACCGCGACTGGGATGCGATCGATCGATTCGCCGGCGAGATCGCCGACGAACTCCTCGGCGCCCGCCTAAGCGCGTAGCAGCTCGGCGCGTCCTCGCAGTGCTACTTCTGCCGCATCCAACGCTCGAGCTGTGCCTCCATGCCCCGCTCGATCCGCCGTTTCCGTTGCGCCTCGAGCAGCTTCGCGACGCGATTGTGCCGCTCGTTGCGTGCGCGGAGATCCCGGAACACGGTCGCCTGGCTTCGGGTCGATGGTGGTCGCTGTTTGTCCATATCACGAACCGTAGAGCCGCCAAGCCGGGATTGCATCGCGCGTAACTTCCAGCGTTGGCACGTAGTTATCCGCGGATCACGGTGGCGGTGGACCGAGCAGTGCGACTGCATGAGCGGCCCGCCGTTTAGTCGAGCGGCAGGACCGTGAGGAGTCAGTGCCAAAGCTGTGTGTCCGTTCGGGGCCAGGCCCCGAACGGACACAGGGGAGAGGGAACTTCAGGCGAGCGCAGCTTCAGCGATGCCCTCGGACGCAGCGCCGGCCTGCGCCGAGCCGCTCAGGACGACCTTGAGCGCACCCGTGTTGCCTGCGTCCGCGAACGTGTCGTAGGCGGTCATCGTCTCGCCCATCTCGAACCGATGGGTCGCGAACAGCGATGGGTCGAGCCGACCGCTGGCGATCAGCCGCATCAGCCGCGGGATGCTGAACGTGTCGACCAGCCCCGTCGTCACGGTCACGTCGCGGATCCACAGCTTCTCCAGATGTAGGGTGACGGGCTTGCCGTGGACTCCGATGTTCGCGAGTCTGCCGCCCGGGCGGATCAGCTCCGCCGCGAGCTCGAACGTGGCCGGAACGCCGACCGCCTCGAATGCGCAGTCGGCCCCGAGACCATCGGTCAGCTCCATGACCTGTGCAACCGCGTCATCGCGACCATTATTGATGGTCAGATCGGCGCCGAACCTACGGGCGCCGTCGAGACGGCTGTCCGCAAGATCGATCGCGATGATCCGACCAGGCGTGTAGAGCGTTGCGGTCAGGATCGCCGCGAGCCCGATCGGGCCGGCGCCGACAATCGCGACCGTGTCGCCCGGCGACACCATCCCATTCAGTACGCCCACCTCATAGGCCGTGGGGAGGATGTCGGCGAGGAACAGCACCTGCTCGTCGGTGAGCTGGTCAGGGACCTTGTACACGGAGTTGTCGGCGAACGGCACACGCGCATACTCGGCTTGCAGGCCGTCGATCAGGTGTCCGAAGATCCAACCGCCGCCGCCGAGGCACTGTCCGTAGCGCCCCTCCTTACAGAACCGGCAGCGCCCGCAGGATGTCACACACGACATCAGTACGCGGTCGCCGGGCGCGACCGTGGTGACACCCGCTCCGACCTCCTGGACGGTGCCGACGGCCTCGTGGCCGAGGATCGTGCCCGGCGTCGTCTCGGGCACATCGCCTTTGAGAATATGCAGGTCGGTGCCGCAGATCGTGCTGGTGTCGATGCGGACGATGATGTCCGTCGGCTCCAAGATCGTGGGATCATCAACAGAGTCCCAGCCGCGTTCTCCAGGCCCGTGATAGACGAGAGCTTTCATGATCGCGTCTCCTATCTGCGTGGGTGGTTTGCGACCAGCATAGGCATAGCGGTTCCCCGCGCCATCCGGGTTTTCTCCTGGTGCGCGCACGTGATAACTCGCACAAGAGCTTGCGATGCGGTGCGTCTTCGTTGGGAATCAGAGCCGGTTCCGTATTTCCCCCGCGGACCGTGCCGGTGACCCCGGATGAGCGGGCAGCCGGACCGTGGGAATCTCCTGTCATGGAAGCTGAACAGACAGAAACGTTTGAAGAGATCATCGCGAGTCATCGCGAATTTCTGCGCGAACAGGCACGACGGCTGAAGAAGCGTCCGCACAGTTGGCGGCCTTGGCCGGCATTCCGCGACTTTATGGCCCACCTGTTCGCGTCGTGACGCTCGGTTAGGGAGTCGGTCTCGCGTTCAACGCGCGCCGAGCGTGTCGTCGGCGCGCCGCCTGACTACAGCGTCCAGTAGTGACCGATGTGGGCGGCCGCGCGCGAGGTCACGAACGGGTCCGGCGCAATCGATTCGGCCGTACCCACGCCCGCAAGCGCCGTAATCGTGGCCATCACCGATTCGCTCAACGCCGCGGGGTCATAGCCACCTTCGAGAACCGCGCCGACGGGCGCGTCGAGTGTCGCGGCCATGTCCCGGACGTGGCAGGCCATCTGGGCGAACGAGCTCGCCTCGAGCAGGCAGTGGCCGAGCGGGTCGTCGCGGTGTGCGTCGAAGCCGGCCGATATCAGCACCAGTTGTGGGGCGAACTCAAGGGCCGCCGGGATGATCACCCACTCAAGCGTGGACACCCACGTCTCCTCGTCGGACCCGTGGGGCACGGGTACGTTGATCGTGTATCCGCGGCCCTCGGCGGAGCCGGCGTCGCCGACCTCGCCGGTCCCCGGGAACAGCCCGAGTTCGTGGATGCTCGCGTACAGGACGTCGGGGCGCCCGCGGAAGATGTCCGCCGTCCCGTTGCCGTGATGGACGTCCCAGTCGATAATCAGGACCCGCTCGAGCCCGAGCTCGCGGATCGCCAGCTCGGCCGCGATCGCGACGTTGTTGAACAGGCAGAAGCCCATCGCGTAACCCTTTCCGGCGTGGTGGCCCGACGGGCGCATTCCGCTGAACCCGGCGCGGGCGTCGCCGCGCATCAGCGCCCGCACCAGTTCGCAGGCACCGCCGGCGGCGTGCAGCGCGGCTCGGTAAGAGGCCTCGCCGACGAACGTGTCGGGGTCGATCTGACCCCCTCCGGCGGCGCACAGGTTCCGGATCGCCTCGACGTGCGAGGCGGTGTGCACCATTTCGAGCTCCCGCTCGGTTGCGGCCGGCGCATCGCGCACATCGCAGCCAAGCCAGCCCACCTGGGCCATCGCCGTATCGATCGCGCTGATCCGTTCCGGCGTGTCCGGGTGGTCAGGCGAAAGCAGACGTGGGTCATGCTCAAGCGAGGACGAGTGTCGGAAGTACAGCATCTGAGACTCCTCGATCGGCGACCGGACGCTCAACCGTCCGAGCTGTGCTCCGGGGGAACCGCCAGCACCGGGCACGGATGTCCGCCCTCGGCCGCGAGCGCCTTGGCGTGCGCCAGTGCCCGGTCGGCGGCTTCGGAGCCGTCGGTTGCCCACATCACCTTCTTGTACATCGTTATCTCCTCTGAGCCGATTGGGTGGATGACCGAGCTGCCGACGGGCGTCGGGTCACGCCTCGCCCCACGCGAGCACACCGGCCACGTCGAGCGTCGACAGAATCCCGATCGGACGGCCCGCCTGGGCATCGGTGACGACGAGATGGCTGACGCGGTTCCTCAGCATCGCCTCGCCGGCCTGACGCAACGGCATGCTCGGCGCAACCGTGATGACCGGCTGCCCCGCGAGATCCCTCGCCGTCGGCTCTGGGTCGTCGCTAATCCCCGCCGCGACCAGATCAAGATCGGAGATGATCCCCCAGACGAAGCATTCCGGCTTTACCTCATGCGAGATACCCACCACGGCCACGCAGTGAACGTGATGCGCGGCCATCAACCGCGCCACCTCCGTCGCGGTCGCGTCGGGCTCGCACGACAGGATCCCGGGGTGCATCGCGTCCGAAACGGTCGCGTGCTCGAGTGACGGCATCAGGTAGCTGCCGTGATAAGTCTCAGTAGCGGTGTCAGGCATGGCTTTCATCTCCTCGTGGTTTCGCTCACGACACTAAGACCGACGCCACGTCCCCGTGATCCGCCGCCAACCGACCTGTGACTGCGGGTTTTCCACATGCCGGTAACCCGCACGGCTATCGCTCAGGCCAGCGCTACGGCCTCGCGTCCTGCGTATCGCGCGCGCGAGCCCAGCTCCTCTTCGATCCGCAGAAGCTGGTTGTACTTGGCCACGCGCTCGGATCGAGCTGGTGCTCCGGTCTTTATCTGGCCGACCCCGGTGGCCACGACCAGGTCGGCGATGAACGTGTCCTCGGTCTCCCCGGAGCGATGGGAGATGACGGCCCGGTATCCCGCCTCGCGGGCGAGCTCGATCGTGTCCAACGTCTCGGTCAGCGTCCCGATCTGGTTGAGCTTGATCAGGATCGAGTTGGCGACGCCGCGCTCGATGCCCTCGCGCAGGATCGCGGGATTGGTAACGAAGATGTCGTCGCCTACGAGCTGGAGGTGGCTGCCGAGCCGCTCGGTGAGGTGGCGCCAGCCGTCCCAGTCTTGTTCGGCCATCCCATCTTCCAGCGACACTACGGGGTAGCGCTCGGTGATCTCCGACCAGTAATCGACCATCTCCGCGGACGCCAGCGATCGTCGTTCGCCGGCCAGCTCGTAGCGGCCCTCCTTGAAGAATTCGCTGGCGGCGGGGTCGAGGCAGATCGCGAGGTCCTCGCCGGGCCGATAGCCGGCGGCGGCGATCGCGCTCACGAGCAACTCGAGGGGCGCCTCGTTGGAAGGGAGTGCCGGCGCAAAGCCCCCCTCATCTCCCACCGCCGTACCCAGCCCGCGGCTTCTCAGGGTGCGTTGAAGCTCGTGGTACACCTCCGCGCCCATCTGGATCGCCTGCGCGAACGAGCCGGCGCCGACCGGCGCGATCATGAACTCCTGAAAATCGACGGGGTTGTCGGCGTGCGCGCCGCCGTTCAGCACGTTCATCGTCGGTACCGGCAGCAGGCTCGCCTCCGCACCGCCCAGGTAGCGCCACAGCGGTTCTCCTGCGTCGGCCGCGGCCGCGCGGACAGCGGCCATCGAAACGCCGAGAATTGCGTTCGCGCCCAGCCGAGTCTTGCCGTCGGTGCCATCGAGCGCGATCAGCCTGTTATCCAGCGCTCGCTGGTCGTCGGCATCCAGCCCGATCGCGGCCGCGGCGATCTCGCCGTTGACGTTTTCGATCGCGCGTCCCACGCCCTTGCCGCCGAACGAGGGGCCTCCGTCGCGGAGCTCGAGCGCTTCCCTGGTTCCGGTCGACGCGCCCGACGGCACTGCGGCGCGGCCCGACGCACCCGAGACGAGCCGGACGTCGACTTCGACCGTTGGGTTGCCGCGACTATCGAGGATCTGGCGGGCGTGGACATGCTCGATCTCACTCATGGGTCCTCCGGTCGGGTCGGATGCGGCGTGCGGCGTCGCTGGCGACCCTACACGTCACGCCGCCGCTCTCATCGGGATAAAGCCGCCGTCTTCCGACGGGTTCGCCCACGGTCGTGGTGTGCGATACACCGGATTACGCACCTGATTCGCGTGCCTACGCTTGCGCCATGGGTGCCCAAGACGCGCCGCCGATCGAGAACCGAACTTTCGACGAGATCGAGGTCGGTGAGAGCGCCGCTCTCGAACGCACATTGAGCTGGCGCGACGTCGAGCTGTTCGCCGTGATGTCGGGCGACATAAACCCCGCGCACGTTGACGAGGAATACGCCCGCACCGACAGATTCCACGGGATCGTCGCCCACGGGATGTGGGGCGCGGCCCTGATCTCCACGCTGCTCGGCACCCGGCTGCCGGGGCCCGGAACGATCTACCTCGAGCAGACGCTCGGCTTTCGCCGCCCGATCGCGATCGGAGACGCAATCAGCGTCTCGGTTACCGTCGCGTCCAAGGATCAGTCGCATCATCACGTGGTGCTCGACTGCCGCTGTGTGAACCAGCGGGGCGAGACCGTGATCGACGGGACTGCCACGGTGCTCGCTCCGACAGAGAAGGTTCGGCGTCCGCGTTTCGTGCTCCCCGAGGTGTCGTTGCGCGAGCGCGGCGCGGGCTCGGATTAGGCGCCTTCCGCGGCGGCCATCGCGTAGTTCTCCGCACGGCCCGTGTGGTCGCCGGCGGATGGGACACGCATCCCGATCTCCGAGACTGAATGTCTGAACCACGCCACCGTCCGGTCCTCTGGGGATCGCGCTAAGGAGGATCCATGTCTGAAGCAGTCATTGTCGACGCAGTCCGCACGCCTATCGGCAAGGCGATCAGAGGGACGCTGCGCGATCTCCGCGCTGACGACCTCGCCGCCATCCCGCTGCGCGCGCTCGTTGAGCGGAACCCGGAAGTCGACTTCCGCGAGACGATCGACGTGATGATGGGCTGCGGGTTCCCCGACCACGAGCAGGGCTACAACATCGGCCGCAACGCCGTGTTGCTCGCGGGATTCGACCACCACGTCCCGGCGGTGACCGTGAGCCGCTTCTGCGCATCTTCGCTGCAGACGATTCGCATGGCGTTTCACGCGATCAAGGCGGGCGAGGGCGACCAGTACATCGCGGCGGGCGTCGAATGCACGTCTCGCGGCGCAGGCATGTCGCTTCCGGTGATGAACCCGAAGCTCGACGGGACAAACGGCACCGGCTACAACGTGTACATCCCGATGGGGATGACGGCCGAGAACGTGGCCGATCGCTGCAAGGTCAGCCGTGAGGCCCAGGACGAGTGGGCCGCACTGTCTCAGCAGCGCGCGGTCGCGGCGCGCGAGAGCGGCCACTTCGACTCCGAGGTCGTGGGCGTGGACATCCCCGAGACCCACGACGCCGGCGGCGACGTCATCGCCGCACATACGGTCATGAGAGACGACGGGCCGCGCGCGGGCACGACCGTGGAGACGCTGGCGAAGCTCAAGGCCGCGTTCAAGCCCGGCGGCAGTGTGACCCCCGGCAACTCATGCCCGCTCAACGACGGCGCCGCGGCCGTGCTGGTGATGTCGGAGGAGAAGGCCGCCGAGCGCGGCCTCAAGCCGCGGGCCCGCATCGTGGCCTCTGCGGTGGCGGCGATCCGCCCCGAGATCATGGGCCTCGGCCCGATCCCGGCGGTCAAGGCGGTGCTGAAGCAGGCGGGATTGACGATCGACGATATCGACCTCGTCGAGCTCAACGAGGCGTTCGCAGCGCAGGTGCTGCCGTGTCGCGATGAGCTGGGCATCGATCCAGAAAAGCTCAACATCAACGGCGGCGCGATCGCGCTGGGCCATCCATTCGGCGCGACGGGCGCACGGATCATGACCACCCTGCTCAACAACCTCGACTCGGTGGGCGGCAGATACGGCCTCGAGTCGATGTGCGTCGCCGGCGGATTGGGCCAGGCGATGATCGTCGAGCGGATCTACTAGAAACGGAAAGGGACAGCACAATGGCTACCACAGATTCCCAGTCTCAGGCCGCTGCGCGCGACCGCGATCTCACCGGCCGGGTCGCGCTGGTCACGGGAGGCACCCGCGGCATCGGCGCAGCGATCTGCCACGCGCTCTGCGCTGATGGCGCCGTCGTGGCGGCGGGGTACTCCTCGAATCAGGCCCGCGCCGACGAGCTAAGGCAGGCCATCGAGGCCGATGGAGGCACGCTGTCGCTGCATCAGGGCAACATCGGCGACGCGGACGACTGCGCACGCGTGGTCAAGGACGTGATCAGCCAGCACGGCCGGCTGGACATCCTCGTCAACAACGCGGGCATAACCGTCGACAAGGGGTTTTTGAAGATGTCGGCGGCCGATTGGGACAAGGTGGTCCAGGTCGACCTATCGGGAGCGTTCTACATGGCCAAGCCGGCGCTTGCCGCCATGATCAAGCAGGGCTCGGGCCGGGTCATCAACATCTCGTCGGTGAGCGGCGAGATGGGCAACATCGGCCAGGTGAACTACACGGCCGCGAAGGCAGGGATGTTCGGGCTCACCAAGACGCTGGCCAAAGAGGTGGCGCTGACGCTCCGCGTCGGCGGCACGCTCGAGAAAGGTATCGGCGTCACGGTCAACTGCATCGCTGCTGGCCTGACCGAGACCGACATGGTTGCCACGATCCCGCCGTTCATGATGGCTGACATCATCGAGCGGATCCCGATGCACCGGGCTGGACACCCGGAGGAAATCGCGCGTGTAGTGGCCTTCCTCGCCCAGGACGCCTCGGGGTACATCACCGGGCAGGTCTGGGACGTCGACGGCGGACTCAACATGTGATTGGACTGATAAATGGCTACGAACATTTCAGAGAAAGAAGCTCGCGACGTCGTCGAGGCGGCGCGCGAGACCGAATGGAAGCTGCCGAGCTTCGGCAAGCAGCTGTTCCTGGGTGATTTCCGCCTCGATCTGATCCACCCGCAGCCGCGGCTGGATCCCGACGCGATCGAGAAGGGCGAGCGTTTCCTCGGCGAGCTCCGGGCGGTGCTGACCGAGCGAGCCGATCCACTGGAGATCGAGCGCGACGCGAAGATTCCGGACCACGTGGTCGACGGGCTGAAGAGCATCGGCGCGCTCGGGATGAAGGTCCCCGAGGAGTACGGCGGCCTCGGCCTGTCGCAGCTGTACTACAGCAAGGCGCTGGCACTCGCCGGCAACTGTCACTCGTCGATCTGCACGCTGCTCAGCGCGCACCAGTCGATCGGCGTCGCCGAGCCGCTGCGCATGTTCGGCAACGAGGAACAGCGGCGCAAATGGCTGCCACTCGTCGCCAAGGACCACATCAGCGCGTTTCTGCTGACCGAACCCGGCGTCGGCTCCGATCCGGCGCGGATGGCTTCGACCGCGACGCCGGTCAGCCCGGAGCATGCCGCAGCGCCGGTCGACGACGACATGGTCGCGACGCCGGTCGACGGCGGCTACCTGATCAACGGCCGCAAGCTGTGGGCCACGAACGGGACGGTCGCCGACATCGTCGTCGTGATGGCGAAGGTGGCGAAGAGTGACGACCACCGCGGCGGGATCAGCGCATTCGTGCTCCCATACAACACAGAGGGGATCACGGTCGTGCACCGCAACGCGTTCATGGGGCTGCGCGGGATCGAGAACTCGGTGACGGTCCTCAAGGACGTGTACGTTCCCGAGGAGAACCGGATCGCCCGTGAGGGCGACGGGCTCAAGATCGCGCTGAGCACCCTGAACACCGGCCGCCTCGCGCTGATGGCAGTCGCGGTCGGGGCGTCGAAGTGGGCGACCAAGGTCGCGCGCGAGTGGGCCGGAGAGCGCGTGCAGTGGGGCCGTCCGATCGGCAAGCACGACGCGGTGGCGCAGAAGCTGGCATTCATCGCGGGCAGCGCGTTCGGCCTCGAGGCGATGCTCGATGTGGCGGCGCGCCTGGCCGACGACAAACGCAACGACATCCGGATCGAAGCCGCCCTGTGCAAGGTGTACGGGTCCGAGCTCTCGTGGAAGGTGATCGACGAGTTGATGCAGGTTCGCGGCGGTCGCGGCTACGAGACCGCGGAGTCGCTGAAGGCGCGCGGCGAGAAGCCGGTGCCGGTGGAGCAGGTTATGCGAGACATGCGCGTGAACCGCATCTTCGAAGGCTCGAGCGAGATCATGCACCTGCTGATCGCCCGCGAGGCGGTCGACACGCACCTCCAGGCTGCGGGCGGCCTGCTGATGGGTGACGGCGACGTCAAGGCCAAGGCGGATGCGGCGATGAAGGCCGGCCTGTTCTACGGCAAATGGTTGCCGCAGCTCGCCGTCGGCAAGGGCCAGAACCCTCGCGCGTACGAGGAGTTCGGGCCGCTCGCCACCTACCTGCGTTACGTCGAACGCGCGTCACGGAAGCTTGCGCGTGAGACCTTCTACGGCATGGCGCGCTGGCAGGCGAAGCTCGAGAACAAGCAGACGTTCCTCGGGCGAATCGTCGACATCGGTGCCGAGCTGTTCGCAATCTCCGCAACCGCCGTCTACGCCGAAACGCTCGGCCACGAGCAACCGGAGCGCAAGGACGAGGCGATCGAGCTCGCGCAGCTGTTCTGCTCGATGGCCAAGCGCAGAGCCGACACGCTGTTCGGAGAGCTGTGGGCCAACGACGACGACGATCGCTACCGCGCCGCGCAGAAGGTGCTGGACGGACGCTACGCATGGCTCGAGGAAGGCATCCTGGACCCGGCCGGCGACGGTCCGATGATGCCGGCGCTCGACTAGGAAAGGGTTACAACCATGGCCACGGCAATCAAAGAGCCGGCCGTCTCGACGGACTTCGAGTGGGCTGAACGGTTGGACGGATTCGTGGAGCGCGCACAGGAGGCCTCGACGGCGCTGCGGAAGCTCGATCAGGAGGCGGTCGACCGGATCGTCTGGGCGATGACCGTCGCCGGGCTCGAGAACGCGTTCGAGCTGGCGGAGCTGGCGATGGAGGAGACCCAGTTCGGCGTGCTCGAGGACAAGGTGCTCAAGAACTACATCGCCACCGAGTTCCTGTATGACTATCTGCGGGACAAGAAGTCGGTCGGCGTGATCGACGAGGACCGGGAGCGGGGGCTCCAGTACGTCGCCGAACCGATCGGGGTTGTGCTCGCGCTGCTGCCGATCACAAATCCGACATCGACGACGCTGTTCAAGTCGATCGTCTGCGCCAAGACCCGGAACGCGCTGATCATGCGTCCGTCCCCACGCGCGGTCAGGTGCTGCGGCCGCGCCGGCGCGCTGCTCCAGGCGGCGGGCGAGGCGGTCGGCCTGCCCCCCAACTCACTCCAGGTGATCCCCGATCCGTCGCTCGAGGTCTCGCAGTATCTGTTCCACCACCCGGGGGTCGACTTCATCTGGACGACTGGAGGGCCGAAGGCGGTGGCGGCCGCCAACGCCGCGGGCAAGCCGTGCCTCAGCGTCGGGGCCGGCAACGCGCCGGTGTATGTGCACCGAAGCGCCGACGTCCGGATGGCGGTTACGGACATGCTGATCTCGAAGACGTTCGATGCCTCGGTGATCTGCCCCTCGGAGCAGACGTGCGTGATCGACGAGCAGATCTACGATGAGATGATCGCGGAGTTCCAGCGGATGGGCGCCCGGTTGCTTACCGACGAGCAGTCCGACGCGCTGGCCGCGCGCTCGTTCACCGACGAGGGCAAGATGCAACTCGACGTGCTCGGGCAGTCGTGCGTCAATCTCGGCGGCCTGGCCGGCTTCGAGGCGGCGGACACCGACAAGGTGCTGCTCGCTCCGCTGCCGACGGACCTCGACGCGCTCGCCGCGCACCCGTTCATCGCCGAGAAGCTGATGCCGGTGCTCGGGGTCGTGCGATCCCCCTCGGTCGAGCACGGGCTCCGGGCCTGCGAGCTGGTCACCGAGCATGGCGGACTCGGCCACACCTCAGCCGTGTACGCAACCGACAACGACGTGATCGAGCGCTTCGCGCTCCTGATCCGCACGGGGCGGATCCTCGTCAACGCCCCGACCGCGGTCGGGGCGCTCGGCGGCATCTACAACTCGATGACCCCCACGTTCTCGCTCGGCTGCGGCACGTGGGGAGGATCCAACACAACCGACAATGTCAACTACCGGAATCTCTTGAACGTCAAGACCGTGTCGCGCCGGCAGACGCCACCACAGTGGTTCCGGGTGCCGTCGGACACGTACTTCAACCCCGGGTCGCTCGACGCCCTGCGCCAGCTCGACGCCTCTCGCCCGCTGATCGTCACGGACGGGCCGACCGTCGCGCGCGGGGTGGCCGAGGAGGTGCGTCACTACCTCACGGCCAGCGCCGTGCACGTGTACTCCGGTGTCGAGCCGGAACCGACCGAGGCTCAGATCCGCGCCGGCGTGGAGGAGCTCGAGCGCGTCAACGCCGATGCGATCATCGCGATCGGCGGCGGCTCGGTGATGGACGCGGCAAAGGCGATGCGCCTGTTCCACGAGAGCCCACAGCTGAGCATCCGTGAGCTCTCGCTGCCGTTCCTCGATGCGCGCAAGCGCATCGCCGAGTTCCCGCAAATCGCCCACAAGGTACGGCTGGTGGCGATTCCAACGACGTCCGGCACGGGCTCGGAGGTCTCGCCGGCCGCGGTGATCAGCGTGGGACAGCGTAAGGTCACGCTGGTCGACTACTCGCTGGTCCCCGACATGGCGATCGTCGACCCGAATCTGACGCTGACGATGCCGAAGGAGATCACGGCCGACACCGGAATCGACGCATTGACCCACGCGCTCGAGGCGGCGGTGTCGATCTTCGCCTCACCGTTCACCGACGCGTTCTGCGTGCAGGCGGCGAACCTGATCTTCACGGCGCTGCCGCGTGCCTATCGCGATGGCTCGGACCTCGAGGCGCGCACCTCGATGCACAACGCCGCGACGATCGCGGGCCTGGCGTTCTCGAACGCGTTCGTCGGGCTCAACCATGCGCTCGCACATCCAATCGGAGCGCGCTTCGGGATCGCGCACGGTCGCGCGAATGCGATCTTCCTGCCGCACGTGCTGCGCTACAACGCGTCGCTGCCGAGCAAGTTCATGCCGGCGCCCGGCTACTCCGCCTACATCGCCCCCGAGAAGTACGCGGAGATCGGGCGGATCCTCGGTTTCGGCGGCCGCACCGAGGAGGATCGGCGCGAGCGGCTGTTCACCCGCGTGGACGAGTTGCTCGCCGAGGTTGACGAGCCGCGTACGCTGGCCGACTGCGGCGTGAAGCGTAACGAGTTCGAAGCGGCGCTCCCGGACCTCGCCAAGGCGGCGTTTGCCGACCCGAGCATTCGCACGAACCCACGCATCCCGATGATCCGCGAGGTCCTCCAGCTGCTCGAGGCGGGGTACTCCGGCGGAGCTTGACGGCCGCGCGGCGAAGTCGCCGGCCACCGAGGCCTCAATGATCCAGC
>CAWGJE010000012.1:0-74292 GCA_963822855.1 uncultured Solirubrobacterales bacterium | reverse complement strand
GGCCCCTGGGGCGTCTGCGCCCTCGAGCGTGTGGTCACGACCGCGCGCCAAGAGCTTCGGCCGGGCATTGACGTCGCCGTGCACGTGATCGAGCCTGGAACCCCGGGCTCCGGCGTCTACGACGTAACCCAGCCCGACTACCTGCTCCTCAACAACCCGTGCGGGGAGCTCTCGCTGTACCCGTTCGAAACCGAGGACGACCAGCCGTGCTATGGCGTCGGTCTGTACGACTGGGCCGTCGCACGAGGCTACCGCTGGGTGGGCGACCGGTGCGCGATCGACCCGATGGGTCAGCCGATCGAGCCCCACCACTTCCTGCCTCGCCGCCTGATGGGCGAGTACCTCCAGTGGTTCTACCGCGCGCTGCATCGCCGGCGCGCCGCCGAGCGTCCACATCGTCCATCACCCCACCGCCGCGATCGACCTGGTCGCCAGGCGCGATGGCAGCGAAGAGGTGCGCCTGGCCAACGGCGGAACGGTCGTCGTCGACCACGTGATCGTCACCTCCGGTCATACGGCGAACGAACATCCCGATGACGCCGGACGCGCGCTCGACCCGTATCCCGTCGGGTCCTACGTCGACGCGATCCCGACCGATTCGACGGTCGCCGTGTCAGGGATGGGACTGGTGGCGATTGACGTCGTGACGGCGCTGACCATCGGGCGGGGCGGCCAGTTCGTCGAGGACGGCGCGGGACTGCGCTACCGGCCGAGCGGCCGCGAGCCGCGGGTCCAGCTGTTCTGCCGGAGCGGTCTCCCGTTCACCGCCAAGTCGGTCACCGGAAAGGACCGCAGCGACGTCTACAAGCCGGTGATCTGCACCGACGAGGCGCTCGACGCGCTCAGCGGCCGCTCGAATGGCCGCAGGCGGCTGGTCGACGTGCGGAGCGAGTTGCTCCCGCTGCTGTTCGCCGAGATGTACTCGCGCTACTACGCGCAGGTCGCCTTCCAGGCGTCAGGGACGGCCGCCGCCGGCGCCGCGGTGCGCGAGCGGCTCGCGCGCGGCCTGGGCCGAGGGCCGCTTCGACGCGGAACTGGCGCGCCTCGCCGCGCGCTTCGGCAGCTTCGACGCCGAGGCGCTGTTCTTCGGCCACCAGCCCAAGTATCGCTGCAGCGACGACTACGAGCGGTTCGTCTATCAGTCGCTGGCCGACGACCTGCGCGAGGCCGAGGTGCCGGACGGCGCAAGCCCGGTCAAGTCGGCCGCGCAGGTGTTCCGGATCTTCCGCGACAAGATGCGCTCCGTGGTGGAGCTGGGCGGGCTTTCGCTCGACTCCTATCTCGACTTCAACGCGGACATCTGCAGCCGGATCCACCGCCTGGTCGCCGGCCCGCCGGCGCTGCGCACCCGGCAGTTCCTCGCGCTGATGGACGCCGGGGTGGTGCGGATGCCGTACGGTCCCGCTCCGGCTCGCGGCCGGGCCGTGACCGATCTGGACCCGACCGCGAGCTCGGACCCGGATCTCCTCAACCGCGTTCGAGCAGCCGTACGTGGAGGACGTCGACGTCCTGATCCGGGGGCATCTCGAAGAGCCGCGGATCGCCGGCTCGGCGTCGCAGCTGCTCACGCAGCTCTACAACCGCGGCCGGGTGAGCCAGTTCCGCTACGGCGAGGTGGCGGTCGGCAGCGTCGACCTGACGGCCGACTCTCACCCGATCGATATCGAGGGCCGGCCCCAGACGAGCATCTCGATGTTCGGGGTGCTGACCGAGGGCGTCCGTCACTTCACCGCAGTACATCCCGTCACCTCGCAGCCGGATGCGCGCCTTCGAGGACGTCGGCGCCTGCGTGGCGGAGATCCTGGGCGACGCCACCGTGAGCGAGCGGCTGGCGGCCTAGCCGCAGCCGGCGGGGCTGCATCCCGCCCGGATCACATCGCGCGCCCGGCTGCCGCGCGGCGGTCGTGCCGGAGCGTTCAGGCGGCGCGGCCGCCGCCAGCGCCTGGTCGAGATCCTCGATCAGGTCGTCGGGGTGCTCGAGCCCGACCGACAGACGCACCATGTCGGGCGTGATGCCCGCCAGCTTCAGGTCGTCGGGCGTGAGCTGCCGGTGGGTCGTGGAGGCGGGATGCGTGATCAGCGACTTCGCGTCGCCCATGTTCAGCAGGCGCTTGAACAGCTTGACGCTGTTGAACACCGCGATCGCCGGCTTCCGCGCCCGCCGCGGACGGTGAAGGTCATGATCGACGGGACCCGGTCGCCCAGGTAGCGGCGAGCGAGCTCGTAGTACGGGTTGTCGGGGAAGCCCGAGGAAGCTGACCGAGGTCACGCGCGGATCCGCCGCCAGAAACGCCGCCACCGCGCGCGCGTTGGACTCGTGGCGCGGCAGGCGCACGGCCAGGGTCTCGAGCCCCTGAAGGAGGAGGAACGCGTTGAACGGGGACAGCGCGGCGCCCGTATTGCGCAGGCCGACCGTCCGGCAGCGCGTGACGTACGGGGCGTCGGGGAAGTCGCTCGCGTATCGCACGCCGTGAAACGCGGGCTCGGGCTCGACCATGATGCCGAACCGGTCCGGGTGATCGGCCCACGGGAACGTGCCGCCGTCGATGATGATGCCGCCGAGCGTGGTGCCGTGACCGCCGATGAACTTCGTCAGCGAGTGGATCACGACGTCGGCGCCGTGCCGGAACGGCTTGAGCAGGAGCGGCGTCGCCACGGTGTTGTCCGCGATGACCGGAACGCCGCGCGCGTGGGCCACCTCGGCCACGGCGGCGAGATCGATCACGTTGCCGGCGGGGTTGCCGACGGTCTCGCAGAACACCGCCTTCGTCCGCTCGTCGATCCGGGCCGCGATCGAGTCCGGATGGTCGTCGGCCGAGAAGCGGACCTCGATCCCGAGACGGGGAAGGACGTGGGCGAAGTACGTGTAGGTGGCCCCGTAGAGGGTCGGCACCGAGACGAAGTTGTCGCCGGCGCTGAGCAGGTTGAGCAGCGACATGCTGACCGCGGTCGCTCCGGAGCTGACCGCCATCGCCGCGGCCCCACCCTCCAGCGCGGCGACCCGCTGCTCGAGCACGTCGACGGTCGGGTTGTTGATGCGGTTGTAATGGAAGCCCGGGGTCTCGAGGTCCATGATCGCGCCGGCGTGATCCGCGTCGATGAAGTCGTGCGCGACCGTCTGGTAGATCGGAACCGCGACGGCGCGAGTCGAGTCCGGGGTGTAGCCGCCGTGAATGGCGAGCGTCTCGTCGCGCATCGGTGGGTCAGGCCGCGGGCCCGAGCCGCTCACGCCGCGGCTCGGCGCAGCACCACATCAGGCTGCGTGCGGGGCGCTGCGGCCCGCGCCAGCTGCAGCCAGTTCGCGTACAGCGTGGCCGATGCTGCTGCCCAGCTGTTCTCGACCGTCGCGGCCACCTCGTCGAACGGGAAGGTCGGCCACAGCTCGCGTGGATCCATGTCCGTCGCGTCGGCGCGACGCTCGAACTCCGTCAATTTCTCCACCGCCTCCTCGCCGAGATAGCCGTCGGGCAGACGAGGATACGGGACTGCGCCCCGGCCGAACAGGCAGCGGCGCACGTCGCGGCGATACTCGCGCAGCAGGCTCAGCGTGCCGTACTCCGGATGGCCCTGGCAGAGGACGAAGAGCCCATCTCCCTGCTCTCGCGCTGCCACCGACCAGCCGGCGCCCGAGGAGCCGGTTCCGACCACGATGCGGTAGCCGGCGTCGACGAGCGCCGCCTCGGGCACGTCGTTCAAGCGCGAGTGAGGGATGCGGACCACGTCGGGAAGTCCGGTGGCCAGCGGATCGAGCGGGTCCTCCACGATGCCTCGCGAACACGCCGCTGCACTTGACCGGCCGCGGCACTCGCTCGATGCCGTCGAACAGCAGGATGCTCGCGTGCGAGGCCAGGCACGAGAGCAGCGTCGTCCGGACATGGTCGGCGGCCCACTCGAGGAGCCGCGCCAGATAGGGCCAGTACGGCTCGAACCGCATCTGAACCTGCGTCGGCTCGGTTCCGGTGACGATCAAGGCGTCGGGCGGACGCGTCCACAACTCGTCGAGCCCGCGGTAGCGCTCCTCGATCAGCGCAGCGACCTTCTCCGAGCGCGGAATCTCCTTGATCGTGTAGAGCTCGAACTCGATCCCGGCGCCGTGCTGCCCATTGCCGCCGCTCGGAACTGGTTCTCGGTATCGAGGAACGCCGAGTCCGGCATGTTGTTGACCAGTGCGACCGTGATCGGTGAAGCTCGGTGCGGTCGTCGAGAAATGTCATGTGTCACCAAACGGAAGGCGTCCCAACATCGGACGGTCGTCTGATTTCCCTTCCATTACCTCTTGTAACGCCTGTCGCCGGCGCTTTCTTTCATCCAGGGATGGGACCGCGCCGCGACGATTGGCGCCGTTACGCGGCGACCCGTTGATCCGTCGCCGACCGCGGGAAGGTGTCGAGTCGAGCAGGCTCAGCTCCCGCTGGAGGCTCGCCGGCCGCGGTGATGCAGCCCGTGGATCGACGACTCCGTCCGGCCCATGCGGTCGGCGATCTCCGCCGGGGTCAGCCCGACGACGTGACGCAGAACGACGACTTCGCGCTGCTCGTCCGGCAGCGCGGCCAGCGCGGTCGCGCACCGTGTCCCGGCGATCCAGGTCCAGCACGGCGGCGGCCGTCGGTTCGAGCACCGTCTCGGTCGGCGTGACCCGGTTCGCCCGCAGGTGGTCGATCGCGACGTTGCGCGCCAGCCGCAGCAGCCACGCGAAGAACGGGACGCCCCGGTCGTCGTACTTGTCGATTGTGGTCATCAGCTTCGCGAACACGTGCTGCGTCACGTCCTCAGCCTCGTGATCGTCGCGGACGATCGAGCGGACGTAGCCGTAGATGTTGTGGGAGTAGCTGACGTACAGGAACCGGAGCGCCTCGACGTCGCCCTCCTTGGCGCGCGCGACGGCAAGGCTCGTCTTCTGCCGCAGCTCGGGGGCGTCGTTGAGCGCCGCCCGCGTCCTGAATCCGACCGTCCCCTGCGCCCCAGCCAATGCTTCCTTGATCAACTCTCTGTCCTCTGAGGGTGTTGCGTTCTCGAATGGGAACGCGGGCATGCGGGCGCCGCGCCCTCACGGGCCCGTCGCTGCCGCTGCCCCCGTTCCCTTCCTGCCCCTTCCGAGAGCACTTCCGGCCCTCGGATCACTTGCCGGACAAGTCTCCTGCCGCCGCCGGTCGCGGTCAATGAACGCCCGACCCATTGCCGCGTTCAAGCGCGTGAACGCAGCTCATGCCTACCGATTCCTCCCAAAGCCTAAAGGCCTTGAACAAATCGGCCGAAACCTCCACTGAAAGACTATGGAGCGCGCCCCGTTAATCGGTTATGATCAGTTTCAGCGAAAGATTCGCGACCGCCTTGGGGGCAAGATGGGGCGTGAAGACGTGGAATCCGGGGCGCTGCACGCCGTCCCGGGCAACAACTTTAAGCTGAATACCGCCCGCAACCTGACCGGGGGCATGCTCGTCGCGGACGCCGGTACCGCGGTGGCCGGGACCGGTCCGGCCGTGGTCGGATTGGGGAGCGATCTCTGGGTGCGCGCCCGGCGACTGCTGGCGCTTGTCGCCACCTGCGCCACCGCGCTGACCGTGCCCTTCGCTCTCCACACGGCGGCGGTCAACGCCCCCTCGCTGCACGCGGCCCTCGCCACGATGATGACGCTGTTCGCGCTCGCCGCGGCCTGGCTGCTGCGGGCTCAGTTCGCCTCATCCCGGCGTGGTCGCGACCTGTTGCTGGTCGCCTCGACGCTCGCGCTGGGGCTGCTGACGTTCGGAGCGGCGGCGGTTCCCGCGGCCGCGGATCTGCGCGGCGGCACCTACTTCGCGGGCGCCGAGCTTTGGGGTGAGTTGATCGTCGGCGCGATGTTCGCCGCCGCCGCGTTCGCGCCCTCGGATTGGCTGATCGCGCGCCGCGATCATCCGATCGCGATCACGCTCGGTTTGAGCGCTGCTGCGCTGGCCACCGCCGGACTCGGGGGACTTGTCGTCGGGACGCATGGTTCGGCGGCGACGCTCGCCGGCACGTTCGGACACCCGCTGGCGCTCGTCCTCGTCGTCGGGGCTACCGGGCTGCTCGCCTACGCGGCGGTAGGATTTGCCCACCGCCACCGAGTCGAAGGGGACGCCGTCACCTGGCTTCTGGCGATCGCGATGATGTTGATGGCCGGCGCAAGCTTCTCCCATGTGATGCGCGGCTCGCTCATACCGGGCCGGATCGACGCCAGCGAAGGTCTCGCCGCGATTGCCTACGCGCTGATCCTCGCCGTGGCGGTCGTGCGGGAGCGGCAGGTCCACGCCCGATTTGCCCGCGCCACCGCGCTCGCCGAACGGCGCCGCGTCGCTCGAGACCTCCACGACGGCATCGCCCAGGACCTGGCCTTTATCGCCGCCCACGGACCGCGGTTCGCCGAGGAACTCGGTGACGAGCACCCCGTGGTGATCGCGGCCAAGCGTGCGCTCGCACTGTCGCGCTCGGCGATCTCGGATCTGTCGGACCCAGCGGGGGCGACCGCGCACGAGTCGCTCGACGCGATCGCCCAGGAACTCCAGGACCGGTTCGGGATCGCGATCGTGGTCGACGCCAGCCTCGACCAGGACCTCGAGTCCGGGGAGCGCGAGAACGTCACGAGGATCGCGCGCGAGGCGATCGCCAACGCCGCTCGGCACGGCAAGGCGCGGAACGTGATCGTCTCGCTACGGCACAACGAGCAAGGCGTCGTGCTTCGGGTGCTCGACGACGGCTGCGGCATCGGTGCCGGCAAGAGCGGCCAGCCCGAGGGCTTCGGCCTGCGCAGCATGCGGGAGCGTGCGGCCGCGCTCGGCGGCCAAATGAGCGTCCGCCAGCCTCAACGCGGCGGTACGGAGCTCGAGGTCGTTCTCCCTTGACGGAGCGGCTCCGGCTGCTGATCGCCGATCGAGCGCCCACCCGGGTGGGCATCCGGATGGCGCTCGAAGGCGAGGTCGACATCGTCGCCGAGGCCGACGACAGCGAGCAGGCGATCCGCGCCGCGATGCGCGAACAGCCCGACCTGTGCCTGGTCGGGGACCACATCTCCGGCGACGGCCTCGCCGCGGTGCGAGGTATCTGTCGCGCCGCCCCGCAGTCGGCCGTGGTCGTGCTCGCCCAAGCCACTGATGCCGACTACCTCCTCGAATGCGTTCGCGCCGGCGCGGTCGGGTACGTGCCCGGAGCGCTGGACGCCGACCGGCTTCTGAGAGTCGTGAAGGCCGCCGCCAACAACGAGGCGGTCGTGCCGCGCACGATGGTGCTCGAGCTCCTCCTGGAACTGCGCGGCGGCGGCGGTGGGGCCGATGCGCTCACCGCCCGCGAGTCCCAAGTGCTCGGGATGCTGCGCCGCGGACACACGACCGCGGAGATCGCCGAGCGACTCTCGATCGCGCCGGTGACAGTGCGGCGGCACATCTCCGAGCTCGTACGGAAGCTGGGCGTCGAGGACCGCGCGGCGCTTACCGGCGGCGCGATGGCAAGCCGGCCTAACGGTCGCGTGCAGAAGACCTGAACGGCTTCAGGACCGAACGGCTCATTGTCGGCGAGCCGCGCAGTCGGGACGATCTCTCGATTCCGCCCGGTATGTCGACGCTCTCAGGGGATATTCAGCCTGCTCTCGATCATCTCGAGGCCGCGCTCGAAGCGAGCTGCGCGAGCCTGATCGCACTCGAATCAATCCGCGATCAGGTGGTCGACGCGCGGCCCGTCCACGATCAGGTCACGCGCGCGGTCGAGTCGGTGCGGGCCGCGATCGCCGAGCTCCGCGCGGTGCACGACTCCGAGACGAGCATGTTCGCGTTCGGATTCGTGCTCGCCGCGGCCCCCGGCTGGCGCCGCGCCGAGCACAGGACGCCCGATCAGGGGGCCCCTCAGGTCAGACCGCGGCGGACCGCGTAGATCGCGGCCTGGATGCGGCTCGATAGCCCGAGCTTGGCGAGGATGTTCGAGACGTGATTCTTGGCCGTGCGCGGACTGATGCCCAGGGTCTCGGCGATCTCGGCGTTCTCCATGCCGGACGCGATGAGCCGCAGGACCTCGAGCTCTCTGGCGGAGAGCTGTTCGATTGGACCCAGGTCCGGCTCCGGCTCGAGGCCGTTCCGGCGCACGCGACCGAGTACGACCTCCGCCGCCCGCGGCGAGAGCCAGGCAATGCCTTGCGCGGCCGCGCGCACGGCGAGGACCACGCCCTCGATCGAGGTGTCCTTGGCGAGGAACCCACAGGCGCCGGCCTCAACGACCGCAGCGACGTCGGCGTCGTCGGACACGACGGTCAGCGCGAGCACGCGCGTCGAGGGGTGTCGCTCGAGGATCTCGCGGGTCGCCTCGGGCCCCTCGAGGTCAGGCATCCGGACGTCCATGAGCACCACGTCCGGTTGGAGCTCGTCAGCGAGCCGGACTCCGGTGCGGCCACCCGAGGCCTGCGCGACCACCTCGATACCCGGCTGCGATGACAGCAACGACGATAAGCCCGTCCGAAACAGGTCGTGGTCGTCAACCACCAGCACGCGAACAGGCCCGTCCTTCCACGCGTCCTCAGTCATTAAATTCTCATCTAGTCGGTTGCCCCGTTCGCGCGTCGCTTCATAGGTCAGCTGAGACCGCAGCGCCCCGCAAACTCCTCCCTGAAGTATACGCCTCGCACTATGTTCAGTTTGTTGAACGACGCATGGGCGCCGGGACCCATTCCTTAGTCGACGGCGGGCTGCCATAACTCCTTGGGCACGGACAACGGCAAGGATGGGTTATGGAGGCAGCAGTCGCGACGCGACGCGGGGGCACCGTGCGTTTCGTCGCTCTCGAGCAGCAGCACGCTCATATCGAGCATGAATTGAAAGACGCCTTCGCCCGGCTTCTGCAGTCGAGCGCGTACACCCTTGGAGTCGAGGTCGAGCGCTTCGAAGCAGAGTTCGCCGAGTACTCGGAGACACGGCATTGTGTAGGCGTAGCATCGGGAACAGCGGCGCTGTCGCTCATGCTGCGGGCATACGGGATCGGGCCCGGGGACGAGGTCGTAGTGCCGGCCCACACGTTCATCGCGTCGGCTCTGGCCGTCGCGCATGTGGGGGCGACTCCGGTGCTGTGCGACGTCCTCGACGGCACCGGCTTGATCGACCCGGATGCCGCGCGGGCCGCCGTCGGCCCTAGGACCGCTGCGATCCTGGCCGTTCACCTGTACGGACAGACCTGTGACATCGGCGCGATCGACGCGTTCGCCAGGCCGCGCGGCCTACTCGTCCTCGAGGATGCGGCCCAGGCGCATGGGGCGCGTTATCGCGGTCGCCGCGCCGGTTCGCTTGGCGCCGCCGCGGCATTCTCGTTCTACCCGAGCAAGAACCTGGGGGCGCTTGGGGACGGCGGAGCGATCTGCACCGACGACGACGTGCTAGCGGCGCGGCTCCGGCGTCTGCGGAATCTCGGTCAGCGGACCAAGGGCGAGCACGTTGAGCTTGGCTACAACGAGCGCCTCGACGGTCTCCAGGCCGCGCTGCTCCGCGTCAAGCTGGTCCACCTCGACGAATGGAACGAGGCTCGGCGTGCGCACGCGACGCAGTACCGGCGACTGCTCGAGCCCAGCGTGACCCTGCTCGAAGAGCGGCCCGAGAGCCCGTGCGTCTATCACCTATTCCCCGCAAGGTTCGAGAACCGGGATGCGGTCGCCGCGACGCTGCGCGACCTCGGCATCGAGTCTGGCATTCACTACAGCCCTGCGGTTCACGAACACCCCGCGTGGGCGAACTCGCATCTGCGCCACGGCGAAGCTCCGAACTCCGAGGCGTGGGCTGCCGAGGAACTTTCGCTGCCGATGCATCCGGTCCTCACGCCGGATCAGATCGAACGCGTAGCCGAGGCGGTTTACGAGGCTGTCTATGTCCCGAACGTACGATCAGGAGAAATCCGATGCTGAACCCTGCCGTCATGGCGGCCGAGCCACTCGAGGATGCCGGCGGTCAATCGATCGGCGTCGCCGTCGTCGGCCTCGGGTACTGGGGGCCGAATCTGTTGCGAGTGCTCGGCGACAACCTCGACGCCGAGGTGCGGTGGATCTGTGACCTCGACACTCAGCGCCTGGCCAAGTATCGCCGCCGCCACCCTGCGGCGCGGGTCACCACTCGAATCGACCGCGTGCTTGCGGATCCGAGCGTGGATGCAGTGATCATCGCCACGCCGGTACACACGCATTACACGCTGGCGGCACGAGTGCTCGAGGCCGGAAAGCACGCATTCGTGGAGAAGCCGCTCGCGGAGTCGTCCGAACTTGCCGACGACCTTGCGCAGCTGGCAGCCGCACGGGGACGAATCTTGATGTGCGGTCACACGTTCCTCTACAGCCCACCTGTCCGGGCGGTGAAGCGGATGATCGAGGCGGGCACCCTGGGCGACATCTTCTTCGTGTCCTCAAGCCGCGTGAACCTCGGACTGCACCAGCGCGACGTGAGCGTGATCTGGGATCTCGGCCCGCACGACTTCTCGATCCTCCTCTACTGGCTCAGTGAGCTGCCGACCACTGTACGGGCGGTCGGCCGCGACTCGATCGTCAAGGGCATCGCGGACGTGGCGTTCGTCACGATGAAGTTCGCGTCGGGAATCATCGTGAACGTCGAACTGAGCTGGTTGGCGCCGAGCAAGCTGCGCCGCACGGTGCTGGTCGGGAGCGAGCGGATGGTCATCTACGACGATGGTGCGCCGGAGCCTGTCCGTCTGTTCGACCGCGGCGTCGTGTATCGCGATCCCGAGACGTTCGGCGAGTATCACTTGTCCTATCGCAGCGGCGATGTCATCTCGCCACGGATCGAGTCGCAAGAGCCCCTCGGGCTCGAACTGGCCGATTTCGTCAGGGCGATCCAGACTGATGATCCGATGGAGTTCCACACGGCGATCGCGCGCAGCGTGGTTCGGATCGTCGAGGCGGCGGACGAGTCGCTTCGCCAGGGCGGCTGCGAAGTGTCGCTCGACCCGGGCGACATCGCAACCCAGCTGACCTCGCGACGAGAGCTCGCGGCCGTATGACGGCGCGCTCCGCTCCGGTGGCCGACCCGTCGGCCTCGCGAGCGTCGACCGTCCTCGTCGACGAGCGGGTTGTGGTGTGGTCCGGCGCGGACATCACCAGTGACGTTCCCGCCGTTGCCGTGGGCCGATAGTCGCCCGAGCGATCTTCAGAAGCACTCATGCGCTGACGAGGGCGTCGAGGCGAGTCCTGACGTCCTCGAAGGTAGCGCCGTGACCGTAGACCCCCGGCGCGCCGGATTCGATCAGCATCCCGCGCTCGATCAATTCCGCGAGCAGCGCTACCTCCTCTGCGTCTGGCGCTTCTTCATGGGCGTGCTGATTCACGCTCACGACGGTAATCCCCAGACGGAAGTACCTAGTCCAATTTCCCCGCGGAACCGCACTAAAGGCTAGGGCGGTTCCCTGGTGCGAACGGCGCCCTGCAGAGTAGGTTTAGTGAGCGTTGCGCAACCTGGACAGATGTTGACGCGGGGCACGAGTTTCGAACGGACTTCTAGATCGAAGGGGGCCAGCCGGTCGGGTCCATGGGGCGCAAGTAATTGCACCCGACCGGCTCAATTTGCGATGAACACTACTTTTCGTATCAACACGACGGTCGAGCGCAACAACCGCGACGAGGCGATCGACCAAGCCGTTGTCGCCGCTCAGGCCGGGGACATGGAGGCCATCCGCTTCCTGTACCTCCGCTACAAGGACAACGTCTACGGGTACGTGCTGAGCATCGTGCGCGAGCAGCACGAGGCCGAGGACTGTACTCAGCAGGTGTTCATGAAGCTGATCTCGGCGATCCACAAGTACGAGCCGCGCACGGTCCCGTTCACGGCCTGGATCCTCAGGGTGGCGCGCAACATCGCGATCGATCACCTGCGCCAGCGCCGCGCGGTCCCGACCGAGGAAGTGTTCGAGGCGACTCGCCAGACCGACGAGTCGAGCCGCGAATGCCGCTGGGGCCTGGAGACGGCGCTCAAGGCGCTTCCTGAGGAGCAGCGCGACGTGGTCGTGCTCCGGCATCTGGTCGGCCTGTCTCCGGGCGAGATCGCCACCCGGATGGGCCGCACCGAATCCTCGATCCACGGCCTGCACCACCGCGGCCGGCTCACGCTTCGGCGCGAGCTCGCCGACATGGACTGCGCTCCGACGGCCAAGGCCGCTTAGAAGTTCTTCGATAACGTCCGGTCGGTCGTGCCGATCGGACTATTCGACACTGAGACCCCGCTGCTCGCGCTTCGCGAGCAGATCGCCGAGCGTCTGATCGAAGTTGTGGAGCGCGGCGTCTACGTCCTCGGACCGGAGGTGAAGGCGTTCGAGCAGGAGTTCGCCGACTACCTCGGCGTCAAGCACGTGATCGGCGTCGGCAACGGCACAGATGCGATAACGATTTCGCTTCGCGCGCTCGGCGTGGGTAGGGACGACGAGGTCGTGGTTCCGTCGTTCACGTTCTATGCGTCGGCTGAGGCGATCGTCAATGCGGGCGCGCGGCCGGTGTTCTGCGACGTCGACCCCGCGACCCGAAACGTCACCGCCGAGACGGTGCGCGCCGCGCTCACGCCGCGCACCAAGGCGATCGTCGCGGTCGACCTGTTCGGCTGCCCGGCGCCGGTGCCGTCGCTTAGGGAGCTGGGCGTTCCGGTTCTCGAGGACGCCGCTCAGGCCGCAGGGGCGAGCCTCGATGGCCGCCGCGCCGGCGCGCTTGGCGACATCGCTACGTTCTCGTTCTATCCGTCGAAGAACCTGGGAGCGTTCGGCGACGGCGGCGCGATTACGACCGACGACGACCGGCTCGCGGAGCTGGCGCGCGCGCTGCGGTTCCACGGTTCGCGTGACAAGCAGACGTTCGAATACGTCGGCTTCAACTCGCGCCTCGACGAACTGCAAGCCGCGGTCCTCCGGATACTGCTGCCCGAGCTCGACGGCTGGTCCGATCGCCGGCGCGCGGCCGCGGGGGCCTATGCGGAGGCAGGCATCGAGCGGTACGTGACCCCGCCGGCGGTGCCCCCCGGCGCCGAGCCGGCGTGGCACCTGTACATCGCGACCCACCCCCGTGCCGATGAGCTGATCGCGGGTCTCGCCGACCACGGGGTCCAGGCTCGGGCGTACTACCGCACGCCCCTGCACGAGCAGGCCGCGATGGCGCCGTGGGCGCCACCTGCCGGCTCGTTGCCGGCGACCGACGAGCTCGCGCGGACGAACCTGGCGCTGCCGATGAACGCGGCGCTCGATTCGGAGCGCGTCGGCGAGGTCGTGGCGGCGCTCGCCGCCGTCCTCGGCGACTGAGCTAACGCCAGCGCTCGATCAGGTCCTCGTCGGGGACCCGCCGCACGACCCGCGCCGGCGACCCCATCACGACCTCGCGCGCGCCGACGTCCTTCGTCACGAGCGCGCCGGCAGCGACGAACGCCTCTTCGCCGATCTCCACCCCCGGCACCAGGATCGCGCCGGCGCCGACCCGGCACGCGCGCCGGAACGTCGGACCCTGGAGTGGCTCCCCGCTGGGGTGGCGGCCCATCGTGTTGTCGTTAGTGGTGAACACGCCGGGGCCAAGGAACACATCGTCCTCGACCACGGAGCCGCCGGTGACGTACACGCCGGTCTGGATCAGGACGCGGTCGCCGACCTGGGCGCCGAAGTCGACCGACGAGCCGCGCCCGACGACCGACCCGGCCCCGATCCGTGACCGTTCGCGCACCTGGGCCTGGTCGCCGATGATCGCCCGCTCGGCCACGTATGCGCCGGCGTACACGACCGCGCCGCAGCACACGGTCACCTCTGCCTCGAGCACGAGCGGGGCTAGCTCGCCTCCCGCGGCGCTCGACCCCTTCCGCAGCCGCGGCTGCTTCCCGAGCACCGCGCCTTCCTCGATCACGCAGCGCTCGCCGACCTCGGTGCCGGCGTGGACTACCGCACCGGCGCCGATCACCGACCCGGCCCCGATCCGGGCGCCTTCGTGAATGACCGCGTTCGGGTGAATGCTCGCTTCCATGGGGGCGCAGTCTAGGCTCGTCAGCCAGCTGCCAGCTCTTCGAGCCGCCGCGTGATGAAGTCCTGCTCGGCCGGGTTCCGGGTCAGCTCGAGCGCCCGGCGGTAGGCGTCGCCGGCCTCCGCCGGTCGATCGAGGCGACGCAGGAAATCCGCCCGCACGGCGTGCAGGAGGTGGTAGCGCTCGAGTCCCTCGATCTGGTTGACGAGCTCGAGCCCGTCCTCGGGCCGTCCCGCCTCCGCCACCGCCACCGCGCGGTTGAGCGCGACGACCGGCGAGGGGAGGAACACCAGCAGCTGCTCGTACAGCGCGGCGATCTGCTCCCAGTCGATCTCGTCAGCCGACGGCGCGGAGGCGTGCAGCGCGGCGATTGCCGCCTCGAGCTGGTAGCGGCCGGGGCGCCGGAGCCGGAGCGCGTGGTTCAGCACGCGGACTCCCTCCTCGATTTCCGGCTGGTCCCAGAGCGAGTGGTCCTGGTCGGAGAGCAGGATCAGCTCGCCCTCGGGGCCCGTGCGCGTGCCGCGCCGCGAGTCGTGAAACAGCATCAGCGCGAGCAGGCCGAGCACCTCGGGCTGATCGGGCATCAGCGATGCCAGCAGTTTGCCCACGCGCAGCGCCTCGGCGCACAACTCGGTCCGCAGCAGATCCGCGCCCGCGGTGGCGGCATAGCCCTCGTTGAAGATCAGGTAGATGACCGCCAGCACGGCGTCGAGGCGGTCGGGCAGCGCCGCGTCACCCGGAAGGTCGAATGAGATCCCGGCGTCGCGGATCTTTCGCTTGGCGCGCACCAGGCGCTGCGACATGGTGGCGTCCGGCACCAGGAATGCGCGTGCGATCTCGGCGCCCGTGAGCCCGCCGACCGCCTGCAGCGTCAGCGCGACCCGAGCCTCGGGCGCGAGCGCCGGATGGCAGCACGTGAACAGCAGCGACAGGCGCTCGTCGCCGACCTCGGCGAGCTTTTCGGGGAGCGGGTCCGGCGCCTCCCGGGACTCCTCGGGGGCGGCCAACTCCTCGAGCTTCTGCTCGGCGGTTCGACGGTGGCGCAGCCGGTCGATGGCGCGGTTGCGCGCCACCGTGTACAGCCACGCGCCGGGGTTTCGGGGCGCGCCATCACGCGGCCAGCGCTCGAGCGCGAGCGCGAACGCCTCCTGGAGCGCGTCCTCGGCCAACTCGAAGTCGCGCAGCCCGCCGACGAGCGCGGCGAGCACGCGGGTGCGGTGCTCGCGAAACGCCTCCTCGACCGCGCTCGCGCCCGGTGACTCCTCGTTCGGCGACACGCCCGCAACGTTACCTTTGCGGCTGTGATTGTCCGCAGGGCACGCCATGACGACCTGGAGGCGGCGGCCGACGTCATCGCCGCGGTCGCGCCCGAGGACTTCCTCGGCGCGCAGCCGCCGGTCGACGTCGAAGATCGCACGGAGCGCTTCCGCGAGCTGATCGAGCGCGGCGATCCGGCCGCGCTCTGGGTGCTCCAGGACGACGACGGCCAGGTGGTCGGGCAGGCCGCCGTCCAGGAGTCCGTGAGCGGCGTGCTGTCGCTGGGGATGGCGATCGTCGCGGCGGCCCGCGGACAGGGCGGGGGACGCGCGCTTGTGCAGGCGGTACAGGAGCACGCCCGGTCCTGCGGCGCCCACAAGATCTCCCTCGAGGTGTGGACCGACAACGCCCGTGCGATCTCGCTGTATGCGGCGGCCGGCTTCGAGGTTGAGGGCCTCCGACGCGATCACTACCGCCGCCGCGATGGACGGCTGCGCAGCACGCTGATCATGGCGTGGCGCGCGGATCATCTGAAAATTACCGGCGGCTCGGTTGGGTAACTAACCTCTGAGACGTACCCCACGAACGGAGCGAGAAGATGAGCAATCCACTGCGCGACATCGAGGCCCTCGGCCAGTCGATCTGGCAGGACAACATCAGCCGGCAGCTCCTCGACGAGGGGACCTTGCGCCGCCTGATCGAGGACGACGGGATCAGCGGCGTGACCTCCAACCCGACGATCTTCGAGAAGGCGATGGGCCACTCCGACCGCTACGACGACGCCTTCCGCGAGCAGCTCGGCGAGACCAGCGACGTCGAGGAGATCTTCAACCAGCTCGCCTACAAGGACATCCGCGACGCGGCCGACCTGCTGCGGCCCACGTGGGACCGCACGAACGGCGCCGACGGCCACGTGTCGTTCGAAGTGTCGGCATCGCTGGCGTACGATGCCGACAGGACGATCGAAGCAGCCAAGCATCATCGCGCGGCGATCGATCGCCCCAACGTGCTGATCAAGGTGCCGGGCACTGACCCGGGTGTGCGGGCGTTCGAGGAGCTGACCGCGATCGGCCTGAACGTCAACGTCACGCTGCTGTTCGCCGTGTCCCGCTACGAGGCGATCGCCGAGGCCTACATCCGCGGGCTCGAGCGTCGCGCCGAGCGGGGCGAGTCGCTCGAGTCAGCCGCGTCGGTGGCAAGCTTCTTCGTCTCGCGCGTCGACACCAAGGTCGACGCCGCGCTCGAGGGCACCGGACGCGAGGACCTGCGCGGCAAGGCGGCGGTCGCCAACGCGAAGATCGCCTACCGCTCGTTCCAGCGGCTGTTCAGCGGACCGCGCTGGGAGGCGCTCGCCGCCAAGGGCGCACGTGTTCAGCGCCCGCTCTGGGCCTCGACCTCGACCAAGAACCCCGACTACCCGGACACGCTGTACGTCGACAACCTGATCGGGCCGGACACCGTCAACACGATGCCCGACCAGACGATCGACGCCACGCGCGACCACGGCACCGCCAAGCGGACGGTCGACGTCGACGTCGACAAGGCGGTCGAGGAGATGAAGGAGATCGAGGCCGCCGGCGTCGACGTCGAGGACATCGTCCTGCACCAGCTCGTCGACGAGGGCGTGGAGTCGTTCGCGAAGTCGTATCAGGACCTGCTGGACTCGATCGAGAAGAAGGCCTCAGAGCTCGCGCACGCGTAGCTGATCGGGCGAAGCATGCGGTTCGTCGTTGTCGGTGGCGGGATCCTCGGTCTCGCCACCGCCCGCTTGCTCGCCGTGTCTCAGCCCGGCGTGGAGGTGCTTGTGCTCGAGGGCGAGCGCTCGCTTGCCCAGCACCAGACCTCTCACAACAGCGGCGTGGTTCATGCTGGGATCTACTACGCCCCGGGGTCGCTCAAGGCGCGCCTGTGCCGCCGGGGCCTCGGTTTGCTTCGCGACTTCTGCCAAGAGCGTGGCCTGCCTTACGACGCGTGTGGCAAGGTCGTCGTGGCCATCGACGAACGCGAAATTGAGCCGCTGCGGCGCCTCGAGGAGCGGGCCACCGCCAACGGTGTGCCCGGGCTCCGCTGGCTGGAGTCACGCGAGCTCGCCGAGGTCGAGCCGTACGTGACGGGCGTGGCCGGGCTTCACTCGCCTGAGACCGCGATCGCCGACTTCGCCGCGGTGGCCCGGGCGTACGCGAACGACGTGACCGCCTCGGGGGGCGAGATCCGGACGGGGGTTGCGGTTGCCCGCGTACGCCAGAACGGAAGCAACCCGCAAGTCGAGCTGGCCGACGGCAGCACGATCGAGGGCGACAAGGTGATCGTCTGCGCCGGCCTTCAGGCGGACCGGCTGGCGATGGCCTCAGGCGAACCGGCCGAGCCACGGATCGTCCCGTTCCGCGGCGAGTACTGGCAGCTGCGGCCCGAGCGTGCTCACCTGGTCCGGGGTCTGATCTATCCCGTCCCCGATCCAGCCCTGCCGTTCCTCGGTGTTCACTTGACCCGCAAGATTGACGGCACGGTGGTCCTCGGCCCCAATGCGATCCTGTCGACCGCGCGTCACGCGTACGAGCGCCGGCAGTTTGTCCTGCGTGACACGTACGACGCCCTTAGCTGGCCCGGCACATTTCGGATGCTCCGCAAGCACTGGCGGGCCGGGGCGGGCGAGATCAGGCGTTCCGCCTCCAAGCGACAATTCGTCCGCGAGGTCGCGCGGTATGTGCCAGCGGTCGAGCCCGCGGACGTGCTCCCCGCCCCGGCTGGGGTCCGCGCCCAGGCGATCGACCGCGACGGTTCGCTGGTTGACGACTTCCGGCTCGCCACCCACGGCAACGTAACGTGGGTTCGTAACGCGCCCTCGCCCGCCGCGACCTCGTCACTGGCGATAGCTGAAGAGCTTGTTTCGGACGCGGTCTGAGCCGCCGCCGCTCAGGCCAAGCGGCCGGGCGTCCCGAATGCGGCCTGGAGAGCCCGCCGGACTTGCTCCACGGTGACCACGCCACGGAGCACGCCGTCGGCGTCGACCGCCATCAGCGCCCCGAGGCGACCGAGGTTCTCCGAGGACAGGACCTCGCTGATCGGCCGGTCCTCGTTTACCTGCCAGCCGCCGTCCTGCTCGGGCTCGAGCACCGCCTCGACCGTGAGCCAGTCCTCGCCGCGATCCTGGGCGGCGGCCAGGCGCTCCTGGCGGGCGATTCCGAGGAACCGGCGGCTTTCGTCGACCACCGGGAACCACGACCACCCGTAGCGCAGGAAGAACTCGTCGAGCGCCTGGGCGACGCCGGTCCGCGACGGAATCGCGACGGGCTGGCGGTCCATGATGTCCGCCACCCGCACCCCTTCGATCCGGGCGCTCAGCGCGGTTTGCACCAGCGCCGCCCGGGCCGATTGGTAGAGCAGGAACGCGATCGCGATCAACCACAGCCCGGTGAAGCTGTGATACGCGAGCAGCAGCCATACGCCGAGGCCGGCGACGAGCAGCCCGAAGCCCTGCCCGAGCTTGGCCGCGGCCCGGGTGCCGCGTTGCTTCTGGCCAGTGACCCGCCAGACGAGCGCTCGCGTGATCCGGCCGCCGTCGAGCGGGAACGCCGGCACGAGGTTGAACACCAGGAGGAGAACATTCCAGACCAGTAGCCAGCTCAGCGACAGCAGAACCGGGGTGATCTTGACCGAGTTGTCGAGCGTGGCCGCATCGACGAGCCGGTGCGGACCGACGAGCACGAGGTCGACCACGAGGCACAGCAGGACGAACCCGAATGTCGCCGCCGGCCCCGCGACGGCGATCTTGAAGTCCTCGCCCGGCGTCGCCGCGTCGCGGCTCATCTCGGTCAGCCCACCGAACAGGAACAGGTCGATCCGGCGCACCGCGATTCCCAGCCGGCGCGCCACCAGCGCGTGACCGAGTTCGTGCACAATCAACGACCCGAACAGGATCAGGACGGTCACCACGGTCGTCAGGTAGGCAACGCCGTCGGAGCTGTGCAGCTCTTGCCTGAACTCCCCTGACAACAGGAAGATCAGCAGGAATAGGATCAGAAACCAGCTGCGGTCGACCCCAATCCGAAAACCAAAGAGGTCCATGAGCTTGATCGACGAGGGTCGGCGCCACATGCTGCAATGGTCGCACAGCCGCAAAGCAGGACCGAATCGATGAGAACCGATGTCAAATCCATTTGACCCGCTACGCGAGCACCTGGCGGCGCTTGCGGATCTCAGGAACGTCGCCCAGCTGCTCGACTGGGACCAGCAGACGATGATGCCGCCGGGCGGCGCCCCGGCTCGCGCGGAGACCGCCGCCACCGTCCAGAGGATCAGCCACGAGATGTTCGTCTCCGACCAGACGGGCCGGTTGCTCGAGGCCGCGGAGGCACGCCTCAATGGCGCCCCGACCGATTCCGACGACGCGTCGTTGGTCCGGGTAACGCGGCGCCGATGGGAGAAGGCACGCCGCGTGCCGCCGCTGCTCGCCGCCGACATGGCGCGCGCCGCCTCGATCGGCCACCAAGCGTGGGTGGTGGCCCGGGAGGCGTCGGACTTCGCCGCGTTCATGCCGTACCTGGAGCGGAACTTCGAGCTCGTGCGACGTTACATCGACTGCTTCGACGGCTTCGAGTGTGCGTACGACGTCCTGCTCGACGACTACGAGCCCGGTGGACTCACTCGCGAGGTCTCATCCCTGTTCGACGAGCTGAAGGCGGAACTGCGGCCGATCATCGCCGTTGTGGAACAGCACAAGGACCGAGTCGACGACTCGCTGCTCCACGGTCACTTCCCGGTCGATCGCCAGCGGGACCTCGTCGGCTGGCTGCTCGAGCGCATGGGC
Organism: uncultured Solirubrobacterales bacterium; assembly: GCA_963822855.1. Classification (GTDB taxonomy): domain Bacteria; phylum Actinomycetota; class Thermoleophilia; order Solirubrobacterales; family Solirubrobacteraceae; genus Palsa-465. The sequence continues at coordinate 54,262 of CAWGJE010000012.1, read as the reverse complement.
TTCGATCGCGCCGGCTGGCGGATCGACGACGCCGTCCATCCGTTCGCGACCGGCTTCAGCAACCACGACGTGCGCATCACCACACGCTGGGACGAGGGCTTCCTCCCGACCTCGGTGTACGGCGCAATGCACGAATGTGGTCACGGTCTGTACGAGGAAGGGATCGCGCAGTCGCTGCAGCGCACGCCGCTGGGCCACGCCGAGTCGCTCGCGATGCACGAGTCACAGAGCCGTCTCTGGGAGAACCTCGTGGGACGTGGTCGGCCATTCTGCGGCGTGCTGGCGCCGCAGATCGCGGAGGTGTTCGGGAACGGAATGTCCACGCTCGACGCGGAGTCGCTCTATCGCGCGGTCAACCGAGTCGCATCGTCGCTGATACGCGTCGAGGCCGACGAGGTCACCTATGGACTGCACGTCATCATCCGGTTCGAGCTCGAGCAGGCACTGGTCGACGGACAGCTCGCGATCCGCGACCTACCCGAGGCGTGGAACGCTCGTTACGAGGAGTACCTCGGACTCGAGGTGCCCGACGATGCCCACGGCGTGCTCCAGGATGTGCACTGGGCGGCTGGACTCATCGGTTACTTCCCTACCTATGCTCTCGGCAACCTGATCGCGGGACAACTGTTCCAGCGTGCCCGCGCCGACCTGCCGGATCTCGATTCGCGCGTCGGTGCCGGCGATCTCCACGGGCTGCGCGAATGGCTGCGCGAGCACGTCCATCGTCATGGCGCGAAGTTCTCGACCACCGAACTGCTCGATCGACTGGTCGGCGGTCCCATCGCCGTCGGTCCGTTCGTCGACTACCTGAAAGCCAAGCTCGGTCAGGTATACGACGTCGAGCTTCGCTGACTGAAGCCGGGCACATGCCGCCGCGCTACTCCGCGGCCACCGGCACGCTAACTTGGCTCAACCGAACCCGAGAAGGAGATGAACCGAAGTGACTGATTCGCCCGTACGAGTAGCCGTCACCGGAGCCGCCGGCCAGATCGGTTACGCGATCCTGTTCCGCATCGCAAGCGGTCAGCTGCTGGGTCCCGACACGCCCGTTCACCTGTCGCTGCTCGAGATCCCCGCTGCGCTGAAGGCGGTCGAAGGCACCGCGATGGAGATCGACGACTGCGCGTTTCCGTTGGTCGCCGGGGTCGACATCACCGATGACCCGAACAAGGCGTTCGACGGCGCCAGCGTCGCGCTGCTGATCGGGGCGCGCCCGCGGAGCAAGGGCATGGAGCGCAGTGACCTGCTCGAAGCGAACGGGGGCATCTTCAAGCCGCAGGGCAAGGCCCTCAACGATCACGCGGCCTCGGACATCAAGGTGCTCGTGGTCGGCAACCCGGCCAACACCAACTGTCTGATCGCCAAGAGCAACGCGCCGGACATTCCGGCCGAGCGCTTTACGTCGATGATGCGGCTCGATCACAACCGCGCGATCGCCCAGCTCGCGGCGAAGGCGGGGGCCACCGTGAGCGACATCACCAACATGACGGTGTGGGGAAACCACTCCCCGACCCAGTACCCCGACATCTTCAACGCGAAGGTCAAGGGGCAGAACGCCGCCGAGGCCGTGAACGATCAGGAGTGGCTCGAGAACGACTTCCTCCCGACCGTCCAGAAGCGCGGGGCGGCGGTGATCGAAGCGCGCGGTGCGTCGAGTGCTGCCTCCGCCGCGAACGCAGCCGTCGATCACGTGCACGACTGGGTGACGGGTACCCCCCGAGGAGACTGGGTCTCGATGGGCATCCCCTCGGACGGGTCTTACGGCGTGGACGAGGGCGTGATCTTCGGCTTCCCCGTCACCTGTTCAGGCGGCGCGTACGAGATCGTTCAGGGACTCGACCTGAACGACTTCTCGCAATCGCGGCTCGACGTGACTGTCAACGAACTCCAGGACGAGCGCGAGACGGTGAAGCAACTCGACCTGATCTGATCTAAGAGAGGGTCCAAACAAACTTGGGAGCCGCCTCGCGGTCACCCGCCGGCTTCGAGAATGCGAGGCGGCGCTCCCGGTCCTAACTCCGACCTGACGCGAACCTAGCCTGCGGGATGCCAGCCCTGGCCCTCGCGCTTCACCTGACCGTCGGTAAGCAGCCGGGGCATCACGCGGTACAGGTAGTTCGGTTCGATACCCATCTTCTCGGCGATCTGCGGAATCGTGATTCCGGGCGTGCTGCGAACCAGCTCGAGCGCCTGATTGGCACGCGTGCCACCCCGGCTGCGACCGCGCGGCCGACCAGGACGGCGGCCCGTGCGGCGACGGGTGGTGGTTGCTGCAGCGGCGGCAGTACGCGCGGCGCGTGGGCGACCCGGGCTGCGCCGGGTACCGACGAGCGCTGAGCGTGCCGCCTCGAGCTTCGAGACCTCGTCCTTGAGTTCGCGGAGACGGTCGTCGATTTCCTTCACGGTGCTATCGACAAAACCAGCCAAATGCCTCTCCCTCCTATAGGGATGAACGATACAAGCATCCAACAAGATACAGGTAGTTACTGACGGCGTATCAGGCGCGTTCGAGCAGTGCCTTCAGGCGAGCCAGTGAATTGTTCGCCTCGCGCTCTGAGGTGGCCCCGACAATGAACTTGCTGGCAACGCTGCCGAGCCGACCTCCAGGGGGCGCGAACTCGTTCGTGTACGCGAAGCTGGTCGGTCCGTCGTCCGTGCCCGAGAGCTCGTAACGGATACGTGCCAGCGAGTGCGCGGGCCCCTGGCCTTCCCACTCGGCGCGCTTGGGAGAGCTGAGGTCGGTCAGCGTCCAGTGAACATGGAAGGACACGCCACGCATGTGGAGTACCTGCTCCATCGTCGAGCCTCTGCGCAACGGGTCGTCTGAGACGTTCCTTACCGATCGGTGAATCGTGACCCAGTCCTTCAGGTGATTGGGGTCCATGACGGTGTCCCACACCTTTTGCACGGGCGCGTCGATCTCGATCGTTGCGTGGACGGTGCTCATGACCGGGCAGACACTAACGAGAGCGGGTGGTGGCCGTCCATGTAGCCGCGGTCGCCGCTACCGTGCGGCCAGTCGTTCGGTTGTCTCCCACTCCCGCAGCGCGTGCTCGATCGCGGCGTCGAGTGAGTGGGTCCTGACATCGAGCAACTCGACGGCGCGGCTGTCGCGAGGCAGGAGATCCTGCTCGAGGCTCTCCATCAGCGGACCGATCAACTCGTGTTGCTCGCCGGCGATCAGCGCAGACACCCGGCTCGCGATCGGTGTCAGGGTGAGCCGCTTGAAGGCGATGGTGGGGCGCGCAAGCAGCATGTGGTCGCCGATCCTGCCGATCAACTCGCCGTAGGTCACCGTGTCCGGTCCTCCCAGGTCCAGCGACTGACCGCACACCTCGTCGCGGGTGGCGGCGCGCGCGAGCATCTCGATTACGTCGCGCTCGTCGATCGGAGTGGTGACGTGCGTGCTCCACGCCGGCACGGCGAGCACAGGCAAGCGCTCGACCAATCTCACCAGGAACCGAAAAGATCGGGACTCGGCGCCGATGACGATCGAGGCGCGGAACGCCACCGAGCAGGGCGACGCCGACAGGAGGATCTCCTCGACCGCGAGGCGACTCGCGAGATGGGCCGACGCCGGTCCCCCGGAGGGAACGAGGCCGCCGAGGTAGATGACGCGCGACACTCCGGCTTCCTTTGCTGCCCGCGCGAAGTTCTCTGCCGCCGTGCGCTCCCGCGCGCCGAACGCGGCGGCCGCCCCGTCGGCGGACGCGGAGACGGGCTCCATCGAGTGGATCAGGAAATAGGCGACGTCGATGCCGCGCAGAGCCTCGGCCAGGCCCTCGCCGGAGACGGCGTCGCCGGTGAGGATGGGGATGGTCGGTGGCGCGCCCGGCGGGCGGCGGCTGAACCCGCGGACGCTGTGACCGTCGCGCTCGAGTCGGGGTGTGAGCCGCGAGCCGACGAACCCGGTGATCCCGGTGACGAGGATATTCATCGCCGGGTCGCGTCCCTGGGTGAGAAGCTGGGCGCCATCTGCCGAAGAAAGCTACGGAAATTGCAGCAGGTCTCTGGCCGGTGGCGAAATATCCCGCTGTTTGCAGGTATTTACCCAAGTGTGAACTTCTTGCGATTTCCGGGATTCGTCGTTGCAGGAGGGGGGAGAAGTCCGCTTTGATGCTCGCCGACGAGGTCGAGCTTTTGGTTTAGGAGGACGGGCGTGACGCAGGTACGCACGCGAACGACGAAGGTGAGTTGCGAGGACTGCTTCTTCCGGCAGAACCTCCTGTGCGCGGTGTCTGACGCGGGCCCGTGCGCGACGTATCGCCCCAACCATCCCGATGGTCTGCGGCCGCCGAGCCAGCTGCGGTTCGTCTTTCGCCAGGACCGCCGGCTCCAGGTTGCGTGGGCGTTCCCGTCCGCCAGCGAGCAGGTCGCGATGCACGCCGGCGTGTAGTGTTTGCGCCCATGTACTGGCCGTTGATTGGCGGGTTCATCGCCTTCGTGCTCCTCACCATCTTCATCGGCTGGGTCGTCGACGCTCCGCGCCGGCGCGACGCGCGCCGGCACTGACAGGGCCGGCCTAGCTGCGCGCGGGTGGTTCCACCGCTCGCGACCGCAGCGTCTAGAGTGACGCCCTGTTCTGAGAGAGGAGAGGCGTGCGGATCACCGTGCTCGGAAAGTCGCCAGCGTGGCAGGACGCTGGCGGTGCGTGCAGCGGTTACCTGGTCGAGGAGGACGGATTTGTGTTGCTGCTCGACTGCGGCAACGGCGTGTTCTCGAAGCTCCGCCACTACCGCGACTACGTCGCGGTCGACGCGGTTCTGATCAGCCATATGCACGCTGACCACTTCCTCGACCTCGTCCCGTACAGCTATGCGCTCTCCTACGCACCGCGGCAGCAGCCGGTCGCCGTCGCCGGCTGGCCCGGCACCAACGCGCCGGCGCGGCCGGAGCTGTACGCGCCGATGGGGGCCGGTGAGCGCTTTCGGCGGCTCGTGTCCGCGTGGGGCGAAGAGGAGCTGATCGAGCGGGCGTTCCGGCTGCACGAGTACGACGGTCCCGACGAGCTCACGCTCGGCCCGTTCCACGTGCGCTTCTGCGAGGTGCCGCACTACACGCGAACGTTTGCAGTTGAGGTCGCCGGTCGCAGCGGCCGGTTCACCTACAGCGCCGACTGCAGCCCCAACGAGCAGCTCGTGGAGTTTGCGCGGGCGACCGATCTGCTGCTGATCGAGGCGACGCTGCCGCGCCCGGAGCGCACCGGCATGCGCGGACACCTCACGCCGGCCGAGGCCGGCGAACACGGCCGGCGCGCCGGCGCGCACCGACTGGTCATCACGCACTTCTCGGACGAGCTCGACTCCGAGTGGGCTCGGGCCGAGGCCGATGCGGCCTACGGCCGCCCGGTCGAGCTGGCGTCCGACGGCGCGGTGTACACGCTGCTGGGGGCGGGCTCGAACAGCGCGCCGGCTTGACCGGCCGCCACCGGGCTAAGCTCCGCATACATGTCCGAGCGAGACCTGTTCGCGAACTTCGAACGGATGCGACGGGAGATGGATCAGCTGTTCGGCGACGTGTTCGAGCGCGCCGGCATGGCGCGCCGGCGGGTTGGCTTCCTGCCGGCGGTCGACGTCGCCTACACGCTCGATCCGCCCCGTGCGATCGTGACCGCGGAGCTGGCCGGGATCGACCCGGCCGAGATCGGGCTCGAGATCGACGGCCGGAAGCTGATCCTGAGCGGGAATCGGCGGCCGGCGGGATCGCAGACCGATGTCTACCAGCAGGTCGAGATCGAGAGAGGGCCGTTCCAGCGCGTGATCGAACTGGGCGCCGACGTGCGCGGCCAGGAGGCCAAGGCCACCTACGAGGACGGCATGCTGCGGGTGGAGCTGCCGCTGGCGCGCGCCTTGGTCGAGGCGCGGACAGTCCGGATCACCGAGCTGGACGACGGCACGTGATCGAGGTCGGCACCGCGGAGCGCCAAGCTCGCGACGTGACGGTGGGCGCGGGCCCTGAGCTGCCCCACGAGGTCGGGGTGCTGCCGCTCCGCGACACGGTCACTTTCCCGGACATGCTGATCCCGCTCAACGTCGGCCAGCCGCGGAGCGTCGAGCTGATCAACGCGGTGCTGGGAGGCGACCGGTCGCTCGCGATGGTCGCGAGCCGCAACACCGAGGCCGACACGCCCACGCCCGACGACCTTTACGACGTCGGGGTGCTGGGAACGGTGGCGCGGATGATCCGCGTGCCCGACGGGACGCTGCGCGTGCTGATCCAGGGCAACCAGCGCATCAGAATCGAGCGATGGGTGCGGACCGAGCCGTATCTGGTGGCCGAGATCGTCGAGGCGCCGGACGTGGTCGACCACACGCCCGAGCTGACCGCGCTGATGCGCAACGTCCAGCACACGTTCACGGACATCATCGAGCAGGTCCCGTACCTGCCCGAGGAGCTCCAGATCATGGTCGCCAACGTCGACGACCCGAGCGTGCTCGCCCATCTGATCGCCGGCGCGCTCCGGATCCCGACCGAGGAGAAGCAGGCGCTACTCGAGGAGCTCGATGTGGGCAAGCGCCTGAGACGGCTCTCGGAGATCCTCGCGCGTGAGCTCGAGGTGGTGGCGATCGGCTCGAAGATCCAGTCTCAGGTCCAGTCCGAGCTCGACAAGGGGCAGCGCGAGTACTTCCTGCGCCAGCAGCTAAAGGCGATCCAGGAGGAGCTCGGCGAGGCCGACGAGGTCCAGGCCGAGGTCAACGAGCTCCGCAAGCAGCTCGAGGACCTCGAGCTCCCGGAGGTCGTACGCAAACAGGTCGACCGCGAGCTGGCACGGCTCGAGCGGCTGCAGCCGGCGATGGCCGAGTACGGCGTGGTCCGCGCCTACCTCGAGTGGATCGCCGCGCTCCCGTGGGACAAGGAGACCGAGGACAACCTCGACCTCGGGCACGCCCGCAAGGTCCTCGACGAGGACCACTACGACATCGAGCAGGTCAAGGACCGGATCCTCGAGTTCCTCGCGGTGCGACGCCTGAAGCCCGACGCGCGTGGCTCGATCCTGTGCTTCCTCGGCCCTCCCGGCGTCGGCAAGACGTCGCTCGGCCGCTCGATGGCGCGCGCGCTGGGGCGCGAGTTCGAGCGGGTCAGCGTCGGCGGCCTGCGCGACGAGGCCGAGATCCGCGGCCACCGGCGGACGTACATCGGCGCGCTGCCGGGCGTGATCATCCGCGCGCTCCGCGACGCCGGCGTCCGCAACCCGCTGCTGATGATCGACGAGATCGACAAGATGGGCTCGGACTTCCGCGGGGACCCGTCGAGCGCGATGCTCGAGGTGCTCGACCCCGAGCAGAACCACACGTTCCGGGACTACTACCTCGACCTTCCGTTCGACCTCTCGGACGTGATGTTCGTTTGCACGGCGAACTCGCTCGACACGATTCCCGGACCCCTACGGGACCGGATGGAGCTGATCCAGCTCGCCGGGTACACCGAGGAGGAGAAGCTCCAGATCGCCAGGCGCTACCTGGTGCCCCGCCAGATCGAGCGCAACGGGCTCAGCAAGAGCCGGATCGCGTTCGGCGACCCCGCTCTGCGGGTGATCATCGCGGACTACACGCGGGAGGCGGGGGTCCGCCAGCTCGAGCGCGAGATCGGCACGATCTGCCGAAAGATCGCCAGGCAGGTCGCGGAGGGAACCCTCAAGCGGAAGGTCACGATCACAGAGCCACGCGTCCGCGAGCTGCTCGGCAAGCGGAAGTTCTTCTCCGAGACCCGGCGGCGCACGGCGCGCCCGGGCGTCGCGACCGGGCTCGCCTGGACGCCGGTCGGCGGCGAGGTGCTGTTCATCGAGGCGACCTCGATGGCCGGGAACGGCAAGCTGACGATCACCGGCCAGCTCGGCGAGGTGATGCAGGAGTCGGCACAGGCGGCGCTCTCGTATGTGCGCAGCAATGCCTCCGAACTCGTCCCCGAGCTCGCCGACGACTGGTTCGCGACCCACGACATCCACATTCACGTCCCCTCCGGCGCGACGCCCAAGGACGGTCCGAGCGCGGGCGTGGCGATGGTCACGGCACTCGCGTCGCTCCTGACCGGGCGGCTCGTACGGGCGGACGTGGCGATGACCGGCGAGATCACGCTCACCGGCCAGGTGCTGCCGATCGGCGGCCTAAAGGAGAAGGCGCTCGCCGCTCAGCGAAACGGCATCCGCTGCGTGATCGCGCCGCGCCTGAACGAGCAGGACGCCGAGGAGATCCCCGAGCACCTGCGCAAGGACATCGAATTCCGGTTCGTGTCCACGGTCGAGGAGGCGCTTGACACCGCGCTCCAGCGGCGCGCCGCCCCCCGGCGCCCGAAGGCGCTGCGCGCCGCGTAAACGGCCCCCCGGCGGGTCGGCCGCTTCGAGCCGGCTTGAACGCCATCTCTTGCGGGGAGAAACGACCGGCGGGCCGTCCTATTCGCGTATCCTGACCTCTCACGACCCCACGCAAAGAGGGAGACCTATGTCAACAAGACGCAAGAAGTCCATGGCGGCTCCATTCAATGCCGTGGACATCGAGACGATCAGGCAGGCGACGCCGTACATCCGGCGGATCATCCAAGACGCTCAGCTGCGGGAGAACGTCAAGACCGCGTTCGACTCGAGCAGGAGCGCGTACTCGCGCCTGACGAACGGGAAGGCCCCGACCAAGGCGCTGCTCGAGGACAAGAAGCTCCAGCACGATCTGCACGTCGCGGTCGAGGCGCTGCGGGACGCGACCACCGCTCTCACCGAGGCCCCGAAGAAAGAGGTCAAGAAGGCCCGCGGGTTCGGTCGCAAGCTCTTCATCCTCACGCTCGGTTTCGGGCTCGCGCTCGCCGGCAGCGAGAAGCTCCGTACCAAGGTTCTCGACGCGGTGTTCGGCAAGGAAGAGGAGTTCCAGTACACCCCGCCGGCCAGCGCGCCGTCGACCCCTCCGAGCTCGCCGGTCGGAGCCGCTTAGCCGGACGTGAGTCGATATCGACCCCCTGGATCGGAGGCGCCACCGGCGCCTCCGGCGCGTTAAGGGGCGGCACCGGCAAGCCGGGCCGGTGGGCGCGCCAGCGGGGCTCGACTAGAATCGGCCCGTCTTGGAGGCGGCAACCCAACCAGGCGTCTCGACGCCCCGCGAGCTCACCGGCGACAAGGCGGCCCGGATCGTCGAGGCGATGCGCGCGAGCGTCGCGGCGCGCGGCATCGCTGGTTCGACGTTCGACCACGTCGCGAACGAGGCCGGCGTCTCGCGTGGTCTGCTCCACTACTACTTCGGCACCAAGGAGCGGCTGCTGATCGAGGTCGTGCGGCGCGAGTCCGACGTCCGGATCGAGCGCCTCGAGGAGGCGATCGGCGGCGCCGCCGACGCCGAGAGCGTGCTCGACGCGCTCGTGCGGGCCTTCGAGGAGCTGATCGGCGACGGACCCGCCACGGTGATGATCTACGAGATGCTCACGCTTGCCCAGCGCAACGACGAGATCGCCGCGCAGCTGGCGGAGCTTGGCCGGCGGACACGCTCTCACATCAGCGATGCGCTCGAGCAGAAGCGCGCCGGCGGTGTGGTGGCGCTGCGGGTCGAGCCCGAGCTGGCCGCGATGTTCCTGGTCGCGTTAGCCGACGGCGTGATGGTCAGGGGGCTCAGCGAGCCTGAGCTCGACATCGGCCCGCTCACCGAGCAGGCGATCATCGCCGCGCGCGCCCTTCTGAGCTGATCGTGCGTCGGCTGACCTGACCGGGCCGTGCGACGGATAGCTGTCCTCGCCACGGCCGGCGTCGTGTTGCTCGTGCTGGTCCTGGCCCAGCTCTTCCTGCCCGGGATCGCGGCGCAGCGGCTCCGCGACGATCTCGAGAAGTCGGGCACGGTGCTCGAGGTGAAGGTGAGCGCGTTTCCGGCGATCCAGCTCCTGTGGCATCAGGCGGACAGCGTCGTCGTGCGGATGGGCCGCTACCGCACGGGGGTGAGTCACCTCGGGAGCGCGCTCGCCGGAGCGGTTGACGCGGGCACGATCGACGCCTCGGCGCAGCAGCTCGAGGTGGGGCCGCTGACGTTGCTGGGCGGCACGCTGCGCAAGCGGGGCAGCGAGCTCACGGGCGCCGCGACCGTCACCGAGGCGGATCTCCGATCGGCGGTGTTCTTCCTCGACAACGTCGAGCCGATCGCGTCCGAGAACGGCCGGCTGACGCTGCGTGGCACGGCCAGCTTCCTCGGGCTGACCGCCACCGTCGACGCCATCGTGGCCGCCCAGAACGGCGCACTGGTGGTCGCGCCGGACGTCCCGTTCGGGGGCATCGCAACGCTCACGCTGTTCAGCAACCCGCACGTCGACGTGCAATCGGTCAGCGCGACGACCGTGCCCGGCGGATTCAGGATCACCGCGGCCGGTAAGGTTCAGTAGCGGGGAAGATGACGTCTGAGGAACGCAGTGGCCTAACGCGCCGAGCCGTCCTGCGGGGAGCGGCCGCGGCCGGTGCCGCGTCGCTGGTGCGGCCAACCGGCGCACTCGCCGCGCTGAGTGCCACGCCGGCCGGCGTGTTCAGCCGCTGGGTCGGGAGCGTGTCGGGCGAGTCGGCGACGATCGCCGCGCCCGCGCAGTTCGCGCTCGTCGGCGTGGAGTGGAGCGGGCCGGCGCGCGTTCAGATCGAGCTACGTACGCGGCGGACCGGGGGCGGGGCCTGGGGACCGTGGGCGATCGCCTCGGTCCTCGGTCACGGGCCGGACCGCACCCTCGAGTCTGGCCGCGCCACCGACCCTCGGCGCGCCACCGAGCCGGCCGGGCTGTTCGGCGAGCCGATCTGGAGCGGCCCCGCCGATTACGTGCAATTGCGCAGCTCGCAGGCGGTCCGAGGCGTGCGCCTCCACTTCGTCGCCGTGCGTCCCCTCCCGCCCTCGGCACGCGCCGCCCAGGCGATGCCGCTGGCCCAGCCGATCCTCGACGCCGGCCCCGGCCAGCCGCAGATCATCGCGCGCTCGGCTTGGGCCCATGGGCACGCCCGTCCGAGTCACGTCCCGGTGTACGGCACGGTCAAGCTCGCGTTCATCCACCACAGCGCCGGTACGAACGGCTACAGCGCCGGCGAGGTCCCGTCGATTCTGCAGTCGATCTTCGACTATCACGTCTACGTCCGCGGCTTCTGGGATATCGCCTACAACTTCGCGGTCGATGCCTACGGCCGGATCTGGGAAGCGCGGGCCGGCGGGGTCGATCTGCCGGTGGTGGGAGCACACGCCGGCGGCTACAACCAGGAGTCGACCGGGATGGTCGTGCTCGGTACGTTCGCCGACGTCGTGCCCTCGCCGGCGGCGATCGGCGCGCTCGAGCGTGCGCTCGCCTGGAAGCTCTCGCTCCACGGCGTCCCGGCGCTCGGTCGCGTCACCGTCGAGGTCGCGCCGTATGACGCGTTCTACACGCCGTTCGCGCCCGGCGCCCACGTGTCGCTTCCGCGGATCGCCGGCCATCGCGACGGCGACACGACGGACTGCCCCGGCAACGCCTTCTACGCCCGGCTTCCGTCGATCCGGCCACCGGCGGCCGCGCTGGCGGGCAAGCCGGCGCGCGCCACGATCTCGGCGCCGGCGACGCCGGTCAACTCGGGCACCTCAATAGTCGTGTCGGGTCGCCTGACGGACCTCTCGAGCGGCGCGCCGCTCACCGGCGCCCCGATCGAGCTTCAGCGGATCGCTCCCGAGTCGGAACACACGATCGCGACCGCCACCACCGACGCAGGCGGGAACTGGAGCATCGCGCTGACACTGACCGCCAACGTTCTCGTGCGCGCGCTGCACCGGCCGGCTCCGGCAGCCGTGTCGGACGTCGCCGCGATCGAGGTGGCCCCGGCGCTCACGCTGACGCTCGACTCGAACGCGCCGCTCCACGTCAGCGGCACGGTCTCGCCGCACCGGGCGAGCGTCACCGTCGACCTCTACCGCCTGTCGGGCGGGCGTCGGCACCTGATCCGCTCAAAGCAGGTCGCTGCCGGCGCGGGCACGTTCCAGGCGAGCTTCAACACCCCGCGGACCGGGCGTTACGTGCTCGTTGCGCGCACCACCGCCGGCGCCCGCAACGTCGGCGGCGCCTCGCCCCCCGTGGCGCTCACGATCCCGTAGCGTCCGTTACCCGAACAGCTTCGGCGCCCGGACCAGCATCCGCAGCTTGCCGGTCGGACGCACCTTCCCGTGGAGCAGGGAACGCCACGGCTCGATGCGCCCGGCGGCAATGTCGACCCAGTCCTGCAGGCGACAGTGGAATGTCAGGTCGGGGTCCTCGGCGCGGCCGGGCGCCACGGCCGTGGGCGCGCCCGAGCCGGCAATCCGCAGGTGCCAGGGCTCGGCATCGCTGAAGTCCCACTGGATCGTCGCGCCGGGCGCGACCGAGGCGTCGATCTGCCGGCGCAGGCCGTCGAACAGCATCGCGGTCGCCTCAGGGCTCGGTTTGACGCCGCCGTTGCGCTCGCCGAGGTAGCCCGCGCGGAGCAGCGTCAGCCCGCGCGCCGCGCGCGCGGCCGCCGGCATGTCGAACGGCAGTCCGAGCCGCATCGTCATTGGATCGAGCCCGGCCGCGCGCAGGCGGCCCTCCATCGCCTCGGCACCCTGGGTGTAGATGTCCTGGAGGGTGAAGCCGAAGCTCGTGATGTAGCGCTCGTCCCAGCCCGGCGGCACGAACACCGCCACCGTGAACGGCAGGACCTCGCGCAGGAGATCGGCGATCGCCGGCTCGCACTCGGGGTCCTCGCGGACTAGGTCGGCGATTATCTTGACGCCGAAGGCGATGTGGCGCTGCTCGTCGCGTGCGACGTTGCCGATGCCCTCGCGGAATCCCGGCAGCAGGTCGCGGCGGCTCAGACCCTTCTCGATGAAGTGCTGCCCGGGCTGCGCCAGCGACGCCTCGATCACGAGGTGGTACAGCGTGATCGCCTGGGCCAGCTTCGGCCGCGAGCGGTCGCGGCGAAGCTCGTCGGCCATCCGGTCAAGGCGCTCGAACACCTTGCGAAAGCCCCACGTGAGGCGCGAACGTGTCCGCTCCAACGACGAACCGACGTCAGCCCCGGTGCCGGCGACCTCGCGCATGAATCGCGCGAACAGCACCGCGTGCCGCGCCTCGTCGACCTGTTGCGTGGCGAGGAAGTACTTCTGCTCCTCGCGCGGCGCCGCGTCGATGAACGGCGACAAGTTGTCGGCGACGGAATCCTCGCCGTGGAAGAACAGCGCGTAGGTCCACAGCGCGCCGCGTCGCTCGAGCTCGGTGAACTCGTGCTCCCACTGCTCACGATCGGTCGTGAAGTCGAGTTCGGTCGCGCTCCAGTTGCCCTGCTCCCAGCGGGCGTACAGGTCGGAGTACGAAACCTGGTCGGCGGCGATCGACGCAGTCATCCTTCGCCTGTGTAGTTTGGCACCCGGCGAGGCTAGGCGTCGAGCTTCGGTGACCGCCACGGCTCGCTCAGCCGACCGCGGATCACGTCGGCGAGCTCTCCGATGTGTACCCGAACCTGCTTGAGGCTGTCGCGATCGCGCAGCGTCACGGTCTGGTCTTCGAGCGATTGGTGGTCGATCGTCACCGCCCACGGAGTGCCGATCTCGTCCTGGCGGCGGTAGCGCCGGCCGATCGCGCCGCCCTCGTCGTACTCGGTCTGGACGTGGTCGCGCAGCTCGCGGAACACCTCGGCGGCGAGCTCGGGCTGGCCGTCCTTGCGGACCAGCGGGAGCACCGCGACCTTCACCGGCGCGAGCGCCGGGTGCAGCCGCAGGACCGTCCGTTGCTCGCCCTCGATCTCGTCCTCGTCGTAGGCGTCGACGAGGAACGCGAGCATCGCGCGATCGACGCCGGCGGCGGGCTCGATCACGTAAGGCACGTAGCGGTCGCCGGTCGCCGTGTCCACGTACTCGAGCTTCTGGCCGGAGAACTTCGCGTGCTGGGTGAGATCGAAGTCGCCGCGGTTGGCGATCCCCTCGAGCTCGGACCATCCGATCGGGAACAGGTACTCGACGTCGCTGGTCGCGCTCGAGTAATGCGACAGCTCGTCGGCGTCGTGCGCGCGGAGCCGCAGATGATCGGGTCGCAGGCCGAGCGATGTCCACCAGTTCATGCGCGCCGACAGCCAGTGCTGGTGCCATTTGCCGGCCTCGGGCGGGGGCACGAAGAACTCCATCTCCATCTGCTCGAACTCGCGCGTGCGGAAGATGAAGTTCCCGGTCGTGATCTCGTTTCGGAAGCTCTTGCCGATCTGGGCGATTCCGAACGGCGGCTTCTTGCGCGAGAACTGCATGTAGTTCTTGAAGTTCAGGAAGATGCCCTGGGCGGTCTCAGGGCGCAGGTAGACCGTCGACCCCTCCTCCTTGACCGGCCCCACGGTCGTCTGGAACATCAGATTGAAATCGCGCGACTCAGTCAGGTCGCACTCGGGCGTCTCGCCTGGATGCCTGGAGGGCTTGCGTCCGCAGGCCGACTGGCCCAGGTGGTCCGCGCGGAACCGCAGCTTGCACGTCCGGCAGTCGACGAGCGGGTCGGTGAAGCCGGCCAGGTGCCCGCTCGCCTCCCACGTGCGCGGGTGCTGGATGATCGCCGAGTCGAGCGCGACGACGTCATCGCGCTCCTGGAGCATCGCCCGCCACCACAGGTTCTTGACGTTGTTCTTGAGCAGGACCCCGTAGTGGCCGTAGTCGTAGCTCGACCCTAGACCGCCGTAGATCTCGCTGCTCGGGAACACGAACCCCCGCCGCTTGGACAGCGAGACGATCTTGTCCATCGTGACGGCGTCGGTGCGAGCGGGATCATCGGGCACGGCGGCAGATGGTATCCGCGACCGCACGCCCCTGCCTTTGGCACTCTACCCTTGAGAGTGCCAAAATCGCAGCCTATACTAAGTGAAGCAATGCCGATCTACGAGTACAGGTGCGAGCACGGCCATACGTTCGAGGTCATGCAGCGCATGAGCGACGACCCGGTCCAGATCTGCGAGACCTGCGAGGCGCCGGTGTCGCGCGTGTTCCATCCGGTCGCGGTGCACTTCAAGGGGTCGGGCTTCTACAACACGGACTACGGCACGCGCAAGCGCGCTCGCGAGAACAGCAGCTCCGACAAGAGCGAAAGCTCGTCGAGCTCATCGGACTCGAAGTCGGACTCGAAGTCTTCAGATTCGAAGTCGTCGGATTCGAAGTCGGACTCGAAATCGAAGTCCGGATCCAAGGCGGGCTCCTCGAACTCCGCCGCCTCGAAGTCGTCCGACTGACGCGCGGTCGCTGATCAGCGCTGCAGCGTGACGCTCGCCGACCGCGTGAGCTTGGTGCCGTTGGCGCCGAGGACCGTGATCCGTATGGTCACCTGGAGCGGCCCGGCGCCCGATAGCCCGCGGATCGCGGCCTTGGAGAGCTTCAGCATGATCGTGTAGGTCCCGGCTCCGAAGCTACGACCGCCCGTCTGGAGGAGCACGACCGGCTTGCGATTCAGTCGCTGCGCCCGGCCAGGCCCTGTGCCCTGCCGGGTCTCGGAGCGCGGGATCGTGATCTGGAAGCTGACCGTGCTGCTCGTGTTCGTCGAAAGCTGAATGCGCAGGCCGTGCGCGGCGGCGGCGGCGAGCCGCTGCTTCTTCGAGGCGGCCAGCGCGGCGGTGAGCGGCGTGGGCGTGGTCGCGATCGGGCTGGTCGTCGGCGCGGGAGTCGGCGTGGACACGGGTGGGCTCGGGGACACCGTGATCGTGGGCGGCGGTGTCGGCGCGCTGACCATGATCTGCTCAGTTGTGGTCGTGCTGACGCCGAGGTCGTCGGTGGTGGTGAGCGTGACCGTGTAGGTCCCGGGCAACTCAAACGTGTGAGAGGCGTCGGCGCTCGCGCCGCCGGCGGCGACCGCGCTGCCGTCGCCGAAGTTCCAGGTGTAGCTGGTGATCCCGCCATCTGGACCTCCGGGCGCCGACGCGTTCGCCTCAAAGTTGACCGTGGCGCCCGGCGCGACGACCGTCGCCGACGGGGCGAACGTGGCCGTCGGCGGATCGTCGACCGTGACCGTGCGGGTGCTGGTGCTGGTCTGCCCGAAGTTGTTCGTGACCATCAGCGCGACGGTGTACGACCCGCGAGTCGCATACGTGTGTTGGACGCCGGCGCTCGCGCCGGCATCCTGAACCGGCGTTCCGTCGCCGAAGTTCCAGCTGTAGTCGCTGATCGTGCCCTCGGGGTCGGTCGAGCCGCTCGCGTCGAAGCTCACGCTCGACCCGGGGGCCGGCGTGCTCGGGGCGATCGTGAACGCGGCAGCGGGCGTGTCTACGGTGATCTGCGTGGCGGTGGTGCCGGTGACTCCGAGGTCGTCGGTGGTGCTGAGCGTCACGGTGTAGATCCCGGGCGCGGCGTACGCGTGACTGGCCGCGGCGGTCCCGCTGGTGTCGTCGATCGGGGTGCCGTCGCCGAAGTTCCAGCTGTAGTCGTTGATCGTGCCGCCGCTGGCGCCGGGGGCGGACGCGCTCGCGTTGAAGTTGATGGTGGCGCCGGGGGCGGCGACGGTCGCCGGCGAGCTCGTGAAGGCGGCAGTCGGCGGGTCGTCGACGGTGACCGTGTGGGTGGCGGTGCTCGTCTGCCCGAAGTTGTTGGTGACCGTGAGCGTGACGGTACGGACGCCGCGGTGCCAGAACCGCCGGTCCAGGCTCGGGGTGCTGCCCGTGTCGACGGTGTAGCTATTGCCGAGGTTCCAGCTGTAGTCGGTGATCGTGCCCTCGGGATCGGTCGAGCCGCTCGCGTCGAACGTGACGGTGGCGCCGGGGGCGGAGACGGTCGCCGAGGGGGTGAATGCGGCGGTGGGAGCGTCGACGGTGATCTGGTGGGTTGAGGTGGCGGTGACGCCGAGGTCGTCGGTGGCGGTGAGCGTCACGGTGTAGGTCCCGGGCGCGGCGTACGCGTGACTTGCCGCAGCGGTCCCGCTGGTGTCGTCGGCGGGGGTCCCGTCGCCGAAGTTCCAGCTGTAGTCGTTGATCGTGCCGCCGCTGGCGCCGGGGGCGGACGCGCTCGCGTTGAAGTTGACGGTGGCGCCGGTGGCGGCGACCGCCGCCGAGGGGGTGAAGGTGGCGGTGGGCGGGTCGTCGACGGTGATCGTGTGGGTGCTGGTGTTCGTTTGCCCGAAGTTGTTCGTAACAGTGAGCGTGACGGTGTAGGTGCCGCGGCTCGCATACGCGCGCTGGAGGCTGGTGCTGGTGCCGGCGTCGTCGACCGGGGTGCCGTCCCCGAAGTTCCAGCTGTAGTCAATGATCGTGCCCTCGGGGTCGGTCGAGCCGGTTGCGTCGAAGCTGACGGCGGTCCCGGGCGCGACCACGGTCGCGGGCGAGGTCGTGAACGCCGCTGCCGGTGCGTCGACGGTCACCTGTCGGGTGGAGGTGGTGCTGACGCCGAGGTCGTCGGTCGTGGTCAGTGCGACTGTGTAGATCCCGGGCGAGGCGAACGCGTGCGAGGCGTCGGCGCTTCCGCCCGCGTCATCGACGGGGGTGCCGTCGCCGAAGTTCCAGCTGTAGTCCGTGATCGTCCCGCCGGGATCGCCGGGGCCCGATGCGCTCGCGTCGAAGCTGACAGGCGCGCCGGGGGCGGCGACGCTCGCCGAGGGGGTGAACGCCGCGGTCGGCGCGTCGTCGACGGTCACGGTCTGCGTCGTGGAGTCGCTTCCCGCCGCGCTGGTGACGGTCAGCGTGACAGGGTAGAGGCCCCGCCGCGTGAAGAGGTGACTGGCGCTTGCCACCGTGCCCGTGTCGACGACGGCGCTTCCGTCGCCGAAGTTCCACCGATAATCGGTGATCGCGGGACCGCTTCCGGCGGTCGACCCGCTCGCGTCGAAGGCCACGCTTCCCCCCGGGAACGGCGCGCTCGGCGAGTCCGAGAACGACGCCGTCGGGGTTGTGTCCGGCGCCGCCGCCGTGGTGAACGTGTAGTCGTATCCGTAGGTCGTCCCGAGGCTGTTCTCCGCCACGATCCGGTAGTGGTAGGTGGTCGCTGGTGCGAGCCCCGAGAGGTAGCCGGTGACGGCGGCCGGCAGGCTCCCCGCCCCAAGGTCGGCGCCCGCGGTCTGGCTCCCGTACGCGCTGGTCGTCCCGTACTGGATCCACCACGTCGTGTTCAGGCCGTTTTGGTAGATGCCGCCGGCGATCGTGGCGCCATGGCTGCCGGCGCCCTGCGTGTACGTGTCCCCAGAGCCCGAGCCGATCGAGGGGCCGCCGATGCCCGGCGCCCCGGTGGCGGCCGCGCCCGAGATCGACCCGACCCCGGTGGGACCGTCGTAACCCACGCCGGCGTTGCACACGTAGCTGATCCTGGCGGGGCAGGTCCCGGTCGATCCGGTCACGACGTCGTTCAGCTGACCGCTGTCGTCATAGGCCCACTGCGGCGTGGCGGCCGGGGCACCGGTGATCGCGTAGTAGGCGGCGATCAGCGGTGTCGCGAGGCTGGTCCCGCCGACCAGACCCCAGGTGCCGTTGTCGTAGACGTTGAGTCCGGTCGAAGGATCGGCGTCCGCGGAGAGGTCCGCGTAGGCGCGGCCGGCGCATCCGGCGGCCGGCTGGTAGCTCGGTTGCGCGAAGTTCCGGTCGCAGCCGGAGCCCCCGCCGGACCACGCCCCCTCGCTGAAGCCGCGCGCACCGGCGCTGCTGGCGGGGGCGAGCGTGGTCCCGCCGGCAGCGGTCACGCCGGGGAACGCGGCCGGATAGTCGTCCGCGCCCGGACCGACGTATCCCTGATCACCGGTTGCGGCCACGGTGGCGATGCCCGGGAACGTGTAGCTACCGGGCGGGATCCCGCTTGCGGTGAACGTCCAGCTGGCCGAGATCTGGTTGGCGCCCATGGCTGCGGCGGTCTGCACCCCCGCGTCCAGGTCAGTGTCGTATGGGGACGCCGCCTCGACGAGCAGGATGTGGCAGTGGGGGCAGATGGCGGACACCGCGTCGAGATCGAGCGAGATCTCGACGTCCCACGAGGCGTCGGCCGCGGGCAGCGGTGAGGTCGCACCATTCTCGTTGACCTTCTTGAAGCAGCCGGATTGGCTCGTGCACGCCGGAAGGCCGTAGGTCGAGCGGTACATCGCGAGGTCCGCCTCCGCGGTGGGGTCGTCGTAGGCGTCGACGATGGCCACGGTGTCGGCGCTGCCGCCGGTCTGCGACAGGTACGACAGGTCGTACGCCTGTTCGAGATAGGCCGGCGTGGCCGTCTGGGGCGGACCCGCCGCCGCCGGCTGGGCGGCGAGCTTCGTGCCGGGCCGGGATCGTCCGGACCGGACCCGGCCGAGCGAGGCCTCCGCACCGACGTGCGGGCGGACGGGGGCGCCGTTCGAGCGCAGGACGAGAATCTCGCCGGCGCACCTGGCCTGCCCCTTCCCGGCCGCCGGGCACACGTCCCGGGTCGTCACCTGCGCCGGCGAGAGACCAGTCGCCTGGCGGAGCGCACGCGCCACGGCGGTGCCGGTCGGCGCGGTCGCCGGAGTTCCGGGGCGTGCGGGTGCGGCGGTCCCGGGGCGGGCCGGGGCGTGGGCCGGCGCGCCCAGCCGCCCTGGCGAAGCGGTTCCCCGCGCCGGCGCCGGCGTGGCAGCGTTCGTCAAACCGCCGCTGGCAGTCGCCTGCGCGCTGTGGGCCGCGGGCTCTCCATGCGCGGTCCCGACCGAGTGCACGACCAGCGCCAGGCCGACCGCGAGCACGGCCGCGACGACGGAGGCGAGCAGCCGCGCGTGGCGGCGAAGGAAGTTCCGGCGGTCCTTCACCCTGGACGGCTGTTCGATGCAGCGGCGGCCCAGCCGACCGATCTGAGGACGGTACTCACCCCTTCTCTATCGGCAGAAATCCGAAATCCTCAAGCGGGTGCTCGAAAAGGCCCCACAGTGGGGCCAAATCCAGCACGCGACCCCGGGCGGGGTCAGCCGTTCAGCAGCTTGTTCACCTGGGCCTGGACGTTGGCCTGGTTCGGAATCAGGACGTCCTGGCCGTTGTAGGTGCTGTTCGTCTCCTTCAGCAGGCTGGGCGGCGCCGAACCGCCGATCTCGGACGCGGCGAACATCTGCAGCAGCGTGAGGCCGCCCATGTCGGTCTGGAACACGCTTGGCGCGTCCCAGGCGGCCCATGGGAGGTGGAAGAACGTGTGGACCGACAGCAACTGGGACTTGATCGAGTTCAGGATCTGCTGCTGCGTCGCCTCGCGGGTCAGGTCGTTGCTGGCCGGGTTGCAGGTGTTCTCGCGCGTACGGGCCAGGACCATCGCCTGCTCCCCGTTCAGGTGGTGGACCCCGGGGCTTAGGTTCAGCGTGAAGCCGCCCCGGGCCGTGCCGCCGGAGATCGTCGAGCAGATCCGGCCGGTCTTGACGTTGACGCCACCGATGTCGTCGATGAACTTCGGGAAGTTGGCCAGATCGATCACGACCAGATGGTTGATCTGGAGGCCGGTGAACTGCTTGATCACCTTCAGCGCGAGCGCCGGCCCGCCGTAGGGCCAGGCGGCGTTGATCTTCGCCTGGCCGTGGCCGGGAATGTTCACCAGCGTGTCGCGGGGGATCGAGAGCCGGCGCGAGACGCCGCCGCCGACGCGCCACAGCATGATCGTGTCGGTGTTGGCGTCGGCTTCGTTCGTGTTCGCGCCCCCGCCCTCCTTGGAGTCCTGACCGCTCGTCGGCCGGTTATCGAGGCCGAGGATCAGGATCGTGTTGGCCGAGGTCAGCATCGGGCCGCCGGACGTCAGCTCGGGCTCCGCCGCCGCCACCAGCGGGCCGCCCGAGTGCGTCTGGGCGCTGATCAGGAACAGCACCAGCGACAACAGCAGCCACGCCGCGATCGCGGCGATGACGCCGAGGATCACGCGCTTGGGCGTGATCCGGCGCCCGGTCCCGCGCTCGCGGCCGCCCTTGTATCTGCGGTACTCGACGGGATCCTGAAGCTCGTCGTCCTCGCCCCGCAGGCGGGCCTTCAGGCCCTTGGGGCCGGAGCGGTAGAGCTTGTACGGACGCTGTTCGGTATCGCTAGGCATGTGTGTGCATATAGTGACGGCATGCCGGGCCGGCGCACCATCGGCGTCGACATGGGCGGTACGAAACTGCTAGCCGGCGCGGTCGATTCTGGGCTCTCGGTCCATCACCGCGCCCAGCGAAGCATCAACCGCCTCGACGTCTCGTACCTCCTCGATGTCGTCGTCGACGCCGTCGAAGAAACGGTCGCCGGCGCCGGCGGGGAGGTCGCCGCGGTGGGGTTCGGTATTCCCAGCTTAATCGATCAACGGACGGGCAATGCGGTGATCGCGGTGAACCTCCCGCTCAAGAACATCATGTTCGCCGACGTGATGGCGGAGCGGCTCGACCTGCCCGTGTTCGTCGACAACGACGCGAACTGCGCGATACTGGCCGAGCACCGCGCCGGGGCTGCCCGCGGCTGCAACGAGGCCGTGCTGCTCACGATCGGCACCGGGATCGGCGGCGGGCTGGTCCTGCGCGGCGAGCTCTACCGCGGGGCGGTCGGGGCGGCCGCCGAGCTCGGGCATGTCGTCATCGACCGGAACGGGCCGCCGTGCCAGGGCAACTGTCCCAACCACGGGTGCGTCGAGTCGCTCGCGTCGGGCACCGCGCTCGCGCGCGAGGCGCTGCGGATGGCCCACGAGCGACCACATTCCGGCCTCGGCCGTGCCCACGCGCAGGGCCGCGAGCTGGTCGGACCGCTCGTCACAGAGCTCGCCCACGACGGCGACGAGGCCGCGATCGAGACGATTGCGACGATCGGCCGTAATCTCGGCGTCGCGATCGCCGGCTTCGTCAACACCTTCAACCCCGAGGTCGTCGTGATCGGCGGCGGCGTGATGGGCGCCGGCGAGCTCCTGCTCGGCCCCGTCCGGGCCGAAGTGGCCGCGCGGGCGCTCCCGCCCTCGCGCGATCTGGTCGAGATCGTGCCGGCCGCGTTCGGCGTCGAGGCGGGGATGATCGGTGCCGCCTCGCTCGCGTTCGACGGATTGCGCCAGCGGGCGGAGGCGGCGGGATGAGCGCCGGCCGGCTGGTCATCTGCCCGACCCCGATCGGCAACCTCGAGGACGTGACGCTGCGCGTGCTCGCGGCGCTCCGTGACGCCGACATCGTCGCCTGCGAGGACACTCGCCGCAGCCGCGTCCTGCTCGACCGCTACGGCGTCGGCGGGAGCCTGGTCAGCTACCACGAGCACAACGAGCGCACTCGTGCCGCCGAGCTGGTCTCGAAGATGCGCGAGGGCGCGGTTGTCGCCCTGGTGTCCGACGCCGGCACGCCGCTCGTGTCCGACCCCGGATTCGTGCTCGTCCAGGCGTGCGTGGCCGCCGGGCTGGCGGTCGAGGTGCTCCCCGGGCCGTCGGCGGCGCTGGCGGCGCTGGTGGCGAGCGCGCTTCCCGCGGACCGGTGGCGGTTCGCCGGGTTCCTCCCGCGCAAGAAGGGCGCACTGGAGGCAGTGTTCGGCGCTCCCGAGACGTTGGTCGCGTTCGAGTCGCCAAAGCGCGTGGCCGCGTCGCTCCAGGTGCTCGCCGACCTCGACCCCGAGCGCCCGGTCGCGGTGTGCCGCGAGCTGACCAAGCTCCACGAGGAGATCGTCCGCGGGACCGCGGCCGAGCTAGCAGCCCGCTACGCGTCTGAGGCGCCGCGCGGCGAGGTCGCGCTCGTCGTCGGTGGCGCCCCGTCGGTCGAGGACGAGATCGGCCCGGCTCTGGATGCGCTCCGACGGCTCGTCGACGCCGGCGCCAAGCCGCGCCCCGCCGCGTCCGTCGTGTCGGACCTGACCGGGGTCGCGGCGAACCGGCTGTACCGCGCGCTGACCGATTATTAGGGGCCTCGCTGACGCCGCGAAGCGGCGCATCGTCATAAAGTCAGTCCTGACGATGTCGTTCTACATCACCACCCCGATCTACTACGTGAACGCGCAGCCGCACCTCGGCCACGCGTACACGACGATCGCGGCCGACGTGGCCGCGCGCCACATGCGCCAGCGCGGCGAGGACGTGTTCTTCCTGACCGGGACCGACGAGCACGGCGAGCCGGTCGCCGACGCCGCGGCGGCCCTCGGACTCGAGCCGCGCGAGCTCGCCGACCGGAACGCCGAGAAGTTCAAGGCGCTGGCCCCGATCCTCGACGCCACCAACGACTTCTTCATCCGGACCTCCGACGATGAGCACAAGGAGCGCGTGCAGGAGGTCCTCCAGCGCGTGCACGACAACGGGTACACGTATAAGGGGATCTACGAGGGGTGGTATTGCCCGCGGTGCGCGGACTTCAAGGTCGAGAACGAGATCCTCGAGGGCAACCGGTGCCCGATCCACGAAATCGTGCTCGAGCGCCACCAGGAGGAGAACTGGTTCTTCCGCCTCTCGGCGTTCCAGGAGCCGCTCGAGCGGTTGTTCGACGGGCAGGCCGACTTCGTGATGCCGCCCCACCACTTCAACGAGGCGCGGTCGTTCATCTCGCAGGGCCTCCAGGACATCTCGCTGTCGCGCAAGCGGCTGAAGTGGGGCGTGATCGTGCCGTGGGACCACGAGCACGTGTTCTATGTGTGGTTCGACGCGTTGCTCAACTACTACACGGCGCTCGGATACGCGCGACCGGGTGAGGACCTGACTTCGCGGTTCTGGCCGGCGACCTACCACCTGATCGGGAAGGACATCCTCAAGTTCCACACGATCTTCTGGCCGGCGATGCTGATGGCGGCCGACCTCCCCGTCCCGAATCACGTGTTCGTGCACGGCTTCCTGCTCGGCGCCGACGGTCGCAAGATGAGCAAGTCGCTCGGCAACGTGCTCGACCCGTTTGAGGTGATCAACGAGTACGGCACCGACGCGCTCCGCTTCTACCTGATGCGTGACGTGTCGTTCGGCGGCGACGGGAGCGTCGGGATCGACGCGGTTCGCGCGCGTTACGACAGCGAGTTGGCCAACGAATACGGGAACCTGGCGAGCCGGACGATCGCGATGCTGCTCCGGTATCGGGACGGTTCGGTTCCGGCGGTGGCGACGGATCCTGCGCTCGCGAGCGAGTTCGAGGGTCTGACGGCCGACGTCGCCACGCTGCTCGACCGGCTCGAGGTCACGCAGGCGCTCGAGCTGATCTGGCAGCGTGTCCGGCGGCTGAACCGGTACGTCGAGGAGCGCGCGCCGTGGCAGCTTGCGCGCGATCCGGAGGCCGCCGCCGCGCTCGACGAGACGCTCGCGTCGCTGGCCGAAGGCGTGCGCGTCGTCAGCGTGCTGCTGCACGCGTATATCCCGGCAAGCAGCGCGCGTCTGCTCGAGGCGCTCGGCGCTCCGCGGTTCGAATACGACGCCGCGTCGTTTTCACCGCACGTTGCCGGCGGTTCGGTGAGCGCGCTCGAGCCGCTGTTCCCGAAACGCGGGTGATCGACAGCCACACCCATTTGGAGCTGTGTGAGCCGCCTGACGCGGAGCTTGTGGCTGCGGCGGCGGAGGTCGGCGTAACCCGAATCGTCACGGTCGGGACCGACGGCGCATCGTGCCGGGCGGCGCTGGCGGCGGCCGAGGACTTCCCGCAGGTGTACGCGGCGATCGGGCGCCACCCGAACTCGGCCACAGGCTTCGACGATGCCGATCTCGCCGAGCTCGAGGCGCTGGCGGCGCACCCGAAATGCGTGGCGATCGGCGAGACCGGCCTCGACTACTACCGCGACTACGCGCCGGAGACGGACCAGAAGCGGGCGTTCGCCGCCCAGATCGCGCTGGCGAGGTCGGTTCGGAAGCCGCTCGTGATTCACACACGTGCCGCCGAGGACGACACGCTGTCGATGCTGTCTGAGCTTGCGGACGGCGTGCGGGTGATCCTCCACTGCTTCTCGATGGCCGACCGGATCGACGAGTGCCTGGAGCATGACGGTTGGTGGTTCTCGTTCGCAGGCAACGTCACCTATCCCAAGGCTTCCGATTTGCGGCTGGCGGCGGTGCGCGTGCCGGCGGATCGGCTGCTGGTCGAGACCGACGCGCCGTACCTGTCGCCGCAGGTCGTGCGGGGTAAGCCGAACCAGCCGGCGCACGTGGCGATGACGGCTGCGGCGCTCGCGGTCGAGCGGCGGGTGGCTTACGACGAGCTCGATGCGGCCGTGGAGGCGAGCGCGGCCGAGGTATTTGGGTGGTGACCCGCCTCGGTCAGAACTTCCTGATCGACCGGAACATCCTGGACGTGATCGAGCGGCTCGCGGAGCTGTCCGCGGACGACGTTGTGCTCGAGATCGGTGGCGGGCAAGGGGTGCTGTCCGAACGATTGGCTTCTGCGGTTGCGCATCTGCACGTGGTCGAGGTCGACCGCGGTCTCGAGTCGGCACTCACCGACTCTTTAGTTGGATTTTCCAACGTGACGGTCCATTTTTCCGACGCACTTGAGCTCGACTTCGGGGCGTTGGACCCGGTGCCGACCGCCGTCGTCGCGAACCTGCCGTACGGGATCGCCGCGACCGTGATCCTTCGGACGATCGACGAGTTGCCGTCGGTTGGGTCGTGGGTAGTGATGGTCCAGCGCGAGGTCGGCGAGCGGCTCGCGGCGGCTCCCGGCTCGGCGGCCTACGGTGCGCCGTCGGTGCTGGCTCAGCTCGCGTGCGAGGTCAAGGTGCTGCGGGCCGTGTCTCGCACGGTGTTCCGGCCCGTGCCGCGGGTCGACTCGGTGCTCGTCGGGCTGCGGCGGCGGGGGACGGGGTCCGGGTCCGACGGGGTCGATCCCGCGGTTCGGAGGCTCGTGCACGATGCGTTCGCGCACCGTCGCAAAATGCTCGCCGGGTCGCTGGCGCTGGCACCTGGCGCGCCGCCGGGCGTACGCGAGCGCGCCCGCTCGGCGCTGGTGGACATGGGCCATCCGCCGGATGAGCGGGCCGAGCGGCTCGCGCCGTCGGAGTTCCGGGAGCTCGCGGCGAGGCTGGTGGTCCGGTGAAGCTGTTCGCACGGGCGCCGGGGAAGGTCAACTTGAGCCTGTTCGTGGGATCACGGCGACCCGACGGGCGCCACGAGCTCATCACGCTGATCGAGTCGGTGTCGCTCGCGGACGAGCTCGAGCTGGTCACTCGCGTGGCGCTCGACGACGAGGTCGTGTGCCCAGGTGTCGAGGGGCCGAACATCGTGTCGCGCGCGTTGGCGGGGTTGCGAGACCGCGGGTGGGATGCTCCGCGGGTCCAGGTCACGATTCGCAAGCACATTCCGATCGCTGCCGGTATGGGCGGGGGATCGGCCGACGCGGCCGCGGTGCTCCGGATGGCTTCGCGGCTGGCGCGGATCGAGGGTTCCGCGGTCGAGGCGCTCGCCGCCGAGCTGGGCTCCGACGTGCCGAGCCAGCTCACGCCGGGGCTAGTGCTCGGGACCGGGGCGGGGGACGACATCGAGCCGAGGGCCGACCTCGCGCCTCACGCGTTCGTGATCGTGCCGCTGCCCCACCGGCTGTCGACGTCGGCGGTGTATGCCGAAGCCGACCGCCTCGGGGTCGGGGACAACGAGCTCGAGTTTGCGGCGAGGCTGCCCGACCTGTGGTCCGCGCTCAGCCCCGGTCAGCGCTTGCCCGAGCGCCTGCTGGTGAACGACCTCGAGCCCGCCGCGGTGTCGCTGTGCCCGGACATCGAGCCCGCGCTGGCAGCGGTGGGCGAGGCGGGTGCGGACGATGCGTTCGTGTCCGGGTCGGGGCCGACCGTCGCTGGGCTATTTTGGGGGGCGTCGGCGAGCGACGGGCGCGCTCGTGCACAGGCGGCGGCAACCGCGCTCGCGCCCCGGTACCCTGGCGCTTGCTGCGCGGTCCCGGTGCCGCGCGATTTCGGCTTCCCGCTGTTCGTTTGAAGGTGGCGCGGCGGCCGGGGTCGAATCCGTAGTCGGCCATCGCCACCATCGGGCACAATTCCCTCGACATCGATGAGTAACCAACAGATCACCTACCTGGTTGCCGCGGGCCTGGGCGTGGTCGGCCTGCTCGCGTACCTGCTGCTCGTGATCGTCCCCGCGGTCACGGCATATCGGCGCGTACACGAGCGGGTCCTCGCCGTGATGCTCTCGGCCTACGTCCTGGCCGCGCTCGTCGGGATCGGTGTGTTGCTCGGCGCCGTGGTGGTGGTCGAGTGGCCCAGGGTGTTCTGACCCTGACCGGGACTGCGCCGATTGGCTGATCGCGCCCAGGAGCGGTCCGGGGCGGCCGCGCCCGACTTGGCTGCGCTGGCCGCGATCACGGACGCCGTCGAGGATGGGGCGGGCCTGCCCGCGATCCTGCGCGCGGCGGCGCGCGCGCTCGACACGAGTCTGATCCTGATCGACCGCTCGGCTACCGTGCTGGCCGTCGCAGCGCGTTCGCCGGCGGATGAGCGGTCGTTGATGCGCGACGCCGACGACGTGACGACGATCGAGCTCAAGGTCGCCGAGTCGTCCGTCGGGAGGCTGCGGATGCGGGCATCCGAGCGCCCGACCGACGCGTCGCTGCTGCGGCTGGTCACGACGCTGATCGCGTCGGAGGTCGAGCGAGTGCGCGCGCCCGAGCGGGCGTCCGAGGAGGCGGCGACGGGGTTCATGCGCGCCGTGCTCGATGGGCGGATCAAGGGCCGCGAGGACCTGATCGCGCGCGGCAAGGAACTCGGCAGCGATCTCGGCTCGGGCGCCAGCGTGGTGATCATCCGCGCCCACCCACGCAACCCCAGCGAGGACGACTGGCGCCGCCGGATGCTGGCGCTGGCGGCTCGCGGCGCGCGGTCGATCGCGCCTGGTTCGATCGCCGCGCCGACCGCCGACGAGGCCTCCGAGATCGCGGTGCTGCTCCCCGACCCCGACGGCGAGATGGGGCGGCGCGCGGTGTCTGCGGTGCTGCGAGAGCTCGAGTCGGGGCTGCCCGGGTTCGCGTTCGCGATCGGCCGCAGCCGGCGTGTCGAGGATCCGCTCGAGCTGCACCGCGCCCGCAACGAGGCACTGCTCGCGGCGAACGTTGTCGAGGGCGAGCCTGAGCGGGTCGAGCTTGGCTACGAGGAGACCGGGACGTATCAGTTGCTGCTGCCGCACATGAACGACCCGATCGAGCTGCGGCGGTTCTACGACGAGACCGTGCGGCCGTTGGTCGCCTACGACGAGCAGTACGAGACCGACCTGCTCGGCACGCTGTCGACGTTCCTCGAGTGCGACGCGAACGTGAACGCAACCGCGCAGCGGCTGATCACTCACCGCCACACGGTCCGGTACCGGTTCGAGCGGGTGCGCGAGCTGACCGGGCTCGACGTCTCGTCGACCGACGGTCGCGAGAAGCTGTCGCTGGGCCTGAAGGCGATGCGCGTCCTCGGCATCGCTCCGCCGCGGGGTCCCGCCCACGAGCGCGGCGCCGAGGGTGGACGCGTACCCCGATAAAGGTCGCCTACCCCGAGGGTGGACGCGTGCCGCGATAGGGGGCTTTGGGCGTTGAGCGGTTCGCCGGTAGGGTCCCGGCGATGAACAGTCCGGGGCCGGCGGTACTGATCATGGCGCGGGCGCCGCGCGCCGGCGAGGTCCGGCGGGCGCTCGAGCCCCTGCTCGGCCGCGAGGGCTGCGTTGAGTTGCAGGCGATGCTGATCGCGCACGCGGCGGTCTGGGCCCGACAGGTCTCGCCGGCGCCCCCGCACGTTGCCCACGACCCGCCCGATGCCGGCGCCGAGCTGCGCCGCCTGGTCGGCGGCGATGCCGTGCTGTTCCCTCAGAACGGCGAGGGGATCTCCGGCCGGCTCGCGGACGCCTCAGCCCGCGTGCTCGCCCGCGCCGGCGGTCCCCTGCTGATCGTGTGGCCCGATCTGCCGCGCTTCCGCACCGCGCACGCCTCCGGCGCGCTCGAGGATTTGGGTGCCGGATGCGACGTGGTGTTCGGTCCCGCGATCGACGGCGGCTTGTACCTGGTGGGGATCGCACGGCCGCTGCCCGAGTTGTTCGCGCTGCCCGAGCAGACGTGGCGGAACGATGTGATGGGGGTCGCGCTGACCGCGATCCGCGATGTCGGCTATGAGGTCGGGATTCTCCGGGCCGAGCGCGCGCTGCACCGGCCCGCCGACGTGCGCGCGGCGCTTGCCGATCCGCTGGTGCCGGGGGACCTGGCGTCGATCCTGCGGCGCGGTCGCTAGGGCGTAGCTGGGGTCGGCCGGCCGCGGTCGGCTCGGCTATTCGTCCAGTTCGGTTTACGACCGCTCGGTGGCCGTTCCGGCGTGCCGACAAACGCATAACGCGCGCGAGCAACCTCCCGCTGCTCGCGCGCGCAATCGACCCACCCGTAATGACCAATGTTCCGCATCTCTGGGCCATCGTCCGCCGAACCTCCCAACTGCAGGAGTGGCGTGGACGTCCGGTCGCCCGGCGGGCGTTTGCGTGCCGTTAACGTGCGACTGCTGGCGATCCGGTTCCTCAAGCAGCGCCCGGGGTGGGCCGATCCATCGGCTGTGAACAAGGGATTCGGGTACCGGGTACGCGCACGCATAGCTTCGCAGCGGGGATTCACGCTGATCGAGGTGCTGGTCAGCGCGCTGATCACGACGCTGATCGCGACCGCCGTCGCCGGCGCGCTGATCACCAACACCGACATCATCTCCAACCAGACCAATCGCTCTGAGGCGGAGACGCTCGCCGAGCAGGATCAGGAGCGGCTGAAGGGACTGTCGGCCGAGCAACTCGACAACCTGAGCCAGACCTACAACGTCACGGCCGGCGGAACGGTCTTCACGATCGCCTCGCAGGCCTGGTACCTCAGCACCAGCAACGGCCAGAGCTGCACAACGTCCGGCGGGGCTTCCGCAACGTACTTCAAGACGATCTCGACGGTCACGAACACTAACTCCGCGGGCACGACCAAGACGCTCGCCACCGACGAGAGCGTGATCTCCCCTGATGCCGGCGGAAGCCTTCTGGTCCAGTTCCACGATCAGACGGCCTCTCCGCTCTCCGGCGTGTCGCTGGCGGCCACCGGTCCCGAGTCGGACTCGGGCACCAGCGACACGACGGGGTGCGTGATCTTCAGCGCGATGAACACAGGCACGTACAACCTGACCTACACCGACATCGGCTACGTCGACCCGAACGGGAACCCCTCGCCGCTGACCGATACCGCGACCGTGGCCAGCACCGGGATCGCGTCGCCGGGCAAGGGCAACCCGATCGAGCTCGGCCAGGCCGGCGGGATCACCGGAAACTTCACGACCACTGACAGCTCGTCGGTCACCGCTTACGCGGACGGGCTGTCTTGGTTCAGCAGCGGCGGTGCCGGGATCCCGATGGCGAGCTACCGCTATAACGCCAAAGCGATCACCTCGTCGATACCGACGATCACGGCGCCGTCCGGGCCTTCCAACATGGGTCTCTTCCCGTTCGTGTCCTCGCAGAGCCCAGTCAGTTACACCAACAACTATCAGGTGTGGGCTGGCACCTGTCGCCAGGAGCAGCCGCCGGCCGGCACGGACACGTTCACCGTCACGCCTGGTTCGAACAACCCCCAGTCGATCACCGAGCCGGCGCTCCAGGTCAACTTCACCTGGGCCGGGACCAAGAAAGCCCCGACAGACGTGAAGACCGTCTTCACCAGCGGCACCGGCAATACGTGCTCGGACACATGGGCGGATCAGGGGTCCTGGGGCGGTTCCGGACCGTCGGGCTCGTACGTCTACGGGTTGCCGTTCGCGAGCAGCACGACGAGCGGATCGACCGCCAGCGGCTCGGGCCAGACGGGCTCGCTCACCACCTGCGTTGACTACAACAACGGAGGCACCTACTACGACTACACGTCACCGTCATACACGCCGAGCTTCTCGACGCCGTATGCGCTGACCGTCGCGCTCTCCACCACCTCGACCAAGGGCAAGTGCTGAACGTGCCTTCGATCCGGTCCGAGGAAGGCTTCACGCTGATCGAGCTGCTCGTCACGATGGTCGCCGGCATCGTCGTGCTGATGGCGCTGCTGACCATCATGGACGTAACGCTGCAGTCGACCACGCGCGCGTTCAGCCAGGTCGACGCGAACAATCGCGCGCGCCCAGCGTTCACGTCGATCGAGAACGAGCTCCACTCCGCCTGCTTCGCCGACGAGGAGACGCCGATCCAGGCGGGCAGCAACGGGACCGCTCTGATCTTCCTCACTTCCAGCGGAACCAGCGCGACGCCCACCGAGACTTGGCACGAGATCGACTACAACGGCGCCCCCACGAGCGACCTCACGGACACCACGTATCAGACGTCGGAGTCGACGGTGAACGGCGTACCCACCTGGACGCGCGGAACTCAGGTGTCCACGCGGGTCGTACTCACCGACGTGGGCCAGACGCGCCCGACGCCGACCGCGGCGCTCACACCGGTGTTCCAGTACTTCGCCTACCAGGTCGCGCCGGGAACCGACGCCGCGGGTAACCAGTACGAGATCCTCCCGGACGGGACCGCGCCGATTCCGGGCACTAGCACCACCGTGTTCAACCCGCTCGCGCCCGGCGCGAGCCTGTCCGCCAATCAGGCAGCGACCGCGGCCGAGGTGTTGATCTCGCTGGGCGTCGGGCCCGCCGGCGGAAACAACGAGTCAACCAACTACACGAATGTCGGCACGGCCGTGAGCGATGCGATCACGTTCCGCTTCACGCCCGCCGCCAACCACGTCGGAGATGGAGCGGTGTTCGACCCATGTCAGTGATCTGCAGCGCATCGATCAGAATGCTGCGCTGGGCACGCGCACGCGCCGCGGCCGAGCATGGCTTCACGATGGTGGCGGCGCTTGGCGTCCTGCTCGTCACCAGCCTCCTGCTCACCGCGATGTTCTACGCGATTTCGGGCGACATTCACATCGGGACCGACAACCTGGCGTCCAAGCGTGCCTACGACGCAGCCAACGCGGGCGTTCAGGCGTACCTCTACCAGATGAACCAGAACCCCAACTACTGGGAGACGTGCGGCAACGACACGCAGAGCACCTCGGTGACCGTGCCGGGATCCTCTGACGGCGCGTCATACACGTTCCAGCCGATCTACGCGAACGGCAATACGAGCTGTACGAGCAACGTCATCAACTCGCTGGTCGACAGCACGACTGGCTCGATCCGGCTGGTGTTCACAGGCAAGGCCGGGGCAAATCCCGTTGTGCAACGGGCGATCGTGGTCAGCTTCCGGATGGACAGCCCGCTCGACTTCCTGTGGTACACGCACTTCGAGGCGGTGGACGACGGGATCCCCGGCTACAGCGCGTGCGGCGTCTTCTACCGCAACGGACGGAACTCGGGGTGCAACATCGTGTGGATCTCGGCGGACACGATGAACGGACCGGCGTACACCGACGATCAGTTTCTGATCAACACCAGTGCTTCACCGACGTTCGGACGTACTCCCGCCGACAATATCGAAAGCTCGGCGCCCGGAACCACCGCCGCCGACATCTGCTCCGGTGACAACTGCCAGAACGCGGTGTTCAAGGGCACGCCGGTCTACAACGCCAAGCCGATTCCCACGCCGAGCGACAACTCCGAACTGCTCACCGACGCCCAGAACTACGGCAACGTCTACAGCGGGACGACCAGCGTCCAGTTCAGCGGCACCAGCGCCACCGTCGTGACGTGCGCGACGTCCTCCGTCTGCACGACCTCCACGGTCAACCTCGTCCAGAAGCCGATCATCTACGTCAACAACGCCTCGGGATGCACTCCGGCCGCCTATACGCCGTTTGGGGTGACCTACCCGACGACGAGCTCGGGTAACTTCTACGGCTGCGCTGGGGACGTGTATGTGTCGGGCAACTACACCACGCCGGTCACGATCGGAGCCGCTAACAACGTGATCGTCGACGGCAACCTGACCACCACGGCCGATGGCTCCGGCAACCCCACCGGCGGCGCCACCCTCGGCCTGGTGGCGAACGAGTTCGTGCGCGTGATGCACGGCATCAACGGCAGCGATTCGAGCAGCGGGTGCAGCACGACGAACAACGCCAGCCAGACGCTGACCAACCCCACGGTCGACGCCGCGATTTTGGCGCTGAACCACTCGTTCATCGTCGACAACTACAACTGCGGCGCCTCCCCTGGGACCCTCACCGTCCACGGGGCGATCGCCCAGTACTTCCGCGGGCCCGTCGGCGTCGCCGGCAGCAACGGGACCGCGCAGGACGGCTACGTCAAGAACTACAACTACGACGACCGCCTCGCGAACATCCTGCCGCCGTACCTGTTCGACATCTCGGACTCGGGCTGGCACATCTCCCGCGAGACGCTGTGCACGCCGCCGGGGACCGGCAGCAACTCCACCACGACCTGCCAGTAGTCCCGGCTCGTCGTCCGTGCGTGTCGGCGCGGATCGGATAACGTCATTCAGCGGCGGCCGTAACACTCTGGGGAGTGGTGTAATGGCAGCACTGGTCGCTTTGGACGATCCGGTTCAGGTTCAAATCCTGGCTCCCCAGCTTCGCGTTCAAACGAACTAAAGACCTGCAAAAAGGTCTTTTTCCGTCCGAGGCACGAACTAATGTTCGTGTATGGCACCGAGGACTCGATACACCGAAGGGCAGGTTCGAGAAGCCGTCGCGAATGCGCGCAGCGTCGCTGATGCGCTCCGGTTGCTTGGGCTGGTGCCCGCTGGCGGCAACCACGCCACCCTAAAGAAGCTGATCGCCCGTTACGGGCTCTCGACCGAGCATTTCGATCCGTATTGGGCGCAGCACGCTCGGCGCGCCGCCCGGCCCGCTATCCCTCTCGAACTCATTCTCGTCGAGCACTCGACGTATCACCGCAACCATCTCAAGCGGCGTTTGTACGACGAGGGAGTGAAGACCCGCGTCTGCGAGCTATGTGGCCAAGGCGAGGAGTGGAAGGGACGATCGATGGCGTTGATCCTGGATCACATCAACGGCGTTCCGACTGACAACCGGCTCGACAACCTTCAGGTCGTGTGTCCGAACTGTGCGGCGACGCTCGACACGCACTGCGGACGCAAGAACCGCCGCGATCGCGAGCCGCGAAGCTGCCTGCTGTGCGGGCAACAGTTCATTCCCAAGTACACGAGCCACCGTTATTGCTCGCCGGCCTGCGGTCGCCACGGCAAGGGTCCCCGCGAGCCGAGACCGGAGCGCCGGAAGGTCGAACGCCCGTCATATGAGCAGCTGACGGCGGATGTGGAGTCGATGAGCTTCCTCGCGATCGGTCGCAAGTACGGCGTCTCGGACAACGCCGTGAGGAAGTGGATCCGCTGGTACGAGTACCAGCGCGAGATGGAGGTGCGGAGAAAGCCAGAAGCCGAATCTAGAAAAGACGCAGCCTGAGTCAGCGCGGCGACGCGCGGCGAGGCGCGGTGCCGCGAGAGCCGAGGCCCGCCGGGATCGACGCTCGGCGCGCGATCGCCTACGATCCTGGGCGTGGCCGCGCCTGTCGTCGTGATCCTCGCCGCGGGGCAGGGTACGCGGATGCGCTCCGCGACGCCGAAGCTGCTGCACGAGGTCTGTGGCCGGGCGATCATCGCCTGGCCGGTGGCGGCTGCCCGGGCTGCCGGCGCTGCGAACGTGGTCGTGGTCGAAGGGCCCGACCGGCCCCTGCAGGCGTCGCTGGACGGCGAGCTGACGGTGGCGGTGCAGCAGGAGCCTCGTGGAACGGCCGATGCGGTCAAGGCGGCGGCACGGTACATCGATGGGGCTGACACGGTCATCGTGCTGAACGCCGATCACCCGCTGATCACGGCCGAGACGCTGGCTGGGCTGGCCGAGGCGCACTCGCGCTCAGGGGCGGCGGCGACGCTCGCCACGGCGGTGCTCGAGGACCCGAGCGGGTACGGGCGGGTGGTGCGGGCGCCGGACGGGACGGTCGAACGCGTCGTCGAGACGAAGGCGCCGGGCGACGCGACCGAGCTCCAGCTGCGGATCCGCGAGATCAGCACCGGCATCTATGCGTTTGAGGGCGCGGCGCTGATCGCGGCGCTGGACGAGGTCCGGAGCGATAACGCGCAGGGCGAGCTGTACCTGCCCGACGTGGTGCCGATCATGCGGGCGCGGGAGCGGAGTGTGCGTGCGTACGAGATCGACGACGCCAGCGAGCTGGGCATCAACGACCGGGTCGGGCTGGCGAAAGTCAGGGCCGTGGCCCAGCGGCGGATCCACGAGCGCCACATGCTCGCCGGCGTGACGATCGTCGACCCCGCGACGACCGTGATCGATGTCGACGTGCGGATCGGACAGGACACCGTGATCGCTCCGTTCTCGAGCCTTCACGGGTCCACCGAGATCGGCGGCGGCGCGCGGGTCGGCCCGCTGTCGACGCTGATCGACACGCGCGTCGGGGACGGTGCGAGCATCGTCCACTCCTACCTGAACGGCGCCGATGTCGGCGACGGCGCCAGCGTCGGGCCGTTCTCCTACCTGCGACCGGGCGCGGTGCTGCGCGCGGGGTCGAAGGCGGGCGCGTTCGTCGAGATCAAGAACTCCGATATCGGCGCCGGAACGAAGGTGCCCCACCTGTCCTACATCGGCGACACCGACATCGGCGAGGGCACCAACATCGGCGCCGGGACGATCACGGCCAACTACGACGGCAAGAACAAGCACCGCACCTCGATCGGGTCCGGCGCGTTCGTGAGCGTCGACACGATGTTCGTGGCTCCCGTCAGCCTCGGCGACGGTGCCTACACCGGTGCCGGCTCGGTGATCACCGAGGATGTCCCCCCGGGCGCGCTCGGGATCGCTCGCGCGCGGCAGAAGAACCTCGCCGGGTACACCGAACGTCGCAAGCAGCGGGATTCAGGTTCGCCGCTCGCGGACGGCAGCGATAAGAATGTGCCCGAAAGCACTGGTCCGGGCAGCAGCGAAGCGACAGAATCAGACCTCTCGCGCGAGTAGCTCCGAGACGACGATCCGTCAGCCATCGACCCTACACTCGAACTTGCGATGAGCAGCCTGCTTGAGCAAACCGTTTCCCCAAGCGAGCTGCAGCTGGCGGCCAGCAAGCGGTTGATGCTGGTCTCCGGTCGGGCCAATCCGAACCTGGCCGCGAAGATCGCTTCCAAGCTCGGCGTCGGGCTCGCCGGGATCACGCTGAAGACGTTCACCAACGGCGAGGTCTACTGCCGCTACGAGGAGTCGGTCCGTGGCGCGGATGTGTTCATCGTCCAGCCAACGTGCGGCAACCCGGACACCGGGCTAAGCGCGAACGATGCGCTGATGGAGCTGATGGTGATGGTCGATGCGGCCGTCGGGGGCTCGGCCCACCGGGTGATCGCCGTGACCCCGTGGTACGGGTACTCGCGCCAGGACAAGAAGTCCGCCCCGCGCGAGCCGATCAGCGCCCGGATGGTCGCGCGGATGCTCGAGTCCGCCGGGATCGACCGGATCCTGACCATGGACCTGCACCAGGGTCAGATCCAGGGCTTCTTCCAGAAACCGTGCGACCACATGACCGCGCTGTTCATGCTCACGCAGTACTTCCGCGATCTCGGACTGGACGACCTCGTGGTGGTGGCGCCGGACGCCGGCCGGGTCAAGCTGAACAAGCAGTTCGCGCAGAAGATCGGCGCCGACCTGGCCATCCTCAACAAGGAGCGGCCTAACCAGCAGGTGGCGGAGATCGGGTACATCATCGGCGACGTGCGCGGCAAGACCGCGGTGCTCGTCGACGACATCATCGACACGGCCGGCACCCTCCGGGCAGCCGCCGATGCCGTGTACGACGCGGGCGCTCGGCGCGTGTACGCCGCCGCCACGCACGGCGTGTTCTCCGGTGAGCCGTGGGACCAGCTGCAAGCCTCGCGGCTCGAGCAGATCGTCGTCACCGACACGATCCCGCTCCCCGCTGGGGCACCCGACAACGTCCGCGTGCTGTCGTGCGCCGACCTGCTCACGAGCTCGATCCGTCAGATCTTCACCGACGGATCCGTGAGCGACGTGTTCGGCGGCGAGAACCAGCTGTTCTGAGGACGCCGCCCGGCGTCCTCAGAACAGCTGGAAGCTCGAAGGATTGGCGGCTGAATGGCAGAACGCGACGATCCGCAGCTCGGGCGGCGCGCTCAGACCGGTCGGGCCGCGCGCCTGATGGAGCTGCTCGGGCTGACCGAGGACGAGCTGTGCCGCGTGCTCGACACCGATCCGCTCACACTGCTCTCGGGCCAGCTCGACCATCGGGGTGAGCTGCCGATCCTGCTCGACCTACTCGATGAGGCCGCCGAGCGGGCGGGTCCCGCGGTGCTGGCGCGTTGGGTGAGGGCGGCCGGACCGTCCGGCCGGCCGATCGATGCTCTGCTGCGCCGCGACTTCGGCGCGTTCGAGAGCGCGCTGGCCGAGCTGGCCGATCGCGGGTTCGTGCTCAGGGGCGGCGGCTGAGGTTGTCGTGGGTGCGCCGCTCGTACACACGCTGCGGGTCCGCTACGGCGAGGCCGACCTGCAGGGAATCGCGTTCAATGCGCACTACCTGAACTACTTCGACATCGGGATGACCGAGCTCTGGCGCGCCGCGTACGGGAGCTACCAGGCGATGCTCGAGCGGGGCGTCGACATCGTGCTGGCCGAGGCCCGCCTGAGGTTCCGCAAGCCGGCGAGGTTCGACGACGAGCTGGACCTGTCGGTGGCGGTCACCCACCTGGGGACGACGAGCATCGTCACCCGCCACTTCGCCCGCTGTGGCGGGGACGTGCTGGCCGAGGGAGATCTGCGCCACGTACTGGTTGACCTGCGGACGCTGGCCAAGACGCCGATCCCCGACTGGGCTCGCGAGGGGCTCACGCCGTGGTACGTGCCCGAGCCGCATGAGACGACGAGAACGGAGGCGCAGCGATGACTGTGGACCACGAGACGATCTTCACGATCGAGGCGACACCGGTGAAGTTCGGCCGCGGCGCGTCGGCCGAGGCGGGGTGGGAGCTCCGGCGCCTGGGCGTGCGGCGGGCGATGCTCGTGACCGATCCCGGCGTCGCGGCGCTCGGGCACCCAGAGCGGATCAAGGGGCTGATCGAGGCCGAGGGGATCGAGGTCGTCCTGTACCCGCGGGCGCGAGTCGAGCCGACGATCGGGTCGTTCGAGGATGCCGTCGAGTTCGCGCGGGAGTACGAGGTCGACGGGTTCGTGTCGGTCGGGGGCGGCTCGAGCATCGACACGGCCAAGGCCGCGGCTCTCGTCACCACCCACCTCGCGCCGGTCATGGACTACGTCAACCCGCCGTTCGGGGCAGGGAAGAAGCCACCGTCGCCGCTCAAGCCTCACCTGGCGATCCCGACGACGTCAGGGACGGGTTCGGAGGCGACCACGGTGGCGGTGCTCGATATCCCGGACCTCAACGTCAAGACGGGCATCTCGCATCGCTATCTGCGGCCCACACAGGCGATCGTCGACCCGGATCTGTCCCGCTCGCTGCCGCCCGAGGTGACGTCGTCGACCGGCCTCGACGTGGTCTGTCACGCCGCGGAATCGTTCCTGTCCAAGCCTTTCGACACTCGTGACCGCCCGGACTCGCCTGAGGACCGGCCGCCGTATCAGGGCTCCAACCCCGTCGCTGACGTGTGGTCGGCGAAGGCGCTCGAGTTCGGGGGCCGGTACCTGAGGCGCGCCGTCGCGGACGGCGACGACGTCGAGGCCCGAGGCTTCATGATGCTCGCCGCCACGATGGCGGGCGTCGGGTTCGGGTCCGCCGGTGTTCACATACCCCACGCGTGCGCCTACCCGATCGCGTCGGTCAAGCACGAGTACCAGCCCCGCGGCTATCCCGATGACCATCCGTTCGTGCCACACGGCCATTCGGTGATCGTGACCGCCCCGGCCGCGTTCCGGTTCACGCACGACGCGATGCCCGAGCGCCACACGCACGTCGCCCGGCTGCTCGCGGGAGGGCCGATCGACGACCCCGGCCCCGACCGCCTGCCGGATGTCCTGCGCGAACTCATGCGAGACATCAGCGCCCCACGCGGCATCGCCGAACTCGGCTACACCGAGGACGACATCCCGGCGCTGGTCGACGGCGCGCTCAAGCAGCAACGGCTGCTCGCGGTGGCTCCGAAGGAGGTCACCGAGGAGGATCTGCGTCACATCGTCACCGCGTCGATGACGAACTGGTAGGCGCTATCTCGTAGGCGCTCAGCGCGCGAGCGCCGCGTGTTCGTCGAGGGCCCGGGCGAAGCCGAAGCTCGCCCGCATTGCGGGCGCCTCGACGGGCGACTCGCTGGTCTCCGCGAACAGCTCGGCCAGTGGCGTCGGCCGGTCAACCCGGCGCCCGCGTCCATGCGCCGCCAGCCAGGCGTTGGCCTCGCCGCATGACAGCGACGTGAACTCGATATCGGCCAGGCAGCGACCGGCCCGTCGCGTGGCCGGGTGTAGTCGCCCGACCGGCTCGTTGGTCGTGATCAGGAGCATCGTTCGCGTGCCCTGCCCGAGCAATCCGTCGGTCACGTTGAGCAGCCGCGACAGCGCCTGCCCCGTGATGGCGCGGGCGTCGGCGGCGATCAACTCGCCGGCGTCCTCGAGGATCAGCAGCCGCCAGCGGTCCTCGTCGTCGCCGGCCCAGGTGAGCACGTCAAGCATGTACGCGCCGCCGCGCCCGAGCAGCTCCTCGGGATCCATGATGAAGTGAGCCGAGCACCACGGGGCCCAGGCGCGCGCGAGCGCCCGGAGAGCGTGCGACTTCCCGGTGCCCGGCTCGCCGCGCCACAGGATCAGGCGGCCCCGCTCCGGCGCGCGAGCCGCGATCAGGCGCTCGAGCGCGGACCGAACCGCTCCCGAGTAGTTGCCGGCGATTTGCTCGAAGCTCTCGGCGTCGATCTCCCGGTGGCGCACGTCTCCGCCCGGCTCGCCCCGCATCCAGAACGCGATCGACACTCGCTCGGGCTCGGGCGCCTTGCTCGCGAGCGCCGCGCGCAACGTCGCCGCGAGTGCGGCCGCCGTCTCGCGAGTCTCGGCCGCGGCTTCGACCGTGACGCGGCCATAGCCGCCGTCGACCAGCGCGATCTCGCCTCCCCGCATCCGCAGGAAGGCCTCGACCTTGTTGCCCTTGGGGTCAGAGCGGACGAGCACGGGCGTCCCCAAGCGCTCGAGCGTCGCCGGCGCAGCGCTGCCCGGAAACTTGTCCTGGGCGACGCACGCAAGCCGGCGCGCGAGCAGTTCGGCGACGAACAGCGCATGCGGAAGCAGGCCCGGGCGGATCGGGCTCGCTGCTCGCCGCGCCCCGCTCGGGGCGGGCCGAAGGTCCGTATTCGTGGTGTTCATGGTTGTTGTGCCCATGGCAGGCCCTCGGGAGGAGTCGAACCTCCAGCTCTGCCCGCGGCTCGGGCACGATCGGTCCGGGCCGCGCGGCGAGGGGCGATGATCAGAGAGTCGTCGCGCGACGCTCGCGCGTGACTGATTCGCTCAGAGGCCGCGCAGCGTGACGCGTACGTCGGTTGACGACGCTGTCAGCGGGAATTGCGTGCGTGTGAGCGACATGACGGCCACGGAAGGTACCGCGAGGGTCGCTCGCGCACAAGAGGGGCTACGCCGGCCCGCGGCGGCGCCGCAGGGCGGGGCGGGCGCTATCGCTCGGCCGGCTCGAGCTCGCGGCGCCGGTCCGCGTCCGTCCCGCTGCGCTGGCCGGGCCAGATCCCCGTGAGGTGGTGGAACGTCCGGGCGCTGACGCGGTCGACGGCGGCCCCGATCGCGGCCATCGTCGCCGCCTCGAGGGCGGCCGCGCCGACGATCTTCGGGAAGCTTGCGTCCTCCGTGGTGGGGCTCGGCGGGGCCTCCGCATCGATCCGCGACCACAGAACGTTGAAGATGTTCCGCGCGATTTTGCCCCCGATCTGCGTGGCGATGATCCCAAACGGCTTGTAGAGGATCTTCATCGTGCATGCAGCCTACCCGGGACCTGTGAAGTACAGCTGCGCGATCGGGTAAAAGTTAAGCCTGCAGCAACGTGATGGATGAGGAGGGACCCGAGATGCTCGATGAGGATGCAAGGCACGGGGATAGCTCAGCGGAGGAGTTGCTGCGGCGGGCGCTTCTGGACGAATCCTCCTCGGTGGCGGTCTCGCTCAAGGTCAGCGGCCTGCCCCTGAGCGAGTCGCTCACGGTGATCTTCCACGGCCGCCGCGATCTCGGCACGCTGCAGACGTACGTAGCGCAGGGGAGCCGGGTGGCCGGCACGACCGTAGCCGCCAGCGAGATGCTGCGGGTCCCGTGCGACCTCGACCTGGCTGACGCCGATGACCGCGCCGAGGCGGAGCGGCTGTACATCGAGCAGGCGTCCGCGATGCGCGACGCGCTCCTCAGCGCCGACGTCGTACTCGACGTGTGGCGCGAGCCGCTGGGCGAACTGCTCGGCAGCAACATCAGCGTCGACCACTCGATCGAGCTGTCGGTGCGTCTCCCCGCCCACCGGCTGCTCCCCACCGCGCTGATCGCGCCCGAGTCGCACCTGCTCGTTACGCCCGTGTGCAGTGCGCGGACGCTCGCCGAGGGGAAACCACCGATGGGCATCGCGTGTGCCCAGCAGGACCTGATACGCATCTATCCGCTCGCGGACGACCCCGAGCGGTGCGTCGAGGACTTCCTCGAGGCCGCGGCCGAGCACGCGCGCGCGCTGGCCCAGAGACTGGACCACCAGGAGGCGTCGGTGGAGCGGTTCCTCGAGCTGAGCGAATAGCCGGCGCGGCCCCGCGCGGCGCGGTTGCGCTTAGCTTCGGGCCATGCGCCGCGTGTACATCGTCGGGATCCTTGTCGCGATCCTTCTGTTCCTCGTGATCAGCGCCATGCTGGCCAGGGTGTTCAGTGCGAACGGCGCCGAGCAGTCCGCGATCACATCACTCGTGCAGTCGGAGGCCGGCGGAGACGTGAACGCGATCCTCGGAGAGATCCAGGGGTGCCGCACCGATCCGGCGTGTCGCACGCGCGCGGCCGTCAACGCGGCGGCGCTAAAGCATCCCGGAACGATTTCGATCATCCAGCTTCAGCCCTCGACCAGCTTCTCGCTCGGCGGCACCCAGGGGACCGCGCGGGTGGCATGGAACGCCGCGTCGTACCGCTATCCGATCGTGCAATGCGTCAAGGTCCGCCGCGCCGGCAACCCGATCAGCGGGCTAAGCGTCGAGCTGCTCGAGGTCAGCCGGCGGATCAAGAGCGACACCGCCTGCCCGGCTCACTACTAGCGCGGTTCAGTGCGATCTGACCGGGGTGCGGTCGGGCTCGCGGGAGGGCCGCCGCTCGCGCTTGGGCAGCTGCTCGGTCAGCGTGCGGTGATCGCGCAGCCGAACGGAGGCCGGCTCGGCGTCGGGAAGCGGGATGCCGCCGCGCGGTGAGTCGGGCGGCTTCGGCGGGAGGTCCGGACCGCGGCCCCAGCCACCGTCCGACCCCGGATCGGGGCGGCCCGGAGGGTACTCCGGGCTGTCGCGCAGGGCGGGGAGAATCAGGACCGCCGCACACACGATCCCCAGGAGATGCATCCCGGCGATCATCAGCATGAGCTGAGCGTCGCCCGACATAAAGCCAAGCTTAGCGCGCAGTTGCGGGCTGGTGAAGGAGTGTTCACGCAATCGGTTGCAGCCCTCGGGGAGGCTCGGTCGGGCCCTCGCGACGGCCCGCCCGCTACCATCACTCGCCGGTCATGGCGACGGCACAGACGACAGCGCTTGCAGTGGAGCGCCGCGAGCCCGCCGGATCGCGGGCGGTGCGCCGGCTGCGCCGCGACGGCAGCGTTCCCGGCGTGGTCTACGGCGGTGGCGACGAGCCGATTGCGTTCCACGTCGACGCTCGGGTGCTCCGGAACGCGCTCGCCCACGCCGGCGCGGTGCTCGAGCTGAGCATCGGCGGCGATGCGGCCACGCCGGTCGTGGTCAAGGAGATCGCGCGCCACCCGGTGACCGGCGCCACGATCCACATCGACATGCTGCGGGTGCGGCTCGACGTGGCGATCAGCGCGACGGTCGTGCTTGACCTGGTCGGTTCCGAGGACTCGCCCGGCGTCAAGGAGGGCGGCGTGCTCGAGCAGGTGGCGCGTGAGCTGACGATCGAGGCGCTTCCCACCGACATCCCGGACGCCATCCACCACGACGTTTCGAACCTGCAGATCGGCGACACGGTCACGCTGGACGCAGTCACGCCGCCCCGCGGGATCACGCTGCTCGACGATCCGGAGACGGTCATCGCTACGTTGTCGCCGCCGAAGCTCCAGCTCGAGGAGGAGCCCGGGATCGAAGAGGAGACCGAGCTCGTGGCCGAGGGCGAGACGGCCGACGAGGCCGAGGCGGAAGCCGGCGAAGAAGGCGGCAACGAGAGCGAAGGCGGGGGCGAGGGCGAGTAGCCCGTCCGCCCCGGCTGCCCCGAATTGCCGGGCGAGGCACCTGTCGAGTGGCTGATCGTCGGCCTCGGGAATCCGGGCGCCGAGTACGACGGCACCCGTCACAACATCGGGTTCGAGGTCGCGGACGAGCTCGCGAAGAGGTGGTCGCTGCCGAAGGCGAAGACGAAGTATCGGGGCCTCGTCACCGATGGTCGGACCGGGCCGGGCGGACCGCGCGTCGCGATCCTCAAGCCGATGACGTACATGAATGAGGCGGGCGATTCGGTGTCGCCGGCGCGCGGCGCCTACAAGGTCGACGACCTCGACCACGTGCTCGTGATCCACGACGAGATCGATCTCCCGTTCGGCGAGATACGAGCCCGCACGGGCGGCGGTCTTGCCGGCCACAACGGGCTGAAATCGCTCAGAGCGAGACTCGGCTCGCCCGACTTCGCCCGCATCCGGATCGGCGTCGGGCGTCCGCCGACCACGGATCCCGATCGCGTCGCGGCATACGTCCTCGGCCGCTTCAGGGAACCGCCCGACGAGGTGAGGCTGCTGATCGACCGCGCCGCCGATGCCGCCGAGGAAGCGGTCTCAAGCGGGTCCGTGTGACCCGAGCTTCCGCGGGAACGCGAAGCTGACCGGAGGCTGCCCGCGATCGGCCGCCCGGCGCGCGATCGCCGGCGCCGCGTACCACGAGCCGACCACGAACCGCATGACGGGCCCGAACGAGTACGCCGCCGGGGCGCCGGCGAAATGCAGTCCCGGGACCGACGACTCGAGGCCGGGCCCGAGCACCGGGTAGCCGCCGGCCAACCGAATGTCGGCCATCAGCTCGGTCGTCAGGAACGGATAGCGACGCACGTCGATCTTGAAGCCAGTCCCGAGCAGCACGCGATCGACGTCCCGCGTCGAGCCGTCGCTCAGAGACAGCTTGACGCAGTCGCCGTCCGCCCGGGCGTCGAGAACCGAGCGGCCGGACGAGATCGGTACATCAACCAGTCGCGGCCGCAGCCAGCCGGCGCCCGCGGGCCGGATGCAGCGATACGAGATCGTCGGGTGAAGCGACTCGGGGACGGCGCGGAACACCTCGGGCGCCGCCGCGATCCAGCCGTTCAAGCGTCCGCCGACGTCCGTCGGGGGAACAGTCACCCCGACCATCGGGCGGCGCTCTGGGCCGGCGGCCACCTCGCCGCTGAGCTCGCCGAGCCAACGGATCGCCGGCGCCCGCGCCAGCACTTCGACCGCCGCGCCCGCCTCGTGCAGCAGAGCCGCGGACTCGAGCGCGCTCTGACCCGACCCGATCACCGCCGTCCTCAAACCGGCGAACACGCCCAGATCGGCATGCTCGTACGAATGCGAGCAGACCGCCGC
Organism: uncultured Solirubrobacterales bacterium; assembly: GCA_963822855.1. Taxonomy (GTDB): domain Bacteria; phylum Actinomycetota; class Thermoleophilia; order Solirubrobacterales; family Solirubrobacteraceae; genus Palsa-465. Next base: position 9,810 of record CAWGJE010000012.1, on the reverse strand, counting down.
CGGCAGCCTGGCAAATGGCTCCGGACGGTCCATGAACGGCGACAGCCCCGCGGCCACGATCACGCGCGAGGCGGCGATCTCCTCGCCACCGTCGACCTGCAGGACGAACGCGTCGCCGTCGCGCCCGACCGCGGTCACCGTTCGCGGGTCGACGTCGGGCACGGCGGTGCGCTGGAACCACCGCCCGTAGTCGACGAACTCCTCGAGCGTGATCGTCGGGTCACTGACCCGCAACCCACAAGCCCGCTCGTACGCGCCGATCGTCAGCGCCTGGCGCGGATCGGCGATGTGGGTCGAGCGCCGGCGCGAGCGGAGCAGCATCCCGGCGGGCATGTGCCCGGACCAGGACTCGAGCGGCACACCGAACGACATGGTCTCGATGCCCGCGTCGCGGAGATGCGCTGCGACCGCGAGCCCGTTCGGTCCCGCCCCGATCACCACCGTCGGCAGTCGGCTCCGAGCAGCACCCCGGCCCCGATCGCGAGCGCGAGCGCGACCTGAGGAAACGGCGATCCCGCCCAGCTCGACCAACCGCGCCACCCCAGGCCCCGGATCCAAGCGACGGCCGAAGGCGTGCACCACGCCCGGGCGCGGACGCAGCACTCCCACCGCCGCCGAGCGGTTGCCTTCACGCCACTGCCACCAGCCGTGGCGCAGATCGGCGTCCGTCCACCGGTAGAACACGCCAGAGGTGGCCGTCACCGGGTCGGGGTCGTCGCCGAGGAGGTGCCGGCACCACACCGACGGAAGGTTGGCTCCTGCGCCGATCGCGAGCGCGATCGAGCCGTACGGCCGTGGGTTCATGTCGATCGCGTGCCAACGGCCACTGGCAGTCTCGATCAGCTCGAGCTCGAACAGCCCCTCCCACGCGAGATCCGTCAGCAGGGCGACTACCCGCCGGCGCAGGTCGGTCGGGGCATCAGCGGTCTCCGAGTAGCACGCGTTGCCGGCCCGCGGATACCAGGTGCGGTGATAGCGCGAGAACGCCTCGCCGAGCAGCCGCCCGCCCGCGAACACCCCCGCGAACGACACCACCCGGCCCTCGACGCGGCGCTGCACCAGGCCCGTTCCGCCGAAGCTCGCGATCGCCTGCTCGAGCTCGCGTGCGTCGTCTACCCACGCACTGGCGAACCGCCTCGGCGGCGACACGCGGTCATCGACCGACAACATTGGTTTGACGAGCAACGGGAAGCCGAGCTCGCGCGCGGCGGCGACCGCCGCGGCCGAGCCGGCGCACGCGACCGTCGGCGGGGGATCGAGGCCGTGCCGCGACGCCGTGGCCGCGAGATCGGATTTGTCGAGGCTCCGCTCGACGCTTTGACGGGCCGGCAACCCGAGGCGCACGTGCGGCTCCAGGAGCGCTCGGCCCGACGAGATCCGCAGCAGAGACGCATCGGCGCCCGGGATCAGCACGTCGAAGCCGCCACCTGCTACCGCACGAGAGAGCGCATCCAAGAACGCCTGCGGGGCGGCCAGCGCGTCGGGCACGGCAAGGCGCTCGCCCACCGAGAGCGACAGGTGCGCCGGCGCCAGCCTGGCCGGGGCGGTGGCCGCCACGGCGACGTCGAAGCCGTCGGCGGCCAGGCCGCGAGCGACCCCGACCACCGCTCTGGTCTCGCCGTCGGTAACCAGTACTCGTCGTGTACTCATTTGCGCAGACAACCCAGGTCTCGGTAGCGCCCAGGACTACATCCAGGTGACGAGCCTACGACCTAGACTCGGTAAGTAGATGCTCCGCACGCTCCTGACCCACGCCGAAGACGATCCGCAGGTCGCAAAGCTCGCTGAGCAAGGGGGCCGCGCGTTCGTCTCGCAGTCGCTCCGGCCGTACCTGCTCGCGGCGCTGCTCGACCGCGATCCGAGCACGCCCGCGATCGTCGTCGCCGGAGACGACCGCGCCGCGCGCGACCTCGCGGCCGGCCTGAAGACGTGGCTCGAACCTCGCGTCGTGCGCTACTACCCGAGCCGCGGCGTCACCTACGAGTCGCACCTGACTCCGCCCCCACACCTGGTGGGTCTCCGGATCGCGGCGCTCGACGCACTGATCGAAGACACCGCGCACGAGACCGCCCCCGTCGTCGTGGTAAGCGCGGTGGCGCTGTCGGAAAAGGTGCCGGATCCGAAGCTGAGACCCCACGGGTTCACGCTGACTCAAGGCGATCTGCTCGATCTCGACGAGACCGCGCTCGACCTCGTCGCCGCAGGCTACGAGCGCGTCGACCAGGTCGAGGACCGGGGCCAGTTCGCGATCCGCGGCGGCCTCCTCGACGTGTTCCCCGCCACCGAGGATCGCGCGGTGCGCGTCGATCTGTTTGGCGACGAGATCGAGTCACTCAGATGGTTCTCCACCTTCACTCAGCGCTCCCTCGGCGACGCCGAACTCGTCGAGATCGAGCCGGCCGCCGAGCTCGCCGAGGAGCACCGTGAGCTCGCCGAGATCGCGGCGCTCGAGAACGAGGACGACCGGCCCGACATCGCCGAGCTGCTCCCGGTCGAGAATTTCCATCCGTTCCTCGAGCTGGCGCCGCAAGACGCGACGATCGTGATCGCCGGCGAGGAGGACGTCGCGCCGGCGCTCGCCGACCACTGGCAGGACGTCAGCGCCGCGTTCCACGACCGTGACGCCCGCCACCTGTACGTCGACGCGGACGCGATCGACCACACCCTGAAGCAGCGCGCAAACATCCGGCTGTCGAGCATCGATCAGGACCAGCCGTTCGAATTCCGCGCCCAATCGGCCGATCTCCAAGCCAGGAGCCTCAAGGAGGCCGAGCCCGAGCTCGAGAAGCTGCACCGTTCGGGCTACCGCACCGTGGTGACGTTCACGCGCCGGGGCGAGGGCGAGCGCGCCGCTTACAACCTCGGCCGGCTCAAGGTCCGCTGGCTCGACCCTGACGACACCGGCCAGCCGCCGCCGAGAGACGGGCTGATCACGTTCGCCCACGCGCGCCTCCAGAACGGCTTCATCGCGCCGCAGCTGCACCTCGCGGTGATTCCCGAGCACCGGTTGTTCCATCGGCGACGGGCGGCCGAGGAGCCCCAGCGAGCCCGACGAAGAGGCGTTCTCCGCAGCTTCGCCGACCTGCGCACCGGCGATATCGTCGTGCACGAGGACCACGGGATCGCGCGGTTCGCCGGGTTCGACACCAAGACGGTGGCGGACGTCACGCGCGACTACCTGTACCTCGAGTACGCCGGCACGGACAAGGTGTTCGTACCGGTGGACCAGCTCGCCAAGATCAGCCGGTACGTCGGCGCCGGCGGCAGCCACCCGCCCCTGTCCAAGCTCGGCGGCACGCGCTGGGACACGATCAAGGCGCGGGCCAGGAGAGCCGCCCAGGAGCTCGCCGGCGAGTTGCTCAACCTGTACGCCGAGCGCAAGCGCCGCGAAGGCCACGCGTTCCCGCCCGACAGCGACTGGCAGCGCGACTTCGAGGACGCGTTCCCGTTCACCGAGACGCCCGACCAGCGCGACGCGATCGAGATGGTCAAGGCGGACATGGAGGCCCCGCGCCCGATGGACCGGCTGATCTGCGGCGACGTCGGCTACGGAAAGACCGAGGTCGCGCTGCGGGCGGCGTTCAAGGCGGTCCAGGACGGCAAGCAGGTGATGCTGCTCGTCCCGACGACGATCCTCGCCCAACAGCACTACGGGACGTTCACCGAGCGGCTAAAGGACTTCCCGATCACGATCGAGCACGCCTCGCGCTTTCGCCCGCAAGCCGAGCAACGAGAGGCCGTGAAGCGCTTCTCCGAGGGAAAGGTCGACATCCTCATCGGCACCCACCGGCTACTGAGCCGGGACGTCCGCCCCAAGGAGCTCGGCCTGCTGATCGTCGACGAGGAGCAGCGATTCGGGGTCAAGCAGAAGGAGCTGCTCCGCCAGCTCAAGCTGAGGGTCGACGTGATCGCGATGAGCGCCACGCCGATCCCGCGCACGCTCCAGATGTCGATGGCCGGGGTCCGCGACATCAGCGTGATCGAGACGCCACCCGAGGGTCGCCGGCCGATCAAGACCTACGTCGGCGAGTACGACGAGGAGCTCGTCAAGACCGCTTTGCTCCGCGAGCACCAGCGCAAGGGCCAGGCGTTCTTCCTGCACAACCGGATCGAGTCGATCGACGAGACCGCCGAGCGGCTGCGCGCGCTGTGCCCAGGGATGAAGTTCGAGGTCGCCCACGGCCAGATGGACGAAAAGGAGCTCGAGCAGCGCATGCTCGCGTTCCTCAGAGGCGACGCGGACGTGCTCGTGTCGACGAGCATCATCGAGTCGGGGATCGACATTCCGGAGGCCAACACCCTGATCGTCGAGCGTGCCGACACGTTCGGCCTCGCGCAGCTGTACCAGATTCGGGGGCGCGTGGGACGCTCGCGAGAGCGGGCGTACGCGTACCTGATGTATCCGAGCGCAGCCGCCCTCACCCCCGACGCCGCGCAAAGACTCTCCGCCCTATCCGACTACACCGAGCTCGGCGCGGGCTTCAAGATCGCGATGCGCGACCTCGAGATTCGCGGGGCCGGCAACCTGCTCGGCGACGAGCAGTCCGGGCACGTGGCGGCGCTCGGATTCGAGCTGTACATGCAGATGCTCGACGAGGCCGTCGCCGCGGCCGAGGACGGCGCGTGGGCCGAGGACGAGTGGGAGCCGGTGCGCCTCGACGTCAACGTCGACGCCTACGTGCCCGCCGACTACATCCCGTACGAGCAGGCCAAGGTCGACGTGCACCGCCGGATCGCCGGCGCGCGCGAGGTCGCCGACCTGGCGATCCTGCGCGACGAGCTCGAGGATCGCTTCGGCGAGCTCCCGGACCCGCTCAACAACCTGATCGCGCTGCAGCAGGCGCGGATCAAGCTCGGCCAGGCCGGCGCCCGCGCGGTCACGTTCCGGAACGGCCGGCTCGCGGTCACCCCGATCGAGCTCGACAGCGTCAGGGCCAAGCGGATCCGCCAGGAGATCCCCGAGGCGCTGTACGAATCCGGGAAGTCACAGCTCTCGGTCCGCGTCCCCGAGGACCCGGTCAAGCGGTTCCCGGCGGTTGTGCGGGCGGCCGATGTGTTGCTAGCGGTGACGCGAGAAGCGGCGTAAGGGTTTGGGCCGCTGCGCGGCCCAAGCAACTCTTAGGCCATTCTTCACGCCACTTCGCGAGACCCTCGCTACCATCACCCCCCGATGAAGGTACGGAGTTCGTTCATGGCGCTTGGCGCCTTTTTTGTGATCGGAGTCGGCATGGCCGGCTGCGGCAGCGGCGTCCCCGGCGACGCGGTCGTCAACGTCGCCGGCAATCCGATCTCGACGCAGGCGTTCAACCACTGGATGTACGTCGCGGCCAAGAGCCAGGCGGCGCAGACCCCCGGTTCGCCCGTGATCGTGCCCAACGACCCGCCCAATTTCACCTCCTGCATCGCGCAGGCCAAGGCAGACGTCCCGGCCCTCGCCAAGTCGAGCAACGCGACGGTGCGCAGCGAGTGCCAGCAGGCGTTCACCGCGCTCAAGGGCCAGGTGCTGGACTTCCTGATCAAGGCGTACTGGTACCAGGCCGATGCCGCCAAGCTCGGCGTAAAGGTGTCCAACGCCCAGGTGCAGCAGCAGTTCGATGCCGCCAAGAAGTCACAGTTCGGCTCGAACGCCTCCGGGTTCACCACCTTCCTCAGCCAGACCGGCCAGACGGTCGACGACGTGCTGTTCCGCTTCCGCGTCAATGCGATCCTGCAGAAGCTGATCGCCAAGCACAGCACCACCGTCTCGCAGGCCGACATCCAGTCCTACTACAACAACCACCTGTCGCAGTTCGGGACGCAGGAAACCCGAAACATGAACGTCGTGCTGGCCACGAGCGCCGCTAACGCTGCTGCGGCCAAGAAGGCCCTCAGCTCGGGCCAGAGCTGGGCGACAGTGGTGAAGAAGTACTCGACCGACCCGACCACGAAGAGCACGGGCGGCGTGCTCAAGGGCGTCACCAAGCAGCAGGAGGACACGGCGCTCGCCAGCGCGTCGTTCTCGGCGCCGGTCAACAAGCTGCTCGGCCCCGTCAAGGGCCAGTTCGGCTACTACGTGTTCGAGGTCACGAAGATCACTCCGGCCACGCAGCAGACGCTCGCCGAGGCGACGCCTGTGATCAAGCAGCAGCTCAGCTCGCAGTCGCAGACGAGCGCCCAGACGGCGGTCGACAACAAGGCCAAGAAGGACTGGCTCAGCCAGACGACGTGCGTCGCCGCGTACGCGATGGCCGACTGCAAGGGCTACACGGCTCCGAAGACGGCCACGACCAGCACCACCGGCACGTCGACGACGGGGTGACGAACCCCGAGCCTCCGGACCGGGCCGCGGACGCGCTCGCGCGACTCGACGCGATCACGCGACGCCTGCGCGTCGAATGCCCTTGGGACCGCGAGCAGGACGAGCGCTCGATCGTGCCCCACACCGTCGAGGAGTCGTACGAGCTGGCCGACGCCGCGCGCCGCCGTGACGACGCGAAGATGATCGACGAGCTCGGCGATGTCCTGTTTCAGGTCCAGTTCCTGGCGCTGCTGCTCGAGGAGCGGGGCGCCGGCGACCTCGCGCAGGTGGCCACCGACGTCACCGACAAGCTGATCCGCCGCCATCCGCACGTGTTCGGTGATGTCGAGGCGGAGACGTCGACGGAGGTTCGCCGCAACTGGGATCAGATCAAGAAGGGCGAGCCCGGCCGCGAGCCCGGTGTATTCGGCGAGGTGCCCGAGAACCTGCCTGGACCGCTGTACGCGCGCAAGGTCCAGCGCCGCGCCGCCACGAGTGGGTTCGACTTCGCCGAGGTCGAGGGGCCGCTCCAATCGGTCCGCGACGAGCTGATCGAACTCGAGGCCGCCGCCACCGAGGACGAGCGCTTCCACGAGCTCGGCGACGTGCTGTTCGCGGTCGTCAACGTGGCGCGCAAGCTGGCCGTCGACCCCGAGCTGGCGCTGCGCGCGGCGGCCGACCGGTTCAGGTCCCGGGTCCAGACCGGGAGCGATCTCGCCGCATCGGAAAACCGGAACTGGAACGATCTCGCTCCTGACGAGCAGCTCGCGTACTACGCCCGAGCGCGCCTGACCGAAGGAGAGCTCCGACCCCAATGAGCCAGATCGAGCACGTACATGCCCGACAGATCCTCGACAGCCGAGGCAATCCGACCGTCGAGGTCGAGCTGAGCGTGCGTTCGGGCGCGTGGGGGCGCGCCGCGGTGCCGTCCGGGGCTTCGACCGGAGAGTTCGAGGCGACCGAATTGCGCGACGGCGGCTCTGACTGGAACGGCAAGGGGGTGACGCGCGCCGTCGAGAACGTCAACGGCGAGATCGCCACCGCCGTCCGCGGCCAGGACGCCTCCTCGCAGGCTGCTTTGGATCGCATGCTGATCACGCTCGACGGAACGCCCAACAAGTCGCGACTCGGCGCTAATGCGATTCTGGCCGTTTCGCTGGCCGCAGCCCACGCCGCCGCGGCCGAGGAGCGGCTGCCTCTATGGCGGTACCTCGGCGGCGAGAGCGCCCACGTGCTCCCCGTGCCCATGATGAACGTGCTCAACGGGGGCGCCCACGCCGACAACGCGATCGACTTCCAGGAGTTCATGATCGTCCCGGTCGGGGCCCCAAACTTCCGCGAGGCGCTCCGGATGGGCGACGAGGTATTCCAGACCTTGAAGAAGACGCTGCACGACAAGGGCATGTCGACGGCCGTCGGTGACGAGGGCGGGTTCGCGCCGAATCTCGAGTCCAACGAGGCCGCGCTCGGCGTGCTGATGGAGGCGATCCGCGCGTCGGGCTACGTCCCGGGCGACCAGGTCGCGATCGCGCTCGACCCCGCGGTCTCCGAGCTGTTCAAGGACGGGTCCTACGTGCTCGAACACGAGGGCCGGACGATGAGCGCCGAGCAGCTCGCGGACTACTGGGGCGAGCTGGTCGACCAATATCCGATCATCTCGCTCGAGGACGGGATGGGCGAGGAGGACTGGCTCGGCTGGGCGCTTCTGACCGAGCGACTCGGCAGCCGGGTCCAGCTCGTCGGCGACGACATCTTCGTCACGAACACCGAGCGACTGCAGCGCGGGATCGACGCCGGCGTCGCGAACTCGATCCTGATCAAGGTCAACCAGATCGGGACCCTCACGGAAACGCTCGCTGCGATGCGCATCGCGCGTGAGAACGGCTACACCTGCGTGATGTCGCACCGGTCGGGGGAGACCGAGGACGTGACGATCGCGGACCTGGCCGTGGCCACCGGCTGCGGACAGATCAAGACCGGCGCGCCGTCGCGGACCGATCGGGTCGCCAAGTACAACCAGTTGCTGCGGATCGAGGAGGCGCTCGGCCCCGACGCCCGCTATCCGGGCCGCAGCGCGTTCCGGTCCTAGTGAGCGCGGGCTTGGGTGAGTTCGCCGGGGCGCGGTGGCGGCGGCAAGCGCGGCGATTTGTCTCGTTAAGCAGGGAAAACGTGGTCATATCGCGGTCCGGTGGGCGGTGTCTGCCAGCCCGCGCGCCCGCTCGCCGGCGCTCGACGCGTCGACCACGCCGCGCAGCCGCACGTCGCCGGCGACGTGCAGCATCCCGTGCAGGAGGAAGGACCCGGCGCGCGTCGAACGAAGGCCGCAGCGGATGCCTTCAGCCCGTACCGCCACCGCGCCACCGCGCCGGCACACCCGCACCGCGCGCCCGCGATCGAAACCGCGACCTCGGGTGGCGAGCCGTGGACTCCGCGGCCGGGTTCGCTGGGACCGCGTCGGCAGGGTCAGCCTGCTCCTGGTGCTGTGCGTGGTCGCCGGGCTTTACGTGCAGCGCGGGGTCGCGTACTTCTCGGTGCACGCGCAGGCCAACCAGCAGCGCGCGATCGTTCAGCAGCTGACACGCTCGAACGCAAGCCTCCGCGCCCAGCAGCAGTCGCTTGGCGAACCGTCAACGATTGTGACCGACGCCCGCGCGCTCGGGATGGTGCGGCCCGGCGAGCATCCGTACGAGGTGACGGGGCTCCCCGGGGGCTGATCTGCGGCCAGCCGCCCCGGCTGGCGGGGGGCTAGGCGCCGTGCCGATACTTCGGTTCGACGAGGCGCTCGGGCTGTGGCGCGAGGGCGAGCGCCGCCTGGCGCAGGCCGACCCTGAAGTCCGCCAGGGACTCGAGCGGGTCACCGAGGAGCTCGTAAACGAGCTGCGCCGGCGCGTCGGGGGCACGTTCACGACCGACGAGCTCGCGCGCTTCTATGGCGACCACGGCACCGACTGGTGCTTCGACATCGCGACCCGCGTGGCGCCCGGCAATCCGGAGGCGTGGGACCTGACGACGGTCGCCGGCGCGGCGTTCGCGCGGTACGTGCGCGAGGCCAGCGACTTCGCCGGCGGATCGAGAGTCGCTCGGGACAACTAAACGAGCGCGGTAACGTCCGGCTCATCAGCGCAGCGCCAACATCCACTCGCCTGATCCACGACGAGCACGAACTCGGCCGCTGGACGCGCGCCGTGCGCACTCCCGACCCCCGCCTGCGCGGCCTCCTGTACCGCGACCTGCTCGGGTTCGAGCAACGCGACGCGACGTTCTCGAGCTGGCTCGAGCCACCCCGTCCCGCGTATACGTTGATGGTCGACCTCGAAGGGTCGATCTCGCTCGCCGCCCTGACGCCCACTACACGCAAAGCAGAGCGGCCGGCGCCGAGATCGTCCGCGAGCTAGTCGACCAGCCTTACGGCTCGCGCGAGTACGGCGCGCGCGACCTCGAGGGCAACGCGTGGTCTTTCGGAACGTACGATCCGTACGCTGCTTAGCCCCACCCCAAAAAACCAGATAAGAGCTACTCGGCGTCGCCGTCGT
>CAWGJE010000011.1:0-232118 GCA_963822855.1 uncultured Solirubrobacterales bacterium | reverse complement strand
CCATGTGGGCCTTCGTCAGCCCAGGGTGGCTGCGGCCGGTAGCGCAGTTCACCGACCGGCGATGAAACCTGAAGATCAACGGTCGCGTCAGTCATTGGTCAGCTCCTTTGGAACGAGTGCTCGTATCCCGCCCGGCGCGAGGAACCAAGAACACGCCGGACGGGACACGAGCGAAGCGCGAGGACATGCCCCTCGCGCGGTTGCGCACTCAGCACCGGGCACCACTATCACCGACCCGGACGAGCACGACGATCGAAAGGTGCCCGCGGTCCCGCCGGCGCGGAAGGACGCAAACCGACGAGACCGCGAGCTGGTGCACCGCGGGCAACCTGCCGCGGTGCGGCGCGCTTACGAGTCGGAGCGATGACAGTGACCCCGCCGAGCGCACGTTGTGGAAGATTGCCCGCGGCCCCGTCCGCTGGGTACTGCCAGGGACGGGACCGCGGGACGGCCCGCGCGGGGCTTACTCCCGCGGGTTCGGGCGCTGCACCAGTTGGGCGGACCGGGAGCGCCACGCTTGACATTTCAGGCAGCACGAGCCTGCTTGTATGCGAGCTCGAGCGCGTCGTACTCGCTCAGGGTGGAGTCGGCCTTCTGCAGCTTCGCCGCGGCCTTCCGGATCGCTGCGTCGTCACCAACCACAGCGGGGCCGACACCGCCGGTCTGAGCCGCATATCGGCGTGCATCCGCCTCGCGATACTCCTCGACGCTCTGCGCCGCACCAGGTGACACGGCGTGCAAATATTCCGTCTGCAGGTCGCGGGACGCCTTGCGGACAGCGGCTTGCGCCTCGGGAGTGAGATCGTCGCGCTTGCGCAGTTCGGTCATCCTGCCGAGCGCCTGCTCAACCTTGCTCGTGTTCGTGCGGTACGTACTCGTGACCGCGCCGTCCAGCATTGCGCTCGCAAGGCCGGGCCGTCATCGGGCACGCCGGTCCGTCGGCAAGCGCGTGGCACTTCGACGCCAATCCGCGCACGCCGGATCGTTCCCGTACCGTCGGGCCAGCTCGTCCGCGAAGCCCGCGATAAAGCTGCGCGCACCGGCGTCTTGAATGGTCGATTTCTGATCTTGCTCTTGGACATTTGGTCCCTCCTTTCAGTCTGATTTCCTACGATACGGATGACAGCAACCGATGCGGACGGATTCACTCGATGAACCGCCGCGAGTCGATGCTCACCATCCGCGATCGTGTCACCCACTGCCAACACCGGACGCAGCCGCTTACCGTCCCGGATACGGTCGATCTCACGTTGCACACGCGGATCGGACGCATCGGGCAGCGCCCGGCCGGACATCCGGCGGACGAGTTCGTCGGCCGGAACCATCTTAACCCGACCGTGGCGAAGCCGATCGACCGCGCGCCTCGCGCCGGCACGTTCAAGCGGTCGAGCTCGCGCTCGGCCCGGTCGAAGGACGCCGGCTTCGGCTGATCGTGCCACCGTATCGGCTTGCCGCCTTGAACACGACGACGCCTCGAATACGCCGCCGTCATGCCGCCCTTCCCACGGTCGCCGCGAACTCCGATGCTGCGTGACGGTCGATGCAGCCGTAGACCGCTTCGGGGTCCGGCTGGGACGCCCCGCAGTGAACGCACCAGTACGACGAGTGGCGATGCACCTCGGTTCGCGCCCACTCCTCGGCCGGGATCGCCGGCTCTCCGCCGGGCTCGATCTCGGCGACGTCCAGTACCCGGGTAAAGACGGTCGCCTGAGCCACGCTCTCCCCATCCTCGAGGCCGACCCTGCCACCGACCCACGGACCGCCGTTCGTGGCGGGAGGAGGCATTTCTACCGGGGTAGACAGCGCAACTGAGGCCACTCGGTCCCCCGGCTCCAGGCGGATCACTCGCAGCCCCTTGGACATCCGCCCGGTGTTCGGGTCTGAGCGGCGTCGAGTGGGCACGTCCCCGACTCGAAGCCGCTCGACCTTACCGTTGGCAGTAGCGATCACCACCTCTGCGTCGGTGCTGTCGACAACGAGCGCCGCAGCCACCGGAACGCGAGAGATGTTGACGCCGACGGCGTTTCGTCCCTTCGTGCGCCGGACATCATCGACGGCTACCCGTCGGCCGAAGCCGTCCTCGGTGACGAGCAGGAGGTAGGTAATCGTCCGCCTCATCGCGACCCTTCCACCCGCCGAAGCTCGCCCTTCAGTGCGACAAGCTCCGACAGCACTTGCGGGTCATCGCGATCCGGCCACAAGCTTTGATGGCGGCGCGCAACTCGCGAGCCCTCGCCTCGGCCTCCACGGGTTCGATACCGAGCGGCATCATGCTGCGGCCTTCTCCTGCCGTGCGGTCCGGGCGAGGCTCACCAGCTCCAATGTGCGCTTGGTGAACGCGATCTCGGCCTCTACGGCTCCAGCTCGGCGCGGATCTCGGTGTCAACCAAGGCGTCCGCGCGCCAAGCGAAGCCGCGCACTGTTCGAGCTCCGCCAGCTCCGCGTTGCGTCTTGGGCGACCGCGGACACCTCCACGGCCGGCCGAGCCTTTCGCAAGCCCGTCTCGACCTCTGCAAGCCGGACTCCAACGCCGGCCTGTTCACCTCACGGTGACCGAACCGCTTGGCGACTTCCTCGACCGCTTCGCGCCGGGACAAACCGCCGCCCGCGCGCAGCACCGGTACGTGAGCCCTTCCGCATGGAAGGAGTGTGGCCGCCGGCTTCGATGCCCGCCTTCTCCCGCTCGGGCTCCTCCGCACTAGCGCACCGCCCCGCGAGCTGCGTGATGTTGTACGGGTGTGTATCCGCTCTGCCGCGCTATCTCCGCACCGCCTCCTCCGCAGTCTTCCCGCGAGCGCGCATCCAGCAGATACAAGCCAGTCGGCGTGCCCGCCTCAGCGGCAAGCTCAGAGGCCGGCCGTCCGGCCATTTCTCGATATCAGTCATGTGTCATCCCTTCAGTTCGGGCGCCACGCGACCGGCCGGCACGACGTTATTTACGCTTGCCCTACGGCCACGGTATCGTCAAGGCTCCCGCGATGCAGACGACTGTCACCATCCCGAGGCGGCCAGATCTCGTGCGGCTCAACCCGGAGCGCCCCCGCTATCGTCCGCATAACCCACCCGGCCGGACGCTTGCCGCCCGAAGGTACTCCTCCAAATTCCGCGGCGCGATCCCCGTCCGCGCGAGCAAGGTGTCGATCTGAATACCGTTCGCACGCAGATGGTCGAGCGTTATCGCCTCCCCCGCCTCGAGCGTGGCACGGATACTCGGCCGAGACGGCCTCGGATATCTACTCCTCGGAGATCTACTCCTACTCACTTCGCATTCCTCTCGATTGCCTCATGCAGCCCAACCCGCAAAGTCATCAGGCACCGCTCGACCTGCACCAGCATCATCACCAGGCGAGCCCGCTCAGCCCGATCATCCAAATCGCACGCCACCATCGCCGCCCACGCCGCAGCTCCGCGATCGCCCTCAACAGGCGCGCAGTGAACTCCGCCCGATCCGTCGCCGGCAACACCGGAGCATCGAAGCCACGAGCATCAGAGCTGCACACCTGATCCCAGATGCTCATCAGAACCCCGGCGCTCTCGCGTCGAACGTCCCCGGCGACTCACGCCAGCCCACGCCGAACCCCTGCTCGTCAACCGCCTGCGCCCGCATCCTCGCCATGATCCGCGCAGTCATCTCGGACGCCTGCTCCTCAATCGACTTCTTCGGCACAACCTCGGCCTCGGCGATCTCCTCGACCGGTGACTCAGCATCCGGCTCGACCACGTCGGCCTCCTGCGCCGGACCTCCCGTCATCGGGGCCGGCAGGAAGCTCCTTCCGCTCGGCCTCGAGCTCGTCGCGGACGATCCGCTCGAAGTAGCCGCGGACCGCCGCGTACGCAGGCTGAGCGACAGCAGGCGACACCACAAGCGGTCCACCGCCGCCCGCCCGCCGAAGCAGCTCCCCAAGAACCGGACGCAACGGACCCACCGGAACGCCCGCCGCCTCAAGGGCAAGCGGGAACAGCGACACGATCACCTCCGCCTGACTCTGCGCCAGCCGGATCTCCCGCTCGTCCGCCTCCTCAACAGACGCTTCACCAGCGCAGCCTTATCAGTGCCGATACCCAACACGATCCCGAGCTGCTGAGCGCTCCGCGCCTGCGGAATCACCTCGTCAAGCCGTCGCGCGCCCGATCCGCCGTCCGACTGAACGCCCTCGCAGTCCTCCCCAGCCGCTCCCGCTCATCCAAATCCTCGCCGTCGCCATCCTCCTCGACAACACCGGACAACACAGACTCCGGTGTCGCCATCACCTCGCCACTCACCCCATCGGCCTCAGAGCGCCCCTCCGCCCTTCTCCGCCACCGCTGCAACGTCCGCAGCGTAACCCCCGCCTCATCCGCCGCGACCTCGTCTCCGACCTCCACAGCGCGCGACAGGGCGTGCTCCTGCTTGTCCCGGCTAAACGACTGACCAGGCATCGCCACTCCCGCCGTTAGTTGAAAAACCATCTACAAAATGTGGGGCCTGCCCGGTCGACGACCGCGGGATCGGCGTAATCCTGCCGAGCTCGCGGCCCCGGCGCTCGAGGCGCTCGAGGCTGGGCCGCGGGCATCCGATGGCTGGAGCTCGAGGCGGCCAGCATAAGTGGCACTTTTGACAGCGACGGGAAACCGTGCCAGTCATTGACGAGACGCACGCTGTCAACGGAATGTTCACGAGCCGAGGAGCTACCAACTCGAGCGCCTGTCCTGATCCATCCTGATTTGTATCGACAGCGGTATTGACAACCGTATAAACAGTTGCTAGGTTGACGGCATGAGCACAACCAAGCACTTCCCACTCTCACTCTACGGGCCCGGCGCGCGGTACGAGTGGAATGCCGCCGATCTCCCGAAGTCGATCCGCTCGAGGACCTGGAAGTCCTGGGCGATGCGTCAGCTCCCGTACGGGACTGACTTCTTCGGCTGCCGGTGGGGCATCGAGCAGCGGGAGCCGATCGCGATCGGCGGATGGCTCCAGATCAATACCGATGGCACGCTCGCCGCGGCGGGTGAGCCTGACAGCAAGGTCCGCTGACCGATGGCCGCCGCGAAGAAACCCACCAGGCTCCGGAAGGTGAGCTGCGAGAGTGTGGATACACCGTCAGGATGGCACGCAGTTGGATGGCAGTCGGTCTCCCTACGTGCCCGTGTGGCACTGAGATGCGACCCACTGAGGGCGCGCGATCTCGCCTATCTCGGACTGATCGGACAGGATGACGTTCCGGCTCCGATGTGGACAGCCATCTGTCGGGAGAACGGCTGGGAGGACCTGATCGTCCGGAAGGGCGCCGCTGCGAAGTCTTGGACTGAGCGGCGGAAGCTGATTCGGATGGAGCGCGCGGGACATTGCGCGTATCCCGGCTGCGGCCGCTGGGTCGCCGACGGTGCCGACAGATGCGGAGCAGGGCATCCGCAACACGACCACGCGGCGAGCTCGAGCTCGCCGCCATCCCGTTCTAAGGAGGACCGATGTTCGATCAGAAGCCACGCTGGAGGTCGAACGCAACTGACCGGGACAGCTGGCTACGTCTCGTCGCGCCGTCTGCGGGGAAGTCGCGGTCGCATGCGACGCTTGGGGAATCCCCTCACTGGGACGGGGAGCCGGTCATACCTCGAGGCCGCGCAGGAGGCTTGTTCGACCTGCCGCGTTCCGCCAGATGCGCGGTCAGATCGCGCTCGACACCTAGCGCCGGCGCGACATAGCCGAGTGAAGGGCCGCCAGCGAGCGGCCCTTTTACTTGCGGCGCTTGCCCTCGAGGGCCCCTACGCGGCGCTCTAGCGCCTCGACACGGTCCGGCAGCCCTGGAGTCTCCAGTGTGCCCAGTGCCGCTGCGATCAGGTACGCGGTGCGCGACAGGCCCGCTTTCTCCGCTCGCTTGGTGATCTCCTCGAGCTGGTCTTTCGTCACGCGAAAGCTGGTCATCGTGGTCTCGTCTGTCATTACGCGAGTATACCGCCGTCGATACGGGAAGGTCGCGCGTGCGCGCGCGCGCTGTTTGCCGGCGAGGCGCTCGGAGCGGCACTGGGTGTGTGCTGTACGGCGCTCATCGCTGAGCCACCTTGTCGCTAGAGGTCTGTTGGGTGGTGGTGATCTCTGGCGGGTTGTCGTCGCTGACGTCTTGGCCGTAGGCTCCGCAGTAGCGGTAGGTGCAGAGCAGGGCGCTGTTCGTCAGGAGTAGAGTCCTTCCGCACTCTGTGCAGGCTGGGGTGTTCATGCTGCTGTCCCCGAGAGTGATTTCAGGCGTTCCCATGCGGCGTCCTGTCCGCGGGTGGGGCTGTTGCTACAAGAGACGTAGTTGCTACAAGAGACGTAGTCACTACAAGAGGACGTAGGTATGACGGAGGACACTACGTCTCTTGTAGTCAGCAGTTCGTCCGTATGTCTGCTGGTAAAATTTGGGCTGTGGATGCGATCGAGGCCGCTGCTCGCGAGACCGGACATTGGCTCGTTCCCGGACGATGTACTGCCCTGGGATGCCGGAACACGATGGTGTTCCCGTGCGACGGGTCTGCCTGGAGCATGCTCGCCTCGTTTACGATTTCGCCACATGGCTGGCGTTCGATTTCAACCGGGATCGACGCGCGCTAGTGCTCAAGGGGCGGCGTATAGGCCGGTGCCGCGTCCGGTGCCGCGTGGGCGCAGGTCGCCGGCGCGGTTGATCACGCCGGCTTTGACCAGATCTCGGATTGCGCTGTTCGCACGCTTGTGTCCGCTGGGCCAGCCCATTCTTCGGGCGGCGAACCGGGCCGAGTACGGCATCGGCCTGATCTCGCCTACGGCGCGGTGGAGGCCGAGGAGGAGCTGCAAGTCTTCGGCGATCCGGCGCATATCGCGGGTCGCGTTGTCCGGCAGTCGCCGAGCTCGACGCGTTCGGGCTCTAGTGCTCCCGCCTGGAATCGTGCCTCGAGCTGTTCGATGTTCGGCCGCGGGGTGCCGGGCTGGATCTTGTGCTCCGGTGGGTACAGGTCCTGGTAGGCGAGGCCGAGCGCGTTGATGATCGCTTGGACGGTGCAGCCGGCGTGGCAGTGCAAGACGACCTGATCTTTGCGTTGGCTGCGCTTGACCACGAGTGACGGGTTTCGATCGTCGTGGGCGGGGCACTGCCAGTTCGCTCCCACGACCTCGGCATCCGCGTTCCTCGAGCCGGGCGAGCACGGTGACGAGCGGGTCGCTCTGCCAGCCCGGCGGGATGCGTAGGACGCTCATCACGCCACCGTCCGGTCGGCGACCGAGCGCCCGCGGCTACTCGGTGTAAGCTTGTTCATGTTGGCTGTTACCTCCAGCCAGTTTCGTCAGACCTCGGTTTTGCGCGCCGGGGTCTGACTCGTTTTGAGCCTCAAGTACCTGCTCGAGGCGATGTCGCGAACTGCGGGCCCCGCTGCTTCCGAGACTCTGCCGTAGGACGTACCGCAGCTCCGCAGCCGTGCTGCGATCCGCGGCACGGGCACGTGCGCGGAGCCGACCGGCGAGGTCGGCGTCAACCCAGCTTTGGAGAAGGACCTTCGCTTCGGCGATATCTGCGGACACGGGGGCTCCGTTCGGAGTGGACCTGCGCCGTGCCCTGGCTACGCGCGATTGAAGCTTGCTCTATGTGGAGTGAATCAGATTCGACGGGCGGTTCAAGCAACTGCTCGAGCGAATGTCGCGAAATTCGGATGGTTCGACCGATCCTGATAACGCCTGGGATCTCGTTGGCGCGGATCGCGGCATACATGCTCGATCGGCCGAGCCTCAAGACTTCGGCGGCCTCCTCGACGGTCAACGTCAACGGCATGTCGGCGAGCGATGTCATTTCGCCTCTTCGTCACGCACGTAGGGCGCGATCAGCTTCTCAAGCTCGCCCAGCCCGAGAACGTGGGCGAGACGATGGAGCGACTCGACCGACAGGCCACCCTGCCCCCGTTCGACTCGACTTAGCTGCGCCACGTCGATGTCAGCGCGTGCCGCGACTTCGCGCAGCCCGCGTCCCCGTGCGTGACGAACGGCTCGGAGCGGCGGAATCTGGGTATGGGCTGTCGCAGACATCGGTTCGGTCTCCCGTTGACTTAGACACTAGCAGCCCTGTCAAGCGCTCCGAGAACCCAAGTCTTGACAAGCGTTGACTCGCAGTCTACGCTTTCACGTATGGCGATCAAGACCAAGACCCCAAACCAACTGATCGGCCTGAACCTCGGTCGCGCGCGGCTCATGCGCGGCTGGACCCAGGAGCAAGCCGCCGTCCAGATCGAGCCCTTCCTCGGTCAGAGGTGGTCGAAGGCGACGTTCTCCGCCGCGGAGCGCTCCTGGGAGCACGCCCACCGCATCCGGCAGTTCACCGGCGACGAACTCGTCGCGTTCGCAGCCGCGTTCGACCTGCCCATCGCGTGGTTCTTTGAACCGCCGACGGACCGCCACGAATTCACGTTCGCATCGCCGGGCGCATCCAAGAGCCTGGATTACGACGAGCTCTGGCGGCTCGAGAGGCGCGACGTGGACGAGGCCATCGGCGCGATGTTTCAGGTGCGTTCGCGCGAGGAGGAGGAGCGTGCGCGCCAGCGCGTCGCAGAGCAGTTCGGCAGGGACACCCCCGACGGAAAGGACAAGCAGCGATGAGGGGATCAACGCGCAAAAGGGGCTCGAGCTGGACGGCCTACTGGGACGGACCGGCGGACGCCGAGACGGAGCAGGCGCCAGCAGAGGTCGAAGGGCGGATTCCGGACCCAGAAGGAGGCGCAGCGCCACCTGGCGAACGTGATCATCCAGGTAGGCGATGGTGTCTACGTCGAGCCCTCGAGGCAGGCGCTCGCGGCGTTCATGCGCACCGAATGGCTGCCCGCGATCCAGGCGACCGTCCGGCCGAGCACGCACGCCGTCTATCAGCAAGCGTGCGTCCGGATCGCGCGTTCCGACATCGGGGCGCTGCCCCTGCGCGGCCTGACGGGCGCCCATCTGAACGTCTTCTATCGGGAGATGGAGCAGGCCGGCCTGTCGGTCGCGACGCGGCGTCTCACGCACGCGGCGATCCACCGCGCCCTGCGTGATGCGGTCAGGTGGGGCAAGCTGACGCGCAACCCAGCGGGCAGCGCCGATCCTCCCAAGGCACCGCGCACCAGGGTCGAGTCGTGGACGGCCGGCGAGCTCCGGCGGTTCCTTGCACACGTGGCGGATGATCGGCTGTTCGGAATGTGGCGCCTCGGGGCCACGACGGGAATGCGCCGCGGCGAGCTGCTCGGGCTCCCGTGGCTGAGCCTCGACCTCGAGCACGCCACACTCAGAGTCGATCGGCAGCTTCTCCCGTCGGGCGAGTTCGGCCCACCGAAGTCCGGGCGAGGCGAACGAACGATCGCGCTCGACGCCGAGACGGTCAACGCGCTCCGCCAGCACCGCGAGATCCAACGCCTCGAGCGCGACTTGGCCGGGCCCGCGTACGAAGACCAGGACCTAGTGTTCTGCGACGAGCTCGGCCGGCCGTACCGCCCCGGCACCATCTCGGAGCGGTTCGCCCGGTACCGGAAGGCTGCCGGCGTCCCGGTCGGCTCGATCCACGTCTTGCGGCACACGGCCGCGACGATCGCACTCTCCGCGGGCATCCCCTTGCACGTCGTGGCTGCGCGGCTCGGAGACGACCCGAAGACCGTCCTCAGCACGTACGCCCACCTCCTACCGCACTCGGATGCCGAGGCTGCCGCCGTGGTCGCCGCGGCGATCGTTGACAAACCGTTGACAGGAGCGGCTCTAGTGGCCGCCGAAACCCTCGATTAGCAGGAGTTCCGATGATCCGCCGATATAAGGAGCCGTTATAGCACTCGCAGATGAACGTATTTGACTACGCCGAACCCCTCTGGAACCATCGCTGGCACCTCACCAGCGGGTGTCGGGGGCAAGCTATGGGACCGGTGCAGAGCTGCGGGCCGGCCGAGTGAACGCCTGGGGCGGCGGAATCTCGGCGGGCCCGCGCTCTGATTTTCGGAGCGCGGGTGAGGCCGCCTGAGGGTCGGGGGAACGCGCGCGCCGGAGCGCGCGGACGGCCAGACTGGCTGCGCCTACCAGGCCTGCGTGCGCGAGCAGTGCGGGCAGCCGACCGAGGTCGTGACCAGCGCCTCGAATGCGTAGCCGCATTCGCAGGTGTAGAGCGCACGATCCTCGACGGGGCCCCCGTGGCGTCGTTCGCGAGAGGGGGCATCGCTCTGGGGCGGCTCCACGATGGAACGCGCGGCCGCGTTATGGCCGTCGCGCCGTCGCCACCGGATACGGCTCTCGCTTGCTTTGCCTATTGCCAACATCTCTAGCTAATAACGCTCGTGGGCTTGATTGGTTTCTCGATTAACACGAGGGCCGCTGCCCTCTAATACGACGTTAATCGGCAGACACCCCCAGAGCGTGAACGGCGGAGGGTTCGGTGGCCGGGGTGTGGGAGAATCAGGCAAGGCATGGATCCCAGCCGCAAGCGCGCCATACGGCTAACCGTCGCCCTAACTGCCGCCGTGCTGCTGGCGTCGGCGCTCGTCTACGTCAGCTTCACCGCCGGAAACAAGGAGTTCACGGCCTCCCAACTGCTCGCTCAGGGCAAGCCCGGGCAGACCTACGAGCTCGCCGGCACGGTTCTGAACGGCTCGGTTCAGCGCGACGGCACCATGCTGCGGTTCCGGATTCGCGACCCCAAGCTGCCCGTGTCGGTTCCCGTCAGTTACGAGGGAATCGTCCCGGACCCGTTCGCGGCCGGCCGCGCGGTGATGGTCGCGGTGGAGAAGGGCGGCGCGGGGACCAGCTACGTCGGCCAGGGGAACTCGCTCACGACCAAGTGCCCGTCGAAGTACCAGGCGGCGGCCGCGTCGTAGTGATGTCCCGGACGGCCCGCTGCAGACCGAGGAATTCGCGATGGCGCTGATCGGCCGCGCGCTCCTCATCATGGCGCTCGGCGTCGCGGTGTTCGGCATCGGCGCCTCGATCTAGCGGCGCACGCACGGGCCAGCGGGAATGGGTACTCGCCGGGCGGCGATCGGTGTACGCGCTGGCCGCGCTGGCGACGCTCGCGTTCGTGATCCTCGAGGACGCCTTCTGGCGCAACGATTTCTCGTTCAACGTCGTCGCGAACCACTCCTCCACGACCACGCCGGCGTTCTACAAGCTCGCCGCCGCGTGGTCCTCGCAGGAGGGCTCGCTGCTCCTGTGGGTGTTCCTGCTGTCGCTGTGGTCGAGCCTGATCCTGTTCCTGGTCCGCAACCGGGCCCGCGAGATCGTCCCCTACGCGACCGCGGTCCTGCTCGGCTTCGCGGTCTTCTTCACGTCGTTGGCGACGTTCTGGGCCAACCCGTTCTCGACCAGCGCGACCCCGCCGGCGCAGGGCGCAGGGCTCGATCCGCTCCTGCTCCACCCGAGCATGATGATCCACCCGCCGATGCTGTACTCGGGGTACACGCTGCTGACGATCCCGTTCGCGTTCGCGGTCGGCGCGCTGATCTCTGGCCGGCTCGGCGCCGAGTGGATCGCGCTGACCCGGCGGTTCGCGCTGGCGGCCTGGCTGTTCCTCGGGATCGGGATCCTGCTCGGGGCGCGGTGGTCGTACACCGAGCTCGGCTGGGGCGGGTACTGGGCCTGGGATCCGGTCGAGAACGCGGCGCTGATGCCGTGGCTGTGCATCACCGCGTTCATCCACTCGGCGATGATCCAGGAGAAGCGGGGGATGCTGAAGGTGTGGAACGCCTCGCTGGTGCTGGCGGCCGGCACGCTGTCGATCCTCGGGACGTTCCTGGTCCGCTCGGGGATCCTCGACTCGATCCACGCGTTCGGGGCATCGACGCTCGGGGTCCCGTTCGTGATCCTGATCGGGGCGATGGTGATCGGCTCGATCTCGCTGATCGTCTGGCGCCGCGATCAACTGCGCTCCGACGCGCGCCTCGACTCGCTGCTCTCGCGCGAGGCGGTGTTCCTGTTCCAGAACCTGGTACTGGTCGGAATGGTGTTCGTGATCTTCTGGATCACGTTCTTCCCGCTGATCTCCCAGGCGCTGACGGGTACCAAGGTGTCGGTCGGTCCGCCGGCGTTCCGTCCGTTCATCGTGCCGCTGGCATTGATCCTCGTGCTGCTGTCGGGCATCGGGCCGATCATCGCGTGGCGCCGGGTGACGCTCGCGAACCTGCGCCGTGGGTTCGCATTGCCAGTTCTAGCGGGCCTGATCACCTTCTTCGTGCTGTTGTTCTGGCCCGGCGGCCCGAGCTCGCGGCCGTTCGCGCTGATCATGTTCGCGCTCGCCGGCTTCGTGCTGACCTCGGTCGTGCAGGAGTTCGCGCGCGGTGTGGCCGCGCGCCGCGCGATGACCCACGATCTGGTGCCGGTCGCGCTCGTCCAGCTGGTCCGCCGCAACCGCCGTCGCTACGGCGGCTACATCGTCCACGCCGGCTTCGCCATCATGCTGGTCGGGGTCGCGGCCTCCTCGTCGTTCCAGCACTCGCAAGACGTGCTGCTGTCGCCGGGCCAGCACGCGAAGATCGACGGCTACACGGTTCGGTACGTCAAGCCGGTCGAGTCGGTGACGGCCGCGAAGATCTCGTTTGGCGCGGTCCTCGACGTGACCAAGGGCGGCAACCACGTGACCACGGTCACGACCACGCGCAGCTATTACCCCTCGACGGATCAGACGCAGGGCATCGTCGGGCGGTTCTTCGACAGCGTGAACTCGGACAGCCAGGTCGGGCTCGACGCCGGGTTGAGGCGGGACATCTGGACGGTGATCAACGTCGATCTGACGCCGCTGGGTTCACTGATCAACCGCGCCAACACGCTGTTCGCCGCCTACGCCCCCCAGGTCATGACCAAGGCCGCGAAGCTTCCGCCGGCGCAGAGTCAGCAGCTCATGAACGGGCTGTGGACCGAGCGCGACCTCGCGGTGACGGACATCGCCCAGCGATTCGTGACCCATCCCTGGCCGGCCGAGTTCCTGTTGATCGTCGACCCGCTCGTCACCTGGCTGTGGCTCGGGGCGCTGATCATCGGCGGCGGCGGGCTGATCGCGCTGTCGCCGGTGCCGTCGTTCGCGCGCCGGCGGGCCAGGATGGCGGCTCCGGCTCGACCGGCGGGACCCGCGCCCGCGCCCGCGCCGCCGGTACCCGTCCGCGAGCCGGTCTGAGAGGGACGCGCGAGTGGCGGCCCTTGAGTATCTGGTGGTGTTCGCGATCTTGCTGGCGGTGGTCGCGTTCGTGCTGGCGCCCGTGCGAAGGGCGGTCGGGTTTCGCGGCGACAGCGGCGAGGATCAGGCGCGCGACTCGGAGATCGCCGAGCTCGAGGCGGCGCGCGAGGCCAAGTACCGCGAGCTCCGCGACGCCGACCTGGACCACCGCACGGGCAAGCTGTCAGACGCCGACTACGAGGAGCTGGACCGCGCCCTGCGAGGCGAGGCGATAACGATCTTGCACGACCTCGACCGCGCTAACATCGACCCGCGATGAGCACCGTCCTCGGAGTCGTCCAAGTCTTTCTGTGCGTCGTCCTGGTGTTCCTGATCCTGATGCACTCGGGTAAGGACGCGGGGTTGTCGGGCGCGTTCGGCGTGGGGACGGGCGCCGGTCCGTTCGGTGGCGGGTCGCTCGTCGAGCGCAACCTGAATCGCTGGACGGTCGGGTTCGCGATCGCGTTCGTCGTGAACACGATCGTCCTGATCAAGATCTCTTAGGGGTTTCTGGGGCCGCGCCTGCGGCGCGTCATCCGTGGGGCGGTGCCACCGGGCATCCGTGCGAGGCCCAGCACCCGTCAAGGCCGACTATCTCGCCACTCGACACCCCGGGCGGAGGTGAATGGCGATTCAGTCGCTTATGGTGCGTGTTTCGCGCCACTCGAGCCGCGAACGATGCCGAGTGGCGACTTTGTCGGTCCGCCGCGCCGCCGCGCGCGCGATCCCGGGTGGGAGGCGGCCGTCGGTCGCCAGCCAGCCGCCGGCGAGGATCAGGAGCAGGCCGGCGATCGCGCCCGCGCCGGGCTGCTCGCCGAGCAGCAGCACGCCTAGCGTGACCGCCACGACGGGGTTGACGTACGTGATCACGGTGGCGCGGCTCGGGCCCGCCTCGGCGATCAGGATCGCGTACACGACGAACCCGGCGGCGGTGCACAGCAGCCCGAGCACGACGACCGACCCGATCCCGCCCGCCGAGGGGACGTGGCTCGGCAGGTCGAGCGCGGCCCACGGCAGCAGGATGAGCGACGCTATCGCGAGGCTCGCGCCCATCGTGGCGCGCGGGTCGAGCCCGGCGAGGCGGTGCTTGACCAGCAGCGGCCCGATCGCGTAGCCGGTCGCGGTGATCATGATGGCCCCGATCCCGAGCAGCTCGCCGCCGTGGCCGGCGACGTCGATCCCGACCAGCGCGATCACGCCGCCGAACCCGATCGCGAGGCCGAGCGCGCGCACGGGCGTGGGCCGCTCGGAGTGGTCGAAGCGCATCGCCAAGATCGCGCCGATCAGCGGGACGGTCGCGACCATGATCGCCGCCAGCGACGAGGGGACGCGCTCCTCGCCGACCGCGAGCATCGGGAACGGAATCGCGATCTCGGCGACGGCGAACGCGAGCAGCCCGCGCCAGTGCCGGCGCATGGTTCCGAGCGTGCCGGCGTGCTTGGCCAGCGCCAGCAGCACGACTGCGCCGAGCGTCACCCGGCCCCACGCGAGCACGGGCGCCGTCACGCCGTGGTCGACCGCGATCTTGATGAACAGGTAGGGGACGCCCCAGATCAGCGAGGACGCCGCGAACGCCACCCAGGCGCGACGAGTCATGCCCGGAGTTTTGCAGCCGCGGCTGGTCAGCGCGGGCTGCGCTCGCCGAGCTGATCGACGAGCCGGAGCAGGTCCAGCGGACTGAACGGCTTCGTCAGGAACAGATCGGCGCCGGCTGCCTCGGCGTCGGCCTCGACGTTGTCGCCCGAGGCTGCGGTCAGCATCACGATCGTGAGGTTGCCCGAGGAGTCGCCTGCCCGAAGCTGGCGACACGCCTCGATTCCGTTCAGCCGCGGCATGTCGACGTCGAGGAACACGAGCCTCGGCCGGGTCTCGCGCGCGACCTCGAGCGCTTCGACGCCGTCGGCTGCCTCGTGCAACTCGAACTCCGAGACGTCCTCGAGCGTGGTCGCGATCAGCTTGCGGATGAACTGGTCGTCATCGACGATCAGCACCCCTTGCGTCATCGAATCTCGGTCGCGATCCGCTCGAAGATCTCGTCGTCGATCGTGTTGAACACCTCGACGACGCGCGGATCGAACTGCGCTCCGCTCTCGGAGGTGATCATCGCGCGCGCATAGCCCAGCGAGCAGGCGGGACGGTAGGGGCGGTCGGTGGTGAGGGCGTCGAGCACGTCCGCGACCGAGAAGGCGCGCGCGGCGAGCGGGATGTCCTCGCCGGCGAGGCCGTCGGGGTACCCGGTGCCGTCCCAGCGCTCGTGGTGGGAGCGGACCACCTCGGTGGCCTCGGCGAGGAACTCGATGCCGCTGACGATTTCGGCGCCGATCACCGGATGGCGCGACATCAGCGCGCGTTCCTCGTCGTCGAGCGAGCTCGGCTTGTAGAGGATCGCATCGGGGATCGCGACCTTGCCGACGTCGTGCAGGAGATAGCCGAACTCGAGCTCGGGGGTGATCGTGAGCTCGGGCGTGAACTTGCGCGCGATCACGAGCCCGTAGGCGGCGACGCGCTCGGCGTGCTTGCCCGTGTACGCGTCGCGAGCCTCGACGGCGTTCGACAGCGCCCGCACGGTCGCCATGTAGGAGCGCCGCAGTTCCTGGGCACGCGATCGCTCCTGCTTGAACGTCTCGCGCAGGTCGGCCGCGTACCGTTGGAGCTGAAGCTCCTTGTCGGCCGCCTCGCGCTCGCGCCGCCGGAGCTCAGCGCGTAGTCGCACGAGCTCGTCGATCAGTCCGATCTCGCTTTGGACTGCCATCGAATTCAGCCTAGCGTTCTGGAGTCGTGCAACGTGTATCCGTACCCGTCCTGCACCCTAGGCTACCCAGACCCGTGCAAAGTTAGCTCTCCCCCCGGAGCGCGGCAAGCACCGCCGACGCTGCGTACTCCGCCGGTACGACCTCCATGCCGAGCTTGCCGACGCCCGCCGGGGTCGGCGTCTCGCCGTCGGAGACCAGGATCACGGCCCGCCGGACGCGGCGGCCGCGTAGGTCGAGCGCCTGAATGACCATCTGTGGATTGCGGATGCCGATGTCGACGAGCGCGACCTCGAACCGGCGCTCGCGACAGACGCGCGCCGCGGCTGCACCGGTCACCTCCCATTGGAACTCGATCCCCAGATCGTCGAGCGCGGGCTCGAGCGTGATCTGGAGCTCCTCGCGTCCGACCACGAGCACGCGCGAACGGCCGGCGCTGACCGCCGCCCCCAACACGGACCGCAGCTCATCGGCGTCGATCGGCTTGGACACCGCCCACTCGCCGGCGAGCTCCTGGCGCCCCGAGAACACCGACACGAACACGATCGGCGTCGTCGCCAGCTGGCGGTCTGAACGGATCTGCCGGAGCACCTCGAACCCGTCCATGCCAGGCATCAGAATGTCGAGCGTGACCGCGTCGTAGTGGCCCTCGTGCAGCCGCTCGAGCGCCTCCTCGCCGCTCAGCGCGATCGTCGCGCGCACGTCGAGAACCGCGAGTTGGCGCGCGATCAGCTCCGCGATCTCGTGCTCGTCGTCGACCACCAGCACGTTGCGGCCCCGGATCGACTCGAGCGCGGCCGGCGAATCGAACCCCGGCACGGCGGCGGGCAGGCGAACGCGAAACACCGTGCCGCGCCCGGGCTCGCTCTCGACGGTGACCTGGCCGTAGTGGAGATCGACCAGTGACTTGACGATCGAGAGGCCGAGACCGGTCCCCGGATTCGACCCGCTTCGGTTTCCGGCGCGATAAAAGCGATCGAAGACTCGGGAAAGCTCCTCTGCGTTCATCCCGACGCCGGAGTCCGCGACGACGATCTGGACCCACGCGCGATCGGCCTCGACGCCGACGTGGAGGTTGCCTCCTTCGGGCGTGTACAGGTGCGCGTTGGTCAGCAGGTTGGCGACGATCTGGCGCACCCGTCCCGGGTCAGCGAGCGCGGGCGGCACGGTGGGGGCGACGTAGGAGGTGATGTGCTGGTTTTTGTCGAGGACACGCGGCTCCATCAGCACGAGCACCTCGTGCACGACCTCGCCGACGTCGATCGGGCGCCGGTTGATCTCGACGTGCTGGGCCTCGATTCGCGCCACGTCGAGCAGGTCGTTGACAAGCTCGACGAGTCGATCGGTGGACTTGAGGATGATCTCGACGAACTCGCGCTGGCGCTCGGACATGCCCTCGGGGGAGCGCTGGAGCAACTCGACGAAGCCCTTGATCGAGGTCAGCGGGCTGCGGAGCTCGTGCGAGGCGGTAGCGACGAACTCGCTCTTGGCGCGCTCGAGCCGGGCGTGCTCGCTCATGTCACGCACGGTCCAGACGATGCCCTCGCTGTCGCTGCCGAGCTTGGCGGCGGTGACGGCGAGTGAGCGCCCGTCGTGCTCGATCAACATCTCGCGCTGGAGCGCGGACTGCTTGGGGGGCAACGGGCTGCCGTCGCCTTCCGTGTCGCTACCGACGATGAGCTCCGGGACGAGTTCAGTCGCGCGCGGGTTGACGGTCGCAATCGTGGTCGAGCCGGGCTCGGTCACGATCAGGGCATCGCCGAGGCTCTCGATCGTGACCGCCAGGCGTCGCCGCTCCTCCTCGATGCGGTGCTGGGCGGTGGCCAGATCCTGGCCCATCGCGTTGAACGCCCCGGCGAGGTCCTGGAGCTCGCGGGGCCCCGACGGGCTCACGCGCTGCTCGAGCTTGCCCTCGGCCAGGCTGTGGGTGGCCTGCACGAGGTCGTCGAGCGGGCGGCGCATCGAGCGGACGAGCACGGTGATCAGTGCCAGCGCGCCGGCGAGCGCGAGCACGCCGGCGACGATGATCAGGAGCAGCGCCCGGCGCGAGGCGTCGCGGGCCTGCTGACGCGCCTGCGCCTGACGGGTTGTCTGGCGGGCCTGGAGCTCGGTGGCGAGGGCGCGCGCGGTCGCGAGTGGGCCGCTGGCCGCGGTCGCGGCGGGGAGCTGATTATTCGTCGCGAGGGTGCGTGCCCGGTTCTCGGCCGCGATCTGAGCTTTCACCAGGTGCTCGCTGGTCGGGTCGTTTGCCGCGAGCGTCCTCGCCGTGTTGGCCGCGGTCGCGTAGGCGGTGGCCACCTGGGCGCCGGCGGCCGCCGCCTGCGGTCCGCGCGCATCCCGGAGGACCTCCTCCTCGGCGATCCCGGCCCCCGCGAGGTTGGCCGCCGCCGTGGCCAGCGAAGAGGTCTGCTCGAGCTTGTTCTCGTAGCTTTGGCGAGAGTTGTAGAGGCTCGCGACGCCGAGCGCGGCGATCGCGGCGAGCGCCAGCGTCAGCGCGACGAGCGCCAAGCGCAACGAGTGGGCGATGGAAAGACGCTGCATACGATCGACGTTGGGCGCTGGAGGCAGCCCGGCGTGATCGTACCCGCGGAGTTGTAAATCCAGGCAGGTTGAGGTCCGGTTGTGGTGGGCGTGTCGTCCCGAATCCGCGGCTACCATGCGCTCAATGAGCCTTGCCAGGGCGTGGAGGCGCCAGCTTCTCGGCGCCTCGACTGCCGCCTTGATCGTCCCGTCTGCGATGGTGGCCGCGCTACTCACGCTTGTGCTGAGCGGCGCGTTCAGCGAGGTCGGGGTGCTCGGGCAGTTGTTCGTTGGACCGTCGCTGCCCGGGGCCGCGACGGCGGGCGGACAGTCCGGTTCGGGCGTCGGCCCGCGTGGCCCAGCGGTCGCCGCGCTACCGGTGATCCCGTCCGTTCCGGTTTCGGCTTCGGCTTTGGCGCCGCGGGGTGGCGTCGTGCATCGTGCTCCGGCGGCACGCCCGGTCCTGACCGCGAGCCGCGGCACCGGCGTCGCCGGCGGTGCGATTGGCGGGGCCGGGGGCATAGTCGTGACGGTGGGCGCGGGTGGATCGGGAGGTGGGATGGCCGGCGGGTCCGGCGGATCCGGTGGCGGACACGGTGGTGGGTCGGCGGCGGGCTCCTCGCCCGGTTCGGGCTCGACTTCTCCTCAGCCTGCCCCTCCGCCTCAGCCTCAGCCTCAGCCGGTGGACACGGCGGTGACCGTCGTCACGTCGGTGACCCAGCAGGTTCCGGCGCCGGTCGGGCCGGCGGTGACACAGACGATTCAGGCCGCCGGCTCGGTCGTGGACAGCCTGATCCCGCAGACGGAGCAGCCATGAGATCGATCACGGGCGTGTTCGCCGCGCTCGCATGCTCCGGCGCGGTCCTGGCGGGATGCGGCGGCACCGGACCCGCGGTGGTTGGTCCGGGACCGGACTCCTCGGCCGAGTATTCGAGCACGAGTTCGGGCACCAGCGCGAGCGCCGATGCGACGGCCGCGCGCGCCAAGATCCCCGAGGCGGACTGGCTTCGGTTCGACTACGACGCGCAGCGGAGCGGGGTCGGGCCGGCGGACACTGGCATCACGGCTCGCAACGTCCGGCGCCTCCGGCTCCGGACGGTCAGGCTCCCCGGTACCGCGGACTCGTCCGCGATCGAGTTGGCGGGCGTCACCGTGCGCGGGCGCAAACGCGACGTGATCGTGTTGACGACCACGTACGGACATACGCTCGCGATCGATCCGGGCAGCGGAAGGCGGCTGTGGGAGTTCACGCCCGCTGACATCCATTCGTATCTGGGCAGCGCGCAGTTCACGACCGCCACGCCGATCGCGGACCCGGATCGGGCGTTCATCTACGCCGCCACGCCCGACGGACGGATCCACAAGCTGGCGCTCGGCAACGGCCGCGAGGTCCGGTCGGGCGGCTGGCCGGTCAGCGTGACCGTCGATCCCACGCACGAGAAGATCGCGTCGCCGCTGAACATCAGCGGGGGATCGCTGATCGTTGCGACGGACGGTTACATCGGCGACATCCCGCCCTACCAGGGCCATGTGGTCACGATCAGCCTTGCGACCGGACGGATCAGCGCGGTCTGGAACACGCTGTGCTCCGACCGTCATACGCTGATCGACCCGCCCAGATCGTGCCCCGCCAGCGACTCCGCGATCTGGGGGCGCAACGCACCGGTGATCGAGCCGGGCACCGGCCGGATCCTGGTCGCCACCGGCAATGCCCCGTTCAACGGCTCGACCTATTGGGGCGACAGCGTGCTCGAGCTCAGCCCAGACGGCAGCACGCTCCTCCACAACTGGACGCCGGTGGATCAAGCGCGCCTGAATTCGGATGACCTCGACCTCGGAAGCACGTCGCCGGGGGTCCTGCCGGTGTTCGACGGCCGCCGTCTCGCTGTCCAGGGCGGGAAGGCGGGCGTGCTCGACCTGCTCGATCTCGACGCGCTCGACGGCACCACCGGCCCCGCGGGTCCGCGCACGGGCGGTCAGCTTCAAGAGCTGTCCTCGCCGGGCGGCGACCAGGTATTCACCGCTCCCGCGGTCTGGAGCCACAACGGCCGGATCTGGGTGTTCGTGGGCGACAACTCGGGCACGTGGGCGTATACGCTCGGCGGTAGCGGCGCAAGCCCGCGGCTGTCGGTGGCGTGGAAATCCGGGAATGGCGGCACCAGCCCGGTGATCGCCGGAGGCCTGCTGTACGTCTATGACCCGGGCGGGTCACTCGACGTGTACGAGCCGACGACGGGGCACCGGCTTGCGTCGTTCTCGAGCGGCGGCGGCCACTGGAACAGCCCGATCGTCGTAGGCGGGCGGGTGATCCTGCCGGTCGGGAACGCCAACGATCACTCGACGAGCGGGACGCTCGACATTTGGCACCTGCCGGGTCGGTAGGCCAGGCGCCTGGCTCCGGCGGATCCGGCTGGTGCGCCTGTGTGTCAGGCTGCCTGGAGGAGCGCGGGGACGCCGGCGGCGGGGACAGCCTCGGTGGCGGGCAGCCGCACGCTGAACACCGAGCCTGCGCCCGGGTTCGACGCGACGTCGATTGTCCCGTTCATCGCTTCGACCAGCGACCTCGAGACGGCCAGGCCGAGCCCGTTGCCCTCGATACCGCGCACCGGCGCATCCAGTCGCTCGAACGGCTGGAACAGCCGCGTGAGCTGCTGGTAGGACATCCCGACGCCCGAGTCGATCACGTCGATGCGGACGCCGTCGGCTCCGTCGGGCCGGGCGCGGATCGTGATCGAGCCGCCGGGGCGGTTGTACTTGATCGCGTTGGAGATCAGGTTGAGCAGCACCTGCTTGAGCCGGCGGGCATCGGCGAGCGCCCACAGCGGCTCCGCGCCGGCGTCGACGGTCAGGGTCAGCGATTCGCCGGCCGCGAGTGGCTGGCACAGAGCGACCGCGCCGTCGATCTGCGCGGCCGTGTCAACCGGTCCGAGTTCGAGCCCGGCGGCGTCCAGGCGCGAGACGTCGAGCAGATCCTCGATCAGCGCCAGCAGGTGGCGGCCGCCGGCCATGATCTGGTCAACGTTGTGGCGCTGGGACTCATCGAGCTCGTCGAGCGCCAGCAGCTGGCCGAAGCCGAGGATCGCGTTCAAGGGGGTCCGGAGCTCGTGGCTGGCCCGGGAGAGCGCCTGGCTGTTCGCGAACATGCCCTCTTATCGTCGTAGTCGGCCGAAAGCGTTAGCAGTAGTTCTCCCGAGGGGTCGCGGCGAACTACGGGCCGGGCTCAGGACGCGCCGAGGCCGCGGTCCTCCGCTGCCTTGTACGCGATCTGGAGGAAGTCCGACAGCGTCAGCGCGGTCAACGTCGATGCTGCGAACCGCGTGACGCGCGGCGCGAACATCAGGCCGGCGTGGAAGGCCCCCGACGCCCACAGCCCGAGGCAGTAGGGGCAGGTGAGCAACTCGCCGACGGCTCTGCGAACGCCCTCACCGCGCGCTCGCTCCTCGACTTCCGCGGGACCGCCGCGGCCCTGGTACTCGGTGAACGGGGCGCGGGCGAAGCTCGTGACCTTGTCCTTGGCGATCACGCGTGAGAGCTTGTGGCTGGCGGTGCCGATCAGGACGACGTCCTGCGCCGAAACGCGGTCCGGGAGCCGTCCTGAGCGCCTGGCGGCGAGCAGCGCGCCCGCGAAGGCGGCGTTGAAGGTCGCGGCCAGCGCCGCGTATGTGCGAAACGGCGGCCGTTCCTCAGGTTCGGCATAGCCGGCGAACGCGTCGCGCGCGCCGCGGGCTCCGCGAGTCAAGGTGTCGACGCTCATCTACCAAGGCGTACCCGTGCGGCCAGGCGGGAAACGGCCTCGAATATCCGATTAGGCGGGGGTTGGCCTCTGATCGTCCCGGGCAGAAGGACTCGATGACTTGTTCGAGTGGCGAACGTCAAGACCCCGCGCTCCCCAACGACCAACGCGCGCTGCATGCGAGCATGGCTCTCGGGTGCGGGCTTCGCCTTTCACCGGCAGGGCGTGTGACCTTTGCCCCGAAACGAAGTATTGAAGAAGAGTGTTCTAACGGGCAGAAGAAACCGGGCCCGGATGGCGTCTTTCTCTTTCGGCCGCAGATTATCTAAGTGGCCACACTTACGAAACTCATCGTTCGACGACCGTCGAACGATGCTATAATTCGATGAGCATCGAACTATGAATGACCAGAGGATTCAATTGGACAATTTTGAAGTAGATCGCCGGACTGATTCCCCCCGGTCCGGTAATCATGAAACCACCAGGCGCCTTCGGTCTGCAGGCACGAAGCGGCGCGCGACGACGGCGAACCGGCGACAGGACCGGCGTCGGAGCGCACACGCTGCGGGTCAGGCCGACTCCGGCGCAGAGCTGCGGACTACGAACGACACCGCGGGCTCGCTCGACTCGCTCGAGCTGTTCATGCGTAAGGCCCGCGTGCACCCGCTGCTGACCGCGGCCGAGGAGATCGAGCTCGCCAAGAGTATCGAGCGCGGTGACCTCGCCGCCAAGGAGCGGATGATCAACGCGAACCTTCGGCTTGTCGTGTCGCAGGCGCGGCGCTACCAGGGCCACGGCCTCCCGATGGAGGACCTGGTCCAGGAGGGAATGTTGGGCCTGATCCGCGCGGTCGAGAAGTTCGACTGGCGGCGCGGGTTCAAGTTCTCGACTTACGGCACGCTGTGGATCCGGCAGGCGATTCAGCGTGGACTCCAGAACCATGGTCGGACGATCCGGGTTCCTGTTCACGTGTCGCAACGCCAGGTCAAGGTGCGGAAGATCGAGAGCGAGCTGAACACCAAGCTCGGTCGTGAGCCGACCGACGAGGAGATTGCGGCCGTCGCCGGTCTGGAGCTCGACGAGGTGATGGAGCTTCGCGAGCTGAGCCGGGCGATGACCAGCCTCGACCAGCCGGTCAGCGACGACGGCGAGACGGCGCTCGGCGACCTGCTCGCGAGCGATCGTCCCGAGCCGATGGAGGAAGTGGCCGACCTCGAGCGTGATCAGCGCGTCAACGAGGCCGTCGAGCGGTTGCCCGCGGCCGAGGCGAGCGTGATCCGGTTGCGGTTCGGTCTTGCGGGCGAAGAGCCCCGGACTCTCCGGCAGGCGGGATCGGAGCTCGGTATCACCGCCGAGCGTGCCCGCCAGCTCGAGGAGCAGGGCCTCCGGCGTCTTGCCGCTACCGCCGAGCTCGAAGGGCTGAGCGCGGCGGCGTAAGCGCAACAGCAGTCTGACTTTCGAGGCCGGGCCCGAGCGAGCGAGCTCGGGCCCGGCCTCTTGGTTTAAGCCGCGGCGCGTGCGATCAGCACGTCACATGGGGCGCGGGCACACACGCGAGCGGGCAGCGAGGACGCACTCCAGGGCGAGAGCGAGCTGGCCGCGCGCGGGTCGATGACGATCAGCGCCGCTTCGGTCGCCTCGGCGACGTCGATCACGGCGTCGACCGTATCGCCGCCGAGGAGGTGGGCGGTGACGCCGATTCCCTGCCGGCGTAGCTCCTCCGCGGCCGCGGATAGGTGCTGGTCTGCGTCGGAGCGGTTCGACAGCACCGGCCAGTAGCTCTCGACGAGATGGACGTGGGCCTCGCGGGCGGCCGCCAGCCCCGCGGCGACGGCCAGCGCCGGCGCGTCACCGGCGGCGCCGTACGCGTGCGCCACGATCACGTTGGCGGGCTCGGTCACGCCCTCGGCTCGGCGGTGGGTGAAGTCCGCGACCTGGCGCCACATGCTGATCGCCGGGATCAGCAGGCCGCGCGCCGCGGCGGCGAGGATCAGTCTCAGCGACACGCTCGACTCGTCGCGCCCCGCCGGCAATTCGATCTCGAGCTCGATCTGCGAGCCCTCCCCGTGCCTGACCGTGTTGCCAAGGCGCTCGAGCAGCCTCCGGGCGTCGGTGTTCTCGGCGAGCACGAGCGCGGTGAACCGATCGACGCCCTCCTCGCGGGCCCGCTCGACCAGGCGCTCGAGCAGCTGCCCGCCGAGGCCACGGTTCTGCCAGTCGTCGGCGACGACGATCGCGCACTCGGCGACGCCGTCGCTGACGCGCACGAAGCGGGCGACGCCGACCGCGTCGTCCTCGTCGGCGAGGGCCAGCAGCGCCTCGTGATCGTGATGATCCACATCGGTCAGGTACGCCAGCTGGTCATCGCCGAGCTCGGTCAGCGGGGTCTGGAAGCGCAGATAGCGCGAGCGCTCGGACAGGCGCTCGAACCCGGCGCGGAGCAGCTCTCGGTCGGCCGGTTCGATCGGACGGATCACCACCGAGGAGCCGTCCCGCAGACGTGTCCTCGACGGCGGCGTCAAGAGCTTGAAAGCGACGCGCCGCTGGCCGCCCGGTCGGCGGCGTGCGCGTGGTCGGCGATCGCCGGCACCAGCTGCGGCCACGCGGCTTCGGGGAGATCGTGACCCATCCCCTCGATTGTCATAAGCCGTGCCCCGGGGATTGCCTTCGCGGTCGCCTTGCCGCCCGAGGGACTCACCATCGGGTCCTTCGATCCGTGGATCACGAGCGTCGGCGCCTTGATCCGGCGCACCTGCGCCGTGCGGTCTCCGGAGGCGACGATCGCTCCGAGCTGGCGGCCCGACGCGTCGGGATCGTGGCCCCGGTCGTAGGACCGCGTCATCATGTCGCGGATCCGCTCGGGATCCTGGGGCAGACCGGTCGAACCGATCATCGCGAACATCCGCGACATGTGCTCGATGTACGCCTCGCGCTCGGCCGGCGCTGCGCGCAGCAGGTACGGATAGATCCGCAGCGCCGGCTGGCCCGACCACCGGTTGCCGGTCATCGACATGATCGACACCAGCGATCTCGTCGAGTCCGGGTGCTGGGCAGCGAGCGTCTGGGCGATCATGCCGCCCATCGACGCGCCCACGATGTGCGCCGGGGCGAGACCCAGCGTCGACAGCAGTCCGGCCGCGTCGTTCGCCATGTCGCCGAGGTCGTAGAGGACCGGCGATATCTTCCGGCGCAGCAGCTGACCCGGTGTCGGAGGCCGGCCGTGGATCCGCGTCGAGCGTCCGGCGTCGCGGTTGTCGAACCGAACGACGTAGAAGCCGCGGCCAGCCAGTTGCTCGCAGAAGTCCTCGGGCCAGCCAAGCATCGACATCCCGAGCCCCATGATCAGCAGCATCGGCGGACCCGAATCGCTGCCGAACGTCTCGTAGCAGAGCGTGATCGCGCCGCCGATATCGCAGAACTGCTCAGCCATACAGCCCCTCGAACACGTCGGCGTACCGCTCGCTGACCACGTTCCGCTTGAGCTTCAGGGTCGGGGTGAGCTCGCCCCCCTCCTGGGTGAGGTCGTGGTCGAGCAGCGCGAACTTCTTGATCTGCTCGACCTGGGCGTACTTGGCGTTGGCACGGTCGAGGACCTCCTGGATGAGCTGCTTGATCTCGTCGGCTTGAACCAGCGAGGCCATGTCCTCGGGCAGCCCGCGCTCCTTGGCCCACGGGGCGATCTCGTCGGGGTCGAGCGTGATCAGGGCGACCGGGTACGGACGGCGGTCGCCGTACATGACCGCCTGCGACACCCACCGCGACTGCTTGAGGTCGTTCTCGAGATTCGCCGGCGTCAGGTTCTTGCCGCCGGCGGTGATGATGATGTCCTTCTTTCGGCCGGTGATCGTCATGTATCCGTCGTCGTCGATCGAGCCGAGGTCGCCGGTCTGAAGCCAGCCGTCATCGGTGAACGTCTCACGGGTCGCGTCGGAGTTGCGCCAGTACTCGCGGAAGACGTTCGGGCCCTTGATCAGGATCTCGCCGTCGTCGGCGATCTTCAGCTCGACGCCCGGCAGCGCGCGCCCCACGGTGCCGAGCCTTATGTGCTCGAGCGTGTTGACCGTTCCGAGGGCGGTGGTCTCGGTCATTCCCCAGCCCTCGAGCACGGGCACGCCGCACGCATAGAAGAACTCGAG
This sequence comes from uncultured Solirubrobacterales bacterium, assembly GCA_963822855.1. Classification (GTDB taxonomy): domain Bacteria; phylum Actinomycetota; class Thermoleophilia; order Solirubrobacterales; family Solirubrobacteraceae; genus Palsa-465. Next base: position 205,852 of record CAWGJE010000011.1, on the reverse strand, counting down.
GATCTCGACGGAGATCGGGGCGGCGCCCGACACCGCCTTCTCGAGCTTGCCGCCGAACAACCCGCGGACCTTTCCGTACAGGGCCTCCTCGGCCCGGTCGTAGGCGGCGCTCAGCTCCTCCGGGACGGGTTCGCCGCGCGCGCGGAGCTGGCGAACCTTCAGACCCACCTCGACCGCTCCCCTGAGCTGCTCCTCGCTCTCGGCCATCGACAGCGCGAGCGCGTACAGCTTCTCGAAGATCCGCGGCACCGAGGGGAAGTACGTCGGGGAGGTCTGGATCGTCTCGGCGATGATCTGCTGCGTGTCGCCGCCCCAGTAAACGATCCCGGTGCCGACGTCATACGAGGCCAGCTGCACGGTCAGCGCGAACACGTGCGCCAGCGGCAGGTACAGGTAGCTCAGGTCTTCCTCGGTGACGAACCCGATTTCCTGGCACATGACGCCGACCGACGCGCAGTTGCCGTGGCTGAGCACGACGCCCTTGGGCGCTCCGGTCGTGCCCGACGTGTAGATGATCGTGTACGGGTCGCCCGGGGCGACTGTCGCGCAGCGCCGATCGAGCTCGGAGCGGTCGCCGCCGCGGCTCTGCTCGCGGAGGGCGTCGATCGTGAGGTGCCCGCCGTCGCCGGCCGGGTCGGGGTCGGGGTCGCCGTCGGGGTCGATCAGAATGACGTGCTCGAGGTCGGGCAGCCCGCTCCTTACCTTGTCGATCTTGGCCGCCTGGCCCGCGTCCTCGCAGATCACGATCCTCGAGTCGGAGTTGCCGGCGACCCATTCGCACTCCTCGGGGGAGTTCGTCGGGTAGATCGGCACGACCACGGCGCCGGCGCGCGAGATCGCGAGGCTCGAGAACGTCCAGTCCGGGCGGGTGTTCGCGAGCAACGCCACCCGGTCGCCGCGCTCGATCCCGAGCCCCACCAGCCCGAGCGCGATCTCATCGACGATCTCGGCGACCTCGGCGAACGTCAGCTGCCGCCACTCTCCGTCCCGCTGAAACCGGACCGCGACCCGAGCACCGTGCTGCTCCGCGGCGTTCGCCGCGGCTCGCGCGATTGTCCTGTTGCTCGCCTCCACAGCCTCTGTCGTCATCGGTCAACCTCCTGCCGTCGTTGCTTCCCGCGGTGATGATCCTGACAGGTTCAGGACCCTAGCCCGAGCAGCCGCTCCGCGTTCGCGAACCCGATCTTCTCCCGGTCGGCCTCGCTGATCGGCGCGCCCAGCACGAACTCGCGGCCTTCCGCGTTGCTGCTGTATGGGTAGTCGACCGAGAACATCACGCGGCCGGCGCCGACCACCTCGAGCAGGCAGGTCAAGGGCGGGTAGGTGAACATCCCGCTGGTCGTGAAGTGGAGGTTCGCGGCCACGTAGTCATCGAGCGGGCGCGTGAGGCCGGCCTGCTGGCGCAGCACCCGGGACGAGCGCGCGAGGAAGAACGGCAGCGCCTCGCCCATGTGGCCAACGATCATCTGGAGCCCCGGGTGCTGGTCGAACACCCCGCCGACGATCAGCCGCAGGACGTGCAGGCCGGTGTCGACGTGCCACCCCCAGCCCGCCATCGACAGGGCCTGGGCGAACTGCGGCGGCAAGCCTCCGTAATAGGCGTCCCGCACCGCGGGGGGCGGCGGCGTCGGGTGCAGGTAGATGGGAACTTCGAGGCGGGCCGCCCGCTCGAAGATCGGCCAGAAGAAGCGGTCGTCCAGGAAACGGCCGCGAACGTGGCCGTTGATCAGGGCGCCCACGAATCCGTGCTCTGAGACAGTCCTCTCGAGTTCGTCGGCGGCTTCCACCGGCGCCGCGGTGGGGAGGGTCGCGAACGCCGCGAACCGGTCCGGGTGCGGCGCGATTGATGCGGCGAGGTAGTCGTTTGCCCCGCGGGCGAGCTCGGTCGCATCGGCGGGTTCGATCTGCTCGGTACCGGGCGCCCCGTGCGAGATCACCTGGATGTCGATCCCGCCCGCATCCATGTCGGCCAGGCGCTGGTCGCCGAGGTCGTCGAGCTTGGCCTGGATCTTCGCCATCGGGCTGTCAGGCGGGGGATCCGGGAGGCCGCCCACGGACTTCAGCGCCGGCGCGCGATAGTGCTCTTCGAGCGTGATCAATCGCGAGACCACTTAGTGGCGCGCGCTCCACTTTGCCATCCGCATGAACATCTCGGGAGGCGTGAGCGGCTGAAGTGACGGGTCGAATTCGCGGTAGAGCGTGGCCACGTTGGCCGCGATCCGCTCGGGGTCGCCCCAGTCGCGGAAGTCGCTGATGTCGATGTCGTCGGCCGCGGCCTCGTCGTCCATGCCGGCGTCAAATCGCTTGGACGCCTCGTCGCGGACGTAGGTGAAGTAGCGCTGCACGTCGCGCACGCCCGACGCGTCCGTGACGGGGCCGTGACCGGGGACGATCGTCCCCGCGTCCAATTCGATGATGCGGTCACACGCGGTCAGCCAGTTCGACACCGGTCCGGCCCACATTATCGGCGTACCCTCGATGAACAGGATGTCGCCGGTGAACACGACGCTCGCGTCCGGGACGTGGGCAATCGCGTCGCCGTGCGTGTGCGCGGGCCCGAGCTCGATCAGATGGATCTGGCGATCACCGACCGTCAGCTCGTGACGCCCCTCGAACGACTTGGTCGGCAGCCGCTCGATCACCGAGGCGAAGTCAAACTTCCGCATGCTGCGCTCCGCGAACGCGGTGAACTCGGGCCCGAGGTCGAGCTCGTTGAATAGGACGTTGACTGCGGACGCCGGTGCCGCCTTCATGTCCTGGATCGCGCCGGCGGTCGCCACGATCGGGATGCCGTCGGGGAGCAGCGAGTTTCCGAACCAGTGATCGCCGTTGCCGTGGGTGTTGAACGCCTGCTCGATGGGACTGCTCTGCGTGACCGGTTGCATGGCGTCGAGCATGTCCCTCGTCAGCGTCAGGTCGAACAGGGTGTCGACGAGCAGCGAGGTTCCCGCGTATGTGATCAGCCCGGCGTTGCTCCAACCCCAGCCGCCGTCCGGCTGGAGATACGCGTACAGCCCGTCGCCGAGCTCGTGGAGTCCCCGTTCGTAGGCGATCTTCATCTCGGTGTCAGAAGTCCGGCTCGGCGGGGAGGCCGACGTAGTTCTCGGCAAGACTGCGGGCGGCCGCCTCGGACCGCTCGACGTACTCGAGCCGGGCCAGCTGCATGCGGCGCTGGAACGGGCCGCCGCCGAGGTCGTGGAGCATCTGTGTCATGTAGTTCGAGAAATCCTGGGCGCGCCACACGCGGCGCGAGTGCGGCTATCGGTGTAGCCCTCGGCGCGCTTGGTGTTGCCGCTCCTCACCAGCTCGGTCAGTGCGGGTGCCAGGAGCCGGACGTCGTTGACGGCGAGGTTCAGGCCCTTGGCGCCGGTGGGCGGCACGATATGGGCCGAGTCGCCGGCCAGGAACAGCCGGCCGCGCTGCATCGGCTCGGCCACATAAGAGCGCATCGGAGTGATCCCCTTGTCGAAGATCGGGCCCGTGTTGATGTCGCCGAGGCGCGTCCCGAGCTCGCTCCAGATGCGGTCGTCGGGCCAGTTGCCGATGTCGTCGTCGGCGTCGACCTGGAGGTACAGGCGGCTGATCTTCTGAGAGCGCATCGTGTACAGCGCGAAGCCGTCCTCGTGCCAGCCATAGATCAGCTCGTCGGTGGCGGGGTGCGCTTCCGCGAGGATCCCGAGCCAGCCGAACCCGTACACGTAGTCGTACTCGGTCAGATGCTCGGCGATCGTCGGGCGGCTGACGCCGTGAAAGCCGTCGCATCCCGCGATCGCGTCGCACGTCAGCTCGTCGGTCTTCCCGGCGTGCTCGTACGTGATCCGGGGGTGATCGGTCTCGATGTCGTGGAGCGCGACGTCGCTCACCTCGAACAGGATCGGAACGCCCCGGTCGAGCAACGCCTGCGTGAGGTCCTTGACGACCTCCTGCTGGCCGTAGATCGTGATGTGCCGGCCGGTCAGCCCGGCCATGTTCACGTAGTGGTTCCTCCCGTGGTAGCGGAGGTAGATGCCGTTGTGCTCGAGCCCCTCGCGGTCGAGCCGGTCGGCGACGCCGAGCTCGTGGAGCAGGTCCACCGTGTTCTGCTCGAGCAGGCCCGCCCGGACGCGCTTCTCGACGTACTCGCGGTCGCGCGCCTCGAGCACGACGCATTCGATGCCCTCGCGGTGCAGCAAGATCGCGAGCATCAGCCCCGCGGGACCGGCGCCGACGATGCCTACCTGGGTGCGCACCGGCGCGAGTCTATTCGCGCTCCTATTCGTGCGCCGCCACGAGGATCACGTCGAGCGTGCGGGGTCCGTGGACGCCTTTCACGCGGACCATCTCGATGTCGACCGTGGCCGATGGACCGGAGATGAACGTCAGCGGGCTGGTGGGTTTCAGGCGTGCAAGGGCCTCGGGAACCGAGGGCACGATCTGTTCGGTTCGCACGACGCACAGGTGGTAGTCGGGGAGGAGGGTGAGCGCGCGTCGCCTCATCCCTGTTGTTCGCGTGCATCTGACCGCAGCAGGTCTGTTCGAGCGGGAATTCGACCGGCTGCCCGAGCCGTTCGAGCAGGCGGACGGTCGCCTTGCCGGCGTCGGGGAAGAGCGCGTCGACCAGGCAGGTGCTGAATAACGCCACGCGCATACGCGGTGCATCGTAGACGCGCCAGGTGTGCACCAATTCTGCGTCTTTCTGGCCCGGGGCCGCCCCGGCCGCGCCGGCGCGCGCATCCTCCCTTCCATGCCCCGCTCCAATGTGGCCAACCCCTCACTCGCCACGCCCGTCGCGGTGAATTCAGGTTCAGCCACCTCCTGTGTGGCTAATCGCACGGTCGACCGGCGGCGCCACGTGAGTGCGGGGTTAGCCACGTGACGAGCGGGTGGCGAGATCGGGAGATCGCGCGGGTCACCGGTAGGCAGCGGACGCTCGCTACTGCCGAGCAGTTGTATGCGCGCGGCATCAGCAAGCGGGCGATCGAGTACCGGGTCGCGACCGGACGGCTGCGGGTCGTGTTCCGTGGCGTCTACACGGTGGCGCCAGGCGAGCTCCCACCGTTCGCCCTGGAACTCGCCGCGCTGCTTGCGGTCGGTGACAACAGCTTCATCAGCCACCGCTCAGCTGCTTTCGTCTGGGGCCTTCGCGCGACGCCGCCGTCACAGGTCGAGGTCTCGGTGTTTGGGCGATGCTGCGGCGGGCGTAAGGACATACGCGCGCACCGGATCCAGAAGATCCGCCGAAATGAGCTATGCCGGCACGAGGGTCTGTGGGTGAGCTCGCCGGCACGGGCGGTGCTGGAAGTGGCTGCCGACGCCCGGCTCGACGAGCTTGCCGAGGTGGTGGAGAAGGGGGTGACGGAGCGTGTGCTCACACCGCGGAAGCTCGAGGCGGTTCTCGCACGCCACCGCGGCAGGCGCGGTTCGGCTCGCCTGAGCCAGGTCCTGGGCGACGAGTCGGCGACGACGATCACGCGCTCAAAGGCCGAAAAGGCATTTCTCAAGCTGATCCGCGACGCCCGCCTACCTGCGCCGGAGGTCAACCAGAGGCTCGGGCGGTACGAGCCGGACTTCATGTGGCGCGACCACCGACTGATCGTCGAGCTCGACAGCTATCGGTTCCACGGTGGTCCGGACGCGTTTCACAACGACCGCGAGAAGGATCTCGTCTACCGGGACGCAGGCTTCGATGTGCTCCGCCCGACGCGCAACCACGTGGTCCACGAGCCGGCGAGGGTATTGGTCAGCGTCGTGCGCGCTCTCGAACGGTCAAACAGCGCCTAGCGTCAGGCCGCGCGCGGACTCGCGTCGCTCGACCTCGGCGCGCACGACCGGCGCCACCCGCGTTCCGAACAGCTCGATCGAGCGCATCACGTCCCTGTGGGCGACGGCGCCGACGCTCATCTGGCCGACGTAGCGCTGATTGGCGAACAGCTCGTGCTCGAACAGGATCTTCTCGGCGACCTGCTCGGGCGAGCCGACCGCAAGCGCGCCGCGGGGCGAACGAAGCGCGTCGTACTCGGGCCGCCCCGACGGCGGCCAGCCGCGCTCGCGACCGATGCGGTTCATCATCGCGAGGTAGGAGGCGGCGAAAGCGCTGTTGGCCTCCTCCTCGGTGGCGCCGACGAACGCGTGCGTGTTGATCGCGACCTTCGCAGCGGCCGGGTCGTGGCCGGCGGCGGCGTACGCCTGCCGGTAGAGCTCGACGAGCGGGACGAACCGCTCGGGCTGGCCGCCGATGATCGCGAGCGTGAGCGGCAGGCCTAGCGCGCCGGCGCGGACGACCGATTCCGGCGTCCCGCCGACGGCGACCCACACGGGCAGCGGGTCCTGCACCGGTCGGGGCCACACACCCTCGTCATCCAGCGGTGCACGGTGGCGTCCTGACCAGGTCACGTGCGTCGACTCGCGGATCTTCAACAGCAGCTCGAGCTTCTCGGCGAACAGCTCGTCGTAGTCGTCGAGGTCGTAGCCGAACAGCGGGAACGACTCGATGAACGAGCCGCGGCCGGCCCATATCTCCGCGCGCCCGGCGGAGATGAGGTCGAGTTCGGCGAACTGCTGGAACACCCGGACGGGGTCGTCCGAGCTGAGCACGGTCACCGCGCTTGCGAGGCGGATGTGCTCGGTACGCGCGGCGATGGCGGCGAGGGGGATTGCCGGCGCGGACACGAGAAAGTCGGAGCGGTGATGCTCGCCGATCGCGAACACGTCCAGGCCGAGTTGGTCCGCAAGCTCCGCCTCCTCGAGCAGGTCGCGCATCCGCTGCTCCGGAGTGACGCCGGAGGAGAGGTCGGCGAAGGTTGCAAGTCCAAGTTCCATATCAGTGAGGATAGCACGATAGTTGTCCGCACAACTATCGTCCGCGAGCGATCAGGCCGGGGCTTCTTCGAGCGGCGGCATCCCGGCGGCGAGCTGCAGGGCTCGTCTCTTGGCCGCTCCCACCTCCTCGGTCAGGGTGTCGATGTCGTAGACGCCGTAGTGGCGCCGGCCGTTGATGAAGAACGTCGGGGTGCCCGACACGCCGCTCTCGTCGGCGCTGCCGACGTCCTCGCTGACCCGCTGGGCGTATTCGCGAGTTCGGAGCTCGTCCCGGAAGCGCTCGACGTCGAGGCCGAGATCGCCGGCGTAGCGCGCGAGGTCGCGCGGCGACAGCGCGCCCTGATGGCTGAGCAGCAAGTCGTACATCTCCCAGAACTTCCCCTGGGCCGCGGCGGCTTCGGAAGCTTCGGCGGCGAGCTGGGCGCTCGGGTGGACATCGTTGAGCGGCAGGTGGCGCCACACGTACCGGATATCACCCCCGTGCGCGGACAGGAGCTCGCGGATCACGCCTTCGGCCTGCCCGCAATACGGACACTCGAAGTCGCCGTACTCGAGCAGGGTCACCGCAGCGTCGTCCGGGCCGCGGATGTGGTCGTAATCGGGATCGACGTCGACCACCAGGTCGAGGATGTCTTCCGATGTACGGGCGACCTGGCGCGCGCGAAGCGTTTCGGGGAGCTTCCTGATCAGGCGGGTCAAGGCCCAAGCCACCGCGGGCGCCACCACCACCGTGCACAGCGTTCCCAGCCGGGCCTCATCGAGCTCGATGCCGGTGAAGGCGAGGCTCGAGACGAGCAGAGACACCGTGAAGCCGATGCCGGCACACGCGCCCGCGGTGAGGAGCACCGGTTCGCTGATCGGTGAGCGCGGCCCGTGCAGAGCCGGCCGGGAGGCGATCCAGGAGCCGGTGAACACTCCGATCGGCTTCCCGACGACGTAGCCGAGCAGGATCCCCCACGTGATCGGCGAGGTGACCGCGTGGCTCAGGAGCCTCGAGGTCATGTGGATTCCCGCATTGGCGAGCGCGAACAGCGGCACGATCACGTAGCTCGTCCAGGGGTGGAGCTCGTACTGAAGCCGTTCGTTGGGCGAGATCGCCGACTGCAGGCTCTGCTGCGCCGAACGCGCGAGCTCGGGCGTCGGCTGCTCCCGAAATTCGCGCGTCAGCGTGGTGGCCCGCTCGAGGTCGTCGCGTGACGGCGGGTAGGCGCTCGTACCAAGCCCGATCGCGAGCCCCGAGATCACTGGGTCGATGCCGGACTTGAACATCGCGACCCAGATCGCGACGGCGACGCCGATCGAGATCGCGGCGCGCCCGAACGGCGCATACCGCAACGCCACGAGCACGCCGAACAGCGCGACCGCGATGCCGAGCGCGAGCACGGACACGTGGGTCGTGTACACGGTCGCGATCACGACCAGCGCCGCAAGGTCGTCGGCCACGGCGAGCGTGAGCAGGAACACCCGGATCCGAGTCGCCGTGCGCGGAGTCACGAGCGCCACCGCCGCAAGCGCGAAGGCGGTGTCGCTCGACATGGCCGCGCCCCAACCGTGTCCCCCCGCGCGGCCGGCGTTGAACGCGAGGTAGATCAGGATCGGCACCATGATGCCGCCGATCGCCCCGAACACCGGGATCGCGAGCCGGCTCCGTTCGCGGAGCTCCCCGAGGTCGAGCTGGCGCTTGGCCTCGAGGCCGACCACGAGGAAGAACAGCGTCATCAGCCCCTCGTTGACCCACGTACGAAGTTCGGCTGCGATTCCCGTGGTCCCGATCCGGATCGACAGGTGGGTCGTCCACACCGACTCGTAGGTGTGCCACCACGGCGAGTTCGCCCACAGGAGGGCGGCGATCGCGGCGCCGAGCATGACGAATGCCCCGCCCGACTCGGTGCTCAGGAAGCTTCGCACGGGTGCGGCGAGGTTCCTCGCCCACGCAGTCCGGCCTTCGTACGGAACCGCCTCTGTGGTGACGCTCATCGCTGGGCGTTACTCGACGAGCGGCGGGTCCCGCAGGTTCGAGTTGATCTGTTCTGACAGGGCCTCGGACGCGGCGCGCTGGGCCAGGAGACGCTGCTGTTCGTCGGCGTTGTCGAGCAGCGCGGACTCGTAGGCGTCGGCGGCGATCTGGTAGCGCTCGCGCTCGCGCTCGGTGTCCTGAGCGGCCTCCCGGCGGAGCAACTCGGCCCGTTCGGTGACCGCCGCGGCGGGCTCGTCCCCCGAGTGGACCTCCTGGAGGTCGATGCCGCTCGTGAACGTGAACCGGCGCTCGCCGGTGGCGGTCGGCCGGTATGCCTTGCGGTAGATCGTGATCGAGCCGTCGTCCTCGACGCTGGTGTTGATCTCGTAGCGCGTGTAGGGCTGGATCGTCGCGAGCCATTGCCGGCGCCGGCCATCGACCTCGGCGGTGCCGTGGCCCTCGATCGAGTTGGCGGTGAGCTCGGCGACGTGGACCCACCCCCAGTGGGTGGTGACGAGGATCGCCCCGACCACGATGATCGCGATGCTGAGCCCGTCGAAGCCGCTCGAGATCGCGTCGACCAATCCGAGCAGCGCGAGCAGCGACCCGAGCACGAGCGAAACCGCCGTGAGCGCCGCTCCCGTTCCCACGATCCGGCCGCGCGCGCCGGTCGGGACGAATACCTCGGGCCGGCCGACATCCTCGGGCAGCTTCTCGAGATCTGCGGACAACAGCCGCTCGTCGGGCTCTCGGCCGACGAACTCCACCGGGCTCGATGAATCGGTCATATGCGGTGAAGGTACTCCTCGATCGAGCTCGTTTCGCGGTGTCGAAGAACGACACCTTGGTGCGTCTCCGGGGTGCGCATGGGTGCCTACACTAGGAAGTGCAGAATTCACGCGCCGGACGGACCGGCCAGTGCCTGATCCCGACCCTGGAAAGGGGGGGCAAGATGCCGTTGTTTTTCTTCACAGTCGAGCAGCAAGAGCGGGCGATCGTCGAGCGCTTCGGGAAGTTCGTACGCGTCGCGGGTCCGGGGCTTCAGACCAAGACGCCGTTCGTCGAGCGGGTCGCCGGCCGGATGAGTCTCCAGGTCGAACAGCTCAACTCCCAGATCGAGACCAAGACCAAGGACAACGTGTTCGTCCAGGTCAAACTGGCCGTGCAGTACAAGGTCGGCCCGGCTGAACAGCAGGTCCAGGACGCCTATTACAAGCTCGACAGCCCCGAGGTCCAGATCCAGTCCTACGCGTTCGACGTTGTCCGCTCGCACATCCCGAGCATGGACCTCGACGAGGCCTACGCCGACGCGGACACGATCGCGATGCACATCCAGGACACGCTCCACCGGCAGATGGCCGACTACGGCTACGAAATCGTCAAGGCGCTCATCACGAACATCGAGCCCGACCAGCGGGTCAAGGACGCGATGAACAACATCAACGCGTCGCAGCGAAACCAGATCGCGGCCGCGGCGCAGGGGGATGCGCAAAAGACGCTGGCGGTCAAGAAGGCTGAGGGCGAGCGGGAGACGATGCGCCTCCAGGGGGAGGGCGTGGCCGCCGAGCGCAAGGCGATCGCCGAGGGGCTCCACGAGTCGCTCGAAATCATCGCCCAGCACGGGCTCGACATGCGGGAGGCGATGGCGCTGGTCGCGCTAACCCAGTACACGGACATGATCCGGGCCCTCGGCGAGAGCGCGAAGACCAACACGATCCTGTTGCCCCACTCGCCGAGTGCGGTCGGAGATCTGATGGCTCAGATCCGGGACGGCATCCTCGTGGCCGACCTCGCCAGCAACAACGCGAACAACTCGGATAACACCCCGGCCCTCCCGCCCGCTCGGCGGTCGGGGCCGCCTAACAACTGAGGTTCTTGCCGGCGCTCGGCGCGCCGGAAACCCCGCTGGAATCGGCGCGATGGGGGTAAGATCCTGGTGTGGCGGAAGGTCGAGCTAGCGCCGGAAAGCGTGTAGCCCTGCTCGCGGGACTGCTGCTGCTTCCGGTGTTGAGCCTGACCACGGGCTCGATCACGTTTGTGCCGCTGTTTGCTCTACCGGCGATGTTCATCCTGTCGGGGATTCTGTTCGGTGGCGGCGATACGCCGCCGGACCGCCCGGACACCGATGACGGAGGCGGGTGGGGGCCGCGCGGACCGTCCTCGCCGCCGGATCCGCCCAGCGCCGGGCCGCCGCTGCCGGACGCCGACCAGTCGCGCCACAGGGTGCGCGATCACCGCCGCGGGTTCCCGACCCCGTTGCGGACGCGACGGGGCGCGCCGGAACGCCCGCGTCGCACGCCCGCGACGCCGCGTCGGGGCGCCTAGGGCCGGGCGGTGGCGCCGGCTCGCCCGGGGTAAGGGGTCGCGTTCCGAAATTAAGCTGGTCTTCCCGCGGATCGGCTGCGAACTGCCGATGTCAGGCGGTGCGGCTTAGCGCAGACTTGGCTTCATGAAGATTGCCGAACTCAAGGAGCCAGAAATGAAGACAGCAACGGCATCGCGAGGGCACCGCAGGATCGCCCGCCTGAAGAGGATCCTCGGCGAGCTCGATTACGTCCAGCGCCGGGTCCTCGAGAACCAGACCGGCGTGCCGTTCATCACCCCAGAGGAGCGCAGCCGGAGTCGCCAGCGCGTCGCGCAGCTCGAGCACATGTACCGCAGCTGAATACGGTCGGGGGGCTCGCGCCAGCCCCCAGCCACAGCCATCGCCCTCCTCACGGAGCCTTATTGCACATCCGCCGGTTGAAGGTTTAGGCTTTTCCTCCTTCGTATCGAGGGTGTCAAGGAGGGTTGATGGCTGATACAGCGACCCCGCAGGCCCAACGGTCTGCGGTGCTGGATGCTGACGGACTCGACCGGGGGGTTGGGTTCCTCGGGCTTCTCTGGGCATCGGAGGGCTCGATTATCGGATCCGGCTGGTTGTTCGGAGCCCTGGTCGCGGCGACGTACGCCGGACCGTCGGCGTTGATCGGCTGGATCGTTGCTTCTCTGATCGTGATCCTGCTGGCGCTCGTGCACGCCGAGCTCGGGGGCTTGTTCCCGGTGAGCGGCGGGACGAGCCGCTTCCCGCACTACGCGTTCGGCAGCTTCGCCGGCGCCACGTTTGGATGGGCGTCGTACCTCCAGGCGGCGACCGTCGCGCCGATCGAGGTGCTCGCCGCGATTCAGTACCTGTCGACCGCGCACTGGGCGCGCCACTTTTTCCACAGCCACCTCGTGAACGGCATCTCCGCGAACACGCTGTCCGGCACCGGCATCATCGCCGCCGTCATCCTGATGTTCATCTTCGTGATCCTGAACCTGGTCGGCATCCGCTGGCTGGCTCGGGCCAACAACGGGATCACCACGTGGAAGGTGTTCATCCCGGTGCTGACGATCATCGTCCTGCTGGTGTCGAACTTCCACGGCTCGAACTTCAGCAACGGGGGCGGCTTCTTCGTCAAGGGGGCCGCGATCAAGTCGATCCTGATCGCGATCCCGTCGGGCGGCATCGTGTTCGCCTTGCTCGGGTTCGAACAGGCAGTCCAGTTAGGCGGTGAGGCAAAGAACCCGCAACGCGACCTGCCGCGCGCGGTGATCCTCTCGATCCTGATCGGCGCGGGGATCTACATCCTGCTCCAGGTCGCGTTCATCGGCGCGGTCAGCCCGACGTTCCTGCACGTGCATGGTCCGTGGACGAATCTCGGGAGCTCCAACAGCAACCCCTCGGTGGTCGCACTCAACGCGGGTCCGTTCTACACCGTGTCGAAGATCGCCGGGCTTTCGTGGCTGGCGTTCCTGCTCCGACTCGACGCGGTGATCTCGCCGGCCGGAACGGGTCTGATCTACACCACCTCGTCGGCGCGGCTCAGCTTCGCCCTTAGCCGGAACGGCTTCGTTCCGACGGCGTTCGAGCGGACCGACTCCCGGACCAGGGTGCCGGTGTTCGGAGTCATCTTCGCCGCACTCATCGGCCTGCTGTTCCTGCTGCCGTTCCCGAGCTGGAGCGCGCTCGTCGGCGTCGTCACAAGCGCGTCGGTGCTGATGTACTCGGCGGCGCCGGTGGCGTTGGCCGCGCTCCGCAAGCAGAAACCGGAGCTCGACCGCGTATACAGCCTGCCCTGGGCAGGCTTTCTCGCCCCGCTCGCGTTCGTGTGCGCGAGCTGGATCATCTACTGGGCGGGCTGGGAGACGTACACCACGCTGATGGTGGCGATGCTGATCGGCTACGCGCTGATCGCAGCGTCGTACGCGTTCAAACTGAACCCGAAGGCGGCGCCCATGGACTGGGAGGCTGCGTGGTGGATCGTCCCGTACCTAGTCGGGATGCTGGTGATCTCGTACTTCGGCGACTTCGGAGCGGGCGGGATCATCGGCGGCATCGGGTTCTTCCACCATGTGCTCGACCAGGGCGGCAACGACGACCTCGGGCTCTGGGGGGGCCTGCTGGCGGTCGCCGTCTGGAGCCTGATCATCTACTACATCGCGATTAACAAGCGGCTCCCGGCCCACAAGGTCGACGAGTACGTCGCCGAGGTGTACCCGCCACCAGTCGCGGAGTAGTCATCCGCGCGGCGAGCGCCGCCTGAGCGTTGGAACGTTGTAGACCGCCCCGCCCGACCAGGCGGGGCGGTCCGGCTGTTGGGGCCGACGGTGCGTCAGGCCGGCCAGGGGCGGAGTTCGCTCGCGGCGCGGGCGGCGCCGGCGCGGAGACTGGCGCGGCTGCGGGCGTTGTAGAGAGGTCCGGTGCCGTCAGTGACGAGGAGCCAGGCCTGTGCCACGCCGTGGGCCGCCACCGGCCGCGGATCGGCCAGGCCGTCGGCGAGCGCGGTCAACTCCTCGCGAGCGGCCTTGACGCCGTTGCGGTCGGGCCGGATCCGCCCGCGTGACACGCGTACGTCCTCGAGGGCCTCCAGAACGACCCGCCGCAGCGCGCCGGCGAGCGAGCGTCGGCGGTTCAGTGCGGTCAGCCGGCGTGCGCGGAGCGCGAGCGCTGGACTCGACTCGGGCGGGGCGCCCTCAGCGAGCGCGCGGTCGAGGCGGGCGGGCCGCCAGCGCGCCGACATGCGGTCGCGGAGCGTCGCTCGCCCGGCGACCAGCACGGCTGCCAACCGGCTCGCGCTTCGCCGCGGGCCTCTTCAGATGCTTGTGCGAGCGGATGTGCATGACCACCAAACATCGTACGCCGGTCATGCTGACCTGTCAAGTGTGTTTGCTGGTCACGCGGATACACTCATGCCGATGGGCGATCTTCCTTCCTGGTATCCCGACGACGACGAGGCAAAGCCGGCTCCGATGCCGCTGTTGCGCATCCAGGCGTTCTTGAACACATCGGACGTCGGCGAGGGTGCCGATCTGCTGGCCGACCCTGACGCCGCCAGGAGATGGCTCGTCGACGCCGGCCTTCTCGATTCCAAGGCGCCCCTTGGCGCATCCGATCTCGAACTCGCGCGCGACGTACGCGAAGCGATCCGCGGCGTGCTCGTCACCGGGCCCGTCGACGAGGGCGACGGACCCGATCTCACGTCGCTCAGGAGGCTCACCGCAGCGAATCTGGCGCGGATGACGGTCGGGGCCGACGGCATGCTCGGGCTCGAGAGCGCGGAGGACGGCAGTCTGGGCTGTGGTCTGTTCGATCTCCTGCTGATCGCGCGCCAGGCGCAGCAGAACGGGACCTGGACCCGGTTGAAGGTGTGCGCGAATTCCGAGTGCCAGTGGGCTTTCTACGACCGCTCGCGCAACCAGCAGGGCAACTGGTGCGACATGGCGGTGTGCGGCAATCGCCTCAAGAACCGCCAGCTACGCGCTCGCCGCCGCTGACGCGGGCGTCCCGTGCTCGGGGCGGCCGGGGTCGAGGTCAACCGAGTTTGAGCTCCCCGATGGCGCCCGTCCCGATACCGGGTTCGAGCGCCTCGAGGAGATCTTCACGCCCCCTAGTGGGCTCAGCCCCCAGGGATCAGTGCCACACCCAGCGGGCCAGGTGAATGACCCAGGAAGTGGTTGGCCCGCCGGTCTGGGCCGTCGTCACGGTCACCGCGATGAGGTTGAACACCCCGTTCGACTTGAGGTCGTTCTGACCGGTCGAGTTCAACTCCATGTTCTGGAAGCCACCGCTGTCGGGCGCGATCGAGTAGCCGCGCTGCGCGATCGTCGTCCCGTTGTGGGACATCGTGAGCTGCCCCGTGCAGGTGGTCGTGCCGTGGAAGCAGCCGACCTCGGCACCGACGATCGACCCCGGCGAGACGAAGCCCTCGTGGCCGAGTACGACCGTCTGGCTCGTAGCCGTGGCTGACGTGGTGAACGTCTGATCGGTGCTGTTGGTCGTGCCGGCGGAGCTCGTCGCGACCAGCTGGTAGTGGTAGGTCGTGTTCGGCGTTAGCCCGTCGAGTGTCTGGTGGACGGCCACCGTGCCCGTCCCGTTGCCGACGCCTGCGGGGGTGGTCTGGAGCCCGTACGAAGTCGTCGTGCCGTACTTGAAGAAGTAACTGGTCGACTGACCGTTCGGGTTGACCGTCCCGCTAACCGTGGCGTCCGACTGGCCGACGCTCGACGGTGATCCCGTCGTGACGGCCGGCGGAGCGGCGGCGGCCGAAGCCGGTGCCGGATGGCTCGCTGAGGTGATCGCGAGCGCGAGCAAGCCGCAGCCCAGCAACACGACTGCCGCGGCGATGCGCATTCTGCGCATGCTGCCTCCTTTCGTGCGTTGAGTACCACACGTAACAGGGAGGGCCCGCGAGAGTTGCGGGTGGCGGTTAGAGCGCTGACAGCGACCTTATGCGCGAACGGCCGGCTCGCCGGCGCCGACCGGCACCGGATCGCCGCCGCCGGCCACCGCCGGATCGCCAAGCGGGATGCGCAGACGCGGGATCGTGACGTGCGCGATCGGTCCGATTCCCAGCGCGTACACCACGGTCCCGACCCCGACCGTTCCGCCGAGCAGCCAGCCGGTGACCAGGACCGTGAGCTCGATCGAGGTCCGCACGATGCGGATCGAATGACCGCGCGCGGCGAGTCCGGTCATCAGCCCGTCGCGCGGGCCCGGTCCGAGGCCGGCGCCGATGTAGGCCCCGGTGGCGATCCCGTTCAGCACGACGCCGCCGAGCATCACCACGATCTGGGCGGGGAGGCCATGGACCGGGGGCACGACCGCGAGCATCACGTCGATCACGAGTCCGACGAGCACCACGTTGCTGAGCGTGCCGAACCCCGGCTTTTGGCGGAGCGGGATCCACAGCAGCAGCACCAGGACGCCGACGATGATCGCCCAGGTGCCGACGCCCAGGCCGAACCGGCGCGAGAGGCCCTGGTGGAACACGTCCCACGGGTCGACCCCGAGGCCCGCGAGCAGCAGCATCGAACTGCTCACGCCGAACAGCACGAGACCGGCGTAAAGCTGGACCAGGCGGCGCACGCGGGGGGGCCGCATGCGCGAGATCACGCCAAGCCGCATCCGCTGCATGGCGATGAGTTTGGCAGACAATGGCCTATGCAGCCGCAGGCCAATTTGCTAAAAGTGGCTTGTGTCGATCACCCCCGCCGGCCGCCTCACCGACCTCCTTGGTCCCTGGCGGCGCGAGGGCACGAGCCGTGAGCGACTTGCCGCCGCCGTGCGCGCGCTGATCCTCGACGGGCGAGTCGCGGTCGAGAGCCGGCTGCCCGCGGAGCGCACGCTCGCCGGCGCACTCGCGGTGAGCCGCGCCACCGTCACCGCCGCGTACGACCAGTTGCGCGAGGAGGGATACATCGCGAGCCGGCAGGGGTCGGGGAGCTGGGTGACGCTCCCGGGCGGGCACCGCTCGGCGCCCGATGCAATCGTCGGCGGTCCCGGGCTCGACATGCGGATCGCCGCGCTGCCGGCGCCCGCGGCGCTCGAGCACCTGTTCCTCGCGGCCGCCCGCGAGCTTCCGCGCTGGCTCGATCACCACGGCTACGACCCGCTGGGCCTGCCGCCGCTCCGGCGCGCGATCGCTGCATGGTTCGATCGCCGCGGACTGCCGACCCGGCCGGAGCAGATCCTTGTCACCAACGGCGCGATGCACGCCGTCGACCTGTCGATCAGGGCGGCGCTTCCCCGCGGGCGGCGCGTACTGGTCGAGGTGCCGAGCTATCCGGTCGCGCTCGACGCGCTCCGCGGCGCCGCTGCGCTTCTCATGCCGGTGCCGGTGGCGCGCGACGGGTGGGATCTCGACGCGCTTCGCGGGGTGGCGAGGAGCCACCGGCCGGCGCTCGCGTACCTGATGCCCGACTTCCATAACCCGACCGGGGTACTCGTCGACGAGGCATCCCGCCGGCGGGCGATGCGCGCCCTGCGGTCGGCGGGCACGGTGGTGTTGGTCGACGAGACGTTTGTCGAGCTCAACCTCGACGGCGTGGAGATGCCGGCGCCGGCGGCCTGCTTCGGCGACGAGCGCACGATCACGGTCGGCTCGCTGAGCAAGGCGGTGTGGGGAGGACTGCGGGTCGGGTGGGCTCGCGGCGACCCCGCTCTGATCCACCGCCTGGTGGCCGCCCGGGCGACCAGCGACATGTCGGGGCCGCTGTTCGAGCAGATCGTCGCCACCCACGTGCTGGAGCACCTCGACGACATCCTGGCCGAGCGCCGCGCGATGATTCGCCGCCGGCGGGACGCGCTCGCCGGCGCCCTTCACCGGAGCCTTCCTGAGTGGCGGTATGCGCTCCCGGCCGGCGGCATGTTCCTGTGGGCGGAGTTGCCCGAGCCGATCAGCACGAGCCTCTCGCTCGCCGCCGCCGAGCAGGACCTGCAGCTCACGCCGGGACCCCGGTTCGCGGCCGCGGGCGTACTCGAGCGCCACTTGAGGCTGCCGTTCACGCTCGCGCCGGCTCAGCTCGAACGCGCGGTCGAGATCCTGTCCGGGCTCACGCCGGGCAGCATGGGCGAGCCGACGTCGAAGAAGTTGGCGTACGTCGCCTAGCCGCCGTCCGAGGGTGTCGATTTCAGCTCGACCCGTTCGTCTTTAAGCGCGACCATCCCCAACGAGGAGGAAGCGATGAAGTACATGATGTTGATCAACCTCGGCCCCAAGGCCCGGGACTGGCAGCAGATGACCGAGAAGGAGCGGAGCTCGCTCCAGGCCGGTTTCCAGGCGCTCAACCAGACGCCTGGCGTCACGCCCGGGATCGGGCTCGCGCCGCCGGAGACTGCGACGACGGTGCACGTGCAGGACGGCAAGACGCTGACCACCGACGGACCGTACGTGGAGACCAAGGAGGCGCTCGACGGGTTCTTCACGTTCGAGGCCGAGGACCTCGACGCGGCGATCGAGGTGGCGGCGAAGGTGCCGGCGGCGAGCCTCGGCGGCGCGATCGAGATCCGCCCGACGCAGGATTGGACGCAGTCCTAGGGCGAGAGTGACACTCGACCGGGTCTTCCGCGAGCAGTGGGGCTATGTCCTTGCTGCGCTGATCGGCTTCCTCGGCGATTTCGACCTCGCCGAGGAAGCCACGCAGGAGGCGTTCGCGATCGCCGCCGAACGCTGGCCGGGCGAGGGCGTGCCGTCGAGCCCCGGGGTGTGGCTGATCACGACCGCGCGCCGGCGGGCGATCGACCGGATCCGCCGGGAGCGAGTGCTCGCCGCCAAGACCCGACTGCTCGAGACCCCCGAATCGATTTCCGAGGACACCGTGGATGAGACGACCGTATTCCCCGACGAGCGTCTGGAGCTGGTGTTCACGTGCTGCCATCCGGCGCTTGCGACCGACGCCCAGGTGGCGCTGACGCTGCGGACGCTGGGCGGCCTCACCACCGAGGAGATCGCCCGCGCCTTCCTGGTCGGCGAGCCGACGATGGCCCAACGCTTGGTGCGGGCCACGCGCAAGATCAAGGCAGCCGGGATTCCGTTCCGGGTGCCGCCCGCCCACCTACTGCCCGACCGGCTCGCCGCTGTGCTCGCGGTCGTCTACCTGATCTTCAACGAGGGCTACGGCGGTCGCAGCGACCTCGCGACCGAGGCCTTGCGGCTCGGACGGGCGCTCGCCGAGCTGATGCCCGACGAGGCCGAGGTCCATGGACTGGTGGCGCTGATGCTGCTCCACGACTCGCGGCGCGAGGCGCGTTTCCGCGACGGCGACATCGTGCTGCTGGCCGATCAGGACCGCTTGCTCTGGAACACCGAGCAGATCGAGGCGGGGCGGGCGCGGCTCGACCGCGCGCTCGCCCTGCACGGTCACGGTCCATACCTGGTGCAGGCCGCGATCGCCTCGCTGCACCTGGACCAGCCGCGCGACTGGCCGCAGATCGCCGCGCTATACGGCGAGCTCGGGCGACTGACCGACTCGCCTGTCGTCGAGCTGAATCGGGCCGCGGCAGTCGGCGAGTCGAGCGGTCCGGAAGCCGGCCTGGAGATCATCGATCGCCTGACCGACCTCGCGGACTACCGCTACCTGCATTCGACGCGTGCGGAGATGCTGCGACGTCTCGGGCGCGTGCAGGCGGCATGCGACGAGTACCGGCGAGCGATCGCACTTGCCCCCGATGACGCCGAGCGCCGGCTGTTCGAACGCCGTCTGGCCGAGATCACGTCGCCGTCGTCCTCCACCCCTCCGCGTACTGCAGCCGGGCCGGCTCGGAGTACGGCGTCGGGCTGACGATCGCGCGGACCTCGATCTGCTGGTGCGGATTGACGGTCGTCTTGCGCGAGCCGCCGTTCGGCTCGCCCCAGACGAGGGTGACCTCGCTGCCAATCTCGACGGACGGGTCGACCGTGGCCAGCGACAGTGCCCGCTTCTCGTTATCGCTGTAGCCGGTGAACATCGAGTAGCCCACGACGTTGCCGCCGGCGTCGAGCACCGAGTCGAAGTTCGACGCGCCGTAGTTGGCGATGGGGATGTCGAAGAACTGGTAGGGCTGCTCGTCGGTGAATAGGAGCGAGGCGAAGATTCGCACGACGTCCTCGTCGGCCCAGGCCAGCGTTACCTTCTTGCGCTGAGCCTCGGGTTCGATCTGCTCGAGCGCGTCGCGGCCGATGAAGTCGTGATCGAACTTGACAAACGGGCCGTAGCCGAGCTCCCACGGGTTGAGGTAGTAGTCCTCGATGCTGTCGGAGACGAAGCTGCCGGCGAGGGCATTGTTCGCCTCGTAGCTGTTGGCAGGCAGCCACTCGCGATACTTGCGCAGAACCCCGTCGCCGGTGTAGATCGCCGGCAGGGGCGACGGGATCCACCCCGACTCGAGCGTGTTCGACGCGTATGCGCGGGCGCCGCACGGCTCGAGCCCGAACTCCTTCCCCGCCTCGAGGATCGTCCCGCGTACCTCGTCGTAGCTCTCGTACGGACCCCACAGCTCGAGCCCGGGCTCGCCGGCCATCCCGTGGCGGAGCGTGCGGACGCGCATGCTGCCGAGGTTCATCTCGGCCATGCGAAAGAACTTCAGCTGCTCGAGCGGCCCGCCGTTGAGCTTCTCGATCACCGGCCATGCGTTCGGGCCCTGGATCTGGAAGCGCCAGACATTGCGCGTTACCGCCTTGCCGTATGGCCGCGACGGCGAGCGGTCGTCGTAGTCGTACTCGAGGTTGTAGCCGCCGGTCTCCGCGTGGAACCGGAGCCAGTTGGCCGCCGGATTGCGCCCCACCCACACGAACTCGTCCTCGTCGAGGTGGAACAGGATGCCGTCGCCGATCACGTGACCGGCCGGGGTGCACGGCACAAACTGCTTGGCCTGGTTGACCGGGAATGTCGCAACACTGTTGACGCCAGTGTCTGACACCAATTTGAGCGCGTCCGGGCCCCTGAAGAAGAAGTTCACCATGTGATGTGACTGATCGAACAGGACCGCGGTCTCGCGCCACGCGCGCTGCTCGCGCCGCCAGTTGGTGAACTCGTACGGCACCACCGGATAGATATACGCGCCGATCTGTGAGTTGCGCAGGAGCTCGACGATATTTCCGGATTCGTCGAGGGCTTCCTGGAGGTTGCTTGCCATCGTGTCTCTTTCCCTTCTCGTTATGCGTTATCCACTGAACTGACCCGACTTGGCTTGGTGGTCGCGGCCGAGGAACGTGTTGGCCCACGCGCTGGTGCGGGCGAGCGCGTTGTCCTTGACCACCACCGGGTTGGCGAGCATGTCCTCCTCCTCGCCGTAGGCCTTCAGGCGCTCGTACGCCTGTGACCAGATGCACTCGGTGTCGTATACCTCGCACAGGCCATCCCGGGTACCGCCGCACGGGCCGTTGCGCTGGTTCTTGGCGCAGATCGACTCCGGACACACGTACGCGATGTCGGGGAGCGAGCAGTCGCCACAGTCGCGGCACTTGAACAACGGCACCTTCGTCGCCTGCTCGAGCGCGTGTGCCGCACGGCCGACCGGAGCCGGCGCCGAGTCGATCTTCTCGTACAGCGAGCGGGCGGCGTCGTGGAGCGGTCCGTCGGGGTCGAACACAGTTTGATGAACGCGGCGGCTGAACCGGTACGTGAGGGGGACGCGCAGATCGGTTTGCCGCTTGCGCTTGGACTTGACGTATCCGGCGCTCAGCTCGTCCGAGGAGAGCCCGGTCTCGGAGTCGGGCTCGAACAGATAGAACTCGCCGGCGCGCCCGAACCGCAGCTCGCGCGAGAGCTCGCGCCAGTCGGCGTCGGCGTACGAGTGGGCGCGATCGAGAATCTCGAAGAACGTCTCGGCGCTGGTGTGACCGCCCAGGTAGGCACCGTCGAACCCAAGGCCGCGCGCGACCGTGAGCTGCTTGGCCGCCAGGTCGATGAAGAACGACCGGCCTCCGTCGGCGCTCGCGCTGTGTCGTTCGGCCAGCGCCAGCAGCTCGTCGGTGACGATCACGCCCGGGATCCTGCCCGCGTTGAACGCGCGGGCGGCTCCGGGTGAGAGCAGGAAGACGTTCGCCAGCGCGCGTACCGGGAGGTTCGCGCGAGCGATGTATCGCAGCAGCTCGTCGTCCTTGCGCGCGTTGTAGCCGATCTGGTTGATCACGAAGCGCGCGCCCGTCCTGACCTTCTTGGCGAGCTTCTGGTACTGCGGGACGACCTCGCGCTCGTGCACCTTGTGATTGGTGACCACGCACCCGAGGAAGAAGTCCGTCCGGTCGAGCCGCTCGTTGGTCCGCGCGATGTGCAGGCCGGCGTTCATGTCGCTGTAGAGCTTCAGGAGGCCGACCGAGTCGATGTCGAACACCGGCGCGGCAGTACCGCCGTACCCGCCGAGCGGGTAGTCGCCCGACAGGCACAGGACGTTCCCGAACCCCTCGGAGGCGAGCTTCCACCCCCGGCTCTCGAGCGCGTTCCGGTTCCAGTCCTTGCAGGCCAGGTGGATGATCACCTGCTGCCCGCGCGAGACCAGGTCGGTGCCCAGCGTGTCGGGCGCGAGCATCGCGTTGCCACCGGGGTTGTCGGTGATCGACAGCACGTCGATCCGGGGATCATCAGCGAGCGCGCGTGCCTTGTCGACCAGCGCGCGGCTGCGATCGGTGGTGACCATCCCACGGGCGGTCACCAGCTCGACCGCGATCGCAAACGCGCCGGGCGCCTGCAAGCAATCGCGAAACGGCGTCGACGTCAACTCACGCGGCCTTTCTCAGCCCTCTTGGCTCTCCAAAACGGAAAGGCCAGCGTAGGACCGCGGGGGACCCACCGCAACGGTTGCTTCCGCTGAGCGGAAGAAGCGGCACAATGCGTGCCTTGGGAGGAGTTCGTAATCGGGTCGACAGCCGGTCGGTCACCGCCCGGGGGTTCGCCGTGCTCGAGACGTTCACACCCGCCTGGCCGACGCTCACGCTGTCGGACATCGCCCGTCGCGCCGCGCTGCCGCTGACGACGGCGCACAGGCTGGTCGGGGAGTTGTGCGTGTCCGGCGCACTCGAGCGCGACGGCGACGGGAGCTACCGCATCGGGCTGCGACTGTGGGAGATCGCGTCGCTGGCCCCGCGCGGGGCGCCGCTGCGCGAGGCCGCACTGCCGTTCCTCGAGGACCTGTACGAGGTCACGCACGAGAACGTCCAGCTGGGAGTGCGCGAGGGCCACGAGGTCGTGTACATCGAGCGCATCGCCGGCCGCCGCGCGGTCGGCGTGCTCACGCGCGTCGGCGGCCGTTTCCCGCTCCACGCCTCGGGGATCGGAGTCGTACTGCTCGCCCACGCTCCGGACACGGTGCAGCGCCAGGTTCTCGACGGGCCGCTGCAGCGGTTCACGGACTACACGATCACCGATCCCGAGCGCCTGCGACGGATGCTGAGCCAGATCCGCCGGGACGGTGTCGCGGTCAGCGATCGGCAGGTCACCGACGACGCGGTGTCGGTGGCGGCGCCGATCGTCGACGGCGCCGGCGAGGTGATCGCGGCGCTTTCGATCGTCAGCAAGGCCGACGGGACCGAGGCGGCACGACTCGTTCCCGCCGTGCGAGCGGCCGCGCTCGGGACCTCGCGGGCGCTGCGGGCCCGGCGCGACCGGCCTGACACCAGCTTGGCACTCAGTTAGATGAATTGCATACAGAATCAACTTCTGTCTATAATTTGTGCCGCGAGTGCTTGAGAGACCGGTGGTGTCTGCAAAGGAGCGGCTATGAAGCTTGTGACGTTCAACGACGGGCTGGTGGGGAAGGTCGTCGATGGCAAGGTGCTTGAACTCGACGTCCCCGACATGCGCCGGTACTTCGAGCTCGGCGGCGACGTGCCCGAGACCGGTCGGGAGTTCGCGCTCGAGGACGTGCGCCTGCGGGCGCCGATCGTCCCGAAGAAGTTCTTTCACACCTCGGGCAACTTCCGCGAGCATCACGAGGAGTCCAAGAACGTCAACTGGTCGCACCCTGTCCTGCCCTGGATCGTGTTCTTCCAGAACATCGACGCGATCATCGGTCCTGATGACGCGATCATCTATCCGGAGGCCATGACCAACGAGCTCGATTATGAGCTCGAGCTCGCGGTCGTGATCGGCAAGGCCGGCAAGTTCTTCTCGCCCGAGGAGGCCGCCGACTACATCGCCGGCTACCTGATCTTCAACGACATCACCGCCCGCGACATCCAGCGGGAGGAGATGAAGTCGGGCGTCTTCTGTCTCTCGAAGAGCATCGACACGTTCTGCCCGATCGGCCCGTGGATCGTCACGCCCGACGAGATCCCGGACCCGCACGCGCTGTCGATGGAGCTGCGCGTCAACGGTGAGCGCCGGCAGAGCTCGCACATGAGCCGGATGGCGGTCACGGTCCCCGAGCTCATCAGCCACTACTCGGCGATGGGTTACAGCGCGGGGGACATCATCTCGACCGGGACGGTGTCGGGCGTGGCCGGGTTCAGCGACGACCCCGCATCCCTGTACCTGAAGCCCGGCGACGTCGTCGAGGCCGAGATCGACGGCGTCGGCGTGCTGCGCAACCCGATCATCTCCTGGGAGGAGGGGCATCCCGAACTGGTCGCGGACAGCTCGGAGGTAGCGGCGGCGCAGTAGCGCCATGACCGAGGTGGAGATCGCCGCCGGCCGGCTCCGCGGCCGTCGCGCCGGCGAGGTGGTGGCATTCGGAGGGATCCCGTACGCGACCGCGCCTCGCTTCGCGCCACCCGGCCCGGAGCCGGGCTGGACCGGGGTTCGGGACGCGGTCGGCCCGGGCCCGGCGGCGCCGCAGCCGAGGCGCGCGGCGGCGAGGTTCACCCATGGTGAGCTGCCCGCCACCGATGAGCAGTGCCTCAACCTGAACGTGTTCACGCCGGGGCTTGACGACCGCCGGCCCGTGTTCGTATGGCTCCACGGCGGCGGGTTCGCGATCGGCCACGCCGGCGCGAGCCTGTATTCCGGCGAGCGCCTGGCGGCGGCCGCCGACGCGGTGGTCGTGACCGTTAACTACCGGCTGGGCAGCCTCGGCTGGCTCGGCCACCCAGACCTGGCCGCGGCCGCGGCCGCGCCGGCCGCGAACTGGGGCTTGCTCGACCAGATCGCCGCACTCGAATGGGTGCGGGACAACATCGCCGCCTTCGGCGGCGACCCCGCCGAGGTCACGCTCGCCGGGCAGTCAGCGGGCGCCCTGTCGGCGATGGATCTGCTGGTGGCGCCGGGGGCCGCCGGGCTGTTCCGCCGGGTCGCTCTCCAGTCACCGCCGCTCGGCGACGTCGCCCAGGCCCCGGCGGTGGCGATCCGGTGGGCTGAGGCTCTGAGCGCCGCTGCCGGCGGGACGGGCGCGTTCGATCCGGTCCGCCTGCGCGAACTCGGCGCCGAGCGGATCGTCGCGCTGCACGAGGACCTGCTCGAGCAGCCGGAGTTCCGCGGAACCCGGGGCGGCGCGCTCCCCACCGTGGACGCGGGCAGCCTTCCGACCTCGCCCATCGACGTACCCGGAGCGAGCCCGGAGGTTGAGGTGCTCGCCGGCCACACCGCCCAGGAGGGCACGTTCTTCTTCCGAGCGCCGTGGCGCCCGTCGCCGCCGCCCGAGCTCGTTCCCGGTGTCGTCGCGCACCTGGTCGACACCGAAGAGCCCGACGCGGTCCTCGTGCGGTATCGGGAGCGGGCGGCGGCCGCCGGCGCGCCGCACGATCCGCTCTCGTTGCTCGTCGAGATCGCGACCGACGCGATGGTCGCGGAGCCGCTCGCTCGCTGGGCATCGGCCCGCGCCGAGGCGGTCGGCGATCGGAGCGCCGTGTACCGCTACCGGGTCGACCATCCCGGCGCCGGCCCCGACCTCGGCGCCACGCACACCGTCGAGGTTCCGCTGCTGTTCGGCACGTGGCGAGACGGAGGACCGGGGGAGCGGCTGGCGGGCCAGGCGCGCGGCGCCGGCGAGGTCGCCGGCGAGATGATCGTCGCCTGGAGCCGGTTCATGCACGGAGGGGGTCCGGGCTGGGCTCCGGCGACCGCTTCGGCCCCGGACGACGTCCGCGTGTTCGCGCGCCCGGCTGGCTCGCGACCCGAGCCGGCGCGGGCTCGCTAACGAAACGCTTACACACACTCATGGCGCGAACGCTGGACACAAGGAGCGAAACTGTGTACAGTTTTCGCCGATGGGCGCAGATGAGCGCTCGCGAGGGAGAGACATGACAGCACAGACGACACCACGACCGCTGCTCGATGTGCACGGGTTGCGCGTCGCCTACGGCGGCGTCGTGGCCGTCTCCGATGTCGACCTCCAGATCTCAGAGGGAACGGTGTTCGGCCTGATCGGTCCGAACGGCGCCGGCAAGACGTCGATGGTAGATGCGTTGACCGGGTATACGAGGCCGGCCGCCGGGAGCATCGTGTTCGCCGGGCGCGACATCAGCCGGCTTCGCCCGTACCGCCGGGCGCGCCTCGGACTGGCGCGAACGTTTCAATCGGTCGAGCTGTTCGACGACCTCACGGTCGACGAGAACATGCTCGTCGCGAGCGAGCACGTGAGCGTCGGCTCTGCCCTCCGTGACCTGTTCCTGCCCCACCGCCCGCCCGACCGCACCGGCGTCGACTGGGCGATCGGAGTGTGCGGCCTGGAGGACGTCGTCGACCGCTATCCGTCGGAGATCTCGCTGGGCAAGCGCAAGCTGGTCGGCGTGGGGCGGGCGCTGGCGCGGCAGCCGCGCCTCGTGCTCCTCGACGAGCCGGCCGCCGGGCTCGACACGGACGAAAGCCTCGAGCTCGGCCGCCGCCTGCGCACGTTGCCCGAGGCGCACGGCGTCACCGTGTTCCTGATCGACCACGACATGGGGCTCGTGCTCAGCGTGTGCGACCACTTGATGGTCCTCGACTTCGGACGACAGATCGCGACCGGATCGCCGGCCGAGATCCGCGAGGACCCGCGCGTGATCGAGGCCTACCTAGGAGCGAGCCATGCCGCAGCCAGCCACTGACGCGACCACCTCCGGCCACGCCCTGGCGCTCGATGACTTATGCGCGGGCTACCAGCAGATTGCGGTTGTCCGAGACCTCAAGCTCGAGGTCCATCCGGGCGAGGTCGTGGCGCTGCTCGGCCCGAACGGCGCCGGTAAGACGACCACGCTCGAGACGATCGCCGGGCTGAACAAGCCGATCTCGGGGCATGTGAAACTGTCGGGCGAGGACGTGGGCGGTGTGCCCGCGCACAACCTCGCCAGGCGCGGACTCGCGCTGGTGCCGGAGGGCCGCGCGCTGTTCCCAGGGCTGACCGTCCGCGAGCACCTTCGCCTCGCGGGCGGACGCAGCGGCACTCGAGAAGCGGAGCTGCTCGAGATGCTGCCCGAGCTTGAGAAGTGCCTGAACCGCAAGGCCGGCCTGCTGTCCGGAGGCGAGCAGCAGATGCTGGCGATCGGACGAGCGCTCGTGACCCGGCCGCGGCTGCTGCTCGTCGACGAGATGAGCCTCGGCCTCGCCCCGGTCATCGTCGAGCGGCTCCTCCCGATCCTGCGCCGCGTCGCCGACGAGTTCGGCACGAGCGTGCTGTTCGTGGAGCAGCACGTCGCGCTGGCACTCGACATCTCCGATCGGGCGTACGTCCTGACCCACGGGCGGATCGCGCTGGAAGGCGCCGCCGCCGAACTCCGCGAACGGCGAGGGCTGCTCGCGGCGAGCTATCTGGGGCAAGCTGCCGCGGCGTGACCGCGGCAGCCCCAGCCCAGTTGACCCTAGACACAACCAGAGGAGAGCACTGCAGATGAAACGTTCGAAATGGCTCGGCACGGCCGCCGTGGTCGCGGCGACTGGGCTGATCGCGGCGGGCTGCGGATCGAGCAGCTCGAGCAGCACCACGAGTGGGAGCAGCGGATCGTCTGGTAGCAGCACGAGCACGTCGGCAACCAGCACGGCGGCGTCGTCGGTGTTCGGCACCGCGAAGAAGGCGACCGGCAGCCCGTACGTGTTCGGGATGATCAACGACGAGACCGGCGCGGTCACGTTCCCCGAGGCGCGTCAGGGAGCGATCGCCGCGATGGAGTACGTCAATAACTACCTGGGCGGGATCAACGGCCATCCGATCGTGATCGACAGCTGCATCGGCGACGGCACGCCGGCCGGCGCGGCCCGATGCGCGAACGAGCTTGTGGCCAAGCACCCGCTCGCGATCCTCGGCGCCGCGGACGTCGGCGCGCCCGCATCGATCCCGATCTACGCGCACGCCAACCTCGCCTACATCGGCGGCATCCCGTTCACGCCGGTCCCGTTCGTGTCGCCGAACTCGATCCAGTTCTGGTCGGTGAGCGTCGGCGACAACGCCGCGGCCGCCGTGTACGCCGGCAAGACGCTCGGCGTCAAGAAGGTCGCCCTGATGTACTTCTCGAATCCGCAGGGCGAGTCGATCATTCCCCAGATCGTGCCGGTGTTCAAGGCCGCCGGCGTCAGCACCGTCAAGCTGATCCCGCTATCGCCGACTTCGCCTGATCCGAGCCCGCAGGCCGCGCTGATCCAGAGCAGTGGAGCCGATCTGGCGTACATCGACGTCCCGAACGGCTGCGGCAACGTGCTGAAGTCGCTCAAGAGCGTCGGCTACACCGGCAAGCTGATGGGCATCGACCCGTGCGGCGCGCCGCCGGTGATCACCGCCTCGGCCGGCGGAGCCGAGGGCATGTACATCGCCTCGCCGTTCATCCTGCAGACCGGGACCAGCCAGCAGGCGCAGCTCTACCAGGCATCGCTGAAGAAGTGGGCCGCCCCCGGCACGCTGATCGACTCGATCTCCGCGGCCGGGTTCGCCACCGTCATGAACGCCCAGGCGGCGCTGAGCAAGATCTCGGGAACGCCGACGACCAGTTCGATCCTGGCCGCGTTCAAGACCGGCAGCAACCACCCGAACTTCCTGTCGCACCCCTACACGTGTGACGGGAAGCAGATGACGGGCGCTCCCGCCATCTGCAACGACTATTACCTGATGAACCAGGTCAAGAACGGCCAGGTCACGCAGCCGAGCACGACCGACTGGACGACCTCGAAGGGCTACTTCAAGGGCCAGGGGCTCTAACCATCGTGGCCGGATCCGCCCGCCGCCCGGCGGGCGGATCTGGCTACATCGCAGCCACGAACACGTAACCACCATGTCCAGCTACATCCTGTTCCTGATCCTCGGCCTCGGCGCCGGCGCGACCTACGCCATTCTCGGCCAGGGTCTCGTCCTCAAGTACCGCAGCGCCGGCGTGGTCGACTTCGCCCACGGCGCCGTGGCGATGTTCATCGCCTACGTGTTCGTCAACCTGCGCAGCTTCGGCGAGCTCGAGTTGCCCGTCGTGATCATCCCGCACCAGATCTCGCTGAACGGCGGCGCGGGGATCAACACGACGCTCGCGATCGTCATCTCACTGGTTTACTCGGCCGCGCTCGGCTTCGTCTTGTACCGCCTCGTCTACCGGCCGCTGCGGAACGCCTCGCAGCTCACCCGGGTGTGCGCGTCGGTTGGGGTGATGTTGGCGCTTCAGGCGATCGCGGTTCTCAACTACAGCACCGAGCCGGTTGCGACCAACCCGATCTTCCCGAGCGGGGCGCTGAAGATCTCCGGGGTCACGTTCCCGCAGGACCGCCTGTTCTTCACCGGCGTCGTGATCGTGATCTCGGTCGCGCTCGCTCTGATCTACCGCTACACGCGGTTCGGGCTCGCGACCCGGGCCGGGGCCGAAAATGACCGCGGCGCAGCGCTCACCGGCATCTCGGCCACCCGCATCGCGTCGCAGAACTGGGTGATCGCCACCGTCCTCGCTGGCGCTGCCGGCATCCTGATCGCGCCGGTCGCGAGCCTCGACCCGACCTCCTACACGTTGTTCATCGTCCCGGCGCTGGCGGCGGCGCTGGTCGGCCGGTTCGAGTCGTTTTGGATCACCGCGCTGGCCGGATTGCTGATCGGTTGCTTCCAGTCTGAGATCGGCAAGCTGATCACGGTGTGGACGTGGCTGCCCCAGTCCGGGCTGTCGGATGCCGTCCCGTTCATCGTGATCATCGTCGTGATGGCGTTCCGCTCCCGCTCGGTCCTGGCCCGGGGCGGAGACGCCGCCCAGAAGAACCCGTCGGTCGGCTGGCCGGGCTCGCCGCTGGCATCCGCAGGCGCATGCTTCGTCGGCGGGCTGATCCTGCTCCTGCTGCTGAGCAACGTTCTCCGGTACGCGTTCATCTCGTCGCTGACGGTCACGTGCATCGCGCTGTCGGTCGTCGTCCTGACGGGCTACGTGGGCCAGGTGTCGCTGGCGCAGATGTCGCTGGCCGGCATCGGCGGCTTCATGCTCGGGCATATCTCCCACGGATGGGGGCTCGGGTTCCCGTTCTCGCTGCTCGCGGCCGGCTTGTGCGCGGTCCCGGTTGGGTTGGTGATCGGGCTGCCGGCGCTGCGGCTGCGCGGTGTGAACCTGGCGGTGGTGACGCTCGGGTTTGCCGCGGCCATGGACGCGCTCATCTTCTCGAGCTCGGGCTTCGCCGGCGGCACCGCCGGGCTGCCGATCAAGGCACCTCACCTGCTCGGGCTGAATCTGGCGGCCAACGCGGGCCACTCGACGAACCGCGTGGTCTTTGGAGTCATGGTGCTCGTCGTCGTGATCCTGATCGGGCTGCTCGTGGCCCGACTCAGACGCGGTCCCGCCGGACGGATGTTGCTCGCGATCCGCTCGAACGAGCGCGCCGCCGGTTCGGTCGGAATCAACGTCGCCCAGGGGAAGCTGATGGCGTTCGCGCTGGCGGCGTTCATCGCCGGCGTCGGCGGCGCCCTGACGGGTTACCTACAGGGCGAGCTCACCGCCGACAGCTTCGCGGCGTTCACATCGATTAGCCTGCTTGCGATCGTGTTCGTCGCCGGCGTAGGACGGATCGCGGGAGCGGTCGTCGCCGGCGTGATGTTCTCGGCGGCGGGCCTGTTCGTGACCTTCCTCGACATCCATCTGAGCGTCGGCAAGTACCAGGCAATCGTTGCCGGCGTCGCGCTGGTGCTGACCGCGGTTCAGAACCCCGACGGCCTGACAAGCACATCGACGGGAAAGGGTCCGGCGGTGGCGCTGATGAAGCTCCGCGACCGGGTCCTCGGGTTGCGCAAGAGCGGCACGGCCGTCTCGGCTCCGGGCGGAGCTGCGATCACGAACGGTCCGTCCGCTCCGGCCACTGATCAGGCGCCCGACAAGCTCGACGTGCACCACCCGGTTGCCTGACGCGCCGAGCCGGCTGCGCGTCGAACACCTCAGCGACGCGGTCGGGATCGGCACCACGCGGCCGCGTCTCTCGTGGTGGCTGCCGGAAGGCGCGCGCGAGCAGGTTGAGTACCGCATCCGCGCCGACAACGGCTGGGACACCGGCCCGGTGCAGAGCGCCGACACCGTGCTCGTCGAGTACGCGGGGGCGCCCTTGAGTTCGGGGGCGCGCGTTGCTTGGCAGGTAAAAGTGTGGACAGACCTCGGGGAGAGCGACTGGTCCTCGCCGGACGTGTTCGAGGTCGGGCTGCTCGAGCCGGCGGACTGGTCGGCGCTGTGGATCGAGCCGGTGGAGTCCTCCGAGCGGTCGCCTCCGGGGAGGCGACCGGCGATGCTCGTGCGCGGCTCGTTCGAGGTGCCCGCGGTCGCAGTCGTGCGCGCGCGGCTTTATGCCACTGCCCACGGGATCTACGAGGCGTTCGTCAACGGCCGGCGCGTCGGCGACGCCGAGCTGACTCCCGGGTTCACCGAGTACCGCGAGCGCCTGCAGGTGCAGACCTACGACATACGCGAGTTGCTGCGTCCAGGCGCGAACGCGATTGGCGCGATCCTGTCCGACGGGTGGTACCGCGGCCAGGTCGGGCTGCCGCGTGCCCACGACCAATGGGGTTCGGAGCTCGGCTTCGTCGCTCAGGTCCGCGTCGACCTTGCCGACGGCTCGACCGTCGTTGCGGGGACCGGCGCGGGCTGGCGCAGCGCGCGGTCGCACATCGACGTCGCCGATCTGATCGCGGGCCAGTCGGTCGACCTGAGGCGTGTGGTCGCCGGCTGGAGTGAGCCAGGCTTCGACGACGCCGGCTGGGATTCGGTGACGGTCGCCGACCACGGCTACGGACGGCTCGTGGCCTCGCCGGCGCCGCCGGTGCGTGCGGTCAGCGAGGTGGCGCCCGTGTCCGTCCGCCGGGTGGCCCGCGGGCAGGTTTTCGATCTGGGCCAGAACATCAACGGGTGGGTGCGCTTGGCCAATCTCGGGCCGCCGGGGACTTGTTTGACCCTGACTCACGGGGAAGCGGTTGACGTCGCGGGCGATGTCACCACCGACCACCTCGACGTGGATCTGCCGTTCATCCCCGAGCCGCTGCCCGCCGGTCAGGTCGACCGGGTTGTGTCGGCGGGTCGGCCGAGGGACGTGTTCGAGCCGCGCCACACCACGCACGGCTTCCAGTACGTGCGCGTCGAGGGGCATCCGGAGCCGCTCGACGTCGACGATCTCACCGGCGTCGTCGTGCACACCGACATGACCCGCACCGGGTGGTTCCGGTGCAGCGACGAGCGCATCAACCGCTTGCACGAGGCGGCGGTGTGGAGCCTGCGCGGCAACGTCTGCGACATCCCCACCGACTGCCCGACGCGCGAGCGCGCCGGCTGGACCGGCGACTGGGAGATCTTCGTCCAGACCGCCGCCTTCCTGTACGACGTCGCCGGCTTCACCACCAAGTGGCTGCGGGACCTGGCCGCCGAGCAGTGGTCGAGCGGGCTCGTGGCCAACCTCGCGCCGAGCCCGCCGTCGGAGTCCGAGGGCGGCTTCCTCGCGGCGATGAACGGGTCGGCGGGGTGGGGGGACGCGGCCGTGATCGTGCCGTGGGAGATCTACCGGGCGTACGGAGACCGCCGCCTGCTCGAGGAGCAGTGGCCGTCGATGGTGGCGTGGCTGTCGTATGTGGAGAAGGCGGCCGCGGGCGCGCGGCATCCGGGTCGGGCTGCCGGCCGGCCCGAGGCGCTGCCGCACGAGCGCTACCTGTGGGACTCGGGCTTCCACTGGGGGGAGTGGCTCGTGCCCGGCGAGGACCTGAAAGGCCCGGAGGAGTTCGAGGCGTTCCGGCGCGCCGACAAGGCCGACGTCGCCACCGCGTACTTCGCCCACTCGGCGCGGCTGATGAGCCAGATCGCTGCCGTGATCGGGCGCTCGGCGGAGGCGGCGCGTTACGGGGAGCTCGCGGAGCGCGCGCGGGACGCGTGGCGAACCGAGTTCGTCAGCGCGGACGGAAGGCTCCAGCCCGACACCCAGGCCAACCACGTCCGCGCACTGGCCTTCGACCTGGTCCCGGCCGAGTCGCGCGCGGATGCGGCCGCGCGGCTTGTCGAGCTCGTCCGAGCCGCCGACACCCATCTCGCCACGGGGTTCCTGGCCACGCCATACCTGCTGCCGGTGCTCGCCGAGACTGGCCACCTCGACGTCGCGTACGAGCTGCTGTTCACGGACACGATGCCGTCGTGGCTGTACATGATCGAGCGCGGCGCCACGACGATGTGGGAGCGCTGGGACGGTATGCGTCCCGACGGAACGCCGTTCGAATCGCTCAACCACTATTCGAAGGGTGCGGTCGTCTCGTTCCTGCACCGGTACGTCGCAGGCATCCGGCTGCTCGAAGATGGCGGCGGCGCGGCCTACAGGCACTTCCTGATCGAGCCGTCGCCGGGCGGGGGGATCACGTGGGCGCAAGCCCGGCACGACAGCCCGTACGGGCGGATCGAGTCGTCGTGGCGGCTCTCTGGTGACGCGTTCGAGCTGGTCGTCACGGTCCCGCCAGGAACCACGGCGGAGATGGTCCTACCCGACGGGACCACGAAGACGGCGTCCTCCGGTGATCACACGCTGAGAGGATCAGCAGGCAATCCGCCCGGGTCGACCGAGGCCTGAGCTGGACGGGCACGCAACGACAGTCCGCGGCGGCACCGCGACGGTGGCCGCGGCGCGGCTGGCGGCGAAGTTTGCGCCCGTGAGTCTGGCGTGCACGGCGATTGTTGTCGCCCCCGACGAGACGACGCGTGCGGAGAAGCGGAACGCTCGCGGTGACCCATTGACGAGCGCGTCTGAGTCCCAGCACAGTCGCCCGGCGCTCGCGACCGCACCCGCCGCGCGGACGACGCGCAGTTGCCTCTGGAGCGTCACGCATACGGTCGGCTTCACGCCAGGGACCGGCTTGACCACGCCGACAGTGACCACGAATCCGACCACATGCCCCGGCGCCGCGACCCGTTGAACGGGGACGATCCGGACCTTTGCCGCGGTGGCGCGGGGCGTGACGGTGGCGGTCGTCTGCGCGGAGTCGTTGGCGTAGTTCGGATCGAACTGGTCGTCGCTCGCGGTGACATCGTCGATCAGCTCGCCCGGACGGAGCGGTCGCACGTGCACCTCCAGGGTCTCGCTCTCGCCCGGCGCCAGCTCGGCCAGGCTGCATTGGACGGCCGCTCCGGAGCTGCACGTGAACGCGCCCGAATCGATCGCTGTCACCTGCGCGGCGGCGTCGAGCGCGTCCGTGAGGTCGATGCCGGTCGCCTCGCCCGGGCCGTTGTCGACCACCGTGATCGTGTCGACCAGGGTCCCGCCGAGGGTGTCCTGCGACGAGCTCTCGTGGTCCTGAATGACGAGATCCGCCATCGGCGCACCGGGCGTCGACATCGGGGCCGTCGCCTCGCCGCTGTCGTTCGAAGGAGTCGGGTCGAACTGGGACGCGCTGATGCTGGCCTCGCTCTTCGAGCCCGCGAGCGCATCGCCCGGCGGCTCCACCAGGACGATGTCGGCCTCGGCCGACCCGCCGGCGTCGAGGTGCGGGATCACGCAGGTCACGTCGGTGGCGCTCACCGAGCACGAGCCCTGGTCGATCGTGGCCGAGTCGATCGTGGCGCCGGGTGGCGCGACGTCGTGCAGCACAACGTCGGTGGCGTCGCCGGGGCCGCTGTTTTCGATGGTGACGTGGTCGTCGACCGAGTCGTCGCCGAACGCGGCGGGCGCCTCCGTCTCGCTCTGCGCGAGCGCGAGGTCCGCCGGCTCGGACTGTGTCGGGCTCGGCGTCGCGGTCACGAGGGTCTCCGAGGACAGCGCGGTCAATTCCTTGCCGAGCGTAGGCGCGATGAACGTCGCCTGGGCGACGTTTCTGATCTCCTGTTCGGCGGTCAGGTTGTCGTCGACGCGGACCTCGAAGCTGACCTGCGCCGTATCTCCGGGCGCGCCGGCGACGGCCAGCGCGCCTCCCACGCCCGCGGCCGCGCCGCTCCCGAGGAAGAACCGCACGCTGTTCCGCGCGGCGTCGAACTCGCCCTGGTCGTCGCCGACGAGGTCGCTCGGCGTCGCGGCGCTCGCGGGCGCGGTCGGGATTCGCAGCGATCCGGCCACGTACGTGGTGCCGGGCGGGATCTTGTCGCTGGCGACGAAGTTGGTCGCCGCTTCCAGACCCTCGTTGGCGAACGTGACCGTGTAGCGGAGCCTGTCTCCCGCGCGCGTGGCCCCGTCCGGATGCGTCAGGTTCGCGACGGTCTTGGTCGCGCGTATCACGGGTGCGTACAGATCGGTGGCGAACGTGATCACCTGCGGGAGGTACTGATCGCTGCTCGTCTTCAGCCCGATCGTCGCGCTGGTGGCGCCATTGGCGAGGAGGCCGTCGATCCCGATCCGCTTCGCGTCGAATCCGAGCTGGTTGACGTAGTCGGGCGTCTTGTCGGTGAAGTTCTGACCGTCGACCGAGATCGCGGAGTTGAAGAAGTTGTTCGCCGCGTTCACCTTGTCGCTCAGCACCTTGCCGTCGAGCGTCGCGCTGTCGCCGGTCAGCCCGCGGTCACCCTCGTACGCGACGAACCCGAGC
The DNA here is from genome assembly GCA_963822855.1 of uncultured Solirubrobacterales bacterium. GTDB lineage: Bacteria > Actinomycetota > Thermoleophilia > Solirubrobacterales > Solirubrobacteraceae > Palsa-465. The sequence continues at coordinate 170,498 of CAWGJE010000011.1, read as the reverse complement.
TTCGTCCGGACCGGTCCGCTCAAAGGCGTCTGAAATCCGCTGACGGGAATCGTCACCGCCGGCTTGCCCTGCGTGACCGACTGCAGCCCGTCGAACACGGTCAGGTTGCGGGGCGGCTCGCCGGCGGCCTCGTAGGCGACGACGAGCGCCCAGCCGGCGTACCGGTCCTCGCCGGTAGCTGACTGCACGTTCGCCACTGTGTACACGCCGGATCCGGCACGCTGGACACGTGGCGTGACGTCGACGAATGCCGCGTAGGCGCCCGTGACGTCGGAGCTCGTGTCGACCGCGGCGGTCAGGTGATCGAAACCCGAAGCGCCCGGCGGCTTCAGGTCGACCTTGCTCAGGCCCGCCGGCGTCGAATCCGGCGCGGACTTCCCGCCCGTTCCAGCGTTCGTCCGCGATCCGAAGTACAGGCCCGCGAACAGAACCCGAGCGCCGGCGGGCAGGCTCAGGCGTGCGGATGAGGAATCGAGCGCCGTGGAGTCGGTGTTCACGCGCACCATCGAGAAGTTGTTGTTGTTGAGCACCGTCCCCAGCCCCGCGCGCGCGTTCGCGCAATCGGCCACCGACGTCTGGCAGGTCTCGAGCGTATTGCCGACGATCGCGATGTCGCCGTTGGCGTTCGTGCTGAACCGGGCCGTGAACGCGCGATCCGCGAGCGCCGGGGGTGCGAGGCCGAGCACGAGCATGCCTGCCAGTACGACCGAACGACGCAGACCAACGAATCCTCGCTTCACGGACTGCCTCCCCTCGACAATCCCCCCGTGCACGTGATGCTACTACCGCCGAGCAGCGCGGCCGCATTTCGGCGGCCGGGTCGGCGTGGGCGACCGACCCGCACACGGCGGGCTTCACAGCCGCTCGGCGAGCACCGCGAGCGTCCCGGCCCACGCCTGCTCGGCGGCCGCCTCGTCGTACGCGGGCCTATCCGGCATCGTGAAGCCATGCTCGGCACCGGGGAAGACCTCGATCCGGTGGACCACGCCGGCCTGATCGAGGCGCTCGCGGAGCGGTGGGATCGTCGAGACCGGCGTCACACTGTCGCTCTCGCCGAAGCCGAGGTACAGCCCCGCGTCGACCCGATCGACCTCTAGATGCGGCGAATCGGGCCCGTCGGTGACGAGACCCGTGGGGTGGAGTAGCGAGGCCGCCGCGATCTCGGTTCCGAATGCCTCGGCCGCGCGCATCCCGAGGCGGCCTCCCATGCAGAAGCCGATGCACGCCCACTCTCCGCCGTCGGTTCCCGGGACCGCCTCGAGCAGCAGGCGCGTGTCGTCGAGGACCTGCTCGTCGTCGATCTGGCCGACGAGCTTTCGCATCCGCGCGAACTCCTCCTTGTCGCCGGCCGCCAGTCGTTCCGCGTCGAACTTCTCGGCCGGGTCGAACGGGTAGTACAGGTCCGGCACGATCGCCGTGTAGCCCGCTTCGGCAAGTCGCTCGGCGTAACCCAGCAGCGCCGGCCGGATCCCGGGGGCGTCCATGTACACGAGGACGCGCGGGGAGGGCCCCGTGCCGTCCGGTCGGTGCACGTACGTCGGCATCGTGCCGCGCGGCGTGGCGACGTCAACTGTCGTCTGGCTCATTGCATCTCCTTGGGTCTCGCGCCCGCGACCACGGCGGCGGTCGCGCACTGGTTACCCGCGATCATCCCGAACACGATCGCGTCGGTCAGCCCGCCGCCGTGCTCGGTCAGATGGCCCCAGATCGAGCCTGCGGCGCCGGCGGCAAACAACCCAGAGATCGGCGCGCCGCCGGGGCGCAGCACCCGCGCGTTGGCGTCGCGCCTCGGACCACCGGAAGCGGTCGCGACAGCCGGCGTCATCTGGACCGCGTACACCGGTGCGATCAGCGACACGAGCGTCGCCGGCGCGCGACCGAACTCGTCGTCGCGCCGGCGGCTGACGGCGTCCGCGTAGGCGCCCAGAGTGCTCTGAAGCACGGCTTGGTCGAGGCCGCTCGCGGCCGCGAGCTCGGCGATGTCCTCGCCGCGCGCGATCCATCCAGCCGCGACCTCGGCCGAGTTGTCCGCGCTCCACCGGTAGTCGTTTGGGCTGCCGACGATTCCGTGCAGTGGGCCCGCGCGACGCGCGGCTTCGTCGAAGATGATCCAGCCGGGCATCCGCGGGCGGTTGGGACGGCGCGGCAGGTAGGCGGTGAGCGCGCGGACTCGGTCGTGGACCTCCCAGCCGGTCTCGTCCGCAAACCGCCGCCCGTCGCCGTCGACGCAGATGAAGCTCGGGACGTGGACGTCGAGCGTGAACGCGGCCGGGAAACCCGGGTGCACGAACGACAGCCAGCCGAAGAACGCGCTCATGTGCCAGAGCGAGGCGCCGGCCGCGCGCGCGAGACGCAGCGTGTCGCCGGTATTGCCCTGGTGCCCGACCGACACGAGGGGGAGCGGAAGGTAGGTGTCGCGGAGCTCCTCGAAATCGACGGGAGCGACCGTCCCGCCGAGCGCCTCGACGAACCCCGGGACGTCGCGCAGGCCGCGGGCGTAGGCCTCGAGCACGGTTCGCTCGGTCTTCCCGAAGCAGAGCGCGTCGAGATGGTCGACGTCGTGCGGACCGTCGACGTCGAACAGGAAGCCGCCCGAGTAGACGCAGTTGCCGCCGCCGGACGTCGTCTTCTCAACGATGGCGACCGACGCGCCGGCGTCTTGGGCTGCGATCGCCGCGGCCGCACCCCCGGCGCCGAACCCGGCGACGAGGACGTCCACCTCGTCAGGGAGGTTCACGCCGGCGCCCCGCTCATGATCCGGAGTGGGTCGGATCGGTCCCATCCGGCCGATGCCTCGCGGACCATCGCGTAGAACCGGAGCAGCTCGTCGCGGCGCTGGAGCACCTCGATCGGGTGTCCGAAGATCTCGCTGCCCTCAAACCACACCGCGGACGCGGGCCCGGTGCGGCCGGCATGGAAAGGGGTGAGGCCCGTGGCCTCGAGGCGCGCGATCTCGTCCTCGAGCGAGTCGGCGAGCCAGGCGACGTGGCCGACGCCGCCGCCGGGAGCCACGAGCGAGTTCCTCAGTCCGGCCGGCTGAACGTCGTGCACCTGAGTCAGCTCGACGAGGATCGGACCCCACGCGCCAAACGCCGAGGAGTGGTCGTATAAGGCAGGCTCGCCCTTGTAGGTCACCTCGTCAAACGCGATGTGCTCCATCGCGAAGAACGGCCCGGCGCCCGTGGCGGCCGCGAACCGCGGCACGTCCTGATGCAGGCTCTCGACCACGTAGCCGAGGTGGTGGATGGGGGGCAGCATCGGCCGCGCGAACTGTAGACGATTAGGCAATCTGTATGCAATACTGCCGCCGGGATGCGAGTAGGGCTCGATCATGTCGGCCTCTCGGTAGCCGATCTCGAAGCCGCCGAGGGGTTCTACACAAGCGCGTTCGGATTCGAGCGCCAGCTCGCGTTCGAGCTCTCGCCGCACCCGATTCGCGGCGTCATGCTGACCCATCCGGACGGGTTCCGGCTCGAGCTGTTCGAGCACTCGGCGTCGGTTCCGGGTCTGCAGGCGGCCACGCCGATCGAGGCCCACGCGACGCGCGGCTACAACCACTTTGCGCTCAGGTCTGAGGACATCGACCGCCTGTGGGACCGCGCGATCGAGGCAGGCGCGAGTGGGGTCATGCCACCGGCCGCCTCTCCTGAGCCCGGCGTCCGGTTCGCGTTCCTGGCCGATCCCGAGGGCAACCTGGTGGAGTTGGTCGGCTGATGGGGAGGCTCGACCGCAAGGTCGCGCTGATTACCGGAACCGCCGGTGGCCAGGGTGCGGCCGCGGCTCGGCTGTTCGCCGGCGAGGGCGCCACCGTGTTCGGCTGCGACCTCGACTCAGAGCGCGCGGACGCGGTGGCGGCCGAGATCCGCGCGGGTGGGGGAGACATTCACTCCACGGCGCCGGTCGACCTGGCCGATCCCGACGCCGCGGCCGCCTGGGTCAACGACGCCGCCGAGCGCGCCGGCGGGATCGACGTCCTCTACAACAACGCCTCCGCGCCGCGGGTGGGGCCGTTCACGGAGCTGAGCTGGGACGACTGGCGGTTCACGCTCCACAACGAACTCGACCTGATCTTCACGGTCACTCGCGCCGCCTGGCCGCATCTGATCGCGCGCGGCGGCGGAACCGTGATCAACACCGCCTCGGTTTCGGCCCATCGGGGCGCGACGTTCGTCGAGCAGGCGGCGCACGGCGCGGCCAAGGGAGGGGTGCTGGCGATCACCCGTCATCTCGCCGCGTCCGGCGCGCGACATGGGATCCGTGCAAACTCGATCAGCCCCGGGCTGATCGTCACGCCGCAGATCGAGCCGTTCCTGGACGAGCCGGGCCATCCGGTTCACGAGATGCTGCATTCCCACCCGCTCGGCCGTCTCGGGCAGCCCGACGACGTGGCGCGCGTAGCGCTGTTCCTGGCGAGCGACGACGCGGCCTACCTGAACGCGGTCGACATCGTCGTCGACGGTGGCCAGTCGCTGATCTCGTGAGCCCTCGTCGGCGATGAGCTTTGAGGGCGACATCTTCTGGCGGGGCGAGCCGGGGTACGAGGACGCGCGAGTAGGGCGCGTGTTCAACGCGCGCCGGCCCGATCGATACCCCGCCGCGGTCCTGCTCGCCGACGGCGAGGACGACGTCATCGCGGGCGTGCGGCTGGCGCGAGATCGGGATCTGAAGGTGTCGGTGCGGGCGGGCGGCCACAGCTGGGCTGCCTGGAGCGTCCGGGACGACGTCCTGCTCATCGACCTCGGGCGGATGCGCGAGATGGCCTACGACCCGGACACGGGAATCGCGACCGCGAGCCCGGCCGTCAAGGGCGGCGCCGAGCTGGTCCCATTCCTCACCTCGCACGGCCGGGCGTTCCCCGGCGGCCACTGCCCGAGCGTCGGCATCGGCGGGTTCCTGCTCCAGGGCGGGCAGGGGTGGAACAGCCGCAAGTACGGCTGGGCGTGCGAGAACGTCGCCGCGATCGACGTCGTCACCGCCGACGGTGGGTTGATCCAGGCGGACGAGGATCAGAACTCCGATCTGCTGTGGGCGGCTCGCGGGGCCGGCCCGGGCTTCTTCGGCGTGATCACCCGGTTTCACCTGCGCACGTATTCGCTCCCGCGCGGGATGACCCACGACACGTGGATGTTCGAGCTTGACGACCTGGAGCCACTGCTCGGGTGGATCGACGAACTGCTGCCCTCGCTCGATCACGTCGTCGAGCCGGTGATCGCGGCCACACGACTGCCACGGCCCGAGGGCCCGCCGGTGCTGCTGTTGCACACGACAGCCATGTGCGACACGTCCAAGGAGGCCGAGCGCGTGCTGGCTCCCCTGCGAGCGTGCCCTATCGCCGACAGGGCGGTCCTGCACGAGACCGGCCTGACAACCGTCGAGCAGGAGAACGAGGCGCAGGCGGCTCAGAATCCCGAGAACCACCGTTACGCCGTCGACTGCACCTGGACCGACGCCCGCGCCGCCGAGTTGGCTCCTCTTCTGCGGGCGCTGTGGTCCGAGTTGCCCACCGAGCACTCGTTCTCGATCTGGTACGGCTGGGCGCCGACCCGGCGGCTGCCGGACATGGCGTTCTCGATCGAGGGGCGTGCCTACATCGCGACGTACGCGATTTGGCCCGACCCGGCCGACGACGACCGCCACCGAGACTGGGTGGTCGACCACACCAGGGGGCTCGCGGAGCTCGGCAAGGGCGTGTATCTCGGCGACACCGACTTCACGCGGCGCGCGGACCGCTTCCTGACTGACGCGAACTTCCGGCGCCTCGAGGAGATCCGGGCGCGCCGGGACCCCGATGGGCGGTTCTGCTCCTATCTGATCGCCGACGGCGCGGAGCTCAACGCAGGCGCGCCGCGGCGAGCGTAGTCACCGCAGGATCAGGCCGCCGTCGACGCAGAGCGTCTGCCCGGTGATCGCGCCCGCGGCGTCGCTCGCGAGGAACGCGACGGCGCCGGCGACGTCCTCCGGGCTCAGCGGGCGGTCGATCGCCTGGCGCGCCTGCACCTGCGCGAACGCCTCGGCGGGCGTATCGGCGACGGCGGCGGGCGTCGGGGTGAGGCCCGGTGCCACGCAGTTCACCGTGATCCCGTCGCGACCCAGCGCGCGGGCGAGTGTGCGGGCGACCCCGATCAGCGCGGCCTTGCTGGCGACGTACGCGAGCAGGTCGGGCGCCGGCGGCTCCCACACCGTGTCCGAGACCACGAACACGATCCGCCCGAAGCCCCGCTCGGCCATCCCCGGGACGAATGCCTGGGAAAGCCACAACGCCGACTCGACGTTGACCGCCTGGACTCGGCGCCAGCCGTCGAGGTCGAGGTCGGCCAGCGACGCGCGGTCGAACGCCGCCGCGGCGTGGACGAGCACGTCGCAGCGGCCGTGGCTGTCGAGCACGTGTGCGGCCGCGGCCTTGACGTCCTCGGCGTTCGAGAGATCGACCGGGTGATCGACCGCGCGGTCGCGGATGGCGGGGGCGTGGTCGGCGGCGCGGTCGAGGACGGCCACGGCGTGGTCGGCGGCCCCGAGCGCTGCCGCGATCGCGCCACCGATCGCGCCGGCGCCACCGGTGACTACGGCGACCCTACTCACGACTGGCACCGTCGCCCCTGTAAAAGTCCCGAAACCACGCGCCCGTCGCGCACCGCCGGGACATAAGCATGTGGGGGATGCTTATGTCCCGGGGCAATGGCGGTAGCGTCGAAGTTTCGGGCGAAATACATGTGGCCGACGGCGGCGGCCCGTTGCCGCGAGGTCGAGGCGGATCGCTCGCGCGGATACTGCACGCATTTGACACAAGTGTATACAATTGTCGGCGAGCATCTGGAATCGAGACGAGGCTGAGGAGAGACATGTCCTACCAGGTCCATTCGCCGGCCCCGGTGCGTGAGCTGCCGGGCGAGCCCGTGCCCTACTACCTCGCCGATGGAGACGGCCGGGCGCACCTGCTGCTGGGACAGGTTGGGCGGGTGCTGGCCGGGACGGAGGAGACCGCGGGCGCGATGTCCGTGATGACCGCAGTCGGCCCGGCGGGCGGTCCGATCCCGCTGCACCGCCACGAGAAGGAGCACGACTACTTCTTCTGCGTGCGGGGAGTGGTCCAGGTGTGGGTCGACGGCGAGAGCCGGATCCTGCACCCCGGCGACGTGGCCAGTGTGCCCGCCGGCGTGCTTCACGCCTACCAGTTCCACGGGCACTACAGCCAGTTCATGGGGCCGATCGCGCCGGCCGGGTGGGACCGCTTCTTTGACTTCACCGGCACGCCGTACGCCGGACCCGCGTATCCGCTCCTCGACGACAGCCCGCCGCCGTTCGCCAGGTTCGGCGCAGCCGAGGCCAAGTTCGCGATGAAGTACTTCCCGGAGGAGCCGTACACCGAGGCGACCACGGGCCCCGACGATGCGCTCCCGGGGACACACACGGCCTACATTCTGAAAGCGGGCGAAGGACCGCGCCACCTCCTGTTCGGCCAGGTCGCGTTCCAGCTGATGACCGGCGCCGAGTCGAATGGCCAGCTTGGGATGACGGTCACCGAAGGCCCGCGTGGGCCCGCGATCCCTGCGCACGTGCACGAGCGCACGTACGAGGCGATCTACTGCCTGGACGGCCGGCTGCTCGTGACCGTCGACGGCGAGGAGCACCTCCTCACCCGCGGCGATTTTGTGAGCGTCCCTGCCGGCGTCGAGCACACGTACGCGATGGACGCGCACCTGACGCGGTTCGCGAGCATGTACGGACCGGCCGGCGTCGAGCGCTTCCACGAGGTGGCTGGCAAGATCGCCGAGCAGCGCATCTTCCCCGAGCTCGTCGAACCGGTGGACCGCGATCGCCTCACCGAAGCGGTGGCGGCGGCCGACCTCGACATCGCGTTCGCCGGCTGACGGGAGCAAGACCATGGACATCGGACTCGCCATGACCGCGCGGGTGCTACCAGGCGACGAGCGCCCGCTCACCGACGTGTACAGGCAGGTGATCGACGAGGCCGTGCTCGGCGAGGAGCTCGGCTTCTCGAGCTGGTTGATCGCCGAGCACCACTTCGCCGAGGATCGTCACAACCCGTCGCAGTTCCCGCTGCTCGCGGCGGCGGCAGTGCGGACGGAGCGGATCCGGCTCGGCACGTACGTGTTGCTGCTCGCGCTGCACAACCCGATCCGCGTGGCCGAGGACGCCGCCACCGTCGACATCCTGTCGGACGGTCGGCTGCTCCTGGCCATCGGCGCGGGGCCGATGGAGGGCGAGTGCGCGGTGTTCGGCATCCCGCCCAAGGAGCGGTTCGGCCGCACCTACGAGGCGCTCGAGGTCATCGGCAATTGCTTCAGCGGCGAGCGGTTCACCCACGAGGGCCGCTACTACAGCTTCGCTGACGTCGAGATGACGACCACGCCGGTCCAGCCCGGCGGACCGCCGATCTACATGGCGGCAATGGGGCCGCAGAGCCTGGCCATGGCGGGCGAGCGCGGCTACAACCTGGCGTCGGTCCTGCACACGCCGCTCGTGCACGTGTACGCCGAGGCGCAGGCGGACGCGGGCCGCTCGCGCGAGGACTACCGGCTGATGTCGGGACCGGTCACGGTTCACATCGCGCCGACGCGCGACCAGGCGTGGGACGAGGCCGAGCGCGCGCTGCACTGGTGGGTGACCTTCTACCGAAGCCGGGGGTTCGACATGCCGCTCCCGCCGGTGCAGGAGATGCGCGACACGCCCGGCGTCGGCATCTTCGGTCAGCCGTTCGCGGTCGGGACGCCCGACGACGTGCTGGCGGTGCTCGAGCGCCACAACGGGGCCGACCTCGACGAGATGGTGATCCAGTTCAACCATCCCGGGATGGGCGCGGACGCCGTGGCGCGGTCAATGCGGATGTTCGCCGACGAGCTCATGCCCGAGGTGAAGCGCTGGGGTCGCGCCGGCGCCGGGACCAAGGCTGCGGTCTCCTGACGGCGTGACCCACCCAACCGACATCCCGCTACGGCAGGCGCGCAGGCTGATCGCGCGCGCGATCGATAAGGCCGCCCACGTCGGCGTTCGCGGCGCGTTTGCGGTCGTCGGAGGGACCGGCGTGCTCGTGTCGGCATCGCGGATGGACCGCGGTGGCGCCGGCGGAGTGGAACGCGCGCGTTCGAAGGCGTGGATCTCGGCCACCCAGCAGATCCCGAGCACCGAGCACCATCAGCGGATGGCGACGTTGCCGGCGCCGCTCGCCGCCGGGTTCGTCGCGTGCTCACCGGAGGCGAACTTCCCGGGCGCCGGCGGGATGCCGATCTACGACGGCAGCGTCGTCGTCGGCGGCTTCAGCGCCTCCGGCGCGACCATCGGCCCGTTCGTCGACATCCCGGGGATCGACCGGCGCATGTTGATCGTCGACGGTAAGCCGGCCAACTCGGAGGACCTGATCGTGCTGTGGACGCTCGGCCTGCCATACAAGGGACAGCACGGCGATGACGAGAAGCGGTGGCTCGACGCGTTCGGGGCGCTCCCCGACGAGCCCGGCATCGGTTACGAAAACCCCCCGCCGTCGAGCCAGCCCGAGCATGAGTGGGCGCTCGGTGTCGCCGACGCGGCGATCGCAGAGGCGGTGGCGCGCGAAACGCGGATCGCCGTGGCGGTCGTCGATAGTCGCGGCGAGCCGATCCAGCAGGACACGATGGACGGCGCGCCCAGCGCGGCGCCGTTCGTCGCCGAGGCGGTGGCCGCGAGCGCCGCCATGTTCCAGCGTCCGAGCGCGGAGATCGATTCGAGGCTGACATCGGTGCTCCCGTTCCGCGTGCTGACGGTGGCCGGGGGCCTGCCACTCCGCGACGACGACCGGGTTGTGGGCGGCCTCGGAATCGCCGGACCCGCCTCGGAGGTCTGCGAGCAGATCGCGGCGGCGGTCGCGGGGCGCTGACGGTACCGGAGCCATAGCGCGATGCCAGAGCGCATCTGCATCGTCGGCGCCGGCGCGATCGGCGGCCTGTTCGCCGCGCACCTCGCCCAGCTGCCGGAGCTCGAGGTGTGGGTGTTCGACCTCGCGCGGGAGCACGTCGACGCCATCAACGAGAACGGTCTGCGGATCACGGGGGCGGTCGAGTTGACCGGCCGGGTCCAGGCGCGCACGGACCCGTCCGAGATCCCGCCCTGCCCCGTCGGGATCGTCGCCGTCAAAGGAACCGTGACGGAGGCAGCGATAGAAGCCACGGCCCCGATCTTCGCCGCCGGCGCGGTGTGCAGCGTCCAGAACGGGATCGGCAATGAGGAGGTGATCGCCGAGCACGTCCCACGCGTCATCCGTGGCGTGACGCTGCCCGCGGGTCAGGTGGTCGAGCCCGGCGTGATCCGGCTGGTCGGGCCGGGGCCGACGTGGATCGGGCCGTTCGAGCCGCAACCGGCGACATCCGCAGAAATCGAACGCCTCGCGACCCGGCTGAACCAGAGCGGCCTCGAGACGCGGGTGCGAAAAGACGCGCGGGGCGCGCAGTGGACGAAGCTCCTGTTCAACGCCTGCACGAACCCGCTGTGCGCGCTGACAGGCCTGACCCACGGTGAGCTCTGCGACTACCCGCCGACGATCCATCTGGTCGACGAGCTGCTCCGCGAGGGGATGGCGGTGGCGTGGAAGCTCGGCATCAAGTTCGAGGAGGACCCGGCGGAGCTCGTCTACAGCGCGGCCAAGTCCAACTACCGCCACCGTCCGAGCATGCTCCAGGACGTCACCGCGCACCGTCCGACTGAGATCGCGACGCTCAACGGCGGCATCGTCGCCACCGCCGGCGGCGCCGGCGTCGACGTTCCGCTGCACCGGGCGATCGTCGACCTGATCCGTGGGGTCGAGCGGAGCTGGGGCCCGGAACATTCCGAGGGAATGTAGACGGATTATAAAACTGTATGCAATAATCCCGAACCCATGGATGCGCCGCAGAAGATCGATTGGAGCGAGCAGGAGTTCGCCGAGGTGCGCCCCGGGATCTTTGGCGCCACCGTGCACACGCCGCAGCTGACCGCAACCCTGTACCGGTACGGCGCGGGCTCGAGTTGGGAGGAGCATCAGCACCCTCAGGACCAGATCACGACGGTGCTCGAGGGCGCGATCGACTTCGTGGTCGCGGGCGAACCCGTCCACCTGAAAACGGGCGAGCTCGCGACCCTGCCGGGTAACACGCCCCACGCCGCGACTGTCCCGAACGACGGCACCGGAGCGATCACGCTGAACGTGTTCACGCACCGGGAGTCGACTCCCGGTGTCTGACTGGCTCGGGCTCACCGGCCGGCGCGCGCTCATCGCCGGCGGCGGAGGCACGATCGGGCGCGCACTCGTGGACGGGTTCGTGACCGCGGGCGCCACCGTCGCCGTCGTCGACGTCACCGAGGAGGCGATGACGGGACTCGACGAAAGCGTGCAAACCCGCCACGCCGCAGACCTCAGCGACGCTAAAGCGGCGCGCGCCGCGGTTGCGGCCGTTCGCGACCAGCTGGGCGGGCTCGACGTGTTCGTCCACTGCGTCGGCATCAACGACCGCAGGCCGATCGAGGATTACAGCGCGAGCGACGTCGAAAAGATCATCGCCGTCAACCTGACGAGCGCGTTTCACACCGCCACCGAAGCGGCGGTCGGAATGCGCGAGCAGCAGAACGGGCGGATCCTGTTCTTCTCCTCGGTGGCGGGGCGCAGCGGCCACAAGCATCACGGCCCGTACGCCGCCACCAAGGGTGCGATCAACCAGCTGATGCGGGTGATCGCGCACGAGTACGCCGAGCACGGGGTGACTGCCAACGCGGTGGCACCGGGTTACATGGACACATCCCTGACCCGGAGCTACCTGGAGGCCAACCCCGATAAGCGCCAAGCGCTTATCGAACTGATTCCCGCCCAAAGGTTCGGGACGCTGGCGGAGGTCGTGGACCCGGTGCTGTTCCTGTGCTCGCCGCACGCGAGCTTCATCACCGGTCAGGTTCTGTATATCGACGGCGGTCGTACGATCGTCTGATGAATGCGGGGAGCACGATGCAACGGAGATTCGAAGGGCAGACCTTCATGGTCACGGGCGCCGGGACCGGGTTCGGGGCGGCGCTGGCGACACGCGCGGCGCAGGAGGGCGCGGCCAAGGTCCTGATCCATTACCGCAGCTCGGACGAAGGTGCACAACGGACCGCCGACAAGGTCCGCGCGGCCGGTGCCGAGGCGGAGATCGTGCAGGGTGACATCACCTCGTGGGCGGACATCCAGCGGATGGCCGCGTGGGCGTTCGCAGACCAGGGCGGCATCGACGTGCTCGTCAACAACGTCGGTGACATGGCGTCCGGCCAGGCCTCGTGGAAGGAGGTCACCGAGGAGGCGATCGACCACGTGCTCGCCGTCGACATCAAGGGGACGATGCTGATGGTGCACGAGTTCGGTCAGCGGATGGCCGAGGGAGACGGCGGCGCGATCGTCAACGTGGGATCGACGGTGATCGTCCGCGGCAGCCCCCGGGCACCGCAATACGCGGCGGGTAAGTACGGGTTGCTCGGGATCACCAAGTCCTACGCCAAGGCCCTCGCCCCGAAAGTGCGAGTGAACACGTTCGCGCCCGGGTTCATGGAGACCGAGGCGCTGCTGGCTCGCCCCGAGTGGAAGGCGGGGCGTCGCGACGATGTTCTCTCCGGCACGCCGGCTGGGAAGATTCCCAAACCGGAGGACATGACCGGCGCGGCGCTGTTTCTCGCCAGCGACGATGCCCATCACATCACCGGCTCCTACATGGTCGCCGACGGCGGTTACAGCATGCTCGGCGCCTGAGGCCAGGAGGAGAGCTCATGGCAGACAACGGTCAGAACACTGAGGATGTGTACGAGCGGGTCCGCAACGCGATCCTCGACGGGCAGCTCGCGCCCGGAGCCGTGATGTCGCAGGTGGCGCTGGCCCAGGACCTCGGGATCAGCCGGACCCCCCTGCGCGAGGCGCTGCGGATGCTCCAGAGCGAGGGCCTCGTCGAGGGCGAGCCGAATCGCCGCGTCCGGGTGGCGCCGATGACCGCCCACGACCTCGAGGAGCTTTACGTCATGCGCGTCACGCTCGAGGCCGAGGCGCTCCGCCTGTCGGTGCCGCGGATGACCTCTGAGGATCTGGCGCGGCTCGAGGGGCACATGGCCGAGATGGCGCACTACGCCGCCGAGAAGGACTACCGGCGCTGGAACCTCCCGCACCAGCAGTTTCACCGCGGGTTGACCGCGCACGCCGGCGAGCGGGTCAACTTCATGCTCGGGCAGATGTTCGACCACGCCGAGCGCTACCGGCGACTGCACATCGGGCACGGCCCGACCGCGTGGGCGACGGCCGGGCACCGCGAGATCCTCGATGCCTCCAAGGCGGGGGATCGCGACGGCAGCGCGGGCCTGCTGGCCTCGCACCTGGCCCGGACCGGCTTCGAGGTATCCGAGCTGCTCGAGCCGGGTTACCAGCCGAAGTTGCTCGAGCTGGCGCTGACCGACGCCGGTGGCACCCCGCCGAGTAAGAGTCGGCGCCGCACGGCACGCTGACTCTGTCAGGATCCGCGACAGACACCGATCGGCGGCGGGCGCCTGTCCAAGCGCCGCCGCAGCGACTCCCCGGAGGCCTGATGAGCACGCGTGTAATGCCGAGCGTTCGCACCCTGAGAGACCGGCCCGCGTGGAGGGCCCTCGAGAAGCACTACGAGGAGCTGCACTCCAAGCACCTGCGTGAGCTGTTCGCCGCGGACGGCACCCGCGGCGAGCGTCTGGTGGCCGAGGGCGCGGGCCTGTTCCTCGACTACTCGAAGAACCGGATCACCGAGGAGACGATCGAGCTGCTGGTGGCGCTCGCCGAGCAGTCCGGGCTCGCGGACCGGATCGAGGCGATGTTCACCGGTGAACGGATCAACGTCTCCGAGAACCGGTCCGTCCTCCATGTCGCCCTCCGCATGCCGAAATCAGCGTCGCTGATCGTCGACGGCGTCGACGTCGTCAAGGAGGTGCACGAGGTCCTCGACCGGATGAGCGCGTTCTCCGAGCGGATACGAAGCGGCGAGTGGCGAGGGCACACCGGTCAGGCCATCCGCAACGTGGTGAACATCGGGATCGGCGGGTCCGACCTCGGCCCGGTGATGGCCTACGAGGCGCTCCGCCACTACAGCGACCGTGAGCTGACCTTCCGGTTCGTGTCGAACGTCGACTCCACCGACATCGTCGAGGCCACCCGCGACCTCGACCCGGCCGAGACGCTGTTCATCATCTCCTCGAAGACGTTCACGACGCTCGAGACGATGACCAACGCGCGCTCGGCGCGCGACTGGTCGCTGGCGGCGCTCAAGGACGAGGAGGCGGTTGCCAAGCACTTCGTCGCGGTCTCGACCAACGCCGAGAAGGTGAAGGAGTTCGGGATCGACACCGACAACATGTTCGGATTCTGGGAGTGGGTCGGCGGGCGCTACTCGATGGACTCGGCGATCGGACTGTCGACGATGCTGGCGGTCGGACCGGAGGGTTTCCACGAGATGCTGGCCGGCTTCCACGCGATCGACGAGCACTTCCGCAGCACCCCGTTCGCGCAGAACCTTCCGGCGCTGATGGGGCTGCTCGCCGTCTGGTACGGCGACTTCTTCGGCGCCCAGACCGTCGGCGTGATGCCCTACGAGCAGTACCTCAAGCGATTCCCGGCGTACCTCCAGCAGCTGACGATGGAGTCCAACGGCAAGCACGTCACGCTCGACGGACGCCACGTCGACTACGACACCGGCGCGGTGTTCTGGGGCGAGCCGGGGACCAACGGTCAGCACAGCTTCTACCAGCTGATCCACCAGGGGACGCGGCTGATACCGGTCGACCTGATCGGGTTCGCGAAGACGCTGAACCCGCTCCGTGACCACCACGACCTGCTGATGTCGAACGTTTTCGCGCAGGCCGAGGCGCTCGCGTTCGGCAAGACCGAGGAGGAGATCCGGGCCGAGGGCACGCCGGAGAACGTCGTCCCGCACAGGGTGATGGAGGGCAACCGCCCGACGAACACGATCCTCGCCGAGCAACTGACTCCGCGCACACTCGGCAGCCTCGTGGCGCTGTACGAGCACAGCGTGTTCACTCAGGGAGTCGTGTGGGAGATCGACTCGTTCGACCAGTGGGGCGTCGAGCTCGGCAAGGTCCTCGCGGCCCGGATCATCCCCGAGCTCGAGAGCGACGCCGAACCCGCCCTGGAGCACGACAGCTCGACCAACGCGCTGATCCGCCGCTACCGCGCGATGCGCTGAATCTGACAAGCACCGACAGCCAGGAGAGCAAATCACATGCCTACCGACAAGCCGATGCAACTGGGAATGGTCGGGCTGGGGCGGATGGGGTCCGGCCTCGTGCGGCGATTGACGCGCGACGGACACCACTGCGTCGGGTACGACCGCAACGCGGACGTTGTCAAGGCGCTCGAGGGCGAGGGGATCACCGGGGCGAGGTCGCTCGAGGAATTCGCGTCCAAGCTGGAGAAACCGCGGACCGCTTGGGTGATGGTGCCCGCGGGGGAGATCACCTCGCAGACGATCCGCGCCGTCGCGGAGGTCTTTGAGCCGGGCGACGCGATCATCGACGGGGGAAACACGCACTACCACGACGACATCCGCCACGCGAAAGAGCTGGCCGAGAAGGGCATCCACCACATCGACGTGGGAACCAGCGGAGGCGTGTACGGCCTCGAGCGAGGCTTCTGCCTGATGATCGGCGGCGAGGACGATGTCGTCGAGCGGCTGTACCCGCTGTTCGGCTCGATCGCGCCCGGGGTCGGCGCCGCCGAGCGCACGCCCGGCCGCACCGGCGATCCAAGCCCGTCGGAGACCGGCTTCCTCCACTGCGGGCCGAACGGCGCCGGCCACTTCGTGAAGATGGTCCACAACGGGATCGAGTACGGGATGATGGCCGCGTACGCCGAAGGCCTCAACATCATCAAGAACGCGAACGCCGGCAAGCTCGCGCAGGAATCGGACGCCGAGACCGCGCCGATGGAGCACCCCGAGTACTACCAGTACGACATCGACACCTCCGAGGTCACCGAGGTGTGGCGCCGCGGGAGCGTCATCGCATCGTGGCTGCTCGACCTGACCGCGGAGGCGCTGCTCGAGTCCCCGTCGCTTGACGGCTTCTCCGGCCGGGTGTCGGACTCGGGCGAGGGGCGCTGGACATCGCTCGCCGCGATCGACGAGGGAGTTCCCGCGCCGGTGCTGACCACCGCGCTTTACTCGCGCTTCGCCTCCCGCGGGCTCGACGACTACGCGAACAAGGTGCTTTCAGCGATGCGCATGATGTTCGGCGGCCACCGAGAGAAGGCCTCAAGCTGACAGCCACCGATCAGATCGAGCGCGAGAAGCAGGTCGCCGCCGAGGCCGCGGCCCAACTCGTGGAGGACGGGATGCTGGTCGGTCTCGGCACCGGCTCGACGTCGGCATACCTGCTGCCGCCACTCGCGGCCCGCGAGCTCGACATCACGTGCGTCGCGACGTCGCCGGCGACCTCGCAGGCGGCGCGGGCGCTCGGGATCAACGTGGTGTCGTTCGCGGGGCTCGAGGCGCCGACCCGGCTCGACATGACGATCGACGGTGCCGATCAGGTCGACCCGGCGGGCTGGCTGGTCAAGGGGGGAGGGGCGGCCCACACCCGGGAGAAGGCGGTCGCGGCGGCGGCTGACCGGTTCATCGTGATCGTCTCCTCCAACAAGGTGGTGAAGCGGCTCACATCGCCGATCCCGCTCGAGCTGGCCGAGTTCGGTCTCGCCGCGACGTTCGCGCGCGTCCAGCCGGCTCGCCTTCGAGACGTCGCTCACAGCCCCGACGGCGGCGTTATCGCGGACTATCTTGGCGAGTTCGACGACCCGGCCACGCTCGCCACCTGGCTGTCCGAGCAACCGGGCGTCGTCGAGCACGGGCTGTTCCCCGCATCGATGGTCGCCGAGGTCCTGATCGGGCGCGGTCAGGAGGTCGAGCGCAGGACGCCGCCGGGGTAGGCGACCCCGTCGGCGAAGCTGTAGGGCGGGCACGGGCCGGTACACACGAGCTCGACTCCGTCGAGGCACCCGCCGAGCTCCTTCACGAGCGCGACGAACTCGCCCACCCGCCCGCGGTCGACCAGGTAGGCATCGAGCACGGGCAAGTCGGGCTGCATGCTGAGCGTGCGGCGGATGCTACGCGCGAGCGCCGTGAGCGGATCAAGCTGGCTGGCCAGCCGGCGCGCGCTCTGGCGGGTCTCGAGGCGGTCGCGCAGGTAGGCAACGTCCGACTCGGACCGCGGATCAGGGGCGGTGTCGGCGCCGCCGAGCCAACGCGCATGCAGTCCAAGCTCGACCGCTCCGCGAACTCCGTCGAGCTTGGACTCCAGATCACGCCGCCGCCGGCGCATCATCGCGCGAACCGCCTCGTCGTCATCCAGGACGCGGCCGAACCGGGCCGGCAGTATCGCCCGGGAATCCATCAGGCCCTGCACGGTCCGCTCGTAATCGTCCAGCGCCCCGGCCGCCGCCTGCGGATCGGGGTCGTCGTGATCGGTGACGATCGCCATCAGCGCGCCGTCGGCGACGCCGCGGAGCGGCCGATCATCGAGCCCCGTCCCAACGACCGGGCCTGCAGCGGCTTCCCCGACTCCGTACAGGAGCACGCTCATCCCGCAGCGACCTCGCGGGTCGCTGCGACGGGCGGCGCGACGTCGGCCGTGACGCCGCGCCCTCGTTGGCGTGGGCTCGCACCTGCCTCAGCGGCCTGACGGCCATGGCCCGGGCCTTGGCCTTGGCCGGTGTTGCACCCTCCCTCAGTTCGAGTGTGGACCCGCATTGCAACCTCTCCGGCGTTTTCATTACCCACACCTGAAGCTCACCGATCCGGAACTGGACGAATGTTCGATGCCTCACGAGCGGCTCGAATCCACGGATGATCGAATCGGGACCAAGATCGATTGAAGTTCTTCGATCCAATCTGATATATGACGAGGAATGGAAGGCGAGAACGCCGCACCCGCGTGCCGGCTCGACGAAAGCGGCTTGCGCGACCAGCTCGAGCGGTATGGCCAGATCAGCGGACACGTCGACGCCGTAGAGCGCGAGCCCCGTCGCGTCGTGGTGCGGTTCGCCGCGGACCTGCCGCGTGACCGGCTCGAGGAGGCGCTCGCCGTGGAGCGGGGGTGCTGTCCGTTCATCGGCGTCGACTACGACCCCGCGGCGCGGCTACTCACCCTGACGGTCGACCAGGCCGCTCACGACCCGGCGCTCGACGCGCTGGTGGACGCGCTGAGCCGGAGTGACCGAGGGGCCCGCGGGCGCTAGCGCTGACATAGCGGACGGTTGATTTCGACCGCTGCGCTCGCGAGAATTAAGCCCTGCGTTCTCCAACCGAAGCCCAGGGTCATGTCTGAAAGCAAGAATCAGGCACTGGCAGGAATCGCGATGATGGGGCATTCCGTACGGAGTGCCCCTGACCGGGCATTGGGGCGCGCGCGGCTGTCAATCGAGCACTGGGACCTCCGCCGTACCTACGGCGCCGAGGGGCTGTTCCTCGTCGCCGCCTACTACGCGGCGGCGCACCTCGGCTACGCGTTCCGGTTCGCCGGCCCGGTGGCATCGATCGTCTGGCTTCCGGTCGGAGTAGGCATCGCCGGTCTGTACCTGATGGGGCTGCGCCTGTGGCCGGCTGTGGTCATCGGGGATCTGCTCGTCAACAACTACGCGAGGCTGCCGGTCGGAGCGGCCGTCGGCCAGAGCTTCGGCAACCTGCTCGAGGTCGTCATCGGAGTGATGCTCCTGCGCCGGTTCATATCGCGACGGGCCCCGCTCGACACCGCGACCGGCGTGGCAGGAGTGTTCGCGGCGTTGACCGCGGCGACCGCGGTCAGCGCGATCATCGGACCGCTGTCTCTGGCGCTGTACCACGTGATCCCCGCCTCATCGATCCTCCGGGTGTCGCGAACGTGGTGGCTCGGCGACTTCTGCGGCGCCGCAATCGTGCTGCCGCTCGCGCTCGCGTTCAGCACACCGACTCCGCACAGGTGGCTGCGCGGCCACGTCGTCGAGGCGTCGCTGCTGTTGGCGACGCTGATCGGTCTGAGCACGGTCGCCGCGCAGGTCGGCGGTCCTTCGACGTACCTGGCCCTCCCAGCGCTGATCTGGGCCGCGTTCCGGTTCGGCCCGCGTGGCGCGACGGTTGCGATCGCGATCAGCGCAGCGTTCACGATGTGGGGCGCGACCAACTTTCCGGGTCCGTTCGAGGTCACCGGCATGGCCAGCATCCCGGCAACCCAGATCTACCTTCTGGTAGCGGCGTTGGCGACCCTCGCGGTGGGGGCACTGGCCTCTGAGCGCGAGCAACTTGCCAGGAGCGTTCGTGCGTCGAGAACCCGAATCGTGCTCGCCGCGGATGACGAACGCCGCCGGCTCGAGCGAAACCTTCACGACGGCGCCCAGGGACGTCTCGTCGCGCTCGCCGCTCGGCTCGGGCTCGCCGCCCACGAAGCGCGCGAGGCGCCCGAGACCGCCACGTCATCGATCGAAACCGCTCACGCCGAGTTGCTGGTCGCGATCGACGAGCTCCGTGAGCTGGTCCAGGGGATCCAGCCGGCGGCGCTCCGTCAGTTCGGCCTGGCGAGCGCGGTCGAGGACATCGCGGCGAAGTCGGTGACGCCGATCGAGCTGGTTGAACTGCCGCGCGTGCGGCTGGACGAGACGACCGAGGCGACCGCGTTCTACCTGATTCGCGAGGCTGTCACGAATGCGGAGCGGCACGCCGACGCGTCGCTGGTCCGCGTGCGCGCGCACCTGAGCGCGGCGAGTCTGACGGTCGAGGTGCAGGACGACGGCGTGGGCGGAGCGTTCGAGCGCAACGACCGCGGGCTCCAGGGCCTCCGGGACCGCGTGGAGGCCACGGGCGGAACGTTCGAGCTCGACAGTGAGCCGGGCTGCGGCACCCGGATCACGGCCGATATCCCGCTCGGCGCAAGTCGCTGACCGGCTCTACCGGGCGGCCGGGCTGTTCCTGCTCGCCAGGAACAGCAACGCCGCCTTTACGCGCCGGCTGACGTCGTCCGGGCTCTCCAGCTCGAGCTTGGTGAAGATCGCATTGATGTGCTTCTCGACGGCGCGCTTGGTGAGCACGAGTGACTCCGCGATCGCGGCGTTGCTCTTGCCCTGAGCGAGCTCGGCGAGCACATCGTGCTCGCGGCGCGTTAGCGCGGATAGCGGCGAGTGCGCGCCGACGCTGCGGGCCTGAACGAGCACCTCCACGACCTTGGGATCGATTACCGATCCGCCCGATACCACCGCCTCGATGGCCCCCACGAGTTGCTGCGGATCGCCCACGCGTTCCTTGAGGAGGTACGCCCGGCGAGAGCTTCCGGCGTCCAGGAAGTCGAGCACGTAGCTCGGATCGGCGAATTGGCTGAGCACGACGACGCCGATGTCGGGATGGCTGACGCGCAGCTCTCGGGCGACCTGAATCCCCTCGTCGGTGCCCGTCGGCGGCATCCTGATGTCGGTGACCACGGCATCTGGCCGCTCCCGTTCGATCGCAGCGGTCAACGAACCCCGATCGCCGCAGAACGCGACCACGTCGATGTAATCGAAACCGGACACGATCCGTTCAAGTGCCTCACGCATCAGGAACGTGTCCTCGCCGATCACGACGCGAATATGGTCCCTACGTGGCGAGCCCTCATCCGAGGGCTGGACGGACAATTGCGTCACGGCGGACCAAGGTTGCGCGACTGAAAACCTCCGAGCAGTTGCCGCAAAGTTAGCGCGTCTTCGGAAGGTTTCAGGCCGACGCCAAATTGTGGTGCGGGCATCACCTGGCCGGGGATGCAGGCACCCAGGGTCTAGCTTGCCTCGGCCAGGAGTGCCGCGATCAGGGCCCGTCGAATCCGTCTTCGGACAGGAAGATGAGCGTCGCCTTGACGCGGCGGCTCACGTCGTGCGTCTCGGGCAGGTTCAGCTTGGAGAAGATGGAGTTCACGTGCTTCTCGACCGCTCGCTTGGTGAGCACGAGCGACTCGGCGATTGCGCTGTTGCTCTTGCCGCTGGCGATCTCGGCGAGCAACTCACGCTCGCGTGCGGTCAGCTGCGAGAGCTGTGACTTTGCGGCTCGGGCGCGGGATTCGATCAGGATGTCGACGATGGTCGGGTCGATTACCGAACCGCCCCGCGCGACGGCCTTGATCGCGTCGAGCAACTGCTCCTTATTACGAATGCGTTCCTTGAGCAGATACGCGCGACCCCCGGTGCCGTGCTCGAGCAACCGAATCGCGTAGGCGGGCTCCGCGTATTGGCTGAGCACCACGACGCCCACGTCTGGGTGGGTGTCGCGGAGCGAAGCCGCGATCCGAACGCCTTCGTCGCCGCCGGACGGCGGCATCCGGATGTCGGTCAGGACGACGTCGGGATCCCAGGTGGCGATGGCGGTCTGCAGCTCCTTTCCGTTCGTGCAGACGGCGACGAGCTCCACCTCCGCCGCCGCGCTGAGCGTCGCGGTCAGGAACTCACGAATCACGTAGGAGTCCTCCGCGACCACGACGTGGATCGGGGTAATCGGTCCGTCGGTTGCCCGCCGACTCTGCTGCTCGGTGCTTACGCTCATCGAATCCTCCAAGGCGCCCCTGCGCCCCAATCGTGCTTCGTTCACACCCTTTTCACAAGGGCGCTTACCTCTCACGCTCTGGAAGCATGCACCACAGTTCGGCTCCGCGGAAGGGGCGTCATCCCGATCGGGCGATGACGAGCTTGCGCGAATGCGGTGCGATGGCCTGCGATGAACTCTCCCGCCCGCCGCGTGCCCGAACCGGACGTGGCGGCGACCGGCCTCGCGATCACCTGGCTCGGGCACGCCACCGTGCTGGTCGAGATCGACGGCGTGCGGACGATCACCGACCCCGTTCTGCGCGGTCGCGTCGGGCCGCTCGTGCGGATCGTCCCCGACGTCGAGTTCCTCGGATCGGTCGACTGCGTCCTGCTGTCGCATCTGCACGCCGACCACACCGACCTCCCGACGTTGCGCGCGCTCGGGCGCTCGGGCCCGGTGCTCGCCCCGGCTCCGGCGGGTGAATGGCTGACGGCAAGAGGGCTGCGCGATGTGCGAGAGCTATGTCCCGGCGGCGAGATCGGGGTTGCGGGCCTGCGGATCGCCGCCACCGCGGCGGTGCACGACCCTCGCCGGTGGCCGTTCGGACCCTCGGCGCCGCCGATCGGCTACGTGATCCGAGGGTCGAGCGCGGTGTACTTCGCCGGCGACACAGATCTGTTCGCCGGCATGGCGGAGCTCAGAGGCGCGATCGATGTCGCGCTGCTGCCGGTTTGGGGCTGGGGAGCCAGCGTGGGCGCCGGGCATCTGGACCCTCAGAGCGCCGCCGAGGCCGCCGCGCTGATCGCGCCCACGGTCGCGATCCCGATCCACTGGGGAACGTTCGCGCTGCCCCGCCCGGTGAGGCGGTCGGTGGATCCCTCGCGGCCGGCGCGCGAGTTCGCCGAGCTCACCAAGCGGTACGCGCCCGGTGTCGAGGTGCGCGTGCTCGTCCCGGGCGAGCGCACGAGGCTGTAACGGCCTCATCCGATCTGGGCGATGCCCTCCGCGCGTGTCGAGCAGATAGTTGCGCGGTGACCTGGCTCGAAGAGGCCGAACGGCTCGACGTCGCCGTGTACGGAGCGATCGCCGGCACGCCGACGCCGCAACTGGACGGCGCGCTCCGCCGGCTGTCGAACGCCGCCAACTACTCGCGGTTGTCGGTTGCGTCGGGCGCGCTGCTGGCGGTCGCCGGCGGTCCGCGGGGACGGCGCGCGGCGGCGACTGGGCTCGCATCGGTGGCCGCGACCGCGGCGTTCGTGAACCTTGTGGTCAAGCCGTTCGGACGGCGTCCGCGCCCGGATCGCGAGGCCGAGGAGGTCCCGGTCGCACGCCACGTCCCGATGCCGGCGTCGCGCTCGTTCCCCTCGGGGCACACCGCAGCCGCGGTCGCGTTCGCCGGCGGCGTCGGGTACGTGCTCCCGTTAGCCGGGGCGCCCCTGCACGTGCTGGCCGCGCTCGTCGCCTACTCGCGCGTTCACACCGGCGTTCACTACCCAGCCGACGTGCTCGCCGGCGCCCTGCTCGGGGCGACGATCGCCGACGTCACCGCGGGCGTGCTCGCCTCCCGGCGCTGCTGAGCGCCGATAGCCACGAGTTCGTCGATCAGCCCGAGGACCTCGTGGTGGGAGCTCCGCCGGCGCCGGGCGACAGCCTGGATCATCCGGCTGCCGAAATCGTCCGGCTGGGGCCAGAGCATCAGCGCGAACATGCCGCGGACGAGAATCACCCGAGTCCAGCGGCGGCGCCGCGCGACCTCACCGACCCAGGCGGTCACGCGCGCGGCGCGGGCTCGCTGGACCTCCTGCGAGGACCGCGTGCCGACGACCTTCGAGGCGTACGCGTACAGATCCTGACGGCGGTGGTCGTCGATCCAGTCGTTGTATGCCCTCAGGCACGAGCCGATCACCGGGCACACCGACGCCGGGTGGTCGCTGAACGGCTCGCCCGCGAGCATCGAGGCGAGCTCCATCACGCACGCGCCGTCCTCGGGGGAGTTGTGCCTTCCCTTGCTCAGCTTGATCGTCTGATGTGTGACGTTGGACATGGACTCCTCCCTGTCGTTGCGTATGTGGTCGGCCGCCGAGTCGGGTGCCAGTCACTCGTCAGCCTCGAGGTCGTAACCGATCGCCACCGCCAACCGGGGCGCCGTCGAGACCACGCGCGCGAGTCCGACCGTCGGGGCCACGGCGATCAGCACCCCGACGATCTCCGCCTCGGTCGCGCCCACCTCGACGGCGCGATCGACGGTCGCCCGAAGCGAGCTCGTCGAGGCGCCCAGCGCGAGCAGCGCGCCCAGTTGAACGAGCACATCGACCTTCGGTCGCAGCACTGCGGCGCCTGCGGTTTCCGCTCCACTGGCGAGAACCATCCCGACCGACTCCTCATCGTTGAGCGCCAACCGGCGGAGGAGGCGTTCCGTTTCGTCCACGACCGCGACGGTAGTGACGATCGCGCCCCGGACATCGTCCGATCCGGGTGATGCCAGCATTCGAGTCCGGCGTCTCACGGGCCTGCGCACGTGAATCCATACCGTGGTGCGCGCCCCCTCGAACACGGGGGTGGGCCTCCTTGCTCTGGACCTGCGACTCAGAGAGGTTAGTTGTCGGGCGCGGCAGCCTGTGCTGCCCAGCCTGCCCCGCTCGCGATGACTCCAACAGCAGCCGCCCCAGCGCCTCCTCGCCGGCCGTCGCCGAAGCCCGCGGCCGCCCGTACCACCCGCAACGGGCTCGTCAGGCGCACGACGCTCGTCCGGCGGCTCACCAAAGCGCGCGGCGCGTCGCTGGCGGTGATCGTCGCCCCGCCGGGATACGGCAAGTCGAGCCTGTTGGGCGAGTGGTCAGAGCACGATGACCGCGAGTTCGTGTGGCTGACACCGGACGTGCTCGAGGACGACGACCTCGAAGCGCAGGTCGGCGCACTGCTCGCCGGCGCCGATGCGAGTCATGGCGTCGTGCTCGTCCTCGACGACGCGCACCGGGCTCCGGCCGAGGTCGTGCGCTGCGGGCTGGAGCGGTTGCTCGAGGAGATCCCCGCCGGCTCGATGGTCGCGGTCAGCTCGCGCACCGAGCCGCCACTGCCTCTCGGTCGCCTGCGGGCTTGCCGGGCGTTGATCGAAGTTCGCGTCCAGGACCTCGCGATGATGCCCGCGGAAGCGTCGATCCTGCTGCGCCACGCCGGGCTCGAGCTCGACTTCGCCTCAGTTCAGGCGCTGGTCACGAGGACCGAGGGGTGGCCGGCGGGGCTGTATCTCGCCGCGCTGTCGCTGGGCGCCGAGCCCGACGTGACCGGTGCCCTCGGTCGCCTGCGCGGCGATGAGCATCGTTTGGCGGAGTACTTCCGCGACGAGATTCTGTCCGCGTTGCCACCCGACCTGACCGAGTTCGCCGTACGGACCTCCGTGCTCGAGGAGCTGTCGGGGCCAGTGTGCGACGCGGTGCTCGACCGGCCCGGGTCGGCGCTGATGCTCAGCGGGCTGGCACAGGCGAGTCCCCTCCTGCGCCCGCTCGACCCTGCTCACGAGCGCTTCCGCTGGCACGGGCTGTTCCGCGACGCTCTCGGTGCGGAGCTCCGGCGCACCGCCCCCGAGGACGTTCGACCACTCCACGATCGCGCGAGCGCCTGGTTCGAGGAGCATGGAGATCCAGATCATGCGATCGCCCATGCCGTGTATGCGCACGATTCGGTGCGCGCGGGGGATTTGCTCTGCGCCGGGATCGTCGCCTACATCACCCAGGGACGCAACGAGCTCGTCCAGGACTGGCTGGCAGGCTTCAGCCGTGAGGAGCTCGCCCGCCATGCACCGCTCGCGCTCGCCGGCGCGCACAGCTTCCTGGCCGCCGGGAACGCGGCCGAGGCCCGCCACCTAGCCGTCGCAGCGGCGGCGGCCGTGGACCGCAGGCCGGCCGCCGGCGTGCGCTCGCTGAGCGCGGGACTTGCCGTGATAGACGCGGCGCTCGGCCGTCACGACGTCGGCACGATGGGAGAGGTGGCCGGACGCGCCTGCAAGCGCGAGCCCGAGGACAGCCCGTGGCGTCCGATCTCCCTATTTTTGCGCGGCACCTCGCTCCACCTGACCGGCGACAGCGTCGCGGCCGTGCAGGTGCTCGACGAGGGAGCGGATCTTGGCGAGACCACCGCGCCGGCCGTCACGTCGGTGTGCCTGGCGCAGGCAGCGATGATCGCGATCGAGCAGCGGGACTGGGACACGGCGGCCGAGCTGACCGATCGGGCCAGGAAGGTGATCGACGAGCATGGGCTCGCCGGCTATCCGATGTGTGCATTGGCGTTCGCGGCGTCGTCCGCGACCCGCGCCCACCACGGACGCGCCGACGAGGCCAAGCACGATCTCCGCACCGGGATCGAGCTTCTCGCCGTGCTCGGCGACTTCATTCCGTGGTATGGGGCGGAGGCGAGGATCTTGCTCGCGCACGCATCATTGTGGCTGGCCGACGTGGTCGGCGCGCGCACGTTGCTGGCGGAGGCGTCGCGGCTCGCGCGTCGGACATCGGGGGCGGTGATCTTCGAGCAATGGTTCGACGATGCGTGGTCGTACATGGACGCGCTCGCCGAGACCAGCCTCGCGGGACCGTCGTCGCTCACGATCGCCGAGCTGAGGATCCTCCGCTTCCTGCCGAGCCATCGATCGTTCCGCGAGATCGCGGCGCAACTCGGCGTTTCGGCGAACACGGTGAAGACCCAGGCGCACGCCGTATACCGCAAGCTCGGAGCTGCCTCCCGGTCGGAGGCCGTGATGCGCGCCTCGGACGCCGGTCTCCTCGGTCAGTAGGAATCGATCGTCGCGCCGGGCCCCGGCTCGAACCCGAGCGCGAGCGCGAGCCGCGGCGCGCTCTCCACGAGCTGAGCGGAGCCCGCCACCAACCCCGTCGCGATGAGCACGGCCGCCAGCGCATCGTCGTCGGCGCCGCTGGTCGAGGCGAGCTCGACGGCCCAGCGCAAAGATTCGGTGCAGGCGCCGACCACGATCAGCGCGGCGAGACGCACCAGCACCCGGGTCCGCCGGTCGAGCGCGGGGAGCGTGAGCGCGTAGTCGAGCTCAAACTCCGGCGTGGGAGCCATCGCGCTGCGGAGCGAGCGCTCATCGTGTGCCGCTAGGCGGCGTAGTAGCTCCCGTGGTTCGCTCATCATGCCTTTGGGAAGTCGATCGCCGACGGGGATCGTCCCGGCACGGCGAGATCGTGGCATCCTCCGAATGGGATGAAATGCCGCCCGCTAGAACTCGTCCGCCCAGTACATGCCCTCGGCGAGCGTTTTGGCCACGAGCTGCGCGCGCGACCGCGCACTCACCTTGGTCATGGCGTTGCGCGTGTGGGTCCGCACCGTGTTGTGCGCGATCCGCAACTCGTCGGCGACCTCGGGCCCGCTGAACCCGATCGCCAGAAGCCTCACGACGTCGAGCTCTCGCGGCGAGAGTTCGGGGCGCGGCGTCCCCGGGGCGCTGTCGTCGCGCATCCGTCCTCCGCGGGCGACCCTCAGGGCTACGAACAGGATGAGCTGGCGTCCGGTGACGACCTCGGGATGACCCGCGTACTCCGCGGTCAGGTGCCCGCCGTCGGCGCGCACGAGCTCGATCGTGCCCGTGAACTGCTTCTGGCGCAGTGCCGTGCGCCATTCCTGCTCCGATATGGCGGAGTGATCGGCACGCAGCTCGTAGACGGGCCGTCCGATCAGCTCGCTCGGCCGGTAGCCGAGCAGCTGTACGTACGCGCCGTTGACCTCGACGTGACGGCGGTCGTCGTCGAGCAGCACCATCGCGTTCCGGGATTGGTTGAACGCGTCACGGAACAGGGCCGACCAACCCGATCGAGTCTCCGCTGTGTCGGTGGTCATGGACGTCTACTGCAACTCTCGCAGGGACGTCAACCCAGGTCCAGACCGGCGGCGAAAAAGGTGGTGCACGCTTCCCGGCGTGAAGCATGTTCGCCGTGTTGCCTGTGGCGCGGAGAGGTGCGAGGCTCATGCTGGTGAAGCTCGCTCGCAAGCTCGGGGTTGCAATGACGGTCGCGCTCGTCGTCGGGGCGCTCGCGGCCTGGGCGGTCCCCGCCGCGGCGCAGACCACGACCGATTCCACGACGACGACGACCGAGACCACGACGGTGTCGACCACCGTCACCGCCCCGCCCAAGACCACCACCGAGACCTCGACGACGACGGCCACCGGGCCGACGACGACGATCAAGAACAACACCACTAGTGTGGTCACCGGGACCACCACGCCCACCACGAGCAGCTCGAGCAGCTCCGTGGCCTGGTGGGTATGGGTGCTGATCGGGCTGGGCGCGGTCGGCGTCGCGGTTGCGGTCTACCAGCTCGGGCGCGGCAGCGGCGAGAAGGCGGCGGCCTCGAGGTACCAGGCGACACCGGGTCAGCGTCCGCGTGGCGGCGCCCGGCGATGGGTGGGATGACCCGACCTATCGCGACCCACCCCCGCCGTCACGCTAACTGCAAGATCCCGTAGGTCGTGAGCGCGGCACCGGCCACGCCGGCGACCGGCGCCACCACGATCGGCCAGCGCGTCTGGATCCAGTCGCTCACCGGCAAGAGCAGCTCCGCGCCCTTCTCGCCCATGGTCGCGCGGACGACCACGATCGCGACCAGCGGCGCAACGTAGATCACGTTGTAGAGGACGAGGAGGGATACCTTGGCTGGAGCCGCCACCGACGAGCCCAGCACGACTGCGATTGCGGCGAAGTACGGGAAGGCCGTGAGGAGTTCGACGCCGGCGATGCCGGCGCCCATCAACAGCGCGGAGCCGTGTGCGCTTGGCTCCTTGTGCATGGTTTCCGGGTCGGCGGCAAGCGCCTCCCGGCGCCACCAGATCACGACGCCACCGCACATCACGATCACCCCGACGGCGATCGCCACGTCCCACTTGACGGTGTGCGACAGCTTGGGCAGCAGCGACAGGACCAGATCGCCGAGACCGAGCGCGATCGCGAGGCCGCCGGCGAGTGTCACGATGAACGTCGCGACCGTGAACAGGAGCGTCCGCCGGACCGGCTGAGCGCCGAGCGCCAAGTACACGGCGGCGACGATCAGCGACGGGTTCAGCGAGTCGGGGAGCGCGATCGCGATGACGGCGAGCGCGAGTGCGGGCATTATCCGGGTCAGGTTCGGGCGCGCTCAGACCCGGCGCATCATCCGGATGAGGTGATGCTCGATCAGAAGCCGAGCGTTGACGATGTGGCGGCCGGTTAGCCGGGCGCAGCCTCGCAATCCTCGAGAAGTCCTTCGTCACCCATGTCGTTCGCGCCTACCCAGTTGGTTTCTCTCAAAATCGGCCGCTACGGCCTCTGGCTTAAGGCCTTCGTCGCCTGGCCGTCGTCCGGCTCGGCCTGTGCGGCCCGCTCCTCGCCCGCCGCTTCGGGCATCAGGAGCAGCGCGCCGATCAGGAAGCAAATGCCACCGAGAGAGGTGCCGGCATTGGCAATCCGCGCGCTGACCGGCTCGCCCGAGGCGGGCTCCAGGAGCGAGGCGATCGCGGACGCGCCGAAGGCGATCGACCCGAGCAGATTGAGCGCGACGATCTTCCACGTGAGCGTCCGGTTGCGGAAGCAGATCCAGCGATGACATACCTCCGCGAACGCCAGCTCGCTCGAGATCAGGAACGCGATCGAGCCGAAAGCATCAGGCGACCACACGCGCACATTGCTCTGATGCGTGGTCAGGTTGTGGTTCATCGCGGTGAACGTGCTGACGTTGAACAGGACCGTCCCGATCAGCTGCACTGCCGCCGCCAGCCAATCGATCCGCTTGGGCTCCCAGGACGCCGGCCGCCAGCGAACGCCGTGCCGGCGAGGGCCGAGCCCGCGCTCGACGTTGACGGCCTCGGAGAACTGGAGGTAACCAGCCGAGGTGAAGAACAGCGAGCCGACGAAGAAATCCACGCCGATCCACGGTCGCGGCGTCGCCGCCCACTGGGAGGCGATCCCGCCGGCCGTGAAGCATGCCGCCCCGATGACGAACAGCGCTGCCATCCACCAGTTGCGTTGATGCGGCCGCCACCACACCGGCTGCTCCTCGGCACCGGCGTCCCGTCGGCGTGCCGGCGATCGCTTCCGGTGCCGGCGCGACTCCCACCGGTGCTCGGTGCCGTCGGGCGCGCGGAGCACCTCGCTGGTCACGAACGGGCCTGGCCCCGACGCGGATACGCGCGTCCAGCCCTCCGGCAGATCGACGTAGCTGCTCACAGCTCGATGATCCCCTTGACGATCAGCCACACCCCCACCACGGTGGCCAGCCCGATCGCGACCTCCCTCGAGTGGTGGTGCCCCCACTTCGAGGCGCGCTCCACGAGGCCGGCGGCGCCCTGCGGGTTGACCGCGTAAGCGACGATCGGGATCTCGACCAACGCGAACATGATCACGTTGAACACCAGGAGTTGGAGAAGCGCCGAGCCTGTCGATGGCATCGCCTTGGCGATCTCGGTGAGAGCTTCCAGGTACCAGACCCCGGGGAGGTTGAGCACGAGTCCGGCGACGAACGCCATCGTGATCGATCCGCGCGACAGCGCACGGTTTGCCATCGAGGGCTTGCGCGGGGCGCACGGCTCCGGCTTCGCTCGCCGGTGCTTGCGCAGGCCGTGGCTGATCGCGCCGTTCGCGATCCCCCACGCGACGAGCAGCGACAGCGATCCGAGCACGATCGACACGACCGGCTTGGTCGTGTGATTGGACCTGTCGACCGCGCCGGATGACTCGATCGCGCGGACGATCCCGATCCCGGCGATCATGCTGATCGTGAGTCCGCCGGCGAGGAAGCCGAGGAGCATCCGCAGCGGCCGGGGATGGGCGAGGATCAGGATCACGCCGGCGAGCAGGGTCGGATAGACGCAAGCCGCCAGTGCGAGCAGAACCAGGGTCACCGGGTCCACGCGCGTAGCCTTTCGGGTCCCGCGCGCTCCGGCGTCATCCGCTCGGGATGACGAACCCCGCGGCCTGCGCTATTTGAGCTTTCCGGATCCGGCCGCCCGCGAGAGGGGGTCGCCGCCCCGGCCGCGGAGGATCATCGCGAAGACGACGGCGATCAGGGCGCCGAGCAGCGGACCGAGCACGTAGACCCAGTAGCTGCTCCAATCGCCGCTGACCAGCGCCGGCCCGAACGAGCGCGCGGGATTCATCGACGTGCCGCTGACCGGCGCCGCCCACAGACCCGCGAGCGCGACGTACCCGCCGACGCCGAGCGCCCCGATCGTGCCGACGTTCTGGGCCGCCGAGGCCGTGCCGAGGATCACGCTGACGAGCCCACCGGTCAGCGCGATCTCCATCAGCAGCGCCTGCCAGTTGTCGTAGCCGGGACCGGGGAGGGTCGCGCCGAGGTGCTCGACGTTGCCGAACACCGCGAGCAGGAACAGGCACGCGAGCGCTGCGCCGAGCAGCTGAGCGACGATATATCCGAGCAGGCGGCGCGCCGGAAAATCGCGGCGCATGGCGAACGCGATCGACACCACCGGGTTCAGGTGCGCGCCCGACACCGCGCCCATGAACAGGATGATCGCCATCACGGTGAGGCCGGGCGCGACGACCGCCGCGGCGAGGCTGATCTGTCCCTTCGCGTGGAGGATGCCCCCTCCGGCGGCAGCCAGAAGAAGCAGGAACGTCCCCAGCGTCTCCGAGAACAGCCGCCGGTAGGCAAGGCGCGGGTCGTCAAAATCCTCGCGCCTGCCGAACTCGAGCGTCAGCAGACGCAGCGCCCGGGCCTGATCGTGGTCGCTCAGGGTCGTCGACGGTGACGGCGTCGCCATCAGACCGCGATTTTGAGACTTGCCGCGGACGGCTTTTCGCGCCGCCTGCGTTCTGATCGACCGGGGTCAGACCTCCAGCCGACGTCCGTACGCGACGAGCCCGTAGATCCCCACGATGTTCAGCGCGAACAGCGCGAGGGACCAGAAGGGGTACGCGGGGATCATCAGCATCTGGGCGATCGCGTTCGCCGCGAGCACGACCACGCCGGCCCAACGCGAGAACTGGTTCTTGACGAACACGCCGAGGCCGACGGCGAGTTGCAGCACGCCGATGCAGAGCACGATCCAACCCCAGGTCTTGAGGTTGCCGGTGATGTAATGGGCGTGGGCGGCAAAGAAGTGCGCGTTGCCGATCGCGGCGATGCCCTCGATCACATTCATCGTTCCGAGCATGAGCAACAGGATGCCCGCGAACGACACCCAGCCGTAACCGCGGTCGTCGTCCGCGTAGTCCCGGTACCCGGCCGAGGCTCTGGTCTCGGGCGTTGACTGGACAGACATGGCAGCCCTCCGGTTGTTGTCCTGACGGGTCACGCACCGCCCGTCTCTTGAACACGGAAGATCCCACCGGTGCCCCAGGCGGGCAATGGTGTGCTCTTGCCTGTGCGCGGGCAGGTCGGCACCCGTACCCGGCTCCCGCGCGCTTCACCCCGATCAGGTGATGAACGCGCTGCCGCCAGGCCGCAGCATGCGCGCTGTGACCGCGGTGTGCGACACGGGCGCCACCCTCAGGATGAGAGCGTCGACATGACCGTCCGGAGGA
Organism: uncultured Solirubrobacterales bacterium; assembly: GCA_963822855.1. Classification (GTDB taxonomy): domain Bacteria; phylum Actinomycetota; class Thermoleophilia; order Solirubrobacterales; family Solirubrobacteraceae; genus Palsa-465. The sequence goes on along the minus strand of CAWGJE010000011.1, from coordinate 138,448 downwards.
CGTGGTCTGCGATCGCGCTCGTACTCGTCCTCGCGGCGATCGTGCTCGCCGTCGACACCGCGATCGCCCACTTTCCGAGCGGCCTCGCGGTGCTGGCCTGCCTGATCCTCGCCGGATGCTGCGCCTGGCTCGGGATCTGCCGTCGCGGTGCGGCACGTATCGCCGGCCTTGTCGCCGCGGCTCTGTTCGTCGCCGGCGCGATCGTGCTCGTCGTCGTCGAGGCGCGGGTGCTCGAGGACGCGCTCGTCGTGGCGGCGATTCTCGTCGCCCTCGCGGCGACCCGCGAGGCGTTCAAGGCCCACGCGCATCTGCCGCGCGCCGAGCGGCCGAGCCGGCCCGTGCTGTTCTACAACCCGAAGTCCGGCGGCGGCAAGGCCGAGCGCTTCCACCTGGCCGACGAGGCTCGCCGGCGCGGCATCGAGCCGATCGAGCTCAAGCGAGGGGAGGACCTCGAGCAACTGGTGCGCGCCGCGGTGAACGACGGCGCCGACGCGCTGGCGATGGCCGGCGGAGACGGTTCGCAGGCGATCGTCGCGATGATCGCCGCGGAGCTCGACCTCCCCTACGCGTGCATTCCCGCGGGCACCCGCAACCACTTCGCGCTCGACCTCGGGGTCGATCGGAACGATGTCGTCGGAGCGCTCGACGCGTTCGTGAACGGCGGCGAGCGGCGCGTCGATCTGGCCGACGTCAACGGGCAGGTGTTCGTCAACAACGTCTCGCTCGGACTGTATGCGGAAGCGGTGCAGCAGCCCGGATACCGTGACGCGAAGCTGCATACGCTGCTGGAGACGGTTCCCGACGCGATCGGGCCCGACGCCAGGCCGCCCAATCTGCACTGGGACAGCCCCGCGGGCGAACAGTCTGCGGTGGCGATCCTCGTCTCCAACAACGCGTATCGGCTCGGCCGGGTCCTCGGGTCGGGCACGCGTCCGCGGCTCGACCAGGCGGTCCTGGGAGTGACGGTGCTCGCTCCCACTGAGTCCAGCGCCGGGGGTGGAGCCAGGGCGAAGCTCGGCATGGAGCAATGGATCACTCCGACGTTCGAGATCGCTTCCGAATCATCGGTGGCGGCGGGGATCGACGGCGAGGCGATGCGCCTGGACGCACCATTGCGGTTCCGCGTTAGGCCGGGCGCGCTGCGCGTCAGGATCGCGCCCCACCACCCGGGTGCTTCCCCGTCCGCGCTCGAGCCCGATAAGCCGTGGCAGGCAGTCCAGACGCTGGCCGCGTTCGTGTGGCACGGCGGGCCGGTCGAGCCGGCGCCGGGCCTGTGACAGACGCGATGGTCTCCGAACGAACGCGATGAGGGAGGTTGTCCGATGAGCTTCACCCCGTTCCGCAAAGGGCAGCCGGTCTGGGTCATGGAGGAAGGCGGGTCGCAGCGTGCCGCCGACTTCGTCGGCCAGGCCGAGACCTCGTCGTGGTTCGGTGGGCCGCCGCGGGTGTACGTGGTGTATCTCGACAACCACGAGGGGGAAGCGGTCGAGGTCGACCGCGTGGTTCCGCGCGAGGTCGAATAGCCCGGGCCAGGGCCGGCTCGGGGAGCCCCGTTGCTCATCCTTTTCGGGTGATGACGGTGGTTCGACGATCTCGGATGATTGGCTCGCGCGCGGACGTCGCGTCTGGCCCGGCCGGGGTCGCGCGACACGGCCGGGGCGGGATCACTCATCCGAAAGGAGATGCACCTATATGGCAACGCTTGTTGCGATCGGTTACCCGGATCAGGGAACCGCCGAGCAGGCCAGGGCGACCGTCAGAGAACTGGAATCGGAGCTGATCATCCAGGCCGAGCAGGTCGCCGCGATCTCGCGTGACCTCGAGGGCAAGTACCACGTGCAGACGTCGCACGGCGGCGCCTCGGCGGGCGGCGGGGCGTGGTGGGGCGGGTTCTGGGGCTTCCTGTTCGGCCTGTTGTTCTTCATCCCGTTCGCCGGGCTTGCGCTGGGCGCCGGGATGGGCGCTCTGTTCGGGCACTTCGGCAAGCAAGGCATCGACAAGGCGTTCCAGGAGCAGGTTCGCGAGTACTTGAAGCCAGGCACGTCCGCGCTGTTCTTGATCATCGAGCAGGTCACGGAGGACAAGGCTGTCGCCGCGCTCCAGCAGTACGGCGGCACCGTGATCCGGACCTCGCTGTCCGACGAGGACACCAAGAAGCTCCAAGAGGCGCTGCAGCCGCCGGCGCCCGTCAGCTGACGGGGCGTCGCACCGGACGCAGCGCGCTGCCGCCCCCGCCGTCAGTTGACGGGTGGTCGCACCGGCAGCGGCGCTGCAGCCGCCGCCCGTCAGCCGGCGGGTCGTCGCATCGGCAGCGTGGGAGGTTGCTCGGGCGGTCTCCCACGCCCACCCGGTTCGCCCGCCGGCTCGCCCTGTAGCGATCGCCGCCAGCCGAGCAGGAGGTCGTGGACCGCGGCGGCGCCGACCACCGGATTCGCCGGCATCGCCAGCGCCACCGGATGGAGGATGAACGGCTGCGTCTGCGGTCCGCCGAGCCCGCCGTGGAAGGAGATCAGCTCCTCGAACGCGCAGCCCTGCTCGACGTCGGCGTCGTAGAAGCTGTTGACCATGACGTCGGCGACGTGCTCGAACCCGTCGGTCCGCCGCAGGTGAGCCGCGGCGCCGGGCGGGAAAGCCGCCAGCGGATCCTCGCCGACGACGGTGTCGTCGGCCAGGTATCGGGTTCCGTCCGCGCCGAGCACGACCGCGCCGCGCTCGCGTGAGCGCACGAGCAGGAATCCGATGTGTGGGTGCCGGCGCAGGCTCTCGAGCAGGCGCGGATGACGCTCGTCGATCTCCTCGAGGCAGAGGCGGCGGGGCTCGTCCATCAGGTAGATGAGCCCGAGATTGCCCGACGCGAGCACGATCACGTCGTCCTCGCCGATCCCGCCGCCGCCGTCGCCGGCGACGCGTCCGGTGGCTTCGGCGACCGCATGGCCGACCGCGGCATCGTTCTCGTCGCCGGTCTGTAGGCGCGCGACCTTGCCGGTCGCTATCGAACGCTCGACGAACTCCTGCAGGTCGTAGCCGTTGCGCTGCTTGAACGTCGCCCCCTGCGTCTGTCCGTGGTCGGACAGCACGACGATCTCGTAGGGGCGCGGCGCGAACCGGCGGGCGCGCTCGATCCGGCCGAACTGCTCGTCGAGCTTGCGCAGCGCCTCGAGCGTGTCGGGACGCTCGAGCCCCGAGTGGTGGGCGACCTCGTCGTAGCTTGAGAACGTCGCGTACACGGCGGGCCGTCCCCGCATCATGTCGGTGAGCACGCCGAACACGATCAGGTCGCGCACGCCGACGCACAGCGCGGCGCGCAGGAACGGATACCGGCCGCCGCGGTAGCCGCGCGGCCAGACCTTGCGTCGCCGCTGGCGGATGGCCGACAGCTTCTCGAGGAGCGCCTCCCAGAAGAACAGAACCAGCAGCCGGGTGACGTTGAAGCCGTTGGCGAGGAACGCGCGATAGCCGGGGTTGGCCTTCTTCTCGGCGCCCATCCGGCTGACGGTCAAGATCATCGCGTCGGCCTCGCCCGAGAACAGGTTGCCGCGGCTCGCGCCGTCGTGAGTGAGCAGGCCGTTGCCGCTCGCGAGCCGCCGCTCGATCTCGGCGCAGTCGTCGGGCGAGGAGCACGTCATCACCTTTCCCGTGGTCTTTTCGACCCAGCGGAACGCCGGAATGTCCTCGTTTGAACCGAGCAGGATCCCGGCCTGACTCGCGCCCGTCTGCGAGCTCAGGTCGGGCTCCCATTCGTCGAGGCGGTGAGTGCCGCGCTCGAGCCAGCTCGCCATCTGCGGCGCGTTGCCGTCGCGGATCGCCCGCTGCAGAACCGGCCGGGCGAGCCCGTCGATCTCCAAAAACAGAATCCCGGGGGTGTCCGTGCGCACGGCCCCGCCCTGGCGGCGCGCGATCCGACGGATCACCCTCAGCGAGTAGGTGTCGTCGTCGTTGGCGCCGAAGATCACCTCGAGGACGAGCATCGATGCTGAGATCACGACCGACGCGACCAACGCCCAGCCGAACGAGTCGACTCGGATCGTTCTCGTGGTGATGTGAGACGCGAGCACCAGCATCAGCGCGTCGAGCACGAGGACGAGCACGAAGCCGAGCGCAAGCGTGAACGGTAGGCGGAGGGCCGCGATCACGGGAGGGAGCACGGCGTTCAGCGCCGCGATCAGCACGGCGGCCGCCAGCGCGTCGGAGAAGCTGCCCACGCTGACGTGCGGGACGATCGCCGCGGCGATGAACACCGACACACCGGCCACCAGCCAGGAGACGAGTACGTGGACCAGCTTGTACCGAGGCCGCTCCGGGCTCCAGGTCAGTTCCTGTCCGTATGAATCGTTGGCGGGCATCGACCGCGCGAGTATCTCCACCGGCGCCGGCGCGAGCATCACCCCTAACGGAGGATGGCCCGGCATTTCACCCGCATCGGATGATGGACCGTGCGGGCGGCTTTGGCAGGATTCACACCATGGCTACAACTACGCGTACAACCAGAGCGAAGACTGTCGTTCACCTCACCGCCGACGAGCGGATCGCGCGCGGCAAGGCCGCGCGCGCCGAGGTGCCACGATCTCGCCACGCCGAATACGAAGCGCCACACGATCGCGCCGATCCGGTCACTCTGCTCGAGGACCAGGCGCGCACGCGCCTGCCCGAGCTCGTCCCGATCCGCTACGGGCGGATGCTCGTCTCGCCGTTCACCTTCTATCGCGGCGCCGCGAAGATCATGGCGTACGACCTCGCGGGGACGCCCCGCTCGGGCCTGACCGTGCAAGCTTGCGGCGACGCTCACCTTTCGAACTTCGGGGTGTTCGCCTCGCCTGAGCGCCAGCTCGTGTTCGACATCAACGACTTCGACGAAACTCTCCCCGGACCGTGGGAGTGGGACGTCAAGCGCCTGGCGGCGAGCATGATCATCGCCGCGCGCGACAACGGATTTGGCGCCAAGGACCAGGACAAGATCGTGCTCGACACGGTCAACGAGTACCGCACGGCGATGCGCGCCTTCGCCGGGATGGGCAACCTCGCGGTCTGGTATGCGCATATGGAGATCGAGTCGGTCCTGGAACAGTTCAGGTCCCAGGTCAAGGCCGCTCAGGTCAAACGGGCCGAGGCATCGCTCGCGAAGGCGCACACGCGTGACAGCATGTCCGCGTTCTCGAAGCTCACGCAGCGGGTCAACGGAAAGGCCGAGATCGTCGATCAGTCGCCTTTGATCGTGCCGCTGCGAGTGCTCCTGCCCGGAGACGAAGCGGAGCAGGCGCGCGAATGGCTGCACGGGCTGATCCGCGTCTATCGCCAGTCTCTCGAGCATGACCGGCGCAAGCTGCTCGAGGAGTTCGAGCTGATGGATTTCGCGCGGAAGGTCGTCGGCGTCGGCAGCGTCGGGACGCGGGCGTGGATCGCGTTGTTCTTCGGTCGTGACGGCGGCGATCCGCTGTTCCTGCAGCTGAAGGAGGCCGAGGAATCGGTGCTCGAGGAGCACGTCGGCAGAAGCGTGTACAAGAACCATGGTCAACGGGTCGTCGTGGGACAGCGCATGATGCAGGCGGCCAGCGACATCTTTCTCGGCTGGATCCACATCAAGGCGGGACTGGACGGAGTCGCGCGCGACTTCTACGGCCGCCAGCTCAAGGACTGGAAGGGCTCGGCGGAGATCGAGCAGATGGTCCCGTCGGGGATGGCCGCCTACGGCCGGCTGTGCGGGTGGACGCTGGCGCGAGCGCACGCCCGCAGCGGCGACCGCATCGCGATCGCGGCGTACCTCGGCAACGGCAACGTGTTCGATCGAGCGATTCTCGACTTCTCCAAGGCGTACGCGGACCAGAACGACGCCGACTACGCCGCCCTGTCGGAGGCCGTCAAGTCCGGCAGGATCGTAGCCCAGGCCGGTCTCTGACGATCAGCTGCACTTGGACTTCGTCGCGCTCTGGAAATTGTTGACGGCGGTCACGACCGCCGAGATCTGACTGGGTAGCTGAGCGATCGTCGTGACGCTGGGCGAGCTCGCGGCTTGCTTGGCCGACGCCGACAGGGTTGCGGTCGAGCTCTTCAGAGCGCTCGTCTCGGTCGGGAAGTCGGACTTGGCATCGTTGATCGCGGTCTGAGCGTCGCTCTGCACCTTTGCCACGGCGGACTCGAGGCCGCTGAGCCCCGTCTGGACGATGTTCGTGCTCGGGAGCGCCTTGATCGAGCTCTTCAGGTTGCTTACCGAGGAGCAGTACGACGGCTTGCTGCTGCCGCCGCAGGCGGCGATCGCGCCGGCGCAGAGCACGAGCGCCGCAACCGTGGCGGAGGTCCTGCGGTGGTCAGCCATTGAGGAGCTTCTCCTTCGCGGCCTGGTACTCGTCAGGGCTGATCGCGCCGCGGTCGCGCAGGTCGGCGAGCTGCGACAGCTGTTCCGATGTGGAGGGAGCGTTCGGCGTGTGCGGGTTGCCCGGCTGTTGACGTCTCGAACGTGCGCTCGCCATGCGGGCGCGGATCGCCTGCGTGGCGGCGCCCGAGGGAGCATCGGGGAATTCGCGGGCGGTTTGCCCGATCAGGATGTACGTTCCGAGCAGCGCGAGCACCGTGAACACGAGAATTCCGAGAGGCTTGCCGGTGGCGGGGATCGGGTTCCAGATGAACAGGAGGACCAAGATCCCGAGCACGATCCCGTAGGTTGCGACGGCCTGTTCGCGCAGGAACGGAGAGATCGCGTGCCGCGTGGCGTACGCGGGGCGGGCCGGCCCGGCGAACCACGCGGCGGCGACCAGCACGATCCCGATGAACACAACCGCCCCGGCCACGTCTTTCAGGATCGCTGTGGCGATGTTGTAGACGTGCCTGATCGTCACCTGCAGCGACGCGTCGCTGGTGAGCGAGTTCACGACCTGGCCCTGGAGGATCGAGCGGCCCAGGATGACGAGCACCCCGGCGAGGATTCCGGCAAAGCCGATCGTCATCAGCGTGCGCCGGCGATGACCCTTTGCGAGGAACAGCGCGAGTATGTAAAGCAGGGGCACGATCACCAACAGCCAAAACGCAAGGCTCTTGATCGCCTTGCCGCCGTTCTGGACGTACTTGAGCTGGTTGGACTTGAAGATGACCAGGGTGGCGACGCTCGGCGGGAGCTTTGAGGCGATGTCCGACGGCAGGCCGAGACGTGCCGCGATGTTGTTGAGGATCGAGGCGAGGTCGAGGGACACCACCCCTTGGTTGACCGCGACCGTGCCCTTGCGACCATTGACGATGTCGATGAACGTCTGGTCCGCCGCGCGGTTGGCCTGCGCCCACAGCTGCTGGACTCGCGGCCGGCTGAGTGCGAGCTCGGCGCCCTGGACGGCGGCGTTGCGCAGCGCGCCGGCGGCGGGAGCGGCCAGCCCTTGCAGCTGGGTCGGCAGGCCCTGCTTGATCAGCCCGGTTACGTCGACGTTGGCATAGAGCTGATCGACCAGATAGTTGGCCGTGGTGGAGCGGACGTTCGAGTCCTGGAGCAGCTGAGTGCTCGTCTTCGACCAGTTGTCGGGGCTGAACAGGAGGCGATTGGCCCAGGTGGCGAAGATGGCAACCACGAGCAGCACCGTGGTCACGCCGATCAGCACGTCCACCCCGATCAGCCGCCGGCGCGAGATCTTCGCCGTCGCCGGGTCCGGCGCCAAACCGGTGGGAGGCGCCGCTAACGGGTCCTGAGGCTCGGTCGGGGCAGAGCCGGCCTCAGATGTGCTCTCGAGGCCATCACTCTCGTCAGCCGCCATCGGACACCTCAACCTCTCGTCTCATCGACCATCATCGTCCCGGCACCGCGCCACGGAGGCATCGCCTGATTTGGGTGATGCCCGCGAGGACTGCGTGGTCGAATATCGTCCCGGCTTACGATGTCCGCTGACCGGAGAGGAACCTTCAGGCTGGGCCCCCTCGGGCCGCTCGTGGGCCTCGGCACCCGCGCTGCAACGGCCACGCTGAGGCCGATCGCGGGCGTCGTGGAGGCCGCGGCGGATGTGGGCGTCAGCCTCGAGCGGCGAGTCGTGAATCGCGTTCTCGAAAGCGACGAACTCGAACGGGTCGTGGTCGTGGCGGTCAACAGCGCGCACATCCAGGCGGCGCTGAAGCAGGCGCTCGAGAGCGACGGCGTGGCCCAGCTGATCGACAGTCTGTTCGACAGCGGGCTGATCGACCGGTTCCTCGCCGGCCTCGTCGACAGCGGCACGCTCGACCGGTTCTTCGACCGGCTGCTGACCAGCGAGGGCCTCTGGAATCTCATCGACGAGATCGCCGGAAGCCCCGCGGTGACCGCCGCGATCTCCCAACAAGGCCTTGGCTTTGCCGATCAGGTCGGGGACCAGGTCCGGGACCGTTCTCGCAAGGCCGACGACTGGATGGAGCGCGCCGCTCGGCGGCTGATCGGCCGGCAGGCAAGAGCCCTCCCGGCGGAACCTGACGCGAGCACCTGATGAGCGGACTGCCGGCGGCGCCTGCGGGCGCGGCGCCCAGCGGGACCGCGCACGCTCCGGATCTTCGCTACGTCGGTCTCGCCACCCGAGTGGTCTCCTTTGTGGTTGACGCGGCCCTGATCACGGTCGTGGACGTCGTCGTGGGCGTGGGCGCCGCCCTGATCCTGTCGGTGCTCCACATACCGCACGAGCTGAAGACGATCCTGGCCGTGATCGGTGCGGTGGCGTTCGTCCTCGGCTCGATCCTGTACTTCGAGATCTTCTGGTCCACGACCGGCCAGACGCCCGGTGCCCGCGTGATGCAGATCCGCGTGGTGAGCGCCGGCGGAGCGCGCGTCAAGCCGCGGTGGGCGGTGGTGCGCTGTGTCGGCGTGGTGCTGGCGGCGCTGCCGCTGTTCGCCGGGTTCGTGCCGATCCTGTTCGACAGCCGGCGACGCGGCTTTCAGGACTGGCTCGCGCACACGGCGGTGGTGGAGGCGCCGGGGCCGTCGATCGCCGACGTCAGCCGCGCGAAGAAACGCGCGATCCGCGAGGCTTCCCGCCAACCGCCGCCGGCCCTGCCGCGCTGAGCCTTGCGCTCATCCGTTTCGGGTGATGACCGGATGCGGTCGCTCCCGGATGCTGGGGTGAGGACGCGCGTCGCGCGTCTGATTCCCGGTGCGGAAAGGAGACATCGGTAATGGCAACGCTCGTTGCGATCGGCTATCCCGATCAGACGACCGCTGAGCAGGCCAGGCAGACGGTTTACCAGCTCGAGTCGGAGCTCATCATCCAGGCCGATGAGGTCGCATCGATCTCTCGCGACCTCGAGGGCAAGTACCACGTCCAGACCTCGCACAGCGGCGCGTCCGCCGGCGGTGGCGCAGCGTGGGGAGGCTTCTGGGGCCTCCTGTTCGGCCTGTTGTTCTTCATTCCGGTCTTCGGGCTCGCGCTCGGCGCCGGGATGGGTGCACTGTTCGGCCACTTCGGCGAGAAGGGGATCGACAAGGCGTTCCAGCAGCAGGTTCGCGATTACCTGAAGCCGGGTACCTCCGCGTTGTTCATGGTCATAGAGCAGGCCACGCCCGATAAGGCGATCGCCGCGCTCGAGCAGTACGGCGGGACCGTGATCCGGACGTCGCTGTCCGACGAGGACACCAAGAAGCTGCAGGAGGCGCTCACGCCGCCGACCGCCGAGCAAGTCGGCTGATTGTCTAAGGGGCATCGCTGCCGCGGCCGCCGGCCGACCGCCCGCGCGATCGGCCGCCGGCCGATCGCGCGGGCGGCCGCGGTTTGTTTCAGAAGACCGCGATCGGGTTCACCGGCGAGCCGGTGCCGCCGACGATCAGCAGCGGCGACGCCACGAACAGGAACGCCCAGCGCCGGCGGCTCTCACATGCCGACCGGAGATCCTCGAATTGCAGGTAGTCGAGCAGGTGCATTCCCATCGCCGCGATCGCGAGCACATGAATCGGGAAGTCGACGCCTTCGGTGCTGCTGGGCGCAGTGTCGCTGTTGCCATCCGAACCGAGCGCGGCGACTCCCCGCTCAGCGACGAACGACATCGCCGTGGGGTGCAACCCCGCCTTTGCCTCCGCCGTGTTCCACGGCCCCAGCTCGGCGAGGCGCTGCGTGTGCCCCGTGCGAATAAGGAGGATGTCACCTTCCTGAACGCTGACCTCCTGTGTCAGTTCGGCGGCCTCGAGGTCCGCCCGGAAGATGTGCTCGCCGGGCTCGAGCCACGGCACCCCGCGTACGCGCGGCACGTCGAGTAACACGCCACGCCCGACCAGGCCGTTCTTCAGCGTCTCGATCGAGTTGACCGGCGCTCCATGCGCGGTGACCGAACCCTCGGCCCTGCCGTTGTAGAGCTTGCCCTCGTAGGCGACGTGGCACAGCGCGTCTATGTGAGTGTGACCGTCGTTGTGGTAGTCGGCCCCGACGTAGTCCTTGCTGAAGTGAACGGAGTCGGTATCGGGGGCCTCGGACCCGAGCGCCGTCATGTGGTGATCGGCGGGCTTCGGATTATGTGCCCCGGCGTGGGTGTTGAGTGGCAGGCTGAGCGTGACCGTAACGCCGTCGGACACGAGCCTGGCAGCAGCGGCAACGAGCGCGCGGGTGAGGAGGTGGAGCGCGCCGCGCTCGTCGTCCTCGCCCCACTTCCCCCAATTGCTGACGTCTCTGAACAGCGCGTCGAACTGCTGTCTGCTGACGTCCTCGGAGTCGACCACTAGACGGGAGGCCCGGCCGGGGCGGCCGTCGCGGGACGAGCCGGTTTGGCGGTCTGCTCCGGGGAGGCCGTCGGGGCGGACCCGGACGGCTTGGGCGAGAGCAGCAGCGTGACCAGGTACGCGACGACGACACCGACGATGATCAGCGGCTCGTCGCCGGTCCCGGACTTGACAGTCAGCAACGTGGCAAGCACGACGGCCGACAGCGGTAGCCGGAGTACCGCCACGGTGCCGGCGCCGATCCCGACTCCGACCGCCGGTTCCAGTGCGAAGCCGGGGAGGTGCGACGCCGCGACTCCCGCGGCGGCTCCCAGAAATATCGCCGGGAATGTCGGGCCGCCGCGGAAGCTGCCGAGCGACAGGCTATAGGCGATGCCCTTGATCAAGATCAGCAACAGGAGCGCGCCGACCGACCATGTTCCGGCCTGGGCGATGAGCCCGGGAAGTGCGTCCTGGCCTGAGAACAGGACCTCGTTGACGTTCTTGCCCGTCGCGCCGTGAAAGGCGATCGCGAGGCCCGCGATGATCAGGCCGACCAACGGCAGGAAAAGCAGCAGGCGCCGAGCCACGACGCCGTACGTGCTCAGTCCGCCGAGCATGATCGCTCTGGTCACGACCGCGATCGCGATCGCCATCGCGATCGTCCACCCGAATTGACCGACGGTCGGGTGAGCGAAGTGGGGGAGGGCGAGAGGACCGAGCGCGTAGGCGCTGCTGCTCAGACCCGTGAACGACCCCATCCCGATCGAGACGAGCGTGCCGATACCCGCGGCGAGGAGTCCCGGAAGCAGCAGCAGGGGCAGCCGCGGCCCGCCGATCCCGGTCGCCTCGATCAGGATCACGGCCGCGATCAGCGGCGAGTCGAAGATGAACGACAGCGCCGCGAAGCTGCCGGCGGCGGCAACGAGGACGAGCACCTGCGGCGGCGTCTGCCTTCGCGCCAGTTTGATGCAGAGCAACGCCACGCCCGCGCCGATCGCAATCAACGGGGCCTCTGGACCGATAACGAGCCCCGAGCTGATCGCGGCAAGCCCCGCGAGGACCACCCCGGGCAGGTCGATCGGGCTCACTGGCTTGCCGCCGACGGCCAGGCCCCTGGCCGGCAGGTGTCCGCCTTCACCCGGGAGCCGGGTGATCGCCAGCGCCACGAGCAGACCGGCCACCGCCAGCACGGGAAGCCCCCACCACAGCGGGGGGCCGTTGTTGTAGCCGAGCGCGTGCGGCAGATGCGTCCAGAGCTCGCGCTGGAGCTGATAGATCAGCTCGAGAAAGCACCACGTCGCCAGCGAGACGATTACCCCGACGATCGCGACGATCACGAGCAGGACGACGAACCGCTTGCTCCTCATCGTCGCGGCCGCCTCCTCGGCGGTCAGTTCCGCAGGCGGCGCGGTGGCGGCGGCGGTCGTGGCGCTCACACCAGCGATGCTCGCAGCGGCCCGTGGGCGAGTCGTCACCCCTTCCGGGTGATCGCTCCGGGGCGGGCTCAGTCCGGGTGGTCGGAGTGGAGCGGGTGAACGTCGACGCGGTCAACGTTCACGCCGGCGCCCTGGAGTGTGGCGAACAGCTTGTCGCTGTGCGCGTCGAAATCCTCCTGCGAGCGCCACACCTCGAACATCTTCACGTCGTCGTCCTCACCGTAGGCCGCGTGGGAGAGGCGGCCTTCGGGCTCGTGGACACCGTCCTTCTCGAGGTCTCCGATCACCCGCTTGTACTCGTCCTTCGACATGTGGTCGGGGCATATGTGGACTGCGACGGGCATTGTGGGCCGGACGCTACCGTCTCGCTCCGGGCGGGCATCACCCCGATCAGGTGATTGCGGTCCGGCCAAGCGCACGCTGGACAAGGAGCGTGAGACAGCCGGCGAGCAGCAGCATCGACACGTTGATGGCGAGCACCAGCAGCGCGCCCCACGCTTTATCGATCTCCCCGACGCCGGCCGCCACACCCAGATAGGCCGATGCCGGGATCGTGGTCACCGAGATCGCTACTCCGACGGCTGAGCTGGCCCGCGTCTCGAACGCGAGCATGCCGACCACGCCGGCGGCGAAGGCGACGATCGGCGTCGAGATGTTGACCGTCGAGAGACCGGCCAGGAAGCTGCTGTTGATCTGGTTGCCCTTGGGGAGTAGATCCAAGGCGTTCAAGGCTCCAGTCATCACTCCGCCGACGGCGCAGACGACGGCCAGCCCGAGGACGAGCGCGACCACCGCGCGCCCCGCCAGGCGCCACCGGAGCAACACGAGCGCGGTGGCGGCGGCCGTGATCGGGAGCGTGTCGGGACTGATCGCCATCGCGCCCACGACCAGGGTCACGTTCTGATAGATCACCCCGAAGGCGGCGATGATCCCCGCTGCGGCCATGAACACGAGGTAGCGCGGGAACGGGCGAGCATTCGCCCCCGCCTGGCTCAGCAGGTCGGACCAGACGACGCTCGCCAGCGGGCGCTGGGCGACCGAGGCGCCGATCGACTCGAGTCGCACCAGCACGACGTCCTCAGCCGGGACGCCCAGTCGCTTGACCTGCTCGAGCGCCCGGTCCACCGCGTCGTCGACGAGGTCGGCGCTCACCAGCGCGCCACCGAGCTCTCCGTTTCCCAGCTGGATCACGTGTCTGGAGCCCGGTATCCGCTGCAGGCAGTCCGCGACCTCTGCCATTGCGGGCGGCGTCCCGAACACCCGCAGTTGGAGCACGGCTCAGAATCCCAAACGGCGGACCCGGTCGTCCACGGCGGCGACTGCGCCGATGTAGGCGGCGTGAGTGCCCAGGCAGGTGGCCATCACGTCGGGCGGCCACTTCCACGGCGGAGGAGTGCGTCCGAGCAGCGGGAACAGCGTGAAGGTCGCGGTCATCAGCGTACCGCCGAAGATTGCTGTCGCCCACGGCTCCCCAACCTTGCGGCGCAGGATGCCGTGCCACAGGCCGAATGCCGAGCCGTAGCTCCAGCGTAGGGTCCATCCAATGTCACGGTCTTCACGCGCCGTCACGTGCGGCAGGTGCATGATCGACGCGACGATCTTGCCGGGGACGAGCGAGTCGTCGTAGTCAAGCTGTCCATGGTGGCGCGGTCGGAGCTTTCGCTCGACCACGTAGGCGAGCGACAGGGCGGCGGTGCCGGCGGTTCCCGCCAGCACGCTTCGGACAGGCCAGCGAGCGTTCATGTTCTTCTCCTTCCTGCGAAGTTGCCAATGAGGATTCCGATGACGGTGACCAGGTAGATCTGACCGATCAGCATTTCGAGCACGGCAAGGGCGTGACCGACGGGCGTGGCCGTGGTGTAGTCGCCGAAGCCGGTCGTCGTCAACACGGTGAACGAGTAGTACACGCGGTCCCCGTTTGTGACATGCCCCGATCCAGCGAAGAACCCGCTCTGAACCGCGGAGACGAACGCGATTGCCGATGCGAACAGCAGGCCGACCAACAGATAGACCGCCAGTGCCCCCGCGACAGCCTGGATCGTGACGCCCTCGTCGCGGATCAGCCGGAGCAGCCCCCCGCCGAGGGCGATCGGGATGAACGCGACCACCAGCGTCCCCACCAGGAACGCCCCCCAGGTATTCACGAGCCCGGTGGCTATGCCGACGACGACCACGAACGCGATGCCACCGACGACGAACGTGCGGGCGCGGCGTACCTGGGCGCGCGCCCGCGAGGTGGCGACGGCCACCGTGAGCGCGCTGCCCACCAACGCGATGGCGACCGCGCGGGCCCAGTCGGCGTCGGGGGCCAGCACCTCGAACACGACCGTGACAAGGACGATCGCGAGCACCACGCCGTAGCGGTACCCCGCTGGAGGGTGCGCGATCGCGGCGCCGGGTCTGCCGGCAGCTACTGTCGTCACAGTGTCACCACCCGGTCGACTAGGTCGAGCCCCTCGGTTCGGTGCGTGATCAGGAGCACGGTGCGGTCGCCGGCGGCCGAGAACACGTCGTCGACCAGTTCACTCGCCGTCTGCGGATCGAGGTGGGCGGTTGGCTCGTCGAGCACCAACACCGGCGCGCCGGCGACCAGCGCCCGCGCCAGGACGATTCGTTGCCTCTGGCCTCCCGAGAGCTCGCGCCCCTCCTCGCCCACGAACGTGTCGAGCCCGTCGGGGAGGCGGCAGATCCAGTCCCAAATCCGTGCGCGGCGGAGTGCATCCGCGACCTCGTCATCGGTCGCGTCCGGGCGCGGGAGTCGTACGTTGTCGCGGATCGACGCCGAGAACAGATGCGACTCCTGGCCGGCGACCGAGACCAGGCGACGGACGTCGTCCTGGCGGTACTCGCGAACATTCCGTCCCGCCAAGGTCACGCGTCCGCGCTCGGGATCGAGGAAGCGCAGCAACAGGTTCGCGACGGTGGTCTTGCCGGCGCCGCTCGGGCCGAGCAGCGCGACCCGCTCGCCCGGCTCGAGCCGGAGGCTGACGTCGTCGAGCGCGGGGCGCCCCTCACGCGGATACCGCGCCGTCACGCCTTCGAGCGCGACCGGGAACGGCCACCTGGGCGCCGAGACGGGGCGCGCTGGATCCTGGACGGCCGCGGTGTGATCGGTGAGCTCGAGCACCCGCCGGCCGGCGGCGAGGGTCGCCGACAGCTCGCGGGCGGCCGCGCCGAGCGGCGTAACGGCCTCGAACGCGGCGAGTGCGAGCAGAGCCAACATCGCGATCAGCACCCGGTTCAAGTCGCCGTCGCCCGACGCGGTGACGGCGACGGCGAGCACGCCGGCGACGGTCAAGCCGGTCACCACGAGCGCGAGTCCATCGGCAACACCGGCGGCGAGCGCGTCGCGTCGGGCCAGCTTGACCAGCGCCCGGTCGGCGACGCGCACCCGCTCAACCGCCGGTGCCTCGGCGCCGAACGCGACTAGCTCGGGCGCGCCACGCAATAGCTCGATGAGCTCGGCTGAGAGCTCGCCGCGCGCCGACGCCTGACGGCGGCCCGCCCGCGCCCCGAGGGCCCCCACCAGCGCGGGCACCGCGACGCCGGCCGTGAGCAGGCCGCCGGCGAGGACGAGGCCGGCAGCGGGCAGGAACGCGGCCGCGGCAAGGACCGAGACGGCGCCGGCCAGGAGCGCGACGAGTGGTGGCTCGAGACCGCGCAGGTACAGGTTCTGGAGCGCGTCGACGTCCGCGACCATCCGCGAGAGCAGGTCCCCCTTGCGATAGCCCTCGAGCTCCGCGGGCGCCAGCGGCTCGATCCGCTCGAAGAAGCGCGTCCGCAGCCCGCCGAGCACGCGCAGCGTCATGTCGTGGGAGGCGAGCCGCTCGAGGTAGCGCAACACGGGGCGGCCGATGCCGAAGAACTGGACGGCGACGATCGCCACCATCAGCGACAGGATCTCTGGCCGCTCGGCTGCGCGCGAGATCAGATAGCCCGCCGTCGCCATCAACCCGACGCCGAACACGACCGTCAGCGCCCCGAGCACCGCGGCCCCGGCCAGCCGCCGCCGCGGGACGGGCACGAGCCTCAGCAGCGCGCGGAGCGTGCCGCCGTTCACGCGGCCGTCCTGACATCCGCCGGCACTGCCATCCCGTCGACCAGGCGAACGACCCGATCGGCATTGCGGACGACCTCGAGCCGGTGCGCGATCACGAGCATCGTCCGCCCGGCCCGCAGGCGCCGCACCGCGTCGGCGACGATCGCCACGTTGTCCGGATCGAGATCGGCGGTCGGCTCGTCGAGGATCACGAGCGGCGCGTCTCGCACGAAGGCTCGCGCCAGCCCGATCCGCCGTCGTTCGCCAGGCGAGAGTGATCGCCCGCCATCGCCGACCAGCGTGGCGTACTCGTTCGGGAGCGTCCCGATGAACTCGTCGGCGCCTGCGAGCCGCGCGGCCTGCACCACCGATTCGTCGGAGGCGTCAGGGTCGCCAAGCCGGATGTTGTCCGCAACCGTGCCCCGGAACAGCGTCGGATGCTGAGGCACCCACGCGACGAGCCGCCTCCATGCGTCGAGCTCGCACTTCGACAGGTCCGCGTCCCCAACGGTGATGCGCCCGCTGGTCGGCGACAGCAGCCCGAGCAGCAGCGCCGCGACTGTGGTCTTGCCGGCGCCGCTCTCGCCGACCAATGCCACCGCCTCGCCGGGCCAGAGCTCCAGGCTGAACTCGTCGAGCACCGGACCCCCACGGGACGGATACGAAAACGACACCCGTTCGAGCGCCACCCGGGCCAACGCGGGGCTGGGCGCCGGGAGTGCGCCGCCGACGCCGGCCGCCGCCGGCGCGTCGAGCAGCCCGAACAGCCGGTCCGCCACCGCCAGCCCGTCGGCACTGGCGTGGTATTCGGCGCCGAGTCGGCGGAACGGCAGATACAGCTCGGGCGCGAGCACGATCACCGCGAGCCCCGCCTGCAGGCCGAGGCTGCCGTCGACGAGCCGGACGCCCGCCGTCACCGCGACGATGGCAACCCCGATCGTCGCCGCCAGCTCGAGCACTGAGCCCGACAGGAAGCTGATCCGGAGCGTCTCCATGGTCGCCCGGCGGTACCGGTCGCTCACCTCGCCGACGATCGCCGCCTCGTCGCGAGCCCGGCCGAATGCCCGCAGCGTCGGGAGGCCCCGTACGACGTCGAGGAAGTGATTCGACAGCGCTCGCAACGCCTGCCACCGCTCCCGGGTCAGGTCAGCGGTGTACGTACCGATCAGCCACATGAACAGCGGCACGAGTGGCAGCGTCAGCAGCATGATCACCGCCGCCTCGAGGTCCAGAAAGGCGACCCAGGCAATCACCAGCAACGGGACGATCGACGCGAGTACGACCTGCGGCAGGTAGCGCGCGAAGTAGCCCTCGAGCGCCTCCACTCCCTGCACCGAGACGGCCGTGATCTCGGCGCCGCCGGCGCCGTCGACCGAGGTCGGATTTGCCCGCAGTCGGCGCTCGACCAGGGCCAGGCGAAGCTCCGAGAGGACGCTCCAGGCCGCCCGACGTCCCGCAACCTCCATCGCCCAGGCGCACGCTCCCCGCACCGCGAATGCGAGTACGAGCAGGGCGAACTCAGCCCAGAGGTCGCGCAGCGGCGCACCGTGAAATGCTCGCGCGGCGATCCGCGCGAGCATGGTCGCTCCGAGCAGCACCGCCAGCGCGGTGCCGATCCCGAGCGCGCAGTCGACGACCAGCAGGGGCCGCACGGACTTCGTGCGGGCCAGCAGGCGCGGGTCCAGAGCGCGCACCGCTCAGCCCCTAGACCGACGAGGTCGGGGGCGCACTCACTCGCCGGCGGAACACGTGGAACGACCAGCCCTGGTAGAGCAGCACGATCGGGAAGAACAGCACCGCGGTGATGGTCATGACGATCAGGCCGTAGTGGCCGGCGGCTGAGTTGCTCACGGTCAGGTTGTAGGCATGATTGGTGCTGGAGACCATTACGTTCGGGTACAGGGCGATGAACAGCTGGCCGACCACGGCGGCGATCCCAAACCCCGAGGCGACGAACGCCCAGCCGTCGTTTTCGGCGGTTGCGAGCCGCTGGGCGATGATCACCGCGAGCACCCCGAAGATCTGGGTCGGCTCGGGCACGGTGCCGCCGCCGATCACGACCAGCGTCCATACGACCCAGGCGAGGTTGACGAGGATCGCGACGACTCCGATCGACCGCGCTGCGGCGTGGGCGCGATGACGGATCTCGCCGGTGGTGCGCAGGGCGAGGAATGTCGCGCCGTGCAGGAGCGACAGCACGAGCAGCGTCACCCCGGTCATCAGCCCGTATCCGGTGAGCAGGCTGAAGAAGTTCCCCGTGAAGTTGTGCTGGGAGTTGATCGGGAGGCCGTGGAGGAGGTCACCGAGTGCGACTCCGAGGATCAGGGGGATCACGATGCTGCCGATCGTCAGCGCCCAGCTCCAGCCGTTGCGCCAGCGCTCGCTGTCGCGCTTTCCCCGGTACTCGAACGAGACTCCGCGCGCGAACAGCGCCACCAGCAGCACGACGAGCGCCAGGTAGAGCGCGGAGAACATCGTCGCGTACCAGCCCGGGAACGCCGCGAACATCGACGCGCCGGCGACGATCAGCCACACCTCATTGCCGTCCCACCAGGGGCCGATCGTGTTGATCACGACGCGCCGCCCGGTCTCGGTTTTGTCGATGAATCGGTGCAGCGCGCCGACGCCGAAATCGAACCCCTCGAGCACGAAGAACCCGACCCAGAGGATCGCGATGATGACGAACCAGATCGTGTGAAGCTGCATCAGACGCTCAGTAGGTCAGCGCGGGGGCGGGGGCACCCGGTCCTCCGGTCGGCTCGGCCGCCTCGGCGTCGGCGTGGGCCAGGCCGTGGCGCGAGTAGCGCAACATCAACACCAGGTCGGCGGCGCCGAGCACGATGTAGGACAGGACGAACACGGTCAGGCTGATCCAGATGTCGGTGGCGCTGACCGACGGCGAGTTCGCGTTGACCGTCTTCTGGAGGCCCTGCACGATCCACGGCTGCCGGCCCGACTCGGTCAAGAGCCAGCCCGCGGTGTTCATCAAGAATGGACTGATCACTGCCCACACCGAGACCGTCAGGAACAATCGGGAGCGGCGCAGCCTGTCCCGCTGCAGCAGATAACCGCCCCACAAGGCGAACAGCAACACGAGTGTCCCGAGGCCGGCCATGGTCCGCATCGACCAGTACTGGATTGCGACGTTCGGTATGTAGTTGCCGGGCCCGTACTTCTTCTGATCTTGAGCCTGAATCTGGTTGAGCCCTTTGACTGGACCGCTCCAGGTACCAGTAGCCAGCACCGACAGCAGATGCGGGATGAGGATGATCTTCGTCGTCGTCTCGTCGCTGCTGCTGTAGCCCCCGATCTGTGCCGCCGAGAACGAGCACGGCTTGCAGTTGTTCCACAGCGCCTCGGCGGCCGCGATCTTCGCCGGCTGGTAGCGGGTCTCGATTACCCCGAGCTGGTTGCCGACTGACAGCTGGATGATGATCGTCGGGATCAGCACGATCAGCGCCACCTTCGCCGTTCGGTGGAAGGAGTCGACGTGCTGGCCCTTGCGCAGGTACCACGCGGAGACCGCGAGCATCACCAGGCAGCCGGTCACCAGCGACGCGAGCAGCACATGCGCGTAACCCCACACGAATGTCGGGTTGACGAGCAGCGCCCACATGTTGCTCAGCACGGCCTGCCCCTGGCTATTGATCTTGTAGCCGACCGGGTGCTGCATCCACGAGTTGGCGATAAGGATGAACATCGCCGAGAGCATCGTCCCGGCAGAAACCGCCCAGATGCACGCCAGGTGCACGCGCTTGGGCAGGCGATCCCACCCGAACAGCCACAGCCCCAGGAACGTCGACTCGAGGAAGAACGCGAGGATCCCCTCCATCGCCAGCGGCGCCCCGAACACCCCGCCGACGTATCGCGAATAGGTCGACCAGTTCATCCCGAACTGAAACTCCTGGACCAGGCCGGTGACGACGCCGATCGCGACGTTGATCAGCAGCAGCGTCCCGAAGAAGCGGGTCATCCGCTTGTAATCGGGATTGTCGGTGCGGTACCAGACGGTCTGGAGGACCGCGACCAGGAACGCCAACCCGATCGTCACCGGCACGAAGAAGAAGTGATAGATCGTCGTGGTGGCGAACTGCCACCGGGCCAGGTCGTTTGTCATACCGAGGCGGCTCCGAGGATCAGCCGCCAACCGGGGTGACGGGGGCCGCTCCCGATGTCGTGACCGTGGGGTCGTCGTCCCAGTCGATGTCCGCGGCGTCTCCCCGGTCCAGCACGTGGGGGCCGCCGGTCTTCGTGAAGCCGTCCCAGGCCCAGTCGACGAACGCCTCGATCTTGGCCCGCGTGCCGGTCATCAGGCTGGCGTGGACGCCGAGCCAGGCCATGTGGGCCATTTCACCGTGGATCTCGTGGTGGTGCTTGCCGACCTCGGCGATCGCAGCGCCGCGGCCGATCATCGCCATGATCCCCTTGTCGTGGTAACGGAAGTCTTTCGGCTTCTTGCCTTCGAACCCCGCGATGATGTTGTCCGCTGCACACGCGCCGCTCTGGAGCGCGACGGATCCGAGCTGTGGGAGCAGCTCGTCCCCGGGGCCGGGGATGTTGGCGACGTCGCCGACGAAGTAGACGCCCGGGCTGCCGGCCAGGGTCAGGTCAGGCTGGACGTCGACGCGTCCGCCCCGCCCCTGGGCGAGGCCGCAGTCGGCGGCGACCGCCGCCGCCTTGATGCCGCCGCCCCAGACCACGCAGCGGGTCGGGAGGACGGTGCCATCGGAGAACAAGGCATGCCCCGTCCCGACTTCCTTTACGCCGGTCCCGAGGTGAATCTCGACGCCCTTCTCCTCGAGGACCTTGGCGACGTAGCCGTGGGCGCTGTCCGAGAACGGCTTGAGCAGCGCGTCGCCGAAGTCGAGCAGGCAGATGCGCGCTTTGGTGGGGTCGAGGTTGCGGTACTCGCTGGGGAGGGTGACCTTGATCATGTCGCCGAGCGCGCCGGCGACCTCGACACCGGTCGGGCCGCCGCCGACCACGACGATGTTGAGCGCGCCACGGTCGACCAGCGATGGATCGTCGTCGACTTGCTCGAACAGCCCGAGGATGCGCGAGCGCAACCGGGTCGCGTTGTCGAGCGAGTAGAGCGGAAACGAGTGCTCCGGGGCGCCCTTGGTGCCAAAGAAGTTCGGCTGCGACCCGACGGCGAGCACCAGCACATCGCCGCTCCATGTCTCCCCGCTCTCACTGGTCACGGTTCGGTTTGAGGTGTCGACGCGGGTGATCTCGGCGAGGTGCACGTCGACGTTCTCCTGGTCGGCGAATACCCCGCGCAGCGAATGCGCGATGTCCGTGCCCGCGAGCTGGGAGGTCGCGACCTGGTAGAGCAGCGGCTGGAACTGGTGGTAGTTGTTGCGGTCGATCAGCGTGACGTGGACGTCGTCGTGGTCGGCGAGCTTCTGCGCGCAGCCCAAGCCGGCGAACCCACCGCCCACGATCACGACACGGTGTTTGTACTGGTCATCAGGCATGGGCGGGCTCCGGTTGCGGCTGGTGCGCGCTGAGACGCTCGAGCAGGTGGTCGCCGACCCGTACCGCGTTCGCCATCGCGGTCAGCGCCGGGTTGACCGCGCCGATGCTCGGGAAGAAGCTGGTATCGACGACGTACAGGTTGTCGACCTCATGGGCGCGACAGTCGGGGTTCAGGACACTCGTGTCTGGGTCGGCGCCGAATCGGCACGTGCCGGCCTGGTGGGCGCAGCCCGCCACCGGGATCTCGTTCTTGAGGTAGGCGTGATGCGGCAGCAGGTGGTCGTGGTGCATGCCAAGGTTCGCGAGCATGTCCTTGAGCTTTCCGAACAGGCGCTCTTTTGCCTCGTCGTTGCTTGCCTTGTAATCGATCACGATGTTGCCGTCGCGCGCGAGCGTGACCCGGTTCTCGGGTGACGGCAGGTCTTCGGTGGAGAGCCAGAAGTCGACGGCGTGAAGCGCTACCTGTTCGAGCGACCAGTTGGGAGCGAATCTCGTCTCACCGGGTTTCTCGCCGTGGAACATCGGCGCCTGGGACTTCCCGACCATTTGAATGTTGCCGAGCGGGAACTCGAAATCATCGCCGCCTGAGAAGTAGAAGTCGTTGACCCCGAGCGTCTTCTGGAACACCGTCGGGTTCTCTTCTTTTGAGAGCGCGAGCACGGCCTGGCTGTTGTGGAACATGTAGTTCCGCCCGACCTGGTCAGAGCCGTTGGCGAGCCCGTGCGGGTGGGCGTCGTTCGCGGACGCGAGCAGCAGCTTGGCGCTGTTCGCGGCCCCGCACGAGACGACCACGATGTTCCCCTGGTAGGTCTCGGTTTGGCCGTTGACGTTGACGACCACGCCGGTGACTTCGGTGCCCGCGGGATTGGTCTCGAGCCGCACCGCTTGGGCCCCGGTCAGGAGCGCGACGTTCGTGTGCTCGAGCGCGGGGCGTACCGAGATGACCTCGGCGTCCGATTTGGCGTGCACGACGCACGGGAAGCCGTCGCAGTTCTGACAGCGAACGCACTTGCTGTAGGGAGGGTTGCTCTCGTCGAGCAGGATCCCGCACGGCGCGTGGAACGGGTGCAGCCCCTCCTTGGCGAGGTCGTCGGACAGCTGCTGGATCCGCGGCTCGTGCGAGACCGCGGGGAACGGGTACGGGGCGCTCGCCGGCGGGTCGGTGGGATCCTCCCCGCGCGCACCGTGCACCTGGTAAAGCTGCTCGGCCTTGGTGTAGTAAGGCTCCATGTCCTCGTAGGCGATCGGCCATGCCGGCGAGATTCCGTCGTGGTGCTGGAGCTCGCCGAAGTCCCCCTCCCGCAGGCGATACAGTGCGGCCCCATACAGCTTGGTCGCGCCGCCGACGTAGTAATGCACCTGCGGCGCGAACGGCGTCAGGTCCGCGTAGTACCAGGTGTCAGGCGAGACGTAGCGGCCGTCGACGAACACGTCCTGGGCGAGCCAGTTCTGCGGTTCGCGGCGGAGCCAATTTCCGCGTTCGAGCAGCAGGATGCGCTTGCCCGAAGGCGCCAGGTGACGCACGAGCGTGCCGCCGCCTGCGCCGCTTCCGATCACGATCACGTCGTAGTCAGTCATGCGCCGAGCTCCTCTATGCGCTCGGCGAGGATGATGCGACCCGCGGCCTCGACCAGCGCGAGGTGCGAGAACGCCTGCGGGAAGTTCCCGAGATGCCGTCCGGTGTCCACGTCGAACTCCTCGGCGTAGAGCAACAGGGGCGACGCGACCTTGGTCAGACGCGTCATCAGATCCCGAGCACGCTGCATCTCGCCGATGATCGCCAGCGCCGAGACCAGCCAGAACGAGCAGATCACGAACGTCCCCTCCTTACCGGACAGGCCGTCGTCGGTCTCGTCGGTCCGGTAGCGGAGCACGAACCCGTGCTCGGTCAGCTCGTCGGCGATCGCGAGCACGCTCGCGCGCATCCGCTCGTCCTCGCCCGGGAGGAACCCGAAGATCGCCGCGAGCAGCGTCGAGGCATCCAGCGACTCGGTGTCGTAGTGCTGGACCAGCACGCCGCGCTTGTCGACTCCGTGCTCGAGGATGTCGGCCTTGATCTCGGCCGCGACCGCCCTCCAGTTGGCGGCCAGTTTGTTCTCACCGCGTATGTCCGCGAGCTTTCCCGCCCGGTCCATCGCGACCCAGCACATCAGCTTCGAGGAGACGTAGTGCTGCGGCTTTCCGCGAGCCTCCCAGATCCCCTGGTCCGGCTGCTTCCAGACCGACTTGGCGCACTCGGCCTGGGCCTGGATCAGCGGCCACAGCCGGCGCGGCAGCCGCTGGCTGCGGCGGGTGTGCAGCAGCACCGAGTCGAGCGCGGCGCCGAACACGTCGTTCTGGCGTTGGTCGAACGCGCCGTTGCCGGTGCGCACGGGGCTGGCGCCGTCGTAGCCTGAGAGATCCTTGAGGAGCTCCTCGGTCAGGTCGCGGCGGCCGTCGATCCCGTACATGATCTGCAGGCCGCCGTCGTCGTTTCGCTCCAGATCGGCGATGAACTGCATGAACTCGTCGGCCTCCCAATCGAGGTCGAGGTAATGCAGCGCCTGGAGGGTGAACGTCGAGTCGCGGATCCAGGTGTAGCGGTAATCCCAGTTGCGCTCCCCACCCGGGGTCTCGGGCAGCGAGGTGGTCAGCGCGGCGACGGTCGCGCCCGTCGGCATGTACGTCAGTCCCTTGATCGCGAGCGCCGACCGCTGGATCAGCGCGCGGAACTCGTGGTCGGGGATGCGCGCCTTCGACAGCCAGCGCCGCCAGAACCTCGTGGTTGCCTTGAGCTGTGCATTGGCTTCCTCGACCGTCGTCGGCACCTGCGCATCGTTGTCCCAAGACAAGGCCACGAACAGCTCCTCACCCTCGTGGAGCACGTGCCGGGCCCGGACGTGATGGGCCTCGACCCCGAGCAGCATGTCGGTCTGGAGGCGCATCGTCTGACCGGCGCCGGTGGCGTCCGCGCGGTGGCGGTCCGGCGACAGCGTCCAGTCCGCAAGCACCCGGCCGTAGTTGAATCCCGGCTCGCACACGAGTTCCACCTCGACGCTGCCGTCTATGCACCTCACGGTGCGGACCAGGACGTGGTCGGCGTCCTCGTCGGTGGGCGGGCGCGTGTGCGGTGTGATCGTGTCCTCGCCGCGGCGGGGTCCCATCGTCAGGGCGTCGTGAACCTCGGCCCACCCCGACGTCGTCTTCCAGGTTGTGACGAGTGTGTTCGTCCCCGGCTCGTAGCCCCGGTTGCTCGGCACGTTGATCCCGAACGGCCCGAGGCGAAACGCGCCGGCGCCGCGGTCGAGCAACGAACCGAACACGCTCGGCGAGTCAAAGCGCGGGATGCACAGCCAGTCGATCGTGCCGTCGGGCGCGACCAGCGCGCCGGTGTGGCAGTCCGACAGGAACGCGTAATCGGCGATCGGCGTGAACGGAGACGGCGCCGCGGCGCTCTGCGGCATCGACGCGACGGTGCCAGTGGCCGCGGCGACCGCGGCTGCCTGGCCGTCGTGCTTTGCGTTTTTCTTGGCCTTGGTAGTACTCATGACACCACCCACGGCCCGTGCCAACCGCCAACGCCGCGCACGAGCTGATCGCCCGCCTCAGGCCCCCAGGAGCCCGGCGCGTAGGGATGGACTGGAGGCGGGCTCTCGAGCAGAGGCATCATGATCCGCCACGTCTCCTCGACGACGTCCTGCCGCGTAAACAGCGCGCTGTTCCCCTCCAGTGCTCCATGCAGGAGCACCTCATACGGGGTCGGACCCTCGCCGCCCTCCTCGGCGAACTCCATATCGAGCGTGATCTCCTGAGGCCCACCCTTGTCGGCCCGATGGGCGTCGAGGGCGAACTGGATTCCGGTGATCGGGTCAAGCTTGATCACGAGCTGGCTCGCGACGGGGGCCCGGTTCCCGAGCGACGGGAGGAAGCCGAGCCGCGGCGGGTGGCGGAACACCAGGCGCACCTCGGTCTGCGTCACCGGCAGTCGCTTGCCCGTGCGGATGAACCACGGCACACCGGACCATCGCCAGTTGTCGATCTCGAGCCGCATCGCGGCGTACGTCTCGGTGGTCGAGCCCGATGCGACCCCGTCGATGTCGAGATATCCGTCGTACTGCCCGCGGACGTAGTGCGCGGGGTCCGCGGCCGGCATCGAGCGGAACACGGCGAACTTCGCATCCTTGAGCGTGTCCGCGTCATCCCCGGCCGGCGCCTCCATCGCGGCGGCGGCGAGCAGCTGCATCAGGTGGTTGACGACCACATCGCGCAGCGCGCCGACCGGGTCGTAGAAATGGCCGCGATCCTCGACGCCGAAGCTCTCCGCCATCGTGATCTCGACCGCGGCGATGTGGTTGCGGTTCCAGACCGGCTCGAGGTTCGAGTTCGCGAAGCGCAGGTACAGGAACTCGTCGATGCCCATCTTCCCGAGGAAGTGGTCGATCCGGTACAGCTGCGACTCGTCGATGTACTGGTGGATGTCCGCCGCGAGTTCGCGGGCCGACTCGAGATCGTGGCCGAAGGGTTTCTCCACCACCACGCGCGCGGGTTGCTTCGTGACCCCCGCGTCGGTCAAACCCTTGATTACCCGGCCGAACAAAAACGGCGGTATCTCGAGATAGAAGACCGGGCACTTGGCCTCGCCGACCGCCCCGGCGACTCGCTCGTACGTCGCGGCGTCGTCGAAGTCGCCGTTCACGTACGACATCCGGCCGATCAGCCGATCGAACACGCTGTCGTCGATCTGCTCGCCAGAGGCCTCGATCGCGGCACGGGCGTGGCTGCGCAGATCGTCCTCCGTCCATTCGTCGACGGCCACGCCGATGATCGGACAGGTCAACAGGCCCCGCTGCTCGAGGCGGTAAAGCGAATGAAACGTCATCACCTTCGCCAGATCGCCGGTGATCCCGAAGATCACGAATACGTCGGCGATTGCCTGACCGTCTGGCGTGCTCCCGGTAGCTGCCGCGTGCGAGCGAGATCCGACTGCAGTCGTCATAGGCTGTCCTTCGGTGGCGTGAGCTGGCTTCCAGAATGCTCGTCGGCGGGGGTCGGACCGGCATCACCTCATCTGGGTGAAGTCCTGCACGGGTCTTGCCCAACAAGCCCGTCACGAGCCTGGCGCCCCGAGGGGCTACTGTTTGCAACGGGTTGCAATCCAATCCGACGCTCATATAAACCGCCCACGTAGAGGCCATCCCGGGGAGCGAGGCTGAGTCGTGAGTAGCGAGATCGCCGCCAGCGAAGTGCAACGCAGAGCGCTCGAGCACGCCGCATCGGCCACCGGTCGCCGCGCCGCCGGCCCGGGAGGTCCGCTTGCGCGAATCGACGCCGGCGTCGCGCGGTTGTGGACGTCGACGCCGCTGGCCCTACGCCTCGGCGGTATCGCGCTGGTCGGCGCGTCCGCGGCCACAGCGGTCGGGCTGTTGACGTCGCACAACCCCGACGCGCGGCCGCCGGGTCTGGCGGTCGAGATTCGCGTCGTGATGATCGTTGCGCTGGTCGCGGCCGGGCTGTACGCACAGACGAGCAAGATCCAGGCCCGGATGGGCGGGCTGTTGATCGGCGCCGGGCTGCTGTCATCGCTGTGGCTGCTGAACGGGTCGAGCAACCGCGCGCTGTTCAGCGTTGGGGTCGTGTTCGTCGGCGTGATGCCGCTGGCGTTCGCGTACCTGATGCTGGCCCATCCGACGGGCCATCTGCCGTCGCGCACCGAAGTGCGGTTCCTGTGGCTGACCGGCGGGGGGCTGGCGGTGCTGTGGCTGCTGGGGGTCGTGATGACGCTGCAGCCTCCGCTGGAGACTCCATTGGTCCAATGCGGGCCCCACTGCCCCAACAACGTGTTCTCGCTGGGCTCCGCCACCGAGGCGGTCACGGCGGTGCAGGCGGCGATGGTGCTCGCGTGGCTCGGGCTCACGTGCGGCACACCGGTGCTGCTCGCGCGGCGGGCGCGGGCGACGTCAGCCCCCGTCCGGCGATCGCTGACGCCGGTGTTGTTCACCGCCACGGCCGCCGCCGTCCTCCTCACCACGAGCATGCTGCTGCACGCCGCCGGGCTACACGCGTGGTCGACGGTGGGCGCAATGTACATCGGCCTCGTGGCCCTACTGCCGCTGGCGATTCTGGTGGGGCTCGCGAACGAACGTCTGTTCATGGGCCAGGCGCTCGCGGAGTTCGTGAGCGAGCTGGCGAGGTTGCCGTCGGCTGATCCGGAGGCGCTGATGGCGGCGGCGCTTCGAGACCCTTCGCTGAAGGTCGCCTATCGGAGAGCGGGGCGCGGCACATACGTCGACTCGGCCGGCGCTCCGGTCGACGAACTTCCGGACGACATGGCGATCACGTGGATCGAACGCGAGCGCCAGCCGGTCGCCGTGGTCATGTACGACGAGGACCTCTCAGGCTATGAACGGTTCGTCCAGGCCGCCGGCGCGGCCGCCTCGATCCGGCTTGAGCAGACCCAGCTGCAGGCCGAACTCAAGGCCTCGACAGCCGACCTGGCGTCGTCGCGCGTACGGCTGATGGAGACGGCCCACGCCGAGCGGCGGCGGCTCGAGCGCGACCTTCATGATGGGGTCCAGCAGCACCTCGTGGGTCTGCGGATCAAGCTCGACATGGCTGCGGAGACGTTCCGGGAGGATCCGGTGCGCGGCGAGCGTGCGCTCGCGTCAGTGGGGCGCCAGATGGACGACGTGCTCCAGGAGCTGCGCTCGCTGGCGCGGGGCATCTACCCGTCGCTGCTGCACGAGTACGGTCTGCGGGAAGCGCTCCGTGCGGCGGCTCGGAACTCCCCGATTCCGGTTGCAGTCCGGGCGGCCTCGATCGGGCGCTATCCGGAGGACCTGGAGGTCGCGGTGTACTTCTGCTGCCTCGAGGCGCTCCAGAACGTCGCCAAGCACGCGGGTCCGGACGCGACCACGATGGTCACGCTGTCACGCGACGGACCGATGCTCCTGGTCGAGGTGCACGACTCGGGGGTCGGGTTCGATCCCGACGCGGCTCGGCCGGGCAATGGGCTGATCAACATGCGCGATCGCATTGAGGCGATCGGCGGGACGCTCAAGATAACCGCGCGCCGTGGGCGCGGAACGTCGGTACGCGGTCGCGTGCCGGTCGGCTAGTCGGCGGCTTCTCATAACTCGGATGCCGACCTGTCGGAGCGACACGTGCCCGCCACCTTGCCGTCTGAGGACCGGTGGGCGACGCTATCGCCGCACCCGTCCGCGCGAAAGGAACCTCCGATGTGTCGCTGGCTCGCCTATTCCGGTTCACCCATCCTCTTGGAGACGGCGCTGTACTCCCCGGTTCATTCGCTGATCGACCAGAGCTTGCACTCCGAGCTCGGCGCCGAGGCGACCAACGGCGACGGGTTTGGCGTCGGTTGGTATGACGACCAGCCGACCCCGGGGGTGTTTCACAGCATCGAGCCCGCCTGGAACGACCAGAACCTCCGGGAGCTCGCGGGCCACATCACGTCCGGGCACTTCTTCGCGCACATCCGGGCGGCGATCGGGTCGCCGGTTCAGCAGACCAACTGCCATCCGTTCCGGCACGGCCGTTGGCTGTTCATGCACAACGGATATGTCGCCGACCTCCCCAGGGTCCGGCGCGACCTGTTGATGGCGATCGACGAATCGCTTTTCCCGGAGGTGTCCGGGACGGCCGACACCGAGATTCTGTTCTACCTTGCGCTGACCTTCGGCCTCGAGAGCGATCCGGCGGACGCGGTCGCGCGGACGATCGGGCTGGTCGAGGATGTCGGTCGCCGCAAGGGCGTCGAGTTCCCGTTCCAGGGCACGATCGCAACTACCGACGGCGAGCGTATGTGGGCGTTCCGCTACTCGAGCGAAGGCAAGTCGCGGTCGCTGTTCTACAGCCGCAACCTCGAGGCGGTCCGGAGGCTCGCTCCCGACCGGGAGGTCCTGTTCGAGATCTCCGACGACTCGCGACTCGTGGTCTCCGAGCCCGTCGGTGACCTTCCCGGAGCCTGGAACGAGGTGCCCGAGGGGTCCTACGGGGTGGTCGGCGCGGGGGACGAACAGCTGCGCCCGTTCAGGCCGAAGGCGCCGCCGGCGGCGGTGGCCGTTCCGGCCTGAGGACGTTCTTCACCCCACGCCCGGGACTGGGCGGCCGTTCTCGAGGTAAACGCAGCGCTCCGCGTCGGCGGACTCCGACAGGCGCCGGCGCAGCGGCCCGCTGAGCAACTCGAGCGCCTCGTCGAGTGGAGCGAGCCGGTGGTCTTCGATCTCGGACTCCTGTAGGCGCACGCCGGCGATGCTCTCGGCGGAGAACGTGCCGCAATCGAACAGAAAGCGCATTCCGCCGGGCCGTCCCGGCCTCGGCGTCAGGAAGTCCACACAGGCGAGCCGGCCGTCCTCGACCACCAGGCCGCACTCCTCCTCGGTTTCGCGCCGGCACGCGTCCCACGGCGACTCGCCGGTCGGATCTATCTGGCCGCCGGGGATCGTCCACCCCTTCTTGTAGGTCGGCTTGAGGATCAGCACGCGCCCGTCCGGGTCGCGGATCAGCGCACCCGCCGAGGCCGGAATCCGGGGCGGTTCGGGAGGGGTCTCGGTCGCCAAGCCGCGGCTCAGCTTACGGGCGCGCGCTCAGGGGGTGCCGCGGACGGCGCGGCGCTGGGTTCGGGGGCCGGCGCGGTAGCGCCCATCTCGAGCAGGGTGTCGATCAGCGCGAGCATCTTCGCGTGCGTGCGGTCGTCGTGGGTGCAGAGCGAGCGGACGGCACCCGCGCCGAGGACATCGAGCGGCGGCTTCGGGCTCATCGCGTGCAACCACGCCGGGACCAGGTAACGCGTCCAGCGTCGCGCCTTCGGCCTCGCCATCCACGCGGTCACGTACTCGGTGCGCATCCGCTCGAGCTCCGTCGACCCCCGGCTGCCCACGACCCTGGCGGCATATCCGTACAGGTCCTGACGACGCCGGTCGTCGATCGAGTCGTTGTAGGCCCTGAGCAGTGAGGCGATCACCGGGCAGACCGACGCGGGATGGTCGCTGAACGGCTCGTCGCCGAGCATCGAGGACAGCTCCATCACGCACGCGCCGTGCTCCTTGGACGTGTGCTTGCCCTTGCTTAGTCTGATCGTTTGGTATGTGACTGGGACCATTACGACCTTCCTATCGTGTTGGTTCTGGAACCTGGGGAGAGCGGGGATCTCGCCGAGCGGCCCGGTCCGAGATCGCCGGACGGCGGTGAGCCGTTGATCACTTCCCGCAGCAGCACACGGTGGTAGGCGTCGTGAACGACGATCTCGCACGGCCGGCGCTGCGCGGCGAGCCTATACGCCACCCGTTCGGCCTCCTCGAGGGTCTGGCACGTGAACGGGCGGCGGCGGCCGGGAAGCACGACCTCCCACTGTCCACGCGGGTTGAGTACGACGCGGACTGTGAGCTGGGGTGCCACGACCGTCGCCGCCTTCAATCCCCCACGGCCGCCAGTTCGTCGGCGGGGGTCCGCAGACCGCCCGCGATCAGGAGCAGCAGCGCCACCGTGCCGGTCCAGCCCGTCTGGTGGCTCGCGCCGATTCCGGCGCCGTTGTCGCCGTGGAAATACTCGTGGAACGGGATCAGGTCATGCCAGTGCTCGTTGGTCTGGAACATCTCGATCCCGCCGAACACCGGCCGGCGGCCGCTCGCGTCGTCGGTGAACGTGGTCGTGAGGCGGCCCGCGATCTCGGCGGCGACCTCGGCCAGATCCAGCTCGCGGCCCGAGCCGGTCGGGCACTCGACCTTCACGCGGTCGCCGTAGTACCGGTGGAGCTGGATCAGCCCGCGGAGGATCACCAGGTTCATCGGGAACCACACGGGCCCGCGCCAATTGGAGTTGCCGCCGAACATCCCGGTATCGGACTCGGCGGGCAGGTAGTGGACGTTGTACTCCTGATCGCCCCAGTCGAACACGACGGGCTCCTCGAGGTGACGGCGCGAGATCGCCCGGATCCCGTGAGGCCCAAGGAACTCGTCCTCGTCGAGCATGACCGAGAGGATCCGGCGCAGGCGAGTCTCGTCGACCAGTGAGGTGATGCGCCGACCCTCGGGACTCGGCCCCGGGAGATGCGCGAGCTGCGGCAGCGAATCCTCGAACCGCTGGATCATCTGACTGAGCAGGTCCAGGATCAGCGGGTACCGGTCGAGCATGTCGGGCTCGAACACCGTCGCGGCGCACATGGGCAACAGCCCGACCAGCGAGCGCACCTTGAGCTCGATCGTCGTCCCGTCCGGCATCCGCATCACGTCGTAGTAGAAGCCGTCGTGGTCGTCCCACAGCGTGGAGTCGCCCTCCGGTGGGTTCATCGCCACCGAGATCCAGGTGAAGTGTGCGATGAACTTCAGCGCCATGTCGATGTAGGCGGGCTGCTCGCGCGACAGCTCGATCGCGATCTGGAGCATCCACTGGCAGTACAGGGCCATCCACGCCGTGCCGTCGGCCTGCTCGAGCTGACCACCGCCGGGCAACGGCGCCGAGCGGTCGAAGATCCCGATGTTGTCCAGTCCCAGGAACCCCCCCTGGAACAGGTTGCGGTCGTCCGGATCCTTGCGGTTAACCCACCACGTGAAGTTGGTCAGCAGGCGATCGAACACGCGAGCGAGGAACACGTGGTCGCCCTCGCCGCGAATCTCGGCCTCGCGCTCGTAGACGTACAGCGCCGCCCAGGGGGTCACGGGCGGGTTGACGTCGCCGAAGTTCCACTCGTAGGCCGGGATCTGCCCGTTGGGGTGCAGGTAGCGGGTCTTCAGCAGAAGCTCCACCTGCTCCTTGGCGAAGTCGATGTCGACCAGCGACAGCGGGGCGCAGTGGAAGGCCAGGTCCCAGGCCGCGAACCACGGGTACTCCCACTTGTCCGGCATCGAGATGATGTCGCCGGCGATCATGTGGAACCACTGGACGTTGCGCACGCCGCTGGTCGGCGCGTTCGGCCCCCACGGGTCGACGCCGTGCTCGCGTAGCCAGCGGTGCACGTCGTACTCGTAGTACTGCTTGCCCCACAGGAGCCCGGCGAGCGCCTGTCGCATCACCAGCGCCTGGTCGGCGGTCAGCGCCGGCGGGATCACCGTGGCGTAAAACTTGTCGGCGTCGGCCTTGCGGGTGCTCAACACGTCGTCGAACGAAGCGGCGAGCGGGTCTGCGGCGAGCTTGGCGCCAGCGGTGAGACGGACCCGGATCTGCGCGCTCTGGCCGGGAGCGACTTCGAGGACGTGCTGAGCGGCCACCTTGGTGCCGGTCCGATCTGGGTTGACGGCACCCGTGGCGCCCTCGACGACGAAGTCGTTGACTGCGTCCTTGGGGTAGGGGGAGGCGTTCGGGGCACCGAACAGCCGCTCGTTATTGGTCTCGTTCTCGCAGAACAGGAGCGTCGCGGAGGCGTCCGCGCAGAACAGCCATTCCCCGAGGTCGTCGTCCGTGACGCGCGCAGCGACGAGCCCGGGGGGTCCGTCGAGCGCGGCTATGGCCGGCTTGGCGAACATGTCGCCCCAGGACCAGGTGTTGCGGAACCACAGCGTCGGGAGTACGTGGAGCGCGGCCGGGTCGGGTCCCCTGTTGTAGGCGGTCACGAGCATCACGATGTCGTCCGGCGATTCCTTCGCGTACTCAACGACCACGTCGAAGTACCGGTCGCCGTCGAACACGCCGGTGTCGAGCAACTCGTACTCCATGTCCTGCTTGGTCCGGCGCCCGTTGGTCTCGATCAGATCCTCGTACGGGAACGCGCGCTGCGGATACTTGTACTGGCACTTCATGTACGAGTGGGTCGGCGTGCTGTCGAGGTAGAACCAGTACTCCTTGACGTCCTCGCCGTGGTTCCCCTGGCCGTTGGAGAGCCCGAACATCCGCTCCTTGAGGATCGGATCCGCGCCGTTCCACAGCGCGAGCGACAGGCACAGACGCTGGCGCTCGTCGCACACGCCGGCGATGCCGTCCTCGCCCCACCGGTAGGCCCGCGAGCGAGCCTGGTCATGCGTGAAGTAGTTCCACGCGTCGCCGTCCTCGCTGTAGTCCTCGCGGACCGTTCCCCATTGCCGCTCGCTCAGGTACGGGCCCCACGCCTTCCAGGGTGCGGCCCCGGTGCGCGCCTGCTCTAGGCGTTCGTGCTCGGGCGTTCTGGTCGGGGTCCGGCGCGCCGGCATCTCGTGGCAGTGTCACCCATCACCGGGTGGACTTGCAACGGTGTCGGCACCCGCCGGTCCTGGGTGCCCACCGGTGTCCCGGCGTCTGGGTGGCCCGCGCCTGAGCGGGAATCGTGGTGAGAGCTTCCCCGCGAGAACGGGTGCCGGCCCTCTTGCCGGTTTACCTGGGCAATGGCACGCTCACGCCAACGTGAACGAGGTCGGACCCGAGCGGGTTGCCCGCGCGCTGCGCAAGATGGCCGAGGATCTCGTGACCGAGCGACGGCGTGTCGTAGTTCTGGAGCGCGAGAACCGCAAGCTGCGAGCCCAGCTCGAGGAGCTCCAGCGTCTGGTGCCGGCCGAACGGGAGCCGGCGTCCGGCGCGACGCACGAGTGAGTTGCCGCGGGCCGGCGGCCTGACGTGATCGCAGGCCTGCCGCCACCGACCTACCGCCCCAGGATCACCGCGACCTGCTCGGTCGCGCGCTCCTCAGACAGCTCTCGGCCGGCGGCGAGGCCGGCGCCGATCAGGAGGCCCTGGGCGACCAGGTAGCAGGTGAACAGCAGGCCGGCGAGCACGAGGAACACCTGGACGGGCGTCCGGCCGGCGACAGCGCGGGCGTAGTAGCCCGCGACGAGCGGCGTGAGCTCGAGGACGATCGCGGCTGGTAGGCCGCCGCGCAGCGCGGCGCGCCAGCCGATCCGGCGGGTGGTGGCGTACCGATACAGAAGCGAGCAGATGGCGGCGATCAGAACCGCGGAAGCGACCGACAGCAGCCAGGCGGGGATCGGGAAGCCGAGCCGCCCTCTGAGGTTGGTGGCCTCGGTGGCGGCGGCGGCCATCAGCGTGATCATCAGCACCATGCCGGCGGCGAGACCCAGGTGGCGGAGCTTCAGCGCGATCGGACCGAGACGCGTCGCGCCCAGCAGGCGCGACTCGACACGCTCGACCACGCCGGTGGCGCCGGCGCCTGCCCACAGCATCGACGCGACCGCGACCGCCAGCAGCAGGGGAGAGTTCCGGTGAGTGCGAAGCACCAGGTCGATGACCTGGTCGCGCGCTCCGGGCGGTAGGACGCTCGCGAGCCGGGTGGCCACCTGCTCCGCGCGGGCGCCGTCGCCAAGCACGAGCGCGGCGAGCGCTGCGATCCCCAGGGTCAGCGGCACGCACGCGCCGACCAGATACCAGGCGAGTGCCGGGACGTCGTCGCAGAGCCCCGACCCCCAGTAGAAACTTTCGACCCGTTTGGCCACACGGCGAAGCGCGCGAGGTGAGAAGATCTCGCCGGGGCGCATGTTCAGATCATCCCTGCGGACCGATATGGATGCCAACCTCCGGGTGGCTCACATGCCCGCCTCCTTGCGGGGGGCGGCGCGCGGAGCGAGGCTCAGCTACGGACGATGGCCGTAGGATCGACACGCCGCAGGCTCGAGCCGGCCGCGCGGGCGCCGCTGGGCGCTCGCCACGACGGCGGGGGCGCGAGCTTCGGGTTGTTCTCGAGCGTCGCTGACACCGTCGAGTTGTGCCTGTTCGACCGCGACGGGCACGAGACCCGCTTCGAGCTTGAGCAGGGCGACGCGTTCGTATGGCAGGGGTACGTGCCCGGCGTCGAGCCGGGACAGCGCTACGGCTTCAGGGTCCACGGGCCGTGGGATCCGCCGTCGGGGGCGCGCTGCAATCCGGCCAAGCTGCTGCTCGACCCGTATGCGCGCGCCGTCGCCGGCGAGGTCCGATGGCATCCGGCGGTGTTCGGCCACGTGCCAGACGATCCCGATCGCGCCGACGGCACCGACTCGGCGCCGTACGTTCCGCGCTCGGTGGTGGTCGCCGGCGAGTTCGACTGGGGCGAGGACCGACCGCCGGCGCTCGCGATGGCCGATTCGATCTTCTACGAGGTCCACGTCAAGGGCTTCACCAAGCTCCACCCCGACGTACCCGAGGAGCTGCGGGGCACATACGCCGGCCTCGCGCACCCGGCCGCGGTCGAGCACCTCAAACGGCTCGGTGTGACCGCCGTCGAGTTGCTCCCCGTCCACCAGTTCGTCCACGACGCGGCGCTCGCGGCGCGAGGACTGCGCAACTACTGGGGCTATCAGTCGATTGGGTACTTCGCGCCACACAACGGCTACGCCTCGAGCGGCGACGCCGGCGGCCAGGTCGAGGAGTTCCGTCGGATGGTCCGCGGCCTGCATGCGGCCGGCCTCGAGGTGATCCTCGACGTGGTGTTCAACCACACCGCGGAGGGGAGCGAGTGGGGTCCGACGCTGTGCTTCCGCGGGATCGACAACGCCGCCTACTACCGGCTCGCCGAGAACCGCGCGCGGTACGTCGACGACACCGGCTGCGGCAACACGGTCGACCTGCACCAGCCTCAAACGCTGCGGCTGGTGATGGACGCGCTCCGCTACTGGGTGGAGGACATGCACGTCGACGGCTTTCGGTTCGATCTGGCGGCCGCGCTCGGACGCGGCGACAGCGACTTCGACCCGCACGGCTCGTTCCTGGAGTCGATCGGCCAGGACCCGGTGCTCGCCGAGGTGAAGCTGATCGCCGAGCCGTGGGATATCGGAGCCTACGACGTCGGACAGTTCCCGGCCGGGTGGAGCGAATGGAATGGGAAGTATCGGGACACCGTGCGTGACTTCTGGCGCGGCGTCGAGGGAGCGCTTCCGGGTCTCGCCACGCGCATCAGCGGCTCGCGGGACCTGTTCGGCCACGGCGGCCGGCGGCCGACCGCGTCGGTGAACATTGTCACCGTCCACGACGGCTTCACGCTCGCGGACCTCGTCAGCTACAACGCCAAGCACAACGAGGCCAACGGCGAGAACAACCACGACGGCACCGACGACAACCGCAGCTGGAACTGCGGCGTCGAGGGACCGACCGATTCGGGCGCTGTGCTCGCGCTGCGCGCTCGACAGCGCAGAAACTTCATCGCGACGCTGATGCTCTCCGAAGGCGCTCCGCTGCTGCTGGGCGGCGACGAGTTCGCGCGCACGCAGCAAGGCAACAACAACGCGTACTGCCAGGACGACGAGCTGAGCTGGTTCGACTGGGGGGCGGTGACGGCGAACGCCGACCTGGTGGAGTTCACGGCAAGGTTGTGCCGCTTGCGCGAGGAGCACCCGGTGTTCCGCCGCCGCCAGTTCTTCACAGGCACGCCAGCGCACGAGTCCGACCGCGACGATCTGGACTGGTACCGACCCGACGGGCTCCCGATGACCGGGCAGGACTGGGGTGCGGCGTACGCGAGGTCCGTCAACGTGGCCTTGAGCGGCGACACCGGCGACGACACGCGACCCGACGACCCGTTCCTGATCCTGCTCAACGCCTGGTGGGAGCCGCTCGATTTCACGATCCCCGAGTCGTTGCGGGGGATGCCGTGGCAGATGGAGGTCGACACCAACGCCCCGGGCGCCGCGGCCCGCTCGATCGACACATCGGCACGCGTCACGCTGATCGGCCGTTCGCTCGTGCTGCTCCGAAGCCCGTCGTGAGCCGCCTCGATCCGGCTGTGGCCCGGGTCCGCTCGCTGGTCCGGGCGATTCAGGACAACGACGAGGCGAAGATCGAGGAGGCGATTCTGCGTCTGAGCCGGTCGCGGCGCATCTTCGCACCGCTCGCGCTCGCGGTCAGTGCGTTTGTGCTGCTGTTCGACGGGCTGAGGCTGCTCGTGTCCAACTGGCGGCTGACGCTCGTAACGGTCCTGCCGGCGATGTGGATCTGGCTGGCCATGTTCGACCTCAAGGCACACGTGCTCCACGGCAAGACGTTTCACGTGCTCCGCGGGCCGATTCTCATTCCGATCTGCCTGGCGATCATCGCGATCACGATGGTGGCCTTCTATCTGAACGCGGTGTTCGCGTTCGCGATCGCCAAGCCCGGGCGCCCGCTGGTCCGGCCCGGGGTGGCGCAAGCGCGGCAGCACCTGACGCCGATCCTCGTGTCAGGGGCCGTCGTGGGCGCCCTGCTCGCGTTCGCGACGATGATCGTCACCCGTTGGGGGCGCCCGTGGTTCGGGATCTCGCTCAGCATCGTGGTCGGGGTGATGATGGTCTGCTACGTGGCCGTTCCGGCCCGGCTGATCGGGGGAAAGCCGAGGCAGTCGCGGCGCGACAAGCTGACGACGAGCGCCGTCGGTGGCGCGATCGGCGCGACCGTGTGCACGCCGCCATACCTGCTCGGGCGGCTCGGGATCCTGATGCTCGGCTCGAAGGTCCTCCTGATTCCGGGAATCTTCGTGCTCGCGATTGGGATCACGCTCCAGGCGGGCGCGACTGGGGCGGTGAGGGCGATCAAGTTGAGCGCGAGTCTGACCGCCGGGCACCATTTCGAGCACGTGCCGCCTGAACGTGTGGCACAGTGAGCGGCGATGGCGACGGAGGCCGAACCCGCCACCCCTCAACACTCGGATGTCACCCGTCGCACCTGGCTCGCGGCCGAGCGGACGTGGCTCGCCTGGTGGCGGACGGGAATAGGCGCGTCGGCCGTCGCGATCGGCGTCGGTCGGATCGTGCCGGAGCTGACCCACGGAGCGCGCTGGCCGTTCAGGGTGCTCGGGATCGCCTACGGCCTGATCGCGGTGGCGGTGCTCGTGCTCGGCGCCGTCCGCCAGCAACGGACAACCGAAGCGCTGCGACGAGGAAGCTACAGCCCGCTGTCCTCGCCAACCGTGATGTGGCTGACCGCCGCCGCGGTCGTCGTGTCGCTTGGGTCGATCGTCCTCGTCGCGATCCGGCTGTGACGGATGCCTACGCGCGCGCCGAGCGCCAGCTGTCTGGCGCGTAGCCGCTCCGGACCGCCTCGACGTAGGGGACTGGGGCGACGACCGCCCGGAGTTCGCGCTGGACGTGGGGCTCGACGGTCGGCTTCGACGTGCCGCCGCCCTCCTCGCCCCACACGAACGTGACCTCGGTCCCGGGCTCGGCGTACTGGGCGTCGAGCACGGCGAGCGTCAGCATCTTGCCCTCGTTGTAGCTGTAACCGATCCAGGTCGAAATGCCGACGGTGTCACCGTTCACCGTCACCCGGTCGAACGGATGCATCGCGTACACGGCCGACGGCCAGTCCATGAACTTGGCGCGATCATGATTGCCGAACATCGTCGCGATCGTGTCCGCGACGTCTTCGTCGTCGAGCGCCAACGTCACCTTGTGGCGATGATCGCCCTGCGCCATTCGCTCAAGCGACTCGCGCCCGATGAAGTCGTGGTCGAACTTCACGAGGTGACCGTAGCCCAGATCCCACGGCGTGAAGTAATAGTCCTCGACGTCCGATGAGACGAAGCTGCCGCCGATCGACGCCGAGCCTTCGTATCCGGTGGCGGGAAGCCATTCTCGATACGAGCGCAGCGCGTCGCCGGTGTAGACCGCCGGCAGCGGTGAGGGAATCCACCCGGACTCGAGCGCGTTCGACGAGTACGCACGGCCGCCGACCAGCCGCAGGCCAAACTCCGCGCCGGCTTCGACGATCGCCGCGTATACAGCGTCGTAGTCGTCCCAGGGGCCGAACAGCTCCCAGCCAGGCTGGCCGGCCATGCCGTGGCGAAGCGCTCTGACCGTGACCCCGTCGATCTGTGCCGTGGTCAGGTTGAAGAACCTCAGCTCCGGCGGCGGCGTGCCCAGCGCGCGGCCGATGACGTCCATCGCGTGGGGGCCCTGCACCTGGAACCGGTAGTGCTTGCGCCGGCCGTCGCTGCGAAGCGCGCTGCGCTGGTCGAGCGTCACCTGCACGTCGTAGTCGCCGGTCTGCGCGTGGTAGGTGACCCAGTTCAACACCGGCGCGCGGCCGACCAGGTTGAACTCCTCGTCCGAGAGGTGGAACAGGATCACGTCGCCGATCACATACCCGTCGGGGGTGCACGGCACGAACTGCTTCGCCTTGTTGACGGCGAACTTGTTGAACGTGTTCACGCCCAGCCGCGAGAGCAGCGTCATCGCGTCCGGGCCCTCCACCGCCAGATCGGACATGTGGAACGACTGGTTGTAGAGCACGCAGGTGTGCTGCCACGCCCACTGCTCGTCGCGCCAGTTCGTGTACTCGGCGGGAACGCCGGGGTATACGTTCGGGCCGACCTGCGCGTTGCGGAGCATGTTGACGGTCGAAGGGATGCTCTCGAGAAGATCCTCCAGGCTGCGTTGAGTCATCGCGTCGTCTCCTTTATTTGGACCCCGCCCGCCCCGCCGCCGCCGAGGTATGCGGCGATCACGCGCTCGTCTTGTCGAACGACCTCGGGCGGGCCGTCGGCAATCACGCGGCCGAACTCCAGCACGACCACTCGGTCGCAGATGCCGAGCACGAGCCCCATGTCGTGGTCGATCAGCAGCGTCGACTGGCCCGCGTCGGCGAGGGCGCGCAGGGCGAAGCCGAGCTCCTCGCTCTCGCGCGTGTCGAGTCCGGCGGCGGGCTCGTCCAGGCACAGCAAGCGCGGCCCGCCGGCCAGCGCGCGTGCGACGCCCACGAGCTTGCGCTGTCCTTCCGACAGCTGATCGGGCATCGCCTCGGCCGCCCAGTCGAGTCCGACCAAACCGAGCGTCCCGTCGGCCTGTCCGCCGGCGACGGCGACGTTCTCGACGACCTCGAGGTCGTCGAACAGGTCGGTGTTCTGCCACGTCCTCGCCAGGCCGCGGCGGGCCCGCTGATACGCCGGCAGCGAGCCGATGTCCTCGCCGTCGAGCGAGACGCTCCCCGTGAACGGGACGAAGCCCGTGACCGCGTCGATCAGCGTCGTCTTGCCGGCGCCGTTCGGTCCGATCAGGCCGAGCAGCTCGCCCTCGCGGACCTCGAGGTCGACGCCTTCGAGCGCGTGCACGCCGCCGAACGCGACGGAGAGCCCAGTGATCGAAAGCACGGGGGTGGTGGCGTCGGCGTCTGAACGCCGGGCATGGACGCCGGGGAATTCGGCGTCAATACGGTCGTCCGGCGTAAGGGTTTGGCGCCGAATTCCCTTAACGGAATCCGGCTCCTCCGCCTCTCGAGCGCCAAGGCCTATCGCGCCGGATTCCGCACGCTCGGGTGGGTGGACCGCGGGGCGCTTGTGCGTCTTCTTGTAAAACGCGCCGGCAACCCCCTCCGGGTTCTGGATCAGCGTGACGATCAGGATCGCGCCGCCGAACAGCAGGAACCAGTTGCCGTTGATCCCGAACCACTTGTCGAGCGCGTACGGGAACAGCGCCTGCGTGGAGATCAGGCCGGCGAACACGGCGCCCGAGATCAGCGTGATCCCGCCGGCGTACGCGAACGCGATCAGGCTGAGCGCGGTGAACGGATCGAACCGGTCTGCGCTGACCGAGCTGAAGTTGTACGCGTACAGCGCGCCGGCGAGCCCGGCGATCACCGAGCTGATCCCGAACGCGACGAATTTGACCGCGCGCGGGTCGATCGCCGCCGCGGCGGCGGCGCGCTCGTTGGAGCGGACCGCGAGCATGCGCTGCCCGAGCGACCCGCGGCGAATGAGTCCGACGACCACGCACAGCGCCACGGTCACCGCTAGCACAACCCAGCCGAAGACCGGGCTCGGGAGGTTCCCGTCGAGTCCGCGGAACCCCGCGCGCGGCCCGAGGTCGAGCCCGAACAGCGTCGGCTCGGGGACCGGGGATCCGGTCTGGCCGCCGCCCCACGTCGTGTTGATGAACCCGAAGTTCGTGATCGCGACGACCGCCGCGAGCGTGACCACGGCCAGGCTCACCCCCCGTACGCGCAGCGCCGAAGCCGCGGTGATCAGGCCGAGGATTAGGGCCACCGCGGCGCCCAGCAGCGGCGCGATCGGGAAGCCGATGCCGGCGTTCACGGCGAGATGGGAGATGGCGAACCCCGACACGCCCGCGAGCGTCAACTGCACGACCGATATCTGGCCGACGAACCCGGTGATCACTACTAGCGACAGTGCGATCAGCGTGCCGATCATCGTGTTCACGAGCGCCTCTCGGAAGTCGAACGGGAGCACGACGAGGGCGACGGCGCACACCAGGGCTAGCACCGGCGCGGTCACGGCCAGCCGGCGAGGCCGCGGCGCCTCGGGCAGGCGCTTCTCGACAAGCTCCCCGCGGCTGGGCAGACTCGCGCCGCGCAGATACATGAACAACACGATCAGTACGAACACCACAAGCTCGTAGACGCCTGGCAACGCGACGCCGCCGGAGGTCGGGAACCAGGAGAGGCTCGTGACGTACTCGATCAGCGAGCCGATGATTCCGAGGCCGATCCCGGCGGCGCACGCGATTCCGAACGAGGTGAAGCCGGCGATCAGTGCCGCCGCAAGCGCGGGCACGATCTGGAGCGGCAGCGTCTCAGTGTCGAGCTGTGTGATCGACGCCGCCAGGATTCCGATGCCGCCGGCGATCACCGAAGCGAGCAGCGTGTTAACCATCGACAGCCGGTTCGGCGAGAGCCCTCCGAGCATCGCCGCCACCTCGTTCTCCGACGCCGCCCGGGTCTGGAGCCCAAACCGCGTGAACCGGTAGAGCGTCGCCAGCGCCACGGCCAGGACAATCACGATTCCGGTCAGGATGAACCGGTCGATCGGGATCACGGCACCCAGCAGCTTCACCGTGTTCTGCGGGAGCACGTTCGGCTCGGGCTGCTCGGTGGTCCCGAACGCGAGCAGCATCGACGCCTGGAGCACGAGAAGCACCCCGAGTGACGAGACAAGCTTCGCCAGCGGTGGCGCCGTCCGGAGCGGCCGAAACGCGACCAGCTCGATCGCCGCGCCGAGCGCCAGCACGATCACCAGGCTGATCAGCAGCGCCGGCACGGTCGACAGGTGCAGCAGATCCGTGGTCAGCGCCCAGAACGAGTATCCGGCGAACATCGCCATGCCGCCGGTGGCGAGGTTGATGATCCCCGAGCCTCGGTACGTCAGCACCACGCCGAGCGCGATGCCGGCGATCAGCGCACCCGAGCCGAGCCCGAGCAGGGTGAACAGCAGGATCTGCTGCACGTCAGTGGCCCCTCACGCGACTCGACGGCTTCGCCGAGGGGCCACCATTTCCTCGCTTATGACGGGGGCTGGAGCCATCCCGCCGTCTTGACGAACACGTGCTTTCCCTTGTAGAGGAAGAACTGCGTCCTGTCGTTGCAGATCCCCGGCGCCGACGAGTACTTGCCGCATTGCAGGGCCGGCGCGCCGAGCGCCACCGGGCCTGTAAACGACTTGGCCTTGGCCACGACCGTCCCCGGGGTGATGTGACCGTAGCCCAGCTGGTTCAGGAACCGCGCGGTGGTCAGAATCTGGCCGAAGGTCACGATCACCCACGGGTCGGGGGCCACAGCGGGAGTTCCGTACTTGGCCATCACCTTCATATACGCCGGCATCCCGGGGTCGGTCGGATCGCCGTACAGCGAGCTGGCGATCGCGTAGGTCCAGATCGGGAAGTCGCCGCCCAGGCCGGCCGCCACCTGGCCGTTCAGGCACAGCGGCGCGGACAGGATCTTCTTCGTATCGGTGATTCCCAGCTGCTTGAGGCTCTTGGCGAGGTTCACGCATCCCGAGGAGTCGCTGTATGGGATCACGAGGTCCGCGCTGGTCGCGCCGGCGCTCGTCAGCGGTCCGATCAGGTCGGTCTGGCTCTCGTCATAGCCCACCTTCTTGACCTTGACCCCGACCTGCTCCAGAGAGTTAGCGATCGCGGTCGCGCCCTCGGTGATACCCGCGATGTTCGGGTATACGAGCGCCGCGGTCTTGGCGTGGAGGACGTCCTTTGCGTAGGTTC
The DNA here is from genome assembly GCA_963822855.1 of uncultured Solirubrobacterales bacterium. Lineage (GTDB taxonomy): Bacteria > Actinomycetota > Thermoleophilia > Solirubrobacterales > Solirubrobacteraceae > Palsa-465. The sequence continues at coordinate 95,071 of CAWGJE010000011.1, read as the reverse complement.
CGAACGGGCCGAGCACGTGGGTCGCGTCGCCGAACAACACCACGTTGCTCGCCTTGACCCCGTCGAGCGGGGTAACGGCGACTCCTACAATCACCGGCTTGGCCGAGCCGATCGTCGACTGCAACGACTGGTCACCGATTGCCACCGCGCCCTCATCGATCACAGAGATCGACTTGTTCGCCAGGAATTGCTGGCCACAGGTTGTACCTTCCTCCTCGGCCGATCGAATGAAGCATGTGCTGAGCTGCAGCGGATGGCCATCGATGCCGCCGAGCTCGGTGTTGATGTACTTGACCGCGATCTGCGCCCCGGTGGTCGCCAGCGGCCCAATTGTCTGCGAGCCGCCCTGCTGGTTGACGAAGCCGATGGTCACGGGCGGGAGCGACGGGTTGGCCGTGCCGGCCTTGCCGTCGACATAGGTCAGGTAATTGGTCACCGACGCCGCGCCGGCGCCGCCGCTGCCGGGCGTGGCCGCCGGCGTCGTCGCTGCAGCGGTGCTCGAGCTCGAGGTTGCGCTCGCACTCGAGGTCGTCGAGCTCGAGTTGCTGCTTCCGCACCCTGTGGCGACCATCAGGGTGGCGGCCAGCGCCGCCACTCCGAGCCACCCTCTACGTGCCTGCATGGTCACGTTCTCCTCCTTGTGGATAAGTCATGCGCTTCACCGCCGCGTCGCTCAGACCGCGGCCGCCGCGCCCCAAAGCTCCCTAGATGCGAGCCGTGCGCCTTCCGCGAGTGCCGCGAGCTTCGCCCACTGGATCTCGGGATGCACGCGCTCGATGAACGCCCCCTGGGCGAAGCCGCAGTCGGTGCCGGCGAGCACGTTCTCCTTCCCGACCACATTGGCCAGCCGGACCAGCCGCTGCGCCACGAGCTCGGGATGCTCGATGACGTTCGTGTGGTGCGTGACCACGCCCGGGATCAGCTTCTTGCCCTCGGGCAGCGGCACTTCCTCCCACACCCGCCACTCGTGCTCGTGCCGAGCGTTGGCCTGCTCCATGACATAGGTCCCCGCGTTCACTGCCAGGATCAGGTCGACCACGTCCTTGAGCTCCGGGTCGAACGCATGCGGGCCGTGCCAGCTGCCCCAGCACACGTGGTAGCGGACGCGGTCCTCGGGCAGGCCCTCGAGCGCGTGGTTCAGCGCGCGCACGCGCAGGTCGGCCCACCGGCGGTAGTCGTCCCACGACTGCCCGCGCGACATCATTGTGTCCGCCTCGTGCATCATCACCGCGTCGTCGACCTGCACCAGCAGCCCGGCGTCGACGATCGCCCGGTACTCCTCGCGCAAGGCGTCGGCCAGCGCGAACATGAACTCTTCCTCGCCGGCGTAGTACTCGTTCAGGAGCCAGTACGCGCTGGCGGGCGCGACCACGGGCAGGAAGCCGTCGACGATGTCGTGCTCGTGCTCGGTCGGCGAGGGCCGCCTTGAAGTTGGCGATGTCCCGGTCCACCGCGCCGCGGTCGTAGGTCAACGGGCCGGTGCACACCCAGGCCACCCCTTCGCCGGAGGCCGCGGCCTCCTCGTCGGGCAGCGCGCTCGAGGCGGCGGCGTTCGACTCGTTGACGCTGGCGTTCTCGAGCGCGTCCATCGCGGTATAGGCGCCGGGGAACGCCTGGCGGTCCCGACTCGGGGGATACATGGTTCCGCCCTCGAGCTGGATCGCGCGGACCTCGAGCCCGCCGACCCGCTCGTAGAGGTAGGTGATCCAGCTGGCCTTGCCCATCTCGCCGTCGTCGGGCACGTCGATCCCCACCTCGACCTGTTTGTCGACGACGTCGTCAACGGCCGCGCGCAAGGTCCTCTGGTAAGCCTCCTCGTCGTAATCCTGCCCCCGTTCCTTGGCCGCGAGAAACGCCAGCAACTCGGGCGGCCGGATCAGGCTCCCGGTGTGGGTCGCAAGGATTCGGTCCATTCCACTCCTCCTCCCTGGGATGGCGCTGTGCTTGTGAGGGGGCGATGCTAGGCGCGCCCCGGTACTCGGGGGTTGTGCCGCGGGTTAGGTGTGCACGCACGAGCAACCGGGGCGCGCTGGCTGTGCGCTGAGGGATAAGTAGCTCACGCAACGCAAACGGAGCACTCGTCGAAAGGCCCCGCAAGCGGTAGTAGAGTGGCGACCGGCAGCCCAAAGAGTCGAGGGAGAGACAGGCCGCTGCACAAGCCACGGAGCTGTTCTGGCGCACGATGACGTTGCTGATCGACACCAACGAGGTGCCGGCGTCGGATCGGGTCGAGTTTTGGGCCCAGTCGTCCTGCGACGCCTATCACCCCCTGCACATCGGCACCGATTCGAATGACCGGTTCTGGGCGCGGATGTGGGCCGACCATCTCGGAACGGTGGGCGTGTACCGGATCGCCGCAGGCCCGAACACGATGCGGCGAACCCCCCGGGACATCGTCGCCGGAGACCCGGAGTGCCTGCACGTCTCGCTGCTTCTGCGCGGCCGGCTGCACGGCGCCCAGCAGCACCGGGCGACGACGCTCAACCCGGGCGACCTCACGAGCTACGACACCTCGCAGCCGGCGATCTTCCGCGCCGATGCGCCGTTCGACCTGCTCGTCCTGCGGATTCCGAAGTCGGCGCTCGGCAAGCACGCCGGCAAGGTGTCGCGTCTGACCGCGGTCACGATTCCCGGCGAGGCGGGGCTGCCGCGGCTGGCGGCGCGATTCTTCTGCGAGGCCGCGAACGGCCTGGCCGACGGCAGCATCGCGAGCGCCGACATCGGACTGGCCGAGCACGTGATCGACCTGGTCCGCCGACTGTATGTCGACCTCGATGCGACACGGGTGCCCCGCCCGAGGTCGACGGCGGAGCTCCTGATTCACGCCCAGGCGTACATCGAAGCGCGGCTGGGCGATCCGGGTCTGAACCCCGAGGAGCTCGCCCGCGCCTGCTTCATCTCGACCCGGTACCTGCATCGCGTGTTCGAGGCCGAGGGGCTGCGGGTGTGCGACTTCATCCGGTCCGCGCGGCTCGATCGCTGCCGGCGCGACCTGCTCGACCCCGCCTTTGCCGACCAGTCGATCTCCGCGATCGCCAGCCGCTGGGGACTGCCGAGCGCGCCGCACTTCAGCCGGCTGTTCCGGCAGGCGTACGGGTGCTCGCCCCGCGAGTTCCGGCGGGACGCAGCGCTGGCGGCCGGGTCCGACGGTGCGGTCGACGACGCCGCCACGGTTCCACCGCCGCGCTGGCCGCTCGATCTGGGCCAGCCGTGGGCGTCGCCTCGATGAGCGCGACGCTCGAGCTCGACGCGCTGAGCGCCGGCTACGACCGTGCGCCGGTCGTGCGCGACCTGACCTTATCGGTGGCCCCGGGCGAGGTCGTCGCGCTGATCGGGGCCAACGGCGCCGGCAAGACGACGACTCTGCGGGCGATCTCGGGGCTGGTCAAGCCAATGGGGGGCCTCGTGCGCCTGGACGGCGCCGACCTCGACGGGGTGTCGCCGACGGCGCGGGTCCGGCGCGGGATCGTGCACGTCCCACAGGGTCGCGGCATCTTCTACGGGCTTACCGTGAGCGAGCACTTCCGGCTCGACGGGCTCCGGGATGGGCCGGATTTGGACGCCGCGTTCGCGCATTTCCCGGCGTTGCGCGACTTGGGCGGGCGCCGGGCGGGCCTGCTCTCGGGAGGAGAGCAGCAGATGCTCGCGATCGCCCGGGCGCTGAGCCGGCGCCCGCGGCTGCTGCTGCTTGACGAGCTCAGCCTCGGCCTCGCGCCCGTGATCGTCGAGCGCCTGCTCCCGGTCGTGCGGGAGTTCGCCTCGACGCATGGGACCGCCGTGCTGCTGGTTGAGCAACACGTCCACCTCGCGCTCGAGATCGCTGATCGCGGCTACGTGCTCTCGCACGGCGAGCTGGTGGCGAGCGACAGCGCCGAGCGGCTGCGCGCGGACAACGCGCTATTGACCGCGAGCTACTTGGGCGAGAGTCGCGCCTGAGGCTCCGGGGTTGCGCCCGTGCCGGCGCGCGCGCCCGCGCGTTCGCGAGACCCTCCGCCCTGGCGGTGGCGAGCGAAGGTCTGGTTGACCCACTGGTAGCCGCGACGGTCCTCGAGCGAGCGCCGGACGTCGGCCAGCGCCGGGGGCGGATCCATCTGGAGCGGTCCCTCGGGCGGCATCACGAGCGGGTAGAACAGCGCCGCCGCGGTCAGGTCGGCCACGGTGAAGCGGTCGCCGATCAAGTACTCACCCTCGCCGAGCTCTGACTCGAGTCGATCGAGCGCGGCGATCATCTCGGCTCGCGCCTCGTCGGCCCGGCGGTCGTCCACGGTCTGGAAACGCAGGCCGGTGAATGCGCGGCCGTAGGCGCCGGCCATCCGCCGGTAGCGCCTGAGCGCGGGCGGGACCTGGCTCGCGGCGAGCTCGTCGAACAGCTCGGGCGCGCCGCGCAACGTGTGAAACACGTAGCGCCGGATCGATGGACCGAGGTGCTCGTCGAACCAGTCCTCGAGCTCGAGCGCGCGCCCGCGCTCGTCCGGGCCGGCCGGATACAGCGCCGGCTCGGGATAGGCCTGCTCGAGGGCGGCGATGATCGCGGTCGAGTCGCCGATCGTGCGGCCCTCGAGTTTCAGGAGCGGGAGGGTGTAGTGCCGGCCGCGAGTGAGGACGAGGGCCACGGGGATGTGGGGCCCACCGATCTGGGCGTGGCGGTCGTGCTGGATCGCCTTGTAATCCAGGGCCCAGCGGACCTTCTCGCTGTAGTGGGACACCGGGAGGTGCCAGAGGACGGGGCGATTCACGAGAGCCTCTTTCCTAGTACATACCGACCAGTCAGTATGTATTCTATAGCTATGCCAACGCGAGCGCAAGCCACCACGCAGCGCCAGGATCGGCGTACCCGGGCCGCGCGCGACGAGCACCGTGATGCCCGGGAGGCGCTGCTCGACGCGGCCGCCGAGGTATTCGCCGCGCGCGGCCTTCGCGAGGCGTCGGTTGACGAGATCGCGCAGCGCGCGGGCTACTCCAAGGGCGCCGTGTACTGGCACTTCGAGAGCAAGGACGGCTTGTTCCTCGCGCTGCTCGAGGAGCGCGTCGACCTGCCCACCCGCGAGATGATCGAGTTGCTCGAATCCGCGCCGACCGGCCAGGACATGAGCGTCGAGGCCAGCCGGCGGTTCGCCGAGCGCATGCGCACAGAACGAGAGTTGCTGCTGCTCGAGCACGAGTACTGGTCGCGCGCGGTCCGCGACCCTGAACTGCGTGAGCGCTACGTCGAGCGTCAGGCGCGGCTCCGGTCCGCGCTCGGCCGGGCGCTGTGCACGCGCTTTGAACACCTCACGGGGCGACCGCTGGGGACGGCGCGGGGCGAGGCTATGGCGACCGTGCTCATGAGCCTCAGGGCCGGCCTCGCCCAGGAAGGGCTGATCGAACCGGGCGCGGTGAGCGAGGACCTGCTGGGCGAGGCGGTCGTGCTCTTGTACAAAGGAGCCGCCGAGTCGTATTAGTCGGTAATATAAGCGCCTCATGGAGCAAGCGGGGGCCAAACGCTCAAGCCAACTCGATGAGATCGCGGAGGCACTCCCGCAGCGCAGCTCCGCGCTGTCGCGCCTGTTCCTGACACGGTCCTCGGTGTGCGTATCGCGCACCGAGGTGGGGGTGCTACGCACGCTGAACGACGGGCCGAGACGGATCACCGAGCTGGCGACGGAGGAGCGGGTGACTCAACCGGCGATCACGCTGCTGGTCAACCGCCTCGAGGAGCGGGGCTGGGTCAAGCGCATCCCTGATCCGAGCGACGGCCGCGCGGTTCGGGTCAGCCTCACCCCTGTGGGCGAGGAGACGTTCGCGCAGTTGCGCGCCGAGTACCGCGCGCTGCTCCACGAGGAGATGGCGACGCTCGACGACGCCGAGGTCGAGACGCTCGCCGCGGCGGTCGAGATCCTCGACAAGCTGATCGCGAGGTTGTCGCAGTGAGTGCTACGAACGGAGCCTCCAGCGCGAACGGCGGTCGTCCGGCGACGCACCCGGACCGCTACAAGTGGATCGCGCTGTCGAACACGACGCTCGGGATCTTGATGGCGGTGATCAACCAGTCGATCGTGATCATCGCGCTCCCGGCGATCTTCCGCGGGATTCACCTGAACCCGCTGATCCCGTCGAACACGAGCTACCTGCTGTGGATGCTGCTCAGCTTCATGGTGGTGATGGCGGTACTGGTCGTGAGCCTCGGCCGGGTCGGGGACATCTTCGGGCGGGTACGGATGTACAACCTTGGCTTCGCGGTGTTCACCGCCGGCTCGATCCTGCTGTCGGTCACGTGGCTCGAGGGGAGTGCGGGCGCGTTGTGGATGATCATCATGCGCGTCGTGCAGGGGATCGGCGCGGCGTGCCTGATGGCGAACTCCTCAGCGATCCTGACCGACGCGTTTCCGGCCGAGGAGCGCGGACTCGCGCTCGGGATCAACATGGTCGCCGCCATCGCCGGATCGTTCATCGGACTCGTTCTTGGGGGCGTGCTCGCACCGGTGGCGTGGCGCCTGGTGTTTCTCGTATCGGTGCCGTTCGGGCTGTTCGGCACCGTATGGGCCTATCTGAAGCTCGAGGAGCGCGGGATCCGCAGGCCCGCGAAGATCGACTGGTGGGGCAACGTCACGTTCGCGGTCGGGCTGATCGCGGTGCTCGTCGGGATCACGTACGGGATCCTGCCCTACGGCGGGCACAACATGGGCTGGACGGCCCCGGGGGTGATCGGCGCGCTCGTCGGCGGGCTCGTGCTGCTGACGGTATTCGTCGTGATCGAGCGCCGGGTGGCTGCGCCGATGTTCCGGCTCGATCTGTTCAAGATCCGGGCGTTCAGTGGCGGAAGCGTGGCCACGTTCCTGGCGGCGCTGTCCCGCGGAGGGCTGATGTTCATGCTGATCCTCTGGCTCCAGGGGATCTGGCTGCCTCTGCACGGCTACGGCTTCAAGGACACCCCGCTCTGGGCCGGCATCTACATGCTGCCGCTGTCGGCCGGGTTCCTCGTGGCGGGGCCGATCTCGGGCCGGCTCGCGGACCATTTCGGGGCGCGGCCGTTCGCCACCGGCGGGATGATCGTCTCGGCGATCGGATTCCTGTTGCTGATCGCGCTCCCGATCGACTTCACCTACTGGCAGTTCGGGCTCGTGATCTTCCTGATCGGCGCCGCGATGGGCCTGTTCGCCGCGCCGAACCTGACCGGGATCATGAACAGCCTCCCGCCCGACCAGCGCGGGTCCGGCGCGGGCATGGCCGCGACCTTCCAGAACTCCGCGTCCGTGCTCTCGATCGGCGTGTTCTTCAGCTTGATCATCGTCGGCCTGTCCTCGACGCTGCCCGCGGTGCTGTTCCACGGGCTCGCGTCGCACGGCGTGCCCCATGCGGCCGCCACCACGGTCTCGAAGCTCCCGCCGGTGGGCAGCCTGTTCGCCTCGTTCCTCGGCTACAACCCGGTCGGCACGCTGCTGGCTTCGACGCTCCCGCACCTGCCGCACGCGACGGCCGCCTACCTGACCGGCCACAAGTTCTTCCCGACGCTCGTCTCCCACCCGTTCGCGACGGGGATCCACACCGTGTTCTACTTCGCCGCCGGGTGCTGTGTCGTCGCGGCGATCGCATCCTGGCTCCGCGGAGGCAAGTACTACTACAAGGCGGATGTGGCCGAGGTCGAGGAGGCCGAGCTCCTCGAGGTCGCCTGACTCGCGCCCGGTCGATTGTTCCCGGTGGTAGAACCGGGGATCGGGAAGGACGCCCAACCGTGTGGCGTCAAACAGTCAGGCGATCGAACAGCAAGGAGATGTGACTCGTGCCCAGGACACTCCGACTCACCTTCGCCGTCGTCGCGCTGATGCTGGGTCTCAGCGCGTGTGGCGGCTCTAGCAAGAGCAGCAGCACCACGTCAAGCACAGCGGCCGCGACCAGCGCCACGAGCACGGCGGCCGCCACGGGAACGACCTCGACGTCAGCCAGCACGTCCAGCGCGGCTACCGGCGCGAGCAGCACACTGACCGACTCGGCGGATCCGAGCGGTGCACTCAAATTCACCAGGAGCACGCTGACGGCGAAAGCCGGAACGGTCACAATCAATTTCACCAACAGCTCGCCGCTGGCCCACAACTTCACCGTGCAACAGGGCACGAGCGGCCCCGTGGTCGGCGCCACCCCGACGTTCATGGGCGGCACCAAGACGCTGACGCTCAAGCTCACGGCCGGCACGTACACGTTCTATTGCAGCGTCCCGGGCCACCGTGCCGCGGGAATGCAGGGAACGCTGACCGTGCAGTGACGCGCGCGCTGCGTGTCTCAGTCGTCGCGCTGATCGGGCTGCTGGTCGTCCCGGCGGCGGCGTCCGCGCACGCGCTTCCGGTCGCGTCGAGCGTTCCTCCGGGGGCGTCACTCAACGGGGCGCCGCCGGCGATCACGGTCACTTTCAGCGAACCGTTGAATCGGCCGCTGAGCACGCTGAGGCTGGCGACCTCGCGCGGCGTCGTCGTGCGCTCGACCGTGACCAGCGACGGCCCGTCGGCGCTTGTTCTGAGGCCGGTCCGTCGTCTCTCGCGAGGGGTGTACGACGTGGTGTGGCACACGGTGTCGGCAGTCGACGGGCACACGGCCCAGGGCTCGTACTCGTTCGGGGTGCGGGCCGCGGTGGTCGGGCCCGCCGTGGCCGCGGCGCCCGGGGCGCTCGCCGACGGCGGCTGGTTGCGCGCGTTGCTCGACGCGACTTTCGACGGTGCGCTGATCCTGTTCTGTGGCGGGGTCTTCTGCGGCGCGCTGCTGTCGCCGCCCCAGGACCCTGGCGGCTGGCTCGTCCGCGAGGCCGGTGATCGCGAGGTTGGCCGCCGCCAGTGGAGGGTCACGATCGCAATCGGTGGCGCGGCAGTGCTGTTCTCGGTGGTCGCGACGCTCGCCGACGCGGCGCACGCGGCCGGCGGTGGGCTCAGCGGCCGAGCGCTGCACGACTACCTGTTGTCCGACGCCTCCGGCTACACCCGTCTGGCGGTGCCGGCGCTGCTGCTGGCATCGGTGGCGTTTGCCGCGCGCGGGGGGCCCCGCCGGGCTGGCGGCGCGGCCGTGCTGGCGCTCGCCGCGGTGGCCGCCGGCGGCCATTCGAGCTCGGCCCGCCTCAGCGGCGTCGCGTTCACGGCGGACCTGGTTCATCTGATCGCCGCCTCGGTGTGGCTCGGCGGAATCGCGGTGATCGCGATCGCGTGGGTGCCGCGGTTGCGGGGGCTCGGCGCCACAGGCCGCCGGCAGATCGTCGAGGTCGTGCTGCCGCGGTTCGGGGCGGTGGCGCTCCCCGCGTTCCTGGCGCTCGTCGTCGCGGGCGGGCTCAATGCCGCCACCGAGCTTGGATCGGCGCGGGCGTTGTGGAGCACCGCCTACGGGCGCGTGCTGCTGGCGAAGACGGCGCTGGTCTGCGTGGTGGCGGCGCTCTCCTACGCGCACGCGCTGCGGTTGCGGCCGCGGCTGCTGGCGGCCGCGCGAGGCTACGACGCGGCGCTCGAGCGGCGGCACTGGCGGTTGCTGGCGACCGAGCCGATCCTGGGCATCGGAATCGTGGTGGCCGCGGCGCTGCTGCTGGCCTACGCGCCACCGATCGACCTGGCCGAGCAGGTCGCTGCCGTCCGCTCGGGTCCCGCTCCGTCGGTCGTCCGCGATGCCTCCGCGGTCGGGTCACAGCTTTCGGTCGCCGCCGAGGCGGGGTCGGACATCGTGAACGCGCTCGTCAGCCCCGGTCGCGGCGGCGTGAGCGTGGAGGTCCGGACGCTCGATGCGCTCGAGCAGCCGGTAGCGCTCCCGGTGCGGATCGCGGGGGCGACGGGTGCGGCTCCGTGCGGCGCCGGTTGCACCCGGGTGGCGCTCGCGGGATCGCCGGCCGCGGTGGCGGTCTCGGTCGGTGCGCGTGGGCGCGGGTATCGCGTGTCGCTACCGATCCGGTACGAGCCCGGCCAGGAAGGGGTCGCACGGCAACTGCTGGCGTCGGTCGAGCGCTCGGCTGGGAAGCTCCGCTCGGTCGCGATCGACGAGACTCTCGGGAGCGGGACGGGCGCGCCCGAGGTCACCGCCTACCACGTCGCGACGCCCGATCGGTTCGCGTATCGGCTGTCCCATGACGGGCGGCTTGTGAGCGACACGACGATCGTCGGCACCCACGAGTGGACGCGCGACGCCGGCAGTGAGCGCTGGCAGGCGAGCGTGTATGGCGGCGGCGGTCCGCCGTTCTCGGCCGCCGGCTACCTCGGATGGTGGACGCCGTTCGCGGGCCAGCCGGAGCTGCTCGATCGCTTCCGCGTGGGTGGGGACGAACGGGCTGACGTCGCGACAGTCAGCCGGATACCGGACCTCGGCACCGTGTGGCTGAGGATCGCGATCGACGTCACCCAGCGCCGCGTGCTGAACATCCGGATGATCACCGTCGCCCATTTCATGACCCAGGCCTGGAGCGCGTTCGACCACGCCCCGCCGATCGAGCCGCCCGTGTCATACCGCAAATGAGGTAGGCCTCACGGTTTCGCGGGCAGGAGACTCGGGGAATAGGGCGAACTGGTAGCGCAGCCGTCCGGGTCGAGTGATTTGGGACGCAGTTGCCCCCAGGAGCCGCGACGAAGCGCTGGCACTTGCCCCCGCCGCGCTTCAACAGTATCCGCGGAACCGCACGAGCGGCGGCCCTCGAGGCCGCCGCTCGCGTTCTACAAGAGCTCCGCGATCAGTCTCGCGGCGCGCGCGGCCCCGTCGGTCGGGACCGGACGGTAGTCGACGTCGCGGCCGATCTCCTGCGCGATCGCGGCGGCGATGGCGTCGGGCGGCGAGTCGCGGTAGTCCATCCGCCGGCCCGCGCCGTGGCGCTCGAGCCGGTGGCGTACGTGGAGGTTCTGCTCAAAGTGGCGCTCGAGCGGGAAGTAGATGAACGGGCGCTGGTTGGCGGTCAGCTCCATCGTGGTGGTCAGCCCGCCCTGGACGATCGCCAGGTCGCACGCCGCGAGGTGTCGGTAGAGGTCGTGGACGTACCCGCGGATCTCGAGTCCGTCCGCGCTCGGCAGGGTCCGGGGGTCGATCCGGGGGCCGGCGACGACGATCATCCGCAGCTCCGGGACGAGCCGCTTGGCCTCTGGGAAGCTCGCGATCACGCGCCGCAGCAGGTGCTCGCCGACGCCTGAGCCGCCGACGGTGGCGATGCACACGCGCTCTCGGTCGCCGTAGCCGAGCTCGGAGCGCAACGCGTCGCGGTCGGCGACCGTGGCGGGATCGAACCCGGTGATGTAGCCGGTGAAGTTGAAGCGCTCCTCGGTCCAGTCGCGGATTCTCGGCAGACCTTCTCCGAAGCGGCCGGCCACTACGTCGTCCGGGTCACCGACGAACAGCGACAGGTCGCGCACGCGCGGGTAGCGCGCGATCTGCTCGAGCATGTCGGCGTTGTAATCGCGGGTCAGCAGTGCCTCGCGCTCGCCGCCGGCGTCCATCGGGAGCCAGCCTACGAAGTCGCTCAGCCACACGTACGCGGCCGACTTCAGCTCCGGGTTCTCATGCAGGAAGTGGTCGAGCTCCCAGGCCTCGTCTCCGATCCACAGGTCGTACTGCTCGTCGGTGACGAGGTCGTGGAACACCATGAAGTTCGCGACCAGGATCTCGTCCATCCGCCGGAACGCCTCGAACACGTTGAGCTCGTGCTCGTGCGCCTCGGATTGGATGTGCTGCGACTCGCCGGCGAGCAGCGCGCTGGCGGGATGAACGAGCTCGCCGCTGCGCTCGAGCACCTCGATGACCGGGTGCTGGGCGAGCCAGTCGATCTCGAGATCGGGGTGGAGCTTTCTCAGCTCGCCGGCGATCGCGACGTCGCGACGCGCGTGGCCGAGGCCGATCGGCGAGGAGATGTAGAGCGCGCGTCTCGTTCGTGCCGGACCGCGCGTCCAGCGGCGCGCCGGCGGCGGCGGGCCGATGAAATCGCGGAGCAGCACGTTCAGCTTGACCGGGTCGCGCGCGTTCGGGATGTGGCCGGCACCGGCGAGCGTGACGAACGTGCCACCGGTCGCCTCGGCGAGCGCCTCGCCTTGCCGCAGGGGCCGCACCAGGTCGGAGTCGCCGTGGATGACGAGCACCGGGCATTTGACCCGCTCGCACATTTCGGCGAAGTCCTCGCCGCGTGGAAAGCCGACCCCGCGGGTCGTATCCGCCAGCGTCTCGGGGGTCGTCTCGAGCGACCAGCCGATCGAGTCCTCGATCTGCTTGCTCGAGTGCGGCTCGTTGAAGCACTTGGCGAAGAAGAACTCGAGGAAGTCGGGGTAGTCCCGCTCCCAATAGAAGCTGTTGTACTTCGCCCACCCCTCGTCGGTGTCGAGCGGCTCGTCGAACGGCACGTCGCGCTCGGGGTGGCCCGGAGCCAGCCGGACCGCGGGGCCGATGTAGACGATCCCGTCCACCCGCTCGGGATGGTTGGCGGCGACGATCGTCCCCCACAGTGCGCCGCACGACAGTGACACCAGGGTCGCGCGTTCGGTGCCGGTCGCGTCCATCACCGCCACCGCGTCGGCGGCGAACTGATCGGTGCTGTTCGCCTCGGCGCCGGACGGTCGATCGGAGCGCCCGTTGCCCCGTCCGTCGAACGTCACCACGCGGAAGTGGCGGGCGAGGTACGGGATCTGCATCTTCCAGAACCGCGAGTGCACGACCGACCACGTGGGGAGCAGCAACACCGTGGGCTCACCGTCGCCGTAGCGCTCCCAGAAGATCCGCACGCCGTCGCGGTCCACGTAGCCCTCTTCGTCGGGATAGCGCGCGCGTGACTGCTCGCGCCGCACGACCCCCGCGAGCTCGTCGGAGCTCGCGGGCGCCGCAACTTGTGATTTGGTCCCGGTCACCGTCTCGTTTCGAATACGAGATTAAACGGGGTCTCCGCGGCGCGGCGGAAACGGGTGAAGCCGCCCGCCTCCACCACGTCGCGGATTCTGGCCTCGCCTGCTTGCGCCCCGAGCGCGAGACCAACGTCCTGGGAGAGCGATGCCGGCGTGCACAACAGCGTGGAGAACCCGTAATACGCGCGGCCCACGGGGTTGAGATTGTCCTCGACGCGATCGCCGGCGTGCGGCTCGACGATCATCCAGGTGCCGTCGGGCGCGAGCGTCGAGTGGACGTGGCGCGCGGCGCCGACGGGATCGCCCATGTCGTGCAGGCAGTCGAACATCGTCACGAGGTCGTAGCCGGTCCCGCTGAAGCTAGCTGCCGGCTCAGCGCTGAACGTGACCCGATCGGCGACGCCTGCGTCCTGCGCACGCTGCCGCGCGGTCTCGATCGACCCGTCGTGGTAGTCCGAGCCGACGAACGTCGAGTTCGGGAACGCCTGCGCCATGAGGATCGTCGAGGCCCCGTGGCCACAGCCGACGTCGGCGACGAGCGCCCCGCGCTCGAGCTTGTCGGCGACGCCGTCGAGCGCCGGAAGCCACTCGGCGACGAGGTGGGCGTTGTAGCTCGGTCGGAAGAAGCGCTCGCACCCCTCGTGCACGTCGTGCACGTGGTCGCCCCAGCCGAGTCCCGCTCCGCTCCGCGCCACCTCGGCGATCCGCGGGTAGTCGAGTACCGAACCGATCGCGGTCTGGAAGAGGCCCGGGACGTACGCGGGGCTGCTCGCATCGGTGAGCGCGACGGTCTGCTCCGGCGGCAGGCTGTACAGGCCGCTGTCCGGGTCGTAGTGAACGTAGCCGCCCGCCGCCTGGGCGTTCAACCACTCGCGGACATACCGTTCAGCGGAGCCGGTGCGCTCGGCCAATTCCGCCGGCGAGAGCCCGCCGGCGCCAGCCATCGCCCGGTACCAGCCGAGCTTGTCGCCCATCACCACCAGCGCCGCGTTCAGGGTGGCTCCGACCTCGTCCACCGCGCGGAAAACGAACTGCATGAGCTTGTCACCGTCGACGGCGACGGGTTCCTCGATCGTGCTCACGATTTCCTCCTAGGGTCGTTTCCGGCGAGGCTAAAGTTGCGGTGACAGCCCTCGCTTCCGGGGGGCACCTAGTTTTCGGGGGTCATATCTGGCATGGCATCGGGTGGTCGCATTCCGCTGGTGCTCGTCGGCCGGGACCGGGAGCGCGAGGCGATCGAGCGAGCGCTGGACAGCGGGCGCTCGGGAACCAGCGCGACCCTTGCCCTAGTGGGGGAGGCCGGGATCGGGAAGACCGTGCTCCTCGATCACGCCGCGCAGTGCGCGACCGGCATGCGCGTCCTGCGCGCGCGGGGTATCGAGTCCGAAGCCCAGATTCCGTTCGCGGCCCTGCTCGAGTTGTTGCGGCCGGCGCTGGCGATGCTCGGCGCGATCCCGGAGCCTCAGGCGATCGCACTCGAAGGCGCGCTCGCGCTGCGGCGCGGTCCAGCTCAGGAGCGGTTCGCGGTCGGCGCGGCCACGCTCAGCCTGCTGGCCGCCTATGCCGAAGAGGAGCCCGTTGCGGTCCTCGTCGACGATGCCCACTGGCTGGATGGCTCGAGCGCGCAGGCGCTGCTGTTCGCCTTCCGCCGGCTGGTGGCCGATCCGATCGCCGTCCTGATCGCCGTTCGCGAGGGCGATCCCTCGTTGCTCGACGGAGCCGATCTGCCGACGATGCGGGTGGCTGGGCTGACGAGCGGCGAGGCGGCGACGTTGCTGCACGGCCTCACCCCCGCGGCGGCCGAGCGACTGCACGGAGCCACCGCCGGCAACCCGCTCGCGCTGATCGAACTCGCCGACGAGGCGCAGGATCTCGCCCTCGCGCCCGCAGGGGCCCCGCTGCTCGTCTCCGCGCGGATCTCGGGCGCGTTTCTGCGGCGCGTTGACGAGCTCGACGACGCCGCTCGTCGCGCTTTGGTGCTGGCGGCGACCAGTGACAGCGGCGATCTGTCGATGCTCGAGCGGGCGGCGAATCGGCTCGAGATCGATCTCGCCGCGCTCGCGGTCGCCGAGGCCGCCGGGCTCGTCACGCTGAAGCCGGGATCGGTCGAGTTCCGCCACCCGCTGGCCCGGTCGGCGATCTACGCGGCCGCACCGATCGAGGAGCGTCGCGCCGCCCATCGTGCCCTCGCCGGGGCGCTACCTGACCGTGACGTAGATCGCCGTGCCTGGCACCTGGCTGCGACTGCCGTCGGGACGGACGACGCGGCCTCGGCGGCGCTCGAGCAGGCGGGGGTCCGGAGCCGCGATCGGAGCTCGTACGTGACCGCGGCCGGAGCCTTCGAGCGCGCGGCGAGGCTCGCCGCCATCAACGAACGCCGCGCCCGACTCCTGCTGGACGCCGCCGAGGCCGCGTGGCACGCCGGACTGGCCGAGCGCGCGGCCGCGCTGCTCGAGGAGGCCCGCGCACAGACCGCTGACACGGCCACCGGAGTGGCGATCGATCACCTCTCGGGGCACATCACGATTCGCCGAGGTCCGGTGATGCGCGGGTATGAGATCCTTACGACCGCGGCAGCGCGCGCCGATCCAGAGCGCGCCGTCGCGATGTTGGCGGAGGCGGCCACGGCATGCTTCGCCGCGGGCAAGCCGGCGGACATGTTGTCGGCGGCCGAGCGGGCGCATGCGGCGCTGTCCGAAGACGCCTCGGTCCGGTCCCGTTTCATGGCGGAGACCGCGCTCGGGATGGCCCGGATCCTCGGCGGCGACGCGGCTGCCGGCGCCGAGGCAATCCACCGGGCCGTCGCGCTGGCGGACGGCACGCCGGAGCTCAAAGACGACCTCGAGCTGCTTCCGTGGCTGACGCTCGGCCCGATCTTTCTCAGGAAGGCCGACGTGGGGCGCTCGGCGCTCGCGCAGGCGCTCGAGACCGCGCGGGAACGTGCCGCGCTCGGCGGGCTGCCGTTCGTGCTGTTCCTGCTCGCGCGTGACCACGCCACGTCGGATCGCTGGGCGGTCGCCGAGGCCATCTACGAGGAGGCGATCGGTATGGCGCGCGAGACCGATCAGCGCACCGATCTCGGCTTCGGCCTCTCCGGCCTCGCGTGGCTCCAGGCCCGGCGCGGTCGGGAGGAAGAGACCCGCGCGCTGGCCGGCGAGGCGATCCGGCTGTCCGCCGAAATCGGAACGCGTCTGTACGAGGTGTGGGCGGCCGCCGCGCTTGGCGAGCTCGAGCTCGGTCTCGGTAACGCCGCGCGGGCGGCCGCGCACTTCGAGGATCAACGCCGGCTGCTCCGCGAGCTTGGGATCACCGACGTCGATCTCTCTCCTGCAGCCGAGCTCGTCGACGCCTACGTCCGGCTCGGGCGGACGGGAGACGCCGAGGTCGTCGCGGCCCAGTTCATGAACGCGGCGGAGGCCAAGGGGCAGCCGTGGTCCCTGGCACGCGCACTGCGCAGCGGCGGGCTCGTGGCCGGCGACGGTGACTACGTGGAACAGTTCGAGCGGGCGCTCCGCCTCCACGCCTACACGCTGGACGGGTTTGAGACCGCGCGCACGCGGCTTGCGTACGGTCAGCGCCTGCGGCGTGCGCGGGGTCGCGTTCTGGCGCGCGAGCAGCTGCGTGCCGCGGTCGAGGCGTTCGAGCGTCTCGACGCGCAGCCGTGGGCTGAGCAAGCGCGCACCGAGCTGGCCGCGAGCGGCGAGACGCTGCGCCGGCGCGACCCGAGCACGATCGACGAACTGACCCCGCAGGAGCTGCAGATCGCGCTGTTGCTCGCGGGCGGGAAGACGACCCGTGAGACGGCGGCGACGCTGTTCCTGAGTCCGAAGACGATCGAGTACCACCTGCGCCACGTGTATCTGAAGCTCGACATCCACTCGCGCGAGGAGCTCGCGGAGTCGCTCGCCGAGCAGTCGCCGTCGACGCGGACGGCGCAGGCAGGTGAGCGGGCCGGGAACCCGCTCACCTGACCGTGTGGCGGTCCTGCCCGCGGTTTAGCGTTGTTGGCGGAAACGGCTGACGTCGAAGCTGGCGCGGTTATCGAGGTCGGTCGACGACGTCCCGATGAGCACGGTGTAGCGGCCGGGGGCGACCGTGAACTTGCCCTGTCCGGTGCTGTAGTACGCGAGATCGCTCGGGGTCAGCCGGAACAGCACGAACCGGCTCTGCCCGGGGCCAAGATCGATGCTCGTGTAGCCCTTCAGCTGCTTTGGCGGCTCCTGCGCGGCCGCCGGCGACTCGAGGTACAGCTCGACGGTCGTCGGCCCGGCCTTCCACGAGGTGTTCTTGACGCGAGCGACCACGTATGCGGCGCCGCTGAACTCGTCGTAGACCGCGTGCGCGCCCGAGACGTCGAACTGCTCGTAGGAGAGGCCGTAGCCGAACGGGAACAGCGGCCGCTGACCGGTGGCGTCGTACCAGCGATACCCGACGTCGAGGCCCTCGTCGTAGTCCACCACGCCGTTGACGCCGGGATAGTGGTTCGGCTGACTCGCGGGTGTCGGTCCCTGGTTCGCGTTCGCCGGGAACGTCACCGGCAGCCGCCCTCCCGGGTTGGCGTCGCCGAACAGCACGGCCGCGATCGCGGTGCCGAACGTCTGACCCGGATACCAGGTCTCGAGCACGCCCTGCACGTCGTCCAGCCAGGGCATCAGCACCGGACCGCCGGTGTTCAGCACGACGATCGTGTGCCGGTTGGCGTGCGCCACCGCTTCGATCAGCTGGTCCTGGTCGCCTTGGAGATCGAGCGAGTAGCGGTCCATGCCCTCGCCCTGGGCGTCGTTGGCGAACACGACAGCGACATCGGCGTTCCGGGCGGCCGTGACCGCCGCCGGGATGCCCGACTGCGACGGCGTCTGCCAGCCGAAGTGGATCTCATGGCTGAACAGCCCGTATTGGCTCGAGTAGTCGATCTCGACCGGCACCGGCGTGCCGCCGGTGAGGTGGACCGTTCCCTGCAGGACGTAGCTCGGGCCGACGAGGAACTGCGTCGCCTCCCGGTACGCGGGGCCGAACGTCTGCCCCGCGATCTTGAGCGTGGCGAGGCCCGCCTCGCTGATCGTGAAGCGGTACAGGCCGGTCTCGGTCGGGGTCAGCGCGCCGGTCCATTTGGCCGACCACGATGGCGCGACTCCGCTCGGAGGGCTCGTGAGGTCGACCGTCGGGTCGACCTCGGTTATCGCCGGCGGGCCGCTCTCGTCGTAATTGTTCCAGTAGCTGCCGAGCAGGCCGGACCCGGTTCCGCTGCTCGGCGTGAGGACCGACGACGGAACCAAGGTGGGGGAGGCCAGGTCACCGGCTGAGCCTTGTACGGCGTTTACGGTGACGCCGGCCTGGACGGCACGCGCGGAGATGCCTGCGAGCGGAGTGATCGCCTGGCCGGCGGCGAGCGGCACGCCCGCCGACCCGCCGGTAACGAACACGGCGTCGTTGCCGGTCGGCCCGATCAGCGCGATCTTTCGATCGCGACGGCTCGAGAGAGGCAGCACGTGCTGGTCGTTCTTGAGCAGGACCGTGCCCGCCTCGGCAACATCGGTCGCCACCTGTTGGTGCTGGGGCGTCGAGACCTCGGTCGAGGGCGTCGCCGGGAGTGGATTGTCGTACAGGCCGGAGTCGAAGATCGCGAACAGGATCCGGCGGTCGATGTCGGTCAGGCGCGAGGACGAGATCGCGCCCGAGGTGAAGTCCGCGGCGGTCAATCCGCCCGAGCCGCCACCCGGCAACGCCGGCAGGTCGGTGCCGGCGTTGGCCGCGGCGACCGGATCGCGCACCGCGAACCCGAAGTCCGGGGCCACGAAGCCGTTGAAGCCCGTGCCGTTCTCCAGATCGCCGAGCGTCGTCGGGTTCTGACAGCTCGGGAGGCCGTTGATCTGGTTGTAGGAGCACATCACGGAATCGAGGCCGCCCTGCTGGACCGCGATTCGGAACGGCTCCTCGTAGATCTCCTGGAGCGCGCGCTCGGACACCATCACGTCTGTCGCGGGCGACCCGATCGAGTCAAACCCGATCCGGCCGTAGTCCTGGTTGTACGCCGTGTAGTGCTTGAGCGTCACGATCACGTCCTGGCTCTTGGCGCCGGCGGCGATCTGGGCCGCGGTGTTGCCGGCGAGGAACGGATCCTCGCCCTCGGCCTCGGGCTGGCGGCCGGCCAGCGGCGTGCGGTCGATGTCCACCGCCGGGCCCGTCCACTCGCCAAACCCCTCGCCTCGCGCCTCGGAACCGACGACCTGCCCGTCTGCATACGCGAGTGCCCGGTTGAACGTCGCCGCGATCGTCTGCCCGGAGGGCATCGCGGTCGTACCCGGGTTGCGGATGCCGTCGGGGCCATCGTCGAACGTCAGGTTCGGCACGCCGAAGCTCTGGAGCGCGACGAAATTGCCGAGCGCGAGTTGGATCTGCTGATCGGGGCTGAGCGCGGACAGCAGTTCGTTGGCGCGCGTCAGCGCCGGCTGATTCGAGTTCGTCCACGACTGGGCCGAAGCCGCGGGCGCGGTCAGCAGGGCGAGGGCAGCGACCGTGAGCGCGGACGCGACGGCGCGGCGCGCTGGGAGCGCGAACATCGTTCTCCTTATCTGGACGGGGGTCCTGGAGTCCCGCCACGCGCCGCATCGGGGCTGGCGGCGGTCAGGGCCGCGCGAGTCCTACCACCCGTGCTGAATCGTGTCAAGCGGGTCCGAGATTAGGACGGTTGCGGGCGGAAAACCGGAGGCTCGCGGCGAACGTTGGCGATGCGGCTGACATATACGCGGCTTCAGCGCCAAAGTTCCGACGCGGGGCGGATCAGGTCGTCTGACCGAGGACCACGATCGGCTCGGATGCGGTCATCGGCGGGTACTCGCCGTCGCCCGAGATCATCGCGTGGAGGTGATGGGCGATCTCGCGCCACCGGCCGTGGTCGTCGAACCGGACCGTGGTCAGACGGGGGCGGATCTGCTCCGCCGCGGGACTGTCGTCACAGCCGATCAACGCCATCTCGACCGGGAGCGAGACGCCGCGGTCGCGCAGCACCTCGAGCGCGAGGAGCGCCTGCTCGTCGTTGAACGCGTAGATGGCGGTGGCGCGCTCGGGGTTGTCGAGCTCGGCCGCGAGCACGCGCTCGGTCGCGTCGCGCCGCACCGGGACGAGCGCGGTGCGCAATGCGACCGCGTGCTGGCCGGCGGCCGCGCTCGCGCCGGACAGCCGTTGCGAGACCAGCTCGCCGAGATGCGGGTCGTCGGGCATCAGCGCGAGCACGCGCCGGTGGCCGCGGGCGGCGAGGTGCTCGAGCGCCAGACGGCCGATCCGCGCCTGCTCGATCACGTACGTGTAGACGTGGGGAAGCGGCCGCTGGTCGAACGCGACCAGCCCGCGCGCGCCGAATGCGGTCAGGAGCGGCACGATTTCGGGCGTCAGCTCGGTCCCGGGCGCGATCACGCCGACTGGATGGACGCGCTGGCTGGCCCTCGCGAGGCTTCTCGGGTCGGCGCGCTGGAAGTGGACCAGCGGCGTGTAGCCGAGCTGCTCGAGCGCCTCGACGATCGTGCTGATCGCCTCCGCCACGGGCGGCCCGATCGGCCAGTTCGGGATCTCCACGAGCACGATCTCGGTCCGGCCTGCGCGTAGGGCGAGCGCCACGGCGTTCGGCTCGTAGCCGAGCCGCTCGGCGACCTCGAGCACCCGATCGCGGGTCGCCGGCGTGATTCGGTGCTTGGCATCGGCGCCGTTCAGCACGTAGCTGACGGTGGCGCGGGACACGCCGGCGGCGGCCGCGACGTCCCTGGAAGTCGGCCGTTTCGCGTGAAGCGCGCCCCGAGGCATGTCCGTACCCACGCGCCCAGTCTAAGAGCGTGGGCGCAGGTGTCCGACGGTCTACCCGCCGGCGCTGAACTGCGAGGTGCTGCCGAGCACGTGACCGTGCGCGTCCAGCGCCTGCACCTTGAACGTCCTGTGAGACTGGCCCACCGGGATGGCGGTCTCGAACCCCGACTTGGCGGCGGCGGCGACGGTCTGCCCGCTGGCGCCGTCGAGCACCTTCCACGACGCCACCTGGGTGGCGCCGTTCCAACTCGCATACACGGTGGTCTTCCCGGCCTTCTGTCGCGCGGCGGCGGTGGGCGGGGTCAGCGGCTGGCCGACCCACGGCTCCAACTGGGCGCGGTAGGTGATGTCGGACCCGGGGAGACGAGCGTCGAGGAGCATCTCGCCCGACGCGCTGTACTCGGTGATGAACGGCGACGATCCCCAGCCCACCAACTCGTTCCCGTTCGCGAGCGGCTCGAGGCTGCCCATGTAGTCCGAGTCGAAGTTCGAGCCATGGCTGTACTCGTCGGCGAACGTCGCTGTGTGCGTCTTCTGGTCGAGTTTCAGCACGAGGCCGCGGGAGGCGCCGGTCGGCGAGACATAGGTGCCGCCGCCGGTGATCTGGCAGCAGTGATCGTCAAACATCGTGATCAAGGGCGAGCCGGGATACGTGACCACGTCGTGCTGCCATTGGAAGTCCGCGTTCGGGCCAAGCTTGAAGCTCGAGTGCGGTCCGCCGAGCGTCCATTCGATCTTGCCGCTGGTGATGTTGACCTTGTAGACGGCCCACGTGTCGCGCATCGATACGACGAATGACCCGTCGCCCGGCAGGTCGATGGCGTTCACGTGGTACGCGTCCCACGGGAAGCCGTTGGTCGGAAGCGTCGCGCGCGAATCGTTGAGCGGGATGTGATCCAGCGCGTCCCAGTTCCGCACCAGCTTGCCCGTGTTCAGGTCGTACTCCTGGACGGCTGAGTCGATCAACGCACCGTTGTAGGCGCCACCGTACTTCGACAGGTCCATCGGGAGGTTCTTGTTCGCGGTGACCCACGCGTAGTGGCCGCGGATCACGATCTCGTGCAGCGTGAGCACCCAGCCGTCGGTGGCGTGCAGCGTCGCCACCGTCTGGTAGTGCTGGTTGACGATCACGTACTCACCCTGCTCGGTGGCGCCGGTGTTCGTGACCACGCCCTGCCACCACGCGAGGACCGGCTTGCCGTTGTAAACCTGGAGGCTGAGGTTGCCGGCGACGGCGCTCGTCGGCACCGGCTTGAACCACACCGGCTGGAGGTTGTTGTCGAGGATCAGCGGCCCGCTCTGGCCCGTGATTGGCGGGTGGCTGAGGTCGTAGAAGTTCGTCATCAAGATGTAGCCGGGCGCGAGCTTGCTTGCGGCGGTCTTGATGTCCGCGCGAATCACGGGCGGGCGGAGCGCCGGCTCGGTCACGTAGCTGTAGGTGTTGTCGGTTGCGTACGCGCCGATCGGGGCACCGTGGGAGCCGCCGAAGATGAACGCGATCGCGACGAACGCGGCGACGACCCCGGTCACGCCGATCGCGATCGGGATCCGCTTCGTGATCGGGCCCTGGGCGGCGGCGCCCACCCTGGGCACGAGCGCGAACGTGACCAGCGCGGCTGCGGCGCACAGGCCGGCGCCGATGAAATACCCGAGGCGGAATCCGTCGGTGAGCGCCTGCGGCACGCTATGGCCCTGGCCGATGAGGTGGCTCGAGAGTGTCGTCGCCAGGGTGATCAGGACCGCGAGGCCGAGTCCGCCGCCGACCTGGCGAGAGGTGTTCACGAGGCCCGACGCGAGGCCGGCCTGCCCCTCCTTGGCCGCCTGCGTGGCGGCGATCGTCGAGGGCACGATCGACATTCCGATCCCGGCCGCCGTGAGGACACCGGGGAGGACCACGTAGAGGATCGGGCTCCCGCTGGCCGCGATCTTCGTGAACAGCAGCATCCCGAACGCCATCATCGTGAGCCCGCCGCCGAGCACCGCGCGCACGCCGAAGCGGCTGACGAGCTTGCCGGCGCTGCGGGCGACGACCATGATCGTCAGCGCCATCGGCAGGAAGCACAGTCCGGCGTGGAGCGGCGAGAGCCCGAGCACCTGCTGCAGATACAGGGAGCTCAAGAACCACATCGGGAACAGCGCCGCGCTGAACAGCAGCACGATCCCGTTGGCCACGTTGAGCGGCTTGGTCAGGTCCTTGAACGGAATCAGCGGATCGGACGCCCAGCGGGACTCGATCAGGCCGAACAACGCCAGCAGCCCGAGCCCGACGAGGATCGGAACGAGCGCCTGACCCGAGTGCCAGGAGCGCAGGCCGGCCTGCACGACGCCGTAGACGAGCACCATCTGGCCGACGGTCAGCGTGACTGCGCCGGGTACGTCGAAGCTCCGGCGGGCCGCGCCGCGGCGCCGGTCGACGACGACCGCGTAGGCGATGATCGCGGTCGCGAACCCGATCGGGGGGTTGATCAGCAGCACCCACCGCCAGCTGAGCGTCTCGGTGATGATCCCGCCGAACAGCACGCCGGCCGCGCCTCCAGCTCCGTTCATCGCCGCCCACAGCCCGATCGCGCGGTGCAGTTGCGGGCCGGGCGGGAACGACGAGGTGATGATCGCCAGGGACGAGGCGGCCATGAACGCGCAGCTGAACCCCTGGACGCCTCGGGCGATGACCAGCATCGTGCTGGTGGTGGAGAGGCCCCCGAGGAGTGAGGTGAGCGAGAACAGCACCAGCGCGGCGACGAACACGCGCCGTTGCCCGAGCGCATCGGCCGCCCGACCGCCGAGCATCAGGAAACCGGCGAACGTGATCGCGTAGGCGTCGACGACCCATTGCAGGTCGGCCGAGCTGAAGTTGAGGCTCGACTGGATCGACGGCAGCGCGACGTTGACGATGCTCAGGTCGAGAATCACCATGAACTGGGCCACGCAGCAGACCACGAGGATCCACGCCGAGCGCGAGCCCACTGGCAGGGCCGGCGGGCCCGCATGCGGCTGCGCGCCACCGTTCGTCGGGGTATCGCCGCTCACCGGGGCGCGAGCGTCACCGTCTACTACTGCCGCCCCTCCCGAAGCCGAGCCGTCGGTGTCCCGGGGAGCAGACGAAGTGTCAGATGCCTCCATCCGCGCCCAAAGGTTAGCCTGAGGACCCGCCGGCACGGGCGAAGCGGTGATCGGTCTGACCTGTTAGGTGGTTCCGAAACGTTTTGGCGCCGGGGGTGTCTTGTAACCTGAACGCTGAACTCTGCGAGCAAGGACTGGAGCCGTACCAATGAAAAAAGCGCTGCTAAGCACGATTTTGGCCGCTGTCGTGGTAGCGGGGTGCGGCGGCGGCACGGCCTCCACGACCAGTTCGACCTCGACGGCGGCGGCGTCGGCCACCACGACGACGTCGACCACCCAGACGGCGGATCCGACCACGACCGCCGCCAAGAAGACCGTCCACCACAAGAAGCCGGTGGTCCACAAAACGGTGACTCACGCGGCGACGACGACGACGCATTCTGCGCCCCCGCCGGTTACGACGTCCGCCCCGACGCCGACCGTCACGGCGCCGGCGCCGGTGGTCGCTCCTCCCAAGACGACCACCAGCAGCCCGCCGCCGACGACCACCACCGGCCCTCAGGGCTACACGAGCACGAGCCAGGGGTACTAAGCGTTCGTCCTCGTAGCCGGCCCGCCCGGCTCGGGCAAGAGCTCGCTGGCGACCCCCCTCGCGCGCGAGCTTGGGCTGCCGCTGTTCGCGAAGGACGAGATCAAAGAGGCGCTGATGGGGGTGCTGGGGCCGCCCGCGACCGTGGAGGACAGCCGCCTGCTCGGCCGGGCCGCGGTGATGGCGATGCTGGCGGTGGCCCGGGCCAGTCCCGGCGGCGTGCTTGACAGCACCTTCTACCCGTACACCGTCTCGCATCTCGAACAGCTCACCGGCACGCTGATCGAGGTCCGCTGCCGGTGCCCGCGCGAGATCACGCAGGCGCGGTATGAGGCCCGCAGCGCCGGGCGCCACGCGGGGCACCTCGACGCCGAGCGCACTCCCGAGGAGCTGTGGAACGAGCATCACCTGGCGCCGCTCGGCCTCGGCCGGCTGATCGAGGTCGACACGTCCCGGCCGGTCGACGTCTCCTCGGTGGCGGACAGGATCAGGGCTCTGGCCGGCCGCCCGGTCTGAAACCGTGGCGACCCGCCTGCCCGTGAGCCCGCGGGCGGACGAGTCGCGGGCTTAGGGCCCTCAGGTCGTGAGCCAGACGGAGGTGTCCCTCGGCACGCGGCCGTCGTCGGTGAGCGGTCCGCTGGAGAGGAGCACGTGCGCCCCGCCTGGCAGCGGGACGGGATCCCCGGAGAAGTTGACGATGCAGGCGAATCTCGCGTCGCGGCCGAACGCGAGCGTCCCGTCGGGGACGTCCAGCCACGTCAGCCGTCCGTCGCCGAGCGGGGGCTGGGTGCGCCGGATCGAGAGCGCGCGGCGGTACAGCTCGAGCATCGATTGCTGATCGCCGGTCTGCGCCTCGACGGTCAGCTCGCGCCAGGCGAGTGGTTGCGGGAGCCACGGCGCCGCGGTCGCGCTCTCGGGGCTGAACCCGAACGGGGGCGCGGGGCCCGACCAGGGGATCGGCACACGGCACCCGTCGCGGCCGCGCTCGGTCCGGCCGGACTGCTCCCAACCCGGATCCTGGAGCACGTCCTCGGGCAGGTCCTCGACCTCGGCCAGCCCCAATTCCTCGCCCTGGTAGACGTACGCGCCACCGGGCAGCGCCAGCATCAACAG
Organism: uncultured Solirubrobacterales bacterium; assembly: GCA_963822855.1. Taxonomy (GTDB): domain Bacteria; phylum Actinomycetota; class Thermoleophilia; order Solirubrobacterales; family Solirubrobacteraceae; genus Palsa-465. The sequence continues at coordinate 69,706 of CAWGJE010000011.1, read as the reverse complement.
CGCCGCCGCCCGGGCCCGCCGCCGCCCGAGGGCGAAGTCAGCAGGAAGGCCGGTGAGGTCGTCGAGCTTCCGGAGTCGTCGCTCGTCCTGGGGCCGCGCGTAGCGGGACACCTCTCGCACGGTGTCGTGGTTGGATAGGACCCAGGTGGCGGGAGCGCCGACCGCCTCGTGGGCGGCGAGCGACTCGATGATCGACTCGCGCATCGGCTCGGCGTCCCACGGCGCGAGCAGGAAGTCGAAGTTGAACGCGGTGTGCAACTCGTCGGCGCGGACGTACTGCGCGAGCCGCCCGGGGTTGTGCACCCACGCCTCGGCCACGAACACCCGCGGATCGTCGTAGGTGTCCGCGAGCGAGCGCCACGAGCGGTAGATGTCGTGGACGTCGTCGCGGTCCCAGTGAGGATGGTCGACGACCTCGGCGGTGACCGGCGGCCACATGGTCGAGCCGACGTCGGGTAGCCCCTCGGCCTTGGCCAGGCCGTGCGCCACGTCGATCCGGAACCCGTCGACCCCGAGCCCGAACCAGAACCGCATGGTCTGATCGAACTCATCGCGCACCTCGGTGTTCGTCCAGTCGACGTCGGGCTGCTCGGGCGTGAACAGGTGCAGGTACCACTGCCCAGGAAGGCCGTCGGCCTCGGTCACGCGGGTCCAGGCGAGTCCGCCGAAGTTGCTCATCCAGTCGTTCGGTGGCTCGCTCCCATCGGACCCCAGCCCGTCGCGGAAGATGAAGCGCGCGCGCTCGGGCGATCCCGGCGCGGCGGCGAGCGCCTCCTGGAACCAGGGGTGCTGGTCGGAGAAGTGGTTTGGAACGATGTCGAGCAGGATCCGAAGGCCGAGGTCGTGGGCCTCGGCGATCATCGCGTCCGCGTCGGCGACCGTGCCGAACAGCGGCTCGATCGCGCGCAGGTCGGCGACGTCGTACCCCCCGTCCTTCATCGGCGACGGATACCAGGGCGTGATCCAGACCGCGTCGATGCCGAGCGCGGCCAGGTAGGGCAGGCGCGAGCGCAGCCCCGAGATGTCTCCGATGCCGTCGCCGTCGCCGTCGGCGAAGCTGCGGATGTACACCTGGTAGATGACCGCGCTTCGCCACCAGAGCGCGCCGTTCTCCGACGGGTCGGTGCCCATCACGCCACCGTGATCCGCGTCGACATCGGGAGCGCCGCCGAGGATGAGCCGGCGGCCAGATCGAACGTGCCGGGCTCGAGCTCCCAGCGACTGTGCTCGACGCTCCAGTGCTCGAACGCCCGCGGCGGGACGATGAGCGTCGCGGTGACGCGCTCGCCGGGGTCGGCGATAACCGCCGCGAAGCCGACGAGCCACCTGACCGGGCGTTCGATGCCGCTGTCGGAGCGGCTCGCGTAAAGCTGGACGACCTCGCGGCTCCGCCGTCCCCCGGTGTTCCGAAGCTTGACGGTGACGCGGACCGCCGCGCCGGGGGTCGCCCGCGGTGGCGAGTCGAGCGCCTCGTATTCCCACGAGGAGTAGCCGAGGCCGTGACCGAACGGGAACAGCGTGTCGCGTCCGCCATCGCGGTAGCCGACCGACAGACCCTCGTCGTAACGGAGCACGCCGTCGATCGGCCTCGTCGAGGGCAGGCCTGCCTCGCTCGCGGGCCACGTGGTCGGAAGGCGGCCGCCGGGCTCGGCGACGCCGAGGAGGACATCCGCGAGCGCGTTCCCGAACTCCTGTCCCGGGAACCACGCGAGCAGCACCGCGGCGACGTCGTCCGCCCACGGCATCAGCACCGGGGCGCCGGCGTTGACGACCACGATCGTGTTGCGGTTGGCGGCGGCGACGCGCCGGACCAGCTCGTCCTGGCGACCCGGGAGCGACAGCGAGGTACGGTCGAAGCCCTCGCTCTCGACCTCCTCGGTGGTTCCGACGACGAGGACGACGATGTCGGCCTCGGCCGCGATCGCCTCCGCGCGTTCGATCTCGTGATCGTCGCCGGCGTAGGGCGGCGCGAGGTTCAGCTGGAAGCTCACCGCCAGCAGGCCGTCGCCGCTCGGTGCCGCCTGCACGTCGTGCGTCAGGACGATCCCGATCTCCCGGCCGGCGTCGAGCTCGATGCGGTGTGCGGTCTGAGGCGGCGTCATCAGGCCCTCGACGATGTCCGCGCCCGGAGGTAGCTCGAGCCGCTCGTCGAGCACCTCCTGGCCGTCGAGGGCCAGGCGGTAGCGGCCAAGCCCGGACGCCCCGATGGCGTACGTGCCCGGACGGCCGGCGCGGAGCACGGTGTGGACCTCGACCCGGGCGACCGCTCCGGCGACATCGAGCGAGCCGAGCCACTTGAATGCACACCCGCGGCGGTGTTCGCTCGCGAGCAGCGCCCCGTCGCCATCGAGAAACCGGAGCTCGACGCCGGGCTCGCTTGTCTCGGGTACGTGCAGACTGGACACCGGCGCCACCGGGATCCGGTGGCTCGGCTGCACGCCCAGGCTGTCAGCGACGTGGACGCCGGGGTGCAGCGCGGAGCGAAGCCCCTCGAGGGGAGACACCGTGTACGGCGGGAGCACGGTCGCGCTGCCGCCGCCCAGGGTCCTGGCCGCGGCGGCGTTCGGCCCGATGACCGCGACCCGTTCAAGCCCGCCGCGGTCGAGCGGGAGCAGCGCGCGCTCGTTGCGGGCGAGGACGAAGCCCGCGGCGGCGATCCGGCGAAGCGCTGCCGCGATGTCGTGGTCGTCGAACGCCGGCGGCCGGCTCGGGGCTGTGCCCTCGAGCGCCCCGACCCGCGCGGCGAGTCGCAGCACACGCAGGACCTTGTCGTCGATCGTCGCGGGATCGACCTTGCCGGCTCGGACCGCCTGTACCAGCGCTTCGCCCCATGGACCGTCCGGACCGGGCATGACCAGGTCGAGCGCGGCGCGCGCCGATGCGTCGGTCGAGCTCGTCGCGAACCAGTCGGACATCACCAGCCCGTCGAAGTCGAGCTCACGCTGGAGGACGTCGCGGAGCAGCGAGCTCTCGGTCATCGGCTCGCCGTTGACGGCGTTGTAGGACGCCATCACCGACCACACGCCCGCCTCCCGGACGATCGCCTCGAACGGCGCCAGGTACAGCTCGCGCAGCGTCCGCTCGTCGATGTGCGCGTCGAGCGTCATCCGCTCGGTCTCGGAGTCGTTGGCGATGAAGTGCTTGACGGTGGCGCCAACGCCGCCGTCCTGGATGCCGGACACATAGCTCACCCCGATCCGCGCGGTCAGCAGGGGGTCCTCGCTGAAGCACTCGAAGTGCCGTCCGGCGTACGGCGTGCGGTGCAGGTTGACGGTCGGCGCGAGCACGATGTCGACGCCCTTGCGCCGTGCCTCCGAGGCGAGCAGGCCGCCGAGCTCCTCGATCAGCTCTTCGTCCCACGTCGCCGCGAGCGCGGTCGGCGAGGGCACGTTGGCGGAGGGGTCGCGCTCATCCCACCGCTCGCCACGCACTCCGGCAGGTCCGTCCGAGACGACGAGCCGGCGGAGACCCGCGGCCGGCTCAGAGTGCAGCGACCAGAAATCGGCGCCGGTCAGCAGCCGCACCTTCTGCTCGAGCGACAGGGACGCCACCCGAGCGGCCAGATCCGACTCGTCGAGTGCGGGCAGGACAGCGGCCGACTGGATCATTCGGGGGACCTTTCTACCGGTCACGGCGACGGCGCCCAAACGCCGTTCGGCCATCGCGAACGCGACGGGCGCCGCGCCGGGACGAGTTCACTAAGTCGTCCGGCGCGCGATCACGGTGAGCGGTGCGAGCTCTTCGGTCGGCTCGCCGCCGATGCCGTCGATCGCCGTCAGCAGCAACTCGACGCCGCGCGCGCCGGTCTCACGGAGCGGCTGGTGGACGGTAGTCAACCCCAGCACCTCGGCTACCTCGATGTCGTCGAAGCCGATCACGGCCAGATCCTGGGGTACGCGCAGTCGCATCGACCTCGCGGCGGCCAGCACGCCCATCGCCTGGACGTCCGATGCCGCGAAGATCGCCGTCGGCGGATCGGGCAATCGCAACAGCCGCTCTGCGAGCTCGCGCGCCTCCTCCCGGCCGTGCGGGCCGCGCATATCGTAGTCGTCGCGGCGCTTGAGCCCGGCGCGGCGAAGCGCGCGCGCCATGCCCTGGCGTCGGTGCTCGCTGGAGGTGAACCCGAACGGCGTCGGCGCGTCCCCGATGAAGCCGATTCGCGTGTGCCCCTTGTCGAGCAGGTGCTCGGTCGCCATCTGGCCACCCAGGACGTCGTCGATCACGACGCGTGGCAGGGCGGGGTGGCGCACGTCGACGAGCACGACCGGAAGCCCCTCCCGCCGCAGGCTGTCGACCTCCTCGTCGCTCGGGCGCAGCGACATCACGAGCAGTCCGTCGACTCGGTCGGTCCGCGCGAAGCTGCTGAACGCGTCGTTTCGCTGCGGGAGCGTTTCCACATCGAACAGCACCAGGTCGTAATCGCCGTGGTCGCGCAACTTGGTGACGACGCCTCGCAACCGCTCGAGCACCGAGTTGCTGGTGAAGAACGGTGCGACCACCCCGATCATCTGCGTGCGTCCCAGGGACAGGTTGCGGGCGGTCGAGCTGCGCCGGTAGCCGAGCTCGTCGATCGTGCGGTGAACCCGCCGGCGGGCATCGTCGCTGACCAGCGGACTGTCGTTGAGCACGCGCGAGACGGTCCCTACCCCGACCTTGGCGTGACGGGCCACGTCGCGGATGGTCGGTGCGCGATCCCGAGACTTCGGTGGAACCGGATCCATCAACGATCAGCGTAGCTCGAAAGTCAACGACTTGGCCTTGACTTTCGGCATGGCGTCGTGAGATATTGGAACCGGTTCCAACGAGGTGAGGAGCAGTCGATCAACGTCCCCGGCGCGGCAGCATCGCCGTGCGCATTTGCTGGAGTGGTTTCGCAGGGCGCTCGCGCCATAGCGGTCGCCGGCGAGGCGATCGTCGACTTCGTGCTCGAGCCCGGCGGCGGCACTACCCCTCGCCTCGGTGGCGGGTCGTTCAACGCGGCGCGAACACTGGGACGGCTCGGGCTGGCGCCGGCGTTCATCGGCCGGCTGTCCACCGACCGGTACGGGTGCGCGCTGCGCCGCGGCCTCGAGGAGTCGGGTGTGAACCTCGACGGAATCGTGACGACGGACGATCCGACGACGTTCGCGCAGGTCGAGCTCGACGGATACGGCGCCGCCAGCTACCGCTTCTACATCGACGGAACATCTATGGCTGGACTGCGGCCCGAGGAGGCACGGGCGGCGATGCCCGCCCGGGCGGCCGCGCTCCACATCGGCGGGCTCGGCGTCGCGGTTCAGCCGCACGCGACTGCGATCTCCGCGCTCGTACGCGAGGCGGGCTCCGAGACGCTGGTCCTGGTCGATCCGAACTGCCACGCCCATGCGACGCGCGCCCGGCCCAGCTTCCACGAGCGCTTGCGCGACCTGATCCGCTTCGCCGACGTCGTCAAGACGAGCGAGGCGGACCTCGCATACCTCGAACCGGACCAGCCGCCACAAGACACCGCCCGCGCTCTGCTCGCGCGCGGGCCGGCGATCGTTCTGCTGACGAACGGGCGCCGCGGGGCGACCGTGCTCACCGCGCGGGACGAGGCGTTCGTCGAGGCGCCCCGCGTCGAGGTGGTCGACACGATCGGAGCCGGCGACGCGTTCGGCGCCGCCTGGCTCGGGGGGTGGGTGGCCGACGGGCTCCGGCGAGGAGACCTTGGAGACTTCGACGCGGTGCGTCGGGTCGCGGACTTTGCCGCCCTGGTGGCGGCCCGGACCTGCGAGCGGGCGGGCGCGGAGCCTCCGCGCGCCGCGAAGGTGGACGCGGAGTGGTGCTTCGCGTGATCAGTGCATCTCAACCGGGGGGAAGGCGATGCTAGGCACAGTCGCGAGGGCAGGCGCTGTCCTCGATCTGTTCACCACCGAGGAGCCCGAGTGGGGGGTGACCGCCACCGCGCAGCGGCTTGGAATCGGGAAGTCCCTGGCTCACGACGTCCTCGCGAGCCTGGCCGGCATCGGCCTGCTCCAGCGCGTCGGTCACGGCCGATACCGGCTCGGCTGGCGCACGGTCACGCTCGCCTCGGTGCTGCTGCGCACCAGCGAGTTGAAGGCGCACGCGCGGCCCGTCGTGCGCGATCTCGCGGAGCGCCAGGGCCTCACGGTGAGTCTCGCGGCCTGGGACTGCGGGCGGATCATCTACATCGACCGGCGCTACAGCGCGCGGCACGCGAACGGATGCGGGCCCGTCGCGGGCGCCGCGGCGCCGCTCGACGGCAGCGCCGCATCGACGGTGCTGCTCGCGAGCCGCCCGCGCGACGAGGTCAAGACGTTGTGGGGCGACGGGCGCGTGCAGACCCGGCACGCGTCGGTCGACGAACTGGAGATCGATCTCGAGGTGGTCAGGCGGCACGGCTGGGCGCACAACGACGCCGAGGACAACGAAGGCGGCAGCGCGGTCGCGGCACCGGTCCGCGACGCCGAGGGTAACGTTGCGGCGGCGATCAGCCTCGACCTGGCGGACCCGTTCTCGAGGGCGAAGTTCGACCTCCATGCGCGCGCGGTCGTGGCGGCGGCGTCGCGGATCACCGCCGCGATTCGTCACCACGCGTTCGCGGCGTGAGCGCTCACCACGCGTTCGCGGCGTGAGTGCTCACCACGCGTTGGCGCGTGGTGAGGGGCGCTAACCGGAGGTCTTGGCCGAGAACGTGTCGGTGAACTGCTGGAGCCCGCTCGGCTCCTCCGGCGGCGTGATCACGTTGACCGGGAGGCCGAGCGTTTCCACGCGGGTCGGGAGGTCCTTGCGCAGCCATTCCGACCGGCGCTTGGGCAGGGTCGAGATGAGGATGTCGTCGTACTGGCCGCCGGCGATCTCTGCCTTGATCGACTCGAAGGCATCCTGGCCGCCGACGTGCCCGTCGACGTTTGCCCCGGCGGCTCTCCCGATTAGCTTGGTTGCGGTAGCGATCGACCAGTCTGCGCCCGAATTCTGCTGGGAGTTCGGGATCAGCAAGCTGAACGACGTCGGACGCTCGCTCGCGAGGCGTTTGACCTCCTGGAGCAGGAACGGCGTCGAGGCAGTCAGGTTGGCGACGATCAGAGTGCGATGCGGAGTTGCCGTCTCCATGAGTCTCCCCTCGCTGAGGATTAAACGGTCGGCGGCGCCTGACGGCGGCGCCTTGTGGGAAGTCGGCGGCGCCTGACGGCGGCGCCTTAGCGGGCGCGAGTGTGGCACCCGGCTCGGTCGGCGGTCAAGATCCGTTCGAGAATGCCGGATCGGGGCTCAGAGCCTGTAGTCGCGCAGGCCGTCCCAGTACTGGCGAGCGCAGAATCGCTCGAGTCGCCAGAACGCGAGCCCGACCGCGACCATCAGCACGCCGAACCCAGCCAGCCCGCCGAACGTGCTGCTCACGAACGGCACGATCGCCATCAGCAGGCACCAGACGGCGAGCCATGCCAGCGCGCGCCACGGGATCGTGTGCCAGTCCCACTCGAACCGCTTCCGCGTGGGGAACTCGTCCTCAGGCTCTGGGCCGTAGTCGGGCGGCTCCCAGCCACGGTCGTGCACGAGGCCGAAGACGAGCACTACTCGGCCGACTCCGATTTCCGGTGCCACATCGTCGATCCGTCCTCGCCGGCCTCGCTCGCGACGGAGCCGGCGGCCTTCAGCTTCTCGAGTTCGGCCCGGAACGAGTGGTAGGGAATCAGTCCCACGCTGGCCAGCGCCCTGTAGCCGACCCGCTCGTACAGGTCCGACGTGCTCGTGGGATCGATCGTCAGGGCACCCAACAGCACCGACTCACGGGACATGCCACATACGTTACTCCTGAGGTGGCGTCGAGGATGGTCACCATCGAGTGTCAGTCGCGGAAGCGATGGGTGACGAATGGCTCAGATGAGTCGACCAGATCCTGAAGGTGATGCGCTGAACGGCGCTCCGAACACCCGTCCGGCATAGCCGAACGTCGCTGTTCACAACATCTGACCAGCGGTAGAACACGGCGCGCTACACGCCCGGACCTACCTGAGGAGAGGACCTTGTGAGCCAAGCGTCGGCGAGCACGCCTGGAAGTAGGGTTTTGCGAATCGCTACGGCGATCGCAATCGGGGGGCTGTGTGCACTCTGGGTCGCGGCCTGTGGTTCCTCGGGCTCGACGCATGGACCGGCGTCGATCGTCTACTACAGCCCGGTCGACTCGAACGGGACCAACGTGAAGGCCGCGGCGACGTGCAGCAAGCAGTCCAACGGCAGTTACACGATCTCGATCACCCCCGAGGCGAACAGCTCTGACGCCTCGCGCCAGCTCGCGGTACAGCGCCTGGCGGCGCACGACTCCGACTACTCGCTGCTCAACATGGACACGATCTGGACGGCGGAGTTCGCCGCCGCCGGCTGGCTCAAGCCGATCACCGGGGCGGAGCGCCAGCAGGCGCTTCAGGGCGTGCTTCCGATTGCCGCTCAGTCGGCCGAGTACAAGGGGACCCTGTACGCGATACCGCTGAACACCAATGCGCAGCTGCTCTGGTATCGCAAGGACCTGCTGGCCTCGATCCACCAGACGGTCCCGACGACCTGGGCCCAGGTCATCGCCGACGCCCAAAAGCTTCCCGACAGTGACGGCCTGATCGAGGAGCAGGGCCAGCAGTACGAGGGTTACACGGTGTGGTTCAACAGCGTGCTGGCCTCGGCGGGCGGCGAGGTCGTCAACGCCCAGGATAAGCCAGTACTCGGGCACTCCGCCGTGGTGGCGGCGCAGATCATCAGGGACGTCGCGACCTCGGGCCGCGCCGACCCTTCGCTTTCGACCGACCAGGAGGACCAGGGCCGCCTCGCCTTTGAAGCGGGGAAGGCGGCGTTCATGCTCAATTGGCCCTACGTCTACGCGGCCGGCCGGACCGACGCGGCGACCAGCGCGACGACCAAGCACGTGTGGGACAACATGGGCTGGGCCCCATACCCGTCGGTTTATCCCGGCGTGCCCGGCAAGTCGTCGGTCGGCGGCGCCAACATCGGCATCTCGGCGTACAGCAAGTACCCGAAGCAGGCGCTCGCGGCCGCCCTGTGCATGACGCGGTACTACTGGCAGAACCAGGAGGCGATCAACGAGGGGCTGCCGCCGGTGACGATCGCTTCCTACCACAGCCCGACGGTGATCAAGAGCTACCCGTTCGCCGCCGTGTTGCTCAAGCAGCTCGAGCACGCCACGAACCGTCCTGAGACTCCGTACTACTCGGACGTCACGCTGGCGATCCAGCAGACGCTCCACCCGCCGGCCTCGATCAAGCCGGTGTCCGACATCAACAGCTTAGGCTCGTGCCTTAAGACGCTACTCGCGGGAGGTCTGTGCTGATGGCGACCGTCGCCGGAACCCCCACCGTGGCGCCCGTTGCCGCGCCCCCCAAGAGCCACGGCCTGACGGAGCGCGCTAAGGCCGAGCGAAAGCTCGGGCTGATGCTTGTAATGCCTTCGGTCGTGGTCATGATCCTCGTAGCCGGGTTCCCGATCCTGTACGCGATCTGGCTGTCGCTCCACCGCGCCGACCTGCGGTTCCCGAACCTGACCGCGTGGATCGGTCTCGATAACTACATCTCCGTGCTGAGCTCGCACACCTGGTGGAGCGACTTCTTCAACACGGTGATCATCACCGTGTTCTCGGTGGGGCTCGAGATCGTGCTCGGGCTGCTGATCGCCGAGGCCATGTACCGGGCGCTGTACGCCCGCACGTGGATCAGGGTGGCGGTGCTCGTGCCCTACGGCGCGGTGACGGTTGTGTCAGCGTTCGCATGGTCGCTGGCGTTCAACCCGGCGACGGGGTTCGCGACTCAGTGGCTCGGGCTGTCAACGCCGCCGCTGACGACCCGCGCGGGGTCATTCGCGGTGATCATCCTCTCGGACGTGTGGAAGACGACGCCTTTCATCTCGCTGTTGATGCTCGGCGCGCTCGCGCTCGTTCCGGAGGATCTGTACAAGGCGGCCAAGGTGGACGGCGCAACCGCGTGGCAGCGGTTCTGGCGGATCACGTTCCCGTTGATCAAACCCGCGCTGGCGGTTGCGGTCCTGTTCCGCGTGCTCGACGCCTTCCGGATCTATGACTCGGTGTACATCATCACCAACGGATCGAACAACACCGGGAGCGTGTCGCTGTTGGGTTACCAGGTCCTGATCGGACGGCTTGATCTCGGGCTCGGCTCGGCGATCGCTGTATTGATCTTCTTGTGCGTCTGCATAATCGCGGTCGCGTTCTTCCGGTTCCTCGGTGCCAGTCCTCAGCGGAGGTGAGACGACGTGGAGAGTGAAAACACACCCACACGCAGGTCGCTTTGGGGTCTGGCGGTAATCGCCGTCCTCGTCTATGCCCTGTTCCCGGTCATCTGGATCATCTCGCTGTCACTGAAGACCCCTGAGTCGATCGGCGACGGTAGCTTCCTCCCGACCCACGCGACGCTCAGCAACTACAGCGCGGTGTTCAACACCGACTTCTTCCCGCCGGCGTTGCGTAACTCGATCGGGATCGCGCTGATCACGACCATCCTGGCGCTGTGCTTCGCGTCCGCGGCCGCCTACGCGATCACGCGGCTCGACTTCCCAGGCAAGACGCTGATCCTGGCGGGCGCCCTGGCGGTGACGATGTTCCCGGCGATCTCGATCGTCGGCGGTCTCTACAACGTGTGGCGAAACGTCGGCCTGTTCGACACCTGGCCCGGGCTGATCCTGCCGTACCTGACTTTCTCCCTACCGCTGTGCATTTACATCCTGTCGGCGTTCTTCAGAGAGATACCCTGGGATTTGGAGAAGGCCGCCCAGATGGACGGGGCGACTCCGCTGCAGGCGTTTCGCCGGGTGATTCTGCCGCTCGCGATGCCAGGGGTGTTCACCGCCGGCATCCTCGCCTTCATCGCGGCGTGGAACGACTTCCTGTACGCGAACGTGCTGACTACGTCGAACGCGGCACGGACCGCGCCCGTGGCGATGGCGTACTTTACGGGCGCCTCGCAGTTCCAGCAGCCGGCCGGCGCGATCGCCGCGGGAGCGGTGGTCGTTACCGTGCCGATCCTGATCATGGTGTTGATCTTCCAGCGACGGATCGTTTCCGGACTGACCGCCGGGGCCGTCAAGGGCTAAAGGAGCGAACATGTCCGAAATCGTTCTCGACAACGTCGTCAAGCGATATCCCGACGGCTTCGAGGCCGTCAAGAATCTGAACCTGAGCATCGGCGACGGCGAGTTCATGATCCTCGTGGGACCGTCGGGGTGCGGAAAGTCGACGGCGCTGAACATGATCGCCGGGCTCGAGGACATCTCGGCGGGCGAACTGCGGATCGCGGGCAAGGTCGTCAACAAAGTGGCGCCGCGGGACCGTGACATCGCGATGGTGTTCCAGAGCTACGCGCTGTACCCGCACATGACCGTACGCGACAACATGGGGTTTGCGCTCAAGCTAAAGAAGGTGCCGAAGGCCGAGATCGACCGCAAGGTGCAGGAGGCGGCGGACATCCTCGACCTCACCGAGCACCTCGCGCGCAAGCCCGCGAACCTGTCCGGCGGCCAGCGTCAGCGGGTGGCGATGGGGCGGGCGATCGTCCGTGATCCGAAGGCGTTCCTGATGGACGAACCTCTCTCCAACCTCGACGCCAAGCTCCGGGTCCAGATGCGCTCGCAGGTCGCACGGATCCAGCGGCGGTTCAGCACGACCACGGTCTACGTCACCCACGACCAGACCGAGGCGATGACACTCGGCGACCGGGTCGCGGTCATGCTCAGCGGGCTGCTGCAACAGGTGGGCACGCCGATGGAGCTGTACAACAATCCGGCGAACCTGTTCGTCGCCGGGTTCATCGGCTCCCCGGGCATGAACTTCATGCCGGCCACGCTGACGAACGGATCGGTCCATCTGCCGATGGCGGAGGTCCCGCTTCCCCAAGAGGTGCACGACCGGCTCGGCCGCCAGCCCGACGGCCGCCGCGTGATAGCCGGCATCCGGCCCGAGGACTTCGAGGACGCGACCAAGGTCGACAGCGACGGTCGCGCGCGCGGCACGACGTTCAAGGCCAAGCTCGACCTGGTCGAGGCGATGGGCGCTGAGTTCTACGCCCACTTCGGGATCAAGGGTCAGTTGGTGCAATCCGAGGAGTTGCAGGACCTGCGCGACGACGCGGGCGGCGTCGAGGAGCTGACCGATTCCGGCGAGGCCGTGCTCGTCGCCAGGCTCAGCCCCGAGAGTCGCGCGCGATCCGGCGAGGAGACGGAGCTCTGGCTCGATGCGTCGAAGCTGCACTTCTTCGACGAGCAGTCGGGCGAGGCGCTCACTTTCTCGCGCTGACCTCTGGCGGCGCGGGCGGGTGGCCCCGAAGATCGCCATCATCGGAGCGGGCTCGACCGTCTTCGCGCGGAACCTGATCTGCGATCTGCTGCGGTTTCCCGCGCTGGCGGACGGGACCACGCTCGCGCTGATGGACGTCGACCCCGAGCGCCTGGCGACGTCCGAGGTGATGGCCCGCCGGCTCACCCACGTGTGCGGCGCTGCGGCGCGCGTCGAGGCTACCGGGGACCGGCGCGCCGCGCTCGACGGCGCGGACTACGTGATCACCTGCTTCCAGGTCGGAGGTCTGCATCCGGCGACGATGGTCGACTTCGCGGTCCCGACGCGCTACGGAGTCCGTCAGACGATCGCCGACACGCTCGGGATCGGAGGGATCATGCGCGGCCTGCGGACGATCCCGGTGCTGCTCGACATCTGCCGCGAAATGGACGAGCTATGTCCGGACGCGCTGCTGCTGCAGTATGTGAACCCGATGGCGATGCTGTGCTGGGCCGTCGCCGAGACGAGCCGGGTCCGCACGGTGGGCCTGTGTCACTCCGTCAAGCACACCGCCGGGCAGCTCGCAGCCGCGCTCGAGGTCGACCCTCGGGAGCTCGACTACGTCGTCGCCGGGATCAACCACGTGGCGTTCTTCCTGTCGCTCGAGCGCGACGACGAGGATCTCTACCCGCGCCTGCGCGAGCTCGTCGAGACCGACTGCGTTCCCGCCCAGGACCGCGTCCGGTTCGAGGTCCTGCGCCACCTCGGCTATTTCGTCACCGAGTCCTCCGAGCACTTCGCCGAGTACGTGCCGTGGTTCATCAAGTCGGGCCGGCCCGAGCTGATCGAGCGGTTCGCGATCCCGCTCGACGAGTACCCGCGGCGCTGCGAACGCCAGATCGAGGAGTGGTCGGCGATGGACATCATCAACGCATGCGAGACCGGTGAGCCGTTCAGGTTCAACGGCAACGTCCCGAATGCGAGCGCCGGCGGGCGGCTCATCGAGAACCTCCCGGGAGACTGCTGCGTGGAGGTGCCGTGCGTCGCCGGTGAGCGCGGGATCGAGCCCCGCGCCGTGGGCGCGCTCCCGCGCCACCTGGCCGCGCTGATCCAGACGAACGTCAACGTGCAGGGACTTACCGTGTCGGCCGCGCTGACCGGGCGCCGCGAACCGGTGTACCACGCGGCGATGCTCGATCCGCACACGGCCGCCGAGTTGCCGCTCGACGAGATCGAGGAGCTCGTGGACGAGTTGCTGTGGGCTCACGGTGATCTCGTTCCGCCCTTGGTGCTCTAGTTGCGTGCTGGATTTGGCCCCACCATGGGGCCAAATCCAGCATCGGTGGGCACGGACCCCTCAGTCTCCGGACGGCTCTAGCGGTAGCGGGGAGGCTGGCTTCAGCTCTTCGAGCCGCAAGAAGGTGTTGACCCGCGCCGCCCCGCCGCGTGTCGACAGCCGCACGAGCACGCGCTGGAGCTGGGCGACCTCGCGCGCGACGATCAGCAGCATCGCGTCGGTTTCGCCGGTGACCCAGTCGGCTGAGATCACCTCGGGCATCGCCCGCACGGCGTCGCGGAAGCGCCGGTGAGCGGTGTCGCCGTGGTACTGGAGCGTCACCGCGACGTAGACCTGGAGCGGGAAACCGGCCTCGGCTGAATCGAGCCGGGCCTGGATGCCCCGGACGATCCCCGACTCCTTCAAGCGGCGCACGCGGTGGAGCGTCGCGGCCGGGGAGAGGCCGACGATCCGCGCGAGCTCGACGTTCGGGCGATCCGCGTCGGTCTGGAGCTCCTCGAGCAGCTTGACGTCAATCAAATCAAGTGAAATGGGCATTTCACAAAATATTCCATCGTGATTGGCCCGATCTGTCAAATCGAGGCTGGATGTTTGCCGCATATCGCCGATCCTGATTCATATGAACAGGACCAACCGTTCAGCGATCTTTGCCCTCGCTGCAGCCGGCACGCTGTGGGGCCTCAACGTGCCCCTGAGCAAGCTCGCGCTCGCATGGCTGGCTCCGGGCTGGGTGACGTTGCTTCGGTTCGCGGTCGCTGCGCCGGTGCTGGCGCTCATCGGCCGGCGCGGCCTGCGCGATGCGCTCAATTGGGAGGTGCTCGGGTCTGGCGCCATCGGGTTCGGAGCGGTGATCCTGCTACAGAACGCCGGCATCGAGCACACCAGCGTGAGCCACGCGGCCGTCGTCATAGGCGCCGCGCCCGTGCTCGTCGCGCTGATCGCGGCGGGCCTCGGCCAGACCACCGCCCGACCGCTCACCTGGGCTGGATACGGGGTCGCGCTCCTCGGCATCGCGCTGGTCGCCGGCGCGGGCGGCGGCGGCGCGACGCCGCGAGGTGACCTGCTCGTGCTGGGCTCGGTCGTCCTGTCGGCCGGGTTCGTCGCGGTGCAGCCTCGGCTGCTCGAGGGCCGCGACGCCGCCGCGGTGACCGCGGTGCAGTTCGCCGGGGGCGCGCTCGTCGCCCTGCCGGTGGTTGTTCTGACCGAGGGCACGCCGCACGGCCCCGGGAGCGCAACCCCTGCGCTCGCGATGGCGGCGCTGGCGCTGGCCGGTACGCCGCTGCCGTTCTGGCTGTTCGCGTTCGGTCAGGCGCGCGTCCCCGCCGAGCTGGCCGGCGCGTTCCTCAATCTGGAGCCGGTCGTCGGCGCCGCCGCCGGGTGGTTCGCGCTAGGCGAGCCGGCGACCGCCTGGCAGGTCGCCGGCGTGGTCGCGGTGCTCGTCGGAGTCGCGATGAGCACGCTCCCGACAGATCCGGATCCGGCGCAGGAACGCGAGCCGGTTTTCACGCGACTCGCCTACAAACTTCTTACGTTGAGACCGTGAGGCTCGTGGCTGGCGCCCGATCTACAGGGCACCAGACCAACAAGGAGGCCTCGATGACGAGCAAGCAGCGAAACGTCGTGGCGGTGGCGACCACCGTCCTCACGCTCGCCGGCGGTAGTGGCGTGGCGTGGGCGTGCACCGGGCCCGGTGACCCCGGATCCCAGGGGACGACCACGACGACCACCGCCACCGGCACGACCGCGACTACCGGCACGACCGGGACGACCGACACGACCGGGACTACGTCGACGACGTCCGCCACGTCGAGCGGCACCGGTGCCACCACGTCGGCGGTCCGGCACTCGGCCCGAAGCCACGCGCGGCGCGCGCGCCACTCACGCCGCAGCGCATGAGCGAGTGGGGGAGGGGCGTGTCCGGGTCGCGCTCCTCCCCCGACTCTTACGAACTCACGACGCTCGTCTAACGCGCGTGACCGATCGTGGCTGAGCACTCGTGAATCCGCGCCTCGTACCTCCATCACGGCTGGCCCGGCTGTCGCTGCGGATACAAGGCGACGCGCGCCTGGCCGAACTCGCCGGACTCGGGTCCGAGGCGGCGTTCGAGGCGATCGTCCACCGGTACCGGCGGGCCCTGCTCGCACACTGCGCACAGGTGGTCGGAGACTCCGACGCCGACGAGGCGGTTCAGGAAGCCCTGCTCAAGGCCCACCGGGCGCTCGCCGGCGGCACCCCGGTGCACAGCCTCGGGCCATGGCTCCACGCGATCGCCCACAACTCGGCGCTCGCGGTGCTGGCCGGCCGCCGCGCCGGCGCCGAATATCGCGAGGACGACGTGAGCGTGGACGCGACGCCCGAGCAGGTTCATCGCGAGCGACTCGACGCGCTCGTGGGGGCGCTGCTGTCGTTGCCGGCGCGCCAGCGCCAGGCGCTCGTGATGCGGGAGTTCGAGGGGAGGAGCTACGACGAGATCGCCGCACGGCTCGGCGCCAGTAACGGCGCCGTGCGGCAGTTGCTGAGCCGGGCCCGAACGTCGATCCGCGAGCGCCTCGGCGCGCTGATACCTGTCGACCTGGTCCTGCGGTGGACGACGATTACCGTGTCGTCGGGCTCGTCTCGGGCGTGGACGCTCGCCGGCAGCGGAGCGCTCGCCGCCAAGCTGTCGGGCGCGGCGCTGATGTCCGCGGCGCCCGTGTTCGCGGTCACGCCGGTGCCGGGCGTGGGTCCTGCGCCGGCGCGCCAGCATGCCAGGCCGGCCGCGACGAAGCGTCCGCCGGCTACGCCGGCAGCGCGGACCGCGAGCACGAGCCGGCAGGCGACCGTGCCGGTGGTCGGGTCAGCGATTAGCAGCGGCGAAGCGCCCGCCGCCGTACGAGCCCAGGTCCATCAGGAACGCCAGTACCACGACCAGCCAGGCGAAAAAGCTCAAGTGGTGTCCGGGAGCCCACGACCAGAAGGCGGCGTACGCGAGTGTCGTCCACGGCAGCAGGAAGAACCCGAGCAGGGGCAGGATCCAACTGCTGAACGCCCGGCTGAGAAGGTCGCCGAAGATCCACAGCAGGATCAGGACCAGCCGGGGGGAGATCAGGGCGAGCAAGGCGAGCAGACAGGGCACGGCGCGAGTCTGCCTGCGCCCGGCCCGGCAAGCGTCACCCAAACAGGGTGAGGACCGACGGATCAGCGCGGGTTTGGTTTTGCCGCACCCCAGGCGCGCCGGTCTGAGGGCCGCCCGTCAGTCGTCGGCGTCCGCGTACTCGGCGAGCTCAGCGAGCTCGACGGCGGCGCCCAGTGCCTTGACCATCCGGCCAGCGGCGGCGACAACGCGCGCCGTACCGACGATCGGAGCGACCGCGGATAGGACACCCGTAACCTGGTCGGAGCTGACGCCGACCTCGCCGGCGGCGCCGAGGTTCAGCAGGTATGACGCCGGAGGCGCGTCGACGGCGACGAGCGCCGCGACGCGGACGAGCATCAGCGTCTGCTCGTCGAGCGTCGAGGTCTGCATCGAGTCGGCGGTCATCCGGCCGAGCAGGTCGAGGATCGGGGTATCGGAAGCCTCAGCTGACATGAATGTTCCTCTCGTTGGTTCGGTGGGTTCTCGCCAGCTTGCACTTCGAGCCGCTTACGGTCGTCATCCGTTTCGGGTGAACCCTCCCGCGGCGGTACGTGCGAGTCTGAACCGTGAGCCCGACCTCGCTCGAGGATCTGGACCGACGGCAACAGCGGAAAGTCATCACGCGCTCGGCGCTCAGGATCCTCGTCAGCGTGATCCTGCTGTTCGTGCTCTACGGGACGCTGCCGGTAGCCGACCGGACCGGCCTTGGAACATTGATCGAGCTGCTCATCGGCCTGGCTGTGTTCGCGGCCCTGCTTGGCTGGCAGGTCCTCAAGATCATGGGCGCCGAGCATCCGGAGCTCAGGGCCGCCGAGGCATTGGCGATCGCCGTTCCAGTCGTGCTGATCGTGTTCGCGTTCACGTATCTGTCGCTGTCCAGGTCCGAGCCCGGGAGCTTCTCCGAGCCGCTCAACCATGTGCGGTCGATCTACTTCGTGATCACCGTGATCAGCACGGTCGGATTCGGCGACATCACCCCGAAGACCAACGCGGCGATGATCGTGGTGTCGTTCCAGATCGTGCTCGACCTCGTCCTGCTCGTGGGGATCGTGCGGGCGGTGTTCTTCGCCGCCCAGGTTGGCGTCCGCCGGCGGCAGAGTGAACGCGAGGCGTCTACGAGCGGGACCATCGCTTCGGGTTCAACCAGCGAAAATCCAGGCTGAGGCGGCCTTCGCTGCCGACGACGAACACGCCGCGGACTGCGACCAGCAGGTAGCCGACGACCGCCACCTTGGGAAACAGGAACACGCCGAACAGGATCGCGGCGGCGTACAGCAGGAGGCCGAGCCATCTGCGCCAGGCGCTGCGTGCGGGCGCCGCCGGTACCGACCCGGTCGGCGTGGCGGTGAGGTCCGGCCGCGACTCCGCGTACCGCATGTTCGCGCGGAGCACCAGCTCGATCACGAACGCGGCGGCGCCGTAGAACACGACCGCGGTCCGCTCAGCGGTGCCGCCCGCGTGCAGCGCCTCCGCGAGCACGCTCGTCGGGAACGGCAGGAACGAGGTGGCCATCAGCAACAGCAGGTTCAGGCGCAGCATCGTCGGGTCGATGAAGCGCAGGCGTGAGAACAGGTTGTGGTGGGCGATCCACACGCTCCCGACGGTCAGGAAGCTCGTGACGTATGCGAGGTATGCGGGCCATTCGTGAACGAGCGCTTTCCGGAGATGGTCAAAGTCCGCTGGCGCGATCTTGATCTCCAGGACCAGCAGCGTGATCGCGATCGCGAACACCCCGTCGCTGAATGTCTCCACGCGACCCTTGTCCCAGCGCTGCACAACCGGTTCGTCGCCGGCGCCAGCCGGCGAGAGGTCATCGACGGCTGCCATAGACCGCGGCGGCAGTCACGACGGACAGGGCGACGAGCAGGCCGAGTGCGGTGAACCAGGTGATCCCGAACTTCTTGTGCACATGGATGGCGTACGCGAGGAAGCCGGCCGGGATCGCGATCGACAGCGCGAGTCCGGCGGCGCTGATCGCCTGTCTCCCGCGCGGGACGCGGGCCCGCCATCCCCGGCCCGGTTCTGGTACGGCTGCGGCGGGCGGCTCCTCGGTGGCATAGAAGGCACGGGTGCTCTGGAACAGCTGCCGCGAGTGGGATTCGCACCCCCAGGCCATCATGATCATGAACGTCACTGGAAAGATCCATGTGATCGCCCAGAGGACGAGGAAGGCGGCGACACCGACGACGTCTCGCAGCCGCGCGCGCCACCCGCTGTGAACCTCGCCACTCGGGGCGCCGATGAATCCGCCGAACACGAGCAGGCGCCGGCCGCACTCGACCCAAAGTCGCAACGGCCGGCGTGTCTCCGGCTTTGGTGGGATGCCCGCATCCTCGACGGCGAGCAGCCCGGCCTCGGCGTCCTTGACGGTCGGGTAGACGCCGCGCAGGGACAGCAGTTCGGCGGCGGTCTGCAGGATCCCCGGGTCGCGGCCGTAGAGCGCCGCTAGCCGCAGGTTCATGCGTGCCTCCTGCCACAGGTAGTTCATATAGCCGGGAACGAGCGCGAGGTAGAACGGAGTGCCGGCGACCATGCCCTGGAGGCGCGCAATCCTCGCGGTCTGCGTGCCCAGTCCGTCCACGACCTCTCGCAGGTCGCCATCGGGATGGGCGGCTCGCGCAGCCTGCGCCCACTCGAGCGACGGCTCGGCCAGCCGGTGGACGGCTTGAAGCGTCAGGCGCTCGCAGATGTGCTCAGGGTCGCGATAAGCGACCCTGACCATCTGCCGCGGGATGTCGGTGGCTACCCGAACACCGCGGCGACCGGCGTCCGCTTCCTGCTCGGTGCCGTCCGGGGTGCTCATCCTCCCGAGTCGGCGAACACGGTGCTCCAGTCATCCTTGATGCTGACCACCGTCCAGCCGTCCTGCTCCGCCCGCTCGAGCGACTTCTCGGCGCCGGCCGTGTAGTCGAACTCGCGCTCAGGGTCGTCATGCAGCAGTAGGAGGCCTAGTCCGCTCGGGCCCGTGTAATGGAGCATGGGGATGTCGCCGTTGGAGTTCCCGCCCGCGAGGATCGGCCGCCGGCCGATGCGACTCCAGATGCGCACGGGCTTGGCAGGACCGTCGTCGAACGCGTCGAGCTCCGCGAGGTACACGAGCGTGCCGCCGAAATCGTCCTCCTGGTAGCGGAGATGGGTCGAGCTTCCGATCACGCGCTCGGACGGGATCCCGTAGATCTCCTCGGTCACCGGCCGCATGAAGTCGCGGTCGCCACCCGACGCGATGTAGCTGGTGAAACCGTTCGCCTCCCAGTCCGGGACCGAGTCCGTCACGTCGACGTTGATTACGCCCTTGAACGGCTTCGCCATCGGTCTACCTCCCGGTCGCGTTTTCGGCGGTTTGCCCGAGACGCCGAGTCTCCGATGCGGGCGGTTCGGCTGCATCACCCCATTCGGGTGAGCGGAGTTCGGGAGGTCAGTGGCTGAGCCGCCCGCCGTTGACGAGCAGCGTCTGTCCGGTGATGAACGCGCTCTCGTCGGAGATCAGGAACGCGAGCGCGCCCAGGAGGTCTCCGGGCTGGCCCAGGCGGCCGAGCGGGGTGGGCCCGACGTCATACTGCGCCGCGGCCGTCATCGTCTGGCTCCCCTCGGTGGGGATGAACCCGGGCGCGATCGCGTTGACGCGGATCTGGGAGGGTCCGAGTTCGCGCGCGAGCACGCGCGTCAGGCCAATCACCGCCGCCTTCGACGTGACGTAGTGGACGAGGCCTGGCGAGCCCGAGAACGCGACCTCGGAGGCCATGTTCACAATTGAGCCCGCGCCGGCGTCGCGCATCAGCGGAACGGCGGCCTTCGCGCAGAGCCACGTCCCCTTCACGTTGACCTCGAGCACGAGGTCCCATTCGTCCTCGTCGATCGCGTCGAACGGGCGCCGAGTCAGCCCCTCGACGATCGCCGCATTATTGACGAGCGCGTCCAGGCCACCGAGGGCCTCGTGGGCGGTCGCGGCGAGCGCGCGGGTTTGATCGGGATCGCTGACGTCGGTCGTCGTCGCGTGGATGTCGAGGCCGTTGTTCTGTGCTTGGTCGACGGTCGCCTTGAGCCGATCGGGTCGGACGTCGGCCGCGAGCACGCTTGCCCCGAGGCCCGCGAGGTGCAGCGCGAACTCGCGCCCCAGTCCCTGGCCGGCGCCGGTGACGATCACGCGTTTGCCGGCCAGGCGCGGTTCGCTCATCAAACGGCGACGGCTGCGCCCTCAAGGCGCAGGGCGCGCGCGATCTCCTGGTAGCAGTTGTAACTCGAGCCGCGCCCGATCCCCGGCCCCGAATGGAGGTTGGCGGAGCAGTCGTACAGGTTCTCGAGCAGCACCCGGTAGCCGGTGAGCCCCGGGATCGGCCGGAACCGGCCGAGCTGTGAGGCGATCGTGCTTCCCGTCGAGTAGCCACCCTCGATCATGTTCGGTCGCTCGCGCTCGATGTCTTCGGGTGTGTAGACGCGTGTCGCGATCACGTTGTCGCGGGTCATGTTGGACGCGTAGCTCGACCACTCGCGGAGCACGTTCTCCGTGAACCGATCCTTGATCGCGCGCCACTGTTCGGTTGTGAACACGCGCCGCGGGGCGGAGAACTCCTCGACGCCGACGATATGCCGGCCCTCGGGCGCGCGGGTCGTGTCCCACAGGCTGTCGACCGAGCAGAGCACGTACGGGCGGCTGGCGAACCCGTTCAAGAGGATCTCCGCTTGGTAACGCAGATGAAGGTAGTCGAGGTCCTTCGGCCCCCAGTACAGGCGCGGCTGCGAGCCGACCCCCGGGTTGTCGCGCTCGGCGAAGAACCGCGGCGGCTCGTGCAGCGCCAGGTTCGCCCACAGCAGCTGTCCGCGGTCGAAGTGGATGTTGGCGATCCGGCGGCGGAGGCGACCATCGACCTCGAAGTCTCGCAGGAGAGCGAGCACCGTCCGCGACAGCCCGAGGTCGCTGACCACGAGATCCGCGTCGATCCGCGTGCCGCTTCCGAGCTCGACCCCGGTCGCTCGTCCGCGCTCGACGATGATGCGGTCGACGTCGGCCGACGTCACGTACTCGACCCCTTGCTTGCGCCCGGCGGAGACGAGCGCGTCGGTGATCGCCTGGCTGCCTCCGACGGCGATCGCGGCGGGCTCGAACGACAGCGTGAGTGGCAGGCAGTGGATCAACCCCTGGAGACCGGGGACGTCGTCCGGGAAGCAGCCGGTCGAGGTCGTGGCGGCGCGCATGAACAGGATCTGCAGCTCCTGGCTCTCGAAGAAATCCTGCGCCAACTGCCTGAGCGTCATGAACTGGTGGACGGGCTCGATCAGGCTTCCGGGAACGTCGAGCAACTCCTCGAGCGGATCCGGCGTGCCCCACGGCGGCGGCGCGCTGAACCGATGGCGGCGAAAGGCCGGCTTCCAGTGCTGCTCGTAGGCGTCGAGCAGCTTCAGGTAGGCGTCGGCGTCGGCCTTCGAGAACCGCGCGATCTGTTCAGCGGTTTTCTCGATGTTCTCGCTTGAGGGCTCCTGCCGGCCGGTGCGCGCGTCGACCACGCGCGAGGCCGAGAAGCCGATGAACGACGAGGAGTCGTCGAAGATCATCCCCTCGTTCTCCTCGGGGAACACGTACTGCAGCCCCTCGTCGTGGAGCGCGAAATCCCGGTAGGCGGGATGGCCGTAGAACCGCGTCCAGTGGCTGCAGTGGTTCATCGTGAACCCGGGCGCCGGGCCCTCGCCGGCGCAGGCGCCGCCGCCGAGATGGGCGGTGCGCTCGAGCACGAGCACCGACATCCCGGCCCGGGCCAGGTACGGGGCGATGATCGTCGCGTGGTGACCGCCGCCGACCACCACCGCGTCGTAGCGCGCGTCGCTCATCGACGTGCTCTAAGCGAGGATCGTGACGACGCCCGTGTCCCCGTCGACGCGGAGGCGGTCGCCGGTCTTGATCCGGCTGGTGGCGTTGCCGGTGCCGACTACGGCCGGCAGCCTGTACTCGCGGGACACGATCGCGGCATGGGACATGATTCCCCCGATGTCCGAGACGGCGGCCGCGATCGTTCCGAACACCGGCGTCCAACTCGGCGAGGTGACGGGCGCCACGAGGATCTCGCCCGGCTGAAGGTCGCTCAGCCGCTCGACCTCGAGGATCACGCGCGCCGGTCCCTCGACCGTGCCGGGCGAGCCGGCGAAGCCGGTGATCGTCGCGCCGTCGTCGCGGTCCGGCGCGGCCCACGCGTGCACCCGCTCGGTCGTGATCCCCCACAGCATGATCGTCATCGGCTCGGTGATCGCGTCCGGAACCGAGCCGAGCGCCGGCGGCGGCGTGAATTTCCGCATCGCCTCCATGATCAGCTTGCGCTTCTCAACTCTCGGCGGCCAATAGCCGGGTCCGCGGCCCGCTGAACCCGCCGCCCAGGCGAGCCGCAGGTCGACGAGCGCGTCGGAGATCTCGTGGCGCTGGAGATAGAAGACGTCCTCGGCGTCGTCGAGGAACCGGTGCCGTGCCAGGAGCGCGCCGAACTCCCGCACCTTGTTCCAGAAGAGCGTGTGGTACCAGTGCTCGACGTAGAAGTTGTGGCTCTCGACGTAGGGGAACACGAGCCGCGCGAGCCCGAGGTTCTGATCGAACGCCGCGACCGCGTCCTCTGAATCGAGCAGCGCTCGGTACTCGGTGCTGATTCGCTCGCGATCGGCACTCACCTCGGCCAGCGGGCGGGTGAGGTCCTCGCCGGCTTGGAGTCGCTGGATGTAGTTGGCGAGGTGTCTCAGCGGAACGCTTGGAGTGTCGATCCACGAGCGGTGATGGTGGTAGAAGCCGTTGCCATTGGAGTAGTAGAACCACGGCGTCTTGACCGACTCCCAGTCGGCAAGCCACTCCTGACCGGGGGCGCTGTTCGTTAGTTCGTCTCTGAGCTTCTCCTCCGATGCGGCGCCCTTGATCGCGTCGGCGATGCCGAGCTCGACTGCCTTGCCGGCGAGCCGCCCGAGCTCGGCTTCGGGCCGGAAGAGGACGACGTCGATCCCGCTGACCATCTTTGCGATCGTCTGGTCCGGGATGTCCGGGAAGCTCTGCTTGCACAGCTCGTAGAACACGAGGTACGCGGCGTAGCCGAGGTTCAGGAACTCGAAGTGGTACTGCCAGATCCGGTCGATGCTCTCGAGCAGCCGGTGGTAGGCGACCAGCAGCGTGTGCGCCGAGCCGATCCCGCGGCCCTCCGTGACCACCGCGATGTCCTCGATCTCGGGGAGGTCTGGTACCGCGAGCGCCGCGATCTCACTGATCGTCTCCTGCACCTTGGCCTGCCAGCGGCCGTACAGGTCCTCCCAGTTCTGGAAGTAGAAGCCGGCGCGCTCGCCGAATAGCTGCGCGCGGCGCCCGATCTCCGCCTCGTCGGTGACCGGGTTGGCACTCATGTACACCCAGCCGTACAACACCCGGTGGTCGATCCCGAGCGCCGGTGGGACCGCGAAGATCCGCGTGTTCGCCTGACCGAGGCACATGTAGGGCGAGTCGGCGGTGACGAAGTCGAACGGGAACATCGGCTCGGGAAAGTGCATCCCGTCGCGGAACCAGCCGCGCGCCTCCTCAGACGCGCGCCGCTCCTCGCTGAACAGCGCGTAGTAGGGGTACATCGACTCCCAGCCCTCGCACCCCTCGGGGACCGGCACTTCGAACGGGCTCGAGAAACCGCGCACCTCGGAATGTGTCGTCGCCATCTCGCCTCACCTCTCTCTTCCTCGGAGGGGACTGACCTTACGGCCGGGGATCACGTGCGGCCAAGACAGATTCTCGCTTCTGTGAAAGGCGGCGCCTATCATGCCGCCATGGAGCTCCGGCAGTTGCGCTCGTTCGTCGCGGTGGCGGAGGAGCTCCACTTCCGTCGCGCCGCCGACCGCCTCCACCTCGCGCAACCGAGCGTCAGCCAGCAGATCCGCACGCTCGAGGCCGAGCTCGGCGTCCGCCTGTTCGAGCGCAACCGGCGCGGTGCGGTATTGACGCCGGCGGGGGTTGCGCTCCTGGCGGAAGCACGTGAACTCTTGAGCCGCGCCGACCGAGCTGCCGCTGTCGTCCGCGCGACCGGCGCCGGCGAGCGGGGTCGCCTGCGTATGAGCCTGACCAGGTCGCTGACCGGCGGGGTCGCCGGCGCGATCGTCTCCGCCTACCGGTCTCGATACCCCGACGTGGACCTGGCTTTGAGCCTCGGTACGACGATGCTCCACGTCGAGCAACTGCATGCCGGCGAGATCGACGTGGGCTTCGTCCGTCCGCCGCTCGGGGAACCAGGGCTCGATGAGCTGGTCCTCGGGCGCGAGCCGATGGTGTGCGTGCTCCCTCGCGGGCACCGGCTCACGCGGCGCACGACCGTTCGGCCGGCGGATTTGCGCGACGAGCCGCTCGTGTGGTGGCCCGAGGAACACGGACCCGGCGCCTGGCGGGAGGTCCGCCGCGAGGTCTGCGGCGATCCCCCGTGGCCGCCGCTCGCGCGCGCCGAGCCCGAGGAGGAGCGGATCGTGACGGCCGTCGCCGAGGGCGCGGGGATCTCGTTCATCATGCTCGAGCGGTCGCGCAGCCTGCGGATCCCGGGTGCGGTGTACCGCCGGTTCGCGCCACCGGAGCCGACGATGGGGATCGCGATCGCGTGGCGCCGGGGTGACAACCTTCCCACGGTGGCGCGGTTGCGCGAGCTGGCCGCGGAGGTCGCGCGTCGCGACGGTGAGGCCATCCGAAACGGGTGATGGCCCGGCTCGCCCGCGGCACCTCCACGATGCACCGGAAATCAGGGCGGCTAAGTCTACACTCGACCAGCCCGGCTCGCCGAGCGTGGACTTGACCACACGAGAGGTGGCTGAATCTGAATTCACCCCGGGGCGGGGTGGCGAGTGAGGGGTTAGCCGGGTTCGTCCGTCAGGTCGACGCCGCCGTGCCTCAACCCGGCAGCGTCACCCACAGCCGCGGCGCC
Source organism: uncultured Solirubrobacterales bacterium (assembly GCA_963822855.1). Lineage (GTDB taxonomy): Bacteria > Actinomycetota > Thermoleophilia > Solirubrobacterales > Solirubrobacteraceae > Palsa-465. Next base: position 44,120 of record CAWGJE010000011.1, on the reverse strand, counting down.
AGCTTGACAAGCACCACGGGGTCGAGTGCGCCGACGGTGGCCGCGCCGGCGCGGTCCATCTCCATCGAGAGCTCGCGCCACGCGTGCGCCACCGGGGCGACGCGCGCCGTCGGTCCCCAGCCGACCGCGGCCCGGAGCTCGTCCGCGCGCGCTCTGACGTTGTCCGGAGTTAGCGAGCCGAACGGCCGGTTGGCGCCGTCGATATACACCTGCTGCTCGAGGATCCGGTCGACGTCGCTCATGCCAGCGATGCCGCCGCCACCGCGGCCTGGCCGTACGCGATCCCGCCGTCGTTGACCGGGAGCCGCTCGGGCACGAGCACGCGCAGCCCGGCGCCGGCCAGCGCGTCCGAGACCGACTCGAGCAGCAGGCGGCTTTGGAACACGCCGCCGGAGAGCACCACCGCCTCCGTGCCGTGCGCGCCGGCGAGCGCCACGCAGGCCTCCACGGTGGCGCGGGCGATCGTGCGATGGAACCTGACGGGCGATGACGCGCGGCCGGCCGCGCCAGCGGCGACGTCGGCGACGACCGCGCGGATCGTCTCCCGTGGGTCGATCACGAGCGGTTCGTCCGCCGCGTGCACCGCGATCGGATACGACCCGCGCTCGCCGTGGTCGCACGCCGCCTCGAGCTCGATCGCCGCCTGGCCCTCGTAGTTGACCTCGGCGCGGATGCCGGCGAGTGCGGCGACGGCGTCGAACAGGCGGCCGATGCTGGTCGTTGCCGGCGAAGCCGGGCCGCCGCCGACGGCCAGGCGATGTACCTGCGCCCAGGCGCGGGGGTCGACCCGCCCGGCGAGCGAGGCGGGCAGACCCGGCTCGCCGCCTGTCGAGCGCCGCCGACAGCCACGAGCACGCCATCCGCCACGGCTGCCTGATCGCGCGCTCGCCGCCGGGGAGCGCGACCGGTAGCAGCGACCCGACGCGGCGGAACGAGCCGACGTCCCCGAGAAGCAATTCGCCGCCCCAGACGGTCCCGTCGAGCCCGTACCCCGTCCCGTCGAAGATCGCCCCGAGCGCCGGGCCGGTCTCATGGTGCTCGGCGAGGCACGCGGCCAGGTGAGCGTGGTGGTGCTGTACGCCGATCAGCTCGACGCCGTCCAGTTCGAGCGCGTACTTGGTCGACAGGTACTCGGGATGGAGGTCGTGGGCGACGACCTCGGGCTCGACTGCGAACAGCGCTCCGAAGTGCCCGATCCCGTCGGTGAACGAGCGGAGCGTCTCGTAATTCTCGAGGTCCCCGATGTGGTGGCTGACCCATGCCCGGCTCCCGCGAGCCAGGCAGAACGTGTTCTTGAGCTCGGCGCCACACGCGAGCAGCGGTCGCGGCGTGCCGCCACCGGGCAGCAACAGCGCGGCGGGAACGTAGCCGCGGGAGCGCCGGAGGATCGTGCGCGCGCGCACGACCGAGTCGTCGGTCCGCGTCTGGATCGGCCGGTCGTGGACCAGGAACAGGTCGGCGATCCCGCGCAGCCGCTCGACCGCGTCGTCGTCGACAAACGCGATCGGCTCGTCGGACACGTTGGCGCTGGTCATCACGAGCGTCTCGCCGACGTCAGCCAGAAGCAAGTGGTGGAGTGGGGAGTAGGGGAGCATCACGCCGAGCTCGGGCGCCCCGGGCGCGACCGCGTGCGCCACCGGCCCCCCCTTCAGGCGCGGGGCGAGCACGATCGGTCGCGCCGGCGAGGTCAGGAGTCGAAGTGACGGGGAGGAGAGCGAGACCAGAGTTTCCGCCGTCGCGAGCGAGGGCGCCATCAACGCAAACGGCTTGTCCTCGCGATGCTTGCGCGTGCGCAGCGACGCGACGGCTTGCTCGTCGCCGGCGAGGCAGGCCAGGTGGTAGCCGCCGATCCCCTTGATGGCCACGATCGCGCCGGCGCGAAGCACAGCGGCGACGGCGGGAAGCGGGTCCCCGGGGATAGACGCGCCGTCGCCGGAGAGCAGCCGGAGCGATGGTCCGCAGTTAGCGCATGCGTTCGGTTGGGCGTGGAAGCGGCGGTCGGCAGGATCGTCGTACTCGGCCCGGCACGCTGGGCACATCGTGAACGAGGCCATCGTGGTCAGCGGCCGGTCGTAGGGAACGCCGCGCACGATCGTGAACCGCGGCCCGCAGTTCGTACAGTTGATGAACGGGTAGCGGAAGCGGCGGTCGGCGGGGTTGAACAGCTCGCGCAGGCAGTCCTCGCAGGTCGCGGTGTCAGGGGTTACCGGCGCGTCCGGCACTGAACCACCGACGCTCTCGCGGATCGCGAACGAACCCTCGCCGCACGGAACGCGCTCCTCGGCCAGCACCTGCTCGACCACCGCAAGCGGCGGAGCCTCGCCCGGCAACCGCGCCAGGAAGCGGTCGATGGCGACCGCATCGCCCTCGACCTCGATCAGGACGCCATGAGCGTCGTTGAGCACGAACCCGGCGAGCGAGAGCTCCCCGGCGAGCCGGTAGACATAGGGACGGAACCCGACGCCCTGCACGGTGCCGGTCACCCGCACCCTCAGTCGCGCGCGGGCGACGACGTTCATCCCACCAGCTCCAGCAGCGCGTGGTACGCGCTCGCCTGGGCCTCCTGGATCCGCGGGATGTGCTCGGAGCGTGTGACGACGACGTGATCGGCGAGGTCCTCGCCAAGAACGCGACCGCCGTCATACCCGACCATCGCGATCGTCACGAGACCCCGTCGCCGCGCCTCCGCGAGCGCGTGGATCACGTTGCCTGAGTTGCCCGACGTCGACAGCGCGAGCAGCGCGTCCCCGGGCGCGCCGTATGCGATCACCTGGCGCGAGAAGATCGCTTCGACGCCGATGTCGTTGGCGATCGCGGTCAGGATCCCGGGATCCTCGGTGAGGTCGATCGCGGGGTGACGGGTGGCGCGGAAGTCGGCGACGACGTCCATCGCGTCGGTCGCGGATCCGCCGTTGCCGAGCGCCAGCAGCTTCCCTCCACGCCCGAAGCTCGCGCGCAACGCGTCCGCCGCGTCCGCCAGCACCGACGCGTTGTCGGTCAACGTTTGCTCCCGCAAAGCCCCGACGTCCGCGGCCTTCATCAGCACCGACCGGCGGACGTCCTCGAGCACCGCGTCGAGGTCGCTCTCGCGCTCGTCGAGGAACGGGTACAGGAAGCTCGAGGCGCCGGCGTCGTGCACGCGGCGCTCGCTGCGTCCCTCGAGCAGCCCGCGATGCTCGAAGAACACGTGCACGAGCTCCCACAGCACGTGGTAGAGCGTCTCGATCAGCTCCTGGCGCACGTATGGATCGGACGTCGGGGGCTCGAACTCCCACTCCGCGCCCGCGGGCGCGAACGCGATCGTCAGGCAGCCGCGCCTGCGCGAGACCGCGATCGCGTCACCGCAGTCTGCGCCGAAGCCCATCGCCACATCGTCCGCGGCGGCGATCAGCGAGACCTGCGCGGCCAGGTCGCCTCCCTCGGCCGCGAACGCAACAGCCGGCAGTGCCCGCTTGCCGACGATCACCGGATGGACGAACTCGACCGCGACGTGGCGTGCGTCCGACCGCGCAGCCGGCGAGCGGCCGAACGCGATCAGCCGACCCCCGCGAGCGAACCGCTCGGCCATCAGATGACATACGCGTGCCAGCCTGTCGGCCGACTCCTCGAAGAATCGAGCGTTGCACTCCGTCCGCTCCGAAAGCAGCGCGGGGACGCTCAAGCCATGGCCCCCGCGGGGGCGCGCTCGGCGATCCGCAGCAACCAGTCGCGCCACGCATCGATGCCCTCGCCCGTCCGCGCGCTCAGCACGATCCGCTCGACGTCGGGATGCACGACGTCGATGTTGTAGAGGAGCTTGTCGAGGTCGAAGTCGAGGTGCGGAAGCAGGTCGATCTTGTTGACGATCACGAGCTCGCAGGCCCGGAACATCAACGGGTACTTGAGCGGCTTGTCCTCGCCCTCGGTCACCGCGCTCACCATCACGCGCGCGTCCTCGCCGATCCGGAACTCGGCCGGGCAAACGAGGTTGCCGACGTTCTCGACCAGCAGCAGGTCGATCTCGTCGAGCGGCAGCGCGGGGATCGCTGAGCGCACCATATTCGCGTCGAGATGGCACTCGCCGCCGAAGCCGGCGCCGGTGTTGAGCTGAGTCACGGGGACGTGCAGCGCCGCCAGTCGGTCGGCATCCATCGAGCCCTCGACGTCACCTTCGAGCACCCCGACGCGCACGCCGGGCAGGTCCGTCACGACGCGCTCGAGCAGCGTCGTCTTGCCGGCGCCGGGCGCGCTCATGAAGTTGACGACCTTGACCCCGGCCCGGTCGAAGTCCGCCCGGTTGGCGCTCGCGATCGTGTTGTTGGCGTCGAGCGCGTCCTCGACGATCCTCACCTTTGTCCGATGCACTGTGCCTCCTCGACCTCGATGGCTTCGACTTCGAACTCGTCGCCGCTCGCGATCTCGACGTCGCTCCCGGCGCACGAAGGGCAGCGAAACGCCGGGATCTCGATCTCCCACTCGTGACCGCACGACCTACACGAAAGGCGCGCGTCGATTACCTGTTGCACGAGCCGCGCTCCCTCGCATACGGTGTCGCGGGCGACGAACTCGAAATAGAACTCGAGCGTGTCCGGGATCACCTGACGAAGCTTGCCCACGCGGAGCTCCACGAGCGTCACGCGCCGACCGTCGGCGTGCTTGACCACCGTGTTGACGATCGCGCTGCTAAGGGAGAGCTCGTGCACCGCTGCGCAGCTCCGCGACCGTCTCGACGACCAGGTCCACAGCTCGCTCGATGGCGTCCCCCACCGGCTGCGACAGACCCCAACCCATCTCCTCAACATCAGCCGGCTCGCACGCGATCACGACGACGCGTCCGGGCCAGGCGCCGACGGACTTGACGAACCGCAGCACGGTCTGCGGGTCCATCGCGTGCGGGTTGATCACGTCGCCGTCCTCGATGCCGCCCGGGACGGACTCCTCGTCGGGCTCCATCACGTACAGCGTCCCGGGCTCGCCGCCCTGCTTGGAGACGTCGAGGATCACGAGCGCGTCGTAACCGCGCATGACCTCGTAGGCGAGGTCGAGCCCGCCTGTGCCCGCGTCCATCACGGCGACGCCAGGCGGGAGCGGACGCTGGCCGAGGCGCCGCGCGACCTCGCCGCCGAAGCCGTCGTCCCGCAGCCAGGCGTTGCCGACGCCGGCGATCAGGATGGTCCGCAGTGGCTCATCGGTCATGTCTCGATCACCTCCACCTCGGGGGCAAAGAAGTACAGAAAGCGCCCGGTCTCGCGCAGCAGGTCCCGGCCCGGGTCGTCGTCGACGGTGACGCCCAGGTGCACCTTTCCGTCGTAGTCCGTCAGGATCCGCTCGATGGTCGCGATCCGGCCGTCGAGCATCCGCGCCTGGATGTCCGCATCCGGGCCGGGCCGGATCACCACCTTGAAACCGCGGGCGAAGCGCACGCCGTCGACGGTCGCCTCGGGCTGGCCGGCGGCCGGGTCCGGCAGTCCCGGCGGCTCGGTTGGCGGCGAGAGCGTCTCGGGGTCGCGGATCTCGACGCGGCCGTGCAGCGCGATGATGTCCTCGGGCGTCGCCGCGGCTGCGCGCTCGATCATCTCGCGCACAGCCGGATCGGCGCGCTCGATCTCCGCGCGTTCGGAGTCGCTCAGCACCTGTACGTGGAGCAGAAGCGCCTCCTCGATCTCGGTCGAGTCGAACAGCCCGCCACGGCTCTCGGGCGCGATCCGCGGATGGTCGGGGAGCACGTACGTCGTGCCGAGCACGACGTCGTCGGCCTCGGTCGCTAGCACCGGGTACGTGTTGACGCTCGTCGGCGCGCCGTCGAGCGGGGACCGGAAGCGCCCCGCCGACACGCGCACGAGCAGCTGCGTCGAGATCAGCGATCGTGCGAGCGCGCCGCCGCGGTCGAGGCCCGGCGGCACGTCGAACGTGTTGTGCACGCAGCACCGCACGACCACGCACCCGTCCCCCCGGATCTCTGAACGCAACGTGAGCCGCCCGCCGTCGAACTCCGTCGTGATCCGCTCACCGAGCGACACGGGCCCGAGCTCGACTCGGCACGCGGAGGCCTTGTGGCGCTCGCCGCTCGGGGCCAGGTACCGGAGCGTCGCGGACAGAGTGGCGTCCGCGTCGGCGGGATCGGCCACACACTCGAGCCGGGCGTGGTCGAACGCCCCAGGGCACTCCGCGGCGTACACCGGCGGGTACACGATCCCGAACGGGGTGGGGGTCGCGTTCTTGGTGGCGCCCGGGGTGTACGGGTACAGCGCGTACCCCTCCCAGAGCAGCGATGAGATGAGTTCCTCCAAGTGATCAGTCATGGTGGAGCAGCTCGCTGACACACGCGTCGAGCGTCGCCAGGCCGCGCGCGAGCTTCTCCCGCTGGAGCGCCTCGAACGTGTCCGCGCGCACCGCCACCCACGCGGTGCCCGGGTAGTAATGCGCGATCATCTCCTGCCACACCGACACCGGCATGCGGAAGTCGATCGACTTCGACCACGGGATCAGTGCCATCTGAAGCCCGCCATCGTCGCCGGGGTAATAGATCATCCCGTTGAAGTGGAGCGCCAGCGGCGCCATACCGTCCGGCAACGAGTGCAGGTACTTGGCGGCGGCGAGCTCCAGGTCGTAGTGACACGCAATCGGTACCGCGACCGTGGTCGTTCCCGTGAACGCGGGGACGAGCACGTCGAGCTTGGCCCACACCAGGCTCCGCGTCGTGACCGCCCACCGCTCGGGCGCGCCGAACAGCTCGACCAACCGCTCGCGGGTCGCGTCGTCGTAGCTCCGGCGGGCCGGATCGATCATGAGCTGGATCGTGAGGGCGATCATGTAGACCGGCGCTCCCGCGTTCTCGGTGACCTGTAGATCGAGCGTCAGCATCGGCGCGGCCGCGTACTTGACCGGGCGGGCGCCGAGCACCTCGAAATCGACGTCACGCGGACCGTCCGTCGCGACGGGGCCTGGCGTAGTGTCCGCCTCGAGGCTCACGCTGTGACCGCCCGAGAGCGCAGCGCCTCGAAGAACTCGCTGACCGCCGTCTCGACGCCGCTGCCACCCGAGATCCCCTCCCAGTGCGCCTTGATCGTCCCGGTCAGCTCATAGCAGCGGTCGATCGGCGCGATCACGTAGAGCGTGGGATCGGCGAGCCGGTTGACGATCAGCCCCTCGATATCCGGCTCGAGCCCTTCGAGCACCGGGTTGAGCGCCCGCATCCGGGTCCACGAATCGAAGTGGAGCTCGCTCTCGGTCGCGCCGCCCGGGCTCGGGTACATCGCGACCACGCACGAGGTCACCGTCGATTCCATGAAGAACGCGAGCCCGATCGGGATCTGGAAGCTCGCCCACAGATCGTCGGGGACGTCGAGCTCTCCGAGCCACAGGGTCCGGTTGCCGGTCGGCCGGTAGTCACCCTCGCCTGAACGCATCGCCCAGCACGCCTCGCACGCGCACACAATCCGCCGTTCTGAGAGCGCGAGCAGGTGGCGATGGTCGGACGGGATACCGATACCGCACAGATCGCAGACCTCGTCGGTGGCGCTGGCGGGAGCGGAAGCGCGAGCGGGTTGCCGCGCCAACCCGCGCAGTCCGGACACGACCCCGGCACGCCTGCGCGCCGCCACCGCGTCGTCGAGCAGCCGGCGGCCGTCGTTCATCGCGTCAATGCCACCTTCACCCGTCCCTCCTCGCGCAGCAGCGGTACCGGCTCGAGTTGCACCCGGTCGTCGTCCATCGACCGTCCTGCGCTGGGGAGGAAGAACGAACGTGCGCACTCCGGGCACGACAGCGCCCCGGCGAGGAGCAGTCCGTCGTGCAGTGGCGCGTTGCAGCTGGCACAGCGGTCGCGGTAGGCGAGCAAGCTGCCGTCCACGTTGGCGACGACCAGGTCGGCGCCCGCCACGTTGACCGCGGCGAGCGATCCGTCTCCGAGTGACGCGACCGATTCGATGTCGAACCACGACCGCGCCGGATCTGACATCACGACGGGGAGCGCCTGGGGGGAGACACCCTCGACCTCGAGGCCCTCGAGATCGGGTGCGGCCTCCTCGAGCGCCTGCTTGATCGCGAGCTCGAGCGTCACCGACGACGCCGAACAGTCCGAGCAGCTCCCCCGGAGGTGAATTCGCGCCACCCCGCGCTCCAAGGACAGCAACTCGACGTTGCCACCATGGGACTCCATGTACGGCCTGACCGAGTCGAGCGCCTGTTGTACCCGCTGTTCGAGCGGGACCGGATGCAGGTCGTGAATCAGGAGCAGCGTTGCGACTAGAGGATCATCCAGGAGCGACGCGGCGATCTCCTCGCCCGGGGGCCCCGCCTCGGACACCGAGCCCACGATGCGTTCGAGCCCGGCGCCGTACATCTGCACCACCGCCGACACGAGCTCCTCGGCGAGCCCGCGCGGGACGGACTCGCCGCAGGTATCGAGCGCGGCCTGGAGCTGCTCGACGCGCTCGACCAGCTGCTCGGCCTCCATCCGGCTACGCCAACGCCGTCGGCGTGTGCATGACCTTCCGGACCCGGCCCTTGCCGGTGTACATGTGCACGCCGCACGGCAGGCACGGGTCGAACGACCGGACCGCCCGCATGATGTCGATCCCCTTGAAGTTCTCGGGTCCGTTCTCCTCGAAGATCGGCGTGTTCTGCACGGCATCCTCGTACGGTCCCGGAGTCCCGTACACATCGCGCGGGCTCGCGTTCCACGGGGTCGGCGGGTACGGCTGGTAGTTCGCGATCTTGCCCTCCTGGATCACCATATGGTGCGAGAGCACGCCGCGCGCGGCCTCGTGGAAGCCGCAGCTGACCGCGCTGTCGGGAACCTTGAAGCTGTTCCAGCTCTTGGTCCGTCCGGCCTGCACCTCCTTCATCGCCCGCTCGAGGTTGTGCAGTGCGATCAGCGCGCTGTAGGCCTGGTGGTACGTGCGGGCGCGGTCGCGCTCGACCGCGTTGGACTTCTCGGGCACGTTCCACTCGAGCTCCATCTCGGGCATGTTCGGGGAGCGCGGCAGCACCATCTGGATCGAGTGACCCGTCGCCTTCGCGTAGCCGAAGTCGACGAGTCCGGCCTTGGCCGTGCACCACTGGCGAGCGAACGGGCCGCCGCCGGTGTCACAGCACACGTGGGTGTCGGTGCGCTTATCGTAGATCCGCGGGGACACCACCCAGGTGTACTTGTCGGTGAAGTCGCGCTTCTGCGGGCGCGGCAGCGTGACCTTGTTCCACGGATGGTTCTTGTCAACCGGGTTGCCGAGCGGGTCCTGGGTGACGAACGTCGGCTCGTTCTCCCACGAGTCGAAGTAAGAGGAGCCGAGCAGGATGCGGATCATCAGGTTGATCTCGACGAGGTCGGTCGAGATCAGCTCACCGCCGATCGCGACGCCCGGGGTGATGTACCGCTTGCGGCCCCAATTGGTCATGTTCCGGTAGTCGTAGTCGACGTAGTCCGGATCGTCGAACGATCCCCAGTTGACGAGGTTCGTCTCGCGGAAGCCGACCATGTCGTAACCCGGCAACTCCTGGAGGAAGAAGTCGTACAGGTCGTCGTGCATCGGCACGCTGCGCTTGACGTAGTCGAAGTACCGCATCAGGCGCACGTAGTAGTCGGTGCACGTCTGATGGGTGATGTCGGCGCTGCAGCCGCCGGGCATGATCGTCGAGGGGTGGGTGTGACGTCCGCCGAATAGGCAGTACATCTCGCGCGTGTAGCGCGCCACGTGCAGCGTCTCGAGGTAGAACTCACCGGTGAACGGGTTGAGCGCCCGCATGATGTCGGCGATCGTCTTGAAGCCATGGATGTCCTGGCCGGGCGCCGGCGTGTTCTCCGCCTTGGCCAGAAGCGTCGGATTGGTCTCCTTGACCATCTGCTCGCAGAAGTCCACGTTCGCCATGCAGTCGTTGAAGATCGCGTGGTCGAAGATGTAGTCCGCGGTCTCGGCCAGGTTGAATGCGAGGTCACCCAGCGCCGGCGGCTTCACGCCGTACGCCATGTTCTGGTTCAGGCACGAGCAGGTGCAGTGGTTGTCACCACAGATTCCGCAGATCCGGCTCGTGATGAAGTGAGCGTCGCGCGGATCGATCCCCTTCATGAAGATGTCGAACCCGCGGAAGATCATCGAGGTGCTGTAGCACTTGTTGACCCGCTGGTTCGAGAAGTCGATCTCGGTGTGGATCCCGAGGCTGCCCACGATCCGCGTAATGGGATCCCAGGACATCTCCTTGACCATCACCCTCTGCTGTTCGGGCGTCTCAGTCGCCATCTACGTTTCTCCTCAAGATTCGATGTCGGGGGGCGATGGGTTCGGTTACCAGCGCTTGACGTAGCCGGTGGTGAGTGTCTTGCCGCGCCGGCGCCACTCCGGCTCGACGTCGTATTTCGTCTTGATGTGACGCTTGCGCATATAGCGGACGATCGGTCCGTAGGAGAACTGGATGATGCGTTGCGCGGCGGCTCCCCACTTGTCCTCGTCCATGAACGGCATGTACTTGTCGGGGAAGCCCGGCATCGTGCACGCCATGCAGATCCCGCCGACGTTGGGACATCCGCCGACGCCGTTGACCCACCCGCGCACGGGGACGTTGCACTTGACCACCGGCCCCTTGCACCCGAGCTTGACCAGACAGCGGTGGTCAGAGCCGTACTCGGTCGCGAATTCGCCCTGCTCGCTGAACCCGGCGCGGTTGCAGCTTTCGCGCACCGTCCGTCCGAACAGCCACTTCGGGCGAAGCGCCTCGTCGAGTTCCGGGGCGGGGGCGAGCCCGGCGAGATGGAGTGCGAGGTACAGCAGCGTCTCGGTCATGTTGTCGGGCTGCGCCGGACAACCGGGGATGCAGACGATCGGCAGGCCGGCCTTGGATTTCCAGCTCCAACCGAGGTAGTCGGGGACGCCCATCGCGCCGGTCGGGTTGTTCTTCATCGCCGGTATGCCGCCGTAGGTCGCGCACGTCCCGACCGCGACCACCGCTGCCGCCTTCGGCGCGAGCCGGTCCATCCACTCGTTCATCGTGATCGGCTGGCCGTTCTCCGGGTTCACCGCGAAGCCGGTCCAGTGACCCTCGCCGTTGATCTCCTCGTTGCCGAGCGAGCCTTCGATCACGAGTACGAACGGATCGAGCTCGCCCTTCTCGGCGTCGAACCAGGCCTGCGCGTACTCCTGGCCGACCGCGTAGTCGACCACCTGATTGTGGACGACGACCTTGGGCATGCCGGGGATCGCCTGCAGAATGATGTCTTCGAGGCTCGGGTTCGTCGCCGAGGTCATCGCGACGGAATCGCCCTCGCAGCTGAGTCCCGTGGTCATCCACAGGACGTGCGCGGTGACGGCCTCGGTCTCCTTCTGCTTCGCGTACGGATTCGCCAACGCCGACATTCCGTCTCCTCTCGCTCTTTCAACAGATCCGCGGCAGCGGGTCCCCTACCAGCTGATCCATCACCCGCTTGCCGCCAAAGCTCGTCTCCACCAGCACCATCCCGGGCGGCTCCGTCCGCACCTCCCCGATCTCCGCCGCGGCCTCGCAGCCGGGCACCGCGCGCAGCGCCTCGAGCGCCCGCTCGGCGGCGTCCGGTGCCACGAACGCCACCAGCTTGCCTTCGTTCGCGATGTACATCGGGTCGATCCCGAGGAGCTCCGCCGCGCCCGCGACCTCGGGACGCACCGGGACCGCGCGCTCTCGCACGATCATCGCCACCGAGGAGGCGCGCGCGAGCTCGTTGAGCACCGAGGCGACGCCGCCGCGGGTGGCGTCACGCAGGCACCGCAGCTCGGGACCGACGGCCTCCAGCAGCGAATCGACCACCGGCCACAGCGACCGGGTGTCCGACTCGATCTCCGCGTCGAGGTCGAACTCTCCCCGGGCGAGCATGATCGCGGTGCCGTGCTCGCCGACGCTCCCGGACAGGAGAATCCGGTCTCCGGGCCGGAGCCCTGCGGGCGACAGCCGGGCGCGCGGGTCGCGGCGGCCGATGCCGGTCGTGCACACGTACATCCCGTCGGCGTGACCGCGCTCGACCACCTTCGTGTCGCCGGTGATGATCTCGACGCCGGCGTCCCGCGCGGCCCGCGCGATCGCGTCGACCTCGGCCTTCAGATCCTCCGCGGCCAAGCCCTCCTCGAGGATGAGCGACAGACTCAAAGCGAGCGGCTGCGCACCCGACACGGCCAGGTCGTTGACCGTTCCGTTGACGGCGAGCTCGCCGATCGAGCCGCCGGGGAACCGCATCGGCTTGACCACATAGGAATCGGTGGTGAGCGCGAGCTCTGCGCCGTCGATTTGTAGCGAGCCGGCGTCGGCCATCTCGTCCAGGGTCTCAGAGGCGAACGCCGGCGCAAGCAGCCCCTCGATCAGGCTCTGCGTGGCCTTGCCCCCGGCGCCGTGTGACATGTTGATCCGGCTGTCGCGGAACTTCGCGCGCTTGGACCGTGCCGTCTCGATGATCCCGAGGATCTTCTGCTCGCGCTCCGAGACGACAGCGGGATCGCTCATCACACCACTTCCCGGTCCCGCGCGAACCGGCCAAAGTTGTAATACGCCGCACACGCGCCCTCGGACGAGACCATGCACGTGCCGATCGGGCGCTCGGGGGTGCACGCGGTGCCGAACACCTTGCACTCCCAGGGCTTGATGACCCCCTTCAGCACCTCGCCGCACTGACATGCCTTCGGATCGGCGACGCGCACGCCGGGGACGCTGAAGCGCACCTCGGCGTCGAGGTCCGCGTACCGGTCCGACAGCCGCAGGCCGCTGTGGGAGATGAAGCCGAGGCCGCGCCACTCGAAGTGCGGGCGAAGCTCGAACACGTCGGCCATGACCTCGAGCGCGCGCAGGTTGCCCTCCCAGGGGACGACGCGCTTGTACTGGTTCTCGACCTCGCAGCGGCCGCCCTCGAGCTGGCGGAGGATCATCTCGATCGCCTGGAGGATGTCGAGCGGCTCGAAGCCGGCGATCACGACCGGCTTGCCGTAATCGGCCGGGATGAACTCGAACGGCCGCGCGCCTACGACGGTCGAGACGTGGCCCGGCCCGATGAACCCGTCGAGCCGGAGATCCGGCGATTCGAGCAGCGCCCTCAGCGGAGGCACGATCGTCACGTGAGAGCACATCACCGAGAAGTTCTCGACGTGCTCGGCGCGGGCGCGCTTCAGAGTCAGCGCGGTCGAGGGCGCGGTCGTCTCGAACCCGATCGCGAAGAACACGACCTCGCGATCTGGGTTCTGCTTGGCGATCCGGAGCGCGTCGAGCGGCGAGTACACCATCCGGATGTCGGCGCCGGCGGCCTTCGCGTCGAGCAGGCTCCCGTCGGATCCCGGCACGCGCATCATGTCGCCGAAGCAGGTGAAGATCACGCCGTCGTTGTGGGCGATCGCGATCCCGTCATCGACCCGTCCCATCGGGATCACGCACACCGGACAGCCGGGACCGTGCACCAGCTCGACGTTGGCCGGGAGCAGATCGTCGATCCCGTACTTGTAGATCGAGTGCGTGTGCCCGCCGCACACCTCCATCAGCTTGTAATGCCGACCGGGCTCGACCAGCGACATGATCTCCATGCCGACCGCGCGCCCGAGCTCGGCGTCGCGGAATTCGTCGACGAACTTCACGCCGCGCGCTCCAGTCGGACCAGCGCGGTGCCGGCGTGCACGAGCAGCACGTCGCCCGGCGCCACCGGGTCGACGAGCGCCACCTCGACAGTCTCTCGCACCCCGTCATCGTGCTCACAGAGCGCCAGCCCGCGTACCTCGTCGGTGCGCACCACCTGCATCGGCACACCGTCGTCGCCGCACGTGACGCAATGATGCGATCCGCAGGTGTCGGCGCCGGTCACTCGATCACGCTGGCCTTCAGCTCCTCGAGCTCCTGCTCGTAGTCGGCGCCCATCCGCACGAGCAGATCGCGGGTCGCGCGCGCCTCCTCCTCGTCGACCCTCGAGATCGCGAAACCGACGTGAATCAGCACCCAATCACCCGGCCCGACGCCGGCGCCGTCGTTCTCGGAGTCGAGCAGTCCCACGTTGACGTTGCGGCGTACTCCTGCGACGTCGACTTTGGCCAGCCTATTCAGGTCATCGACGATTTCGATGACCTGGCCAGGGATCGCCAGGCACACGTCCGGTGTTCTATCACTCGATCGCGTCCGATTGTGAAGCCGGGTAAGCGGAGTTACCAACCAGCATCGGCCGTGGTACGCGGCGCTATCACCGAGGCATAGACTGGATCGCACTTCGGGAGGTCGGAGAGACCAGAGAGGCTGTGTCGTGTCGGTCGAACGCCGAGGGGTTGCCCAGCCGGGACCGTTAAGGTGGCCACGCCATCCGCAGCTGGCTGGCGATCAGCCCGAGTCGGTCGCGCTCTACACATACCTGCTCGACGCCGACGGAGAGCTCGCCGAGGAATTCGACGTCCGGGCTCGGATCGCGGCCCGGCAGCTCGCGACCGCGAGGGTGCTCCAGGTCGTGGTCGGGGCGTGCGATCTGGCGCCGTGGTTCGAGACCGCCGGGCAGGGTCTCGGTCTGCTCATCCTCGACGGCCTGCTGGCGCTCGAGATCCGGGTCGGCGGCCGCACCGCGGTGGAGCTGGTCGGCCCGGGGGATCTTCTTCAGCCGCTCGGTTCCGCGGCCGACCAGTTGCTCGCGCGGACGTGCGGCTGGCGCGCGCTCCGCCCCACGAGGCTCGCGGTGCTCGACGCCGATTTCGCGGACCGGGTGCGGCCGTTCCCGCAGATCGCCCGCATCCTCACGCGCCGCGCGTGCCGGCGCCCACTCGAACTCGACGTGCTCCGCGCGATCACCTCGCAGCCGCGGCTCGAGGTTCGCCTCGTCCTGCTGCTTTGGCATCTGGCGGCGCGGTGGGGGAGGGTGGAGCCGACCGGGGTCCGGCTGTCGCTGCCGCTCACCCACCGCCTGCTCGGCCAGCTGGTGGCCGCCGAGCGACCGTCGATCTCGCACGCGCTCAAGCGGCTCGCGCAGGCGGGCCTGGTCACCGGGTCGACCGACGATCTCCACTTGCACGAGAGCCTCGAGTACCAGCTCCAGGCATTGGCCGAGCGCGAGCCCGCGCTGACTCAGCGCCCGGTGGCGCATTCACAAAGGGCACGTCGACCGATCGCGTAGCGCATGATCACCGCCGAGCGGCATCCCGTGCACGTCCTCTGGCTTACGAGCGGGCTTGGCTGCGACGGCGACTCGCTGGCGATGACGGCGGCGCGCAACCCGAGCTTCGAGGACCTGATCCGGGGGTGCTTCCCCGGTGCGCCCGCCGTGATCATCTACAACCCGGTGCTGGCGTACGAGACCGGTCAGGAGTTCATACGGCCGTGGTTCGACGCGGCCGCGGGCAAGCTCGAGCCGTTCATCCTCGTGCTCGAGGGCTCGGTCCCGAACGAGGAGATCAGCGGCGACGGCTATTGGGCGACGATGGGCGTCGACCCGCTTAGCGGGGAGCCCATCCCGACGTGCAGGTGGATCGACCGGCTCGCGCCGCGCGCCGCCGCGGTGCTCGCGCTCGGCACCTGCGCGGCTTTCGGCGGCATTCCCGCGATGAAGAACAACCCGACCGGCGCGATGGGCCTGCGCGACTACCTTGGCTGGCGCTGGACCTCGCGCCGGGACGTGCCGATCGTCAACCTCCCCGGCTGCCCGGTCCAGCCCGACAACATCACCGAGACGTTGCTGCATCTGGCGCTGCACGTCGCCGGCGCCGGCCCGATGATCGACGTCGACGAGCACGGCCGCCCCACCTGGCTGTTCGGCCGGACCGTGCAGCAGGGGTGCGGCCGCGCCGGCTTCGCCGAGCAGGGCGAGTTCGCGCGGACGCCCGCCGATCACCGCGGGTGCCTGGTCAAGCTCGGCTGCAAGGGTCCGGTGGCGATGTGCAACGTGCCGCTCCGCGGTTGGGTCGGCGGCGTTGGCGGGTGCCCGAACGTGGGGGGCATCTGCACGGCGTGCACGATGCCCGGTTTTCCCGACAAATTCATGCCGTTCATGGATGCGAATCCGCTCGGCGTGCTGGCTTCCCGGGCGGCAGGGCTCACGTATGGGCCGGTGCTCCGGTCGCTCCGCCGGCGCGCGATCCGCAGCCACTACGACCGCGAGCCTGCCTGGCGCGCCCCGGGAGGCAGGCTGACCAGCGGCTACGAGCCGCGGTGGGAAAATCGCTGAGATGCCGGTATCGGTCGTGTTCACGTGCGAGATCTGCGGCGTGCGTCCCGACCCCGAGACCCAGGTCGCGCTCGAGCGCCAACTCCTCGACCTCCGCCACGGCGAGTACGTCGACGCCGATCCCGGGCGCTGGCTGACCTGGCATGGCCGCGGGATCTACGGGCCGCAGCGGTACGCCTGCGGGGCGCATCGGGGCGAGCTAAAGGCCGTGGTGCGCGAGCACTACGGCACGCTCGGCTGGCATCCCTGGGCCAAGGGGCCGCATCCGTGGGCGGGGCGGCGCGGGACCGACCGCGCCCGGACGCTGGTGCGCGCGCTGCGCTCGACGTTCGGCGCGCCCGGATCGTGAGAATGCCGGGGTCATGACGGTCTCGCCTGATGTCCCACCGCGGCCGGGCTGTACACGCTGCGACGAGTGCGACGCAGCCAGGTGATCCTAATTACCAGTCGCTTGCGTTAAGCCGCCCGCCGGGAGTAGGTTGATCCAAACTCCGGCGGCCCCCGTATATGCGGTCAGCGCTCATCCGAGCTCGTGATCGATGAAGGAGGACACCATGCAAGCAGCGACGTCTGGAGCGAAGCGGCGGCCGGGTGTCCGGGCGTTCTGGGCTTCGCTGACCCGGAGTCAGAAGCGGACCTTGCTGATGATGATCGGGGTTGTCGTCGGGCTGCATGTGTTCGGTTTCGTCACGTTGATCTCGCTGGTGGCCCCACGGCACTACCGGCTGGGGACGGCGGGGGCGTTCACGATCGGGATCGGGGTGACCGCATACACGCTGGGGTTGCGGCATGCGTTCGATGCCGATCACATCTCGGCGATCGATAACACGACGCGGAAGTTGATGGCTGAGGGCAAGCGTCCGCTGAGCGTGGGGTTCTGGTTCTCGCTCGGGCATTCCTCGATCGTGTTCGCGCTCGCGTTTCTGATCTCGGTCGGGGTCCGCGCCCTGGACGGTCCGGTCAAGAACGACAACTCGAACCTGCATCAGGTGACCAACTCGATCGGGACGTTGGTGTCGGGGACGTTCCTGTATGCGATTGCGGCGATCAACGTGGTGATCCTGTTCGGGATCGTCAAGGTGTTCCGCGAGATGCGGACCGGCCGCTACGACGAGCAGCAGCTCGAGGAGCAGCTCAACAAGCGCGGGCTAATGAACCGCTTCCTCGGCCGGCTCACCCGCACTGTGACCAAGCCGTCGCAGATGTACCCGATCGGGCTGCTGTTCGGACTCGGGTTCGACACCGCCACCGAGGTCGCATTGCTTGTGCTCGCCGGTGGTGCCGCCGGCGCGGGGCTGCCGTGGTACGCGATCCTGTGCCTGCCCGTTCTGTTCGCCGCCGGCATGTCGCTGATGGACTCGATCGACGGATCGTTCATGAACTTCGCCTACGGCTGGGCGTTCTCAAAGCCCGTCCGCAAGGTCTTCTACAACCTCACGATCACGGGCCTGTCCGTCGCCGTGGCCGCCGTCATCGGCACCATCGAACTCGGCGGACTGACCGCGTCGGAGCTCAACCTCAGCGGCTCGTTCTGGAACTGGTTCGAGAACATCAACATCAACCTGCTCGGGTTCGTGATCGTCGGCATGTTCGTCGCAACCTGGGCGATCGCGCTATCCGTATGGCGCTTCGGACGGATCGAAGAGCGCTGGAGCGCCACTCTCGACCAGGCGGCCTAGCGTCGCCTAACGCCACCAGGGGCGTCTGCGGAGATCCGCGACTGCAACCGCCGGCCTGACGAGGTCAACCGTGTGCTGGCTCAGATGGTCCAGGTGCTCGCACAGCCAGACGCCGTAGTAGGAGCCGGAGGACTCGTCGACGACGCCCGCCTCGGCCAGGGATGGCGGCTGGAGCTCGGACACGGCCCTGTGATTCGGTCTGCCGACCTGCTCGGCTAGCTCCTCGTACCAGGACGCGAGCGTCGCGGTTCGGCGCTCGAGCACGGCGCGTGCCTCGTCGAGGCCGGTTGCGTTCGGAGGCATCTCCGCGACCGCGTGCGCGGTCAGACGGAGCCGGAGCGACCCGCCGACCAGGCGCCACAGGTCCTGCTTGGCGATGCGCTTGCTTCCCTGCTCGGAGAGGAAGCCCCGCAGGCCCTCGTCGAGCCGGACCCCAGCGGTCCCGGCGGGCGCCCCGGCATCGGGCTCGTCACCTCGCGTTCCCGTCGCCCACCGCACCGCCTCGGTCAGGTATGACGCGCCCGTACGGAACGCGTCCGCGAGGTCGTCACCGACGACGGACGACACTCCACGCGGCCAGAACAGCGTGCCGACCACCGCGCTGACCGCGCAGCCGAGCGCGACGTCCTCGATCCGGACCACGCCTACCTTCCATCCCACCGGCACGATCAGGTTGAACAGGATCGCGATCAACACCGTGAACGCCGCCTGGCCGACGGCGAACGGTGCGGTCCCCGGCGAGTAGGCGGCCACGAGCACCGCGAACGGGAACACGATCCAGAGCGCGGTTTCATCGCTGCCGATCGCCACCACGAGCGCACCGCCGATCACGAACCCGATCGCGGTGCCGGCGATCGCCCGGACCGCGGTGGCGCCGGTGGCCGACGCGTTCGTGCGAAGGACCGACAGCGTCCCGAGCACGACCCAGAAGCCGTGTTGGACGGTGGTGACGTCGGCCACGGCGACGGCCACCGCGAGCGCGACCGCACCTCGGATGCTGTTGACGAACCAAACCGATCGCAAGCTCGCGTGGGTGTGAGCAGCGGTGGCCACGCTCGAGACCCGTTGCACGGTTCGTGCCGCGGCGTTCGATCCCGTGTACCAGCGAGCGCGTCTGGCCTCTAGCCACTCGGGATCCGCGAGACTTGACGCGATCAACGTCTCGTAGGCGACACCGAGGACGGCGACGGCGACCGCGTTCGCATGGAACGAGATCTGGGCGGCCTGCAGGAAATGGCCCGGCGGCGATGTCGACTTCATTATCTCGTCCAGAACGACCGCCCGGCAGCGCTCAAGCCCGTCGACGTCGGGACGTCCGTCGCCGCCTGCCAGCAAAGAGGCCGTGTCTCGCAGCGCCGAGCTTGAAGCGGCGATGAGATCGAGGTCGGGCGCCGGGGCGTTCCTGAGGTCGTGCTGCTCCTCGACGGCGTCGGAGATCAGGTCCTCGGCCCATTCGAGCAACTCAACGCAGTTCGCGAGCGCCTGGTCCGTCGCAGCCAGACCGGTAGGGCGGTAAGGCGTCGACGTGAACTGGGAGATCAAGTCGTGCTTGGCGGCAACCATCGCAGCGACGTCCTCCTTGATCAGCTCGCCGCGGACCGCTCCGTCGAGCACGTTTGCGAGCTTCCCAGCGAGCACCGACGCCGCGGCGTTCAGCTGGTTGCCGCCGCTCGGTCGCGGCGAGAACAGCAGCACGGCGGCGGTGCCGCAGACCGACGCCAGCCACCACCCGATGAGGCGGTCGGGGACCATGCTGACCGTGCCTACGGACGCCGCCGGTAGGACCCACGCGAGCAGCGCGCCGGTGACTCCCGAAGCCGCGTTGGGGCCGGTGACGCCCGCGAAGAACACGGCGAACGTCGCGGGCACGGTCACGATCGCGACCAGCCAGGTCGTGGAGCTGACGATCGTCGCGATCGTGATCAGCACGCTGCCGGTGAGCGCTAGCGCGAGGTGGGCGAGCAACTTGTCGCGCCACGTCCCCGCGAACGACGCCAGCACGAGCGTCGCGAAGCTGCCGAACGCGGCGAAGGTGGCAATCTGCGGGTTCCCGATCACCTTGTCGGTGAACGCGAACAGCCCGCACACGCAGACCATCGCACGGATCGCGCGCATCGCCGCCGGGACCGACCACTTCGGGATGAGGCCGGCGAGCTCGGTCCTCAGGTTCCACCCTCGAGCCACGCACGCATGATCACAGGTGTGTGAATCCGAACCCGCTCACGCCTCCCGGGCCGCGAGGTATCGCTCGGCCTCCTCATGGCCGGAGTGCTCGGCCCAGCCGGCGGGCGTCGAGTGGTACGACGCGTCGCGGAGGTTCGGGTCGGCGCCGTTCGCGAGCAGCAACTCGATCACCTCGAGGTTCCCCGTCGCCGCAGCTTCGTGGAGCGGCGCTGATTCGTGGTAGCGGTCGAGGCGGTTGATCGCGTTGACGTCGAACCCGAGGTCGATCAGCAGCGCCACCCCATCGACGCTGTTTCGCTGGGCGCCGCGCACGAGCTGGTCCGGATACGCATCGATTGCCCGATCCGCCAGGGTCGGGTCGTCCGCCAGGAGCTGCTCGACGCCGTCCCGATCGCCGATCGTCGCGGCTTCGAGGAACGCGTACAGCGGCGTCGCCCCCGACTTGGCGCCGGCGGCGCGCAGCAGCTCGGCGCACTCGCGGTAACCCCGGAGCATCGCCTCTTCGCGGGGCGTGCGTCCCTCGTACTTGGCGTTGCGCGTCCCGCGAGCTTCGGGATCGGCGCCGTGGTCGAGCAGCAACCGGACGTGGCCGGCGAACCCGGCCCGGGCGGCGGCGCGTAGCTGTTCGTCGACCATCTCGCGCGGCGTCGCGTGCACCTCGGACAGCAGCCGGTGCCACGGTCCGCCGTCGCCGGTCCCGAGCCCGAACTCGAACAGCAGCGCGAGCCAGCGATCGTCGGCGTCCCAGTGGCGGTTGTAGAGGGTCTGCTCGTCGTTGGCGTCGGCGCCGGCCTCCAACAACAGCCGCGCGAGCGCGAGCTCGTCCGAATGGGCCGGGGGATCGCCCTCGCCGCGGCCGAACGCTCCGGTCAGCGCGGTGAACGGTGGGCTGAGCCCTTCCCACAGGTAGCCGGCATTCGGGTCGGCGCCGTGGTCGAGCAGCACGCCCGCCGTCTCGAGTGCGTCGCGTCCCGGTCCGGTGGGACCAATGCGGGAGTAGGTGAGATAGAGCAGCGGCTCCCAGTCGAACGGGCCGCCTTGCCGGTTTACCGCCTCGGGATCGCGGGCGAGCAGCTCCCGAGCGGCGCCCGCGTCGCCGACCGCGGCGATCGTATGAATCGTCGCGGTCGCGAGCTCGGGGTAGGCGGTGAGAAGCTCCCGCGCCTTCGCCCAGCGCTCCGGGTCGTCGTTGCCGTAATTCAGGCACGCCAGGCGGAGAAACTCGTCGACTCGTCCGTGGTCGTCGGCGATCGGCTCACCGATCGGCTGGTCCGCCGGCGAGCGCGAGTACCGCTGGGTGAGCTCGATGTATGCCTTCAGCTTCGCCCAGCTCGGAAAGCCGAACGATCGCGCGACGACCAGTTGGGCATCCGCGCGCTTGAACGCGGCGAGCTCGGGCGAGCCGGGTTGCGCGTCGCCGAGGCGCGGGTGGAACTCGCGCACGACCTCGGCAGCGCCGGCGTCGCCGGCGCGGACGGCTCGCTGGAGCCCCTTGGCGCCGTTCTTCAGTTGCTCGAGGTTGGCTTTGCCGGGAAGACCGCGGGGTGGCACTGTGGCGTCCTGTTCTCGATCATATTGTTGCGGCGGGCGGGCGAGTAAACGGCGGCACCCGGGGGAGGGGTTGTGTCGGCCAACATGCATAACCTGCCACTGGAGCCAGAATGCCGCGACCGTGGCATCTGGCGCATGCCCCACATGCGCCGTCTGCCACGGTCGCTTGCCGGCGCCTCGAGTGGCAGGTTTTGCAGGTCGCCGCGCTGCGCCGGGCCGCTACGCCGGCGTCGCGCTCGCGGCGGCGCGCTGGCGCAACTCGACCAGACCGGATTCGATACCCGCGGTTAACACGTCGATGTCGGCCGCGTGATCGCGATCGCCGGTGACGCCGAAGTACAGTGCGCCGTCGTAGGAGAAGATCGCCACCACGATCCGGATCGTGCCGACGATCGGGACGTAGGGATAGGACTCGAGCAGCCGGCGGCCGAGGGCGTGGACCGGCCGCTGGGGGCCTGGGACGTTGGTCGTCGCGGTGTCCATGTTGAACCGCGCCGACCGGGTCATCGTCCGGCTTCCGAGCGCGAGCAGCAACGGTGGGGCGAACCCGGAGAGCTGGGCGAGAACGTCGCCGGCGACCGCCTGCCCCGAGGCCTTGATCGAATCCATCTCCTCGCGGATCACCGTCAGTCGCTCGGCGGGGTCGTCGATCCCGACCGGGAGCCGCGCGAACACGGCTGAGACGCGGTTGTTGTAGACGCCGTGCTCGCCTGGTAGCCGGACCGACACCGGGACCATCGTGCGAACGGTCCGCCCATGCGAAATCTTCTCGCCTCGCTCGGCCAACAGCTCTCGGAATCCGTTCGTGACGATCGTCAGGACCACGTCGTTGACGGTGCCGCCGAGGCCGGCGCGGACCTCCTTGACGTCGGCGAGCCGGGTGATCGCCCAGCTCCAAACTCGGTGCGGGCCGATCGGACCGGTCAACGTGGAGGCCGACGGCCGCAGGGTCGGCGCCGCGGCCGCGACCGCGCGCATGAGTCCGAGCGTGCCCCGCAGGAACTCGGACCGCGCCCGGATCGCGGCGCTCGCCTGCCCCGCCGGAGAGAGCACGCGGTGCGAGGCGCCGCGGACGAACAGCTCGACGGTCGACGGCTCGGGGCCCGGGTGCCAGTGTTCGGCCGGCGGGGGCTCGGCGTCGTCACCGAACATCACCGACATCAGGTCGGTGGCGGCGACGCCGTCGACCATGCAATGGTGGACCTTTGAGAGCAGGGCCCAGCGTCCGTGCTCGAGGCCCTCGACCATCCAGATCTCCCACAGCGGCCGGGCCCGATCGAGGTGCTGGGAGAACACCCGCGCGGCCATCGTCCGCAGCTGCCCGTCCGAGCCCGGCGGGGGGACGGCGGTGTGGCGCAGGTGGTAGGCGACGTCGAAGTACGGGTCGTCGACCCACATCGGCTCGCTGATCCCGAGCGGGACGAAGCGGACCTTCTGGCGGTAGCGCGGCGTGTGGTGAAGCTTGCCCCGGACCATCTCGGTGAACTCGGCGAACGACGGTGGCGGGCCTTCGAAGATGCTGACCCCGCCGATGTGCATCGGCGTGACGTCGTTCTCGACGTGCAGGAACGTCGCGTCCTGAGCGCTCATCGACTGCAAGCCGTCTCCTCGGATTCGGATCGCTCGAGCAGCCGCTCGAGCTCGCTGGTAGACGTCGGCGTTGACCGCCATCCCGCAGTGGCTCCCGTCGATCTCGACCCATTCCGCGCCGGGGTCCTGGCACGCCCGCCAGTCGACGATCGCGTCGGTGCGCGAGTAGACGGCGATTGCGGGCGCGCCCGCGGGCAGCGGCGCCTTGAGCAGCGCGCGGAACTGCGAGCAGCAGGCGCCGTCGAGGCATTCGTTCGTGAACAGGCCACGGACTCCGATGTCGCCGAGGAACGCGACCGAGCGCACTGTGCGGAGCACCGACGGCGATATCGCGAGCTGATCGAGGACGGGCGAGCCAAGCGTCATCACCGCCGCCACCCGGTCCGGATGCCGGGCCGCGAGCGCGCGGGCGAGCGTCCCACCGCGGCTCTGACCGATCACGACCGCGGGCTCCTCGAACGCCTCGAGCGCGGCGCCGAGCCGCTCGATCTCGCGGCCGGCGCAGCCGACGTTCAGCCGGATGCCGCTCGTGCGCACCTCGTGTCCGCGCCGGCGAAGCCAGCCGGCGAGCACGGTCAGCGAAGCGTCGCCGGCGAGGAACCCTGGAATCAGCAGCACCCCACGACGCCGGTCGGATTGACCGGGGGACCAGAAACGGGGGTCGGCAAACAACCGGGCGAGCTCCGGCCAGAAGCGGAGCTCGTACCCGAGCGGCGCGCTCATCCTTCGTCCTCGATTAGCTGAAGGACGAGCTTGCCGGTGTTCTCGCCGCGGAACAGCATCAGGAACACCTCCGGGAACTTCTCGAGGCTGCCCGTGATTATGTCCTCGCGCGATTTCAGCTTGCCGCTACTCAGCCACTCCGCGAGCTGCGCGATCCCCTCGCGGTAGCGCGCGGCGAAGTCGAACACGAGGAAACCGGTCATCGACGCACGCATCACGAGCAGCTGCATGTAGTTGGCCGGGCCCTTCGTCGGCTGCTCGGCGTTGTATTGCGAGATCGCGCCACAGATGACGACACGGGCCCGACGCGCGAGCCGGCGCAGCACCTCGTCGAGGATCTCGCCACCGACGTTGTCGAAGTAGACGTCGACGCCATCGGGGGTCTGCTCGCGAAGCTGAGCCCGGAGATCACCGCGCTTGTAGTCGATCGCGGTGTCGAAGCCGAGCTCGTCGGTGATCCACTCGCATTTCTCACGACCGCCGGTAATACCGACCACCCGGCAGCCCTTGATCCGCGCGATCTGCCCGGCGATGCTTCCGACCGCGCCGGCCGCGCCGGAAACGACCACCGTCTGCCCCGGCTCGGGTTTGCCGATGTCGAGCAGTCCGAAGTACGCCGTCAAGGCGGTCATCCCGAGACCTCCGAGATAGACCGGCGCCGCGGCGAGCGTCGTGTCCACGCGGTTCACCCCGGTCCCGTCCGAGGTCGCGTACTGCTGCACGCCGAACATCCCCGACACCTGCTCGCCGACCCCGTAGTCGGGATGGCGTGACTGCACTATGCGGCCGAGGCCGCCGGCGCGCATCACCTCGCCGATCCCGACCGGCGGCACGTATGAGCGGACCTCGTTCATCCAGCCGCGCATCGCCGGATCGAGCGACAGGTACTCCAGCTTGACCAGGAACTCGCCGTCCTCGGGCTCCGGTGCGGCCACCTCGACGTACTCCCAATCGGATAGGTTCGGCAGGCCGACCGGTCGCGCGGCCAGCCGCCACTGAGCGTTCAAGTTCGTCATCGGGGCGAGCCTACTCGAACGGTCATCCGGCGCCGCCGGCGCTTGATCGCGTACGTCGCGGCGGCGCCGACCGCGACGGCTGCGGCGATCGCGAGCGAACCCTGCTGGGCGAGCTCGAGCGCGTGATCGAGTGAGTTCCAGAACACGTAGCCGAGGAGCGTGCAGGCGACGGCCCACAGCCCGGCGGCGGCGATCGTCGCCGGGACGAACCGGCGGGCCGGCATCCGCGAGGCGCCGGCAATGAACGGGGTGAGCGCGCGGACCGTGCCGATGAACCGCCCGAACAGAATCGTCTTGCCGCCGTGCCTGTGGAAATAGCGCTCAACGAGCTCGAACCGCTGTGGAGTGAGCTTGATGCGGTGGCCGTGCTCAAGCACGAACTCGCGGCCGAGCCGGCGTCCGAGGACGAACGACAGCGCGTCACCGGCGACCGCGCTCGTCCACACCAGCGCGATCAGAGGCGCCAGCGCGACCTCACCCTGGCCAGCGGCGACGCCGCCGAGGATCACCGCCAGCTCGCCCGGCGCGATCAGGCCGATGCCGGCGCCGGTCTCGAGGAACGCCATCGCCCCGACCAGCGCGTACGTCCAGGGTCCGAGTGTCGATCCGGCGGTGCGCAGCGCGTGCTCGAGGTCGGGCGGTCCACCGAGGATCGCGACGGTCGCGGCCGTCAGCGCCACCAGGCCGGCGACGAGTGCCCACTGTCGCGGGCTTCCCAGCATCGGGATCGGGTTCCTTGTGGGCATCTCGACCAGGATCGAGCGCAAACCCGTGCGGCTCCATGGGGCCCAGCGTGTATCTCTGACGCGCTCGCGCGAGGCTCGCGATCGTCGTGAGCGCGAGCACGGCCACGATCACCGCGAGCGAGGCGCCGGTCGAGAACTCGGGGATCGACTCGTGCTGGAGGTGGGCGAAGTGGAACACGAGCTTGACCCCGATGAACGTCAGGATCGCCGCCAGTCCCGTCGACAGATACACGAGCCGATCGAGCAGGCCCGAGACGAGGAAGTACAGCGGCCGCAGACCGAGCAGTGCGAACACGTTCGCTGCGAGCACGATGTACGGGTGCTGGGTGACGCCGTACACGGCGGGGATCGAGTCGAGCGCGAACAGGACGTCGCTCGTGCCAATCGCGATAAGCACCAGGAACAGCGGGGTCATCATCCTGCGGCCGCCGGAGCGGGTGATGATGCGGTTGCCGTCGTAGCGGTCGGACAGCGGCAGGCGCCGTCGCGCGACCGCGACCAGCGCGTTGTCGCCGACCTTCCGCTCTCGGTCGCGGTGGCGGAACAACTGCAATGCAGTCGCGATCAGCGCGATCCCGAACACGAGGAACATCACCGAGAACGCCGCAAGCAGCGCCGCGCCGAGCGCGATGAACACGGCGCGGAGCACGAGCGCCAGCGCGATCCCGATCCCGAGCGCGCGCGACTGATACTCGGGCGGCACCGCGAACGTGCTCATGATGATCACGAACACGAACAGGTTGTCGACCGAGAGGCTCTTCTCGACCACGTAGCCGGCGAGGAACTGTGTCCCGAGGCTCCAGCCTGCGAATACCCCGAGAGCCGCTCCGAACGCGAGCGCCGCGGCGACGTAGATAAGCGACCAGACGGTCGCGGCACTAAAGCTCATGTGGGCATCTCCACCAGGATCGGGCGCGAACCCTGTCGGCGCCATGGGGCCTGGCGTGTATCTGCGTAGAGTTGACCGGGTCAGCGCCGAGGGAGGTGAACTCGTTGGGTTACGTGTTGGCTTTCCAGGAGATCGACGACGCCGACGTCGCCGTTGTCGGCGGCAAGGGCGCAGCTCTGGGGGAGCTTTCGCGGATCGACGGCGTCGCCGTGCCGCCTGGATTTTGCGTGACGACGGACGCGTTCGGGCGGATCCTGGCCGGAGCGCCGCCGATCGAGGACCGGCTCGCACGGCTCTCGCGCCTCGCGCCGGGGGATGGGGAGGCGATCCGCGCGCTGAGCGCCGAGATCCGTCGGGCGATTGAGGGGATCGCGATCCCTGACGACGTGGCATTGGCGATTACGCGTGCGCTGGCCCGGCTCGGCGAGCAGGCGGCCTGCGCCGTTCGATCGAGCGCGACGACGGAGGACTTGCCGACCGCATCCTTCGCGGGCCAGTACGACTCCTACCTGAACGTCGTAGGTCCCGAGGCCGTGCTCGAGCACGTGCGCCAGTGCTGGGCCTCGCTGTTCAGCGAGCGGGCCGTGACCTACCGACTGCGGAACGGTTTCGAGCACGGCAGGCTCGAGATGGCCGTGGTCGTGCAGCAGATGGTCGTCCCGCAGGCTGCCGGGATCCTGTTCACGGCCGACCCCGTCACCTCCAGTCGGAAGGTCGCCTCGGTGGAGGCGAGCTTCGGTCTCGGTGAGGCGCTGGTCTCCGGACTGGTGAACGCGGACACCTTCAAGGTGCGGGACGGCGAGGTCGTCGCGAGGGCGGCTGCTACCAATCAGCCTGCGCTCACGGACGCGCAGGTAGTGCGGCTCGTGCAGCTGGGCCGGCGGATCGAAGCGCATTTCGGCCACCCGCAGGACATCGAATGGTGCCTGGCCGAGGACGACTTCTGGATCGTCCAGAGCCGGCCGATCACGACGCTGTTCCCGATCCTCGAGGCCGCCGACCGAGAGAACCACGTGTACGTCTCAGTCGGTCATGGGCAGATGATGACCGAAGCGATGAGGCCGCTGGGGGTATCCGTGTGGCAGCTGACGGCGATGGCACCGATGCACGAGGCCGGTGGCAGGCTGTTCGTCGACGTCACGGGGCGACTGGCTTCGCCTAGGACTCGGGCGGGTCTCCTGGAGGTCTTCGGGAGAGGCGATCCGCTGATCGCGGACGCGCTGCAGACCGTCGTCGAACGCGGGGACTTCCTCCCCTCGGTCCCAGACGAGAGCCCGGGCGGACCGCCGCTTGGGGGCGCGGCCGCTCAGATCGACGCCGATCCGGCGATCGTCACCGAGCTGATCGAGCGCAACCGGGACTCGATCGCCGCCCTGAAGCGCGACATCCAGACGAAGTCCGGGCAGGCGCTGTTCGACTTTCTGCTGGAGGCCTTCAAGGAGCACAAGCGAATCCTCGGCGATCCGCTGAGCCATCGGGCGATCATGGCGGGGATGGAGGCCACGTGGTGGCTCAACGAGCAGCTGGAGGCGTGGCTGGGCGAAAAGAACGCGGCCGACGCGCTCACGCTGTCCGCCCCCGGCAACGTCACGTCTGAAATGGGGCTGGCGCTGCTCGACGTCGCGGACGTGATTCGCCCGCATCCGCACGTCGTGGTGTTCCTGCAACACGTCGAGGACGAGGGACGCGAGGGCGAGGCCTTCCTGGACGAGCTGGCGAAGCTCGCGGGCGGGCGGGAAGCGGAGGCAGCGATCCGGGCCTACCTCGAGAAGTACGGCATGCGCGGCGTCGGCGAGATCGACATCACCAGGCCACGATGGACCGAGCGCCCGACCACGCTGGTGCCGCTGATCCTCGACAACGTCAGGAACTTCACGCCCGGCGAGGCCAACCGCCGCCTCGAACAAGGGCGGCAAGCGGCCAGGAGCAAGGAACAAGAGCTGCTGGAGCGCCTGCGCGCCTCGCCAGGCGGAGTGAGCAAGGCCGAAGAGGCGAAGCTGATGATCGACCGCGTCCGGACCTTCAGCGGCTACCGCGAGTACCCCAAGTACGGCATCGTCGCCCGCTACTTGGTCTACAAGCAGGCCCTGCTGGAAGAAGCCGAGCGTCTCGTGCAGGCGGACGTGCTTCGTGACAAGGAGGACATCTTCTACCTCACGTTCCACGAGCTCCACAACGTCGTGAGCACCCGCCGAGCGGACCAGCAGCTGATCCGCGAGCGCAAGGACGCGTTTCGCTCCTACCAGGCGCTCAAGCCGCCCCGCGTGCTCACCTCAGACGGCGAGGTCATCGCCGGGGCCTACCGGCGCGACGATGTCCCCACGGGCGCGCTGATCGGCTTGCCGGTCTCCGCCGGGACGATTGAAGGGCGCGCCCGGGTCATCCGAGACATCGCGCAGGCCGACATCGAACCCGGCACGGATACGTCGAGATCCTGCCCGACCCGGGGCGGACACGCGACGCCGCCGCGCCACTTCGCGGCTCGCCGTAGTTTCTCCCTCAGGGCTCCACGAGCCCGTGCCGGATCGCGTACCGGGTCAGCTCGACCCGGTCGTGCATCCCCAGCTTCTCGAGGATGTTCGTGCGGTGCCGATCGACGGTCTTTTCGCTGATCACGAGCGCTTCGGCGATCTCCTTGGTGCTGTAGCTCTCGGCGATCAGCTTCACGATCTCGGTCTCGCGCGGCGTCAGCGGGTCCTCGCGGACCTGCGCGTCATTGCGGGCGCCGTCGAGGAGGTCGCGGATCAGCGGCGTCATCGCCCCGGGGTACAGGAACCGTTCGCCTCGCATCGCGGCCCGGCAGGCCTCGACGAGGTCGCGGTCGGCCACGGTCTTCAGCACGTACCCGGACGCGCCGGCCTTGAGCGCCTCGTACAGGTACCGCTCGTTCTGGTGCATCGACAGCATCAGGATGCGCACCTCAGGGCGGCGGCGGTGGAGTTCGCGCGCCGCCTGCAGGCCGGTCATCCGCGGCATCGAGATGTCGAGGATCGCGAGATCGACCTCGGGCTCGAGCGCGCGCTGGACGGCCTCGGCGCCGTCACCGGTCTCGGCCACGACCTCGAGGTCGGGCTCGGCGTCGAGCACGAGCCGCAGCCCGCGCCGGACGAGCGCGTGGTCGTCGGCGAGCAGCACACGAGTCTTCAGCGGCGTCATCGCTCGTCCTCGGCCGGGACCACGAGGCGGACCCGGCAACCGTCCGCGACCGGGTCGCGGTCGATCGTCAGGCTCGCGCCGATCAGCGTCGCCCGCTCGCGCATCCCACGGATGCCGGTGCCCGGGGTGTGCCCCACCGGGAGCCCGTCGCCGTCGTCGCTGACCGTGAGCATGAGCCCGCCGTCGTGACGCGCGAGCGTGATCTCGGCCTCGTGAGCGCCGGCATGGCGGGCGACGTTCGTCAATGCCTCTTGCGCGACGCGGTACACGACCAACTCGACGTCGGGCGGCAGCGGCGACAGTTGTGCGTCGAGGTGCTGGCGGACGCGGAGGCCGAACCGCTCGGTGAGGCGCTCGCACAGGACGGCGAGCGCGCTCTCGAGCCCGAGGTCGTCGAGCGCCTCGGGACGCAGTTCGATCGCGATCAGCCGCACCTCCTCGAGGCTGTCCCGAACCGCAGCCTGGACCTCAGCGACGTCGCCGCGCAGCTCGGCCGGGGCACGCGCCTCGACCCGCGCCAGTCCGAGCAGAACCGCGGTGAGCTCCTGGCCGACCTGGTCGTGCAACTCCTGGGCGATCCGCAGGCGCTCGGCCTCCTGGCCGGCGAGGACCCTCCCCGTGGCCTCGCGCCGCTCCTCCTCGAGGCGGGCGAGCATCTCGTTGAACGTCGACGCCAGCTCTCCCGCCTCGGAGGCCTGAGTCGAGACCGGCATGCGCTCGCCGTGGTCGGCGAGATCGACGCGCCGGGCGAGCGCGGTCAACGCCTGCACCGGCCCAACGATGCGGCGGACCAGGTACACGTTGAGCGCGACGACGATCAGCAGCGCGACGATCAACGCCCCGCCCTCCTCGTCGACGCGAAACGACGACACCCGGCCCGGCGCGAGGACCACGATCGTGACCCCCACGGCCACGACGAGCAGCAGCGCGTTCAGGCCGGCCACCCGGTAAAGCAGTGGGATATACCGCTGGCGCGCCGGACGCTCGGGCGCGGGTGTGTTGCCGTTCATCGCGCTCATCGGCAGTGAAGCAGCAACCACTGGACGCTCAGCACCCGGGCTTCGGGCGTCGCCTGATCCGGCTGCGGAACAGCGCGTCACGGCTCGAGGTGGCGCCGGCGGAGCCGGTCCGCAGGCCTTCGAGCTTTTGCAGCATCGCCCACCGGCGCGTGTCAAGCGCGCGCTCGGAGATTCCGAGCGTGGTGGCGATTTCCGGCGGGTCGATCCCGGCCAGCAACATGCCGAAGATCGCCTGTTCCTGGGCCCCGAGCCGGCGCCGCATCGCGCCGGCGAGCGTCGGCGGGACGAGCGGAAGCCGTGATTGCCCGCCCGCGACGGCGCGAACGGCATGGCACAACTCGGCGCCGACGCCGCCCTTGCTGATGAGCCCGTCCGCGCCGGCGACGACGCATGCCGCCGCCAGCGGGCCGTCGCAATACGCCGAATACATCACCACCCCCGGCACCGGGTCGAGCTCCTTCAGCTTCCGGGTCAGCCACAGCCCGGTCCGCGAGCCGAGCTGGTAGTCGACGACCGCGACGTCCATCGGCTCGCGCTCGGCCAGCGACCTGGCCTCCTCGGCGCTGCAGGCGGCATCGACGACGACGAAGTCGGGCTGGTCGTCGAGCAGCTGCAACAACCCGAGCCGGACCGCGGGATGGTCGTCGACTACCAGCAGGCGGAGCCGCGTGAGGTCGTCGTGTGAGTGGAGCGCGTCGGTGGCGGTGGCGCGTTCGGGGTGTTCTTTGACCGTGAGCATCTGGCATCTCCTTGACGTGATTGCCATGTCACGATCGCCGAGGAGGGCGCTCCGCGGAATGGGGGCGATCCCCCATCTGAGTGTGGGAGGATCAGGCGCGGAGCTTCTTGCGGACCGCCAACCCGAGTCCGGTCAGCAGCACACCGGCGAGCAGGATCGCGGGGACGGCGAAGCCCGTATTCGGCAGCTGACCTGCGGTGGCGCTGGTAGTCGACGACGGGGTCGTCGACGCGGGCGTGGTCGTCGCCGGAGTGGTCGTCGTCTTCGGAGTCGTCGTCGTCTTCGGAGTCGTCGTCGAGGTGGTGTTGGCCAGTACGACGACGGTTCCGTGCATGAACGGATGAATCTGGCAGATGTAGGTGAACGTGCCGGCTGTCGTGAACGTGTGCGATGCGCTGTGGCCCTTCTGCAGCACGCCCGTGTTGAAGCTGCTGTCGTTGGCCGTCGCGGTGTGCGCACTCGGACCGTGGTTCGCCCAGGTCACCGTGTCGCCGACGTGAATCGTGATCGTCGCCGGTGTGAACTGGAAGTCGGAGATCGTCACCGATGTGTCATTCGCGGCGTGAGCAGTCGCGGGACGGGCCGGTGAGGAGACGGCACCACCCGCGCGAAGCGCGCCGCCGGCGAGCTCCACGGTGGCGGCGTGGCTCCGGGCGTGTTCGTTGACGTGTCGGTGGTGGCGCTTGTGGGGGCGTGGTTGTGGCCGATGGCGTGCGCTCGCGTCAACAGGCGCCACAAATAGGGCAATGGCGATCACCGCCGCCGGCAGTAACCGAAAAAATCTCATCAGCACACCCCTCAGGACGCTCGATCCGCTGCGAACCTTCCGCGACCTTTCCAGACGACCTCGTTTCAGCTCGATGCCTATTGAAGCGTGGTGACGAGCCCGTACACGGCAAACGCGCTCGCGATCAAGCTGAGCGTTATCGCCGGCCACATTCGCTGGCGGCGCTTGAACGCGAACAGGGGATACACCGCGAACACGATCAGCTGGCTCAGCCACAGTGAGACCAGTGACGGCTTGACGAGCGAGCCGTAGAATCCGTCCGGGTCGATCAGCGTGAACGGCGCGACGAGCACGACGCCGGCGCCGATCACCGCCGCGATCGGGCGCATCCGCCAGTGGCTGATGGCGTGGACGAGCCGGGTCAGCGCGAGATATTCGCAGAGGATCACGCCGGCGGTGCTGACCGCGACCCCGATCCCGATCGCCCGCGCGAGGCCAACACCGGCGAACTGCTCGGCGACACTCACGCCTGGGATCTCCGTGTGCAGCAGTCCGGGCGCGGCGGCGAGCGGCGCGACGGCGAGCACGATCACGGTGGCGGTGACGAGGAACGCGCCGGTCAATCCGCGGCGGATCGTGCGCGCCGGCGCGGCCAGTTCGCCCCCGAGGAACACCGGCAGGCTGCCGCAGATGTACAGCAGCGAGGTCTGGGCGCTCGCCTTGGCCAGCGCGCCGGCTGGGGCGCCGGTGCCGAAGCTCGACGCCGGTGTCGAGATGTTCGCAAGCGTGACGCCGTCGAGGATGCCCGCGAGCACCAGCTGTCCGGCGGCCATGACGCCAAGCACGATCAGCGTCGCCGCGCGGCCGGCGACCATGACGGCGGCGATCGCGACCGGGATCAGCAGCGCGAGCACCGTCTGGTACGGCCGCACCCCCGGGATCACTTCGGGCAGCACGTCGTAGACGATCTGCACGGTCGTGTAGACAATGTACAGCGCGTAGCTGAACGCCCAGATCGCCGCCTGCGCGAGCGCGACGGGACGTCCGGCAGCCGCCTCGACGAATGCGTACAGCCCGCCGGCGCTGTTGATGTGCCGGGAGTAGCGAAGCCAGATCGCGAGCGGCGCGATGAACACGACCGCCGCCGCGAGCATCGCCAGCCCGGCGGAGTCAGCGGCGTTCCCGACGAGCCCGGGCGCGCCCGATGCCGCGAGCGCCAGTGGTCCGCCGAACGAGGCGACGGCGACGCCAGCGAACGCCCACCGTCCGATCGGCCGCTCGGTCGCGGGTCGTGCGACGCCGGGCGCCTTACCATCGCCGTTAACTGGCTGAGTGCCCGCTTCGCCGCGGGCACTCACCGTGGTCTGTGACATTCGCGCGCCCCCCGGGAGTGGCTGCTAGCCCCAGCTGCTGCCCGAGGACGAGCTGGTCGAGCTAGTCGACGAGCCGCTCGATGACGTGGAAGCGCTGGCGGTGATCGCCGTGCCGGACGGAGCAACCAGCCACCACTTGGCGCCAAACGCATCGCTGCCCTGGCCCTTGATGCTGCCGGCGCTCGTGTCGGCGACGAAGTAGTACAGCGGGTGACCCTTGTAGGTCACCTGCTCGGTGCCATCCGAGCGCATCGTGGTTCCGAGGTCGGACGCGGCGACGCCCGAGCCGGCGGTCGGATTGCCCTTGGTGACCAGCGGCGGCCACGCCTTGGCGCACGTTCCCATGCAGGCGGACTTTCCGCCGCTGTCGGCGATCCACAGGTACAGCGCGTGCCCGTTGGGGCCGGCGAGGTACGTGCCGCCCGAGCCCTTCGCAGTCTTGACAGTTACTCCACTAGCCGCTGCGGCGGTGGTGGAGGTTGTGGACGCTGCCGGCGCCGTCGCGGCCGCCGCGGTCGCCGTGGTGGTTGAGCTCGAGCTGTTCGAGCTGCCACATCCGGCGGCGATCAAGGCTGCGGTCGCCAGTGCGGCGACCCCGACTATGCGGAACCTCGCGGTTCTCCGACTGGCCATAGTTATCTCCCAGTTCGTTGGTTTCAGTTGGCCGTCGAGTGGACGGTTACTTGTGAAGACCCCGAGAGGAGCCAAAACCTTCCGCGCCCAGATTGTGAAAAGGCGAGGGCTCAGAGCCCGATCCGGCGGAACAGCTGCCGGGCGGCGCGCTCACCGGTCTCGACCGCCCCGTCGAGGAAGCCGATGTTGTCGATCGACGTGTGTTCGCCAGCGAATAGGAACCGGCCGTCGGCGGCGCCGGCAAGGTCGCCGTAGCTCGCGGCCTGACCCACGCGGTAGTAGGAGTAGGCGCCGTGCACCCACGGGTCGCGCGCCCAGTGATCCTCGTAGGCGCGGCCAGTGTAGGCGGCGGTGGTCCCGGGAAAGAGATGCTCGATCTGATCGAGCGCCCAGCTGACGTCGCGCGGCGGTGCCGTGCCGTGGGCCTTGCCCGTGAGGCCGGCGCGACCGACGCGCCCGCCCGGGAATGCCAGGTACAGCGCTGGGCTGGCGTTGGGGCCGAGCTGGACGGTGTCGTCCCACGCGCAGGCGAGGCGCTGCCACTCCCCGTAGGTGGCACCGCTGTAGCCGAGCGCGGGCCAGGTCTTGTGGCTCAGCTCGAGATGGATCTTGGCGTTCGTGCCCATGCCCATCGTGTCGATCACGTGACGCTTGGTGCTCGACAGCCCGGAGCGCCCGAGCTCGACATGGCGGAGCGTGCTGAAGGGCAGCGCGAGCACGACCAGATCGGCTGGCTTCACCACGCTCTTGCCGGCGACGTCGAACACCAGCGCCACCGTGCCATCCCCGTCTTCACGGATCGCGACAAGCGCGTGGTCGTGCCGAACCGCGTCAACGGGCAGCGCTTCGATCATGCCCGAGACGAGCTGGTCGTTCCCACCGACGATGGTGTACCGCTCGTCGTCACCGGGCAGCGGGTACAGCGAGGAACGGGGGTTGCCGGTCAGCAACACGATCAGGTCGAGCGCCGACTGATCGTCCGGGTCTCCGCCGTTCTCGGTCACCGTGTCGGCCATCATCAGCTTGCCGAACCGGCTGCCCGAGCCGATCTCGGTGCTGTCGAGCCACTCCGGCACGGACATCCGGTCGAGCCGCGCCGTGCCGGCGGCGGTGGTTATCTCGTGTGCGGCCTTCCGGAACGCGGGAAAGCCGACGTCGTGCCAGTCGGCGTTCGCCTCGGCGTAGGTGTACACGCGGCCGTCGATGAAGAACACCTCGTCGCCGGTCAGCAGGTCGCCACCGTTGACCACGACCTGCTTCAGGCCGAGACGCGTCGCCAGGCCGCGGATCGCGGTCTGGTCGCTGTTCAGGAACGAACCTCCGTGCTCGGTGACGAGCGCCCCGGAGAAGTAGTCTCGGAGCGTCCAGCAGCGACCGCCGGCGCGGCCCGGGTTAGCCTCATACACGGTCGAGACCACGGGGTCGCCGGGACTCTGAGTCCAGAGCATGTGCGCGCAACGAAGGCCGGCGAGGCCGGCGCCGACGATCGCGATCCGTGGATGGGCCTGCAACTTTGCGATGCGGAACGCGAGCGCCGCCGCCGGGCTTCGGGCCAGCGCGGCGCCTGCCGCCAGCCCGCCGGCGCCGACGAGTACCTCGCGCCGAGTGCGCCGATCCGCCTGGCCGGCGCGTCCCAGTACCTCGTCGACGGGAACGCCGGCGCGCTCACCCTGCGCGTGCGCCGCGAACAAGCGGCGCGCGCGGATCATCCCCGGCGAACGCGCCGCCCGGGCGCGTCGAGCACCCATCCCAGGCATGGCGGTAGGTTAGACCGCGCTCGCTACGGGACGCTGAGGCCCGACGACACTCCCATCCGCTGCGCCTCGTCGACCGAGACGATCTGCCGGCCGAGTGGCCACAGCGACACCGGGATCAGCTTGAAGTTAGCCAGTCCGAGCGGGATCCCGATGATCGTGATGCACTGGGCGATGCCGGTGATCAGGTGAGCGAGCGCGAGCTCCCACCCGAACAGCAGCAACCAGATGATGTTGCCGATCCCGGTCGCGACCCCGGCGTGCTCACTCCTGACGATCGTCCGGCCGAACGGCCACAGGCAGAAGCTCGCCATCCGCAGCGCCGCGAACCCGAACGGGATCGTGATGATCAGGATGAAGGCGAGCAGCGCGAAGAAGGTGTAGAGGATCGCCAGCCACAGGCCGCCGAAGATCAGCCAGATGATGTTGAGGATGACTCGCACTCAGCGACCACTTACTTCGCCGATGGCGGGGCAGCGGTCGGATCGTCGGCGACCGCGTCCTCGAGTGCCTTGGCTTCCTCGGGGCTCAGCTGGTGCCGGACCACCCGACCGCCTTGTCCTCCGAGCGCGCTGACCATCGCGTTGACGTGATCTGGCGCGGCCATCATGAGCACGGCCGAGGACCCCTCGGGCACTTCCCGCCGCAGCTCGTCGAAGAACGCGCCACGAAGATGCGGGGAGCTGCGTTCCTGGGCGACGCCGCCGGCGAGTCCACCTCCGACGAGCCCCACCGCGAGCCCGGCCGGGCCGCCAAACAGGCCGATCGCGGCGCCGGCGATGGCACCTTCGGCGGTCTTCTTGCCGACGAACTCCAGCTCGTCGTCCGCGTCCACATACCGGCCGGCGAACGTTCCCCGCACGATGATGCGGTTGCGACGGTGGTGCTCGACAAACGCGATCTGGTCCGCCCAGGCCACGCCGTCGACCGACCGCGGCGCGCGCGAGTAGGCCTCCTCGGCGCCCTCGGTGTGTCCGAATTCCACCAATGCGAAATCGAGACCGTTGTCCATGGGTAGCGAGGATACGGACCCCACGGCGGCCGCGTCGTCCGAATTGGGTGACGCTGAGATCAGCCACGTGCGCCGGCGAGACGGATCGCGATCAGCAACTCCTGCACGTCGCCGAGGTCGCGCAGGTCGCAGCCGGTCTTGTCCTCGATCCGGGCAAGCCGGTGGTGGGCGGTGTTGACGTGGATGTAGAGGCGCTGCGCCGCGACCTTGGCGTTCAGGTTCGCCGACGCGTATGCGAGCAGCGTCGCAGTCAGCGCGCCGCCGCTGGCAGTGTCCTCCTCGACGAACCGGCGAACGGCCGGCGCCAGTAGCCGCAGCACGGTCCCGTCGCTGCGCAGCGTCAGATAGTCGAACGCGCTCAGATCGGGTAGCGCCATCACGCCACCGCCGGGTGGGAGCGACTCGAGCGCGGCGCACGCCTCGCGGTAGCCGTCCGGCAGGCCCGCCGTCGTCTCGAGCGGGGTGCTGATCCCGATCGCGAGCCGGACGCCGGTGGCGGCGAGGTCCCGCTGCGCCCGTTCGACCGGCTCGGTCAGCCTGCGCGCGTCGTCGCCGTCCAGTGCGCGGATGATCACGATCTCGTCCTGGCGGACAACGGTCAAGGGACGCAGCACGCCGCCGGCGGCGCGCGCGAGCGCCGACGCAGCCGACCTGAGCGCGAGCTCGTCGTCGGCGGGCGACACCGGCACCGCCCCGATCACCACGCACCGACCGCGCGACTCGAGGCCCGCGGCCCGTGCTGCGGTCAACCGCGGGCCTGGTGCAGGCTCGCGACCGGCCAGCAGGTCCTCGAGCAGGTCGCGCCGCACGCGGTCGCCCTCAGCCAGGAGCAGCTGCTGCGCCTCGAGGTACGCCTGGGCGGCGTGGGTGCTCGCGAGATCGATGAACTCCATCACCAGGCGCGCGGCGTCGAGTGCGGCCGCCGCCGCCTGTTCGTCCTCAGCGGCGAACTCGACGATCGCGTCCCAGATCACGCGATGACCGATCCGGAAGGCCTGAAGGAAGTCGGCGAGCGGCACTCCACGGCGGGCTCGCAACGCGGCGTGCGGGCCGATGAACGCGAGCTCCTGGGCCGTCACCGGCTCGCCTCGGACGAGGCTCGAGCGCAACGCGTCGTGATTCTCGGCGACGTGCTCGGTGACGTCGGCCAGGATCACTGGATCGTCGATCACCGAATAAGCGGGGATCGCGGCCCGGATCTCGCGCAGGCTCTCCGTGGCGAGCTCTGCCCGGCGCGCCGCGAGCATCGTGGCGATGCGTTCGATGGCGACGACGCCGGGCATAAGCAATGACCTCAAGCGGTCACTCGGGGGTCGACGTGCCCCGCCGGAGACGTGGGCGAGGACGCCCCGACGCGTCCGGGCAGGTCGGCAAGCACCCGTGAGAGGAGGCCGAGGACCGGACCGCACAGCAGCGACACCCAGACGCTGAACGCCACCCACGGCCACGGCGTCGACAGCAGCCCTCCGAGCGCGCCGGTCCCGGCCGCCAGCGGGTGCGTGGTCAGGGCGAGGCCGAGCGCGGCCACGGTGTGCGGTCCGGCGGCGCCCGGGACGTAGTTGTCCAGACCAGTGGCGAACCACCAGAACAGCACCGACGCGGCGCAGGCGAACGCGGGCGCGGCCGGCAGGTAGTCGCTCGCCGACAGCGACGAGATCAGCACCAGGCCTCCGCCGACGATCGCGATCGCGAGCGAGATGCCCCACAGGCTCGGGAGGCCCGCCAGTGCAGGCCCGAGCGTCATGATCACGATCGCGCCCACGGTTCCCGTAGTGCACGCCATCAACGTCTTGCGGAGCGCGACGCGGTCGGCGCCGAGCACGTAGTAAAGGCCCCAGGTCACGAACGTCGCCGGCAGGACAAGCTGGAACTTCTCCGGAAGCCCGAACTTGCCGAACACGCCGTCGGCGACCGTGAGCCAGTGCAGGTTGAAGTTCAGCGTGAACTCCGACCACAGGAACGCGACGACTCCGATACTGAGCGCGAGCGGCACGGCCATTTTCACTCGATTTGACATTGCGGGTTGCTCCTTCCTCAGGTGAGTGGATTTGTGGCTGGAACGATCTCTCGGACGGGGCTCCGGGTCATTGGGAACGGACCCCACGCTTCGCCCGGGAGCGTTGTGTTCCGGCCACAACCGCTCGCCTACTTCAGTCGCGATCTACTTCGCACCCACCCTCGCGGGCGGCTCGATCGCGCGCTTGAGGATCTTGCCCGTCGGGCCCTTGGGCAGCTCCTCGACGAACCAGACGTGCCGCGGGTACTTGTAGGCGGCGACGTTGGCCTTGACGTAGTCGCGAATGTCGGACTCCGTTGCCTCGGCACCGTCCTTGAGCGCCACCGCGGCGCCGACCTCCTCGCCGAGCTCGGCGTGGGGGATACCGATGACGGCGGCCTCGCGCACCGCCGGATGCTCGTACAGGACCTCTTCGATCTCACGGGGGTACACGTTGTAGCCGCCGCGGATGATCAGCTCCTTCTTGCGATCGACGATGAAGTAGCAACCGTCCTCGTCGATCCTGGCGATGTCACCGCTGTAGAACCAGCCGTCCGAGTCGATCGCCTCGGCGGTCGCTTCGGGGCGGTTCCGGTAGCCCTTCATGACGTTGTGGCCGCGGATCGCGATCTCGCCCGCGTCGCCTGCGGCCGCCTCCTGGCGGTGGTCGTCGACCAGCTTCATCTCGACCCCCTCTATGGGCGTGCCGATCGAGCCGGGCTTGCGCTCGCGGTCGGGATGGTTGAAGCACGCCACCGGCGACGTCTCCGAGAGGCCGTAGCCCTCGAGGATGATGCAGTCGAAGGCCTCCTCGAACCCACGCAGCACCTCGACCGGCAGCGCGGCGCCACCCGACACGCAGACCCGGAGCGTGCTCACGTCGAACTCGTCGCGATCGGGATAGTGCAGGAGCGCGGAGAACATCGTCGGCACGCCCTCGAACACCGTGACCCGATCGCGCTCGATCGTCGCGAGCGCCTTGTCGGGCGCGAACCGGGGGATCAGCGAGAGCGACGCGCCGGCGCTGACCGTTGCGTTCAGGGCGCAGGTCTGGCCGAACGCGTGGAACAGCGGCAGCGCACCGAGGACCACGTCCTCGTGGTCGAGTGAGAACAGCGCCTTGCTGACGTCGGCGTTGATCGCGAGGTTCGAGTGCGTCAGCTCGGCACCCTTCGGCTTGCCGGTAGTGCCCGACGTGTACAGGATCACGGCGGTGTCGCGGGCCACGCGGTCGACGACCTCCTCGACCGGCTCGACATTTCCGAGCAGCCGGCCGAACGACACCGGCTCGACCACGATGCACTCGGCGCCCGCCGCGGCGGCACCCTGCTCGGCAGCGTCGGCGAACTCGTGCCAGGCAAAGATCAGCTTGGCCTCGGGGTCGCCGAGGTAGAACTCGACCTCCCGCTGCTTGAGCAGGATGTTCATCGGCACGACCACGCCGCCGGCGCGCAGCACGCCGTAGTAGGCGAACGCGAACTGGGGCACGTTCGGGAGCATGACCCCGACGCGGTCGCCGGGCTCGAGGCCGCGCTCGCGCAACAGCCCGGCGACGCGAGCGGTCGCTTCGTCGAGCTCCGCGTACGTGATCACGACTTCGTCGATCCGCAGTGCGGGACTGTCTGGATACCGCTGCGCGGATGTGGTCAGATTCTGGGCGAGGTTCTCGTTCATCGACGGTCCTTCTTTTCGGGGAGTCGGGATGAGAGAAGCGTCCCTCAGCCCGTCCGCCGAGAACATGGGAGCGCGGGCCTAATTCGGGCGCCCGCGATTGTGCGCCGCAACCAATTGGGCGTCGGCCAGCCGGGCCGCGATCAGGATCTCGATGAGGTCGCTCACGCTGCGCAGGTCGTACCCGGTCCGTTCGGCAATCCGGGACAGCCGGTAGTGCGCTGTGTTCACGTGGATGTGGAGGTTGTCGGCGGCGCGGCGCGCGTTGAGGTCGCAGGCGACGTATTCGCGGAGCGTGGCGATCAGCGGGCCGCCCTCGGCGAGGTCCTGCGCGACGAACTCGTGAACCGCCCGGGGGATGAGCCGCCCGGTGGTGGGGTCGGCGCGGAGCGTGAGGTATTCGAACGCGCTCAACTCGGACAGGGCGACGACCCCGGGCGCCGATCCGCGCGCGATCCGGATTGTGCTCGACTCGCGATAGGCGTCGGGGATCTGGGCCAAGCCGTTCACCGCGGTGCTGATCGCGACGGCCAGCGGCAGGCCGGCGTCGGCGAGCCGATTCTGGACCTCGACGAGCCGCGGCACGACCGTGTCCGGGAGGCCTTCGGCAGCCGGCACGACCACCACGATCTCATCTTGGCGGACGACCGCTAGCGGGGGCATCCGGCCGCCGATCGCGCGAGCCAGCGCCGCCGCGCCCCCGCGCAGGAGCTGCTCGTCGCTGGGCGTCCTGGACGGCGTCGCGGAGATCACGACGACCGACGATTCGTCGACGAGTCCGGCCGCGCGCGCCGCGTCCAGCCGCGGACCCGGTTCGAGCTCACGACCGGCGAGCAGGTCCTCGAGCAGGTCGCGCCGGATCCGCTCGCCGGTGGCCGCGAGCTGCTCCTGCGTCTCGAGGTAGACCTCCGCGGCATGCGTGGTCGCAACCTCGAAATAGCGCGGGAGGTGTGATGCCAACACCAGCGCCGCCCGCCGTGACGCTTCGTCGTCGGCGAGCCCCAGCGCCGTGTCCCACAGCACGCGTTCGCCGACATAGAACGCCTGCACGAACTCGGTGACCGACACACGCTTGGCGCGGCGGGCCGCGTGCGGGCGGACGAACAGCAGATCCTCGCGGGTGACCTCGCGGTCGGCGTCGAGGGTCCCGAGGCTGGCGTGCAGGTGCGCGACGACGTGGGCGCGAATGTCCGCGCGGAACTGCTCATCGGCGGCTCGGTAGGCCGGCACCTCGAGCACGATCCGCTCCGTCGCCTCGTCGGCCATGGCATCCAGACGCTGCTCGAGCGCCTGTCGGAGCGCGACAATCGCAGGGTCCGGGTTCACCACGCCAAGCCTCTCCTCGGCGGCGATTGTACGCAGCACACAACGGAAGCTCGGGAACTTAGGTCGCTGATCCGATGCGCGGGGGCCTCGGCGCAGCGAGTCTTAGTGCACAAGCACAACGCGGAGATGAACGATGAGCGAGAACTCGACAACTGAGACCAAGAAGGAGTCCCGCGTCCGGCGCACGAGCCAGGCGGCTCGGTCGGGCCTGGACGTGATGCTGAGCGACGCCGCGTCCGGCGGCACGCCACGGTTCATCGCGCCGGGCTCGGCCGTCAAGATCAGCGCCGGGCTCGTGCGCCGCCCCCAACGGTTGATCGGCCGCGCCGCCGGCCTCGGCGCCGAGCTCGCCCGCGCGGCGACCGGCCGCTCGGAGCTGACGCCCGCCAGGGGCGACAGGCGTTTCGCCGATCCCGCGTGGGAGGGCAACTGGCTGTTCCGGGCGCTGCTCCAGAGCTATCTGGCCGTCGGCGAGACCGTCGACGGATTGATCTCGGACGCCGATGTCGACTGGCGCGCCGAGCGGCGGGCGCGGCTCGCGGCCGGGAACGTCCTCGACGCGCTCGCCCCGACCAACTTTGCCTGGTCCAATCCGACGGTGATCAAGGAGGTCGTCGACACCGGCGGCGGCAATCTGGTCCGCGGCGCGCGGCACTTCATGCACGATCTGAACACGCCGTCGCGACTGCCGGCGACCGTCGACACGAGCAAGTTCGAGGTCGGCGCCAATGTCGCGGCCACGCCCGGATCGATCGTGCTCCGGACCGACGTGTTCGAGCTGATCCATTACCAGCCCACGACCGATCAGGTGCGGGAGGTGCCGATGCTGTTCATCCCGCCGACGATCAACAAGTTCTACGTGCTCGACATCTCGCCGGGGCGGAGCATGATCGAGCACTACGTCGCCCAGGGGCAGCAGGTGTTCGCGATCTCGTGGCGCAACCCCGAGCAGGAACAGGGTCACTTCGACCTCGACACCTACGCGCAGGCGGTCGCCGAGGCACGGGACGCGGTCGCCGCGATCACGTCGCAGAGCTCCGTCCATCTCGCGGCGGCGTGCTCGGGCGGGATTATCACCGCGGCCCTGCTCGGCCAGCTCGCGGCGGTCGGCGAGCTCGACCGCGCGGCGAGCCTGACGCTGATGGTGTGCGCGCTCGACAACGACACCGAGGGCACGATGGCGGCGCTGACCACCCGCGACGTCGCGGCCGCGGCGGTCGCCGAGTCCGCGCGCAAGGGTTACGTCGACGGGCAGGCCCTCGCAGGCGTGTTCACGTGGCTACGCCCGAACGACCTGGTGTGGAACTACGTGGTCAACAACTACCTGCTCGGCAAGGAGCCGCCGGCCTTCGACATCCTCTACTGGAACCAGGACACGGTCCGCCTCGCGGCCGGGCTGCACCGGGACTTCATCCACATCGGGCTCGACAACGCGTTCGCCAATCCGGGCGCGCTCGAGGTCCTCGGCGAGCCGGTCGACCTCGGAGCCGTCGACCTCGACACGTACTTCGTCGCCGGCGCGACGGATCACATCGTTCCGTGGGAGAGCGCGTACAACGGCGCGCTCCTGTTCGGCGGCAACCGGCGGTTCGTGCTGTCCCGAAGCGGCCATATTCAGGCGCTCGTCAACCCGCCGAGCCCGGAAAGCCGGTCGAGCTACCGCGTCGCCGACGAGCTGCCGGCGACGGCGGAGGAATTCGAGGCGCAGGCGCCACAGCTGCCCGGAAGCTGGTGGGGAGACTGGGACGCCTGGCTCGCCGAGCGGTCCGGTGCAATGAAGACGGCACCGAAGTCGCTCGGCAACGCGAAGTACAAGGCGCACGGAAAGGCACCGGGGACCTATGTACTTGCGAACTGACGATATCCCGGCCGTTCCGGACGACCGCTGGTGGGGCGACCACCTGCGCGAGACGCGATGGGCGCTCGAGGCGTCGCGTTTGCTCGCGGACCCGGTCTTCCATGGTCGCGGAGTTCCGCGCGGCGACGGCCGCCCCGTCATCCTGATGCCCGGGTTCGGCGCCGGCGACCAGACGATGCTCGTCCTCGCCGCCTGGCTGCGGCGGATCGGATACCGCCCGCAGCTCTGCGGATTCGTCACCAACACCGGCTGCTCGGACCGCGCCGTCGATCGCGTCGAACGCCGCATCGAAATGCTCCACGAGACCCACGGGCGTCGTGTGGCGCTGATCGGCCACAGCCGGAGCGGGCACTACGTCCGGGCGCTC
>CAWGJE010000010.1:0-49577 GCA_963822855.1 uncultured Solirubrobacterales bacterium | reverse complement strand
CGGCGCCCGGGACGTAGTTGTCCAGACCAGTGGCGAACCACCAGAACAGCACCGACGCGGCGCAGGCGAACGCGGGCGCGGCCGGCAGGTAGTCGCTCGCCGACAGCGACGAGATCAGCACCAGGCCTCCGCCGACGATCGCGATCGCGAGCGAGATGCCCCACAGGCTCGGGAGGCCCGCCAGTGCAGGCCCGAGCGTCATGATCACGATCGCGCCCACGGTTCCCGTAGTGCACGCGATCAACGTCTTGCGGAGCGCGACGCGGTCGGCGCCGAGCACGTAGTAAAGGCCCCAGGTCACGAACGTCGCCGGCAGGACAAGCTGGAACTTCTCCGGAAGCCCGAACTTGCCGAACACGCCGTCGGCGACCGTGAGCCAGT
Organism: uncultured Solirubrobacterales bacterium; assembly: GCA_963822855.1. Taxonomy (GTDB): domain Bacteria; phylum Actinomycetota; class Thermoleophilia; order Solirubrobacterales; family Solirubrobacteraceae; genus Palsa-465. The sequence continues at coordinate 49,196 of CAWGJE010000010.1, read as the reverse complement.
GCAGGTTGAAGTTCAGCGTGAACTCCGACCACAGGAACGCGACGACTCCGATACTGAGCGCGAGCGGCACGGCCATTTTCACTCGATTTGACATTGCGGGTTGCTCCTTCCTCAGGTGAGTGGATTTGTGGCTGGAACGATCTCTCGGACGGGGCTCCGGGTCATTGGGAACGGACCCCACGCTTCGCCCGGGAGCGTTGTGTTCCGGCCACAACCGCTCGCCTACTTCAGTCGCGATCTACTTCGCACCCACCCTCGCGGGCGGCTCGATCGCGCGCTTGAGGATCTTGCCCGTCGGGCCCTTGGGCAGCTCCTCGACGAACCAGACGTGCCGCGGGTACTTGTAGGCGGCGACGTTGGCCTTGACGTAGTCGCGAATGTCGGACTCCGTGGCCTCGGCACCGTCCTTGAGCGCCACCGCGGCGCCGACCTCCTCGCCGAGCTCGGCGTGGGGGATACCGATGACGGCGGCCTCGCGCACCGCCGGATGCTCGTACAGGACCTCTTCGATCTCACGGGGGTACACGTTGTAGCCGCCGCGGATGATCAGCTCCTTCTTGCGATCGACGATGAAGTAGCAACCGTCCTCGTCGATCCTGGCGATGTCACCGCTGTAGAACCAGCCGTCCGAGTCGATCGCCTCGGCGGTCGCTTCGGGGCGGTTCCGGTAGCCCTTCATGACGTTGTGGCCGCGGATCGCGATCTCGCCCGCCTCGCCTGCGGCCGCCTCCTGGCGGTGGTCGTCGACCAGCTTCATCTCGACCCCCTCTATCGGGCGTGCCGATCGAGCCGGGCTTGCGCTCGCGGTCGGGATGGTTGAAGCACGCCACCGGCGACGTCTCCGAGAGGCCGTAGCCCTCGAGGATGATGCAGTCGAAGGCCTCCTCGAACCCACGCAGCACCTCGACCGGCAGCGCGGCGCCACCCGACACGCAGACCCGGAGCGTGCTCACGTCGAACTCGTCGCGATCGGGATAGTGCAGGAGCGCGGAGAACATCGTCGGCACGCCCTCGAACACCGTGACCCGATCGCGCTCGATCGTCGCGAGCGCCTTGTCGGGCGCGAACCGGGGGATCAGCGAGAGCGACGCGCCGGCGCTGACCGTTGCGTTCAGGGCGCAGGTCTGGCCGAACGCGTGGAACAGCGGCAGCGCACCGAGGACCACGTCCTCGTGGTCGAGTGAGAACAGCGCCTTGCTGACGTCGGCGTTGATCGCGAGGTTCGAGTGCGTCAGCTCGGCGCCCTTCGGCTTGCCGGTAGTGCCCGACGTGTACAGGATCACGGCGGTGTCGCGGGCCACGCGGTCGACGACCTCCTCGACCGGCTCGACGTTTCCGAGCAGCCGGCCGAACGACACCGGCTCGACCACGATGCACTCGGCGCCCGCCGCGGCGGCACCCTGCTCGGCAGCGTCGGCGAACTCGTGCCAGGCAAAGATCAGCTTGGCCTCGGGGTCGCCGAGGTAGAACTCGACCTCCCGCTGCTTGAGCAGGATGTTCATCGGCACGACCACGCCGCCGGCGCGCAGCACGCCGTAGTAGGCGAACGCGAACTGGGGCACGTTCGGGAGCATGACCCCGACGCGGTCGCCGGGCTCGAGGCCGCGCTCGCGCAACAGCCCGGCGACGCGAGCGGTCGCTTCGTCGAGCTCCGCGTACGTGATCACGACTTCGTCGATCCGCAGTGCGGGACTGTCTGGATACCGCTGCGCGGATGTGGTCAGATTCTGGGCGAGGTTCTCGTTCATCGACGGTCCTTCTTTTCGGGGAGTCGGGATGAGAGAAGCGTCCCTCAGCCCGTCCGCCGAGAACATGGGAGCGCGGGCCTAATTCGGGCGCCCGCGATTGTGCGCCGCAACCAATTGGGCGTCGGCCAGCCGGGCCGCGATCAGGATCTCGATGAGGTCGCTCACGCTGCGCAGGTCGTACCCGGTCCGTTCGGCAATCCGGGACAGCCGGTAGTGCGCTGTGTTCACGTGGATGTGGAGGTTGTCGGCGGCGCGGCGCGCGTTGAGGTCGCAGGCGACGTATTCGCGGAGCGTGGCGATCAGCGGGCCGCCCTCGGCGAGGTCCTGCGCGACGAACTCGTGAACCGCCCGGGGGATGAGCCGCCCGGTGGTGGGGTCGGCGCGGAGCGTGAGGTATTCGAACGCGCTCAACTCGGACAGGGCGACGACCCCGGGCGCCGATCCGCGCGCGATCCGGATTGTGCTCGACTCGCGATAGGCGTCGGGGATCTGGGCCAAGCCGTTCACCGCGGTGCTGATCGCGACGGCCAGCGGCAGGCCGGCGTCGGCGAGCCGATTCTGGACCTCGACGAGCCGCGGCACGACCGTGTCCGGGAGGCCTTCGGCAGCCGGCACGACCACCACGATCTCATCTTGGCGGACGACCGCTAGCGGGGGCATCCGGCCGCCGATCGCGCGAGCCAGCGCCGCCGCGCCCCCGCGCAGGAGCTGCTCGTCGCTGGGCGTCCTGGACGGCGTCGCGGAGATCACGACGACCGACGATTCGTCGACGAGTCCGGCCGCGCGCGCCGCGTCCAGCCGCGGACCCGGTTCGAGCTCACGACCGGCGAGCAGGTCCTCGAGCAGGTCGCGCCGGATCCGCTCGCCGGTGGCCGCGAGCTGCTCCTGCGTCTCGAGGTAGACCTCCGCGGCATGCGTGGTCGCAACCTCGAAATAGCGCGGGAGGTGTGATGCCAACACCAGCGCCGCCCGCCGTGACGCTTCGTCGTCGGCGAGCCCCAGCGCCGTGTCCCACAGCACGCGTTCGCCGACATAGAACGCCTGCACGAACTCGGTGACCGACACACGCTTGGCGCGGCGGGCCGCGTGCGGGCGGACGAACAGCAGATCCTCGCGGGTGACCTCGCGGTCGGCGTCGAGGGTCCCGAGGCTGGCGTGCAGGTGCGCGACGACGTGGGCGCGAATGTCCGCGCGGAACTGCTCATCGGCGGCTCGGTAGGCCGGCACCTCGAGCACGATCCGCTCCGTCGCCTCGTCGGCCATGGCATCCAGACGCTGCTCGAGCGCCTGTCGGAGCGCGACAATCGCAGGGTCCGGGTTCACCACGCCAAGCCTCTCCTCGGCGGCGATTGTACGCAGCACACAACGGAAGCTCGGGAACTTAGGTCGCTGATCCGATGCGCGGGGGCCTCGGCGCAGCGAGTCTTAGTGCACAAGCACAACGCGGAGATGAACGATGAGCGAGAACTCGACAACTGAGACCAAGAAGGAGTCCCGCGTCCGGCGCACGAGCCAGGCGGCTCGGTCGGGCCTGGACGTGATGCTGAGCGACGCCGCGTCCGGCGGCACGCCACGGTTCATCGCGCCGGGCTCGGCCGTCAAGATCAGCGCCGGGCTCGTGCGCCGCCCCCAACGGTTGATCGGCCGCGCCGCCGGCCTCGGCGCCGAGCTCGCCCGCGCGGCGACCGGCCGCTCGGAGCTGACGCCCGCCAGGGGCGACAGGCGTTTCGCCGATCCCGCGTGGGAGGGCAACTGGCTGTTCCGGGCGCTGCTCCAGAGCTATCTGGCCGTCGGCGAGACCGTCGACGGGTTGATCTCGGACGCCGATGTCGACTGGCGCGCCGAGCGGCGGGCGCGGCTCGCGGCCGGGAACGTCCTCGACGCGCTCGCCCCGACCAACTTTGCCTGGTCCAATCCGACGGTGATCAAGGAGGTCGTCGACACCGGCGGCGGCAATCTGGTCCGCGGCGCGCGGCACTTCATGCACGATCTGAACACGCCGTCGCGACTGCCGGCGACCGTCGACACGAGCAAGTTCGAGGTCGGCGTCAATGTCGCGGCCACGCCCGGATCGATCGTGCTCCGGACCGACGTGTTCGAGCTGATCCATTACCAGCCCACGACCGATCAGGTGCGGGAGGTGCCGATGCTGTTCATCCCGCCGACGATCAACAAGTTCTACGTGCTCGACATCTCGCCGGGGCGGAGCATGATCGAGCACTACGTCGCCCAGGGGCAGCAGGTGTTCGCGATCTCGTGGCGCAACCCCGAGCAGGAACAGGGTCACTTCGACCTCGACACCTACGCGCAGGCGGTCGCCGAGGCACGGGACGCGGTCGCCGCGATCACGTCGCAGAGCTCCGTCCATCTCGCGGCGGCGTGCTCGGGCGGGATCATCACCGCGGCCCTGCTCGGCCAGCTCGCGGCGGTCGGCGAGCTCGACCGCGCGGCGAGCCTGACGCTGATGGTGTGCGCGCTCGACAACGACACCGAGGGCACGATGGCGGCGCTGACCACCCGCGACGTCGCGGCCGCGGCGGTCGCCGAGTCCGCGCGCAAGGGTTACGTCGACGGGCAGGCCCTCGCAGGCGTGTTCACGTGGCTACGCCCGAACGACCTGGTGTGGAACTACGTGGTCAACAACTACCTGCTCGGCAAGGAGCCGCCGGCCTTCGACATCCTCTACTGGAACCAGGACACGGTCCGCCTCGCGGCCGGGCTGCACCGGGACTTCATCCACATCGGGCTCGACAACGCGTTCGCCAATCCGGGCGCGCTCGAGGTCCTCGGCGAGCCGGTCGACCTCGGAGCCGTCGACCTCGACACGTACTTCGTCGCCGGCGCGACGGATCACATCGTTCCGTGGGAGAGCGCGTACAACGGCGCGCTCCTGTTCGGCGGCAACCGGCGGTTCGTGCTGTCCCGAAGCGGCCATATTCAGGCGCTCGTCAACCCGCCGAGCCCGGAAAGCCGGTCGAGCTACCGCGTCGCCGACGAGCTGCCGGCGACGGCGGAGGAATTCGAGGCGCAGGCGCCACAGCTGCCCGGAAGCTGGTGGGGAGACTGGGACGCCTGGCTCGCCGAGCGGTCCGGTGCAATGAAGACGGCACCGAAGTCGCTCGGCAACGCGAAGTACAAGGCGCACGGAAAGGCACCGGGGACCTATGTACTTGCGAACTGACGATATCCCGGCCGTTCCGGACGACCGCTGGTGGGGCGACCACCTGCGCGAGACGCGGTGGGCGCTCGAGGCGTCGCGTTTGCTCGCGGACCCGGTCTTCCATGGTCGCGGAGTTCCGCGCGGCGACGGCCGCCCCGTCATCCTGATGCCCGGGTTCGGCGCCGGCGACCAGACGATGCTCGTCCTCGCCGCCTGGCTGCGGCGGATCGGATACCGCCCGCAGCTCTGCGGATTCGTCACCAACACCGGCTGCTCGGACCGCGCCGTCGATCGGGTCGAACGCCGCATCGAAATGCTCCACGAGACCCACGGGCGTCGTGTGGCGCTGATCGGCCACAGCCGGAGCGGGCACTACGTCCGGGCGCTCGGCCATCGCCGGCCGGAGCTCGTCTCGCACGCGATCTCGATCGGCGCCGGGCTGCGCGGGATGCTCGCGACGAGCTATCCGACGCAGGCGGCGGTCGGTGCCGCCCGCCGCGCCGTGATTCGAAGCGGACGCGCGAGGTCGCCGCGGTGCCTCACCGAGACATGTGACTGTCCGTTCGCGGCCGACTTCACCGGCCAGTTCCCGGTCGATCGCGTGCGCCTGACGAGCATCTACTCCAAGGGCGACGGCGTTGTCCGCTGGCAGGCCGCGCTCGTCCCATACGCCACCTGCGTGGAGGTGACCGGAAGCCACGTGGGGCTGATCTTCAACCGCAAGACCTACCGGGCGATCGCGACCGCGCTCGCCGACCCCGAACTAACGCCCGAACCAGAACTGGAGGACCCCGATGGTGACCGCACCCGCTGACCTGTTCGAGGGCCTTGGCCATGCCCTGTCCACCGACTACTTCTTCTTGCGCGAGCAGCTCACCGAGCAGCAACTCGAGGTCCTGCGGCGCGTGCGTCTGTTCGTCGACGACGAGGTGCTGCCGGTGATCGGCGGCTACTGGGAGCGCGCCGAAATGCCCTGGCCCTTGATTCAGCGGCTCGGCGAGCTCGGGATCGTCGGCGAGGACATCCAGGGCTACGGCTGCCCCGGGTTCGACCCGATCTCGCTCGGTCTCATCCACATGGAGCTCAATCGCGGTGACGGCAGCCTCGGGACGGTTCTCGGGGTCCAGGCGGGTCTGGCGATGAAGTCGATCGCGATGCTCGGGTCCGAGGAGCAGAAGCAGCGCTGGCTGCCGCCGATGGCCAGGGTCGAGCAGTTCGGCGCGTTCGCGCTGACCGAGCCGAATCACGGGTCAGATTCGGTCGCGCTCGAGACCAGCGCGCGCCAGGTGGGCGACACGTACGTGTTGAACGGGGCCAAGCGCTGGATCGGCGCGGGCAGCTTCGCGGACGTCGTCGTCGTCTGGGCGCGTGACGAGGAGGGAAAGGTCGGCGGCTTCCTGGTCGAGAAGGGCACTCCCGGTTACGACGCGCAGGTGATCGAGGGGAAGGGGTCGCTGCGCGCGATCTGGCAGGCGCAGATCTCGCTCGAGGACGTCGAGGTGACGGCCGAGAACCGCCTCCCCGGCGCGCACAGCTTCAAGGACACCGCGCGCGTGCTCGCCGGGACGCGGAGCACGTGCGCCTGGGCGGCGCTCGGGCACGCGGTCGCCGCGTACGACGCCGCGCTGACCTACAGCAAGCGCCGCGAGCAGTTCGGCAAGCCGCTGTGCAGCTTCCAGATCGTCCAGGACCGGCTCGTCAAGATGCTTGCCGAGGTCACCTCGATGCAGCTCTACTGCCTGCAGATCGGCCGCCTGGCCGAGCGGGGGGAGCTGAGCGACACGATCGCCGGCCTCGCGAAGCTAAACAACACCCGCAAGGCCCGGCAGATCTGCGCCGAGGCGCGAGACATGCTCGGCGGCAACGGGATCCTGCTCGAGAATCACGTGATCCGTCACATGGCCGACATCGAGGCGATACACACCTACGAGGGCACGGAGACGATGCAGACGCTGATCGTCGGCCGGGATATCACCGGGGTGGGAGCGTTCGCGTAGAGCTCGGCGCGGCCACGCAATCGCGGTTGCACGGGGAGGAATCCGCAGGGGCTGCTGGTAGCGTGGCCGCCCTTGAGCAGGCAGGCCTCAGGCATCCTGGCATCCGCGCTGGCGGTTGTCGCTTTGGCCACGAGCGCCGGCGTGAGCCGCGGCGATCTAGCGAGCCGGTATTCGGCCGGCCAGCATAAGGCGAGCGGGCTGCGCTCCTCGATCAAGTCCGACAGCAAGCAGATCCAGGGCTTCGAGGGCACGATCAGCTCCCTCCAGGCGAGGCTGACCGCCGTCCAGGAGAGCCTCGACATCCAGGAGCAGCAGCTGAACCAGGTGACGGTGGCGCTGGCAGACGCGCAGCGGCGGCTCGTGCAGCTTCAGCGGCAGCTCGTGACCGACCGCCGGATCCTCGCCGCGCAGCTCGTCGCCGACTACGAGTCGCCGACCCCGAACCTGGTCGACGTGATCGTCGAGTCGCGCGGGTGGGACCAACTCGTCAACCAGGTCAGCGACCTGAGCGCAATTGCGAAGTCGAACGCGCGGACGATGCGTCTGGTCATTACCACCCGTGCGGCCGTCGAGGCCGAAGCTCGCGGGCTTGCCAGGATCAAGGTCCGCCGGGAGCAGACCACCGCCGCGGTGCGCGTCGAGCGCGACAACATCGCGCAGCTCCGCCTGTCGATCGTCGACCGCGAGCTGCGCGTCGCGCGTGACCGCTCGGCCAAGCGGACCCAGTTGACCAAGCTCCAGAAGACGCTCACGCACGACGCGAAGGTGCTCGACGCCGAGGCGGCGGCCGCCGGCGGCGGCGCCGGGTTGCCGGTCGTTCCGCCCCCGGGCGGCTGCATCGACACTCCGTTCGTGCCGCACGGTGGCTCGGCCGGGTTCTTCCCGGCCCCGGGAACGAACTACACGGTGAACCAGGAACCGATCATCGCCGCCCGGCTGGACGCGCTCGGCAAAGGGCTCGGGCTCCATCTGATCGGCATCTCCGGGTACCGGACGCCGCAGCACTCGGTCGAGGTCGGCGGATTCGCCGACGATCCCCACACCCTCGGCGAGGCTTCCGACACGCCCGGCGTCGAGGGCGTCCCCGAGGCGACGCTCGAAGAGTTCTGCCTCACGCGCCCCTTCCCGGGGGCACGCGAGGCAGATCACATCCAGGAGTTGTAGTTAGTTGTCGCCGATGAAGGCGGCCGGCAGGTTCCGGCCGGGCACCTGGGTCGGCGTGTAGATCTTCGGATCGCCCGGATACGCGAGGCGCCAGTCGTGGGCCGAGTACCAGTCGTACCGGTTCATCTGCTCCGGGTTGACGTGGTCCGGACCGTCGAAGTGGTGCTCGGCCGCCTGCTGCGCGCTCCACACCTTCCAGGCCTTGTAGATCGACTTCATGTCCGCCGGCACGACGCCCTGCGGGCGGAATGCCTGGCGCTCGGCCGCGGTGGCGCCGGCTGCCGGCGTGCTGAGCGTGGACGGATAGCCGGGTGCGCCGAGGGTGAGCGGGATCTGGTTCGGCTGGAGGTCGAACGGTGTGAAGTCCGGATGCTGGGTGAAGGCGCTGTACATCGGCTCCGCGCCCAGGTCCTCCTGGTTCATCGGATGGATGCCGAGGATCTGCTCGATCGTCCTGACCATGTTGAGCTGCGTGTAGTAGTTGTCGTCCACTCCGGACGACGAGTACGGGCTGACGACGAACGCCGGCCCGCGGTGGCCGTCGACGTGGTCGACGCCGTTCTGGGTGTCGTCCTCCACGACGAAGATCGCGGTGCTCCTCCAGAACTTGCTGTGCGAGATCGTGTCGATCACGCGGCCGACGGCCAGGTCGTTGTCGGCGACCTGCGCGACCGGGTCCGGGACGTCACTGCCGGTGGTGTGGTCGGTCATCAGCCACATGAACGACAGGTCGGGCATCCGGCCGCTCTTCTCCTGCTGCTCGAACACCGGCAGCCACTGGTCGACCCGGTACTGGTCAGGGATCGAGAGCTGGAAGTTCGGGAAGCACGGATCGGTGATCGCCTGGAGCGAGGGAATGTCCGACTGCGCCCTTGTGTACTGGCAGGGGTTGCTGATCGGCTCGGGGCCCTTCTGCGCGAGAGGCGCTGGGTTCTCGAGCCACTGTGACTCCGCGTACCACTGATCCCATTCGGGAGCGCCCGACGGGAGGCTGTAGGGGTTGTAGATGTACTCGCCGAAGTTCTGGACGCTCAGACCCGCCTTCTCGGCCGCGTTCCAGAGGAAGCCGTCGCGCTGGTAGGCGAGTGCGTCACCGGCCTGCGACGGATACGAGCGGTAGAACGCTCCGAACTCCTTCTCGACGTAGTCGTTGGCCTCTGCCTGGACGATCCAGTTGTGGCCGTCGGCCGAGAGAGTGCCCTCGTCGTAGAAGTTGTCCAGGTCGCCGAACCGCGTCGCCACGGCGTGCGCGTTCGGTGTCACCTGCGCACCGAACTGAGCGTCGGCCGGATCGCCGTTGCCCTCGCCCAGGTCACCGAGGACCTGGTCATAGGTACGGTTCTCCCGGACGATCACGACCACGTGCTTGATCGGCGAGCTCCCGCCGAGATGGGCCTGGTCATACGTACGGTTCTCCCGGACGATCACGACCACGTGCTTGATCGGCGAGCTCCCGCCGAGATGGGCCGGGATCACGTTCGGCACGGTGTCGTAGTCGCCATGGTTGATCGGCTTGATCTGGTTCCAGTCGTCGTCGGTGAAGACCGTTTGGGTGTCCTGCGAGAGATCACCGTCGTGCGGCATTCTGAATGTCGTCAGGCTGCCGGTGTCGTCGTAGGTGTTGCCCCCCGTGGCCGGCGTCGTGTCGTAACCCTTGTTGATCGTCGCCTGGGGGCCCTGGGCGCCGATGCCCTTGTCGTTGGTCACGACGATCTTCCCGGCGCCGAGAGCCGGATCGGGCTGGACCTGCACGGGATACCAGTCCGTCGGGATCAGGCCGGCGAACCGCATCTGGCGGTGCAGGCCTCGGTAGCGGTACACAGCGATCGCGTTGTCGCGCCCGATGCTGACGACGACGTGGGTCGGGTCTGACATGTTGATCGCGTTTGCGTAGCTGCCGACTTGCGCGCCGGGCACCGGGTTGGTCCTGACGGTCTGAGTGACATTGCCTGTCCGCTCGTCGATCACCGACAAGCTGTCGTCGTTCGAGTTGGCGACGAACAGGGCGTTGCCATCCTGATACAGCGCGGTCGGCTGAAGCCCGACTGGGATCTCCTTGATTTCGCCCTGGTGACCAGGCGTGAGGTTGACCTCCGAGACGGTGCCGGTGATCGCCCCGCCCGTACTCCGGCTCGACACGACCGGCGTACCGTCGGACAGGTTCGTGAAGTCGTGCTTGTTGGCCGGACGCCCGCCCTCGTTGGACACGTACGCGACGTTGCCGCCGTCGGCGAGCACCACCTGACGCGGAGCGTTACCGACGGGGATTTCGTCTTGCACGGTGTCTTTGGCAGTGTCGATCACGGCTAGCTTGTTGGCGCCGTTGAGCGCCACGTAGAGCTTCGACCCGTCCGACGAGAGCGCCATCCCGGACGGCAGCTCGGCGCCGTTGGCGACGTCGGACGCTTGCGCGCTGTTCTCGCCGAACTCGCCGGCGTCGTCGTAGCCGCTGCAATACGTGGAGGCAGCGGGGTCGGTGCCGGGGGCCGCAAGGCTGGCGCTGCTCCCACACAGGAAGATCGGCGTGCCCTCTGGAGTGGCTGCCCCGGTGTTGTCGTCGAAGCTGAACTTCAAGAGAAACTCCGACTGTGGAACCCACAGGGTCGAGCCGCCGGTTGCGGAGTCTGGGGAGAACAGCGGCCCGTCGGCCGCGACTGTCGGGTCGTTGCCGCCGTCTGTGTTGAGCGGGGTCTGCTGCACCATCGTCCCGGTCTTCAGGTCGAAGATCGTGAGGAACCCCTGGAAGTTGTTCCAGCCCAAGGCCGCCAGATACCGGCCGTCCGGGCTGATCGCGCTCGACACGAGCCGGGCACCCTGCTGGGTGGCACTACCGTCGACGATTCGGGTCCCCAGCGGCGAGATCCACTGGTTCGTGGGGAGGAGGATGCCGTTGGCATACGTCTGCGAAACCTGCTCTGTGCCGAACGGGTTAAAGCCGCCGACGGCCGCGGAAGCGACACCCACGACGGCGACGCACATCGTCAGGGCCGCGACGATCGCGACTCGTCCCCGTCGACGCCCACGCATGCGTAGCGGCACGAGCTTTCTCATGACGTATTCCTCCCCACGACGGTATGAGCAAGCCGCCCGGACCCGAGCGGTGGCGCTGAGACCAGAGCCCGGCGGCACCCTACCGCACCGGCTGCGCGGGTTGTTAACGATTTGTGTTTCTGGTGTGGCGGTCCCGTGGCCGGCGTGACCCCCCCGCGCCGCGGACGTTCACGGCGCCTCGAACCGCTATGTATATTCGCGCCGTGGACGCCGTGCGGGCGACGAGGGCTGGTCAAGCGCTTCGGCACGACGACGGCGGTCGACGGGGTGGACCTGTCGATCGAGTCCGGCTCGGTGCGCGGGCTGCTCGGTCCCAACGGCGCCGGCAAGACGACGCTGCTGCGGATGCTGTTCGGCTTGATCCGGCCAGACGGCGGCACGGTCGAGCTTCTCGGCCGCAAGCTGGAACACCTCGGCGGCGACGCGCTCGACGCCGTCGGCGGGTTCGTTGAGGAGCCCTCCTTCTATCCGTACCTGTCCGGGCGTTCGAACCTGAGGCTGATGGCCAAGCTCGACGGCTGGCATGCGGGAAGCGGCGAGATCGACGACGCGCTGGGGCGGGTCGGCCTCGCCGAGCGGGGCGAGGACCGCGTGAGCGGCTACTCGACCGGGATGCGCCAGCGACTCGGCCTCGCCGCAGCGCTGCTGCGCCGCCCGCGACTGCTCCTGCTCGACGAGCCGACCAGCGGGCTCGACCCCGCCGGGACGCGGGCAGTGGCGACGCTCGTCCGCGAACTCGCCGCCGACGGGGTCGCGGTGCTGCTCTCGAGCCACCAGATCGGAGAGCTCGAGAAGGTGTGCGACTCCTACACGGTGCTGCGCCATGGGCGAGTCGTGTGGGACGGCACCGTCCACCGAGCTCGAGGCGCAGGCGCCTCAGTCCGCCTACGCGCTCTCGACCAGCGACGACGCGCGGGCGCTCGAGCTGGCGGCCCGGATTCCGGCGATCAGGATCCAGCCCGCGGCGCGGGGCGGCCTGGCCGTGGCCGCGCGCCAGGACGCCATGGACGAGCTGGTGGCCGCGCTCGGCGACGCCCACGTCCTGATCCGGCGCCTCGAGCTGGTGGTCAGCCCGCTCGAGAGCATGTTCTTCGCGCTCACGGGCGAACACGACGCCGCCGCGCTCGACGCGCTCGAGCCCCAGCAGCTGGCCGACACGATCCTGGCGGGCGCATGACGACCGTCGCCCCGACCGCTCCCGCGGCCGAGCTCGGAGCCCGGCATCAGCCAGGGCGTCCGCAACGCGTACGAGACCGAGCTGTACAAGCTGATGTCCCAGCTGACCACGCGCATCCTGTTCCTCGTGTGCGCGATCGGCCCGCTCGCGTTCGCCGCGATCCTCAAGGTTCAGAGCGGCACGCCGTCCGACGCCCTGTTCGGAGTCTGGGTCCACTCCTCCGGGTTTGCGATCTCACTCGTGATCCTCGGGTTCGCGGGCTCCTGGGGATTCCCGATCATCGCCGGCGTGCTCGCGGGCGATCTGTTCTCCTCCGAGGATCGTCACGGCACGTGGAAGACGATCCTCACCCGCTCGTGCACGCGCGAGGATGTGTTCGCGGGCAAGCTGCTCGCCGTCGGGACGTTCGCGGTCGCGCTGATGGTGATCCTGGCGACGATGAGCCTGGTCGCCGGGATCGCGCTGGTCGGACCGCACGCGCTCGTCAATTTGAGCGGGGTCCTGACCTCGCCGGGGCGGATGCTTGCGCTGACGATCGTCAGCTGGTTGCTCTGCATCCTGCCGCTGCTCGCCTACACGAGCCTGGCGATCCTGTTCTCGGTGGCCACCCGCAACGGCATCCTCGGCGTGCTCGGTCCGTTGCTCGTCGCGCTCGTGACCCAGCTGCTCGACCTGATCGGCAAGGGGGTCATCGTCCACGAGCTTCTGATCGGCTCGGCCTTCGACGGCTGGCACGGCCTGTTCACCAGCCACCCGTTCTTCGGTCAGGTGCTCGTCGGAAGTCTTGTCTCGCTGATCTGGATCGCGGCGTGCCTGGCCGCCAGCTGGCGGATCATGCGCCGCCGCGACTTCCTCACCGGCGTCAGCGGGCGCGGGCCGAGCTGGACCGCCCCGATCAAGGTCGTGGCGATCAGCATCGTGGTCGTCGCGCTGCTCGCGCTCGGCTGCGGCCTCGGCCCCACCGGGGTGACGGCGTACCGGGTCGCGTACGCGATCGGCCGCGAGTTCAACAACGTCACGCTGCTCCAGCAGCAGCTGATCGGCCGCCGCGTGCCGGCGAATGCGCGGCTGTACGTCCAGCCGAATTGCAACCGCCGCGCGTCCAAGGCGGTCGGTCCCGGGGACTGGAACTGCACCGTTTACGTCTATCTGCCCCAGACGAACGCGGTGCCCTACCAGCTGACCTCGGTCGAGTACGACGTGAGCGTCCAGTACAACGGCTGCTACAAGGCGCAGTCGCCGCCGGCGTTCCTCGGCGGTCCGACGATGCTCGCCGCCGGCGGGCGCAACGTCACCAACCCGCTGTTCATCGTCTACGGCTGCTTCAACATCCTCTGATCGAGGGGCCAGCGCCGTTCGCGGTGTGTGTTCCGTTCGTTAAACAGTTCTTCGGCCCATACAGATCTAGCCGCGGCTCGCCGTTCGTTAGCGGGAGTCAAGACGCGTCGGCTCGGCTAGTTCGAGTTGGACGTCCTCGAGCCGCAGCCCGCCTCGGCTGACTGAAACCCGCCGGGCATGGACGCGAGGAATTGGGGTGAAGCCCTTCGCAGAACGTGGGTGCGTCAGGCCGAATTCCCTTGGCGCACCGGCCTCATGATGCCGCGAAGCCCAGGTCACCGAGGACCTGGTCATAGGTACGGTTCTCCCGGACGATCACGACCACGTGCTTGATCGGCGAGCTCCCGCCGAGATGGGCCGGGATCACGTTCGGCACGGTGTCGTAGTCGCCATGGTTGATCGGCTTGATCTGGTTCCAGTCGTCGTCGGTGAAGACCGTTTGGGTGTCCTGCGAGAGATCACCGTCGTGCGGCATTCTGAATGTCGTCAGGCTGCCGGTGTCGTCGTAGGTGTTGCCCCCCGTGGCCGGCGTCGTGTCGTAACCCTTGTTGATCGTCGCCTGGGGGCCCTGGGCGCCGATGCCCTTGTCGTTGGTCACGACGATCTTCCCGGCGCCGAGAGCCGGATCGGGCTGGACCTGCACGGGATACCAGTCCGTCGGGATCAGGCCGGCGAACCGCATCTGGCGGTGCAGGCCTCGGTAGCGGTACACAGCGATCGCGTTGTCGCGCCCGATGCTGACGACGACGTGGGTCGGGTCTGACATGTTGATCGCGTTTGCGTAGCTGCCGACTTGCGCGCCGGGCACCGGGTTGGTCCTGACGGTCTGAGTGACATTGCCTGTCCGCTCGTCGATCACCGACAAGCTGTCGTCGTTCGAGTTGGCGACGAACAGGGCGTTGCCATCCTGATACAGCGCGGTCGGCTGAAGCCCGACTGGGATCTCCTTGATTTCGCCCTGGTGACCAGGTCGTGAGGTTGACCTCCGAGACGGTGCCGGTGATCGCCCCGCCCGTACTCCGGCTCGACACGACCGGCGTACCGTCGGACAGGTTCGTGAAGTCGTGCTTGTTGGCCGGACGCCCGCCCTCGTTGGACACGTACGCGACGTTGCCGCCGTCGGCGAGCACCACCTGACGCGGAGCGTTACCGACGGGGATTTCGTCTTGCACGGTGTCTTTGGCAGTGTCGATCACGGCTAGCTTGTTGGCGCCGTTGAGCGCCACGTAGAGCTTCGACCCGTCCGACGAGAGCGCCATCCCGGACGGCAGCTCGGCGCCGTTGGCGACGTCGGACGCTTGCGCGCTGTTCTCGCCGAACTCGCCGGCGTCGTCGTAGCCGCTGCAATACGTGGAGGCAGCGGGGTCGGTGCCGGGGGCCGCAAGGCTGGCGCTGCTCCCACACAGGAAGATCGGCGTGCCCTCTGGAGTGGCTGCCCCGGTGTTGTCGTCGAAGCTGAACTTCAAGCAGAAACTCCGACTGTGGAACCCACAGGGTCGAGCCGCCGGTTGCGGAGTCTGGGGAGAACAGCGGCCCGTCGGCCGCGACTGTCGGGTCGTTGCCGCCGTCTGTGTTGAGCGGGGTCTGCTGCACCATCGTCCCGGTCTTCAGGTCGAAGATCGTGAGGAACCCCTGGAAGTTGTTCCAGCCCAAGGCCGCCAGATACCGGCCGTCCGGGCTGATCGCGCTCGACACGAGCCGGGCACCCTGCTGGGTGGCACTACCGTCGACGATTCGGGTCCCCAGCGGCGAGATCCACTGGTTCGTGGGGAGGAGGATGCCGTTGGCATACGTCTGCGAAACCTGCTCTGTGCCGAACGGGTTAAAGCCGCCGACGGCCGCGGAAGCGACACCCACGACGGCGACGCACATCGTCAGGGCCGCGACGATCGCGACTCGTCCCCGTCGACGCCCACGCATGCGTAGCGGCACGAGCTTTCTCATGACGTATTCCTCCCCACGACGGTATGAGCAAGCCGCCCGGACCCGAGCGGTGGCGCTGAGACCAGAGCCCGGCGGCACCCTACCGCACCGGCTGCGCGGGTTGTTAACGATTTGTGTTTCTGGTGTGGCGGTCCCGTGGCCGGCGTGACCCCCCCGCGCCGCGGACGTTCACGGCGCCTCGAACCGCTATGTATATTCGCGCCGTGGACGCCGTGCGGGCGAGAGGGCTGGTCAAGCGCTTCGGCACGACGACCGCGGTTGACGGGGTGGACCTGTCGATCGAGCCCGGTTCGGTACGCGGGCTGCTCGGTCCCAACGGCGCCGGCAAGACGACGCTGCTGCGGATGCTCTTCGGCTTGATCCGGCCAGACGGCGGCGCGGTCGAGCTTCTCGGCCGCAAGCTGGAACACCTCGGCGGCGACGCGCTCGACGCCGTCGGCGGGTTCGTTGAGGAGCCCTCCTTCTATCCGTACCTGTCCGGGCGTTCGAACCTGAGGCTGATGGCCAAGCTCGACGGCTGGCATGCGGGAAGCGGCGAGATCGACGACGCGCTGGGGCGGGTCGGCCTCGCCGAGCGGGGCGAGGACCGCGTGAGCGGCTACTCGACCGGGATGCGTCAGCGACTCGGCCTCGCCTCAGCCCTGCTGCGCCGGCCGCGACTGCTCCTGCTCGACGAGCCGACCAGCGGGCTCGACCCCGCGGGGACGCGGGCAGTGGCGACGCTCGTCCGCGAACTCGCCGCCGACGGGGTCGCGGTGCTGCTCTCGAGCCACCAGATCGGAGAGCTCGAGAAGGTGTGCAACTCCTACACGGTCCTGCGCCATGGGCGAGTCGTGTGGGACGGCACCGTCCAGGAGCTCGAGGAGCAGGCGCCTCAGTCCGCTTACGCGCTCTCGACTAGCGACGACGCGCGGGCGCTCGAGCTGGCGGCCCGGATTCCGGCGATCAGGATCCAGCCCGCGGTGCGGGGCGGCCTGGCCGTGGCCGCGCGCCAGGACGCCATGGACGAGTTGGTGGCCGCACTCGGCGACGCCCACGTCCTGATCCGACGCCTGGAGTTGGTGGTCAGCCCGCTCGAGAGCATGTTCTTCGCGCTCACGGGTGAACACGACGCCGCCGCGCTCGACGCGCTCGAGCCCCAGCAGCTGGCCGACACGATCCTGGCGCGCGCATGACGACCGTCGCCCCGACCGCTCCCGGGACGAGCTCGGAGCCCGGCATCAGCCAGGGCGTCCGCAACGCGTACGAGACCGAGCTGTACAAGCTGATGTCCCAGCTGACCACGCGCATCCTGTTCCTCGTGTGCGCGATCGGCCCGCTCGCTTTCGCCGCGATCCTCAAGGTTCAGAGCGGCACCCCGTCCGACGCCCTGTTCGGAGTCTGGGTCCACTCCTCCGGGTTTGCGATCTCACTCGTGATCCTCGGGTTCGCGGGCTCCTGGGGATTCCCGATTGTCGCTGGCGTGCTCGCGGGCGATCTGTTCTCCTCCGAGGATCGTCACGGCACGTGGAAGACGATCCTCACCCGCTCGTGCACGCGGGAGGATGTGTTCGCAGGCAAGCTGCTCGCCGCCGGGACGTTCGCGGTCGCGCTGATGGTGATGCTGGCGACGATGAGCCTGGTCGCCGGGATCGCGCTGGTCGGACCGCACGCGCTCGTCAATTTGAGCGGGGTCCTGACCTCGCCGGGGCGGATGCTTGCGCTGACGATCGTCAGCTGGTTGCTCTGCATGCTGCCGCTGCTCGCCTACACGAGCCTGGCGATCCTGTTTTCTGTGGCCACCGGCAACGGCATCCTCGGCGTGCTCGGGCCGTTGCTCGTCGCGCTCGTGACCCAGCTGCTCGACCTGATCGGCAAGGGGGTCATCGTCCACGAGCTTCTGATCGGCTCGGCGTTCGACGGCTGGCACGGCCTGTTCACCAGCCACCCGTTCTTCGGTCAGGTGCTCGTCGGAAGTCTCGTCTCGCTGATCTGGATCGCGGCATGCCTGGCCGCCAGCTGGCGGATCATGCGCCGCCGCGATTTTCTCACCGGCGTCAGCGGGCGCGGGCCGAGCTGGACCGCCCCGATCAAGGTCGTGGCGGTAAGCATCGTGGTCGTCGCGCTGCTCGCGCTCGGCTGCGGCATCGGCCCCACCGGGGTGACGGCGTACCGGGTCGCGTACGCGATGGGCCGCGAGTTCAACAACGTCACGCTGCTGCAGCAGCAGCTGATCGGCCGCCGTGTGCCGGCGAATGCGCGGCTGTACATACAGCCGAATTGCAACCGCCGCGCGTCCAAGGCGGTTGGCCCCGGGGACTGGAACTGCACCGTTTACGTCTACCTTCCCGAGACGAACGCGGTGCCCTACCAGCTGACCTCGGTCGAGTACGACGTGAGCGTCCAGTACAACGGCTGCTACAAGGCGCAGTCGCCGCCGGCGTTCCTCGGCGGTCCGACGATGCTCGCCGCCGGCGGGCGGAACGTCACCAACCCGCTGTTCATCGTCTACGGCTGCTTCAACACCCTCTGATCGAGGGGCCAGCGTCGTTCGCGGCGTGTGTTCGGTTCGTTAAGCAGTTCTTCGGCGGTAAAGGTTTGGCCGGGGCACGCCGTTCGTTAGCGGGAGTCACAAAGCGTCGGCTCGGCTAGTTCGAGTTGGACGTCCTCGAGCCGCAGCCCGCCTCGGCTGACTGAAACCCGCCGGCATGGACGCGGGGAATTCGGCTGAGGCCCTTCGCGGAACGTGGGTGCGTCAGGCCGAATTCCCTTGGCGCACCGGCCCCATGGATGCCGCGAAGCGGCCCAAAATCAGGCGCCGGCGAGCGCTTGCTTCGAGGTCCGCGACTAAATCGCCGGGGTCCTCGACGCCGCAGCTGAGCCGCACGAGGTCGGGCGGCACGGCGGCGACCGAGTCCTCGACCGACTGGTGGGTCATCGCCTGCGGCACCTCGATCAGCGATTCAACCCCGCCGAGCGACTCCGCGAGCGTGAACAGGCGCGTGCTCGTTGCGATCTGCGTCGCGTCCGGGTGTCGGAAGCTGACCATCCCGCTGAAGCCCGGCCACCGCACGTCGGTCACCCGGGGGGCGGTGCGCAGGAATTCGGAGACGGCGCGCGCGCTGCGGGCGTGAGCGTCCATCCGTAGATGAAGCGTGCGAAGCCCGCGGTGAACGAGGAAGCAATCGAACGGTCCTGGGACGGCGCCGGTGGCGTTCTGGACGAACCGCAGTTGCTCGTACCAGTCGTCCGAGCGCGTCACGATCGCCCCGCCGACGACATCCGAATGGCCGCCGAGGTACTTGGTCGTCGAGTGGACGACGAAGTCCGCGCCGATCTCGAGCGGGCGCTGGTTTGCCGGCGTGGCGAACGTGTTGTCGACGGCGACCAGCGCGTCGCGCCGCCGGGCAATCACGCCCTCGATGTCGATCACGTGTAGGAACGGATTGGTCGGGCTCTCGATCCAGATCAGCCGCGTGTCGTCTTTGACTGCCCGCTCGACCGCGGTCAGGTCGGTCTGGTCGACGAGGTCGTACGCAAGGCCCCAGCGGCTCATTACCTTGTCGACGAGCCGGTACGTGCCGCCGTACAGGTCGGCGGGGAGCACCACGTGCGACCCCGGCTCACACAGCACGGTGATCAGCGCATGTTCGGCGGCGAGGCCTGAGGCGAACGTCACCGCCCGCCCGTCCTCGAGCTCGCCGAGCGCCTGCTCGAGCGCGGCCCGGGTCGGATTGGCCGAACGCGAGTAGTCGTAGTCCTCGACGAACTCGCCGGGACGGCGCTGGGCGTACGTCGAGGTCTGATGGATCGGCGGGATCACCGAGCCGTAGCTCGGATCCGGGGTTAAGCCGGCGTGGACTGCACGGGTGCCGAACGCGTCGCGCCCCCCCGCTTGTCGATCTGTCACGACGCCAATGCTTCCAGCAAATCCGTCCGCGTGACGAGCCCCTCAGCGCGGCCGTCGCGGGTGACGAGCAGCGCCTGCTGATCGCCGACGAGCAGTTCGACGGCGTCGCGGACCGGGTCCTCGGTCGACACCGCCGGGAACGGCGCCTCCATCACCTCGACGATCTCGGCATCGAGGATCGCGGGGTTCTCGGCGGCGCGCTTGAGCAGGCCGCGCTCGCCGATCGCGCCGACCACCGTCGCGGGATCGTGGGCGCTCACCACCGGTAGCTGCGATACGCGGTGCTCGTGCAGGAGCGCGACCGCATCGCGCACCTTGAAGTGCGTCTGGACGGTGACGAGCGGCGGGATCTCGCCGGCCTCGCGCTTACGCGCGAGCACGTCGCCGACGAGCAGCTTGGAATCGCGCTCGAGGAAGCCGTACTGGCGCATCCAGGCGTCGGAGAAGATCTTCGACAGGTACGAACGACCGCCGTCGGGGAGGATCACCACGATCAGCGCGTCGGGATCCTCGACGTCATTCGCGACTTGCAGCGCAGCGTGGAGTGCGAGGCCGCCCGATCCGCCGGCGAGGATGCCCTCGAGGTGGGCCAGCCGGCGCGTCGTCATGAACGCGTCTTTGTCCGAGACCGTGATCCAGCGGTCGATCACAGCCGGGTCGAACGTCTGCGGCCAGAAGTCCTCGCCGACGCCCTCGACCAGGTACGGGCGGACGTTCTCGGGACCGCCGGAGTAGATCGACCCTTCGGGGTCGGCGCCGATCACCACCAGGTCGGGGTTGCGCTCGCGCAGGTAGCGGGCGGTCCCGGTGATCGTGCCGCCGGTGCCGACACCGGCGACGAGGTGGGTTATCTGCCCGGCGGTCTGCTCCCAGATCTCGGGGCCGGTCGACTCGTAGTGCGCCTGAGGGTTCGCCTGGTTGAAGTACTGGTTGGGCTGAAACGCGCCCGGGATCTCGCTGGTCAACCGATCGGCCACGCGGTAATAGGACTGCGGCGACTCCGGCGACACGTCGGTGGGGGCGAGCACGACGTCGGCGCCGTAGGCGCGGAGCAGGTCGATCTTCTCGCGCGACATCTTGTCGGGCATCACAGCGATCACGCGGTAGCCCTTCAGGCGGGCCGCGATCGCGAGGCCGGTGCCCGTGTTGCCCGACGTTGGCTCGACGATCGTGCCGCCGGGCATCAGCAGCCCGTCGCGCTCGGCGGCCTCGATCAGCGCCACCGCGACGCGGTCCTTGATCGAGCCTCCCGGGTTGAACGACTCGAGCTTGGCGACCAGGCGCGGGCGCAGTCCGGCGCCGATGCGCGAGAGTCGCACGAGCGGCGTGTCGCCGATCGTGTCGAGGATCGAGTCCTGCAGAATCGGTTCGGTGGCGATCTCGGTCATGCTCATAGGATGACGATTCTGCGGCAATCCGACAAGAAGCCGAAGATTCTACGACTGATCAAGCACAGATCAGATATTATTCGGCATGAGTGCCGAGAGTTCGCCCCGCGCCGAATGATCCACAGCCTCCGGTCGACGACATCGATCGGGCCCTCCTCGAACTGCTCGCGCGCGACGCGCGGATCACCAACCAGCGCCTGGCTGACCGCGTCGGGGTTGCGCCGTCCACGGCGCTGGCGCGGCTCCGCTCGCTTCGCGACCGCGGCGTGATCCGCGGCTTCCACGCGGAGGTCGACCTGGCCGCGCTCGGCCGCCCGCTCCAGGCGCTGATCGCGGTGCGGCTCGCGGTCCACGCGCGCGACCAGATCGACGACTTCACGGCCACGGTCCGGCAACTGCCCGGAGTGCTGATGGTGTTCCACCTGACCGGCGTGACCGATTATCTGGTGTGGGTCGCGGCCGCGGACGCGCAGGACCTCCGCGAGTTCGTCGTCGACCACCTCGCCACGCACCCATCGGTCGCGCACGCCGAGACGTCGCTGATCTACGAGCACCAGCGCGGCCCTGGGATCTGGGGGGCGGCGGACCCGGCATGAGCCCTGCCGATCGCGTGGCCGGCCTCGGGACCACGATCTTCACCGAGATGAGCGCGCTCGCGCTGCGAACTGGCGCGATCAACCTCGGCCAGGGCTTCCCGGACACCGACGGCCCAGCGTCCGTGATCGAGGCCGCGGTCGGCGCGCTCCGCGCCGGCGAGAACCAGTACGCCCCGCTCCCGGGCGTGCCCGCGCTGCGCGAGGCCGTGTTCGAGCACCAGCGCAGCTGGTACGGGCTCGACCCCGAGGACGTGTTGATCACGTTTGGCGCCACCGAGGGCATCGCCTCGGCGTTGCTCGGGCTGTGCGACCCCGGCGACGAGGTCGTGGTGCTCGAGCCCTACTACGACTCTTACGCCGCCTGCATCGCGTTCGCGGGCGCGCTGCGCCGGCCGGTGACGCTGCGCCCGCCGGGGTTCGAGGTCTCCGAGGCAGCGTTGCGCGGCGCGATCGGTTCGCGGGCGCGGATGCTGTTGCTGAACTCGCCCCACAACCCGACGGGTCGAGTGCTGAGCCTCGCCGAGCTCGAGTTGATCGCTTCGGCCTGCGTCGAGCACGATCTGATCTGCGTCACGGACGAGGTCTACGAGCACCTCGTGTACGACGGCGAGCACATCCCGATCGCGACGTTGCCCGGCATGGCTTCGCGTACGCTCACGATCTCGAGCGTCGGAAAGTCGTTCTCGTTCACCGGGTGGAAGATCGGCTGGTGTTCGGGCCCCGCGACGCTCGTCGCCGCGACGCGGATGGTCAAGCAGTTCCTGACGTTCGCCGGGGGCACGCCGCTGCAGCACGCGTCCGCGGCCGCGCTGCGGCTGCCGGCGGCCGAGGTCGAGGCGCTCCGCGACGATCTGCGGGCCAAGCGCGACCAGCTCTGCTCGGGGTTGGAGGCGGCGGGGCTGCGCCCGATCACCCCCGCCGGGACGTACTTCGTCAACGCCGACGTGGGCGTGGACGCCGTGGCGTTCTGCGCCGAGTTGCCCGAGCGGTGTGGGGTGGTCGCGATTCCGACGAGCGTGTTCTATGACGACAAGGACGCCGCGCGCACGCTCGTGCGATTCGCGTTCTGCAAGCGGCCCGAGGTGATCGCCGAAGCCGCGGAACGTCTCGCCGGCCTCGGTCCCGTCTAGTCGGTCGACTGATCAGGGATGGACCGCGGCGTGATCGCGGCCATGCGGCCCCGCAGGAACCTGATCTCGGCGGTGTTGTCGGTGCGGTCGATCGCCGCCTGGTAGGCGGCCGTGGCGTCGGGGGCCTGGCCGAGGCGCCGCAGGAGGTCCGCTCGGATCGCGTAGTACAGGTAGTACTCGTCGAGCGGCAGCGCGTCGATCAGCTCCAGCGCCGCGCTCGGGCCGTGGATCTCTGCGACGGCGACGGCCCGGTTGAGCGCCACGACGGCGGTCGGGGTGAACGTCAGCAGCTGGTCGTAGAGCGCGAGGATCTGGTCCCAGTCCGTGTCGGCTGCCGCGAGCGAGTCGCTGTGGACGGCGTTGATCGCGGCTTGGAGCTGGTAGGGGCCTGGCTGGTTTCGCCGCAGGCATCGTTTGACGAGTGCCTGGCCCGTCGCGATCAGCTCGTGGTCCCACAAGTCGCGGTTCTGCTCGGGCAGCGGTACGAGCTCGCCGGTGCTGGTCGTGCGTGCGACGCGTCGCGAGTGCAGGAGCAGCATCAGCGCCAGCAGGCCGAGCACCTCGGGCTCGTCGGGCATCAGCTCGGCGAGCAGACGGCCGAGGCGGATCGCCTCGGCCGCAAGGTCCTCCCGGATCAGGCGCTCGCCGGCGCTGGCCGTATAGCCCTCGTTGAAGATCAGGTACACGACCGCGAGCACCGATTCCAGACGCTCTGGCAGGTCCGCCTCACTCGGAATCCGGTACGGGATCCGGGCGTCGCGGATCTTCCCCTTCGCGCGCACCAGTCGCTGCGCCATCGTCGCCTCGGGCACGAGGAAAGCCCGCGCGATCTCCGGGGTGCGCAATCCGCCGAGCAGCCTGAGCGTGAGCGCGACCTGTGCCGCCCGGCCTAATGCCGGATGGCAGCAGGTGAAGATCAGACGAAGGCGGTCGTCCGGCACCGGGCTCTCCCGCACCGGCTCGTCGCGGACGTGGAGCAGCGCTGCCTGAGCGTGGCGGTCTTGCCGCGAGGCCTCGCGGCGAAGCCGGTCGATCGCGCGATTGCGCGCGGTCGTGATGATCCAGCCGGCCGGCGCCGGCGGCAGGCCGCTGTCAGGCCAGCGCGCGACCGCCGTGGCGAACGCCTCCTGCACGGCTTCCTCGGCGATGTCGATGTCGCCGAACACCCGGGCGAGCACCGCCACCGCCCGCCCGTACTCGTCGCGAAAGACACGCTCGATCTCCGAACGGGTGATCGCCGGCACGCTCTCGTCAGTCCTCGACCTCGCCCTGGAACGGACGGACCTCGACCGGGAGCGTCGTCGCCCGCGCGACCTTCCGCCCCCAGGCGAGTGCGTCGTCCAGGCTGTCGGCCTTGATGATGACCAAGCCGCCGATGTGCTCCTTGCCCTCGGTATAAGGCCCATCGACCATCGGCATCTGATCGCTTCGCGGATTCAGCACGGTCGCGGTACTCGCCGCGTGGAGCCCACCCGAGAACACCCAGACGCCGGCGGTGCGCATCTCCTCCCGTACGGCCTCCACGTCGGCTGCGATCTGCTCGAGCACCTCGGGGGTGGGGAGGCTGCCATCGGGCTGATAGATGCTCAGCAGGTACTGCTTCATGCCCATGTTCGTCTCCTATGCCCGTGCGGGCTCGTAGACGGCGGCCACGACACCCGTGCTTGTGGTGCTGCACTCAAGGAGCCGCAGCGGCGCGTGCGTGTCGCCGGCAAACAGCCGCCGGCCGGTGCCGAGGACGATCGGCGCGATCATCAGCAGATACTCGTCGATTACATCGGCGGCCATCAACGAGCCGATCAGCACGCCGCTGCCCATGATCACGAGGTTCGCGCTCTCGCTGTGCTTGAGGTCCGCCACGGCGGCCGGGACGTCGCCGCAGATCAGCGTCGAGTTCGGCCAGTCGAGCCGTGTCTCCGGGTTGTGCGAGGCGACGTACTTCTGCGAGTTGTTGAACGCATCCTTGAACGGGCCACCCCGGGCGTTCCAGGTCGTCAGCAGCTCCTCGTAGCTCCAGCGCCCCAACAGAAACGCGCGATCCTCGCCCATCCGCTCGCCCATCTTGGCGACCATCGCGTCGTCACCGTAGGGGACCGCCCAGCCGCCGTACTCGAAGCCGTCACGCGTGTCCTCGTCCGGTCGGCCCGGCGATTGCATCACGCCGTCGAGCGAGATGCTGTTCATCACCATTACCTTTCCCAACGCCTGTCCTTTCGGTCGGTCTCGTCATCCCCTACACGAACGCGAACGGCCGAAATCGACATCACCTGACACGTCGATCGGAGAACGCGCCCGGGACTGGCGCCGGGTCATGCGCCGTTCAGCAGACCGTCTAGCTCAGCGACCGTTATCACGTCGGCCTGACGCGGGAAGATCCGCTCGGTCAGGAACGCGTGCACTTCGGCATCGGGGTCGGCGGTGGCGTCGGCGAGGACGACGACGCGGTAGTCGCGATCGTGCGCGTCGCGCACGGTCGACAGGACGACGCCGCTGGTGCTGATGCCGGCGAGAATCAGCGTGTCAATGTCCCGCTCCCGTAGCTGCGCGTCGAGGTCGGTGGTCGAGAAGGCGCCGACGCGGACCTTCCGGACGATGATGTCGCCCGGTTCCGGCGCCACCCGGTTATGCACGGCCGTGTTCGGGGAGTCGTTGTGGAACGCCTGCGGCGCGGTGCCGACGCGCTGGCCCATCCGGCTTGTCGGCGGGATCGACTCGAGGTCGGCGTCCTCGAACGCGACCCGGACGTAGCCGACTCGTCCGCCGGCGCGGCGCACGGTGGCGATCGCGTCCGCGGTGAGCGACAGCAGGTCGTCAGGCTCGCCGAGCATGTCGACTATCCCGTTCTGGTAGTCCATCACGAGCAGCGCCGCGCGTCGCGGGTCGATCGGAGGGAGCGGTTCGGTCATGTGGCGTTCCTTTCGGGGGTGGGGGCGCATCGGAGTGGACATAGCGACCGCCGCGCAGCATCGAGGCCGCGGCGGCGAGCACCGACAAACCGGTGGCGACGCTGAACACGACCACGAGTCCGTGGTGGAACGCGGCCGCGATCAGCTGCGGGAAGAAGTGCGTGCCGGTCAGGATCTGCTGATGGGCGGGGGAGAGCGAGGTCAGCACGCCGGTCGGCCCGAGGAGATGCGCGACCGGGTTGTCTCCGAGCATGGCCGCGAACAGCGATGAGACCGGCGGCAGGGCGGCGACCTGATGGGCGATCGCGTGGGGCACGCCCTGCTGTTGCAGACCCCCGAGCAACTGGGCCGGGAGGCTGCTTGCGATGCCAGCGATCAGGAGCGAGAAGAACACGCCGATCGACAGTGCGGTGCCGGTGTTCTGGAAGGTCGACCGCATCCCCGAGGCGGCGCCGCGGTACCGGGCGGGGACGCTGCTCATGATCGACGCCGAGTTGGGCGCGCTGAACATGCCGACGCCGATCCCGTTGAGCACGATCAGGGCCGCGAAGGCCCAGTACGGGAAGTCCACGGGCAGGAGCATGAGGCCGACGAAGCTCGCCGCGAACACGAGCATGCCGGCGGTCGCGAACCCGCGCGCGCCGAACCGGTCCGACAGATATCCGCAGACCGGACCTGAGATCAGGAAGGCCGTGGTCAGCGGCAGCAGGTAGATGCCCGCCCAAAGCGGCGTCTGGGTGTAGCTGTAGCCGTGCAGCGGCAGCCAGATGCCCTGGAGCCAGATAACCAGCATGAACTGCAGCCCGCCGCGCGCGGTGGCCGCGATCAGCCCGGCGGCGCTGCCGGCCGCGAACGCCCGGATCTTGAACAGCCCGAGCTGGAACATCGGCTCGGCGACGCGGCGTTCGATTACGACGAAGGCGACGAGCAGCGCGGCACCGCCGATGATCGAGCCGATCACCGTCGGGTTGGTCCAGCCCATCGCGTGACCGCCGTACGGCTTGATGCCGTTGGTCACGCCGATCAGGATCGCGCTCAGGCCGACCGCGAACGTGATGTTGCCCCACCAGTCGATCCGGCCGGGATGTCGCTCGCCGGTGTCGCGCAGCATGTGGTAGGCCCACACGGTGCCGAACACGCCGACGGGCACGTTGACCCAGAACACCGCGCGCCAGTCGATCTCGGCGAGCACGCCGCCCGCGACCAGGCCGATGAACTGGCCGGCGATCGCCGCCACCTGGTTGATGCCGAGCGCGAACCCGCGCTGATCGGCGGGGAACGCGTCGGTGAGGATCGCGGCCGAGTTCGCCGTGAGCATCGATCCGCCCAGGGCCTGGACCACCCGCCAGCCGATCAGCCACTGCGCTCCCTGGGCGCCGGTGAACGGATCGAACGACAGCAGCACCGACGCAACGGTGAACACCGCGAAGCCGCTGTTGTAGATCTTGACCCGGCCGTGCATGTCGCCGAGCCGCCCCACGGTGACGACGAGCACGGCCTGTACGAGGCGGTAGCCCATGATCATCCACAGCAGGTAGCTGATGTTCCCCGGCGCCAGCGGGTCGAGGTGGATGCCGCGGAAGATCGCCGGCAGCGCGATGATCACGATCGAGCCGTCGAGCGCCGACATGAACACGGCCATCGTCGTGTTCGACAGCGCCACCCACTTGTAGCCGTTGTCGGTCCCGGCGGGCATCAGATGCTCTGAGCCAGTCGCTCGAGCAGGGGCGCCACGGCCATCAACTGGTCCAGCTCATCCGCGGTGAACCCGGATGACAGGGCTCGGGCGAGCTGCTCCGTCCGTGCGTTCCGGCGATCGCGGAGCACGCCAAGGCCGGCGTCCGTGATCGACAGGATCACGCGCCGGCCGTCGTCGGGATCGGGGGCGCGCTCGATCAGGCCTCGCGATTCGAGCGAGGCGAGCGTCGCGCCCATCGACTGCGGACTGATCTGCTCGGCCCGCGCGAGCGCCGCCGCGGTCGCCGGTCCGCCACGGTCGAGTCGCGCGATCGCCGCGCTCTCCGACAGCGTGAGCTCGTCGCCGGTGGGGATCTGACGGAGCCGCCGCAGCAGTAGGCCGATGCTCAGCCGCAGCGTCGCGGCGATCTGGGTCGTGTCGAGCGCTTGGCCGATTTCATAAGTCTAGCCTGATAAGTTCCGACTTGCAATCTCATGCTGGTAGAGAATGAGGGCTCCCGCCACCGGACCGAGGAGAGAGGCGATGTCCGCAACCGCAGCCCGTTCACCCGCGGCCACCGAGGTCGACCAATGGCTGACGCGCTTCGGCGAGGCGCTCGAGCAGGGCGACGCCGCCGGTGCCGCCGAGCTGTTCGCGCCAGAGAGCTATTGGCGCGACCTGGTCGCGTTCACTTGGAACATCAAGACCGTCGAGGGCCGCGCGGGGATCACCGACATGCTGGAACACACGCTCGCGCGCGTCCGGCCGCACGGCTGGCACGCGACCGAGGAGCCGACCACCGCGGACGGCGTCACCGACGCGTGGATCGGGTTCGATACCGCCGTGGGCCGTGGCAAGGGGCATCTTCGGCTGATCGGCGGGCAGGCGTGGACGCTTCTCACCACGCTCGACGAGCTCACCGGATACGAGCAGGGACTCGGGCCGCGCCGGCCCAAGGGAGTCATTCACGGCGCCAACCCCGAACGCCAGACCTGGCTCGAGGACCGTCGGCGGGAGGCCGAGGAGCTTGGCCGAATGATCCAGCCGTACGTTGTCATCGTCGGCGGCGGGCAGGGCGGGATCGCGCTCGGCGCGCGTCTCCGTCAGCTGCGCATACCCACGATCATCGTCGAGCGCAACCCGCGCCCAGGCGACTCGTGGCGCAACCGGTACAAGTCGCTGTGCCTGCACGATCCGGTGTGGTACGACCACCTGCCGTACGTCAAGTTCCCGCCGAACTGGCCGGTGTTCTCGCCAAAGGACAAGATCGGCGACTGGCTCGAGATGTACACGCGGGTGATGGAGCTCAACTACTGGGGATCGACGACCGCAAGGAGCGCGCGCTTCGACGAGGCCGCCCGCGAATGGGTTCTGGTGGTCGACCGCGACGGGGAGGAGATCACGCTTCGCCCGAAGCAGCTCGTGCTGGCCACCGGGATGTCCGGTCGCCCGTACACACCGGAGTTCGCGGGCATGGACCGGTTCAAGGGCGACCAGCACCACTCCTCCGCTCACCCGGGACCTGATGCGTACCGTGGCAAGCGGGCGGTGGTGATCGGGTCCAACAATTCAGCCCACGACATCTGCGCCGCGCTGTGGGAGCACGGCGCCGACGTGACGATGGTGCAGCGCTCCTCAACGCACGTCGTCCGATCGGACTCGCTGATGGACGTCGCGCTCAGCGGCCTCTACTCAGAGGACGCGGTCGCCGCCGGGATGACCACCGAGAAGGCCGACCTCACCTTCGCGTCGCTGCCCTACCGGATCATGGCCGGCCTCCAGGTCCCGGTGTACGAACAGATCCGCGAGCGCGACGCCGACTTCTACGCTCGGCTGGAGGCCGCCGGCTTCCAGCACGACTGGGGCGAGGACGGATCGGGGCTGTTCATGAAGTACCTGCGGCGCGCCTCGGGCTACTACATCGACGTGGGCGCGTCCGAGCTCGTGGCGAACGGCCAGGTCAAGCTCCAGGCCGGCCAGGTCGACCACCTCACCGAGGACGCCGTGGTGATGGCCGACGGCACCGAGCTGCCGGCCGACCTCGTCGTGTACGCCACCGGGTACGAGTCGATGAACGGAGCGGTCGCTGACCTGATCTCCCAAGACGTCGCCGACAAGGTCGGCAAGGTTTGGGGTCTCGGATCCGATACGACCAAGGATCCGGGGCCGTGGGAGGGAGAGCAGCGCAACATGTGGAAGCCGACCCAGCAGGAGGGGCTGTGGTTCCACGGCGGCAACCTGCACCAGTCGCGCCACTACTCGCTGTATCTCGCGCTGCAGCTGAAGGCTCGGGCGGAGGGCATCGACACGCCGGTCTACGGGCTACAGGAGGTCCATCACACGCGGTAGCGCGCGATGACGTCGTTGGCGGCGGCGAGCTCGGGCGCGGACAGGGTTACGGGCACGAGGGTCGTGTCCTGTGCGTACTGGGCGAGGAGCGCGTCGCTGACGGCGTCGGTGGTGACGGCGGGCACCTCGTCGGCGACCGAGCCCGTCGTCGCCGGGTCCCAGTCGAGGCCGAGCTCGCCGTAGACGTCTTCAAGGACCGCGCGGAGTTGGGCTGCGGGCTCGACGACAACGACGCTCGACAGCAGCCAGGCGCCGCGGACGATCCGCTGGGCGGCGCCGATCAGCTTCGTCTTGCCGCGTGCGTTGACGCTGAACTCGCCCGGGCAGTACTCGCCCGGCACTTCCCCGACGCGGGCGTCGACGCCCAGGCCGCGGAGCGCTCGCGCCTGCAACTCGGCCTCGGCGGAGAAGCGTGCCTGGACCCCGGTCATCGAATCGGCGGCGGGCATGATCAGGTCGACCACGAGGCAGCCCTCGTCGTAGGCCGCGGCCCGCCCTCCCGCGCCGCGGACGACCGGCGTGAACGCCCGTCCGCGGGCGGCCGCGACGGCACCGGGGAAGCCCGGGAGTAAGCTGTCCCGGCGCCCGAAAGCGACCGTCGCGCGCGGGCGATAGACCCTGAGCACCGGCCCTCGACGGCTTGCGGCCACGAGAGCGAGCAGCGCGTGGGGCAGTGCGACGTCGAGCGCGGGGTCAGCGCCGGCGGACGCCTCGAGCAGGTCCACTCGTTCAGATCTCCAGCAGTTGCGCGACCGTTTCCGGCTCGACGTCGAGCGCGCCCACGTTCTCGGCGATCTGAGCCGGGGACGTGGCGCCGAACAGCACGCTGGTCACGGCGGGATTGGCGAGCGCGAACGCGATCGCGAGCGCGGCCGGGCTGGCGTTGATCTCTGCGGCCAGCGCACGAAGCTTCTGACCCTGCTCGCGGGCGTCGGCGAACCGGGGATGCTCGATCTCGGCGGCGGCGCGGCCCGTCTGGCCGGCGTCGTACTTACCGGTGAGCACGCCGCCGGCCATCACGAACGACGCGACCACGCCGGTCCCGGATGCGTCGAGCGCCCCGGCCATCTCGTTGCTCTCGACCCAGTCGCGGCGCACGAGGCTGTACGGGAGCTGGGCTGCGCACGGTGGCGGCACTCCCTGCTCCTTGGCCGCTTGCGTCGCTCGCCCGAACGGCGCCGCCTCCCAATTCACGATGCCCCATGCCCGAGCCTTGCCCGATCGGAGCAGGCCGCCGATCGCCCCAACCATGTCGATGATCGGCAGACCGTCCGGTGGCGGGTTCGCGTAGATCAGGTCGACGTGGTCGAACCCCATCCGGCCGAGCGAGCCGTCGAGCTCCGCGGCGGCGCTCTGCTCGGGCCAGAACTCCCACCACAGCTTGTTCGAGACGACCGTGTCGTTGCGGTCCCAGCCGGTCGCGCGGAACAGCTCGCCGAACAGCGTCTCGGAATAGCCGCTCGGGATCGGCGCCAGCCCGGTCTCGTCGTTGTAGCGCGCGTCGTCGAGGAAGTTGAAGCCCTGCTCCCGGGCGGCGCGCATCACGGCGAGCGCGTCCTCGCGGGGGATCCGCTCGAACGTGCGCCACGACCCCAGCGACAGACGCGAGACCTCGAGTTCGGATGAGCCGAGTCGGCGTCGTTGCAAGAGACCACTTAGGGCGCGAGCCGCTCGATCTGCCAGGCGCCGCCGGATCCTCTCCGGTACCGCAGGCGATCGTGCAGTCGGTTGTCACGGTGCTGCCAGAACTCGAACGTCTCGGGGGTGAGGCGAAACCCGCCCCAATGGTCGGGGACGGGGACCTCGGCGCCGGCGTGTTGCTGGTCGAGCGCCGCCACCCTCTCCTCGAGAATCTCACGGCGCTCGACGACGGCGCTCTGCGGCGAGGCGGCGGCGCTCAACTGGCTGCCGCGCGCTCGGCTGTGGGCGTATGCCTCGGACTCCTCGCGCGTCGTGCGCACCACGGGGCCCTCGATCCGCACCTGGCGCCCGAACGGCTCCCAATGGAACAGCAGCGCCGCGCGCGGATTGGCGGCCAGTTCTCCGCCCTTGCGGCTCTCGTAGTTAGTGAAAAACACGAACCCGTCGCGGTCGGCCCGCTTGAACAGCACCATCCGCACTGACGGCGCGCCGTCGGTGGTGGCGGTGGCGAGGGCCACAGCCTCCGGCTGGCTCACGCCGGCGCTCGCGGCCTGATCGAACCACTTCGCGAACTGCGCCACGGGATCCGGGTCGACGTCCTGCTCGCGCAGCGGCTGCGAAGGGTCCGTCATGCGCGCGAGGAAGAAGTGATGGAGCTCATGATGAATGACGAAGCCGGAGCCGGCCTGCCCGAGGATGATGTACTGGTGGATCGTGCCGCGCAAGACTCACCGCTAGCCTGACCCCGTTCTCCATGCCCGAGCCGCCCAAGATCGTCCACCTGGATCAGCTCGAGGCGATTCCGGGCCCCGGAAGCCTCACCTGGCATCCGGTCCGGCTGGCGCTCGGGGTCAAGGCGTTCGGCTGCAACGCGTACACGGCCGGCGAGGCAGGACAGGACGTCGTCGAGCCGCACACCGAGGATCCGGCCCTGGCCCATCAGGAGCTGTACTTCGTCGCCGCCGGACGCGCGACGTTCACGATCGACGGCGCCTCGCACGATGCCCCGGCGGGGACATACGTGTTCATCCCCGACCCCGCCTCGCACCGGCAGGCGGTGGCCGCGGAGGCGGGCACGACCGTGCTCAGCTTCGGCGGGCCGCCGACGTTCGAACCCTCGGCGTGGGAGTGGGCGTTCCGCGCCGGCCCGCTGATCCGTGACGATCCGGTGCGCGCCCGGGAGATCCTCGCCGAGGGGCTGGAGCGCCACCCGGATTCGGGGTCGCTCCACTACAACCTGGCCTGCCTCGAGGCGATCGCCGGTCAGCGGGCCGCCGCGCTCGCCGCGCTCACGGACGCAATCCGTCTGCGGCCCGCGGTCGCCGGCTGGGCCCGCGAGGACGAGGACGTCGCGAGCCTCCGCGACGACCCCGAGTTCCGGGCTCTGGTCGACCGGGACTCCGAGCCTGGTGAATGAGCGGCCTACGGTGACGGGTCTCCGTTAGTCAAGGGCCTACGCCGACGGCATCGCCAGCAGCGCCTTGACCTTGCCGACGATCTCGGCGATCGGCGGCATGCCGGGCACGTCGACCTCGAGTTCGGGATCCTCGCCGTCGGCGATGCGGCGCCACCGGCGCGCGGCAAGCTCGACGAACTCGGGGTGCGGCAGCACCCAGAACCGCCCGTTGGTGATCGCGTCGGCCACGAGGTCGGCGACCTCGGCCGGCTCCTTGCCCTCGTCCAGCGCTTTCTTGATGATCGGGGTCACGACCTCGGACCCCCGCACCGCGGGAGGGGGATCGCCCAAACGACTAGGCCAGTTGCGATCGGCGTCGGCGATCCCGGTTCGGACCCAGCCGGGGCACAGCACGCTGACGCCGATCGGGAGCCCGTAGGTGCGGGTCATGGTGAACAGGTCCTCGGTAAGCGCGACGACCGCGTGCTTGCTCGCGTCGTACGACGGCCCCGATCCCGGCATCAGCCCGTTGATGCTGGCGGTGTTCACGATGTGGCCCTCGCCCTGGCCGAGGAGGATCGGTAGGAACGTGCGGGTCCCGTGGATGACGCCCCACAGGTTCACTCCGATGACCCACTGCCATGCCGACAGCGGACCGAACCATGGGTCCGCGCGAGTGGCGACGCCGGCGTTGTTGCACACCACGTGCACGCCGCCGAACCGCTCGATCGAGGCCGCCGCCAGCGCCTGGACCGCCGCCTCGTCGCTCACGTCGGTCGGCACCGCCAGCGTGTCCACACCCAGCGCTCCGACCCGCTCGGCGGCGTTCGCCAGCGCGTCAGCCTGCACATCGGCGAGCACGACGTTGAGGCCGTCCCGGGCGAACCGCTCCGCCAGTGCCAGGCCGATACCGCTCGCGGCCCCGGTTACGACCGCCACCTTCCCCGCCTCGAGCCTCATCGCCGCTCCTTTCGTCGCGAAAGGAGACCGATCCTACATCCGGCGCGCGGGTCGATCTCACGCGATTCGGGTGACGCGCGGGGGGTGGGGAGCGGGGTGACGTGAGGGGGGCCGGGGAGCGACAATGGCGCCATGACGACGGCAACTGCGGCTACGCTCGAGCTCGGCGAGTCGGCCGAGCGTGGCCGAGCTGCGCGCGCCTCGGTGCCGCGCTCGGCACACGGCGACTGGGCTCCCGCGTCGGACCGCCCCGATCCGGTGGCGGTGCTCCAGGCTCAGGCTGCGACCCGCGTGCATGAGCTGATCCCGATCCGGTACGGACGGATGCTCGTCTCGCCGTTCACGTTCTACCGCGGCGCCGCGGCCGTAATGGCCGCCGACCTCGCCGCGACGCCGAATTCGGGCATCGTCGTGCAGGCGTGCGGCGATGCTCACATCTCGAACTTCGGGGGCTTCGCCGCTCCCGACCGCCGGCTGATCTTCGGTCCGAACGATTTCGACGAGACGCTGCCCGGCCCGTGGGAATGGGACGTCAAGCGGATGGCGGCGAGCGTTGAGATCGCCGGTCGCGATGTCGGCCTGCGGGCGGATCGCCGGGCACGGCTCGTGAGCGTGTGCGTCCGCGAGTATCGCGAGGCGATGCGCTCCTTCGCCCAGGTCAGCCACCTGGACGTCTGGTACGAGCGCATCAACGCGAGCGAATTGGTCAGCCGGTTCGGCGGCCAGCTCGGCCCGCGGGGTCGAATCACGTTCTCAAAGCCGTTCGCGAACGCGCGGGAGAAGACGAGCCTGCGGGCGGTGCGCAAGCTCACCGAGCGGGTCGACGGCAAGCTGCGCTTCCGCAGCGTCCCACCGCTGCTCGTGCGGTTCGCCGATCTGCACGACCCGACCGACCCCCGCGACGAGTCCGACTACGTCCGCGATCTGCTCGACCAGTACCTCGCGAGCCTCGACGAGGACAAGCGCTTCCTGTTCGGCACGTACGAGTACGTCGACATCGCGCGCAAGGTGGTCGGCGTCGGAAGCGTCGGCACCCGTGCCTGGGTGCTGCTGTTCGTCGGCCGCCAGGGCCAGGACTCGCTCGTCCTGCAGATGAAGGAGGCGCAGGCCTCGGTGCTCGAGGCACACCTGGGCGCGAGCGAGTTCGAGCACCACGGCGAACGCGTCGTCCGCGGCCAGCGGATGGACCAGGCCGTCACGGACCTGTTCCTCGGGTGGCAGCGGAGCCAGGGGCTCGACGGTGAGGAGCACGACTTCTACATCCGCCAATTGTGGGATTGGAAGGCATCGATGGACCTGTCGACGATGCGCTATTGGGGTCTGCACGCGTACAGCCGGGCGTGCGGATGGTCCCTGGCCCGGGCGCACGCCCGCTCCGGGGACCGGTGCGCGATCGCCGCCTATCTGGGCGGCCGCCCTAACTTCGACCAGGCGATGGAACGTTTCTCGGCGGCCTACGCCGATCAGAACGAACTCGATTACCAGCGGCTGATCGACGCGGTCGCCGCCGGCGAGGTGCCCGCCCAGTTCGGGGTGTAGGCGTCTAGCCGGCGAGGATCAGGCCGACGATTCCCTTGATGATCAAGAGGACGCCGATGATCCCGAAGCCCCGCTCCGCGTACACCCGTCCGTGGATGCCCGCCCATGCCTTCGCTCGGGCGATCGCGGCCGGCGTGCCCTTGGGGGCAACCGCGAACGCGATCATCGGCAGCTCGAGCAGGAGCAGCATCACGAGGTTGAACGCGACCACGATGACCACGGTCACGAACGTTGAGTAGTTGAGCTTGCTCAACTTGTCCAACCCGGCCAGGTAGGAAGCGCCGGGCAGGGTCAGGAGCGCGCCGATCACGAAAGTGGTCCTCGGGCTGCCGTGACTCAGCTCGCGCTGCCAGCGCGGCGGCGGCTTGCCCTCCTTCTTCTTCGCCCTCCGCGCCCGGTAGCGCGCGTCGCGGCCGCTGACGAGCACGGCGGCGAGGATCAGGGTGAGCCCGCCCAGCACGATGTCGGCGAGCGGGCTGAGCGTGTGCTGGGTCGTCGAGACGACGCCTGACTTCTTCAGGGAGAACACGATCAGCAGCCCGAGCGTGATGCTCGTCAGCATCGCCCCGCAGTAGTAGCCGAGCATCAGCCGCTTCGGGTTGGGAAGCAGGAGCATCAGCGTCGTGACGGCGATCAGCGTCGGATTGAACGCCGAGGTGAACGACAGGAGGACGACTTCGCCCATGCGATCCAGGTCCGCGCCGGCCGACTATCAGGGCGGGGGAGGAAGGCCGATCAGCTGGACCACCGAGAACGCGAGCAGCATCACGCCGACACCGACGAGGCCGTAGCGAGCCTGGCGAAGCTTGACGTGGCCGCTGATTCCGATCAGGAACAGCACGGTGGCGAGGAACACCGTGTCGCGCACGTACTTGTCCGCGGTGCCACCCGCGTCCGATCCCGTCGTGAACTCCTCGTCGGCCTGTGAGTCGAGCGCGGTCGACTGGGCCTGTTGGGGAATCACATATTGGGGCATGTAGGCGGGGCCAGGGGGCGCGTGCGGATTGTGGGTTGGATCCGTGGCCAACCATGCGTCGAACGCCGGCCGGTAACCTGGGCGAAGGCGGTTCCGGGCGAGTTGCTCGGCACGCTTGTTGCCGGCGACGTACGCGCTGAACCAGGTATTGAACGAGACCGAGTCGAGCGTCTCGGTCTGGAGCGCCTCGAGGTCCGCCCGGTTCGCCTTGGTCCGCAGCGCCGATGCCTTCGCGAGCGACACCGACGACTCCGTGCTCCATTTCGCGGCCGCGTACCCGGAGTAGGCCGCCAGCAGCGCCACCGCCGACAGCAACACCGCCTCGATGATCGACAGCAATTGCTCCTCGCGGCTCTGATGCCCGTCCTCGGGCTCGCCGTGCTCGGCGTGGTGCTTGTGCTCGGCGATCTCCTTGCCCACCTCCGCCGCCGACAACCCTTCAGGCACTCTCCAACTCCGGTCTCGATCTTCGCAGGACGCCACCGGGAAGGATCGAGACGGCGCACGGGCCGACATCACCCGATCCGGGTGACTTCGCTCGGTCGTGGATCGCGGCGTACGCGACCGCTCGCAAGGACGGCACGCGCGAGGGGTTCGCCGCGATCGACGGATACGGCCGGTTCGTCGGCCTCGGGCTGGCGCCGACGATCGACCGCAAGGCCAGCGAGCTCGAGCTCGGCTACATCGTCCCGGCGTGGGCGACGCGGCGCTGTGGTCCCGACTCCCCTCGGACCCCTAGTCTCGTCCCTCCATGGATCAACACTCGCTCGACGGCCGAACCGCGATCGTCACCGGCGCCTCGCGCGGGATCGGCGCGGCGATCGCGCGTGCGCTCGACCGCGCCGGCGCGCGCGTCGTGCTCGCCGCGCGCGGCCGGGAGGCGCTCGGAGCGGTCGCGGAGGACATGCATAACCGCCCGGTGATCCTCCCGGTCGACCTCGCCGATCCGGACGCGCCCGCCCGGCTCGTGGCCGAAGCGCGCGACCGCGTCGGCGCGATCGACGTGCTCGTCAACAACGCGGCGCTCGGCGCCCGCGCGCCGACCGAGGAGCTCGACGCGGAGCTCGTCGACCGGCTATACGCGGTCAACGTGCGGGCGCCGCTGCTGTTGATCGCGGCGCTCGTACCGAGCATGGTCGAGCGCGGACGCGGCGCGATCGTCAACATCTCCTCGGGGTCGGCTGTGGTCGGCACTCCGAGACGCGCGGCGTACGCCGCGACCAAGGGCGCGATCGACGCGGCGACGCGCTCGCTGGCGATCGAGCTCGGTCCGCATGGCATCCGCGTGAACTCGGTGGCGCCCGGCGTCGTCGACACCGAGATGTGGGCCCGCAACAAGGCGATACCCGGCGTGATCGAGGAGATCGAAGCGATGACGCCGCTGCGCCGATGGGCGACGCCCGACGACATCGCCGACGTGGTGGCGTTCCTGGCCT
The DNA here is from genome assembly GCA_963822855.1 of uncultured Solirubrobacterales bacterium. Classification (GTDB taxonomy): domain Bacteria; phylum Actinomycetota; class Thermoleophilia; order Solirubrobacterales; family Solirubrobacteraceae; genus Palsa-465. The sequence continues at coordinate 11,733 of CAWGJE010000010.1, read as the reverse complement.
CGGACGGCGCCCGGTTCGTGACCGGCGAGACCGTGTGCGTGGACGGCGGCCTGGCCAGGACCACCGACCTGTATGGCGGACCGGTTTAGCCGCGCCGACCGCCGGCGAAACGAAACGGTCCGTCTTGACAGATTAGTACGTGCGTACTAATCTCCTGTCATGCGTACTAGCGAGAAGGGCCAGTCCCCACCGAAGACGTTCACGCAGCGCAAACGGCGTGACCAGCTCGTCGACTGCGCGATCGACGCGCTCGCCGAGCTTGGTTTCCAGGGAACGTCGGTGGCGGAAGTCGCGCGCCGCGCGGGCGTCAGTAAGGGAGTGGTGACCTACCACTTTGCCGCCAAGGACGACCTCATGTTCGCGGCGGTCGCAGAGGTCTTCGACTCGGTCAAGGAGTTCTTAGAGGACCGGTTGGGGGGTACGTCCCCGGAGCGGTTCGTCGCGGACTACATCGACGCGTGGGTCGCGTACTACCGGGCCCGGACCCGGTACATGCTCGCGATCCGAGAGATCTGGGGCAACTTCCGCGACGACAGCGGCCACCAGCACTTCGGGCCCGAGGCGCTCTCCGGCGAACTCGGCGTGGTCCAGCAGGTGCTCGAGTACGGACAGGCCAACGACAGCCTCGGGAAGTTCGACGCCCGCGTCGTGGCGGTGACCATGAAGGCCTCGCTCGACGCGCTGCTCAACCAACTCGCGACCGATCCTGAGCTTGACCTGGAGGCGTACGGCGCGGAGCTCGTGAGGTTGTTCGAGCGCGCCACCGCCCGATTAGAAGCCTGATTCACGGCCGCCGCCGGCGGCCGACCTCGCCAGTACATCCCACCAACGTTTGCGCTCCCGAAAGGTGCGGACCATGAGCATGCCTCTAAACCGACTGAACCTCGGGGCTGTGACCCAGCCTTTCATCCATACCCGGCCCTTTGCGCTGTTCCTGTGGCTGCTGATCAACTTGGCGTCGTTCGGGTTCGAGCTCAAGCAGTGGCGCCAGCGGCGCGCCGAGGCCACGAAGCGCGACCGGGGGAGCTTCGCGCTGCTGATGACGGGCGCCGCGGCTGGGCTGTTCCTGCTCGTGTCCGCGCCGGCGCTCGCGCCGGCGGCGGCGATCCGGCCGGGCGGAGCCGCGTTCGCCGTCGGAATGGCGCTGTTTGTGGCCGGCTTCGGGATGCGGCGCTGGTCGGAGATGACCCTGGGCCGCTATTTCACGTTCACGGTGATGACGAGCGCCGAACAGCCAGTGATCACGTCCGGGCCTTACCGCTTCGTCCGGCACCCCGGATACACCGGCGTCCTGCTGATCCTGCTCGGGTCCGGCCTCGTAACGGGGAACTGGATCGGTCTTGCCGGTTGGACGCTGCTCGTGATGGCTCCGCTGCTGTACCGGATTCACGTTGAGGAGAACGCGCTGCTGTCGGCGGTCGGAGACCGCTACCGCGCGTACGCCTCGGACCACAAGAGGCTGATTCCGCTCGTGTGGTGAGATTTCGTTGCGTGACCGCCCATGGAGTCAGCGACGGGGATATCCGGCGTCGGTACGCGGAGGTGTTCGACGATATCGCCGAGGACTACGACCGCGAACGCCCCGGCTACCCGGACGAGTTGATCGAGGCCGCCTGCGGAGCCGGGGGCCTGACCGCAGGGGACAGGATCGTCGAGGTCGGCTCGGGCACCGGGCTGCTCACGACGGCGCTCCTGGCGCGCGGGTTTGAGGTCGACGCCATCGAACCCGGCGCGAACATGATTCGCGTCGCTGAGCGGCGGGTTGGCCCCGAAGCGGCGGTCCGGTTCCACCGGGGGCGGTTCGAGGACGTGGCGCTACCGGAGGGCACGTTCGGAGCGGTGTTTTCCGCGACGGCGTTTCACTGGATCGCGCCGGACGTCGGCTGGGCGCGCGCCGCTGGCCTGCTCAAGCCGAGGGGCATGCTCGCATTGCTTCAGTACTGCGAGGTGTCAGATCCGACCACGGTCGACGATTGGCGGGCGCTCGCGGCCGCGCTCGACCGGGTCGCGCCGGACATCGGCGCGCGGATGCCCGAGCTTCGCGATGCGGAAGCGGTCCTGAGCGGCGCTGCCGAGCGCCGCGACAACATCTCCGCGGTGTGGTCGTGGATCGGCAGTCACGATCTGACCGTCCCCGAGGTCGGCCGACTGTTCGCGGACGTCCAGATCGCGACCGTGCCGGCGCACACGGAAATGACCGGCGAACGGCTGAACGCGTACCTGCGGACGACTTCGCTGTACCGGCGCCTCACACCTGAGCAACGGCGCGCGCTCGAGGCCGAGAACCGGGCCGTGGCGGAGCGCGCCGGCGGCGTGCTTCGGGGGAGCCAGCTGGCGGTGCTCGTCACCGGCCGGCGGGCGTAGTCGAGCGCCCGGGCCGCTACCAGCGCTGCCGAGAAGCTCCCAGCGTCGCCGCCTGCTCCTACGCGCGCGCGATCGAAGCCGGATCGACGCCGTCGAGCCGCGTCATCGTCACGCTCGCGTCGAGCGTCGAGGTGGCGCTGCCGCGATAGACGCCCTTGATCGGCGGCACGTCCGGGTAGTGACGGCCGTGGCCGATCTTGACGTGGTCCTCGCCGGCGATCCCGCGATTCGTCGGGTCGGCCCCGACCCACACAGGCTCGCCGCCGCCGGGCACGGGCAGCAGCGCCTCGAGCCAGGCGTGGGTGTCGACCTCGATCGACTCCTGGCCGCCCGAGGTCCCGGCCGCGAACAGGTAGCCGGACACGTAGCGCGCGGCGATGCCGTGGTTGCGCAGCAGGGACAGGCCGAGGTGGACGAAGTCCTGGCACACGCCGGCACCGCCGTCCAGCAGGTCGCGCACGGTCGAGTCGACGTAGGTGGCGCCCTGGCGGTACTCGAACCGGTCGGGGATCAGCTCCGAGATCAGACCTAGCGTCGACAGCGGTGAGGCGGCCGCCCGCGTCGTGGCCAGCAGCTCGACCATCGACGGGTGCTCGGCGGCATCGTCGGTCTGGAGCAGGAACTCACCGCCGGACTCGCGGTAGCTCGGGTCGCCGAGCGCGTCCCAGGTCGCGTGGGGCGGCTCAGGCGGGGCCTTCGTCGTCACACGCGCGCGGACATCGACCGTCAGCTCGCGGTGCGGGCGCGAGACTTCGAACTCGACGACCTCCGTGCCGAAGTAGTCGGTGTGGCGGTGCAGCCGCACCTCGGGCGTGAGCCGGACGCTGAACTCGTCGCACCGCTGTCGGCCGGTCGCCGCCGGCTTGACGCGGAGCGCGTTCAGGTTGTCGACGACCTCGCCGTCGTACTGGTAGCGCGTGAGATATCGGATCGCGAAGTTCATCTGCTCAGATCACGGCGCGGGCTAGAGATGGACCGCGGCGATCGCTGCGATCGCGAAGTAACGGTCCCCGATATCGCGGTCGATCAGCTCGAGCTCTCCCTGTACCCGGCCGAGTATCCCGCCTAAACCCAGCGTGCCACGGGGCGTCCGGCGCTGGAGCTCGAGGTCGGCGATCAGCCGTTCCAGGCGTAGCACCGGCGGCGAGGAGCGCGGGTGCGCGTCGGCGTCGGACAACGCGTCGCGCAGCGCGGCCACCGATGACGCGACCGAGCCAGGGTAGGAGCCGTCGTAGAGCAGGAACTGGACGACGGGCACGACCGTGGGCGCGTCGCGTACGGCGCGCCGGTACGCCTGGGCCCCGCCGACCGAGTGCAGGAGCGCGATCGCCTCGCTCTCGTGGCCGCCGTGTGCGGACTCGGCCGGAACCGTGGCCAGCAGCATCCGCAGCACCATGTCGGCCTGCTCGATCCGGCCGCCGGCCTCGAGGAAGGCGCGCCCGTCGTCCCGGAGCATGGTTCGGTCGACCAGGCCCCAGAACAGCGCGCAGCGCTCCTTGACCTCCTGGTAAACCGAGTACGGGCCGGTCTGCATCGCGGCGGCCAGGTCGTAGCGCCCGAGCGCCAGGTAGAACGAGTTGAGCGCCTCCCACATCTCGGTCGAGATCACATCGCGCAGAATGCGTCCGCGTTCGCGGGCCCGGGCGACGCACGAAACGATCGACGCCTGGCTGTTGGTGTCGAGCGTGAGCAGCCGCGTCGTCTCGGCTCGGCCGAGCGGTCGCACCTGTGCGCTCGCCGTCACCTCGATCGCGTCCTCGCCTGGCATCGGCGGCTTCCCGCCGATGATCGTCAGCACCGCGTCCCAGGTGAGCGAGATGCTGCGCTCGCCGGGCGCGCCGGCGATGTCAGCGTGGAAGGCGCCGTCGAGCGTGCGCGCGGTGTGCTCGCCCCGCGTGAGGTCGCGACCCAGCCAGAACAGCTCGTGCGCGATCCGGGCGAGCATTACTGTTGCTGTTGCTGGGACTGTCCGTGCCAGCCGCCGTAGCGCACGTCGGGCAGCCGTGGCGGTCGCTGTGCGGGCAGCGTGCCCGGCGCGAGGTCGACCGAGGCGCCGTCGTCGAGCACCCACGTGTCCTTCGAGCCGCCGCCCTGCGAGGAGTTGACGATCATCGAGCCCGGGCTCAGCGCGACGCGGGTCAGGCCGCCGGGGACGATCCGGATCTCCTCGCCGAACACGGCGAACGGGCGTAGGTCGACGTGGCGGGGCACCAGTCGGCCGTCGCCGGCTTGGGTGGGAACCGTCGAGAGGTGGACGAGTTCCTGCGCGATGAACCGCTCGGGCTGGTCGGAGATCAGCCGCGCCTGGTGCTCGCGCTGGGAGGCGCTCGCCTGCGGGCCGATGAACACGCCCTTGCCGCCGGACTCGGAGGTCGGCTTGATCACCAACTCGTGCAGGCGTTCGAGCACGTGCTTGCGCAAGCGCTCGTCGGTCAGCAGATAGGTCGGGACGTTCTCGAGGATCGGCTCCTCGCTCAGGTAGAACCGGATCATCTCGGGGACGTAGTGGTAGACGGCCTTGTCGTCGGCGACGCCGGTGCCGATCGCGTTGGCGATCGCGACCGTGCCGGCGCGGTAGGCGCGCACCAGTCCGGGGACCCCGAGCAGCGAATCGGGACGGAACTCGAGCGGATCGATGAAGTCGTCGTCGAGCCGCCGGTAGATCGTGTGGACGCGCTGGAGCCCGCTCGTCGTGCGCATGTAACAGACCGCGTCGCGGACGACGAGATCGCCCGCCTCGACCAACTCGATCCCCATCTGCCGCGCCAGGAACGCGTGCTCGAAGTACGCCGAGTTCATCGGCCCCGGCGTCCACAGCACGACCGTGGCCTGGTCGTCGACGCCCGGCGCAACCGCGCGCAGCGCGTCGAGCAGCAGCGACGGGTAGTGGTCGACGGCGCGGATCCGCTGGCCCTCGAACAATTCGGGCATCAGGCGGGTCATCGCCCGTCGGTTCTCGATCACGTACGAGATACCCGACGGCGTGCGCACGTTGTCCTCGAGCACGCGCCAGCGGCCGTCGCCGCCGCGGACCAGGTCGCAGCCCGACACGTGGCAATACACGCCGCCGGGTGGCCGGACGCCGTGCACGGGCCGCGCGAACTGGGGCCGGCTCACGACGAGCGACCACGGCACGATCCCCGCCCGGACGATCTCATGCGCGTGGTAGACGTCGTCGACGAACGCGTTCAGCGCGCGGATCCGCTGCGCCAGGCCGCGCTTGATCGAGGTCCACTCGGCCGCGGTGAGAACCCGGGGCACGAGGTCCAGCGGCCAGGCCCGGTCGCGGCGCTCGCCGTCGCCGGTCGGTACCTCGAACGTGATCCCCTGCTGCATGAAGATCGTGTCGCGTCGACGCCCGGCGGCCTGGAGGCGTTCGGTTCCGAGGCGCCGGAGCGCGGCGAGCAGCGTCGCCGCGTGCGGGAGCGGCAAGCCGTCGTCGTCGATCAGCTCATCGCAACATCCAGCGGGGACTCGATAGTTCCCGAGCCGTCCCTCGTCCACGTTGCTCATGATCTCCGAGGTTTACCGCGTATGCGCAAGGGGTGCCGCTACCGTAGCGTCGGTGCGGATCGCGACGTGGAACGTCAACTCGGTCAAGCAGCGGCTGCCGCGGCTGCTTCCGTGGCTCGATCAGCGCAAGCCGGACGTGGTGTGTCTGCAGGAGACCAAGCTCGCCGACGACGCGTTCGACGAGTTGCTCAGCGATGAGCTGTCCGGGCGCGGCTACGCGTTCGCGGCGCACGGCGAGGCGGCGTGGAACGGGGTCGCGATCCTGTCTCGGGTCGGGCTCGACGATGTCGTCAACGGGATCGCGGGAGCCCCTGGGTTCCCGAATCCCGAGGCGCGCGCGGTGTCCGCGACGTGCGACGGCGTCCGCGTCGTGTCGGTTTACGTGCCGAACGGCCGCACACCCGGTTCGGACCACTACCAGTACAAGCTCGCCTGGCTCGCTGCGCTGCGGGATGCCGTTGCCGACGGACCGAAGGACGTGATCGTGTGCGGCGACATGAACATTGCGCCGACCGACGAGGACGTGTTCGATCCCGAGGCGTATGTCGGGCAGACCCATGTCACACCGCCCGAGCGGGCCGCCCTCGCCGACCTCGAAGCCGTCGGCCTCCACGACGTCGTGCGCGATCACTGGCCGGACAAGCGCGTGTTCACGTATTGGGATTACCGGGCGGGGATGTTCCACCAGGACCTCGGCATGCGGATCGACCTGGTGCTCGCCGGCGGGACCGTGCCGGGGCGGGTCAAGGCGGCGTGGGTCGACCGCCAGGCGCGCAAGGGCAGTGGCCCTAGCGACCACGCGCCGGTGATCGTCGACCTCGACGAGGCGCCCGACGGCGATATCGGGCCGGTGGTACCGCCGCCGTCGAACCCGGTGATCAAGCGCGGCGCGAAGAAGCTCCCGCAGGCGACGCCTAAGACCTAGGTCACGGGCGCGGACGGTCGCGGTCGCGCGACGGCTGGACGCGCTTCGGCTCGCCGGGCATCTTGGGATAGTCGGGCGGGTAGGGCATGTCCCCGAGCCCCTCGGCCGCATCCGCCTCGTACAGGTCGAGTAGCGGTTGTAGTGAATGCGCGACGTCGTTGATCGCCGCGTGGCGATCGCCGCCCTGGGCGAACCGCGCCGGCATGCTCGCGACAGTGAAGTCCTCGGGAACGACGTGCGGAAGTTCGTCCCAGTCCAGCGGCGCCGAAACCGTCGCGCCCGGCTTCGGGCGGATGCTGTACGCCGAGGCGATCGTGCGATCGCGCGCGTTCTGGTTGTAGTCGATGAAGATCCGCTCGCCGCGCTCCTCCTTCCACCAGCTGGTCGTGACCTGGTCGGGGAGACGGCGCTCGAGCGCCCGCCCGAACGCGATCGCTGCGTGCCGGACGTCGGTGAACGTCCAGCGCGGCTCGATGCGCACGTAGATGTGGATGCCGCGGCCGCCCGAGGTCTTCGGGAAACCGATGACGCCGAGCTCCTCGAGCAGCGCGCGCGCGCCGGCGGCGACCCGCGCGGCGTCCTCGAAATCGGTGCCCGGCTGTGGGTCGAGGTCGATGCGCAACTCGTCGGGGTGGTCGACATCATCCCTGCGGACCGGCCAGGGGTGGAACGTGATCGTGCCCATCTGCGCCGCCCAGGCGACTACTGCGATCTCAGTCGGGCAGACCTCGTCCGCGTTCCTGCCCGAGGGAAACGCGATTCGCGCCGTCTGCACGTACCCCGGAGCGCCCTTCGGAATCCGCTTCTGGTAGAAGGCGTCGCCGACGCGGCCCTCGCGGGTGGACAGGGTCATGCCCGGATACACCCCCTTGGGCCAGCGCTCGAGCGTGGTCGGCCGGTGCTCCAGCGCGCGCATGATCCCGTCGTTCACCACCAGGTAGTAGTTGACGATGTCGTGCTTCGTGACCGGGGCGGTGCGCTCGGTCGGCGGGAAGATCACTCGGTCCGGGTTCGACACTCGGACCTCGCGACCGCCTGCGTCGACTGTGGTTGCGTCAGGCGCGGCCATCTTTGCGGACAGGCTCTAGGAATGCCCCGCGATCGCGTGCGGGACGTACGGCTCCTCGAGCGCGGCGACCTCCTCGTCGGTCAGCGTGAGCTGCTCGGCCGCGAGCGCATCCTCGAGGTGCGAGAGCTTGGTCGCGCCCACGATCGGCGCCGTCACACCGGGCCGCTGCAACAGCCACGCCAGGGCGACCTGCGCGCTGGGAACACCCCGCGCTTCCGCCACCTCAAGCAGCCGGTCGACCACCTCGAAGTCGACGTCGAGTTGTGTGTAGAGCAGGTCCCCGAACTGATCGGTGTTCGCACGGGTGGTCAGGCGCTCACCGCCGCGCGTCCGGTTGCCGGCGAGCAGACCGCGCGCGAGCGGGCTCCACGGGATCACGCCGACTCCCTGGTCGATGCACTGCGGGATCATCTCCCGCTCCTCCTCGCGGTAGACGAGGTTGTAGTGGTTCTGCATCGAGACGAACGGTGTGATCGAGACCGATTGCGCCTTGGCGAATTGCCACGCGTACATGCTGCTGGCGCCGAGGTACCGGGCCTTGCCGGCCCTGACGACGTCGTGGAGGGCGTCCATCGTCTCGTCGATCGGCGTGCGCGGATCCCAGCGGTGGATCTGGTAGAGGTCGACGTAGTCGAGCTCGAGGCGCTTCAGCGAGGCATCGATCGAGGCCATGATGTGCTTGCGAGAGAGGCCGCGGCCGTTCTCGCCCGGCATCGTCTGTCCGTGGACCTTGGTCGCCACCACGTACTCCTCGCGCATTCCGAAAAGCTTGCGCAGCAGCCGGCCGGTGATGACTTCGCTCGCGCCGCCGTTGTAGACATCGGCGGTGTCGAAGAACGTGATCCCGCCGTCGACCGCCCGGCGCACGATCGGCTCGGCGTCCTTCTCGTCAAGTGCCCATTCGCGGCTCTCATGCGGGCCGTAGCTCATCATCCCGAGGCACACGCGGGACACCCGAAGGCCGGTCCTGCCGAGGTTCACGTAGTCCATCGCTCGTCTCCAATCGGTCGTATCTCGAGTTCAGCCGTCCGCGGAGACCGTGACGTTAGTCGCCCCGCGCTCTGAAGGCCTGCTCGGGGCGCGGCCGCGCGGGCGGCCGGCGGGACCGCTTGCGAGGCGCGCTCAGCAGGCCGCGTGCGCGGTGGGTCGCTTCGCCGCCGGGCAGGCCGACGCGCCGGCGACGACGATCACGGCCGACACCCGGGACTCGTGGAGCGCGCCGACCGCGGTCGCTCGCGCGTCGGGGGTCAGCCGGCCGGTCGCCGATGGGAACGCGGAGACGAGGAAGCTCACCGAACGGCCGGGCAGGACGTGTCCGTAGTCACGGCAGTAGACGCCGCGGTACTTGAATGTGCCCTCGGCTTTGACCTGGACGAAGCTGGCCGGCGGCCGGGTGCACAGCCGAAGCGCGGTCGCCTGCGACTTGCGCCCGAGCGTCGCGAACACGCGATAGCTGAGCGGCGCGGCCACGCGTGCGGTGGGCGGTGCGGTGATCTGCGCGTGGACGTTCGCGTGCGAGAACGTCGTGACGTTGGCCTCGGCTGTGTTGTTGGCGGTGTTCGTGTCAGGCGTATCCGAGGACACCACCACGATGCTGCGGAGCGCCGCGACCACCAGAACCCGGGTCCGGGTGCGGATGGTCACGGTGGCGCCCGGCACGAGCGTTCCGAGCGCGCAACGCACGGGCCGGCGCTGTGTGCAGGTACCGGCCGCGGTGGTCAGCGACAGCACGTCCGCCACTTTGTTGGCCTGCTCCGGGTGGTACTGCGGGATCTCGCGGGCGACGACTCCCTCGGCGTCCTGGGGGCCGAGATTGGTGACGCGGGTGACGGTCTCGACCGTGCCGCCGACGGGAAGACGCGCCGGCGTGACCTGGTGCGTGATCGCGAGGTCGGCCCCCGAAGTGCCGCCGACCAGGTCGGGCCCCAGCGGCGGGTCGGGTGCGCCAGGTGGCAGCGTCGGTTGCTCGGGCCCGGTGGGCGGCTCGACCGGCGGCCCGGTCCCGGGTCCTCCTCCGGTTCCGTACACGAGCGTGACCGTGACGAACTCGTTCTGCCCGTCGAGGATCTGGACCGGGTTGAGGCTGATCGAGGTCGACAGAGCGCCGTGTGGATCGTCGAGCGAGATCGTGTACGCAGCGCCCCCCACGACCTCGTCGATCGCCGCCGGTCCTCCCACATAGCCGCCCGGAACGGTAGTCGTTTCCGACTGGCCGGAGGCGAGCGTCAGCACGCTCGACACGTTGCCGCTGTCGCCGTTGGTGAGGTGGACGTCCCACGTCTGACCGGCCGGGGCGTCGCCCTCGGTCACCAGCTGGACGGTGATCTGGCCCTGGCAATGCGCACCGGTGCCGTTGGCCTGCACCGTGGTCGTCCCCGATGTCGCGCGGATGACGCTCCCGGCGCCGCCGCCCCGGACATCGAAGAAGAAGTCGCTGTGTGCCGGGACGTCGAACGAGCCGGAATCGGTTCCCGTCAGGTCGATCCAGGTGATAGCCCGGGTCTGATCGCCGATGTTCCGCAACCGCATGTTCAGCACGCCGTTGGCATCGATACACAGAGGGGCAAGGGACAAGGTGTTGTCGGGAGGCGCCGGGAGGCAGCCGGTGTACTTGACCCGGTTGATCACCCAGCTCGAGTCGGGCACCGAGGCCGCGATCAACTGCCCGCTCAGCTGCGGATGGTTGAGGCCCGTCACGTCGGCGTTGGGAGCCAGAATCGTGCCCTGCCAGGCGACCCCGAAGGTGACGTTGAATCCGGTCGCGAGGGGTAGGTTCCACATGATTCCGGCCGCCGTGGCGCTGCCCGACACGTTCATGTACATGGGGGCGATCGAGAGGATCGTGGCGGTGTTCACGTTGATCAGCGCGGTCGCGCCCGGCTGGGTCAGGTCGATGACGATCCCGGCGGCCTGGGCGAGCTGTGCGGCGTCGACCGTGAACACGTTCAGGCCGGTCGCGGTGCCGGTCAGCGTGAGTGCGCCGTAGGCGAGGGACACCGTCGCTCCCGGCGTCTGGGTGAGGTTGGCGAGCGAGGCGCTCAGCTCCTTGAGCGACGTGAACTCGGAGTCGAACGAAAACGGTGGCGCGGCCTGGGTGAGCCCGCCGTTGATCGTGAAGTTCGGCGCGACGTTGCTGGCGCCCCCGTAGGTCACGCCACCGTTGACCGTCCCGCCGGCCCCGGTGGTCCGACCACCCGTGAAGTTGCCGCCGGCGACGATCGTGGGAGTGGTGTCGCCCGCGGCGGGGTTGACCGAGACGCCGTCCAGGGTCACGTCGCCGGAGGCCGCGATTCGCCCGGTGACGCTCGTTCCCGACGACTCGGAAGCGTTGAACGCACCGTGCGAGAACACCGCGAAGTTCGCGGCCTGGCCAAGCGACGCGCAGCCCGCGGTATTCGCCACGGCGGCGGCACCGCCAAGCCGCACGACCCCGAACGCCGCACACAGGACGACGGCGAGGAGCGCTGCAACGACCCTGTTCCCCGATCCAGAGCCCACGAGCCGATCTTAATCTTCTTAGGCCTGCCTGTGCGCGAAATTTTCGGCGCACGACCGGCGACGTCGGGATTATGGTCTGCGGCGTGTACGTGTCGATGTCACGGCTGCGCGTCGCGCCCGACCGTGCGCCCGAGTTGGTCGCCGCGTTCCGCGACCGCGTTCACCTCGTCGACGACGCGTCCGGGTTTCTCGGGCTCGAGGTGTGGCAGAACGACCGGGACGCCGGCGAGCTGATCATGGTCAGCCGCTGGACCGATCGCGAGAGCTTCAAGACGTACATGAAGAGCGACGCCCACCGCATCTCGCACGGCCGGATCAGTGCGGAGCTGAGGTCGGACATCAAGCTCCAGGCGCTTGAGCATCT
>CAWGJE010000009.1:0-88960 GCA_963822855.1 uncultured Solirubrobacterales bacterium | reverse complement strand
GCCTGCTGGTACCGGCGAGGGTGCTTCGCCGCCGCGGCGCTCGTCGGCTTGTGCCGAGGTCCCGGGTTATGCCGAGAGGCCGTCGAGATCGGCGGGCGGAGGGGCTCGATAGCCGGGGGGTCGCCGTCGTGCGGCTGCGGCCGGCCAGGCGTCCGGAACGCGGCCGCGTAGCCGCGTTCCGTGCGATGGTCGCGAGTCAAGGGCCAGGGTGCCGCCGACGGCAGCGATGCGGTCGTACATGTTGTTCAGTCCGGCTCCTCTCGGCGTCCGGCTTGGGTCAAACCCGCAGCCGGTGTCGCAGACCGTGAAGTGCAGCGCTTGGGCGGTATCCCAGGCACGCACGGAAACCTCGGCCGGTCCGGCATGCTTGGCTGCATTGTCGATCGCTGCGAGGCAGGTGAAGTAGACCGCGCTCTCGACCTCGGGCCGGCAGCGGCGTATCCCGCGTGCAGAGACCGTGATCGGCGCGGGGGCGTAACGGCTGGCGGAGACCAGTGCCGCATCGAGTCCTTCGGAGGCCAGCAGCAGCGGATATAGACCACGCGCGAATGCACGGACCTCCTCGATGGCCTGCTGGACCTCCTCTCCGAAACCGTTCAATGCCGCGCTGGCGTCCGTGTCGCCGCGTTCCTGAAAGCTCTCAGCAGCGAGCGCGAGCCGAATCCGCAGCCCGGTCAGACGTTGCTGAAGTCCGTCGTGGAGATCTCGCTCGATGCGCTGGCGATCAGCGTCACCGGCGGCGAGCACGCGGCGCGCCAACGACGGGAGAACCCGCGACAGCGACTCCAACAAAGCGCCAGGCTGTCCGGCGAGCGCCACCGCGGGCGGCGCGGTCTCCTTCCCTGAGACTCTCATCCGGGCACCGGATCGGCCACCGCGATCGCCGAGCCGACCGTCGGGTCCCCGCCCGGCGGCTCGAGGATGAACGCCTCGCTGCGGTCACGCACGGCGAGCGCCTCGCGCTTGAACGGCCCTAAGCCTATGCGCGTTTGCCACCGGCGCAGTCACCCCGAGGGCGGGGATCTGTCGAGCAGGAGTTCACACCAGACACAGGTAGGTCCGAGTTCCTGCCAGACTCCCCATGTCTCGCAGAGCTCGTCGACGACTAACAGCCCAAGGCCGCCCGGCGTTTCGGGGTCAGCGGGGCGAATGCAGGGTCTCAGGTGTGAGCCTGGGTCGGTGACGGCGATTCGAACTCGATCATCGAGCGTTGTCAGCTCCACGGTCAGCGCTCGGCGAGGGCCGACGTTTGCGTGGACCACGCTGTTGGTAACGAGCTCACTGACGAGCAGCGCAGCATCTGACGCTGTCGTGGCAGGAATGTAACCCGCGAGCTGTGCGTGCACCCACCTGCGGGCCCGGGTGGGTGCATCGTTACCCCCAGGAATCCGCAAGGAGATCGATCGTTGCGAATCCGGGGGCTTGAACGCCGACGCCGTCATGCGGCACCCCGCGTCCGAGACCGCGGAGGGATCCCACTCCCCACATGGCAAGCGCCCGAGAATGGGTCGAGCGGCTCGAGGGCCGCGCGCTGCGGGAGGTGCAGCGCGCGGCCGACGGACCCTCCTTCGAGCGCTCGCGCGATCTCCTCGTAGGTGCCCCCAGACCCGACCAGGAGATCCCCGTGGGTGGTTGCCCCTTGCCACTCGCACAGCAGCGCGATCTCGGAGTTGACGAAGCGAGCAAAGTCCGTGATCAGTAGGCCGTGCTTCCAGCCGCCGACAGCGTTCAGCGCCGAGCGCGACCAACCAGGATTGATAGCGGCCGTAGCGCCATTAGGGCGACGCGTCCCGGCCACGCGAGCCCGGCCATCTGGGCGCTGACCGGCGGACCGGCAGATCACGGTCCATCGCCATGGTCGCCGTGGCCAGCCGTGCTCACCGATCGCCACCCGAAGCGAGACGCCACTGCCCCACCGGTACTGCAAACGCTTCATCGAAATCCGGCTTGGTGGCGCGCGGCATGCCAGCTCCTGCACGAGGTGGATGTTGTTGCTTTAACCACCCCCGCATGCCGCCATCGGCCGCCGCGAGCGCGCTCTCTAGCTCCGCGCTGATGCCTGGCTGCCCCGCCCAGGGGCGGCGCAGCCAAACCTCAACCGGGCCGACACTACTCCGATCCCAACCGAATACAAGTGTTCCAAGAAACCGCGTTCGGGTAGGCTCAGCGTGCGTTGGCGTTGAGCCGTGTGTCCGCTTCGGGCGCGCAGGCTCAAACGGCGGAGAACTCGCACCAGTGAGCAGCCCAGACAGCAGAGCAGGACGACGTCGGCGATGAGCGACCCCGGGCCAGAGGATCGCGCCGTAACGCCGCTCGTTGGTGGCAGGCTGTTGGCCGAGATCACCAACCGGATCGTCGCGTTCATGCGCGAGCACTACGGACGTGGACCGATCAAAGCCAAGACCTACGTGCTCGACAACCTGATCGTGTGCGTGCTCTCGGACGGGTTCACCGCGATCGAGCGCACGATGATGGAAGGCGGCGAACCCGACCGCGTACTCGAGATGCGCCGCGACTTCCAACGGATGATGAAGGAGCGCTACACCGAAATGATCGAAGCGCTCACCGGCCGCAAAGTGCTCGCGTTCCTCAGCCAAGCCCACGTCGAACCCGACCTCACGATCGAGATCTTCCTGATGGACGGGCCGCTAGTCGGATTCGGCGCACTCGAGCTCGTCGACCCAGCACCGAGCAACCCCGGCACCGGCGACGAATAACCGCCGCCCCGGCTTCGGCGAGAGCGACACCGCGCAGGTTTTGGCGAGCCGTCCGGCACCCGCCGGGACACTGACGCCGGCGTCGAGGGCAAGGACGTGGCGGAGGTCTGCTAGCCCAGCGTGGCCGCCAGCTATGCGGGCGCCATCAGCGACGTGCTTGTCCGCGCGCCATGCGATCGGCAGCCCGCGAGGATCGCCCACGAGCTCGCGAACTAGCTTGATTTACCGGACGAGGCGCGAGCCGATCAGCGAGCGTTGCGGCGCCGTGCGGTTGCGGATTTGCGCGGCATGGATGCCGCCGGGGCGTTGCTGTTCATTGCGCGTTTGGCGCGGCGCTCCGCCGCTTCACGCTTGAGCTCCGCTTGCTCCGTCGAAACGGTCGCGATCTGCGCTGCGCGACGCTCGGCGGAACTCGGCCGGCGCGCCGTCGGTTGCACCGATACGGTCACCTTTTGCTTGACTGCCATCGCTGTCTCCTTTTCGATCTCACTAATCTCTGTGTTCAGTCGTCGTCGGGCGTCAACTGACGACGAGAGCCGCAGCGATCCGCGATCGTAAGTCAACCCGCCTCGCCTACTCGCTGCCCGATCATGTTCTGTCCGCGCCATGAGCTTCAAGCCTTCTCGTCTCTCTCGGATCCGCGGACGGAAGAGGGCTAGAACCGCCGCGCGGTCAACCAGACTGACACGCGCCGACCGAGCCGGTGGGGTTAACGCCTAGAAGCACGGCACCGGCCCCGCAGTCAAAACCAGTGGCCCACGCCTCTCGCCTTGTGGCGCAGATTGCGCCGTCGGTGGCATTCGGGCCTGGGGTGAGAATCCTGGCCGCAGGGCCAGCTCATGTACGACTGTACTCCGATTGGCGGCGATATGGGCAGCGAGGCTCAAATTTGCTGAGTGGGTCGGCACATCGGCTGCCTCGTCGGACTTTCCGCAAATCCGGTCCGATTCACCTTAGGGGAGTATGGTTGATGTATCGCTCCGGGTTCTCCGTTCTTCTGCCCCCGCGCGCAGCATCTACAGAGGAACGAGAAGGGGCTCATATGTCCCAGCCAGAACCCTCCGGACGCACGCACGCGTCTGACATCCTTGAAGTTGAGGCTCGAACTCACCGGCGGACGGCACTAGTCGAACTGCGGGGCGAACTGGACATTGCCTCGGTCTCGGAAGCTGCCGAGGTGCTTGACGGCCTCGCACCCGAGGCAGATGGCGTGCGTCATGTCGTCCTGGATCTCCGCGGGTTAACGTTCATGGACGCGAGGGGACTTCACGAGCTGATCCGCCAGAACGACTATGCGCACCAGAACCGGCACAACCTCGCTGTCGTACGAGGGCGCAAGGCCATCCAGCGACTGTTGGAGTTGACCGCCGTAGAGGCGGTCCTTGTCATGGTGGACGACCCCGAGGACCTGGCCCCTCCGCCATCCCTGCCCACGAGTTAGCGCGCGGCACTTCAGCGCCTCGAGCCGAACGACGGGCAATCTCGAGCCCGGCGCTGTTCCGCTTTGCCCTATTGCGAGCGCGATGAGCCGCGCGATTCTAAGGCGCGGGAGGTCGGTGTGGCCGATCACCTTGCGGAACTGCTTCTCGGCTTCGAACATCCCCTCCAAGATCGCCGGTCTGCATAAGCAACACATCCGCAAGTCTGGCGAGTCATGGCAAGGGTCGAGTGTCGGAAAGAGCTGGGTCAGCCCAGCTCCGACGCGTCGTAACCGCCGGCTGCTGTGGACTCAATCGACCGGTTATGCCGCTTGCGACGCGGAGCCTGCTGCGAGCAGCGTCCGGACCTGGGCCGCAGCGGTGTGCGCCGCGTCGACCGGGCCGTCGTCCGCCCCGTCTGCGATGACGGCCAGGAAAGCGTCGACGACGGCGGGGTCGAACTGCCCGCCGGCGCCGTCTTGGAGCTCCTGGTAGGCGATCTCGGGCGAGACGGCCGGGCGGTACGCCCGGTTGCTGGTCATCGCCTCATAGGCGTCGCAGACGCTGACGATCCTGGCGCCGAGCGGGATCTCCTCGCCGTGCAGCCGATCGGGATAGCCCGTTCCATCCCAGCGCTCGTGACTCGCGCGGACGAGACGCGCGATCGGCCGCAGCGCCGGAGCGCCCTGCAGGATCCGTTCGCCGAGGATAGTGTGGTCGCGGACGAACTCCCACTCGCTATCGGTGAGATCGCTGCTCTTGTTGAGGATCGCGTCAGGGATGCCCACCTTGCCGATGTCGTGGAGCCGAGCGGCCCGGTGGATGTCGTCGAGCGCCTCGCCAGTGACGCCGAGCCGGCGGGCGACCCGCGATGCGAGCTGAGCGACGTAGCCGGCGTGCTGATCGAGCTCAGGCTGCTTGGCGCGCATGGTGCGCAGTAGGACTTCGCTAGCCTGGTAGCCCGCGCCGGTGGAGCGGCCCCGCTTGTTGGCGTACATCCGCTCGTCGGCGAGCATCAGCGCGCGCGAGGGGTCTTGCGCCTCCTGCGGCAAGAGGACGACGCCCAGCGACGCGGTGATCGTGAACTCGGCCCCGGTCTCGGTCAGGGCGACAGCCGCGGCCGAGATCAGCGTGTCGGGGTCGGTGCCGGTCAGGTCGAGGAGGGCGCAGAACTCATCGCCGCCCAGGCGGTAGGCGCTACCGACGCCGTGTACGGCACGACTCAGCCTCTGTCCGAGCCGCCCCAGCAGTTCGTCTCCGGCCAGGTGGCCGAAGATGTCGTTGTACGCCTTGAAGCCGTCCAGGTCGAACAGGAGAAGCAGCGATGAACCGACGGCTTCTCCATCCTCACCGAAGGCCGTGCGCAGATCGGCGGTGAGCCGGCGACGGTTGCCCAGGCCCGTGAGCGGATCGGTTACGGCCTGTTCGCGGATCGCCTGGTGGGCGATGATCTCGGCCGCGGCGAGCTCGGCCTTACCGACGAGCTCGGTTATCAGGGCGATCTCATCCTCCTCGAATGCGCGCCCGGCGCGGACCAGCCACAGCGAGCCCACGAGCTCGTTCCGCGATGCGGCGATCAGCATCGGCACGCTCAGGCGCCACACACCGGCCTGTCCGACCTGGATGGGACTCTCGAGGCCTGGAGCGTCTCCGGGTTCGGGCTTCATCGCGTCGAGCCAGCCTTCGACGCCGACCGATACCCGAACGGGCGCAGACCCGCCCCCCAGCTCGAGCCGGCCGGCGGCGGCATCGAGCGCCTCGATCGAGCCGTGCAGGAGAATCTCGAGCAGGCTGCCTAGCTCGAGCTTGGCCGCGAAGGCGTCGCCGAGGCGCCGGACGGCGGACTGCAGCCGGACCCGCTCCTGCTCGACGAGCTTGAGCCGTTGGTGAGCCTTGTCGATCCGCTGTTTGCGGTCGCGTGCCAGTAGCCAGAGCAGGAACACCAGCGGCAGCACGAGCAGGATCGCGGCTGGGCGCTCGCGGGTGGCGATCGCGGCGAGGAAGCCAAGCGGCGCGAGGCACAGGTCGACCGTCCAGACGAGCGCGATGACGCGGATCTGCACGTCGAGCTCGGGCACCACGCCTGTGAGCCGCATGCGCGCGAGCGAGCAGGTGAGATCCAAGAGGCATCCCGCGGCGATCGCCAGCGCCAGCAGCGGCAGCTGACCGACCCCGATCGTGGGCGACCCGGCCAGCAGCAGGACCACCGCTGGGCCCACTGCGTGCCACGCGTCGGGGACCGCCGACAGGACCCGGCGCGGGGGCACACGCCCAAAGGTCCAGTCGACGGTGTTCCCGAGCACCATCCCGGCGCCCACCGCGGCGGGGACGGCGGCGGGGGGCAGGACCAGCAGCATCGGAACGAGGATGAGCTGGGTGGGGACGACATAGCCTGCGCCAACGGCGAACTCGATACGTCCGACCAGCGCGTAGACGGCGACCAGGAGGACAGCCGTGCCGGAGAACGGCCCGGCCTGCCCGGCGTGAGGCCGGGTTCCGCCAGCCGCGAGCAGAAGCGCGGCGGCCACCGCCACGAACAATGCCGCCGCGACCGCGTCGACGACCAGCTCGCGCTGTGACGCCCGGCGCTCGCGCCGCCCCCAGCTGCGCTCGAGCAGCTGCTCGGTCGCCGACTGGGTGACGTCCTCGTGACGCTCCAGCTCAAAGGCGGTCCGCTCCACCTGATCCTCGATCCGCGCTCGATGTCAGCCCGGCTCAGCCGGAGCGGTAAGGATCGATGAACACGTCGTCGATCTGCCAGCTCGCGGCCGGGTTAGGCACGGTGAATTCCAGCGCCACCATCAGCGTCTGGTCGTCCGACAGGCCGGAGGTGTCCCCAGTGATCGGCTGAGTGGGCGCCCAGGACGGCATCGAGCCATCAAGGAGACGGGCAATCGGCACGGTCTCGACGCCATCGTTCGTCTGCACCAGCGCGTGCACGTGGAGACCGCCGCCGGGCGCGGTCTCCTGCGCGAGGAACCGGAGGGACCCCATCGTGTTGTCGACGCAGAAGTAGGGGGATGTGGCGCGGCCTCCCCCCGAAATGGTCAACGACTGGGTGTCGCTGCTGTCGTTGACGTAAAACGGCTCATTTCCCTGCGTCAGGCTCGCGCCGGACAGAGTCCAGCCGACCTGATCGGCGCTTCCTTCGAACGAGCCTCCCGGGGCGAGGAAGTAACTGTTGTTGTCACCCCATTGCGAGAACGGAGTGCTGACCGGCTGGGTGGGACACGACGCGAATGCGACGCCGGGAGCGGCAAGCACCGCGATGCACACGAGCGCCGTGACAGCAGGGACGACGACGCGCAGACGTGAGCGGACGAAAGCAGACAAGGCTGAACCTCCATGCAGGGCAGCCATCCATGGCGCACGATCTCCTATAGATCATTTGGCAGCTGGGCCATCTCGAACCCTGAGATCCCTGGCTTTGCGCCCCCGCCTCACGACGAGTTAGCCTTTCTCGACACTCTCGGAATCGGCACTCATGCCCCGGACCTTGAGAAGACACGGCGGGGCTGCAGATTTCGCATAGGTTCCGAGCCGTAGCCTGTGCTGGTCCTGGCGTTCGGGGATTGGGCTACACGGATGATCCGCTTCGGCGCAGGCTACGCGTGGCGGCCCGGTCCCGTGGCTGCTTTGGGCGCCAATCCTGGGGCTGCCAAACGCAACTCCGCGGCGGGGCGCTGCTTGGCCGCGAACCGCCATGGACGGCAGGCGGACGTCGGACTTGGCCCGGCGTCAAGCGTCGCTCCGGTCCCCGTAGCGCAGATTCGCCTCCTCGACGAGCTTGACCATCTGCCAATACGCGATGAGGTCCCGTTCGGCGTCCGTCGCGTTCGCGAAGAAGCGCCGGGCTATCGTCAGCTCACCCCCATCGGATCCGCCCGCCTGCTCGGCGATCCATGCGCGGTCGATCCGCCTTTGGGCAATCAAACCGATCGCGGACTCGATCTCCGAGCCGGTGCAGTCACCGAGTCGCTTGAACACGCCTCCACCGATCTCGAGCGACTCCTCTGGGTTGACCTCACCCATCTGGGTCCTATGTTTCTGCGGAGCCAGGCTCGACGAGCTCGAGTGCGCCGAACCCGGATACCGGTCCGTCCATCAGAAACATCTCGACCGTCAGATCGGGCTCGATGTGCGCTTGGCTGAGAAACGCGAGCACCTGGCGACCGGTCAGCTGCTCGATCATCTCGCTGTAGCGGACCTTCATCATGCGCTGGAAGTCGCGGCGCATCTCGAGCACACGCTCGGGCTCGCCGCCTTCCATCATGGTGCGCTCGATCGCGGTGAACCCGTCCGAGAGCACGCACACGATCAGGTTGTCGAGCACGTAGGTCTTGGCTTTGATCGGTCCACGTCCGTAGTGCTCACGCATCAGCGCGACGATCCGGTTGGTGATCTCGGAGAGCAACTTGCCGCCGGAAAGCGGCCGAAGCTCCGGCTCGCCGGCTCCGCGGTCGCTCATCTCCCGCCTCCTGGTGCTGTCCTGCGTGCTGTGTTGCTCACTGGTGCTGGGTGCTTCGCTGCCTGAGGCTCCGCTTGGTGGCGCGACCCCGATCTCGAACCGCGAGACCCGGCGAGATTACCCGACCAGGGGGTCTGTAGTCGGCTTGTATTCGGTCAGGATCGGAGTAGCCTCGACTGCCGAGGTCTGGCGGTCGCGTCCGCGGGCGGGGCAACCAAGCATCACTGCGGAGAACGAGGCGCGCTCGCGGCGGCCATTGGCGGCCTGTGGGGGTGTTGCAAAGACAACATCTGCCCTGTAACGGGAGTTGGTCATGCCGCACGCGTCGTCCTCCGATTCAAGCCGCGCGTTCTGTAGTTACTGCGGGTATCCGCCGATGGGCCCCTGGCGTGTCCGGGCCCACCGGGTCTGCATGCGCTGTCACATGGGGGTGGTCCTGCGTGCGCCTGCGGGGGCTGAGCCGCGCCACGACACGCCGTTTCTGATCCTCGATCGGCAGCTCGCGGTCCAGGCGGTCTCACGCCGTGCCGAGATCGTGCTGTCAGTCGATGAGCCAGCCGGCGTCGGCATCCCCCTCGAGGAGCTCCTGATCTTCGACAACGGCCAATGCGACAACGACGAGGTGGCGCTGCTGATCGAGCTCGCGATGGCCGGTGCCGAGGCGTCAATGACCTTCGATTTACGCACGGTCGCCAACCCGGAGATCCGCCTTCGCGGCCGGGTTACCCGCTGCGGACCCCCGACGGCCGCTCTGCTCGTCCTTACCCCGCTCACGGGGTCGAGGCGGGGGCGTCCGGCGGCTTTGCCCGCTACGTCCGCGCGCTAGCCGGCCGAGCAGCGATATCGGCGGGCCCTGATCCGGCGCTCGCCACGCCTACGGGCTGCTTGAGGCTCGCTTGCGCGAACGTGACGAGCTTTCCGCGCTCCTCGTCCCACAGCTTGAGCCGGACAGTACGGAACGCATCCCACAGCGAGAGCGTCGGAACCTGGTGGAAGATCGGGTTCTCGTCGTGAGCGCGTTGCAGGTTGTAGTTCGGAATCCGTGCGTTCAGATGGTGGACGTGATGCAGCCCGATATTGCCCGTAAAGAACTGCATGACCTTGGGCAGCTTCAGGTAGGAGCTTCCCCGGAGCGCCGCATCAGAGTAACTCCAATCATCCGCTGACTGCCAGTAGGCGTCTTCGAACTGATGCTGTACGTAGAAGAGCCAGATCCCGACCGAGCCCGCGATCATCGCCGAAGGTGCCCAGACGAGCAGGAAGCTCTGCCACCCAATCAACCAGCACAACCCGCCGACGATCGCGAGGAGCACGATATCCGTGCCAAGCACGCTGTGGCGCATCCGCGGTCGCTGTGCCCGGGTCGCGATGCGGGGGCCGACGATCATCGCAATCACCGGGCCGAGCCCGAACATGACGACCGGGTTGCGTATCGCGCGGTAGGCGAGACGACCTCGCCACCCCCGCGCCCGGTATTCGGCGACGGTCAGCGTGATGATGTCCCCCACGCCACGACGCTCGAGGTCTCCCGACGTCGCGTGATGAATCGCATGATCGTGGCGCCAGCGCTCAAACGGCGACAGCACGAACAGGCCCGCCAATCGGCCGACGCTGGCATTGGCGCGCTTGGAGGGCAGGAAAGACCCGTGCGCGCAGTCGTGAAACACGACGAACGTCCGCACCAGAAACCCGGCGGCGGGAAGCGTCAGCGCCAGGACCAGCAGATACGAGATGTCAAGTACCAGATACATCACGACCGATACGGCCAGGTACGCAACGACAGAGGTGACGATGTCGAACACGCTTCGCCCGAGCGACGGTTGCGCGTAGGCGGTGAGCGCTTCACGCACACGCCGGGAATCCGATGGAAGCAAGATAAGCGCTCCGATGCTGGGGTTTACGTACTTGGCGCAACCCCCACGGCCGCCAAAGGGCCGCCACGGGCGCAAGCTCCTGGTTGATCGAAGCACGCCGGCCGAACAGCCACAGTCCCGCCGCCTTGCCTCGGAGACCGATCCTAGCGTAATTTGGGCACTCAGTCTCCGCCTACCCGGAGCGACTCTCGACGGGCTCGGCACGCAGGGCTGTGGTCCGCTCGTCGCGTCGTCGAGGAGTGCGGCGAGGATCGCGCAGATCGCGGTTGCGTATTGCTGTTCTGTCCAGCCGCATTGTTCGGTCAGCCTCAGGTACGGAGATCCGTTTGCGGCGAACGCGAACAGCGTTTCCGCGAGGCGGTCCGGGTCGATGGAAGCGTGCGGCCCGTGCCTTGGTGGGGAACGCCAGGTAGACGGTCGCCGGCTTCCATCTGCGCGATCCCCAGACTGGCAAGGCCTTCTCGCTCAGCGTCTACGAGGACGCCGAAGCCGCCAAGGCGGCCGGCAAGCGCATGCAAGCCTGACCGGCCGACAAGCGCGTAGGCGTAGACCCAGACTCCGTCCAGTGGCTCGAGGCTCACCGGTTCTGAGCGGTTAGATTTCGGGGGTGCCGTTCACGCTCAAGAATCTCAGGGCGGACCTGGAGGATCTCGGGCATAGATTCGACGGCGCGCCAGACCTCGAGTTCCGCTCGGCAAGCCGGGCGCTCGAGCTTGAGCAGTCCGGTCTGAGCTATCAGCGCGTCCCGCCTGACTATCGCTTCCCATACGGCCACACTCACAAGCGGCAGGAGGAGGTCTACGTGGTCGTGCGCGGCAGCGGGCGGATGAAGCTCGACGAGGAGATCGTGGAGGTCCAGGAGTGGGACGTGGTGCGCGTCCCGCCCGGTACCTGGCGAGGCTACGAAGCCGGGCCGGAAGGCCTTGAGCTCATCGTGTACGGCGCGCCCAATCTCGGCGAGGTTCCGCGCGACGACGTCGAGGGCAAGCGCGGCTGGTGGGCTGACTAGCGCCCGGCCCTAGCGATGCGCCGGGATCGCGCGCGTCTGATGTCCGTATAGGCGAGCGCTACCAGCGCGGCTGCGCCGAGCGCGACCAGGAGTGGGTAGTCCTGCCATCCGCGGAAGCTGAAGATGATTTGGTGCGCGCCCGCGGGGACAGTGGTGGCGACGAGCGCCGGCGCCACCATCTCGGTGCGCTGCCGTCGTCCGTCGACCGTCGCGGTCCAGCCAGGGTCGAACGATGCGCTGAGCACAACGACTCCGGCTCGGCTCATCTGCACGCCGGCCGCCGCCAATCCCTGTTGGAGCTTGCCGGACTCCGCGAGCACCGTGCCGGCCGGCCTCGCGGGCGACGGTCGCGGTAGCCGGGGTTCGGGGTCACCGGCCTGACCGTACGCGATGCGAAGGTAGTCGCCGTCCTGCGCGAGCCGCGAGTTCAGTACCGGGATGCTGCGCGTGCCGGTGTCGCTGCGGCCGGCCGACAGCGTGCCGACGATCATGCCGGCGTCGAGGACGCCGCCGGCGCCTGGGAGCGTCCATAGCGAATAGGGGCCGGCCCGGAGCTCGAGCCGGGCGGGGACGTGAGGTCTCGAGCCGGTGGGGATGATGAGGTAGTTGACCCCGAACAGCCGGTAGTCGCTCGGGTTGCGCTCATCGAAGTAATACTCGGGGTTGGTCATCAGCGAGGCCGTGCGCAACGTGTAGCCGACCTCGTCGACGTCGCGGCTCTCGAGGTACTTGAAGACCGGGACGGAACCGACCGTGAACTGCGCGCCCCAATTGGACGGCATGCCGGCGTATGTCCGCCCGCGGCCCGTGCGCATGATCACTGCGACGAGGCGATCGAGCTCGGCGCCCTCGGTGTCGTCCGCGCGGCGCTGGGCGGTGATCGCGGCGCTGTCGTAGCGGTCGTAGGCACCGAGCTGAAGCCACGCGGGCGCGAGCACGGCGATCGCTGCAACGAGCACAGCGGCCAGGGACAGGCCGGGCGGCCAGCGCCGGACTCGGCTTTCGAGCTGCCGGACGCACCCGGCCGCCAGCCACGCCGCTCCGCGACCGGCGAGCAGCAGTGCGACGAGCTGCACGCCCATCATGAAGCGGCGGAAGAAGAGGTCGGCGCTGCCCGGGATCAGATCGGCGAGCGACCCGAACGTCGTGCGCCCGAACGCGAACACCAGGCACACGGCGAGCGCGACCAGCAGGGCGCGGGCGTTGGCGTCCGAGGACCACGCAAGCCATGCCAATCCGAACCCGAGGGCCGCGAACACGGTGACGACCGGCAGCCGGCCGTGGTCGAGCAGCTGCCCCGAGACCAGCCAATCGAGCACCTGACGCGCGCCGTACCCGTTGACGAGTCCGGTGTTCTGAAGCGCCTCGTTGACTGCCGCCCACCCCCGCTCCGCCAGAAGCGGGACGATCACCCACGCCGACGCGAGCAGCGAGCCGCCGAGGAGGACCGCGGCTCGCCGCAATCGGGTCGCGAGCGGCCTGCCGGCGACGAGCGGCCAGACGAGCAACACCGAGAGCGCCAAGTAGCCGGTCTCGAAATGAAGCGCGACGGTGAGCGCGGTGAGCAGCACCGCTTTGAAATAACCGCACCCATCGCGGGTCGCTCGCCAGCCGAAGCCCCACGCGAGCGGAAGAGTCCAGGACGCCCAAAGCTGCGTCCATACCCCGTAGCCGGTCCACACGTAAGCGTGCTGCTCGTAGCCGACCCCGGTGACGCTCACCAGGAACGGGGACATCGCGGCCGAAGCTGCCGCCGCCGGCCTGCCCGCCCCGAACGCGCGGGCCGACACATAGACGCTGATCGGCCACAGCGACAAGAGCAGGTACAGCGACCAGCGAAAAGCGACGCCAGGCCCGGTCAGCAAACCAACCGCGCCGGTCAGGATCGCCGGCAGGCTCTGATAGTGCAGGAACTGCGGCGACCCCTCACCGAGGAACGGGAACCAGCTGGTCAGCGGCAGGTGTCCGGCGCGCAGCTGTGAGGTCGCAAACCGCACCATCTGCTCGTGCATCGAGCTGTCGTTGAGGTACGGGACCCCGATCGTGAGCGCGCGAAGACTCACGAGGTTCCAGCACACCGCGGCGGCGACAAGCAGCCACGGCCACCAAGCAGCGGTCCGGCCCGCGACATCACCCGGGGGCCGGACCGGCAATC
Source organism: uncultured Solirubrobacterales bacterium (assembly GCA_963822855.1). Lineage (GTDB taxonomy): Bacteria > Actinomycetota > Thermoleophilia > Solirubrobacterales > Solirubrobacteraceae > Palsa-465. The sequence continues at coordinate 75,319 of CAWGJE010000009.1, read as the reverse complement.
TCGTCGTCGCCGACGCCCGCGCGGGGCGGGCGTCGGTGACGGTCATCGGATCAACTGTTGCCGGAATAACCGCGAAGCGTCGACAGAGTGGTGTTAGCCGGATACACGCCGCAGGAGGCCAGGTGGAAGGTGCCCTCAGCGGTGTTGCCAGCGGACCCGCCCTGGCTGATGACCTCCGTGCCGTTCGCGCCCACGAGCACCTTCACCGGTGGCCCTGACGTGCTCGACGCGCCCGGCGCCGGCTTACAGGTCACCGGGCCGCTGGTGGGAGCCGGGCCGGTCGCCATCGCGATCCCGATCTGCTCGTGGGTCCCCAGGGCGGCGAGCTTCTGGTCTACCTGAGGAAGGTTCTGGTCCGTCTGGTAGTTCAACTGAACCAACACCGAGCCGTCGCTCGCCCTCGTGACGGCAAACGCCGGCGTCGTTGCCGCAGTCCCGCCCAGGGCTAGCACCAGCGCCGCGCCGACACCCGCCAGACCTAGCGTCCCGCCCGCGAGAACCCGCGGACGCGGCAGACGGGCTCGACGCGGCTCCTGTCGATTGGCGTGCGTGGCTTGGTGCTGGCGGGCGAGGTCGGTGGCAGTGCTGGCGCGCAGCGCCTCTCCCAGGCGCTCCAGATCGGGATCGAAATCGAGACGGGTCATGTTCGGTTCTCCTTGAATGGGGTCAGATGGCGCTTCAGGGCTTTCAGCCCGCGGTGGACGCGAACGCGCGCGGCCGCGGGGGTGGTGCCGAGCGCGCGAGCGACGTCCGAGTACTCCAGGTCCTCCAGCACGCGCAGGCGCACGGCTTCGCGCTGATCCGCCGGCAGGGTGTCGAGCAGCTCGTCGGCTCCATCGGCCCACGTGCCCTCGGGCACCGGATCCTCGACGCTCTGCGGACGCTCGAGCCGCTCTCGCAATCCGAGCCGCTCGGTGGCACGTCGCTCGAGCGCGCCGCGGCGGATCGACATCAACAGAACGTTGCGCGCAATGCCATAGACCCACGGCGCAGCCGAGCCATTGGCCTCATCACGGAACCGGGCGCGGACAAGCCACGCCTGGGCGAACGTCTCGGCCGTGAGGTCGAGCGCCGTCGCCCGGCTGCCACTGCGACGCACGAAGTAATCGTGCACCGCCTCGGCGTAGCGTTCATACAGCTCCCCGAACGCGTCGGGATCGTGGCGCGCGGCGGCGAGCAGCGAGGCGTCGCTGGACACGGCCGGCGCTGGGAGGGTCGGTGAGGATGTCATCGGGAGGTTCATTGCACGAACGCCGCGCGGTGTTACCGGCTCGCCATCGCCGCCGGGCATCTCATCAATCCTTAAGCAATCTCTCAGCTTCGAGCGCCGCGTGCTCAGGTTGCGCTGCTCCACTTCAGGTTGTGGCGCTTCAACACCTGGCCGTGACGTGCCTGCGCATCCGCATACGCTATGTCGATGGATTCGCCGCGGTCACCGAGGGGTGGAGGCCGGGGGTGAAGGAGCGCTGATGGAGTCGACCGATGTTCGGGGTGCGCGCGTGCTCGTCGTGGACGACGATCCGGATGTCCGCGAGGCGGTCGAGACGGCTCTCGAGCTCGAGGGCCACAGTGTCACGACCGCCGCCGACGGTCTCGCGGCGTTGAAACGACTGGGGCAGGTGGGGTTCGACGCGGTCGTGCTGGACGTCCTGATGCCCAACCTCGACGGCTTCGAGGTTTGCCGGCGCCTGCGCGCGGCGGGAAACCGGACGCCGGTCCTGTTCCTGACGGCGCGCGACTCGGAGGAGGACACGATCCGCGGCCTGGACCTCGGCGCGGACGATTATCTAGTGAAGCCGTTCGGCTTGGGAGAGCTGCTGGCGCGCGTGCGGGCGCTCCTGCGGCGGACGCGTCCGGCGGGTGAGGATGCGCCGCTCTGGTTCGCTGGGCTCTCGCTCGATCGGCAGACGCGAGAGGCTTCCCGTGGTCAACGCAGGCTCGAATTGACGCGGACGGAGTACGCGCTACTGGAGCTGTTCCTGCGCCATCCGCGTCAGGTATTGACGCGGGAGGTGATCGTGGAGCGGGTCTGGAACTATGACTTCGGGCCGACGTCGAATCCACTCGAGGTTTACATCAGTTACCTGCGACGAAAGACCGAGGCGGGTGGCGAGCCGCGCCTGATCCACACGGTGCGCGGGGTCGGCTACGCACTGCGAGAGCCGTGAGCCTACGTGGGCGGTTGACGGTCGCTGGCGGCGGCGCGGTGTTCATCGCGCTGGCGATCGCGTCGTCGGTCATCTATTTCGCGGTGCGCTCGAACCTGCAACAACAGCTCGACGCCTCCTTGATTCAATCGGCCGCCGGCGTCGCCTCGAAGTGGAACGTCGAGAACACGCTGCAGTCGACGAAGGCTCCGTTGGGGAAGGGCGCGTCGACCGAAAAGTCCGGCGCGCATGGCTACCCGCCGGGGCCCGGGCCGCTCTTTAGCAGCGACGGGGCGGGCGGCTACGTCCAGGTCATCCCGAACCTCACAACCGCAACCAAGCAGGAACTATCGGCGCAAACGGCCGGCAAGACGCCTCTCACGCAGAGTCTCGAAGGGTTCGTGCCGCCAATCGGCCTGGACGCGTCGGTGGCAACCGGGGTGGCGCCACCGTACTTTCGCGACGTCAGCTACCAGGGCGTGGCGATGCGGCTGTACACGATGCCGCTCTCGTCCGAGCGCGACGGGTTGATTCGGACCGCGCGCCCGCTGACCGGAACGAACGCGACGATCGCCGACGTCCGCTGGCTGCTGCTGGCCTTGACGCTCGGCGGAGCGCTCGCAGCCGCCCTGCTCGGACGGCTCGCGGCCAACGCGGTACTCCGCCCTGTGCGCGCCCTCGCCGGGACCGTGCGCGAGGTGAGCGCGACGCGTGATCTCAACCAGCGGATCCCCGTGACCGGCCGGGACGAGCTGGCAAGCCTCGCCGCCGACTTCAACGGGATGCTCGCCGCCCTCGCCGAGTCCCAACGCGCTCAACAGCAATTGATCGCAGACGCCTCGCACGAGCTGAGAACCCCGTTGACCGCCCATCGCGCGAACATCGAGCTGCTAGCACGGCCGGACCTGCCTCCCGAACAGCGCCAGCGCGTCCTCGGCGCGGCCGTGCGGGCGATGGAGAGGCTCTCCGCACTGGTCGGCGATCTGATCCTCGCCGCCCGCGACGGTAGGTCCGTCGACGCGCGGGAGCCGCTGGCGCTCGACGAGGTCGTGGCGGTGGCGGTGGAGCGGGCCCAGCACAGGGCTTCGGAACTGCACTTCGACAGCCGGCTCGAGCCCTACCGGGTTATCGGCGCCCGCTCGCGGGTGGAGCGCGCGGTCGACAACGTTCTCGACAACGCGATCAAGTGGAGCCCGCCCGGTGGCACGGTCGACATCCGGCTTGCCGACGGGAGACTGACCGTGCGCGACCACGGGCCGGGCATCGCTCGTGACGACCTGCCGCATGTGTTCGACCGCTTCTACCGGGCCGCGGCGGCTCGAGGCCTCCCCGGCTCGGGTCTCGGGCTCGCGATCGTCAAGCAGACGGTCGACGACCACGGCGGCAGCGTCATCGTCGCCAACGCGGACGGCGGAGGCGCGCTCCTCACGCTCCGGTTCGACGCCAACGGGCGATAGACCCTCTCAGCAAGCTCTCAGCAAGCTCTCAGACGGACCGGCGATCCGTTCAGGTTGGACTGGTGAGGTTGTCGCATGAACACCGCCCCCGCCGTTGCAGCTTCCGAAACGCAGCAACAGTTCCTCGCCTACGCCGCGCACGAACTCCGCGGTGAGATCACCGTCCAGCTCACGCTCGCGCAGGCGACGCTCGCCGACCCGGACGCGGACACGATCGCCCTGCGCGAGATGGGCGAGGGTGTCATCGCGGCCTGCTGGCGCCAAGAACGGTTGCTCGAGGCGTTGCTGACGCTTGCCCGGAGCGACTACAGACGCCTACGGCGGGACCCCGTCGACCTCGCCGCGACGGCCGCCGCCGTCCTGCGAGGCCACGATCATCACGGACTGAGGAGCACCACGGTGCTCGAGCCGGCCCGAACGGCGGGCGACCCGCAGCTGGTCAAGTGCCTCGTGGCGAACCTGGTCGCGAATGCCGTCCGCCACAACGTTCCCGACGGCCGGCTCGACGTCGTCACGCACACCTCCGCGGGACGCGCCACGTTGACGATCGCGAACACCGGACCGGTGATCCCGACTGGCGAGCTCGAGCGCCTGTTCCGACCTTTCCAGCGACTCAGCCCAAACGCAGGACCCGCCGCCGACGGGGTCGGGCTCGGGCTCGCGATCGTGCAGACGATCGCCAGCGCTCATGAGGCCACGGTCACGGCACAAGCCCGAACCGGCGGAGGCCTCGGAATCGACGTGGCCTTCCCCGCTCTCGACTGAAAGGAACCGAAACATCATGCGTCGCCGCCGTCCACTCATTCCCGCCTCGGTCGTCGCAATCGCCGCGGTCTCGTTGCTCGCGGCCGGGTGCGGCTCGTCCTCGTCCAACTCGTCTACCTCCTCGGACGCGTCGGGCTCCGGCGCGCCACAGACCCAGGCTCAGGTACAGCAGGAGAACGCGGAGCTGATCAGGTTCGCAGACTGCATCCGCTCACACGGGGTATCGAACTTCCCCGATCCCACCGACCCCCACGCATTCAAGCAGGCGATGGACCCGACCGACCAGGCGTCACCCGCGTTTGGTTCGGCGATGACGTCTTGCCAGCACCTGCTGCCGAACCGCGGGCAGCACAGCCAGCCCACGCCGCCCAGTCCAGCGCAGACCGCCGCGCTGCTGGCGTTCGCCCGCTGCCTACGCGGCCACGGCTTCCCGCACTTCCCCGACCCAAGCAGCAGCGGTCAGATAACGCACGAGATGCTCGGCAGTGCCGGGATAAGCCTGCAGCAACCGGCGGTGGTGCAGGCGGCCGACACGTGCACCAGCGTCACCCACGGGCTCCTGACCAGGGCCGACGTCTCGCGCTTCGTCGCGGGACGCTAGACCGGAGGCTGGCGAACTTTAGGCGGGCGCCGCCACCGAGCGCCACCGGGAATGCGACGTCGATCGTGAGGCCGCCCTCCGGTCGGGCGTGCGCGTCGAGGTCGGCCCCGTGCGCGTCGGCGATCGCATGAACGATCGACAGTCCGAGGCCGTGGCCGTTGTTATGCCGGGTGCGTGCGCCGCCGAGTCGTTCGAACGGTTGGAAGAGACGCTCGAGCTCCTCGGGCGGGACCGTGCGACCGGAGTTCGCGATCGACACGAACGCGTGTCGGTCGCGGATCCCCGTGGTGATCTCGACGTGACCGCCTGGTGTGTTGTGGCGTATCGCGTTGTCGATCAGGTTGGTGATCATGCGCTCGAGCAGTCGGGGATCGCCAGGCGTCGCCGCCGGGTTGAGCGTCGTGCGAACGTCGAGGCCCGATAGCTCCGACTCGTGGGCGAGGATTACCTCCGAGGTGAGCGCCGCGAGGTCGAGCCGCTCGCGTCGCTCCAGCCCGGCCTGGCCGCGGGTGAGGGCAAGCAACGCGTCGATCAGTTGCTCGAGGTGCTGCTCGGAGGCGAGGACGCGCTCGTGCGCTTTTCGCAGCGACGAGAAGTCCGCCTCGGGGCTGGCGAGCGCGACCTCGATCATGGCTCGCTGGCGCGTCAGCGGCGCGCGCAGTTCGTGTGAGGCGTTGGCCACGAACTGGCGCTGCGCCTGATACGAGTCCTGGAGCGGTTGGAGGACGCGCCCGGCCATCAGCCATCCGAGGCCGAGCGATAGCAGCGACATCGCCGCGAGCGCGATCCCGGACTGGATCAGCAGCTGTTGCCGGACGTGCGTCCGGCGCTGCACGTCCTGAGGAGTCAGCACCCCGGGCCCGTCGAACCCACACACGCCCGCCACCTGGGTGAACGCCGGCGACTGCAGGCTCGTGGTCGGGATCGCAAGGATCGCGCCGTCGCGATTGCTCAGCTCGCCGATGAAGCGGACGTTGACCGGGACCGACGTCGTCGGGTCGGGGAACCCGGAGATCCCGTGGTCGCGCATGCACTGCGCAACACCCCGCCAGTGCGCCACCGTCGGAGCCGAGGGGTGCGTCGTCGAACCGGGGCCGGGGAAGGCGGAGGACGGTCCGCCGCGGGCCGCTGTGACAGGCGGTGCGGCCACGGCGCTCGTACTGTTCCCGATGGTGAATACGAATCCGGCGTTCACCAGCAGCGCGTACGTGATCGCCATCAGCGCGGCGCCGGAGAAGAGGAACAGCCCGCCGTAGAGCAACGTCAGGCGCACGCGCACCGTCCGGTGCGGAAGGTGTCGCCCAACCGCCAGTTTGGTGATCCTGCGATTCAGCGTCGCACCGATGGTCATATGCGGTAGCCGGCCTTCGCGACCGTTTGGATCACGGGAGGGTCGCCGAGCTTGGCGCGCAATCGGCTGATCGTAACCTTGACCGTGCCCGTGAACGGGTCGGCGGCCTCGTCCCAGACGCGTTCGAGCAATTCCTCGGCGGAGACGACGCGGCCCTGGGCGGCAAGCAGCAGTTCGAGCACGCCGAACTCCTTTGGCCTGAGCTCGAGCGGCCGGCCGGCCCGCTGCGCGGAGCGCTTGGCGGTGTCGACCACGACATCGCCGTGCTCGAGCACCGGAGGGATGCTCGGCTGGGCACGGCGGGCCAACGCCCCGATGCGCGCCACCAGCACGTCGAAGGCGAACGGTTTGGTCAGGTAATCGTCGGCGCCGAGCCCGAGCCCATCGATGAGGTCCTCGTTCTCCGCCGCCGCGGTCAGCATCAGCACCCGGCTGCGGCCACCGGCGGCGACGAGCTTTGCGCATACCGCGTCACCATGGACCACCGGAAGATCGCGATCGAGCACGATCACCTCGTAGTCGTGCAGAAGCGCACGCGCGAGACCGGCCTTTCCGTCCAGCGCGATGTCGACTGCCATCCGCGCGTCGCGCAGCCCGGCAGCCACGGTCTCTGCCAGTTCCTCGTCGTCCTCGATCACCAGCACGCGCATCGGCCGCTCCTGTCGCCTCAAGGTACCGCGCCGGAGTTGCACCACGGTTTCATCGCCAGCCGTGGCGGTGGGGAAACCGAGCGGAAACCAGCCGCCGCGTAGAACCGATGCGCACACCCGGAAAGGACACATCAGAAGGAGACCCGATGCAAGAGGCCACCCATCCAAAGCATCTCACCGGCTCACGGCGCGCGCAGCAGCTCGCCGCGGCCGCGCTCGTCAGCGGCTTCCTGGTCGCGGGATGCGGGGGAAGCTCGCGCAGCCCGACCGCGACACCGGCGTCTGGCGCGAGCACCTCGGCGCCGAGTACGACCACCGCGCGTGCGGTGACCACCGCTGTGTCGGGCGGCGGCCCCGCAGCGGCGGCGCTCGCGTTCTCCGACTGCATGCGCTCGGCCGGAGTGCCCAACTTCCCCGACCCGAAGCCCGGCGGCGGCTTCGAGTTCCCTGTGACCGGTGGAAACCTCGCATCGCCCGCGTTCAGGAGCGCACAGGCGAAGTGCAGGAAGCTGCTGCCGGGCGGCGGCCCCCCGGGGCCCGGGTCGACGACCCACCCCTCCGCGCAAACACTGGCGAAGCTCGTCAGGATCGCCGAGTGCATGCGCGAGCACGGGATCTCCCAGTTCCCTGACCCCAGGACGTCGGTCCCCTCCAACCCGCTCGGTTACCAGGAGATCACCGATTTCGACGGAGCGATCCTTCTCTTTCCCAGCACGATCAACCTGCAGTCGCCTGCCTACCGGCACGACCTCGGCGCGTGCGGCGCGCCCCCACTTGGCCTCCACCACTGATCGACCTCGAAACGCCGGGGCCCGGCTATTCGGGTGTCACGTGACCGAACCGGCGCGCCGCCTCAAGCCAGTTCAACGTAGGCCGCGAGTGTGGACGGTAAGAAATCGCCGCGTGCCTTCTCTAACGGCTAGGTTCGTCGTCATCTGTCCGAGGAGGCCCGGAATGCCCGTCACGCGTATCGCCATTCGCGAAGGCAAGAGGCCCGAGTACAAGCAGGCGTTGATGGATGAGATCTACCAGGCGATGCTCGAGACCGTCGCCATCAAGGACGGCGATCGCTTCATGGCGGTTACTGAGCATGACGAGCACGCGTTCGCCTACGGACCGTTCCTCGGGCTGGATCACAGCGATGATCTGGTTCAGATCCAGGTGTTTTGGGCCCCCGGCAAGGCCGTCGACGCGAAGCTCGCGATGTACAGGAAGATCGTCGAGCGCCTTGGCGCCAACCCAGGCGTCCGACCCGAGGACGTGCTCATCTCCGTGGTGGAGACCGCCGCCGAGAACTGGTCGTTCGGCAACGGCGAGACCCAGTTCTACAAGCTCCCAGAGCGCGAGGGCGCACCAGTTTGACGAGCGCCGAAGCCGGGGCGGCTGGACCCGATCCTCCACCGACCGGCGAGCGGTATCTCGGCGCCGGCGGGACGTTCCGGTTCGAGCCGCCACGGCTGCGCACGACGGCTCAGCCGGACGAGGAGCGCCACGCAACCTGGTTCGAGCTGTTCTTCGACCTTGTGTTCGTCGCTGCGATCAGCCAGCTCGGGAGCGCGCTGGCGCGCGAACCCTCGGCTGCCGGGTTCGCGCGCTTCGCGGCTCTGTTCGTGGTGGTCGTATGGGCGTGGGTTCTCTACGCGCTCTACGCCAACCGCTTCGACACGGACGACCTGATCTTCCGCCTCGCTAAGTCGGGCGCGATGCTGGCAATCGCGGCGATCGCGGTGAACATCCGCAAGGCGATGGACGGCCGGGGTGGAACAGTCGGTTTCGCCGCCGGATACGTGGTCCTGCGCGTGTTGCTGCTCGCCTTGTACCTGCGCGCCCGGTACTACGTCGTCGGGCAAGGCCACAGGCTCACGGAGATATACCTCGTCGGGTACTCCGCCACGACCGCACTCTGGCTCCTCTCGATCTTCGTGCCCGGTCCATATCGCTACGTGTTGTGGGGTGTCGCGATGGTCGCCGACCTCCTTATCCCCCGCGGGCCTGGGCGACGCTCAAGGGCCACGCTGTCGTGATCTCGCACATCACCGAGCGATTCGGCACGTTCTTCATCATCGTGCTCGGCGAATCCGTGGTGGCCGTCGTCTCGGGAGTGGCCGGATTTCAGCTGCACTTCGAATCGTGGGTCATCGCCGGCCTATGTTTCGTGATCGCGCTCTGCCTGTGGTGGGTGTACTTCGACCTCGCAGACACGTCGGTCGTCGGACGCGGCGCGCTGGGGCTGGTGTACGTCTACAGCCACTTTCCGCTGCTGGCCGGCGTGGCCGCGTTCGGCGTAGGGACAAAGCTCGCCATCGGAGAGGCGGTGCAACCCGGACTGGCCGCCGGGACCCGATCGGCGCTCGCGGGCGGAATCGGTGCATTCGCCTTGTCGCTGGCCGCGCTCCACATCGGAGCCGAATGGACCTCGCTTCGCGACCGCACGTTCATCGGGCGACTCGGTCTGGCCGCATTTACCTTTGCGCTGGCAGCCTTCGGCGGCAGCATTGCCCCGCTCGGATTTGCCGGGCTCCTCGCCGCCGCGGTACTTGCGCAGCTGTTACTGGAGGCAGTGACCGCCAAGCCCGGTGCGGCGTCCGTCTGGTACCCACCCGATCACAGCGCTGGTAAGAATCGTGCCGACAGTGTCACCCATGTCGCGATACGCGGCGAAGCAGCGCCGGCCACACGACGAAAGGAGAGCACGTGAGCGCCCACGCCAAGGCCACGGAAAACCGATGGTCACAACTCAGCCGAAGCGAGCTCACCGCGCTCGGCAAGACGACAGTTCGGGACCGGCTGGAGAGCCTCGGATGCACAGTCAAGATGCCGAGCAGCCTGACCGACGGGAGACTCGAGGTGAGCACGCCGTCCGGCCGCTCGATCGAGGTGTTCGTGTCAACACAGCGCTTGGGCGGGTACGCGTTCTGGACTCAGCGACGCTTGCCGATTGCGAGCAACCGCTTCGCGGCCGTTGTGCTGCTCGCCGACGCAGCCGATCCGTCCGTGTACCTCGTGCCCAGCACCGAATGGCTGGGCGCATCGCCTCCGCTCAAGAACCGTCCCAATGTCGGTAAGAAGAGCGACCCCGAGTTCGGCATCTCGCTGGCTCGGTCGTCTCTCCCAGAGCTCGCGCGCTACTCGTGGGACGAGGCGTCGACGAAAGACCACTTTCGCTAGCCCGGAGTACCCGAATCCCACGACCGGTCAGCGTCCCGCGGGATCAAATCCGCGGACCGCGAACGTGCACCCCGCTTCGTCGGGATCGTGCGGGACGAACGGCGAGTCGCCATTTTTACCCACCGGTACTTGTAAAAAGCTCGCGACGGACGGTCACAAGGCGACGGCTAGTCCGCACGACGTGGTCAACACTGCGCCCGCGTTGCGAAGGATCCTCGAGACATGCACCTGAGAGACACCGACATGACCGGCGATCTCGTCCTGCGTCAGCCCGAAGGCCAGCCGCAAAAACAGGACCTTCGTGTCGCGCGGGCCCAGTTTGCGCAGCGCGCGTCGGACCCCGAGCGAGACCTCCACCCTGTCGTACTCGGGCTCCTTGCGACCGATCACCTCGCCCAGCGCGAGCCCGTCGCCGTCGGAGCCTGAAGTCGGCTCGTCGAGTGATCGGGGCCACTGCGCCTCGATCGCAAGTCGCGCCTCGGCAATCTCCGCGGACTCGAGACCGAGGTGGTCTGCAACCCGGTCGGGCTCGGTCGCCGGAGCCGTGCCGAGTTCTCTGTCGGCGTGAAGGACCTGCGCTGCCCGATCTTTGATCGGACGCGGCACGTGCACGCGCCACGTCGTGTCGCGGAAGTGGCGCCGGATCTCCCCGAGGATCACCGGTCGCGCGTAGGCTGGGAACGAATCGCCCCGGTCAAACGAAAATCGATCCACCGCCTTTATGAGCCCGAGGCTGGCCGCTTGGCGTAGATCGTCGATCGGCTCGCCGCGGCCTTCGTATATGCGCGCAAGCCGACACGCCAGCGGCAGAAACCGGACGATGATCGTCTCCCGGGCGCGCGTGTCGCCAGCAGAGCACAGCCTGAAAAGCGTGCTCAGCTCGCACGCTGGCCCATCGCTCGGCATCACCGCACGCGCATGCGGTTGCGGTGCCATATGTATGTCACTCTCCCGGTCTTCCTCAGGCCTGCGGGGTTAGCTGACGGGCTCGCGATCAACGACCGCTACAACCGGAGCACCGGTTGATTCGCCCCAACGACTTGGGCTCCCCGTCCACCACGGTTCGGATCCGTGGCGGTTCGGCTATGTCGGAGCGACTATAACCTCGTCCGGCGACGCGACACAAGGGCTCTGGCTGAGGCTATTTGGTGGACTTTCCAAAAAGCCCTGGAAATTGCGGACGCCGGCGGCCGATCAGTCGCTGCCGTCCCAGGCCACGGTGAAGCCGGAGCCGCCCGAGACGAGCGGACCGGGCGAGGCGAGCGTGCTCGAGCCGACCATCTGGAGCGGCTCGTTCGAGAAGGACGAGATCGGGCCGCTGGTCGCGTTGTCGGTCGCGGTCGCCCCGCTGAAAGCGGCGCTGCCGAAGTCCGAGAGGGAAGACAGCGAGCCGTTTAGCTCGGGCCGCTCGAGGATCCATTCGGCCGAGAGCTGCTGTGGAGCGGGGTTCGGGGTGGCGATCGGGATGCTGAACTGCCACCCCGCGGTGGCGTCGCTGATGGCGAGCGTCCATGTGGACCCGGTGAGATTGACCGAGGCGGTCATCGCATCTCCCGGACTCACCGGATAGGTCGAGGTCGAGAGCTCGACTTCGTAGCCGTCGTTGACGTTGTTGTCTCCGTACATCTCATACCAGGCGTCGTAGGTCGGGACGCCGTTCAGGCAGTCGGCCTCGGTCCCGTCCTGTTCCACGTTGTTGTCTCCGTCACCGTCGATTCCGATCCACTGCGAGGAATATGTGGTCGCGCCTCCTAAGCACGTCACCGCCGGAGCGTTCCAGCGTCCGGTCACCGTGCTGAACTCCTGGCCGAGTGCGGCGTATCCCGACCAGTTCGCCGACTGCTCGACGACGACCATCCACGCGGCGCGCGTGGTCGCGCTGCCGGCCGTGTTGGTGAACACGGCGCGGTATTCGTACCCATTCTGGGTGCTCGCTCGGAACGTGTAGCTGGTCGAGTTGGCGCCGAGGATCGCCGTGAAGGTCTGGCCGCCGTTGGTCGAGATCTGCCATTGGACGCTCGGGGTTGGACTGCCCGACGCTGCCGCGGCGAACGTCGCGTAGCTTCCGCTCGTGACATCTTGGTTAGCTGGCTGGCTGGTCACCTGCGGCGCTGTTGCACTCGGTGGCGCCGAGACGGTTAGGGTGGCGGCGCGGGTCGTGGCCGAGCCCCCCGAGTTACTCAGGACCGCGCGGTACTCGTAGCCGTTCTCACTCTCTGCGGTCAGAAACGAGTAGCTCAGGGCGGTCGCGTTCGGCACGTTGCTCCAGTCGGCGCCGGCGTCGGTTGAGATCTGCCACTGGACGCTGGTGACGACACCGCTGGTGACCGTCCCGAACGTCGCCGGCAGGCCGCTCTCGACCGTCCGATCGGACGGTTGGACGAGGATCTGGGGCACCGGTGTGGCACCCGACCCGCCGGATGCCGCAGAACCTCCCGGCGCCCCGGAACCGCCCGACCCTCCGGAACCGCCCGACCCTCCAGAGCCGCCAGAGGCACCCGGGCGTCCAGACCCCGACCCGACCGCCAACCGCGCCGTTCTGGTCGTCGCCCGCCCAGAGGCGTTCGTGAACACCGCCCGGTACTCGCTCCCGTTCTGTGTGTGCTTGGCCGTGAACGTGAACGTCACCCGGTGGGCGCCCGGAACGTTGGTCCAGGTTCTGCCCCCGTTGACCGAGCGCTGCCATTGGGTCTTCGGCGCCGGGGTGCCTGAAGCCGCCGCGGTGAAGCCCGCGAGACCACCGGGCGCCACGTTCACGCTATGCGGCTGCACGATGACCGCCGGGCGCCGTTTGCCGCCCCGCGGATGAGCCGACGGCGGAGACGCGGGGTGCACCCGGATCAATGGATCAGCCCGAACGCCGGCCTCCGCGCGGAGACCGGCGGCCGTATCGGGACCGGCGTGCGCGGGGCGAGAGGGCGGTCCGGACTCGACGCCCACGATCACGGTAAGGAACGCGAGCAGCGCGAGCAGCGCACTGGCCCTGACGGCCGCCGATAGGGACGCTATGCGGTCCACATCTGCGCATCGGCGTGACCGGGGTGGGTCCCGGGAACCTGCGATCAACGCTCGACGAACGTCCGAGCGATTCGGATCGGGTCAGCAGCTCTGGCCGGGCACGCTGCCGCCGGGAGCGAGGCAGCCGATCTGGATGCGCGGGCCCTGCCGGGAGCGGACCGTGAAGCCGTAGAACTTGCCGACCCAGCTCGCGCGGATGATCTCGACGGTGATCCGGGAGCCGACGCGGAGGTGATGGCTGACGAAGCCGGGCGTGATCAGGAAACTGCCGTGCGCCGAGCACATTCCGTTCTTCTTCTTCCCGCACCGCGCTCGCTTAGCGAGCAGCGTCGAGTGGTGCGCGAACGGACAACCCTTGCCGTGGCACTTCACGAGCACGGTCGCACCCGGGAGCACGCCGTTGACGACGAGCGCGCGGACCTGGGTGTACGAGGGGGTGTAGTAGAAAGCCCACTGCATCGTCGACGTGATCGTGCCGAGCACGTCCGTGGGAAGGGGGACCGCGCTGACCGGCTCGGCCTGGGAGGTCGACCCCGTGAAGTTCGAGTCCCCGACGTAGCGGGCGGTTATCTGGTGCGCGCCGGCGGTCGCGTACGTGACCGTGCACGTCGCCTGGCCGGCGCTCAAGGTCTGGCCGGCGCAGGAGGCGATCGGCTGACCGCCGTCAAGGAACTCGACCGAGCCGGTCGGCTGGACCGGGCCCAGCCGTGCGGCCGGAGGCGCCACCGACGCCGTGAACGTCGTGCTCGAGCCGACGCTCACCGATGCTGTCGGGTCGAGCAGGGTGGAGGTGGTGTCGGGCGCGACCACGAGCGCGTCTGCCGGGCTGGCCGAGCCCTTTAGAACCGACCCGGCCGTGGGCGTGAATACGGCGGTGAGCTGCGCCGTCGACGCGGCGAACGACGTCGAGCAGGCCACTGTGGCGCTCTGCCCGCTGGGCGTGACTGCCACGTTCACGCAGCCGTGAATCGCCGAGGCGCCGTCATTGAAGGTCACCGTGCCCCAGAGCGCTGTGCTGCTGCTCGAGCTGGAGGTCACCGTGGCGATTAGCGTCACGCCCTGGTTGGTGACCGCGGCTGTTGGCGACGACAGCAACGAGGCGGTCGTCGGTTGCGAGGCCGCCGGGGTCGGGGCCGCGATCACCGTCGCAGTCTTATTGCTGTTCGCCGGCGTGCTCCCGCCTAGGCCGCTCGCGGTTACGACGCAGTAGATCGTGTCGCCGATGTCCGCCGCCGACAGCGTGTAGCTGCTCGACGTGGCGCCCAGGATCGGCGAGCAGCCCGAGCTGTTGCATTCCCACCACGCGTTCGTATACGTGGTGGCGTTGCTCCAGGCGCCGTTGCTCACCACAGCCAAGGTATCCCCCTGCTCGGGTGTGCCGTTGATCTGCGGCGCCGTGGTGTTCGCCGGCGCCGGCGGCAGCACAGGTCCGACGGGCGCGCTCATCACCGGGGTGGCCCCGCCGAGGTTTGAGGCCGTCACCGTCACGCTCACGAGCTTTCCGACGTCCGAGGCCTTCAACGTATACGTAACCGAACTCGCCCCCGAGATCGTCGCGCAGTTGCTCCCCGAGCTGTCGCAGTCCTCCCACGCGTAGGTGAACTTGGCTGGATTGTTGTTCCAGCTTCCGTTGCTCGCGGTCAGCGTGTCGCCCTGCTGCGGGGTTCCGCCGATCCCAGGCGCGCCCGTTACCGCCGGCGCCGCCGGCAGCACCGTCCTGGTGCTGTTGCTCGTCGCGGAGTTCTGCCCGCCCGCGTTCGACGCGGTCACGATCACCTCGACCGTGCTCCCCACATCGGTGGACTGCACCGTGTAAGTGGGGCTCGATGCAGCGCCGCTGATCGGCGCGCAACTCCCGCTGGCGCAGTCCTCCCACACATAGGTGAACCCAGTCGGACTATTGCTCCACGTCCCATTGCTCGTGACGGTCAGCGCGTCGCCCTGCTGCGCGGTCCCGGTGATCGTCGGCGGGCCTGACGTCTGGGACACCGGCGCCGCCGGCAGCACGGGACCGTCCGGCCCGCTCGTGGCCTGGTTATCGCCGCCGGCGTTCGATGCGGTCACGACGACCTCGATCGTGCTTCCCACGTCCGTGGACTGCACGGTGTATGTGCTGCTGGACAGGGCCGCTTATCGCGTTGCAGACCGTGCCGGTGCTGTCGCAGTCCTCCCACACGTAGTTGAAGCCGGTCGGATCGTTGTCCCAATTCCCACTGCTCACGCTCAGCGTGTCGCCCTGCTGCGCGGTCCCGGTGATCGTGGGGGCCGGACCCGCGGCGTCTAGCACCGGGGCCGCCGGCAACACCGGCCCGGTGGTGACGGTCTGTGACAGTGTCCCGGCGTCGTTCGTGGCGGTCACGATGACGCTCACGTCCTGGCCAACGTCTGCGGCCGACGGTACGTCTGTGGTCTCGGTCGTGCCGTCCGACCAGAGGTAGGTGAAGGTGATCGGATCGCCCGACCACGTGCCGGGGTCGACGGTCAGCGGGACGCCCTGCTGCGCGACGCCCGCGATCGAGGGCGGCGTGACGTTCGTCGGCCCTGGATCCGCGTACGCGGCCCCGACGACCAGCCCGAAGGTCGATGCGGTGGTAATGACAGCCACCGACAAGAGACGCCGAGCTTCCCGTCTCAGGCGCAAGCAGCGACGTCTATTTCGTTCCACGCGATATTCGTCCCCACGCAATACTGCCTTGGCCACCCGCCGTATGAGGGTTTTGCGGGGATCATCGCGACGCCCGGCACCCCCCACCATCGGTCTGGAGTCTGGGTTTTCGCCGGACGACTGGACTTTCGTCCGGGGGCTGGGCTTTTGCGGGCCCCGGCCCGCCGGTATCTTCGTTCGCTCAGACACCATCGCGCGAGTGGAAGGAGCGTGCGTGCGTGCGAGCGGTCCGGTACGGGGCTTCGAAATCGGCTCCGCGTCTGCCCGGAGGGCATGGCGAGGAGCATCAGGACGGGCCCTCCGCGCTGAAAGTTGAGGATATGGCCAGCGGCGAGCCTCCCAATCGCATCACGTGGGCGCAGCGCCCTGCCACCCTCGATCCTCGGCAGATCGGGGCCACTTGACTGATTCCCTGGTCACCTATCGTCCCGCCGACGAGCGCGGTGACGGCGACGAGGCGTTCGAGCTCGCTGTCCTGCTCGCAGAGCAGAACCGGCTGGCGGAAGCCGAAGAAGCCTTCGCCCGCGCAGACCAGCGCGGCCATCCCGAGGCCGCGACAAAGCTTGGGATGCTCCTCGAGGAGCGCGGCGACTTCGCCCGTGCCGCGGCGGCCTACCGGCGCGCCGACGAGCGCGGGGATGCCATGGGAGCGTTCGAGCTGGCGATTCTGCTCGCCGGCGAGGACAAGCTGACCGAAGCCGAGGAAGCGTTCGAGCGCGCGGACCAGCGCGGGCACGGAGCGGCGGCGTACAACCTCGGTGTGCTGCTCGAGCACCGCCAGGAGGTCAGCGCCGCGGAGGCGGCGTACCGACGCGCCGACGAGCGGGGCGTCGCGGACGGCGCGTTCGAGCTCGGGATGCTGCTCGCCGCCCAGGACAGGCTTGACGAGGCCGAGGACGCGCTTGCGCGGGCCGACCTGCGTGGACACGCCGCAGGCGCGGCCAAACTCGGGATGCTGCTCGAACAGCGGGGCGATATCGCCGGTGCCACGGCCGCCTACCGGCGCGCCGATGAGCGCGGCGATGCCCGCGGGGCGTTCGAGCTCGCGATGCTGCTCGCCGACCAGAACCGGCTCGACGAGGCCGAGGAGGGGCTCGCGCGCGCGGATCAGCGCGGACATGCCGCCGCTGCCTACAACCTCGGGGTGCTTCGCGAGAACCGCGACGACATGCGCGGCGCGGAGGCGGCGTATCGCCGCGCCGACGAGCGCGGCGATGCGAACGGCGCGTTCGAGCTCGGGATGATCTTGGCCGCGCAGAACAGGCTTGCCGACGCCGAAGCGGCGTTCGCGCGCGCCGACGAGCGCGGCCACGCCACCGCGGCTCACAACATCGAGCTGCTCCGTGAGCACTGCTACGGCCTGGACATCCCGGACCCCGCATACACGGAGCCCGACTACGCGGGGCCGGAACAGCTTGCCGACCCGGCTGCCGGGCCTGCCGATGACCTCGGTGGCGCGCAGGCGCTTGCCACACCGCCCGCCGCACCCGCGGGCGACCTCGGCAGAGCGGAAGAGCTCGCCGAATCAGATCTGGCGCCCGCCGACGATCTTGATGAACGCACGGCGCCGCCCGCCGAACGGCGCCCGAAGCGCGCTCGGTTGCGCTCGGGCGGCCGGCTGCGCCGAACCCGATGGCGCCGAATCGCCCTGGTGTTGCTCATCCCGGCGATCGGGGTTGCGGCCGCGGTCGCGCTGTCCTCACGCGGAGGCGGATCTCGGCCGCCCGCGCCGGCGACCGCCGCGCAGACGACGCCGGCAACCGGCGCGCAGACGACATCAGCGATCGGCGGCACCTCGGGTACGGCCACGCAACCGGCCAAGGTCAAGCCGAAGTCGGCGGTCGTGCCCAAGCCGGCTCCTGCCGAGACGTCGAAGTCACACGCTGCCGCGGCTAAGAAGAAGGCCAATACCTCGAGCGCAAATCACGCCTCGACCACGAGCCAGACCGAGACGACGGCGTCGACGAATGCTCAGTCGCACGGCGTGAGCACCACTGCGGTTCCCTCGAGCCCGCCCGTGTCGACCCCGACCGTTCCGAGCCGCCCCAGCCTCACCGCACCGTCGAGCAGCAGCACCGGTTCCACCACCGGCACATCGCACAGCACCGGCTCGGGGAGCGGATCGCAAGGAGGCAGCTCGCATACGGGCGGCGGCTCCGGATCTGGCAGCAGTTCAGGTGGGAACGGCACGGGCACGGTCAGCGGCGGAGGCTGACGCCCCGGTCGTACCTCAAGTCCCCGGCCCGACACTCCGCGGCCGACTGATCCCCCACGCAAAGCACGCGCTCGAGCGCACCCCGACACCCCGCCGCGCGTCTCCGATCCGATGGACTCGCGCTACGGCACGGTCATCGCGGACATCTCCGCCGGGGCCGGGCGTGCCCTGGCGGATCGTCGATCTGAGCGAAGGGCAGGCCGGCACCCGCCCCGCAAGCAACGCGATCTCGTCAGCGCAGGTGCGGCGGGAGCGGAACGCTCTCGATTCCAGGCGGCTGCTCGGGCCACACGAGCAGCACCTGGCAGGGCGCGTGGTCCAGGGCGAAGCGGGTGCGGGGTCCGAGGCTCTTGGGGCCGAGGCGGGCTTCGCCGTCGCGCGCGAGGACGAGCACGTCCGCGCCGCTGCTGGCCTCGAGCACCTCGCGCTCGATCCTCCCGCGCCGCGCCATCGTCTGCGCGGGCCGCGCGAACCGGGCCTCCGCCTCGGCGAGCAGCGCCTGGGCCTCCTCCTCGGCAATCGCCCGCAACGGCGGTCCCGGCGGCGGTGGCGGGTGGCGACCAAGCAACCGCGGTCCGGGATGTGACGCCATCTCCTCGAGGTCGGTCGGCGCCACGTGGAGCAGCGTCACCTCCGCGGACTCGGGCAGGAACGCGCGCGCCTGGTCGACGCACGCCTCCCAGGTGTCCTCGGATATCCAGACGACGGCACGCATCACACGACCTGTAGAGCCAACCACAACGCGGCCGTGCAGGCCACCAGCGCGGCCGGCACCGTCAGCAAACCGAGACGAGTGAACTCGGCCATGTCGGTCTCCTCGTCGTGGGCGTGGACGATCCGCCGCCACAGGAGGGTGGCGAGCGACCCGACGTAGGTCAGGTTGGGACCGACGTTTACGCCGACGAGCATCGCGAGCACGGCCCCCGACCCGCTCGCGGCGGCGACCGGCAGGATGATCAATGTCGCCGGCAGGTTGTTGAGCAGGTTGGCGACCGCCGCGCTGACCACGGCGATTACGAGTAGCGCCGGCAATGTGGTGCCGTGGGGCAGGATCGAGTCAACCGCGGTCGACAGTCCGTGCTGACTCGCCGCCCGCACCACGACCCCCAGCCCGAGCACGAACACGAGGAAGGTCGGCTCCGCCGCGCGCACGAGGTCCGCCGGCGCCGGGCGCTCCCGCGCCACCATGACGACCGCGCCGGCGGTAGCGATCCACACTGGCGCGATTCCGATCAGGGAGCTCAGCACGAACCCGGCGAGCGTGAGCCCCACGACGGCCAGCGCAAACGTCGGGAGCTCCGGCCGCTCGACCGCGCGAGTCGATCGGGTGGCGGACCGCCGCAGGTCGCCGGCAAACGAGCGGCGCAGAACGACCCACTCGATCGCGAGCGCGACTAGCCACGGCAGCGCCATCAAGCCGCCGAACCGGGCGAACGAGAGCCCGCTGGCCCGGAACGCCAGCAGATTGGTCAGGTTCGAGACCGGCAGCAGCAACGACGCGCTATTGGCGAGGTGCGAGCACGCGTACACGTGCGGGCGCGCGTTGGTGCGCAGCCTCGCCGCGGTGGCGAACACGACCGGCGTCAATAGCACGATGGTCGCGTCAAGACTCAGGACCGCGGTAGTCACCGCCGCAACGAGGAACACCATCGCGAGCAACCGGCTCGGCAGCCCCCGGGAGCCGATCGCCATCCACGCACCCAGCGCGTCGAACAGGCCGGCGCGGCGGCACCCGTCGGCGAGCACCAGCAACGCGGCGAGAAAGCCGACGGTCGGGCCGAGTTCACGCAGCGCCGCGCGCGCCCCGGCAAAGCTCAGGATCCCGACCAGCACGATCACGACCGCGCCGCCCGCGGCGACCGCCCAATCCGGCGCCCAGCGCGGGCGCGCCACCGCGGCCGCCAGACATGCCGCCAGCAATGCGAGCGAGACGACCTCGCTCATCTCAACTGGCCCGCCTCACGCACCGACCCATCATGCCGCGCACCCGCCGACCCTGAGCCGCGGCATCTTCAGATCCTCGTCGATCAGCGGATCGCTCGCGCCCCCGGCCGATGTATGTGCACGTCGAGCTCGACAGCGGCGTCCGGCGGACCCCGTTTCGTACGCCAGCGTGAGAGGGTTCACACGAAGAGCCCGTGGGATTTGTTCGTGCAAGGCAAATGGCGACACGCGACCGCAGGCGCCTTTTCGTCAACCTTGCTCACTTTTTCGTCAACCTTGCACCCCTCGTCCCGTGCAAGCACGACTGCATGGCGCGGCGAGGTCTTTACTGACGCAAGCTGCTTGATATAGCGTGCCCGCGCACTAGGGGTCTCGGCCACGACAGCGCCGAGCGGGTTGGCCGAGCGTGGCGACCGCGTGGTCGCGGGCGCCGGGTAGAAGGTGGAGGAACGCGGTGACCGCTACATCGCTGGTAGAGAGTCCGGTCCGGTTCTCCGGCGCACGGACCGAATGCGAGCTCGACTGGAGCTCGCTCACCCCGGTCGCTGCAGGACTCGAAGCCGCTTTGGTGGCTCGCGCCCCCGGCGCGCAGGTGGGCACACCGCTGGTCCGGAAGCTCGCCGCGCAGGTCAGCCGGCTGCTCGGCCTTGACGAGCACGACAGTCTGGCGGTCGATATCTGCGCCCGCGTGCGCGACGTCGGGATGATCAGCCTGCCCGACTACGTGATCCTGAGCACGGGGACGCTGTCCGCCGACGATCAGGCGCTGCTGAACCGCCACCCGGTGATCGGATCCGAGCTGCTCCAGTCTCTCTCGACGATGGCCGCGGCGGCCGCGATCGTCCGTGCCCATCACGAGCGATGGGACGGTGCCGGCTATCCGGATGGCCTGCGCGGCGACGCGATTCCGCT
The DNA here is from genome assembly GCA_963822855.1 of uncultured Solirubrobacterales bacterium. Classification (GTDB taxonomy): domain Bacteria; phylum Actinomycetota; class Thermoleophilia; order Solirubrobacterales; family Solirubrobacteraceae; genus Palsa-465. The sequence goes on along the minus strand of CAWGJE010000009.1, from coordinate 54,426 downwards.
CGCCAGTCGTGTGGTCGCGGTGTGCGACGCGTTCGTGGCCCTCGCAACCGATCGGCCCGAACGGCGCGGGGTCGGCGCCGAGGGGGCGCTCGAGTACGTCCGCCGCCATCGCGGGTCCCAGTTTGACCCGCGACTCGCCGATTGCCTCGTGGCGGCAATCACCGGCAGGGACGAGCGGCCGCGCCGCGTGCTGACGCAAGACGCGGGTCCGCGTGACGAGCGACCGCGCGGGACGCCCCACGGAGCGCCGGCACGTGTGCGCGACCTGCGTACCGCGCTCGCTCGGTTCGATGTCGTGCCGGCGTTCGCGCCGGCATGCGAGCGGGCGCTCGCGGCGCCGATGGTCATCGGAACGGGCCGCGGCAGCGCGCTGGTCAGGGCGATCGAAAGCGACATCGGCCTGACGCTCGCGGTCCTACGCCGAGCGCAGACTCTCCCCGGCCGCACCGAGGTCGCCAACGTGGCCGACGCGGTGGCGCTGCTGAGCCACAACGAGATAACGACCGCGATTTCATCGCTGCCCCGCGCGGCGTTTCCTTGGCACACGAATTTCGATGCGTTGCTCCTCCGGTGCCGGCTCCATTCCCTGGCCGTCGCCCGAACCGTCGAGCGGCTCGCGCACATGACCAAGCCGTTCGACGCCGAAGACCTCGTTGCTGCGGCGTTGCTTCACGACGTCGGGAAGCTCCTGCTCGCTCGGGCTCGTCCCGACTACGTCCCCCCGACCTCGGCCCGCTGCACGCCCGAGGAACGCGCCCGCCAGGAACAGCGTGAGCTGGGTGTCGACCACGCGAGCCTCGGGGGACTGCTGCTCGAGCGATGGGGTCTCCCCGAAGGACTCGTCAACGCAGTGTTCCGGCACCACCGGGCGAAGTCCGGCGGCGAGCCGGCGTCGCTCGTGCGCCTCGGGGACATGGTCGCCCACCACGCCCAGGGCAACACGGTCGACCGCACCGCGATGCTGCGGCTGGCGGCCGATTGGGAGCTTCCATTGGAAGCGCTGCGAGACGCGGTGTTCGATCAACCCCAGGCCCTTAGCCCCCGCCGGCGAGCCGAGCGCTCTCCGCTGTCGACGCGTGAGACCGAGGTGCTCCGTCTCGTCGCCGATGGCCAGCGCGACGTAGAGATCGCGGCCGATCTACACCTGTCGGTCAGCACGGTGCGCAGCCACCTGCACAACGTCCACGCGAAGCTCGACGTCGCGAGCCGCACCCAGGCCGTCATCCGCGCGAGCGAGATGGCTTGGATCTGAGCGCGCCGCGGCACCTGTGACCGTTACAAAATCGTCGAGAGGCCGACGGAGCCGGTGCGTACGCTTCGGCGCATGGCATCCGTATCGGGCACGCGCCGGGGTTCGTTCACGCGCGTCCGCCCGTGGTGGCGATCGCCGGAGGACCAACCCGGGTGGGCCCGCCCGGCGCTGCTCGGTCTGACCGCGGTCGCCGGGTTCCTGTACGCCTGGAAGGCATACGGCAACCTCGAGATCTACTACGCCGCCGCGGTGCGCAGCATGTCGATGAGCTGGCACGACTTCGTATTCGCGTCGTTCGACCCCGCCGGCACGACTACCGTCGACAAGCTACCGGGCGCCTTCTGGGCGAGGACAGCGTCGACGGCGGGTCGCCGAGCATCAGCCAGCGGTGGCGGCCGGTATGAGCGATTCGACCGTGATCTTGGAGGCGCGTGAACGCGGTGCTCACCGACGGTCGCTGGGCAGCCACCATCTCGGCCACCTGCGAATGCGTGAGCGGCAAGTCGAGCGTGATCCCGTCCGGCGTCACCCGCCCGAACCGGTACGCGAGCTCCCACAGCGTCACCTCGAGCCGCTCCTCGATTCGCGACAGCGCGTTGATCGCGGACTGCAGGCTGAGTCGCCGCGCCCGGACGATCGAGCGGTGCATCAGCGCCGCGTGGATCTCTGGCCAGCGCGCCGTCCTGATCGCGAACCGGCGGTCGAGCAGCGCGATGCGCGCCTTGGAAGCGACCGAGGCGGCCAACGCTGCGGGCACGGTCAGCTCATGCCCCGAGCCGACCCACGGGCTGATCACGTCGCCGGGGCCGAGCAATTCGATGTGCGCGCGGGTGTCGGCGATGATCCGGATGATGATCAGCCCGTCGAGCAGCAGCGCGCCGAAGCTAGCCGGGTCGGGAGGCGGCGAGAACCGCCAGGCGCCGCGGTCGAACTCGAACATCGGCGCCAGCGACGCCGCGACGGCGAGCGGCCACTGCACCTTGTCGATCCCGCCGCCCAGGTCGGGATCAGCCTCGAGCACCCGTACCGCCCCCAAAGTGGCGTCGGAGTGCGCCCAGCGAGCCTGCTCGAGGTGGGTCGCCGCCGCCAATGCCGAGCTACCCAGTATCTCCAGCTCGAGGCATGTAGGGGTGTTCTACGCCAGCGCCACCGGCGTGTCAAACCCGTGGACCTCCTTCAAATCCGCGCCCACGAGCTCAGCGTGGAGCGGCCCATTTGGGCGCGGGCACGCCCATCGCCCGGTTCAGCAACCAGCCGGCGATCGTCAGCAGCAGCACGCCGATCAGGATGTCGAGTATCTGGTGCGGCTTGGCCAGCAGCCCGGAGGCGACGATGATCGTGGTTGCCCCCGCGGGCGGGTGCGCGGACCTCAGCAGCCGCAGGACCCCACCGGTCAGTGCCACCGCCAGCGCAATCGCGCCCACCCGGTTCAGCCCGACCCCGGACACGTACACACTCGGCGCGCTCAACAGCCCGAAGATCGCCAGCGAGACCACACCCGCGGCGACGCCGACGCTATGCCCGATGATCGTGTTCCGCGGCGTCCCGACCTCGGCCATGGGCGTCTCGAAGATCAGGAACGCGGTCGCGCCGAGGCTCGGGAACACGAGCGGTTGCTTTACGAGATATGCCCAGAACCCGCTCAGCCCGATCGCGACCAGCGACCCGACGAACGTATAGACGGCGTTGCCGCGGTTGTGCCACTTCGTGTACAGCCACTTCTTGAGCCCGTAGGTCCCCGGTATGCCCACCAGCGAGCCCTGGCGCTGAAACACGCGGACTCCCGAATCGGCGAACTCCGCGATGTGGTCGAGCTCCTCCTTGGGATCGAAGATCATGCTCACGGCGGGCAAGCCTAGCCGCCGCCTCCGGCGGCATGTCGAGGTCGCCGCCTAGTGTTCGAGATCTGACCGAAACGCCAGGCGGCTGAGGCTAATCGCCGCCGGGCGGTACTTTGCCTGCACCGGGGTCTGACCCGCACGCCGCCTGCGCCTGCTTGAACGCCGGCGACTGCGCGTTGAACTGGCCCCCGACCGGAAACACGATCCCGCGGAAGGACAGCCCGGCGCGGGCGGTTGTCGACGGGTCTGGGAAGTTCGGCTCCCCGTGCTTGCGGACGCACTGGGCCCACACGAGTGCCGCGTGGACCACGCTGGCCGAGGCAACCGGGGCAGCCGCCGAGCTCGGTCCGCCACCGGGCACGAGCTTGCCGCATGTCTTGACCGCGGACCCGAAAGCCGGCGAGGACTTGAGCGCGGAGCGGGGGCCGAATGCCGCCCCTGCGCTCGAGCCCGGGTCAGGAAACTGCGGCACGCCGTGCGAGCGCATGCAGTCCGCGAACTGGAGCGCGGTACCCGAGCTCCCGGTCGACTCGGACACGCTCGAGTTACCCGAGAATCCGCACCCAACGAGCGCCGGCACGCAGACAATCGCGACGAGCGTGAGGGTGGTGCGGCCGATCGGCACGGGCCGCATTTGTACGGCGCGCGACGTAACGGCGACGTAACGCCGTTATGCGGTCGTTACGCGCTCGGCCCGCCGACGAGCGAGTCGAGCTGGGTATCGGGGTCGGTCAGCGCGCCCACGTCAACCGACCGCCGAGAGCGAATCAGGGCCTGGACGTGCTCGTTGACGTCCCAGACATTCACGTTCATCCCCCCGACCACGCGGCCATCCGCCAGCCAGAACGCGATGAACTCGCCACCCTCGCGGTCGCCGCGGAACACGACCTCGTCCCAGCTCGTCGCGTAGCCCGAGTACTCCATGCCGACGTCGTACTGGTCGGAGAAGAAGTACGGAATCCGGTCGTAGCTCACGTCCCCGCCGAGCATCGCCCGCGCCGCCGCAGGTCCCTGGTTGAGCGCGTTGGCCCAGTGCTCGACTCGGATATGCCGCTCGTAGAACGGATGCCAGGCGTTGGCGGCGTCGCCGGCGACGAAGATGCCCGGCGCCGATGTCTCGAGGTGCTCATTGGCGCCGATCCCGTTTTCGACCGCGATGCCGGCGTCGGCCGCCAAGTTCGTGCGCGGCGTGATCCCGATGCCGACCACGGCGAAATCGCACTCGACGACCTTGCCGGCGGTGGTCCGCACGCGCGCCACCGCGCCGTCTCCCTCGAACGCCTCGAGGCCCTGGCCGAGCAGCATCTCGACGCCGTGCTGAACATGCACGTCGCGATAGAACGTGCCGATCTCGGCGCCGAAGATCTGCTCGTTGGGAACCGCAAGCGGGTCGATCACGGAGACGTCCAGCCCTAGCTGGCGCGCCGACGCGGCGAACTCGCTGCCGATCCACCCCGCGCCTACGACGGCGACGCGTCCGCTGTCCTCGATCCGCGCCCGGAGGGCGTCGCAGTCGTCGAGCGTGCGCAGGTAATAGATGCCCTCGAGGTCGGCACCGGGCACCTCGATCCGCCGCGGCTGCGCCCCCGTGGTCAGCAGCAGCTTGTCGTAGCCGACGTTGCGGCCTGCGTCGAGCGTCACGCGCGAGCCGTCGGGATCGATCGCCGTGACGGTGGCGCCGGTGATCAACTCGATGTCCTGCTCGCCGTAGAACTCGGCCCGGTGCACATACGCCTTCTCGCGCTCTGACTCTCCGCGCAGGTAGTCCTTGGTCAGCGGCGGGCGCTCGTACGGTCGCTCGGACTCGGCGCCGATCAGGACGATGCGCCCGTCGAAACCGTGCTCGCGCAGCTCCTGAGCGGCTTTCGCGCCGGCGAGGCTCGCGCCGACGATCACGAATGTCTGCTTGCTCATAAGTCCCTCTCTCCCGTAGACAACTACGCCATCGTCTCAAGATCGTCCCGGTAGAGGTCGTACGCAGCCGAGTACTCCATGACCCGCGCGACGTCGTCGACGAACTCATCGCCGTATCCCGCCCGGCGAAGCAGGTGGAAGCCCATCTCCATTCCCGAGGTGATCCCGCCGGCGGTGACGATCCGCCCGGCGTCGACCACGCGCGCGCGGCTGATCCGGCACGCTGGCGCGATGTCGGCCAACCGGTCGATCGGCACCTTGCCGGCCGGTCCGGACTCGACCTTGTCGGGCTCCTTGCGGTTGGTCGCGGGCAAGCCGTCGAGCAGGCCCATCCGCCCGTATACCCACGAGCCGGTGCAGACGCTGGTCAGCAGCGTCTCGGCGTCGAGCGAGCGGATGAACTCGTGCAGGCGGCGGTTGTACATCTCCTGGCGGGTGCCGAACCCTCCGGGGATCAGGAACGCGTCCATCGCCGGCCGGTCGTCGAAGCAGTAGTTCGGCAGCACGGTGAACCCGGCCTGGGCCTGGACCGGGCGCATCGCGTCGGCGATCAGGAACGCGTCGAGTTCCGGGTCGTACCGGCGCGCAACCGACCAGACGCCGTGCGGCGCGGCGAAATCGACGATCTCCGCATCCTTGAACACGTAGATGCCCAACCGGAAACCTGCCATCGGTAACTCCTCTCGGTCGACTGCAACCGCGCCGCGTTGATGCCCAGGTGAGCGCCGGTCCCCGACGATAAACCCACGCGAGGAGGTCGCGCTCGGCGAGTCTTTTCCAAACGAGCGCCCGTGCAAGACTTGCGCCGGCCATGGACGCTCTCGCGCTGCTGCTCGTGGCGGGGTCGCTTGGACTGAACAACCTCGCGGCGTCGATCGCGATCGGTCTGTCCGGGGTCGATCGCGCCGCCCGCGCGAGGGTCGCGGTCGCGTTCGGCGCGTTCGAGGCGGCCATGCCGCTCGTCGGCCTGCTCATCGGGCACCAGCTGTCGCACGCGCTCGGCTCGGCGGCGCACATCGTCGGCGGACTGCTGCTGATCGCGGTCGGCGCTCAGATCTCGATCGCCGCCGCGCGAACCGCCGACCAGCCCGCAGCGCGCTCGGCGGAAGCGTCACCGCCACCGGTCGCCGATGCAAGCCTCGGGAGGCTGCTGCTGCTCGGCGCCGGCCTCAGCATCGACAACCTCGTCGTGGGGTTCGCGCTCGGCGCCTACCACGCTCCGCTCGTGGTCAGCGTCGCCGTCATCGCCGCGGTCAGCGTGGGGCTGTCGCTGCTCGGCCTCGAGCTCGGCGCCCGCCTCGGCGCCCGCGTCGGGCAGCGCAGCGAGGTGCTCAGCGGGATCGTGCTGATCGCGACCGGCCTCGCGGTCCTCACCAACCTGCTCTGAAAGCCGCGGCGGGTTCGGGGTTAGACGCTGTGGTGCTCGGCGCTCTCGCGCCAGAACCTGTCCTGGAGCGTGCGCAACGCGCGCACGACCTGATCGAGCTTGTCCTGCGCGTCTTCGACTAGCTTGGTGATCTCACCAAGCTGGTCGGCCTGGGTCTTGGCTTCGTCAGTCACCTGACCACCCCCGAGAGATTGCGATCGGCCGGTCCGACATCGCCAATTATGAGGCCCTCCGGCATCCCCTCCGAGTCCGGAACCCTGGCGGCGCCCGCGAGCAACACCACGCTCACTCCGGCGAGCACCATGAGCCCCGTTGCGGACCGCAGCGAGGTGAGCTGGGCGACGCCGCCGATGATCGGCGGGCCGGCGAGGAACCCGAGATAGCCGAGCGAGGTGACGGCGGCCAGCGCCGGCCCGGTCGAGACGCCCGGCTGATCCGCCCCCGCGCGGAACAGGGTCGGGACGACACCAGCGAGCCCCAGCCCGAGCGCCGCGAACCCGGCGATCGCGGCCGGCGCCGTGCCCACGGCGAGCCCGGCGGCGAACCCGACGGCGGCAAGTGCGCCGCAGCGGCGGAGCAGGCCGACCGACCCCCACCGGACCCACAGGCGATCCGTGATCAGCCGCCCCGAGCCCATGCCGATGCTGAACACCGCATACGCGATCGCCCCGAGCGCCGCCGTCCCAGCGAGATCGTCGTGAACGAGCTTCGCGCTCCAGTCAGACGCGCCACCCTCAGCCACCAGGCAAACCAGGCACGTGATCCCGAGCAGCAGCAGACGCGACGGCATCGCCCGCCAGCGCATCCTCGGTGCGTGCGCGTCGACGTCCTCGTCGTGTGCCAGGAGAAACCGGGTGGCGATGAGTCCCGGAAGCCCAAACAGCACCGCACCCACCAAGAAGTGCGGGAGCGGCGCGACGTTGAGCGCGGCCGCGAGCGCGCCGAGGCCGGCCCCGGCGAACCCGCCGAAAGAGAACGCGGCGTGCAGCGAGGACAGGATCGGGCGCCGCATGTAACGCTCGACCGACACCCCCTGCGCGTTCATCGACAGGTCCATCGACGAATTCGTCACGCCCACGACGAACAGTGCGCCGGCCAGCGCCGGCACGCTCCGCGCGAGCGCCGGCAGCAGAATCGCCACCATCAACCCGGCCAGCGCGAACCGCGTGAACACCCGGCTCGACCGGCCCGGCAGGAAACGGCCGACGAGCGGCATCGCGAGCACCGCCCCGACCGCCGGCGCCAGCAGCGCCAGCCCGAGTACGCCGGTGGTCGCGCCGACCCGGTTCGACAGCGCCGGGATCCGCGATGCCCACGTCGCGAACAGCGCTCCGTTGACGAAGAACACCGCGGTGATCCCCGCGCGCGCCGCGTGCGCGTCCATGCCCGCCGCGCGCGCGTTCATGCCCGCAGCACGTCGATCCCGAGCGCCCGGTACGGAGCGAGCGCATCGTCGTCGGCGTCCGCGTCGGTGACCAGGCACGTCACGGCGCTCAGCGGCGCCACCACGACCGACATCGCCGTGCCGAGCTTGTCGTGGTCGGCGAGCGCCACCACCTCGGCTGCTCCCTCGATCATCGCCGCCTTCACGTGGCGCTCTTCGAGGTCCTCGGTGGTCACGCCGATCTCGGGGTGGACCCCGCACACGCCGAGGAACACGACGTCGGCGCGGATCGACCGCAGCGCCTCGACCGCGGTGGCGCCGACGGTGACGAGCGAGTTCGGACGGAGCATCCCTCCCACGATCGTCACCTCGAGGCCGGGATGCTCGGCCAGCGCCAGCGCGATCGGGGGGCTTGTAGTAATCACGCGCGCGCGTAGCTGAGGCTTCTCACTCAGCGCCCGCGCGACCTCGAGCGTCGTCGTCCCACCGTCGAGCACCACGAGTTGGCCGTCGCGAACGCATTCCGCCGCGCGACGCGCGATCGACGCCTTGGCCTCGGGCGCGCGTCGCGCCCGGGCCTGGAACGTCGCGGCATCGCCGTGGCGAGGGAGCGCGCCGCCGTGGACGCGTCGGAGCAGGCCGGCGTCGTCGAGTTCACGCAGATCGCGGCGGATCGTGTCCGCCGAGACGTCGAGCTCGGCGGTCAGGTCGGCGGCGAGCACCCGCCCGTGAGTGCGCAGTCGGTCGAGGATCAGGGCCCGTCGCTCGTCGGTCAGCACCCGCCGGATGCTACACGATCATGCACGTTCGTGCACGAACCCGCACGAGCCGGTGGACGTTCCGCGTGGCATCTTCCAGGGTGTGGACAACGAGGCGCAACTGATTCTCGCCGGCGGGGGTCTGCTTGCTGCCGCGTCGTGGCCTCGGCCGTCGCGGCGCGTTTGCGCCCGTGCTCACCCCGAGCCGGTTGCGCCTTGACTGCGATGCGCGCGTCAGGCCGATTCGTGCGATGGACTGCTCGCGGAATCGCGCCGCTCACGGCCTGCCGGCCGGCCCCGGGCCCCTCGGGCCGGCTCGCGATCGCGCTCGGCGTCCGGGGGACGCCCCGCGAAGCTCACGACCATCTCGAGCTCGGCGTCGCAGTCCGGGGCGCCGACACGGTGGGCCATGACGGCGTTGCGCCATGACGCGGTTGTCGCGAAACCGCAAGCGCGACAGCAATACAGCGGCACGCCGCTTCGATTCCCGTACGTCTGAGCCTTGAAACCAGCAATCGTCAACGTCTGCGGACATCCCGCAGCGCCGGACGGCGAGCCCCGCGACCGGCTGCTCGTCAATTTCTTCTACGCGGCACCGGTCGGGCACGCAGTCGAGGCGCTGCATTACTGCCTCGGCCACCATCTGGCCCACCCCGAGCGCGAGATCTCGGTCGTGTTGAACGCTGCCAGCGCAGTCGAGCTTGCCGGCTTTTGCCCCTTCGTGTCCGAGGCCTTCGCGGTCGACCATCCGCTGCTCGAGCCGTGCCCGGACTCGGCGGCGCGGCAGGCCGCGATCCCGCGCCGCTGGGATTGGGTGGTTGACGACCACCGGCGCCACCAGCAAGTCCAGCTCGAGTTGTTTCCGGGGCTGCGCGACTACTACCTGACCAGCGACCAGCTACTGACCGCGACCGAGGGCCGGACCGTCGTCGGAACGGCCGCGCCCGGCTACGTTGCGCATCAACAGCTCCGCTTGCAGATTCCCGAGGCCGCGCGAGCCTCGGCGGAGCGGCGTTTCGACGAGCGTTCCAAACCGTCCAAAGCCGGGCGAATCGCGGTGATGCCCGCCGGCTCGGGCGACCGCGTGTTGTATCCGTCGGCCGGTTCGTGGCGCCTCATCCTCGACGCGCTCGTGGACGCCTTTCCCGGGATCCAGATCGCGCTGGTCGGCAAACGGACGCGTGACAGCCGCACCATCACGACGTTCACCAAAGCCGAGATCGCCGAATTGCTCGCGCACCGCTCGTGCCCGGTCGACTGCTTCGACGCCCCGCTGCCCGAACAGCTCGCCGTCGTCGAGGCGTGCGATGTGTTCCTCGCCCCGCACACCGGCTTCGGCATGGCGGCGCTGGCCGTCGGCACCCCGTGGCTGGCGCTGTCGGGCGGGCGATGGTTCGAGTTCTTCTTCAACCGGGTCCCGTTCCGCTCGATCATCCCGGACCCCGAGCGCTACCCGAGCTTCACCCACTTCGCGCTCGGGGTCCGCGACCCGGAGCGCTACCCGAGCTTCACCCAGTTCGCGCTCGCGCCCGTCGTCCAAGACTCCGGCGGCGAACCGCGCACACCGAGCATGACCCGCGCGCGCATCGAACAGGACCTCGACCGGATTGTTGCTGCGGCGCGCGAGCTGCTCGCCGGCTCGGTCACCTACGAGCAGTGCCTGCGCGACTACTTCCCCGCCTTGGTCGCCGCACAGGGCGGCGACACCGGCGCGATCTGGTCGATCGACGGTGTCCATCTCGCGTACATCTGACACTCACAGCTCCATCGTGAATATCTGACCCTGCCAGCCGTTCAGCTCGAACCGGTTGGAGCGGGTGAACCCCTGCTTCTCGTACCAGCGCACGAGCCCCGGCGCGTGCGCCCAGCAGTCGACGCGGAGGATCTCGGCCTTGCGCTCGTACCCAAGCTCGATCGCCCTGTTGACGAGAGCACCCCCGATCCCGCGCCCGACGTGCCGGCGCGAGCTGAGCAGCAGGATGATGTAGAGCTCCTGCACCGGCGCCGGCGGCGCGTATGCCGGCGCGGGCCCGACGACGAGCACGCCGACCGGTTCCCGGTCGCTCTCGGCGATGTGCAACCCGCCCCCCGCTCTGAAGCCATAGACGCGTTCGCGGATCCCGGGACGCTCCGAGAACGGGGTGGCGCCCCACTGTCCGGTCTGACCCCGTTCGACGAGCCACGCGACCGCCTCGTCGAACATCGCGATCACGGCCGCGGCGTCGGCCTCGTCTCCCGGCCGAATCGTCAAGCCGCTCACGGACATGCAAGCCTCCATTATCCGGGAGCCGATCGATCACAGCTCAGGCGGCTCTCCACTCCAGTCAGCCGTGAAGCCGTTCCGCGCGCCGGACAAGCGATTGACGAGCCGTGTGAGATCGACGGTTCGATGCGCGCCCGCGGTGTCGACGGCGGCGACGTCGTGCTCGACGTTGCTGTACAGCAGCCATGCGCCGTGCCATTGAACATCGGCACCGTGGGCGCAAACGCCGGCCGTGACCTTGTCGTGATAGAGAGCGGTTGCCTCGTGCGACCCCGGTCGCAGGACGTACATACCACCGTAGCTCCACTCGCGCAGCGGAGTCGACGCGAACACCGAGCCGTTCGGACGCAGCACCAACAGGCGGCTGTCGTCCTCGAGTGCGAGCAGGCGCCCGACCGGCTGTAACCAAGTGTTCCGGGACATCCCGAGCCGGGACTCCGAGGTGAACCCTCTCGGTGAGCGCCACTCGATCTGACGCGTCCGCCTGACCACCAACGGGCCCGCCGCGGCGGACCAGGTACCAAGTGTTGGTCAACGGCTGCCAGCGTCCCGGACGCCAGAACACCGGCGCCGACCGCGATCGACAGCAGTCTCGCCACGGCGGCGCGCACGTCACCCATACGGCGCGCGCGTCACCAGAGGTCCGCTCAGCCGCGCCGGTACTTGGCGACCGCGATCGGGAGTGACACCGCGATGATCGCGGCCGTCCACAGCAGCGAGCGCCCGATGTAGTACGAGCTTGGGTGTCCGAGCAGCGCCTCCGCGTGCGGGCCGAGCGTCAGCGACCGGACGGCGTCGACCATGTAGGTCAGCGGCTGGTGCTTGGCGAACACCTGCAGCCAGCTCGGCATCGAGCTGACCGGCACGTACGCGCTCGAGACGAACGCGAACGGGAACACGATCATCCCCATCCCTTGAGCCGCCTGGGCGTTGCCCGCGAACAGCCCCATCGTGATGAACACCCACTCGAACGCGAACCCGAACAGCACCACCAGCCCGAAAGCGGCCAGCCCTTCGACGGCCGTGCCGTGGAGCGTGAACCCGACCGCGAACGCGACCGCGGCGGTGAACGCGGTGCCCCACGCCAGGATCGCCGTATCGGCCGTGGCCCGCGCGATCAGCACGGAGCTCCGCGGGATCGGCAGCGACCGCAGCCGATCGACGAACCCCTGCTCGAGGTCTTCGGCCATCGCGGTGGCGGTCCCGATCCCGACGAACAGCACGCCGGTGGTGATGAACCCGGGGACGAGATAGTCGACGTACGACATCCCGGCGATGTGGATCGCGCCGCCGAACATGTACCGGTAGATCAGGAAGAACAGCGACATCTGGACCGTGGCCAGAACGATCAGCTGCGGCGTGCGCACGTAGCGCAGGAGCGCACGGCGGGTGACGGTCGCGGTGCTCTTGGCGAGCCCCGTCCGCCCGTCGGTGCCGTGGGCGACGGCTGTAGTCATTTTTTGATTTTTCCTTTCGGTGTTTGCTAGGCGGCCGTGGCCGCCATCGAGCCGCTGTGGTCGGTCGGCCGGCCGGTCAACAACAGGAACACTTCGTCGAGGTTCGGCTGGCGCATGGCGATGTCCTCGAGCTCGACGCCCGAGTCCTGCAGCGACCGCAGCGCGGTCATCAGTCCATCGCCGCCTGACTTCACGCGCACGCTCATCCGGCGGGTCGCCGCGTCGATCTGCAAGTCCTCGTGGCCGAGCCGCTCGAGCATGTCGGTGACCCGCGGAAGATCGTCGGCGCGGCGGAGGTGGAGCTCGACGATGTCGCCGCCGATCCGGCGCTTGAGCTCGGCGGGACTGCCGGTCGCCACCGACTTGCCGTGGTCGATGATCACGACCTGGCTCGCGAGGTGGTCGGCTTCGTCGAGGTATTGGGTGGTGAGCAGCACGTCGGTGCCGGTCTGGACCAGCGCGCGGATCGCCTCCCAAAGCTCGATCCGGCTGCGCGGGTCAAGGCCCGTGGTTGGCTCGTCGAGCAGCAGCAGCCGAGGCGCTCCGACGAGGCTCGCTCCCAGATCCAGCCGGCGGCGCATGCCGCCCGAGTAGGTGCGTGCCAGCCGGTCGCCGTCGTGCACCAGGCCGAGCTGCTCGAGCACGGCTGCCGCGTTCGCCCTAGCCCCCCGGCGGGTCTGCCCGAACAGACGCGCGACCATCTCGAGGTTCTCGCGCCCGGTCATCGCCGGCTCGATCGCGGCGAACTGCCCAGCGAGCCCGATCACCCGGCGGACCGCGCCCGGCTCCTTGCGGGCGTCGTGGCCGGCGACCAGCAGCGTCCCCGTATCAGCGCGCAGCAGCGTCGCCACCGTGCGGACGAACGTCGTCTTGCCGGCGCCATTCGGGCCGAGCACGGCGACGACCTGTCCCTGGTCCGCGACCAGGTCGAGCCCGTCCAGCGCGGTGGTCTTGCCGAAACGCTTCGTGAGGCCTCGCGCCTCGATCATCGCCGTCATCTAGGTGTCCTCCTCGTGTTGTTGATCGTCGCCGGGGAGGAACTTGTCGGCGAGCTCGCGCAGCCACTCCTCACTCCAGGTCAACCGTCCTTCGCGCAGGTCATCGATCACGCCCCGGAGCCAGGAAAGCTCGGCCTCGAGCAGCGTCCTCCGGTACTCCTCTTCGAGCAGAAACAGACGCGGCAGCGCCGCCGGCGCGTTCGCCAGCGAACGCTCGGTGTCGGCAAGCGCAACCTCCAGCTTCTCCGCGCGCAACTCGAGCTCGGCCTGCGCCTCGTCCGGCGGGAGCCCGAACAGGATCGACACTGCCGCAATGAACTCGGGGTACTCGCCCTCGGTGTTGCGCAGCATCTCGCGAAGCCACTGGCGCGCGACTTCGCGACCCGTGTCGGTGATCGCGTAGACGATGCGATCGGGGTAGCCCTCCGCCCGCCGGGTCTCGTACACCTCGACGAGCTCGTAGCGCTCCAGGCGCTCGATCGTCTGGTACAGGCTCGCGCGCGACCGCAGATTGACCACGCGGTCCTTCCCCTGCGTCTCGAACATCTTCTGCATCCGGTACACGTGCATCGGGCCCTCGAACAGCTGCCAGAGCACGATCAGCCCGAGCGACGAGCGCTTCGGGGCTCCTCGATTTGTCATGGCCATGACAATACTAGTCTTGCTACGACTAGTCAAGGTGTGACGCCACTGAAACTTAAGTGTTGCCGTGGCGTAAATGTTTCCGGCCCCGCCGGGCCCATCGTCTACCTTGTGCGGCGGTGGTTCGGGACTACTAAGCACCAAGGAGCAGCCCAAGAATGTCTACCTATGACCAACCTGCCTACGGCGCAGCGCTCACGCGCGATCAGACGCGAGCGGTCTTCGGCCAGGTCATGGGCCTGGTCGCACTCACCACCGGGTTCGCCGCGCTCGGCGCATACATCGGACGGAACCTCACCGGTGGGACGGGGATCCTGTTCTTTATCGGCGCGTTCGCCTGCGTCTTCGGCCTGAATATCGCGAACTCGCGCGGCCGCGAGCAGCTCGCGATCGCGCTCCTCTTCGGTCTCGGCCTGCTGCTCGGACTCGCGGTCGCACCGATCATCGCCTACTACGCGCATGCCGATCCGGCGGCGCTGTGGCAGGCCGCCGGGGCGACGGGCGCGTTCGTCGCCGGCTGCGGCGCGTTCGGCTACGCCACGCGTCGCGACCTGTCGGTGTTCGCCCGGACCCTGTTCTGGGCGCTGCTGGCGCTGATCGTGTTCGGGCTCGTGACGATCTTCGTCTCGATCCCGCACTCGAACATCATCTACTGCGTCCTCGGGCTCGTGATCTTCGGCGGGTTCACGATCGTCGACTTCAACCGGCTGCGCCGCGCAAACAACTACGCCGCCGTCCCGATCGCGGCTGGAATCTTCCTCGACATCTTCAACGTCTTCCTGTTCTTCCTCCAGCTGTTCGGCGGCGGCGACCGGCGCTGAACTTCGCGCTTCGGTTCCCAGCGGCCGACATCGAGGCGCTCGCCGCCCGCTTCCCGGGCGCTGACGACCCGTCGCGTCTCGCGGTCGGAACCGCGGCGCGCGCCCGGGGCTACTACACGCGCGAGGAGTTCATCCAGGTATGCGCCTGGAAGACCGTCCGCAGCCGCCCGAAGGTCGCCGCCAACACCGAGGCCGCGGTCGTGTCCGCCACGAGGCGGGCACTCGCTGTCACCGATGAGGCGAGCCGGATCGCCGCGCTGCTCGAACTGGAGGGGGTCGGGGTGCCGACGGCATCGACCCTCCTCTACTTCGCATTTCCCGACGACTACCCGATCCTCGACGTCCGCGCGCTCGAGTCGCTCGGTGTCAAGCCCCGCTCGCAATACCCGGTGAGCTTCTGGCTCGAGTACCTCAGCGCCTGCCGGGAGATCGCGAGTGGCGCCGGGGTCAGCATCCGGACGCTCGACAAGGCGCTCTGGCAGTACTCCAAGGAGCTCAGCCTCCCAGGCGCCCATCGGTGACTTAACTCCCGGTTGGGGGTCTATTTGTGACGGAGCAAGCCACCGAGAGGAGTGCCGCCCATGCCCACCGATGATCTGCTCGACCGCGCCCGCGACGTTTACCGCGCATTCGCGTCAGGAGACCGCACGGCGATCGACGGGATTCTGAGTGACGACTTCTCGTTCTCGAGTCCGCTCGACGTCGGGCTCGACCGCGCCGGTTACTTCGAGCGCTGCTGGCCTGGCGCCGGCGGCGGAACGCAGTTCGAATTCGTGCGTCTCGTTCGATCCGGGGAGGAGGTGATCGTCACCTACCAGGTCGAGCACGCCGACGGCCACACCGGACGTAACACCGAGGTGCTGACGTTCAGAGGGGACAAGCTCTGTCGCGCCGAGGTGTATTTCGGCTGGAACGTAGAGTGAGGGCATGGAGTCCGGTGAACCACAGTCCGACCAGGCGCTGACCGAGCTGCTGGCAGCCGTGCCGTTCATCGCCACCCTTGGGATCGAGGTGGTGTCGGCACAGCCCGAGGAGGTGATCGGGAGGCTCGCGTGGCGTGCGGAGCTGTGCACAGCGGGCGGCGTGCTCAACGGCGGCGCGCTGATGTCGCTCGCGGACAACATGGGAGGGACGTGCGCGTTCCTCAACCTGCCCGCCGGCGCGGGTACGGCGACGATCTCCTCGTCGACGAACTTCCTGCGCGGGGTTCGCGACGGGCACGTGACCGCGATCTCGCGGCCGCTTCGCGTCGGCCGGTCGGTGATCGTCGTGGAGACCGAGTTGCGCGACGACGACGGCCGGCTCGTCGCGCACGTCACCCAGGCGCAAGCGGTTGTCGGGCCGTGATGGGCTAAGCCACGGCGCTCGCCGGACGCTCCTGTACCGCGGGTCCGATCCCGAGCGCTCGGAGCTTGTCGTCGAACGCGACGATCCGCGCGGTGTCGAAGTAGAAGTCCTCGTGTTCGACGATCTTGCCCCACCGGGTCCGCGCGACGATCACGACCCGGTTGGCGTAAATCTCCTCGCCGTCGGGGCTGACGGCGCGATCGTCAAACCGCGCGATCAGCGTCAGCGCCCACGGGGGACCGGCGATCCACAACTCGCGGATCTCGCCCTTGAGCCCGGCGCCGGCGAACTCGCGCAGGAACCGCTCGATCGCCGGCTTGCCGCGGTGGTCGCCCGACCAGCGGTGCGGGCCCACGTTGAAGCGCAGGACCGCGTCGTCGGCGTAGCCGGCGAGCACCGGCTCGAGGTCGCCGGCGTTGAGCCGACGGACATCGCGGCGCAACTTAAACAGCGCCACGTGTGGCAGCAGCGCGCGGGCGGCGATCGCCGCGCCGGCGCCGGCGATCAGGCTGGGCTTGTGGATCATGGGCTGACCTCCGGGGTCGTGGGCTCTGGCAGCGCCGCCGCGACCATCGCGACCGCTGCCTCTGAGGCGGCCTTCATCGGCTCGAGGCTCCGCGTCGAGCGGCTGAGTAGGAATGCGCCCTCGAGTAGGGCAAGCACGCCGAGGGCAACCGGGCGGGCGCGCTCGGCGGGGACGCCCGCCTCGATCGCATCCTGCGCAAGCGCTGCCAGCCACGACTCGAACACGTCTGCGGTCGCGATGCGCAGCACCTCATGCGTACTCGCGATCTCCCCGGCGACCGTCGCGATCGGGCATGCGTCGGCATAGCCGGTCGCCTCGAGCGTCTCGCCGGCGCCGGCGAAGAAGTCACCCACAGCCGTGACGAGATCCGGGGCGGCGCCGGCAATCGCCTCGTACAGCGCGAGGAAGAAGCGCCCGCCGATTCGCAGCACCTCGTCGGCGAGTTGCTCCTTGCCACCGGGAAAGAAGTGGTACAGCGAGCCGAACGGCGCCCGGGCATCGGTCGCGATCTGCTTCAGGCCGGTGCCGGCGTAACCCTGCCGCCTGAACAGCTCGGCGCTCGCGTAGATGATGCGCTCGCGGGTCGGGGTCCGATCGCGCGCGGCCGTTTCGGTGGCGGTCGGCATCGGGCACGCCGGACCGTATCACAAGTAGAACGTTCTATTTAGCGAGAAAGTGCGCGCGGGCTGGCGAGGCCGGACCTTGGACCGTCGTACGGTTGAAGGCGTGGACTGGCCC
Organism: uncultured Solirubrobacterales bacterium; assembly: GCA_963822855.1. GTDB lineage: Bacteria > Actinomycetota > Thermoleophilia > Solirubrobacterales > Solirubrobacteraceae > Palsa-465. The sequence continues at coordinate 37,098 of CAWGJE010000009.1, read as the reverse complement.
GCTGCCGAGCCGATCGAAACGGCGCGCCTGACGCTCGAGCCGCTGCGGGTCGAGCATGCCGGCGAGATGGTCGAGGTCCTGAGCGTGCCGGCGCTGTACGAGTACATCGGCGGTAGGCCTCCCTCGCTCGAGCAGCTCAGGGCGCGATACACGCGGCAGGCGGTCGGCCATTCGCCGGACGGTCGCGAGGGATGGCTGAACTGGATCGCCCGCGAACGCGAGACCGGGATCGCAGTCGGGACCGTGCAGGCGACGCTCACCAACGGGAGCGCCGGCCGGACGGCCGAGCTCGCCTGGGTGATTGGCGCCGCCCACCAGCACCGCGGATACGCCACCGAGGCCGCCGCCGCGATGGTCGAGTGGCTGCGGGCCAAGGGCATCGACACCATCACCGCCCACATCCATCCTGCGCACACCGCGTCGATGGGCGTCGCTATCCATCTCGGTCTCACCGCCACCGACGTCGCCGAAGACGGGGAGACCCGCTGGGAGGGACCTCTTGCGTAGTCCGATCCGTAAGGGAGACGATGTCCGTCGATCGTGTCCAGCTTGGGTGAACCCGTGCCGGCGGTGGCGGACAGCCTCGCGGTCACCGGCGAGCTCGGGCGCCGGCGGGGCCGACCGCCGCGCTCCGAGCAGGCGCTGATCCGGGGCGCGCTGGCCGGGTCTGAGGCTGACGTCGAGGCGCTGTTTCGCCGCTTCTGGCCGCGGGCGTACCGCGCCGCGTTCCTGATCGTCCACGACCATGCTGCGGCCGAGGACATCGCGCAGGAGGCGTTCCTGGCTGCGATCCGCCGACTCGATCGGTTCGATCGCCGGCGCCGGTTCGGTCCGTGGCTGGGCGCGATCGTCGCCAACCGCGCGATCGACTGGGCGCGGGCGCGGTCCGCGCGGCGGGAGACGACCAACGAGGGTGCTGACCCTACCTCCCCGCCTGAGCTCCAGCTCGGCCGCTACTCGCAGGAGGTGCTCGCCGCGCTGGCGTCGCTGTCGCCCGAGCACCGGGCGGTGATCGTGCTCCGCTACCTGCTCGAGTACAGCCCGGGCGAGATCGCGCGCGCACTCGACTTGCCGCGCGGCACGGTCAACTCCCGGCTGCGCCGCGGGCTCGACACGCTCGAAATCCGGCTCAAGAAGCTGGACCGATGACCTTACGCGTCAAGAAGCAGCTGCGCGAGTTCCGCGCGCCCGACGAGACGGGGGCCGAGAGCCGCGCCTGGGACGTCGTCCGCTCGGCCTACCTCGAGCGCGAGCAGGTGGCGGCGCGGCGCCACCCGCGGTGGCGGCTGGCAGTCGCGCCGGCGGCCGCGGTGATCATCGCCGCACTCGCGCTGTCGCCTGCCGGCGCCTCGGTGGGACGCTTCATCACCCGGGCACTGGGCGAGCGGCACGCGGCGCCCGCGCTGCTCTCGCTTCCGTCGCCGGGCCGAATCCTCGTCTCCGGGCCGGGCGGGACGTGGACCGCGGCCGCCGACGGCTCGACGCGGCGCCTCGGTCCCTGGCCGCAGGCGAGCTGGTCGCCACACGGACTATTCGTGGTGGTCGCATCGGGCGATCGGCTCGCGGCGGTCGACCCACACGGCACCGTTCGCTGGGCGCTGGCGCGGCCGGCGGTCAGCGATCCGAGCTGGTACTCGCCGAGCGGCTACCGGGTGGCGTACCTGTCGGCGGGCACACTCCGGGTGCTCGCCGGCGACGGGACCACCGATCGGCTGCTCGCAACCGGGGTCGCGCATGTCGCGCCGGCGTGGCGGCCGGGGGGCGCCGGCGGCCCGTACGACTTGGCGTACGTGACCGCGCGCGGCCGGGTGGTTGTGCGCAACGGCGATACCGGTCGCATCGTCTGGTCGACCGCGCCCGGACCCAGGCCCTTCGAGCTGATGTGGTCCGGCAATGGCGCGCGCCTGCTCGTGCTTTCCCGTCGGCAGGCAAGAACGTACGCGGCCGGCGGCGCGGTGACCTCGACAATGGCGCTCCCTGCCGCCGCGAGCGACGGCGCGTTATCACCCGATGGCCGTTCGCTCGCGCTGGTACTCGGCGGCCGCGAGGTCGTCGTCGGGAAAGGGGGCTCATTGCGGCAGGTGCTCGCCGGCCCCGGTGTCACAGCGGTCAGCTGGTCGCCCGACGGCCGTTGGCTGCTCGTCACCTGGCCGGCCGCGAACCAGTGGGTGTTCGTCCACGTGGTCGGGGCTCCCCGGATCGACGCGGTTTCCCGGATCTCCGAGCAGTTCTCTAGCGGCGGCGCGGCGCGCGCCTTCCCGCAGCTCGACGGGTGGTGCTGCACGGCACAGGGCTCGGCGGGATGACTCGAGGGTCCGCGTTCGCCTTGGTGATCCTGGGGGCGCTGGCGTCGGGATGCGGCGGGGGGTCGCACCACGGGTCGCAGGACCAATCGCGCACCGCGACCGTCGCGACGGTCGCGGCCGTCGGCACATCGGCTGTTCGGCACGCTCCCGCCGCCATCCCGCCTGTCCAGGCGCTCGTCACAGACGAGCAGCAGAACCGGGTGCTGGTCGTCGACCTCCCGAGCGGGCGCGTGGGCCGGCGGTTGGCGATGCCGCCCGATCCCGAGGACGTCGCCGCGGACAGCGGCGCGTGCTCGAGCGTCGTCGTGACCAGCGCGACGGCGGGGAAGGTGACGGTGCTCGATCGCGAGACCCTCCATCGACGGGGGGTGATCGGGGGCTTCGTGGCTCCGCACATCGCCGAGATCGCCCCCGGCGGCGCGTACGCGTACGTGACCGACGATGCACGCGGAACCGTCACCGTGATCTCGCTCGCCAACGCACGCGTGACCAGCACGATCGAGGTCGGCGCCAGCGCGCATCATCTGAGCTTCGACACGGCGCACGCGCGGGCCTGGGTCGCGCTCGGAGAGTCGGCGCGCACGATCGTGATCCTCAGCACCTCCGACCCGGCGCATCCGCGCGTGGTCGGCTCGTTCGATCCCGGCTTCCCCACGCACGACGTCTCGTTCGACGCGCAAGGCAATCAGGTGTGGGTCACCTCGGCCGACGGTCCCGACGTGGCCGTGTTCGACGCGGTCGACCGGCGGCTCCTGTTCCGCGTGGCGGTCGGCCCGGGACCGCAGCACGTCGCCTTCGACGGCCGCTTCGCCTACCTGACCAGCGGCTACGGTGGCGTGATCGAGAAGGTCGACGCCGCCACCGGGCGCGTCGTCAAGCGAGCCACGGCGCCCTACGGATCGTTCGAACTCGACGCCGCCCAGGGCTTCGTCGTCGCCTCGTCGCTGCTCCGGGGGACGCTCGCGATCTACGACACCCGGCTCGACCTGCTGCGCGTCGTCCACCTCGCGCCGGCCGCGCGCGAGGTCGCGATCTCGACCGATTAGCGGACGCGCTCATAGGTGAGGGACACGAGTCCGTCGCCGATGGTCCGAGTGCCGACGAGGCGCATAGGCTTCTTGTCGGTGGTATCGCCGAACAACCGCTCGCCGGCACCGAGCACGACCGGGAAGACGACCAGCCGAAGCTCGTCGACGAGATCGTGCTCGATCAGCGTGCGTCCGAGTTGATAGCTCGCGTAGACGACGATCTCGCCGTCCAGCTCCCGCTTCAGCTTCGAGACCTCATCGACGACGTTTCCACTCAGGATCGTCGCGTTGGTCCACTTCGGATCTTTGAGCGTGGACGACACGACGTACTTGGGCAGGCTGTTCAACCTGTCCGCCCACTCGCCGGGCCGCGACGACCACCGCGAGGCGAACCACTCGTCGCTCCGGCGACCGAGCAGGAGCGCGTCGGTGCGCAGCGCCTCGTCGAACTCGACCTCGGCCCACGCCTTGAGGTCCTTGCCCCCGAACTGTCCGAACCAGCCGCCGAGCTTGAAGCCCTCTTCACCGTCCGGGTCCTGAACCACTCCGTCAAGCGAGGCGTTCGTGCTGATCACGATCTTTGCCATCTCGGTTCTCCTTTGATCTGACGTTTGCGTGGTGCGTTCGGTGAGGCGTCGGCTGCGGGCAAAATTGAGCGACGAATTTCGAACGGCACCGACGTCAGTACGCGAGATGGCCACAACCAGGATGCGAACGTGAGCGACCAGATGCTCGCCCGTGCGCGCGCCGGCGACGAGCGCGCGTTCCGAGAGCTCACCGACCCGTACCGGCGTGAGCTGCAACTGCACGCATACCGGATCGTCGGCTCGACGCAGGACGCCGAGGATCTGCTTCAGGAGACGCTGCTCGCCGCGTGGCGGGGACTCGAGCAGTTCCAGGAGCGCGCCTCGGTCCGCACGTGGCTCTACCGGATCGCGACCAATCGCTCGCTCGACGCCCTTCGCGCCAACCGGCGCCGCCTCGCGGACCTGCCACGAATGACCGATGTGCCCGAGCCGACGCGACGCACCGAGCCGATTTGGCTCGAGCCTTATCCCGACGTCCTGCTCGAGGGCATCCCCGACGACGCTCCCGGACCCGACGCGCGCTACGAGACCCGGGAGGCGATCGCGCTCGCGTTCATCGTCGGCCTTCAGCACCTCCCGCCGCAGCAGCGCGCGGTACTCGTCCTGCGCGACGTGCTCGGATACCGGGCCACGGAGGTCGCGGACATGCTCGACTCCACCGAAGGCTCCGTCAACAGCCTCCTGCAGCGTGCGCGTGCGGCGTTCGAGTCGCGCCTGCCCGCCGCCGGGCGCGACCGCGCGCCGCTCCCGAACTCGAAGGTCGAGCGGGACCTACTCGGCAGCTTCGCCGACGCGGTCGAGGCCGGCGATATCGACGCGATGGTCGCGCTGCTCACCGACGACGCCTGGGTGACGATGCCGCCCGAGCCGTACGAGTTCCAGGGCCCGAGCGCGATCGGCGCGTTCCTACGCGACCGCGACCTCCGACGCCGAGCGAGCCTGCGCCTGGTGCCGACGCGCGCCAACACCGAGGCGGCGTTTGGCGCCTACCTCCCCTCCCCCGACACCGACCTCGCGCGCCCGTATGCGATGTTTGTCCTCACGCTGGCGGGCGACCGGATATCGGCGATCACCTGGTTTGGCGCGGGCGGCCTGTTCCCGTACTTCGGGCTGCCCGAGGCGCTGGGGTAGGAACCGCCCGGGGTCAGCTCTCGAGCCGGAACCCGAGCTTCAGTCCGACCTGGTAGTAGTCGATCGCGCCGTCGTCCTTGAGGTGTCCGCGGATCTCTGTCACCTCGAACCAGTCCAGGTGGCGGAGCGTCTTGCGCGCGCGGTCGAGCGCGTTCCGGATCGCGCCGTCGACACTTTCAGGGGACGACCCGACGATCTCGCTGACGGAATAGACGTGGTCGGTCACGTTGAGCTCCTCGGTGGTTGGAAACAGGCAGCGGCCGCAGCCTACGCTCCGGCCGCGTTCGCGGGGACGTAACCGTTCGCCGCGACCGGCGTATCTGTTGCTAGCTGCTTGCAGGGCAGCTGCTAAGCCGCAAGCACAAGATCTGCTTGCGTGCTTGCTAGATATGTGCTAACGTGCAAGCACGCACACCGAACCGAACAACCCCAGGAGACACCACCTTATGGCTACCACCACATCCACCAAGACCGGCATTCCGACGTTCGACACCGCGTTCGAGCAGGTCAAGGACTCGAGCGAGCAGGTTTGGGCCGCCGCCCGCAAGGCCGGCAACCTGTACCTCGACTCCTACGAGAAGGCCGTCGACCGGACGGTCGAGCTCCAGCTGAAGCTCGCGGGCCTCACGCAGCAGGAGTGGCTCAAGGGCCTCATCGAGGCTCAGGCCGACGTCTCGAAGGAGCTCGCCAGCTCCTACACGACGACGGCACGCAGCTTCCTCAAGTAAGACATCTGTCAGCGTTCGTTAGTAGCGTTCGCTAATAGACGTTATTCAGAAGCACCGGTGGGTTTACCGCCGGTGCTTCACCGTTTAACGGTATTTCGCTGGTACTTCGCAGTTTCTTCGCAAGGAGGTCGAAAATGACCGTTGTGCCGCACTGCCCCCCGGTTCCCGCGCCAAGCATGGCCTCGGGCCTACTGGACAGCTGGCTCGACGCCGGCGCCGCCGCCGTCGACGGACTCGGAAAATGCTGGAGCGCCGCGTTCGAGCGCGGTCCGGCGGCGTTCGACGTCCCCCGCTGGGTCGCGCTGACCGCGGAACGACGTGCGCCGTCCTGGGCGACGCCGCACGGGATCGTGTTCGAGCACGAGCTGGCGCGGCTTCGCGACTTCTCTGTCTCCAAGCGCCGGGTGGTGCCGACGCTGGTGTTGCCGCCGCAGGCCGGCCACGACTCGTGCATCGTCGACTACTCGCCTGAGCAGAGCCAGATGCGTACGATCGTCGCCGCCGGCCTCGAGCGCGCCCTGTCCCTCGACTGGGTCGGCGCGACCGCGGAGACCGCGGACGCGACGGTCGAGGACTACGTCGACGTCGTCGACCGTGCGGTCGAGCATTGCGGGGGACGCGTCAACCTGATCGGCGACTGCCAGGGAGGGTGGCTCGCGACGATCTACGCCGCGCTCCACCCCGAGCGGGTCAACACGCTGACGATCGCGGGCGCGCCGATCGACTTCCATGCTGGCGAGCCGGTGATCCACGAGGTCATGCGGCGCGTCGCGCCCGACGGCAACCTGCGGTTCTACGAGGCCCTGGTCGCATCCGGCGGCGGCATCCTCCGCGGCCGGCACATGCTCATGGGGTTCATCATGATCCAGCCGGGCGCCGAGATCTCGCGCCAGATCGACCTGCTGCTCAACCTCGACGACCCCGCCCATGTCGCGCGCTACCGCGAGTTCGAGAGCTGGTTCAAGCACACGCAGGACGTGCCCGGTCAGTTTTACCTGTGGATCGTCCGCAACCTGTTCAGCGACAACGCGCTGATCTCGGGATCGCTCGAGGTCGGCGGCGAGAAGGTCGATCTCGGGCGGATCGACATGCCGCTCAACCTGCTGGCGGGCGCCACCGACCACATCACCCCGCCCGATCAGGTGTTCGCCCTGGCAGAGCACGCCTCGACGCCCACGGACTCGGTCACCCGGCACACGACCCGCGGCGGACACCTCGGGCTGTTCATGAGCCACGAGGCGCTCGCCGAGCACTGGCCGCGGGTCTTGTCCGCAGTCGTACGTCGCTCGCGCGCGTCGGCGCCGGCGAGTCCGGGTAGGCCTCGCTGAAGAGACCCGGAGAAAGGGAGTACGAATGGGAGATCGCACGCAACGAGCGGAAGGCAAGACCGAAGAGGTGAAGGGCCGCTTGAAGAGGGCCGCCGGAGCCGCCACCGGCGACCGGAGCACCGAGGCCGAGGGCGCCGGCGAGCAGGTCAAGGGCAAGGCCAAGAACGCCGTCGGCAAGGCACGCAGCGAAATCAAGAAGGCGACGCGCTAACCGCGGAAGGCCTCATTCCGCTATGTAGTGGCGCTCGCCGGCGGGATCCACCCACACGCGTAGCACCCGGCGCGTCCGCGGGTCCCGGAACCGTTCGCTCGTGGGCTGCCAATCAGCAGCCGGCTTGTCGACCTCGCCGTGGCCACGGCCGCGGCGGGGTCGGCGGGCGGGCTCACTCACGCCGCCGAGCGCCGGCAGGTCAGCCACTGCCTCCGCGGCGGCCTCGCGCGTCTCGGCATTCGCGACCAGCGCCACTCGCCGCTCGAGCTCGGCGATGTCGAGACGCCCTTCGGCGGCGTGGCGCTTGAGCGTCTCGTAGAGCTGTTCGCGATCGGCGTCGCCCAGCAACATGGCCGGGGCTAGGAGGTGCGGTCGACCTTGACGGCCGTTCCGTACGCGACGATCTCCGTGAACTGGTTTCCGATCTCGGATGAGTCGAAGCGGACCGCGACGATCGCGTCTGCGCCGAGCAGGCGAGCGTTGTCGGACATCCGGTCGATCGCGTGGCGTCTGGAGTCCTCGAGCAGCTGCGTGTACTCGGGGATCTCACCCCGGCGCAGTCCCTTGAACGAGGCGGCCACGCCACCGGTGAAGCCCATGCTCCTGACCACGAGCCCGTAGCAGACGCCGAGGTTCTCGCGGATCGTCATCCCCGGCAGCTCGATTGCCGTTGTCATCGGGAGGTCGGCGGCGGGCGCAGACTCGGACACGCGCCGCAAGTTATCACCGTGGACCGCGGCGGGGGGCCCGCGGCCGATCTGCTACCTTGCGTCGTAGATGAACGCGCGCCGCGTCTTGATTCTCTTGTCGCTCGCGTCGGCGGCGCTGCTCGCGGCGTGCGGGGGCAGCAGCACCGCGAGCACGAGCAGCCAGGCGCCGGCCTCCGCAACGACCAGCTCGACGGCGTCGTCGACCACGACGGCCGCGACCTCCACGACCGCCGGCAAGCCCCGACCCGGCCCCGAGGGCATCCCACTCGAGCAGGGCCCCGACCTCGCGCCGGCGGGAACCACGTCTCAAGGCTCCACCGTCGACGGTGTCCAGTGCGCCCCGATCGAGCAACTCGCCTACCACATCCACGCCCACCTCCAGGTCTACATCAGCGGCCAGCCCCGCGCGCTCCCCGCGGCGATCGGGATGGTCGGGCCGGTTTCCGAGCAGACGCCCTACGGCCCCTTCTACGGAGCGCAGCAGTGTTACTACTGGCTCCACACCCACGCCAGCGACGGCGTCATCCACATCGAGTCGCCGAGCGCTCGGGTCTACACGCTGGGCAACTTCTTCGACGAGTGGAACCAGCCGCTGAGCGGGACGCAGGTGGCCGGCGACAAGGGCAAGGTCACCGCGTACGTCAACGACAAGCCGTGGAAGAAGTCTCCGCGCGACATCCCGCTGGTGCCTCACGAGTCGGTCCAACTCGACGTGGGCACACCGACCGTGGCGCCACACGAGATCTCGTTCGCCGGCACGAACCTTTAGCCCGGCTCACTGAGGCTGGCTGCGCCGGCGCCGGCGCACGACCTCGAACCCGACCCCGACGAGCACGAGCACGACCAACCCGATCCCGGTGACCCAGCCGACGTCGGAGATGACGTCGATCACCGGCGGTCCGATGTAGTACGACGCCAAGCCGATCCCGACCGCCCACACCGCCGCGCTCACGACGTTGGTCACGTTGTAGATGACCACTCCGACGCGATGGATCCCAGCCACCCACGAGGGCGCGAGCAGGATCGCGACCACCGTGAGGCGATCGAACACCTCCTCACCGCGCTCGACGGCGCGCAGGCGCAGACGCCGCAGCGGACCCGGCGCGGTCATCACGGTCCGTCCCGCCACCAGCCCGACCCACCAGCCGACGAACCCGCCTGTCGCAGCTCCCACGAACGCCCAGATCAGGACTGGGGTGATGTCGAGCTTGTGCTTGGCGGCGACGATCGCCGCCGCGATCAGGAGCGGCTCGCCCGGGCCCGGTAAGCCGACCCAGCTTGCAAAGGCCCCGAGCGCCAACGCGAAGTAGTCGATTTGGGCGGCGCTCGCGACATGATGGTGGAAGAGGTGGAGGGCGAAGACGAGCAACGGACCCGTCGATCGTGACACACGCGGTGCCTAGACTCCGCACCGTGCTGATCATTCCCCCTGGACACGCCGAGTCGCTCCGGAGCGGCCGCCGCCTCACCCGGCGGGAGATCTGGATGGTCGGCGGCGTCCTCGGCGCGGTCGTCGCGCTGGCGCTCGTGCTCGTGATCTCGTTCGCCAGCTCAGGCCCGAGTTCGAAGGCGGGCTGCATCTACGCGACGATCCCGGCGGCGACCGGCGCGCAGCAGATCAGTGAGTGCGGCGGCGCGGCGCGGTCGACGTGCGGATCGGCACAAGCGCCGGGCGCGTTCACGGCACAGGCGGCGCGGGTGATCGCAACCGAGTGCCGCAAGGCCGGGCTGCCGGTCGGCTCGAGCTAAACGCGACCCCGAGCGCCCGCTGGGCAAGGACGCCCAGCGGAACGGCCCCACGGACGCCGCCGCAGGCGGCCCCATCCTCGAAAAATGCCCGGAATCCCGGTGATTGCGGGATCCGCTTATCCCAATGTCCAGAGACCCCCCGGGTTTGCTGGACCTGAGGACATAGAAGCCCCTGCGGTCGAAGAACACACTGGAGGCGCAAATTTGGCGTCGCCAGGCCTTGCCCTGGGGCGTAGTCAAGGACAAGGAGATCCAGTTGCCACTTGAAGCACCGAGTTGGCTCAACTCAGGAGACACGTCGTGGCAGATCACCGCCGCGACCCTGGTTGGCTTGATGAGCGTGCCTGGCCTCGCCGTGCTCTACGGCGGCGTCATGCAGAAGCGCTGGTCGATCAACAGCATGATGCTGACCTTCGGAACGTTCTCGGTAGTGCTCCTCTGTTGGGTGCTGTGGGCGTTCAAGATGGGCTTCGGCTCACCATTCCACGGGTTGTCGCACGCCGGCTTCTTCGGGAACTTCATCGGGAAGCCCGGGCCGGTGCTCTCGCACACCGCGCTGCAGCACCAGGCCAACATCCCGTTGATCGGGAGCGACGCGTTCCCGCAGTCGGCGCTCGTCTACTTCCAGTTCGTGTTCGCGGCGATCACGCCGATCTTGGCCTTGGGGTCAGTCCTCGGGCGCGTGAACTTCAAGGCATGGCTCCCATTCTGCGTGCTTTGGATCACGTTCGTGTACGCGGTTGACGCGTTCCTGCTGTGGGGCGGCGGCTTCTTCGCCCAGCACGGAGCGGTCGACTTCTCCGGCGGCTACGTCATCCACCTGAGCGCCGGCGTGGCCGGGTTCGTGGCCGCGGCGGTGATCGGGCCAAGACTCCAGCGCGACCGCGAGATCGACGCGCCCAACAACGTGGCGATGGTCGCGGTCGGAGCCGGACTCCTGTGGCTCGGCTGGAACGGCTTCAACGGTGGCGACCCGTACGCGTCGAACATGTCGGCGGCGGCGGCGGTGCTCAACACCAACCTGTGCACCGCGGTCGCGCTGCTGGTCTGGGTCGCGTGGGACTACCTGACCGGCCGCAAGCCGTCGATGATCGGCACGGTCAACGGCATGATCGTCGGTCTGGTCGCGATCACGCCGGCGGCGGGCTACGTCAACGGCTGGGGCGCGATCGCGATGGGGATCATCGCCTCGACACTCGTGTACTTCGCGCTCAACTACATGAGCCGCCTGCGGCCCTTCCGCAACGTCGACGACACGCTCGGCGTGATCTACACCCACGGGGTCGCCGGTCTCGCCGGCGGCCTGCTGGTCGGGGTCTTCGCAGACCCGCAGATGGCGCTGTTCTACAAGACCAGCAAGCACGGCCTGATCGCGAGCGGAGGCGTGGCGGGCCTGATCCACGGCAATGCCAAGCTGATCGAGTGGCAGTTCTTGGCCGCGCTGTTCGTGATCTGCTGGACCGCGGTGATCACGTTCCTGCTGCTGAAGCTGGTCGGCTTGTTCATCCCGTTGCGGATGTCCGAGGCGAACATGGAGATCGGCGACGTCGCCGAGCACGGCCACGAGGTCTACCCGTCCGACGTTCCGTCGCTCGGGTACCCGAACGGCATCCCAGGCACCGTTCCGGCCGGCCCGTCGGTCCCGGCCACGCCAACGACCGCATGACGACAGCGGCCCACTGGGTTGGGGGGCGCTTCTGAGCGCCTCTCAGCCCACGCCGCTGGCGATCGTTTCGCGGGCCGTCGCCGGCGACGATGGTCTCGAGCGCGTCGCGTGCTCCGCATCCGACGCGCTCGCCCGCCCGGTTGCGATCGTGCTCCCATCGCTCGGGGCGCCGGTCGTCTGGCCCGCGGACTCGATCCCCGATGCGGTCGTCGGCGAGTTGGTGCAGTACGCGGTGTCGGCCGTGGCGGGTTTGTCGGCCGGGGAACCCGCGGCGGTCGCGCACTCGGTGCCGATCCGGATCGGGAGCGACGTAGTCGGGATCGTGGCGGCGCTTCAGACCAATGGGTCCGGGGGCGCGGCGGACGACCCTGCCTGGCTCGAGGCGGCGGCCGCTGCGGCCGCCGTCACGAGGCTTATGGGCGACGGTCGCCAGGGCGACGACCACCTGCGCGTCGCCCTGCTCCGGGCGCTCGTCGGAGGGCCTCCTGGTGATGAGGCTGCGCTCGTCGCCGACGGCCGGCGGCTCGGCGTGGACCTGGCCGCGGGCGCGATCGCGGTCTGCGCCCGCGCCACGGGCGAACAGCATCCGATCCCGGATGAGATCTCGGGGGCGATGATCGCCGAGCTTTCGCCGGGGCGGGTGGTCGGGCTCGTGCCGCTCGCGGGTGAGCCGACCGCGGAACGGGATGCCGCGGGGCTCGCCGGCCGGCTGCAGGAAGCCGGGTTCGAGGCTTGCGGAGTCTCGGCAGCCCGCCGCGAGCCGTCGCTGCTCGGCGAAGCGGTTCGCGAGGCGATGTTGCTGACCGAGCTCGCGCTCGCCCCGGAGGCGGCGCTCGCCGGCCAGGAGGAGACCTACCGTTTGCTGATCGGGGTGCTCTTGCGGGACCCTGACGAGCTCGAGCAGCTCCGCGCGCGGACGATCACTCCGTTGCTCGCGTACGACGCCGAGCACGACACCGAGTTGCTGGTGACGCTGGGGACATTTCTCGCGCACCACGGCTCGACCACCGAGACGGCCGAGGTGATGCGGCTCCACCGCCACACCGTCGGCTACCGGCTCTCGCGCGTGCACGAGGTGTCGGGGCTCTCGCCGTATGAGTCAGACGGCCGGGAGCGTCTCAGCCTGGGACTCAAGGCCGCGCAGATCCTCGCGGCCCAGGAACGCCTATGAAACCCTGGATAGGCTCGCGCCTACCAAGAAGACTCTAAGGAGGAAACCGTGGCCACCACAGAGCGCGATCAGACGGCAATGGCCGCCGGCGCCACCAGCCCCGCCGAGGTGCTGGACTTCGCCGCCGAGCGCAGCGTCGAGATGGTCGATCTGAAGTTCGTCGACCTGCCCGGCACGTGGCAGCACATGACGCTGCCGATCGGCGCGCTCGACGCCAGCGACTTCGAGTCAGGCCTGGGTTTCGACGGCTCCTCGATCCGCGGCTTTCAGGAGATCCACGAGTCGGACATGCTCCTGATCCCCGACTCGTCGACCGCGTTCGTCGACCCGTACTACACACGCCCGACCCTGTCGCTGATCTGCTCGATCGCGGATCCGGTGCTGGGTGAGCCGTACGCCCGCGACCCGCGCTTCGTGGCCCAGAAGGCCGAGCAGCACCTGGTCGCCACCGGCATCGCCGACGTGGCCTACTTCGGACCCGAGGCGGAGTTCTTCGTGTTCGACCACATCGCGTACGAGCAGGTGGAGAACCGTGCGTTCTATGAGGTCGACTCGAGCGAGGGGTTCTGGAACACCGGCGGCCTGGCGAGCGTGAAGCCGAACCTCGCATACAAGCTGCGCCAGAAGGAGGGTTACTTCCCAGTGCCGCCGGCCGACTCGCTCGCGAACCTGCGCAGCGACATGGTGGCGACGATGGAGGCGCTCGGGATCCGATGCGAGTTCCACCACCACGAGGTGTCCTCGGGCGGGCAAGGCGAGATCGACATGCGCTTCCAGCCGCTACTGCGGATGGCCGACCAGATGATGATCTACAAGTACGTCGTCAAGAACGCCGCGCGCGACGCCGGCAAGACCGCGACGTTCATGCCGAAGCCCATCTTCCAGGAGAACGGGTCGGGCATGCACGTCCACCAGTCGTTGTGGAAGGACGGCGACCCGCTCATGTACGGGCAGGGCGGCTACGCGCACCTGAGCGACCTCGCCAAGCACTACATCGGTGGCCTGCTCACGCACGCGCCGGCGCTGCTGGCGTTCTGCGCGCCCACGACCAATTCGTACCGGCGGCTGGTGCCGGGGTTCGAGGCGCCGGTCAACCTGGTGTATTCGGCCCGGAATCGGAGCGCCTGCGTGCGCGTGCCGATGTACCACGAGGCGCCCAAGACCAAGCGGATCGAGTTCCGGTCGCCCGACCCGGCCGCGAACCCGTACCTCGCGTTCAGCGCGCTGATGCTGGCCGGCCTCGACGGGATCAAGCGTGAGCTCGACCCCGGCGAGCCGCTCGACGCCGACATCTACGAACTGCCCGAGGAGACACTGGCCAAGATCGCCACGGTGCCGTCATCCTTGGAAGCCTCGCTCGACGCGCTCGAGGCCGACAATGCGTTCCTGCTCGAGGGCGACGTGTTCACGCCGGGGTTGATCGAGGCGTATGTGCGGTACAAGCGCGAGGAGGAGGTGGACGCGATCCGACTGCGGCCGCATCCGTGGGAGTTCGCGCTGTATCACGACTGTTAGGGGCTGTTGGTCGGGGGTCGTCGTGCCCCTTCGCCGGCCGCTCTCGTTGTTGCGGTTCGTAGCGTGGTCGCAGTTCCGCGAGTGCCGGCGAAGGGCATCGACGACCCCCAATCCCTCTCGTCGGCCGTGGCGCGCGACTCCCACTCGGCGCGGCCGCACGGCTCCGCGTCTTGAAAAAGCCTTGACGCGCACCCCTGGCACGGGCCGACGGCCACCTCCCCTGCTCGACGCGGGCCCTTCTTCCCGGCGGGGGCGTCAGCCGGGCTCGCGGCGGCTGATCCGCGCCACCAGGCGCGACCAGGCGCTCGGGGGGCGGGGCTGGGTTTTGAGCCATTCCTCGCGCGTGGGTAGCTTGCCGGCCTTGCGGGCGGCGAGGACGCATCCGGTGTGGGCGTGGCGCCGGCCGGCCGAGTCGCCCTCCGGGTACATCAGCAGGTGCTCGCTCAGCGCCGGCAGGTGGCGGCCGCACAATGGGCAGCGATACGTGGCCGGCTTGAGGTTCTGAGCGCGGCGGACGTACCACCAGCGGGCGGACTGGCTCTCGGCCATATGTCCAAGCATTGCATCGCGAACCCACGATGCTGGGTATCTTCGAAAGGCAGATGGAGCATCGCGACGAGCGAATCGTGGTTGAGACGACCCGCTACCGGATCACCGGGATGCTTCGGCTGCCCCGCGACGGGTACCGCAGCCGGCTGACCGACTACCTGAATTCGTCCGAACGTGCGTTCGTGGCGCTCACGGACGTCGAACTCGTGCCGTTCGACGGTGGCGATCCCGAGCGCCGGCCATTCCTGGCCGTGTCGCTCAACCACGTGGTGCTGGCGATGCCGCTCGACGGTCATCTCGGCGACTGAGTCGCGTCCGCGAGATCACGCTCCGCAAAACGCATTCCGTAACGCCCGCGCGGCAGCGATGTATGGTGTTTAACATGGCCACACGCCGAGCCGATGACCTCGAGGGGCTCAGCCGCAGCGAGATCCTGCGCGCCTCGCCGCGCATGTTCGACTCCGCGCTGTTCGAGAAGTTCTCGCGCGTCCACTGGAGCGTCCCGCCGCTCATCTTCCTCCCGACGATCGCGATCCTGCTGATCGAGGGCTTCGTCCGCGGGGCGGGCTGGTCCGTCGTCTACTGGCTCCCCGCCGGGTATCTGTTCTGGACGCTGACCGAGTACTGGCTGCACCGG
Source organism: uncultured Solirubrobacterales bacterium (assembly GCA_963822855.1). GTDB lineage: Bacteria > Actinomycetota > Thermoleophilia > Solirubrobacterales > Solirubrobacteraceae > Palsa-465. Next base: position 21,782 of record CAWGJE010000009.1, on the reverse strand, counting down.
ATCGTGTTCCACTTCGAGCCCGATAAGGGCATCGGCGCCCAGCTTCACTGGATCATCCACGGCGTCCACCACGACCACCCGAACGACCCTCTGCGCCTCGTGATGCCGCCCGCGCTCAGCGTCCCGCTGGCCGCGATCTTCGTCTACGGCTTCTATCTGGTGATCGGCAGCCCGGGCTTCCTACCGTTCGGCGCCGCGTTCCTCGCCGGGTATCTGGGCTACGACATGCTCCACTATCACGTCCACCATCACCGGCCGAAGTCGGCGCTCGGCAAGCGGTTGCGCGAGCTGCACATGCGCCATCACTTCCAGGATCACGAGCGTGGCTACGGAGTGAGCGCGCCGTTCTGGGACCACGTGTTCGGGACCGCACCGAAGAAGACGCCGACCCGCTAGCGCGGGACCGGACAAGGGACCTCCGGGCGTCGATGAGCTTGGGCTCGCGGATCGCGGGCGTCGCGATGGCGCTCCCGGAGCGGCGGGTCACCAACGAGCAAATCGCCGCGGACCTTGACGTCGACGCGACCTGGATCGCCAAGCGAACCGGTACGCGCGAGCGACCCTGGGCGACTTCGGGCGAGCGCCTTTCCGAGCTCGCCGCCGACGCAGGCCGCGCCGCGCTCGAGCGCGCCGGCATACAGCCTCACGAGCTCGACCTGGTGCTCGTCGCGACCTCGACAGCCGACGAGATCACCCCCAACGCCGCCCCGCTGGTGGCGGGCCTGATCGGCGCCGACCGGGTCGGCGCGCTCGACGTCGGCGCGGCCTGCACCGGCTGGCTGTCGGCGATGGCGATGGCGTGTGGCCAAATCGAGTCCGGGCGCGCCCGGCACGCGCTCGTCGTAGGCGCGGACTTCCTGTCGCGGTTCCTCGACTTGTCCGATCGCGATACCGCACCGCTGTTCGCCGACGGCGCCGGCGCGGCGGTCGTGTCGCGGACGGAGGAGCCCGGCGGTCGGATCGGACCGATCGTGTTGCGCGCCGATCATTCGGGTTCGCACCTGATCCGGCTCGACCGCGGCGACCTGATCCGCATGAACGGGCACGAGTCGTTCCGGGCGGCGGTCGCGTCGATGTCTGACGTGACCACCGAGGCCCTCGCCTCTTGCGACCGCCGGCCCGAGGACATCGGGCTGTTCGTCTACCACCAGGCCAACTCGCGGATCATCCGTGCCGTCGGCCAGCGCCTCGGGCTCCCCGACGACCGCGTCGTCGACTACGTCGACCGGTTCGCGAACGCCTCGACGGCGACGCTGCCGATCGCCCTGTCGGTGGCCGAGGCCGAGGGGCGGCTGAAGCCAGACGACCTGGTGCTGCTGTGCGCGTTCGGGGGAGGGCTCACGTGGGGAGCGACCGTCGTCCAGTGGAGCGCGCGCCTGCCGAGCCCGCGGGCCGCTCAGCCGAGCGTGACGCCAACCCTGTAGAACGCGACGTGCTTTGAGCGCGCGGCCGGGCTCTGCCTGGTCACGCGCAGCGTGTGCCGGCGCCGCGTCAGCGGGCGATCACGCACCTTGCCGAGCTGGCAGTCCGCCTTCATGAGCGCCAGCTTGACCTGCGCCAGCGTCATGTGGCCGAGCCCCGGAACTCGGCACGGGATGGCCGAGAACGGCACGAGGCCGTGGTCGTCGACGCGCACCGCGCCCGGACTCGGCGGGACCAGGTAGCGGTTCTTCGGACCGAATTCCCAGTACGCCCCCGACGGGAGTCCTTCGACCACCGTCCCGACGCTCGGCCGGTAGACGAGGCGGGTCAGGGGGTTCGAGACGTTGGAGATGTCCCATGGATCGATCGTCACCGACGGCTGGGCGCCTCCGAACGGCTTCCAGGTCGTGACGCCGATCGGAGCGCCGCCGGCGACGCGATAGTTCAAACCCGTCGTCGTCTTCAGGAACGTCCCGTTCGAGGGCGCGGCGTTCAGACCCGAGCCCGGGCTGCCGGCGTTCTGGACGTCCCATATGTCGACGAGCACCGGCTGCACGGTGCCGAACAGCGCCAGATCGCTGACGTATATCGGCGCGCCGCCGGCGATCACGTAGACCGCGCCGTTGTCGGTCTGGATCATCGTGCCGTCGGTCGGTACCGGACTCAGCGAGTCGAACTGCTGCTGGGTGATCACCGTGTAGGGCTGCACGCCACCCACGTCGTTCCACGCGTCCACGATCAGCGGCGCGCCGCCCGCGATCTCGAAGAAGCTGGAGTCGCCGCTGATCTGCACGAAGGTGCCGTTCGGGAATAGCGCGCCGCCGCCCGCGCCGCCGGCATCGACGTAGTCGCTGTCGATGTTGATCGTCGCGCCGCCGTAGGTCGCGTTGTGTCCGCCCTGGTACTGGTGGATGCGCTGATGGTTGGCCCAGTCTCCCGCGGGGACGTACGCGCTGGTCGTGTTCTGCTCGCCGTTCCATTCGGCGACCCAGATCTCGTCGGGCTCGACGAAGCCGGTCCCCTGAGCAGCGACGAAATCGCTGATCCCAGAGTTCGCGCTGCTGTACACGCCCGACAGGTAGCCATGGGCATGGAGTTCGGTCGTCCAGGCGGACAGAAACGCGAGCACCGCTTGGGTGTTGGTGCTGGTCCGGTTGTAAGCCTCCATGTCGTCGTAGAGCGGATTGCCGGGGCCGATCCCCTCGGCTTCGGCCTGGTTGATCGCGTCGTCGGCCGCGGCGGTTCCCTCCGCCGACGCCTGCGCCGGGACGATGCCGGCGCACCCACAACCGTTGCTCGGCGCTTGGAGCCCAACGTAGATCGGAAGAAGCGTCCAGCCGGCCGCGGACTCCTGCTCGACCCACGCCGGGCTCAGGTTGGGCTGCGAGCAGGCCTCGTTTGCGCCGCCGATGTAGATCCCAAGCGCGCGGTAGGGAGAGGAGCTCCAGGCCGACATCGTCGACGCGCTCGGCGTCGAGCAGGCGTCGAAGCCAAGCCCGGTGTAAATCTGGTCGCCGGCTCGGTGAATTGCCCGCGGGCGAGCGCTCGCACCCCGGGCGACCGTGGGACGTTTCCCGGCCGCGGGCAGCGAGCGCACGCCGAGCGCGCGCGCGACGACCGACGGGTCGCCCTGCCAGGTCGCGGTCACGACCACCCCCGCGCGCGGGACCGCGAGCTGGGTTGACGATCCCTGCCGCGGCTGCGCGTCCGGCTCGCTCAGCGGCGCGAGGGCCGGGCCGGGCGCGCCACCGGCGCCGGCACCGTGCGCCGCCAGCGGAGCCACGAGGATCGCCTCGGTCCGCCCGACGGCGTAGGCGGGACACAGCTGGCTGGCGCTCGGCTGGCCCAGGTAGACCGCGTGCCGGTTGAAGCGCACGCACACCGACGGGTCCGCAGCGAGGTCGTACACGGGCCATGTCACCGGCACCACGACCCGGTAGCCGTGATAGGTCACAACCTTGGTCCCGGCCTGCGGAGACACGGGCGATGCGACGGCCGCACAAGGGGCCGCGAACGTCACCAGCAGCGCCAGCGTTGTAGGTCTGAGTCGCAGTCGGAGTCGGGGCAAACGCATCCGCACGTCATCCGGCGCGCCGGCCCGCGCTCAGCTGACCAATCTCGCTCGCTCTACCGTGCGAGCTACCTGGTGGAGCCACTTTAGCGAGGTCGGCTGACGCTCGCAAAAGATCAAAAGATCCTCACCAGGGCGGGCGCCGGGCAAATAGGATCTCCGCCGGACCGGGGATGGAGTCGCAACGAAAGGAGGGAGGAGACCCGGGCTGCGCCCGAGCCGGTGGGGCGGCGGACGCGCTCGCGAGCTGGAGGTCGGCGAGGATCGCCGATAACCCGCAAGCCTTATTGCAGAGGAGTCTCATGTCGTCAAAGCTCCGCTTGGCGCTGCCGATGGCCTGCATCGGCGTGGTGGGAGCCGCGTGCTTCCTGTTGTTCCAATCACACGCGAGCGCGCGCGTCACCATGAACTACGCGCACCTGAACAAGATCCAGAAGCGCATCATCTCGGAGACGCTGGCCAGCGCGCTCGGCCCACCGTCGAGCGGCGCGCAAGCGCACATCACCGTGCCGATCTCCGACGGCGGCGGCGGCCCGGACGGCGCTCCGTTCACGCCGCCCAAGTCGTTCGGCTCGCCGGGCGGTGGCGGGTCGACGATCAACTACTTCCCGTCCTCTCAGGGGAACTGTTCGGCGGACCTAGGCAACAACGTCAAGGTCAACCAAAACTGCCTGAACCTCACTGACCCTGACCTGCAGGGGCGCGGACAGGCCAACAACGAGCCGTCGATTTCCGTCGACCCGTTCGAGCCGCGCCAACTCGTCGCGAGCGACAACAACTACATCCGCGGCGACGGAACCTGCGGTTCTTATTTCTCGCAGGACGGCGGCCGGACGTGGGCCAACACGACGATCCCGAACGGCTTCACTGTCGGCACGTCGTTCGCCCGCGAGTACTGGCAGGCCGGCGGCGACACGTCGGTGGCGTGGGACACGCGTGGGAACGCGTACGAGAGCTGCCAGCTGTTCAACCGCGGCACACCGGCGACGGGGAACCCCGATCAGTCGAGCACGTTCGTGCTGTTTCGCGCTACGCAGAATGGCGGGGCATCGTGGAACTTCACCGGCCGCTACTCGGTGCCGTTCCTGTTCGACCCCCAGGGGACGTCCGGCGCACTCCAGGACAAGGCCCTGATGGCGATCGACGACAACGTGCGCAGCCCGTACCGAGATCGCATCTACGTGACGTGGACGGCATTTGCCGCTGACGGCACGGCGTACATCTACGAGGTCCACTCGAGCGACTATGGCGAGACGTTCTCAAGCCCGGTCCTCGTCAGCGCGAGCATGCCGACGTGCACGAACAGCTTCGGTGTGGCGACGACCCTCTCGACGTGCAACGAGAACCAGTTCTCGGATCCGTTCATCGGCCCGGACGGAAGCCTGTACGTGGCCTGGAACAACTTCAACAACCAGCCCACGAAGGGGGACAACAACAACTACCAGGTTCTGCTGGCCAAGTCGACCGACGGCGGTCAGACGTTCTCGGCGCCGGTCCAGGTCAGCCCGTACTACGACCTGCCCGACTGCGACACCTACCAGGGAGCAGGGGCCGATAGTGGGCGGTCGTGCGTGCCCGAGAAGGGCTCGTCGACGGTGTCCGTGTTCCGCGCCACGAACTATCCGGCGGGCGCGGTCGATCCGCACAACCCCAACGTGGTGGCGGTGACGTTCGGCTCATACATCAACAAGGACTCGAACGAGTCCAACGGTTGCGTGCCGACGGGGTTCTCCGACACCGTCAACCCGATCTACACCGGCGTCAAGACACCGGGCGCGTGCGCCAACAAGATCCTGTTGAGCGTCTCGACCGACGGAGGCGGGACGTTTACGGGCACGGGGGCAGATCCACGGACGGAGACGCTGGTCACGCAGTCGCCAGGCCAGCGGCATACCGACCAGTACTGGCAGTGGGCCGCGTTCACGCGCGACGGCAAGCTGGCGGTGGATTACTACGACCGCCAGTACGGCAACGACGAGACGACCGGCTCGTCGGACTTCAGCCTGTCGGGGAGCGACGACCTGGCCCACTTCGGTCAGATCCGCCTCACGACGAGCTCGATGCCGGCGCCGACGCAGTTCGAGGGCCCGGCCGGTGGCCAGTTCTACGGCGACTACGTCTGGCTGACGGCCAGCGACAAGGCCTACCCGATCTGGTCGGACACCAGGGCGCAGGATCTGTTCCTCTGCCCGAACACCGGAGTCACCGGCGTTCCGCCGAAGCTGTGCGGGGCGACGGAGACGAACGGCGAGGTGGCCAACGACGAGGAGACCTACATGACAGCCGTAAACGTGCCTACGGCCCAAAGGGGCCACCGGCACCGGTAAGAGCGGTACGCGTGGGGCCCGGGCTTGTTCCCGGGCCCCACGACGCCATTTAGCGCGCTAGCCTCGTCGAAGGAGGTACTACATGCGAACACCATCGAGTCGATCGCGATTTCGTCGACCCGGCGCGATTCTCGCCCTGCTTGTTCTTGCGGCGGCGGCCTGGATCGCGGCGACTGGCCTAGCCAGCGCGAACACGAGCGGTCACCGAGCCGCCAAGCTTGCGCTCGTAGGCCGTGACCCCGCCACCGTACGAGGCACCGGCTTCAAGCCGAGAACTCGGGTTCGCGTAACGTTCGACGGCACGCAGGCGCTGGTGCGCCGACCCCTGACAAACGCCCAGGGAGCGTTCACGGCGACGTTCCAGACGGTCGTCGATCGCTGCACGGCGTGGTCGGTCTCGGCGAGCCAGCCAGGACGCGCGACCGTTGTGCTGAGGGGACCGGCGAAGCCCGCGTGCGCGCCGGCCTCGACGCCGTAGCCTGCGTCGAGCCAGGTCAGCGGAGGGGGCGGGATTCGAACCCGCGGTCCGCTTGCACGGACTCTGGTTTTCAAGACCAGCGCATTCGACCGCTCTGCCACCCCTCCGGGGGTTTGCGGGCCCGATGCTAGCCCGGCGGACCGGCCAACGCTCCCGCTGTCAGGCTCTACACTGCCGCAAGCGCTTGTCCGGAGAGGTGGCCGAGTGGCTGAAGGCACTCGCCTGCTAAGCGAGTAAGGGGTTCACACTCCTTCGCGGGTTCGAATCCCGCCCTCTCCGCTCCGGGAGTGGAACTGAGTTGCCGGCGCGGATAGGATCGGCCCTCAAATGACCGACACCGCTATTCCCCCGGCTGCAATCGAGGCCGAGCACCCTCCCCCGGCCGCGGTCGCGCGTCCGGATTTCGAGATCGTCCCGCGCCGCGGCCTGGTGGTCGTCGCCGTCGTGGCGGTGCTGCTGATCGCCGCGATCGAGTCCAACAAGCTGTGGCCGCTGGAGTTCTTCCATGTGGCCGGCGGGGCCGCGTGGACGATCGTCGATCTATTCCTCGGGCTGGTCCTCGGTCCGATCATCGGGAGCATGTCAATCCCGGCGCGGGTCGAGTTCACAACGCGCCTGATGCCGAAGATGGTGCTGATCATGCCGACCGTGGTCACGGCGACGCTGGCTGCCGGCTGGCAGCTAGGGGTCAAGCTCGGCACCGTGTACTCGTTCAATCCGCTTCACAGCTGGGTGGTGGCGAGCTACATCATCGTCGGCGTGATGGCGGTGCTCGCGCTCGGCCTGCTCGAGCCGGCGAACATCGCCGTGCTCGTCGAGTTGAAGAAGCCCCGCCCCAACCCCGAGGTGATCGAGCGGCTGATGAAGCGGTTCCTCTACTGCGCGGGGATCCTCGGAGTGATGCAAATCGCGACGCTCGTGATCATGACCAAACTCGCGTCCGGATGAACGAGCGCGAACTCCCGCCCGTAACGCAGCTCGGCATGGCCTCGCTGGCGCTGATCGTGGCCGGCGGAATCTACCTGTCGGCGCACCTCCCGCGGCACGTGCCGCTCGGGCCCGCGGTGGCGCTACTCGCCGCTTCCGTGCTGCTGCTGCTCTTGAACATCGTCATGCTTTCGCGCGTTCGAGATTTCGCCTGGGACTGGTTCTTCGCGGTCGCGAAGTGGTCGCTGCTCGCCTACATCGTGATCGCCGGCATGATCGAGTACGCGTTCCTCAAGGATCACGTCAGCGGGGGCTCGCTCGTGGTGCTCACGCTGTCGCTCGCGGTGTTCGCGGTTCACGTGCCGATGCTGATGGGCTTCACGGTCGCTCGGTACGCCGACGCCGAGCCTCGTGTGGCCACCTGAAGCGCTCGAGTTCCTCCGCGAGCTCGAGGACAACAACGACAGCCAGTGGTTCCGGGCGAACCGCCGGCGTTACGACGAGTACCTGGTGGCGCCGGCCCGGGAGCTCGCGGACAAGCTGAGCGATCTGGGCCGCCCCCGTTTCTTCCGCCCCTACAACAACCTCCGGTTCCGGCCGGGGCCGCCGATCAAGGAGCACCTTGGCGTCGCGATCGGCTACGGCGCCACCGGCGGCTACTACTTCGACCTGTCGCTCGACGGCCTGCTCGTCGCCGCCGGCCTGCACCAACCGGCGCCCGACCAGCTCGAGCGATTCCGCGCAGCGATCGACGACGACCGCAAGGCCCGCGGTTTCGAGCGCGGCCTCGCCACCGCTCGGCGCGGCGGCCTCACGCCGGGCGAGCCCGAGCTCAAGCGCGCGCCCCGTGGCTACCCGATGGGCCACCCCCGGATCGACCGCCTCCGGATGCGCCAGCTCACGGTCTCCTGCCGGCACCCGCTCGAGCCGTGGCTGCACGAGCCAACGTGCGACGAACGCATCCGATCGGCGCTCAGCGCCGCCCGGCCGATGGTCAAGTGGCTCGCGGAGACGGTCGGGCCGTCGACGCGGGCGCGTGGCTAGCGGCTCGATGAGGACGCTAGGATGGTCGGACTCGCAGGTCGCGGGCGCCCGTAGCTCAGCTGGATAGAGCGTCGGTCTACGGAACCGAAGGTCGGGAGTTCGAATCTCTCCGGGCGCGTTCACAGAAAGTCCTGCACGTGCACATTTTCCACTCGCCCAGGATAATTTTCATTCTCACCGCGTAGCGGTCGGGTCAAGCCCAGGGTCAAGGTCCCGCACCACCATTTGGGTGTTGCTCTTTACGACCCACGGCGTCCTCGTAGATGCGCCAGGCCGGGTGTGGCGATGAACCCCTTCGACGAGAGGAGACGCGATGAGTGATCGCGCGCTCTGGCTCGACGAGTGGTGCCCGACGTGCCGGGTTGCACCGGGCTCGCGCTGCCGGACTTCGTATCTGGGCGGGACGAGGTCGCCGACGAAGTTGCACGTCGCGCGCGGATGGCGGGCCCGCCCGTGCCCGAAATGCAAGGCGCACCGCGGCGAAGCGTGTCGCACCCCGTCGGGCCGCGAGGCCTCGCATCCGCACGGGGCTCGGCTCCGACCAGGTCGGCACGAGCTGATCTCAGGCCAGCCGGTGGGGCAAGAGCTCGAGCGGCGAGGCAACGTTATGGCTGTCGTCCCCTTCAGCGGCCGCGCCGGTCGTGGTGGCCACGCCGACAGGATCGTGGTCAGCCGCATCGACGGGGACCGGATCGACGACACCGAGCGTTGGACCGGTCGCGACGAGCTCTGCTACGCGCTCGAGGCGCCGGTCTGGGATCGCTTCGGGTCGTTCGCCGGCCGACCGTAGATCGCCGGCACGGTGGTGTGGACAACCGCGGATCGGCGCGTGGTCATAGAGGGACGTCGCGGGAATCAGCACTTCGAGGAACTCGTGTGACTCACGGCTAGAGCCGCTGCCACCACGTTGACGGGGAGGCTCGATCAGCGGTGGTTTCTGTTTGACGCGAATCGCGACCCCTTCCTTACCCTGGAAGGTCTGGGGCGTCACGAGCGTTCAGCGACGCTCACGAATAGGCACGAAAACCCTGCAAATCGCTACAAAGCAGAGTGTGCAGCCGTGGTGGTCGGAATACGGCCGATGTGGATCTAGTGGACGCGGAGTGGACGCGCTCCCATTGGCCGGTCGGCTTCCGAATTCTCAGGGCGGACGTGAGCGCCCAGCTGACTGATGTCAGCGGCGCCTGTGGGTCCTGTCCGATGCCGCCTGAGCCGAGTGTTGGACGATCCTCCAAGTGGCGCCACGAAGTTCGGAGGGGCCGTGCCTAGCGCGCGGTCGCACCTGCAGCTAGACCTCGCACTCAGAGCTGGCGGTCGGCGACTTGGGTCGTGATCCGACGAAGCGACGGTCTGCCGTGCTGTACGAGCGAGAGATCCTGCGGATAAGGAGTGGACGTCTTGGCAATCGCAACAAACGAGTTGAGCAATTTCATCGACGGCGAGTTCGTGAGCGCGAGCACTGGCGCCACGGAGTCGATCGTCGATCCCTCGACCGGCGATGAGATCGCTCGTGCGCCGTCTTCGACCAGCGAAGACGTCGACCGTGCGGTCGGAGCCGCGACGCGGGCATTCGAGTCATGGGGACGGACGACGCCGCAGGAGCGCTCGCTCGCCCTGTTGCGGCTCGCTGACGCGATTGAGGAGCATGCGGACGAGCTGGCAATGCTGGAGTCCCAGAACGCGGGCAAGCCGATCGAAGCTGTGAAGGCGGACGAGATCCCGGCGATAGTCGATCCGCTGCGCTTCTTTGCAGGTGCGGCGCGGTGCATGGAGGGCCGGGCCGCGGGCGAGTACGTACAGGGTTATACGTCGATCATCCGGCGCGAGCCCGTCGGCGTGGTCGGGCAGATAGCGCCCTGGAACTACCCACTGATGATGGCGATCTGGAAGATCGCTCCGGCGCTCGCGGCCGGCTGCACGACCGTGCTCAAGCCGTCCCCGACGACACCGGTGACCGCAGTGCGTCTGGCCGAGCTCGCCGCCGACATCTTCCCCAAGGGCGTCCTCAACGTCGTGGTCGGCGGTAACGCCCCGGGAGCCGCGCTGGTCGAGCACCCGGACGTCGCGCTGGTCTCGCTGACCGGATCGGTGGAGACCGGCAAGTGGGTCGCCGAGCATGCCGCGCAGACGCTCAAGCGGGTCCACCTCGAGCTCGGCGGCAAGGCGCCAGTGCTTGTGTTCGACGACGCCGACCTGCCGGCGACGATTGAGGGTATCGCCGGCTTCGGCTACTACAACGCCGGACAGGACTGCGTGGCGGCCACGCGGGTTCTTGCAGGCGCCGGAATCTACGACGAGGTCGTCGCCGGCTTGGCCGATAAGGCGAGGCAGCTGGTGATTGGCGACACCAACTCGCCGGATACGACGCTCGGACCGCTCAACAGCTCGCGCCAGCGCGAGCGCGTCGCGGGTTTCATCGACCGCAAGGCAGACCATTCCGAGCTCGTCACCGGGGGCGTGGCACCGGACCGGCCCGGCTTCTACCTGGAGCCGGCGGTGGTTGCCGGTCTGCAGCAGGATGACGAGCTGATCCAGCGCGAGATTTTCGGGCCGGTGATCACCGTCCAGCGATTCGTCGATGAGGCCGAAGCGGTCGGGTGGGCTAACGGGACCCCGTACGGGCTGGCAGCATCGGTGTGGACGCGGGACGTCGGCCGGGCGCTGCGCGTCGCCAACTCGCTGCGTATGGGGTGCGTGTGGATCAACGATCACGGGCTGCTCCCGAGCGAGATGCCACACGGCGGTTGTAAGCAGTCCGGTTACGGCAAGGACCTGTCGATGTACGGCCTCGAGGACTACACGCAGGTCAAGCACGTGATGGCGTCGCTCAGCTGATTTGCGCTGATCAGGGGTCGCACGGCCGGTAGACTCGGCTCGTGGGGCCGCGTAGCCATGCGAGTCGCTGAGCTCGTCGAGAGATTCTCGCCAGAGGTCACCGTGCTTGCCGGTCTTGGCGGCCTGGAGGCGTCGATCCGCTGGGTTCACGCGACGGACTTGGCGGATCCATCGCGCTACCTGAAGGGCGGCGAGCTGCTCCTCACGAACGGCCAGTGGCGCCACCGCCGGGCCGACTCGGCCCGGTTCGTCGGCGCGGTATCGGCTGCCGGCGTTGTGGCGATCGGGTACGGGCTGACGAAGGAGGCGACGCGGACGCCGGAGGATCTCGTCCTCGCCTGCGAGGCGGCCGGGCTGCCGCTGCTCCAGATCCCGCACGACATGGCGTTCGTCAGCATCTCGGAGGAGGTCGCGTCCGAACACGCGGCGAAGCGCGAACGGGGTCTGGTCGGCCGCCTGCGGCGGGACGAGGTCCTGTTGAGGAGCGTCAGCCGTGGCGGCGGACTTGACGACGTTCTACGGATCCTCGCGCGCGATTACCGGCTCGACTTTGTGCTCGTGGACCCTGGCGGTCAGACGATCGGTAGCGCCATACCGGGCGACGATGCGCTCGCGGTCGCCCGCGCCGCGGCCGAAGGGGCTGATCCCTCGCGACCAAGCGGCAACGTCGTGGACGGGATCTCGGTGACGGTCTTCCCGGTGACGGCGGTCGGCGCCGTCGAGGCCTTCTTCGTCTGCTTCCGCCCGATCGAGGAGTGGACCGAGGACGAACAGGACGCGATCCGCCATGAGCTCGCATTTTTGGGCCTCGAGCTGTCCCGCGTACTGATGACCCGCGAGTTCAATGAGAGGCTCGCGGACGAGTTGTTGGACTTGGTGGCTGAGGGCGAGACCCGGACGATGGAGCTCGCCGCCCGGCTTCGCTCGTTCCAGATCGACCCCGATCAGCCGCTCGTGGCGATCGCGCTGGCCGCAGAGCCGCCCGAGGATGCGAGCGTGATCCGGCGGGCGGCCCGCTCCGCCGCCGGAGCGCTGTCGCGGCACGGCATCCCCGGCGTCATCGCAGTTGACGGCTCCCTCGCGATCGCGATCGCGTCGGAGGCCGACGGCACTGCGCTGGCCGCCGATCTTGCGCAGGCGATCAGGCGTGAAGGGATTGCCGTCAATGCCGCTGTCGGGTCGCCAGCGCACGCCGGGGCACGCGGGCTGCGGCGCAGCGTCGCCGAGGCGCGGCTGGCGGCCGACTACGCCCGCTTTCGTGGAGGGGGTGATGGGGTGACCACTTATGCCGACGCGGGCTCCTACCGAGTGCTGCTCGCGGCTCAGAGCGGTGACTCGCGGGCGGCGTTTGCTCGAGCCGTACTCGGCCCCGTGCTCGACCACGATCGTGAGCGCGGCGTTGACCTGGTCGAGACGCTCGACGCCTTCCTGCGCAACGGCGGACACTGGCAGCAGGTCGCGCAGGGACTCCATCTGCACGTCAACACGCTCCGTTACCGGATCGGTCGCGTCGAAGAGCTGACCGGCAGGTCTCTGTCGTCGTTCGAGGAGCGGGTGAACCTATTCATCGCGCTGGAGGCGCTTCGTAGCGCCGGAGGTCCGACGGAGCTTTTGGAGGATCCTCCAAGCTAAACGCGGCGACTTCGGATGCGCTGTGACTATCGCTGCCCCGGCCGGGGGGATAGACCTCACGGTGTCATGTATGAGCCACCCGATGCCCTCCTCGCCCCCCGTTTCACAGGCCCCCGGACCTACGCTCGCCTCCCCTACGTGCAGGACGTGGAGGGCGTCGAATGCGCCGTCTTCGGGATGCCGTGGGACGGTGGCGCTTCGTTTCGCCCGGGCGCCCGCTTCGGCCCCGAGGCAATCCGCTCCGCCTCAGGGCTGATCCGCACCTACCACGCCGACCAGGGCGTGCAGGTTTTCGGTGAGCTGTCGACCGTCGACTATGGCGACGCGCCAACCGTCCCCGGATACATCGAGGACACACTGGACCGGATCGAGAAATTCGTCAGTCCGCTCGTCCAGGCCGGCGTTGTCACGATCGGCATGGGCGGCGACCACTCGGTCACGCTCGCCGAGTTGCGCGCGATCGCAGCCGTGCACGGACCGCTCGGCCTCGTTCACCTCGACTCGCACACCGACCTGTGGGAGAGCTATTTCGGCCGCCCCTACGCGCACGGCACGATGTTCCGCCGCGCGTTGGAGGAGGGCGTCGTCGATCCCTCGCGCGTCGTCCAGGCGGGGATGCGCGGGCAGCTTTACCACGCTTCGGACGAGGAGATCCCAGACGAGCTCGGCGTGATGATGATCCCGTGGCGCGAGCTCGTCACCCTGGCACCCGATGAGTTCGCCGATCGTGTCCGCGAGCGGATTGGCGAGGGGCCGACGTTCCTGACGTTCGACATCGACTTCGTTGATGCGGCCTTCGCGCCAGGCACCGGCACCCCCGAGGTTGGCGGTCCGACGAGCTTCCAGGCGATCTCGTATCTGCGGGCGCTCGCTGACATCCGATTCGTCGGTTACGACGTCGTCGAGGTCTCGCCGAGCTACGACGGGCCCGGGCAGATCACCGCACTGCTCGGGGCGAACCTGATCTTCGACATGCTCGCGATGGTCACCTGCGGTATCCACGGTCACCCGAAGGGAGCTAGGCGTGTTCAAGCGTAAGTCGTCCGGCGAGGCGCTGCGCGTCTTCTTCGTGACCGACCTCCACGGCTCCGATCAATGCTGGATCAAGTTCATCAACGCCGCCGCGGCATACAAGGCGAACGTGCTGATCCTCGGTGGTGACATCACCGGCAAGCGCGTCGTGCCGATCGTGCCGGTCAATGGCCACTACGTCGCGACGATGGGCTCGGGCGAGGTCCGGCTCGAGTCGAGCGACGAGATTCGGGAGTTCGAGAAGCAGGCGGCGAACGCCGGCCTATATGCATTCCAGGCGACGAGCGACGACGTCACCGAGCTCGAGACGAATCCGCAGGCGGTCGAGGACTACTTCCTGCGCCTTGCGGAGGTGCGGGTCGAGCGGTGGTTGACGCTCGCAGCCGAGCGTCTCGCCGGCACGGGGGTCCGGCTGATCATCAATTGCGGCAACGACGACCCGCTTGACCTGGACGATCTGCTGCGCACCTCCGAGATCGCGGTGTTCGCCGAGGGACGTACCGTCGAGATCGACGAGCGCCGGTCACTGGTCAGTGTCGGGTTTGCCAATCAGACGCCGTGGCAGTGCCCTCGGGACACCACAGAGGATGACCTTGCGCGCAGGATCCATGAGGCCATCGGCGACGGGAGCGGCGACAAAGAGCTCGTGTTCAACCTGCATTGCCCGCCATATGACTCGGGCCTCGACATGGCACCGCAGCTGACAGCGGATATGTCCACTGTGATGGCGGGAGGCCAGCCCGTGATGATCCCGGTCGGCAGCACCGCCGTGCGGGATGCGATCGAGCAGTACCAACCGATCGCCTCGCTGCACGGCCACATCCACGAGGGGCGCGGCGTGACCAAGATTGGTCGCACGCTCGTGGTCAACCCCGGCAGCGAGTACCCGGACGGGATCCTGCGCGGCGCGCTTATCGACCTCAACACAAACGGCATCAAAGGCTACGTGCTGACGTCAGGTTAGTACGAGGAGGAGAGATGGCAATTCAGCAGGACATGCCCGCTGTGGGCGCTAAGCCGAGCGCGAGCTCGGCACCGAAGATGTACGTGCGCCGGTCCTCCGGCCTCGTGCGCGAGATCAGCGGCTCGAATGCGTTGATCGGCAGCCTGGTGTGCTTCAACTTCGCGATCGCCGCGATCACGCTCGTCAGCCTGCCATGGCTGTTCCCGGGGACGAACCTCCCGGTGGCCGTACTGCTGTCACTGATCCCCGCCGCCTTCCTGGGCGGTGTCTACGTGCTGTTCGGGATCGCGATGCCGCGCTCAGGCGGCGACTACGTGTTCATCTCCCGGACGCTTCACCCATCAATCGGGCTGGCGGCCAACATGAGCGCCACCGCCTGGAACCTGATCATCCTCGGTGTGTACGCGAACTGGGTCGCTACCGTCGGCCTGTCGGGCATGTTTGCCTCGATCGGGCTGTCCACCGGCAATCACACTCTGACCAGCTGGGCCTCGAGCCTCAGCGGGCACGGCTGGGCGTTCGGCGTCGGCACCCTCGTGATCGTCGTAATCGGCGGCATTCTGCTGAACCTCCGCGGCGCGCTGCGAATCCAAAAGATCCTGTTCTACGCCGGCATGTTCGGCATCCTGGTCGCGCTCGCGGTCGTCGCGTTGACAAGCCATGCCACCTTCGTCAAGAACCTCAACCACTACACGTCCTACGCCGGGTTCATGCACGCCGCCGCGCACGCGGGCTACGCGCACCCCGCCGGCGGCTGGGGAAGCATCAAGCAGACGATCCTCAGCGTCGCCTTCCTCTGCCTGAGCACGCTGTTCGTGATGTACGCCGTCTACACCGGCGGTGAAGTGCGAGACGTCCGCAAGTCGATCCCATTCGCGATCTTCGGCACGGTCATCGTCGGCGGCTTCGTGTTCTTGCTGATGGCACTCGTCGCAGTCCACACCTGGGGGTCGAACTTCCTGTCCGCCGCGTGGACGCTGAACGGTACCGCCCACTACCCCTTCGCGAGTGCACCGTACTTCAACTTCCTCGCGTCGATCGCCAACTCGAACACGATCCTGGTGATCATCATGAACCTCGCGTTTGTGTGCATTCTGATGGCATCGATGATCTTCACCGCGATCGCGGCGACCCGCTGTCTGTTCGCCTGGTCGTTCGACCGCCTCCTGCCCGAGAAGGTCGCAGCCGTCAACGACCGCACCCACAGCCCGGTGAACGCCACTCTGATCGCCGCGGTCGTCGCAGAGATAGCGCTGTACTTCTACACCTACCACGGCGGCATCTCGTTCATCGGTGGCGCCACGCTCGGATGGATCTCCGCGTTCGCGACGACGTGCATCGCGGCAGTCGCATTCCCGTGGCTGCGTAAGAATCTATTCGACTCCTCGCCCGAGCCTGTGAGGCGGAAGCTGTTTGGTGTGCCGGTGATTGCGCTGTGCGGCGGGCCGGCCTTCGCAATGCTCGCCGTGATGATCTACGCGTTCCTGAGCAACAAGGTGTTCGGCGCCAACAGTGGCACCGAGCTCTTCTTCTTCCTGGGTTTCTGGGTGCTCGGGTTCGTGACGTTCTGGGTCATGCGCGCGTTCCGCATCCGGCAGGGCGTCCCGTTCGACGTGGCCATGGCGTCCCTTCCGCCCGAGTGACCAGAGAGGACTAGGTCTACATGAGCATCACCAAGACAACACTGCGCACCTACCACGCACCAGTCCGCGTCCTCTACGGCACCGGCATCGCCGCCGGCGCCGGAACCGAGGTCGCCGAGGCCCTGCCGGACGTCGCCCGGGCGCTGATCGTCACCGACGTCGGCGTCCAGCAGGCCGGGATCACCGAGCGCCTGGAGCAGTCGCTGAACGCGGCCTTGATCGCGACCGCCACCGTCACGATCGCGAGCGAGCCGACCGAGGGCGACGTCGCCGGGGGGGCCGCGGTTCTCGCCGAGCACGAGGCCGATGTGATCGTGGGCGTCGGGGGCGGCTCCGCGCTGGACGCCGGAAAGGCGATCAACGTCGCCGCGCACAACGACGGCAACATCCGGCCCTTCGAGGGGTTCGACCTCGTGCCAAACGCCGGGCTCCCGTTCGTGAGCGTGCCCACGACGGCGGGCACCGGCTCGGAGGTCGGCTGCGGCATGGTCGTCTCCGACCCCGAGGCGCGGCGCAAGTACCTGATAATCGACAAGCACTACTGGCCCGCACTGGCGCTGCTCGATCCCGAGCTCACGGTGTCGCTACCGCCTCGAGCGACTGCATGGTCCGGAATCGACGCGCTCGCGCAAGCGATGGGCGCGCTGGTCGTGACCCTCGCGCACCCGCTGATGGAGCCCACCGGGCTCGGCGCGGTGCGGCTCCTCGGCCGGAACCTGCTCACCGTCGTGGAGGACGGCTCGGACCTCGACGCGCGGCTGGCGATGCAGCTCGGAAGCGCGCTCGCCGGGTTCGCGATGTACAACGCGGAGGCCGGACTCGACCACGCCTTCGGCGAGGTTGTCGGCGGTCGCTTCGGCGTTCCCCACGGCGCCTCGGTCGCCATGTTCCTGCCACACACAACCGCGTTCACGATGCCCGCGGCCCACGAGATGTACGCCCGAATCGCGCGTGAGATCACGCCCGACTGGACGACGCTCGGCGACGAGGCCGCTTGCGAAGCGCTGCTCACCTGGCTGACCGAGCTGAACGTCCGACTCGAGATCCCGACGCTCAGCACCTTCGGCGCCACCGCGGAGGACATCCCGGAGCTCGTCGGCCTCACGCTCGAGCACTTCTCCGCAACCATCAATCCACGCCAGCTTCGGATCGAAGACGCGGCGACGATCTACGAGGAGGCATTGTGACGACCGCGACCGCCCAGATCGCAGATCCAATCGCCGAGGCGCGCCGTCTCGTCGCCGCCGGCGCCGAGCAGGAGATCCTCTTGCGCATGATCGGTGGGGTGGCTGTGGCGATTCGGTGCCGCAGCGCCCGTAAGCCACCTCTGCACCGAGAGTACGTCGACATAGACGTAGTCGCGCCGGCCCGCAGAGGCCGTGTGATCCGCGATCTGATGGACGGGCTCGGATACGAGCAGGACCAATCATTCAACGCGCTTCACGGCGGCCATCGTCTGTACTTCTGGGATCCGGTCAACGAGCGGCAGGTCGACGTGTTCCTGGACAAGATGGAGATGTGCCACGCGTTCGACTTCTCCAAGCGGATCGACATCGACGCGCAGACGCTGTCGCTCGCGGATCTGCTGTTGCTCAAGCTCCAGATCGTCGAGACAAACCACAAGGACTACCTCGACATGCTCGCGCTGTTAACCGACCACGATCTGACCGACGACGACGGCGGGATCAACGTCCGTTACATGTCCGAGCTGGCCGCCGACGACTGGGGGCTCTGGCGGACCACCACCAACAGCGCCGAGCGCGTGGATCAAATCGCGCGCGAGCTCGACGGGTTCGAAAATGCTGCGCGAGTCCACGAGCAGATCAGGACGCTGCTGACCGCACTCGAAGAGGCTCCCAAGACCCGACGCTGGAAGATGCGCGCCAAGGTTGGCGAGCGCCGGCGGTGGTATGCGGTCCCCGAAGAAGAGCACTAACTCAGATGACTCCGAGGGGCGCGCATGTGGCGCCGCGGCACGTACTCCGCGACCGACGCCAACGGGGGCAGCGTCCGCAGGACTGGACGCGCTCACTGTTAGTTGAGAACCGGCGCCTGGCCGAGGAGCTGCGCGCGTCGCGCGCGCGGATCGTCGAGTCGGCCGAGGGCGAACGCAGACGCCTCGAGCGGGATCTTCATGATGGCGCCCAGCAGCGGCTGGTAGCGATCCAGGTAAGGCTCCAGATGGCGCGTGACGTGGCCAACTCTGAGGAGATCGCCAACCAGCTCGACGCAATCCAGGTGGAGGCAACCGCCGCGCTCGAGGAGCTGCGCGCGCTCGCTCACGGGATATATCCGGTCCTCCTGCGCGACCGCGGAATTGCTGCTGCGCTTAGCTCGCATGGGACCCGGGCTTCGGTCCCAGTTCACGTCGTCGATCAGGGCATCGGACGCTCGTCGGATTCGATCGAGGCGGCGATTTATTTCTGCATACGAGAGGCGATCCAGAATGCGTGCAAGCACGCCGGACCCGGCGTTGCGGTCAAGGTGACGCTTGGACGTCGCGAGCACTCAATCGAGTTCACCGTCAGTGACGACGGCGCTGGTATGGAGTCTGCGGACGACCGCGGATTGGGCGTTACGAGCATGCGAGATCGGATCGAGGCGGTCGGCGGCAGGCTCGCGATCTTCTCGGCGCCCGGACAAGGCACCCAGATCTACGGAACGATCCCTGACGGCGACGGGCGCCCTCGTCTGACCTCGATTGACGCTGACGCCTACCGCGTCCACGTCGGCGAATGAGTCGCTACACGTCAACCACCGACGCCGATCGCGTCGCCATGCTCGAAGTGATCGGGGCCGGCTCCGTAGACGAGCTGTTCGCGGACATCCCGCCGGCGATGCTGCTGCGGCGTCCACTCGCGCTGGCGCCGGGACGCAGCGAGCAGGAGGTTTACACGTACCTCCGTGAGCTCGCCGCGGCGAACGTTTCCTGCGAGAACGAGACGTCGTTCCTCGGGGCCGGGATGTACGACCACTACGTCCCCGCACTGATCGACTCGATCCTCTCCCGCTCCGAGTTCCTGACCCCGTACACGCCCTACCAGCCCGAGGTCTCGCAGGGCGGACTTCAAGCGATGTTCGAATACCAGACGATGATCTCCGAGCTGACCGGCCTGCCGGTGTCCAACGCGAGCGTGTACGACGGGCCGAGCGCCGTCGCCGCGGCGGCATATATGGCGCACCTCAAGAACGGCCGCAGTCGAGTCGTCGTCTCCCGAGGGGTCCATCCGCATGCGCGCGAGGCGCTCGGGACGACGAGCGCCGGATGGCGGGCCACCGTCGTCGAGGTGCCGCTGTCCGAGGGCTTGACCAACATCGACGCGGTCGCGATCGCGGTCGACTCGAACACGTGCGCCGTTATCCTCCAGCAGCCGAACTTCCTCGGAGCAGTCGAGGACATTGGGGCGCTCGCGGCAGCGGTCGAGCATGCCGGCGCAACGCTGATCGTGAGCTGCGACCCGCTCACCCTCGGAATCCTTGAGCCGCCCGGCGCGCTGGGCGTCGACATTTGCGTCGGCGAGGGTCAGTCGCTCGGCAACCCGCTCGCGTTCGGCGGTCCCTCGTTCGGCTTCTTTGCGGCCAGCGAGGAGTATCTGCGCCAGATGCCCGGCCGGATCGCGGGTGAGACTCGCGACCTCGACGGTCGACGAGGGTTCGTGCTCACGCTGCAGACACGGGAGCAGCACATCCGCCGTGAGAAGGCAACATCGAACATCTGCACGTCGCAGGCGCTGAATGCGCTCGGCGCGACGATCTATCTAAGCTGGCTCGGCGCCCGTGGCATCGTCGAGATCGCGGAGCTGATGCTGCAGCGAACCGCTTACGCCCGCGACCGGCTCGAGGCGATCGATGGGGTCGAGCTGGTGCACGACCAACCGGTGGTGCGCGAGTTCGCGATCCGGCTCGATGCTCCCGCTGCGCGGGTGGTTAAGCACTGCACCCGCGCCGGCCTGATGCCGGGTCACCTGCTCGCCAGCCACTACCCCGAGTACGCCGACTGCCTGCTCGTCGCGATCACCGAGCAGCGCACGCGGGTCGACATCGACCGCCTCGTCGACGTCCTCGACGACGCCCTCTCCCGGGAGAGGCGCCGGTCACGCCCGAAAGCGGAGGCATCGGCATGATTCGGGCCGGCGACGATACGCTGACCATCTTCGAGCGCTCGAAGCCCGGGCGGCGGGCGTTCGTCGCCCCCGTGCTCGACGTGCCCGAGCGCTCGATCGACGAGATCTTGCCAGCGCGTCTTCAGCGACGGCAGGCGGCGAGATTGCCTGAGATCTCCGAGCCTGAGATCGTCCGCCACTACAACCGGCTGTCGAAGCGCAACTTCGACCTCGACACCGGCTTCTATCCGCTCGGCTCGTGCACGATGAAGCACAACCCCAAGCTGCACGAACGGCTCGCGGCGCTACCCGGTAACGCCAGGCTGCACCCTCTCCAGGATCCGTCGCGGGCGCAGGGCGCGCTGCGTCTGATGTTCGAGCTGCAGGGCGCCCTGGCCGAGATTGCGGGGCTGCCCTATGTCTCACTCCAACCGAGCGCAGGGTCGCACGGCGAGCTCGCCGGGCTGCTGCTGACGCGCGCCTACCACGAGGACCGCGGCCAGCGCCGCACGAAAGTGCTGACCCCCGACACCGCGCACGGGACGAATCCCGCGACGGTCACGCTCGCCGGCTACGACGTCGTCAAGCTCGGCATCGATGCCCGAGGCAACGTTGACCTCGACGACCTGCGGGCCAAGGCGACTGACGACGTCGCCTGCCTGATGCTGACCAACCCATCCACGCTCGGGCTGTTCGAGACCGGCATCGCGGAGATCGCCGAGATTCTCCACGGGATCGGGGCGACGCTCTACTACGACGGTGCCAACCTCAACGCGATCATGGGCATCTGCCGCCCCGGGGACATGGGCTTCGACATCGTCCATTTCAACCTGCACAAGACGTTCACGCAACCACACGGTGGCGGCGGGCCCGGCGCGGGGCCAATCGCGGTATCGGAACGGATCGAACCATACCTGCCGCGCCCGCAAGTCGTTCGCCGTGAGACCGGCGAGGGCAATGGCACCCCGAAGCTGCTCTACGAGCTCGACCACGACCGCCCCAAGTCGATCGGCCGACTACGCGGCTTCCAGGGCAACTATGGCGTCTTCGTCCGCTCCTACGCCTACATCCTGTCGATGGGCGCCGACGGCCTGCGCGACGCGTCAGCGACCGCGGTCCTGAACGCCAATTACCTGCTCGCGAAGCTACGCGACGCCGGCGTCGCCGAGTACCTCCCGGCGGCGTACGATCGCCTGTGCATGCACGAGTTCGTTCTGTCCGGAGCCCCGATGAAGCGTGAGCTGCAGATCAGGACGCTCGACCTCGCCAAGCGCCTGCTGGATCACGGCTTCCATCCGCCGACC
>CAWGJE010000008.1:0-204073 GCA_963822855.1 uncultured Solirubrobacterales bacterium | reverse complement strand
CGTCCGTGCGCTGCCAGGTCTGCCGGCTCAGCGGTGCCGAGGGCGGCTCCCGCTCCTGCCAAGCACATGTCTAGCCGACTATCGCTTTGACCTTCTGCCTACGCACAGAGCCGGCTATTGCCTTGACGACATTCCGCGTCCTGGCCAAGGGCGACCTCGACGCCGACGCGGTGCTCGCTTCCACGGTGGGCTGCCCGCCGCCGCCGAGGTCGCTGACGCCGCCCCGGCGACCGCTCTCAAACCCGAGGGGTCGTGCTGCGCGAGGGTGCGGCGCTGCCGAGATTGTCCGAGAGGAGCGACGCGGGCGGCCCGTAAGCGCTGCCCGCCACGGCTGCTTCGCGCCGAGAGCGGCAGCGTAGACGGCCGCATTCGGCCGGGCGAGAGTGCTCAGTTTTCGTGAAACCAGGAGTAATCGTGGCTTGGCGTGAAGCCAATCGCGGGTGCCGGTGGGCTCACCGCTTGCGCTCGGCCTCGTCCTCGGCGACCTTGAGCGCCTTTTCCGCCAGTGCGTAACCCTGGTCGCCGATCGCACGGAGTTCCTCGGCGAGGGCGCGCATCGGGTAGGGGTTGTCGTCGGTGGCCATCCGTGCGCGCATCAGCGCGGCTTCGCGGACGAACTGCGAGACGCTTGAGCCTTGGCGTCGGGCGGCTTTTTGGATCTGCTTCATGCCCTCGCGGGTGAAGCTGATCGTGGTGCGTGTCATGGCCATGGCAAAGACTTGGCAAAGCGGACCGTTAACGGCGCCTGCGCTAGCGCCGATGCTATCACTGACGATAGCGCGAATGCTACACGGATGGCGAGCGAAGAAGTTCGTAATGAAAGGGTTCTCGTGCTAGCGCTGCCGCTAGCATAGGCGCTAGCACACCTGCTCTCTGGGTAAGCGCTAGCTGGTGTGTTGCCGGGGGCAGTTGGTGGGGGGCAGCCCGCTGGCGGGTTGCCCCCTGTCAGCTAAGCCATCGATGACGACGACCGATCACGAGAGCGCCTGCGGGAACGCGGCCGCGGGCAGACCAAACAGGTACTGGATCTCGGACGCGTGGGCCGCGCCGTAGGGGAAGCCGACCGGCGGCAGGAAGCGCTCCGGTGCGTTCTCGTCGTTGAATTCGTAGGCGAAGGTCGGCACGAACCTCGAGACTGACTGATCGATGGTCAGCGCCGGACAGGCGAAGATGGCGTCGGTGCCGACGGCGCCTAGCGCGACAGACGGGCTCGGGTACGCGCTCAGCGGGTACTCGGCCGCGATGACCGCCGCCACCGCCGCGGGAACCCCGAGTGTGGAAGAAATCATGCTCTGGTAGTTCGAGGACGTGACCGGAGCGCCCTCGAGCGCGTCGAGCGCGACGAACAGCCGCCACTCGTCGCGGTTCTTGCCGTTGATGATCGGGACGCGGTTGAACTTGCCGGTGGCGAACGCGGTCCCCAGCGCCTCTGGCAGCACCTCGGTGTTGATGTTCGGCGTGTAGCCCGCGGCGTTCTCGCCGGCGAGGATGGTCGAGACGGGCGGGCTGCGCAGGCAGGCCGCAGTCTGGTCGGCGCATCCGACCTTGCTCGCGAATGCCTCGCCGGCGGATTCGGCCGTCGCGAGCGGTGCCCGCGTGAGGTTGTAGGAGCCGCTCTCGACGATGGCCTTCTCGAACAACCCCATGGCCTGCGGCGATGCCACCTGTGCCAGGGTGGACAGGCCCCCTGCGGACTCGCCGAAGACGGTGACGTTGTGCGGGTTGCCGCCGAAGCGTCCGATGAGCCACGGTCGGCCGGAGCCTGATGCCCGCCTTCTCGGCGGAGCAGCAGCGGGGGCGTTAGCAGGCCAACGGTGTCGCTGGCTAACACCACCCGTCGCTCGGCCTGCGCTTGGTCGCCGAAGCAGTCGCGCGACGCCGGTCAGCGGAGCGACAAGAGCGATCCCGGTGTTGAATCTTTGGTGCCCGGCGCGGGCGACGGTTCGCGTAGGGTCGAAGGTTGAACCGAGGCCTGACCCAAAGAGCGATTTGACTGCCCGGCGACGGGTGTCTTTCGGACGAAGTGTCGGCCTCGGTTCTTGCCTTCGAGGATCGGCCTGACCTAATAGAAGCGTTCGCCCCCCGATGAGGGGGGGTGCGTCTACCGGGATGTTGTCGGCCGATCCGCCAACAACATTACGCCGGGAGGTCAAGTGATGGCAAGAACGAAGAAGCGCGGGCCGGGGCCCTCGCATGTGTTGATCACGCCCGATCATGCGGGCAACGTTGTCGGGGTTGATCCGCACAAGCAGACCCTGACTGCGACGGTCATCGATCCCCGTGGTGGGATCCTCGCTGGCGAGCACTTCCGGGTCTCGGGCGATGGGCATCGGGCGCTGGAGGCGTGGGCGCGGCAGTTCGGTCCGATCGCGCGGTGGGGGGTTGAGGGCGCCTCGAGCTGGGGGCGTCACACGGCGATGTTCCTAACCGGTCGCGGCTACGACGTGCGCGATGTGTGCGCGAATCGCACCTCGCGGTCTGATCGCGCGCGCCAGCGCGGGAAGTCAGACACGCTGGACTCCGAGCGGATCGCGCGAGAGACGCTGGCGCACTCGCTGCTGCCCCGGGCGTTCAAGCGTGCGGGTAGCGACAGCGGCCCCGATGAGCGACACCAGCTGCTGGCGCTGTGGCACAACCGGCGCCGGTCGATCCTGACCAGCCGCCAGCACCTGGTCGGCGAGGCCGAGCATCTGCTGTGTGAGCTTCCGTTACAGATGCGCGAGGAGCTGCCCAGCAGCAAGGCCGTCCGGCCCAGGCTCGCTGCGCTCGCGGGCCGCAACCGTCGCCGGCGCTACGACGCGCCGACCACTGTGCGGTTGCGGATGCTCGACGTCTACCGCGCGCAGATCGCCGCGCTTGACCGCGAGGAGAAAGAGGTCGTCGCGCAGCTGCGCGAGCTCGTGCGCTCAAGCGACTCGACGCTCGCAGAGCTCTGCGGCCTGGATACCCGGTCAGTCGCCGAGCTACTGGTCGAGGTCGGCGATCCCCGGCGGTTCACCGAGGGCGGGTTCGCGCGCTTCAACGCCAGCGCGCCGCTGCCCGCATCGACCGCCGAGGGCCCCGGCGAGCCAGTCCGCCACCGCTACAACCCGGGCGGCAACCGGCGGGTCAACGCGATCCTGCACCGGATGGCCGTCACCCAGCTGCGCTGCGAACCACGCGCCCAAGCGATCTACGCCAACGCGCGCGCGCGCGGCCACACCAAGAAGGAGGCCCGCCGCATCCTCAAGCGCCACCTCTCCGATGTCATCTACCGCCGCATGACCCGTGACCTGGCCCCACACTCCGCCCAGCCCCTCCTCGCTGCATAGCCACGCGGGGCCCCGCGCGGTCAAGGATGGCCCAACCGGGCCGAGCGCAGCGAGCCGCGCCAGCGGCATCCTTGACAGCGATCGGCGGCCACGCGCCACCATCTCACGAGGACGGGCTTGACATAGAAGCCTTCGTGCGGACAGCCGCGGCGCCTCGCCACCGGCGCTTGCGACGCGTCAGGAAGGGTCGGTGAGTTGAAGGTAGCTGCCGAGCTCTTCGGCGACGATCTTGTCTTCCGGCGGCCACGGTGGCTGCTCATAGATCTCCGACTGCCACCCGAGGCCGTCGATGATCCGTGCCGCCACGTACAGGGGCCGGGCGCCGGTGAACAGAACGCCGCGGATAACCGGGTTCAGCGGCGGGGGGCAGTCTCCTACGCCGGCGAGGTGAGCGATACCGGCCGCTGCCGTGTCGGCCTGCTGGGCGCCGATGCCCCCCTGCTTGACGGGAAAGTCGGTCACGTCTCCGGCGGCGAACACGCGGCCATCGGTGGAGGGAATCACGCACCGTTCGTTGATCGGCGCGAACCACCCCCTGCCGGCGGGGATTCCCTTGACCGCGGGGCCGCTGATCCTCGGCAGGGTCGCAATCCGGTCGACGTGCAACTCGCCGCCGGCGAACGCAACGGTGCCCGGGGCCGGCACTCGCGCGATAACGCCGGAGTGCAATTTGACCCCGGCCTCGTGGAGCAGGTCGACGACCGCGTCGCCTGCGGCCCGGCCGAAGGCGCTCAGCGGCCGCCCCTCCGAGGTGACGAAGGTGAGCTCGGGGCTGCGGTTCATCCCTCGCGCCCGGTGTGCGGTCATCAGCGCCAGCTCGTAGAGCGGTAGCGGCCACACCCACTCGTGCGGGAGCACGAACGCCATCGCTTCGACCGAGCCCGCCTCGATCTCGCGGACGATGCCGCCGAACACGTCGCTGGCCGCGCGGTCCGTGAACATGTGCGCGTGCGGGTACGGCGATTCTTCGTTTGCCCCGATCGCAAGCAGCAGCGCGTCGTACGCCAGTTCGGCCCCGCCTTCCGTGCGGACCGTCCGGCTGGCGGTGTCCACCGACATGAGCCGATCTCTGACCCAGCGCGCGGCCACGTCCGACGCGATCCGCTCCAGTGGATAACGCCGTACGCCCGGCAGACCAAACGGCTCCTGCACCGCCAGCGGACGATACGCCAGGCTCGCGTCGGGACACACCAGCGTGAGCTGCACCCGCTCGCCCGCGAGTCGCCGCAGGCGTAAGACAGCCTCAACGGCGGCGACCCCGCCCCCGCAGATCACAACCTCGAAACGCGACATCCCACCACTATCCAGCTGCCGGCGGCTCGGCACATCGGCGCAAAACCACCGATTGCGGTGGTGAAGCCGCTCCCGTGCCCCCGCACGCGCACGCACACGGTCGAACCATCCGCCAACACCCTAGGCGCCAGCCCAGCCCGGCGGACGACCAACCGCGACGGGCCCTAGTTACATCTGACTATTTGCGGAGGCTGCAGACGAAACCCGCGACGGCGCGGCACACCCGGAATCGCCCCCGTGTCGATAATCCGGCCGCGGCCGTCCGCGCGCGCTCTTGTCCATTTGCCGCCCCGCGTCTGGGTTGGGGCGGCCCGGATCGACTCGACCGTGGTGGAGGCGGATGTGCGCCATCCGAGCGATTCGGGGCCGACACTGGACGGTGCGCGGACGTTGGTCAGCGAAGCGAAGAGCGCGCGGCGCTGGTCGGGGAGGGCGCGGGATGGGTGAAGAAACGCACGCGCGCGATCGGGCGGCGGTTGCGGATGATCTCCAAGACGATGGGGCGGCGGACTGGGAGCGCAAGCAGGAGGTGCTGCGACTGACCAAGGAGGCCCGCGAGCAGCTTGGACGCTCGCTGCGGGAAGTCAGGCGACTCGCGGTCCGAGCGCGGCGGACTGCCAGGGGTCGTGGTGCGTGCGCGAAACTGTCCGCGAGCTGGCGGCCCGACGCCGAGCCGCCGCACCCGCTCGTCGCCCAGCATCCGCTCGAGCTCCAGCGGCGGCCTCCACCCGGCTTCGAGCCGAAGCGTGGCCAAGACCAGGACGGGCTCGCCCCGAAGCCGACGCAGCGCGAACCGCAGCGCCGCAGCGGACGAGGCGTCAACCCATTGCAAGTCATCAATTGCCAAAACGAGCGGAGCGCGGGCTGAAATCAGCCGAAGCGCCGACAGCGTCGCCACGCCGATCGTCCGCTCGTCGATCGGGTCCTGCGCCGAGCCACCGTCACCGCGCAGCAGCGCGACCTCCAGGCCGCGCCGCTGGGGCCCCGAGAGCGCCGGCAAGGCATCGTCGACTACCAGATCGAGCAGGTCTCCGAGCGCCGCGAAGGCCAGCCCGGCTTCCGAGCCCGCCGGCGCGCTCGCCAGTATCCGCCACCCGCTTGCGGCCGCGACGTCGAGGGCTCGCCGCCAGAGCGCGGTCTTCCCCACGCCCACTTCGCCCTCGAGCACAATCGCCCGAGGCCCCTTATCCGGATCCTCGATTGCGTCCAGCAGCGCCCCGAGCTCGCGATCACGCGCGATCAGCTGTTCAGACGTTCGTCACCCCTCTACGTCCTCCCCCGGCGCCTGACGCCGCACTAGAACGATACCGACCTCCCTATCCATACTCAAACCTCGCGAAACGCCCAACCACAGCCCCTTGGCACGATCAACTGAGATGGCGACACCCCGCCGCTTTATCGCTTCGCCACGGCTGCGGCGGCCGGGGCGACTGCGTGGTCATGACTGCCCGTGATCGCCGAATTGTGCGCTCGGCACAACCGGCGGCCGCCGACACATGACCGGCAGCTCACTCGCTCGCCCTTCCCCGATGGACCAGCCGGCTACCGCCACCCACGGACTACTTGAACGCCCGGCTCAGTCCACCGTGCCGGCCCCTCGGGGACCTCGAATCCTGCACGGACGGAAACAAGTTGATGGACACTGGGGAAGAGTCGGGACGTCACTCCGCCCAGAAACCGCCTGATAGCGGGACTTTCGTGAAGGTGAGCGATGGGACTCGAACCCACGACCGCCTGGACCACAACCAGGAGCTCTACCAACTGAGCTACGCCCACCGCGGGAAGCTGAATCTACCATTGCCGCCACCGCGGGACCTGACCAGCCTGACGATTGGCGCGTGGAGGAGATGAGCCTTCCCCCGGCGGTCCGCAGGTCAAGGCGGTGCTCGCGCCGAACCGCAAGTTGCGGCGGTGGCTCACACGGCCGGTGAGCAAGCACATGATGGCGAGACGGTGACTCGGCGCGAGATAGGAGGATGACGGCATGGATAACTCGACGATCGATCAGAACTATCAGCAGCTCCGGCAGCAGGTTCCGCAGTATCAGCAGGTGCAGTACCAGCCGGCGCCCCAGCAGATGGGCGGCGGGATGTTCTGAGGCGGAGGCGGTGGCGGAATGCTCGGCGGTCTCCTCAACAGCGGCTTCGGCGCGCGATGGAGGTCGGAGCCGGCATCGGGCTCGGCGAAGATCTGATCAACAGCATCTTCTAGCGCGCACCGCTCGCCACGCCCGCCCCGAACCGGCGCCACTCGCCCTCCACCCCCTGCGCCACTCGCACCGTACCCCCGCGCGCGCGTGCGCCGTACTGTTCTAGGAACTCGCCCCCGTAGCTCAGCTGGATAGAGCGACGGCCTTCTAAGCCGTGGGTCGCAGGTTCGAGTCCTGCCGGGGGCGTTTCAGGAAAGCGCTGCAAAACAGCGCCATTTGGTAACCGTTCAGTCCCCGGGGCCTCAGGCAAGCGCTGGGAACGGGTCGCCTCGGCTGTGGGCGATGAGTAGTTCGCTGAGGTAGGTGAACAGTGAGCGGCTTTGAAGGCGGCACGTGGCTGCTGCTGAGAGCGCGCGCTCAGCGAATCGCTCGCCGTCCTCGCTTTGGGTGCCGAGCGAAACCTTTCGGTGGATGACCGGTGCCCGGAGCGCACGCTCCGCTGGATTATTGGTGGGCTCGACGCCCTCGACGGTGAGGAAGGTCCAGAGCGCGGGCCAGACCTTGAGCAGGTTGTTCGCGAACCGCCGGTGCCAGCGGGTGCGTCGGCTCTTGGGGCTGGCGTCTTCGAGCAGCCGGCGTAGCCCGGTCTGGATCGGCGCGATCTCGGCGGCTAGCCGGTCGCGGTCGTGATGCTCGTGCTGGTAGGCGCGCCACGCCGCAAACACGCCGCGGGTGAGCTCGAGGCCTTGCTCGCCGAAGCTCTTCTGCTCGGCCAGTCCCTCTGAGTGGCGGCGGAAGTCGCGCTGGATGTGCGACCAGCACACCTGGCGCTGGTCGGGGTCAAGGTGCTCATAGCCGTTCCAGCGATCGGAGATGACGATCCCGGCGTAGGCGGTGCCGATGAGCGCGTTGAACTGCTCGCGGTTGCAATGCTCGGCGATCTGCAGGAACGTCGCCTCAGAGGTGGTCGCGGTCCACAACGCCCGGCCCTCACCGCGGGTCCGCCAGCCGGTCTCATCGACATGCACCGCCCCCTGGCCAAGCACCCAGTCCTGCAAATGGCAGTGCGGGCCAGCCAACGCCTCTGAGGCACGCTGGCAGATCGCGTCCACCGCGCCGATCGAGAGCGTGACGCCGAACAGATCACGCGCGAGCTCGCAGATCCCGCGGCGCGAGATCCTGTGTCGGGCGGTCAACGTCACGATCGCCGCCTCCAATCTCGGCCCGAATGCGTAGGAGCGGATCTGCTCGGGCAATCGTGCACTGGTCCGCGCGCGGCAGTGCCGACAGCGCAACTGGTGCGTGCGATGCTCGGTCCAGATCACGCCGATCGGCGGTAGCTCGGCGATCTGGTGGCGACCAAACCGTCGCTTGGGACGGCGCTGCCGGTCGGTGAACTCGCGACCACACCCGCCACACGCATCCGGATAGTGATCGACGATCTCATCAATCTGATCCTCCGGCTTCAGATCGCGACCCGCGCCCGGATGACCCCCCTGCCCACCCGCCCTGCGGCGCTCACCCTCCCGGCGTGCAAGCTCCTTGGCCTTCGCCCGCGCCTCCGCGCGCCGCTGCTGACGCGTCTTCGGCGGATCCTGCGATGGCGGCTTGGAACTCGTGCGCGAGTCCTGACGAGCCTGATCCTCAAGCCGCTTCAGCCGATCCTCATGCTGCGCAAACCGGCCCGCGAGATCCAGAATGAACTCGACACACGCCCCACGACCCGAGTCATAGATCGCCTCCGCCTCCGCGCGGTCCATGACCGCAAGATTCGCTGCAACAAGCAGGAATCCTCGCCACAGGCCCCGACGACTGAACGGTTACACCATTTGCCGGGTTCCGACCTCCGCTTCGCAGGCCTGGTCGTGAGCGGGCAACCGTTCCGGGCAAGCGTTGCGGCGTTCAGCTTCCCTGGATTGGCGTGGCCCGGCCACGGGTTGCGGTTGCGTCCGGATGGGTCTGCGCTTCTGCTTCCGTGTCGATCGGCCCGTCGGGGTGTCTCGCAAGGGGTTGGTCCCGAGTCACTGTCCGGCCGCGATGATCGCGGGTAGGTCGAAGCGGTCGAACAGCCCGGGCTCGGCGAACAGAACTATGCGGCTGAGATGGGTCAAGGTCGTGGCCAAGACGACGATCGCGAAAGGGCGGTAACCGTCGTTGCCGAGGTGGTAGGCCGCGGCAGCCAGCTGGCCGTTGGCGAGCAGGGGGATGCATCCGCCAGTCGCCGGCTTGGCCGATCGCCTGGGCGGCGATGAATGGCACACAGGTCGCCTTGCCGGAGAACCAGGTCGTGGTGCCGGTCATCTCCAGGACGGCGTCGTCGGCGAGGAGTCGCTCGATCGCTTGCATGTCGGATTGCTCAAACGCAGTCAGGTAGCGGTCGAGGACCAGCCGGGCACGCTGGTCGCTGGGCTCGGCGATTTCCTCTGCCGGCGGGGTGTGCTGCTCAAGCCTGGCTCGCGCGCGCTGGAGCAGGCTCTTGAGGGCTGGGATCGACACGTCGAGCATCGCGGCCGCCTCGGAACCCGGTTGGGCGAGAACGTCGCAGAGCAGGAAGGCCGCTCGCTGGCGTGGCGGCAGGATTTGCGCGGCGGCGATCAGCGCGAGGCGCACGCTCTGGCGCGTGGCGGTGACCTCTGCCGGATCACCGCGCTCGTCGACAACCAGTCCGTCTGGAACCGGCTCAAGCCAGGCAACCTCGCCGACGGCCGGGACCGCTGGCGCGTACGGATCGGATGATGGAGGCCCGAGCCCCGATGGCAGCAGCCGCCGCTGGCGGCTGTTCAGCGAGGTCAGGCACACGTTGGTCGCGATTCGGTACAGCCAGGTCCGGACCGACGAGCGCCCCTCGAAGCGGTCAAACGACCGCCAGGCACGCAGGTAGGTCTCCTGCGTCAGATCCTCAGCATCGTGAGCCGACCCGGTCATCCGGTAGCAGTGCGCCAGCAGTTCCCGCCGGTACGGGCTGGTCGCTGCCTCGAAACGGTCAGGCTCAGTGGTGGTCATCGCCATCGCCATGTTGACTACCGAGGTTCCGGAAAGGAATCGGTCCGTCGCGCGATTCCTCGCTGCCTGCTCGCGAGTCGAAACATGTATGACCGATCTCGACCATCCGTTCCTCAACGAGGCCGTCCGCTACATCCTCGACGGCCCCCATCTCAGCGTCCTGGTCACCATCGACCCCGATGGGAAGCCCCAGACGTCGGTGATCTTCGTCAAGCGAGACGGCGACGACATCCTGTTCAGCACCATCAAGGGCCGCCGCAAGACGATCAACATGAGCCACGACTCGCGGGTGAACCT
Organism: uncultured Solirubrobacterales bacterium; assembly: GCA_963822855.1. GTDB lineage: Bacteria > Actinomycetota > Thermoleophilia > Solirubrobacterales > Solirubrobacteraceae > Palsa-465. The sequence goes on along the minus strand of CAWGJE010000008.1, from coordinate 194,020 downwards.
GCTCATCCATGGCCTCCCCGTCGACCGCCCAAGCTACGCCGGCGACGGGCCGAACTACGCCACCATCTCGGGCACCGTAGAACTCACTGACGACCCAAACGGCGCGTTTCACCAGGAGATGTACGCCATCCACATGGGCGGCGCCACCCCACCTCCCGAGCCGGGCGCGCAACGAGTGATCGCGCGTATCGTCCCCCAACGGGTCTATGTCCCGACGTTCCCGGGCCCTGCAAACGCCGCCGGGAACGCAGACGAACAGCAGGCCCAGGATCTGTAACCCAAACGTACACGCGGCGCCGCAACCGCGACCGTGTCCTCATCTTCACGGAACCGATCGCACGACAGCGGAGCAGCCTTGGCCGGGCACACGACAACCGCGAGGCCTTCTCCTTTGATCGAGGTGGCTTACTCGGATATCGCCGGTGGGCAGGCCGCGACCTCGCTTTACCTCACAAGAAGCGGTCGCACGGATCGCACGTACCGCGTTGCTCGGGACATCCCGGGCCACTCGCGGCGGTTCACGGCCGACGGGTAGCCGCTCGCCTGGCCGCAGCTCTGGCCGCCCGGCAGGTCCGGCACCGGGGACCTCGCCGCCCCAGATCCCCTCGACTGGCCTCGACAGCGAAAGCGCCTCAGCGGCAATACGGAGCGAGCCCGCTCGAAGGCGGGCTCGCGTCACGCACCGGGTACCAAACCGGTAAGGGGTTAGCGGCTACCGCGACGACGGCGTCCAGTTCGCCGCCATCCGGGTGGATTGGGGGAGTCGTCGGGCTCCCCGTCGACGTTGCGTCTATCGCTCGTCGATGTCGCGTTACCGCCACCGGCGACCGAGGGGACCGTCCGAAGACGATCCCCAGCGCGTCGTGGTGTTCAGCAGGACTGCGAAGCGACCGCGTTGTGGTTACCTGCAGGTGCCTGACCGGGAGGGGTAGTGCCCTTATCCGAGGCACCGCCGACGGCACCGAGCCGGCCAAAGTTGCCATTGGTCGAGGCGAACGCTCCGTGGACTGCTCCACATGCCGAAGCCTGAGTGCCAGTAGTGTCGGCCATGCCCACGGCCGGAACTGCGAGGGCCGCCACCGTGACGGCGGCGATGATCAACTTGCGCATTTGCGCTCCTGTGATCGAGGTATTGTGGCCTGGGTGTTAACCCGCTTGTGGGTTAGGGCGGACGCTCCTGCTCCACCGTACTGCTAGCATTCGTGCTGGCCCTGATGCTAGCAGAATCGCTAGCACACGCCCGACCCATTCTTAGGGACTTCTTCGCCGTGGCGCTGATAGCAGTCGCGCTGTTGCTAGTGCTAGCATCGGCGCTAGCGGACGACACGTTGAGGACCTCGTCGCCAACTCTTCGCCATGCCGATGACACGCACCACGATCAGCTTCACCCGCGAGCGAATGAAGCTGATCCAGGAAGCCGCCAAACCAAGGCTCGAGCGTCTCGCAGTTCGTCCGCGAAGCCGCGCTGATGCGCGCGAGGATGGCCAGCGACGACAACCCTTACCCAATGCGCACCCTCGCCGAGCAACTGCGGGCGCTCGGCGATCAGGGGTACGCGCTGGCGGAGAAGGCGATGACGGTTGCCGAGGAAGAGGCTGATCGGAAGCGGTGATGGGCAACACCGCGGCTAGGGGCAGGAGTGCCGCTGGTCGATCGACGCGGCAGCGGCGAGCCCAACAGTCGGTGGCCTACCGATCTCAGGTCCCGTATGCCAGGCTGTGGCCGAAATGGCGGCGGCTCGTCAAAGCGTTACGGATGGGCCGGAGATACGGCTCGCCACGTACGGCACTCTGGCACCGGGGCGTCAAAACCACGGTCAGCTCAGCGACCTGCCCGGACGGTGGCTCGTTGGCCATGTGCGCGGCTCACTGATCGAGGCCGGTTGGGGTGCGAAGCTCGGGTACCCCGGGATGATCCTTGACCCCGACGGGGAACCGATCGAGGTTTTCGTCTTCGAGTCCCGAGCGCTGGTCGACCACTGGCAACGGCTGGACGCGTTCGAGGGCCCCGGCTATCGTCGCCTCGCGGTTGACGTCTCGACTGACGAAGGTGTTCTGCCCGCGTCGATCTACGTCCTATTGAACTCGACGACGCGTCGTAACCCCGAAGAAGCAGCGCCGGCGGACCGCCACCGATCTCCGCTCTAGACGAAACATCGACACAACGGTCATCGCTTTCGCATCGGCCAAACCCACCGGCGGAATATCGGACGATGATTCGCCGGTGGCGAATCCGAGTGCGTGGACGCGCTCGCCCAAACCGAGCATGGCTGCGCGTAGCGTCCGCACCCGCGGACGACGAGCTCGAGGAGCGCCGCGTCAGCGAACGCTGATCAGGTCCACGACGAACACGAGGGTCTCGTCGGGTCCGATCGCCCGGCCGGCGCCGCGCTTGCCGTAAGCGAGCATCGGCGGGATCGTGATCCGCCGGCGACCGCCGACCCTCATCCCGGCCACGCCCTGATCCCAGCCGGCGATGACCTGGCCCTTACCCAGACTGAACTTGAAGGTGCTGCCACGGTCCCATGACGCGTCGAACTGCTGCGCGGTCTTCCATGAGACGCCGACGTAATGCACCTCGACAACGCGGCCCGAGACAGCTTCATCACCGTCGCCGACGACGATGTCATCGATCTCGAGTTGATACGACGGCGCCTGATCGGACGGCACGACGACATCCGGCTTCTCACCCATCGCCACAAGCGCAACCTACCGGTCCGCGCCCGCCGGCGTCGGAACGACGCCGGATGGATCGCCATGGGCGATCCCGATGAGGGCGCTTGTCACAAACGCCAGGCCGAATGTCATATACCGACCAGTGGACAACGACAAGTTGATCGCGGCTCGCTCGAGTCCTCGGAGTCCCTCGTCCGCCAGATGGGTCCGTCGCGGGCTGGCGCGAGCCAGGGCGCGGCTGTCGGAGCTAGTGGGCTCACTAGGCGAAACGGAGGACTGACCGGTGCCCGACTACTTCGACCGTCTGGACATCGAGCTGCGGGGCGCGGTCCCCCGCACGACCGCGGACCGGCGCCCGCACCCTCTCCGAACTCGGCGCCGGCTCCTCGGACCGTCGAGCAGCAGCTACATGCGCGTCGAAGCGGAGTGCGGAGTGGACCACGCGATGACCTGGGTGAACGGGCCCGCCTACGGCAAGCACTACCCGCTCGACCCGGAGCTGACCGTGTGGTTCTCGCACTCGCGGTTCGTCGGCTATCAGTACGGCGAGCAGGGAACCAAGCTCGCTCCGCGCGCTCCGTCGCTCGGCACCGTGCTCGCGACAACGCGGAGGCTGACCGTCGGCGACAAGCTCTCGCGCGGGCGACAGCTGTACGGCGCCGCGTTCAGGACGAGCACCGCCCAGGGCGGGGTGTTCCTGATCGGTGCGCCGGCAGGCCGGATCGACGGATACGCCTGGGGATCGCCGAGGTACGGGGACGTCAGCCTCCAGAGCCTGGTGGCGACGATTGACGCGGGGAATGTGGGCTGCCCCGCCCTGTCGCCCTGACGGGCACGCGAAACGGCGCCGGCGAAACAGCGACCGATCGGGGCGCCCGGATTCGAACCGGGGACCTCAAGCACCCAAAGCTTGCGCGCTAACCAGGCTGCGCTACGCCCCGTGTGTCGCCGCCCGAGTCTAGTGGAGGTGCCGACCGGCCCGGACTCCGAGTCGGTAGCCTGGAGCCCCGGCATGGCCGATGTCGAACCGCTGCGGGCGCTGCATTACAACCTGGAACGGACCGGGGGCCTCCAGGACGTGGTCGCCCCTCCGTACGACGTGATCGACGAGGACCAGCGCGCCGACCTCGAGGCCAGCTCGCCGTACAACGTGGTGCGGCTCGACCTGCCAATCGGCCTCGATCCTTACGACAACGCGGCGCGACTACTCAACGCATGGCGCGAGGAGGACGTGATCGTCCGCGACGAGCAGCCGGCGCTGTGGGCGCTCGAGCAGGACTACACCGGGCCTGACGGGCGGGTGCGCAAGCGCACCGGGTTCCTCGCGCGCGTGCGCGTGGAGGACTACGGACCGGGCCGGATCCGGCCCCACGAGCGCACCCACCCGGGCCCGAAGGAGGACCGCCTCAGGCTCACGCGCGCCACCGAGGCCAACCTGTCGCCGATCTTCTCGCTGTACGACGACCCCGCCGGCTCCGCGACCCGCGCGCTCGCGCAAGCCACCAACGGACACGACCCGTGGGGACTGGCAACCGACGACGACGGCACCGTCAACCGCCTGTGGCGAATCGACGACGCGGCCACGATCGCAACCATCCACGACGCACTCGACACCACCGAGCTGCTGATCGCCGACGGCCACCACCGGTACGAGACCGCGCGCGTGTACGCCGAGGAGATCGGCGGCGAGGGCCCGCAGCGGTACGTGCTGATGTGCCTGGTGTCGCTCGAGGATCCCGGGCTGACCGTGTTCCCGACCCACCGGCTGGTGCGCGATCTTCGCCCCGACCAGCACGAGACCCTCGCGAACGTGATCAGACGGGACTTCGATATCAAGCAGCTGGACAGCACCGACGAGCTTGTCCCGACCTATGGGCAGCCGGTGAGCGTCGGCTACATCGACGCCCACTTCCGCAAGCCGTGGATGCTCACGCTCAAGGACCAGGCGATCGCCGACGCCGCGCTCGCCGACCACGCGCCGCCCTACCGCCGGCTTGACACCGCGGTGCTCGAGGCGCTGATCCTCAAGGGTGCCCTCGGCATGACCGACGACGACATCGACCACCTCGCGGGCCTCGGGTACGCCCGCGATTTCGACCAGGCGCTCCAACTCGTCAACGACGGCGACTACGACGCCGCGTTCTTCGTCGCGGCCACTCCGATCGACGCGGTCCGGGCGGTCGCCGCCGCCGGCGAAAGCATGCCCCCGAAGTCGACGTATTTCTTCCCGAAGGTTCCGACGGGGCTGCTGTTCAACCCTCTGTCGGAATAGCTCGAACGGCCGGCAAAACCGCCGCTACGATGAGCGTTGTGACCACGTTCAACCAGCAAGGACCAAACCGATGAAGGCCATCGCGCGCCGCACCGCACGGACAGCATTCACGCATCGCATCGACGTCAGGCAGCATCGGCTGGTGGCCGATGAGCCGACGGAGCATGGCGGCGACGACGACGGCCCGAGCCCCCAGGAGCTGCTCGCCGCGAGCCTGGCCTCGTGCACCGCGGTGACGATGGAGATGTACGCCAAGCGGAAGGGCTGGGACATCGGCCCGATCGAGGTCCAGTGCGAGTACAACCCGGCCGAGCGCGGGTGCATGACCAACTTCAAGCTGATCATGCGGCTCCCCAGCGACTGCTCCGAGGAGCAGATCGAGCGCCTGCGAGTGATCGCCGCCAAATGCCCGGTTCACCGCACGCTCGACGGCGAGGTCAACTTCGACGAGCGCATCGAGCTGGTCACGCCGGCCGCCGTCTAGTCGACGACCGAAACCCCGGCCGCGCGCAGCTCTTCCACCGCCCGCTCGCCGTCACCCGGCGACACCTCGACCGCACGGGTCGCGCCCCGGTGGACAGTGACATCCAACCCCGCGCGCCTGGCGTCGAGCGCGGTGGCCTTCACGCAGTAGTCGAGCGCCAGCCCGGCGACGTCGACCGCGTCGACCCCCCGGTCGCGGAGCAGCCGTTCGAGCTCGGTGCCCTCGAACCCCGAGTACCCCTCGAGCTCGGGGTCCCGCCCCTTGTCGAGAACCACATCGATCTCACGACGGTCGATCCCCGGGTGCAGCTCCGCCCCCTCACTCCCCCGGACGCAGTGGACCGGCCACACACCGCCCTGCGCCGCGAACGAGCCGTGATCCGGAGGATGCCAATCGCGCGTCGCCACGACGAACGACGCCTCGCCGGCCAACCGGTTCACCATCTCCACGACGGCGTCGCCGTCGGGAACCGCGAGCGCACCACCGGGACAGAAGTCGTTCTGCACGTCGACCACGATCAGGGCCCGCATGACACCCGAATATAGTCACCGGATGGCGTCGGCCAATGACCACCTCCGGGAGGAACTCGGCCAGGTGCTGCTGACCCCCGAGGACGCGTTGACGCTCGACGTGCGAGGCAAGACCGACGCCGCGGTGCTGGTTCCGCTGTACGTGGAACACGGCCGGCTCCACACCGTGTTCACCAAGCGCCACGACGACCTGCGCCGGCACCCTGGCGAGATCTCGTTCCCGGGAGGGCGCTACGACGAGGGCGAGCGCGATCTGCGCGCGACCGCGCTACGCGAGGCGCAGGAGGAGATCGGCCTGCCCGCCGACGCGGTCGAGATCGTCGGGGCGCTCCAGCCGACGCCGACGATCGTCACCGGATACGCCGTGTACCCGTTCGTCGGGCTTATCGAGCCGGGGCGCACGTGGACGCCGAGCGTCCGCGAGGTCAGCGAGGTGCTCGAGCTGCCGCTGTCCGAACTAGTGGCCGGATACGCGCGCCGGCGCCTGATCCGGCGTGGCGTCCCGATCCGCACCGACACCTACCTGGTCGGCGATCACCTGATCTGGGGAGCCACGGCCCGAATCCTGGCCGACCTGTTCGACCGGATCGGGCCGCTGCTCAAACAACGCGAGTCGGGCGCTCGGCTCAGCCCTTCTCGATCGGCACGTTGACGAGGTTCCCCCACTCGGTCCACGAGCCGTCGTAGTTCTTGACGTCCGACTCGCCGAGCAACTCGTGGAGCACGAACCAGGTGTGCGCCGAGCGCTCGCCGATGCGGCAGTACGCGATGATCGGATCGCCCGAGAGCACGCCCTTGCCGCCGTATAGGTCGCGCAGGTCCTCTGCCGACTTGAACGTCCCGTCCTCCTTCACCGCCTGCGCCCACGGGATCGACTTGGCGCCGGGGATGTGGCCGGAACGCTGCGCGCCCTCGTTCTCGTAGCCCGGCATCGCGATCAGCTCGCCGGAGTACTCCTGCGGCGAGCGGACGTCGACGAGCTTCTTGGAGTCGGTCAGCGCGGCGAGGACCTCGTCGCGCTTGGCGCGGATCGTGTCGTCGCCCGGCTTAGCCGTGAACGTCGTCTCGGAGTAACTCGGGAGATCGACCGTGGTCGGGCGCCCTTCGGCGATCCACCGCTCGCGGGGACCGTTCAGGAGCTTGACGTTGTCGTGCCCGTAGTACTTCAGATACCAGTAGGTGTAGGCCGCGAACCAGTTGTTACGGTCGCCGTAGAGGATCACCTGATGGTCGTTCGAGATCCCGCGGCCGCCGAACAGCGCGCCGAAATCCTCGGGTCCCAGGAAGTCGCGCTTGACCTGGTCCTGGAGGTCAAGTCGCCAGTCGAACCCGATCGCGCCGGGAATGTGCGCCTCGCGGTACAGACCCGGGTTCTCATCGACCTCGACGATCCGGATCGAGTCGTCGTTCAGGTGCTGCTCGAGCCACTCCGGCTCGACCAATACGTCGTTCGCATACTCAGCCACTGCCGTCCTCCCTGGTATTTCCGGTCGTCTTTTATCTATTTTGGGGTTTTCAGTCTATCGTGGGCCACTCGATCCGCCATCGAGCGCACCGTTGACCGCGGCCACGGCACCGAGGGTCCAAGAGTCGACATCGGCGGGATCGGCTCGAAGCAGCGCGTACGGGATCCGCGCGTCCTCGCAGCGCTCACGCACACGTGCTGCACCGGCCTCGAGAACGGTCGCCTCCACCGAGCCGGACGCCTCGTACACGACCCCGCGCACCGTGGTGTCGACCATCCGCGTGAGCAGCATCTCGAGTCGCGTGCCGTGGAGCGCCGCCAGTTGCTCCTCTGACCCCACCGCCGAGCCGAGCAGGACGCACGCGACGCTAACGTGCTCGAGCGAGCGCGCGAGGGTCGCGATCACGTCCGGATCCCCGATCACCGCCTCAACCCCGGCGGCCTCGATCCCGGCCGCGCGGGCCGGGTCGCGCGTCGTTCCGCGCACCGCGTGACCCGCGGCGATGAGCTCACGCGCGAGCGCGAGCCCGCGGCAGCCACACCCGATGATCAGGCAGCGGGCTATTTCCGATTGCTCCGCCGCTGCTCGGACAGCTCGCCGGAGGCGCCGCCGTCAGGCGCCGCCGACCGTCGTCCAAACACCCGCCCCTCGACCTCCGCGGCGGTTACCTCGGCCTCGCCTCGCGCCCGCCGGCGTTCGTTGTGGGCCGCGAGCATCTGATCGAGGTCCTCGGCCTCGAGCGCTTCGCGGCGCTCAACGAGCTCGCGCGCCGACCTCTGGCCGACCTGCTCGAGCCCCGACCCCGGGTAGTACCTCCCGAGGAGCCAGAACACGATCCCGACGGCAACCAAGCCACCGACCACCACTCCGGTAAACGGGTCCACGAAACGCGAGTCTAAAGGGAAGCGCAACTTCGCCCCGGATAGTGTGTTTTCAGGGGCGTTCCATTAGCCGCCGCCTGGTAGGGAGCCGGGATCCCAGCGGAGGCAATACATCATCCACGCTGGGAAAGGAGCCTAATGCGCCTTCGCCTTGCCGTGCTCGTCACACTGGTGACAACGCTTGCGGCGTTTGCCGTCACGAGCGTAGCCAGTGCCGCCCCCGGGCACAACCGCGGCGTCACAATCAACGCCATCCCCAATCCAATCGATGCCGGGGAAGGTGTGTTCATCTACGGCCACCTCAACGTTGGCCCGGTGGGTGGTCAGACGATCATCCTGTATCACCACATCGCCGGCACCAACCTCGGGTACACCAAGGTCGGTCAGACCACGACCGACTCACGCGGGTTCTATGAGTTCACTCGTGCCGAGGATGTGGTGCTGACCAACCGCAGCTGGTTCGTGCGTGAGCAGGGTGCGCATTTCATCCATAGTCGCACCGTGTCCGAGCGCGTGGCCGTGCTGGTCAGTATCGCCGCCAGCACCACAACCGCGATGACCGCGCAGCCGGTCACGTTCACCGGATCGGTCACCCCGGATCACGCCGGCGAGCGCGTCGTTCTCCAGGAGGAGACCCAGTCCGGCGACTGGCGTGACGTCAAGGCCGGCCGCCTTGACGGCGGGTCGAACTACTCGATCACCAAGGCCTGGCGGTTCGCCGGGGACCACACCGTCCGCGTCCTGTTCCCGCGGGATGTGCGTAACATCGCGGGCGCCTCGGACACGGTCACGGTGGCGGTCCAGCAGAAGCAGGTGCCGGGATTCACGATCGCAAGCTCCGATCAGCTGATCTCCTACGGCCAGTCGGTCACGATCTCGGGCGTGCTCGATGAGCCGAGCTCGACGACCACGCCGGATCCGAATATCCCGGTGACGCTCTGGGCGCGTAACGCGTACCAGACTCAGTTCACGCCGGTGGCCGACACGACGACCGGTACGGATGGGAGTTACTCGTTCGCCCCGCAGGTGCCGGGTTACAACACTGTGTACCAGGTGCGGACCACGCTGGCCCCGGCGCGTCACAGCGCCGTGCTGTTCGAGGGCGTCCAGGACGTGCTCTCGATGACACCGAGCTCGACCACGTCGGAGATCGGTGGACGTGTCACGTTCACCGGCACCGTCCTTCCCGACAAGGCCGGTCACGTGATCTACCTCCAGCGCCTCGGTGCCGATGGTGACTGGCACAACGAGGAGATTCGAGTCGTCTCGAACGCCTCCACGTTCCAGTTCGGCTGGGTGTTTGGGAAGGCGGGCACGTATCAGTTCCGTGCCCGGATCACCGGCGATCGTGGGAACGTCGGTGGAGCCTCGGCACCGGTGACGATCACCGTGTCGCCGGCCGTGTCGACGATGACGCTCCCGCCCGCGTCGTAAGAGACAGGGGACGTCGTGCCTTCGGCCCCCGCCGCCACGGTTGGCGACGGGGGCCGCTCGGCCTTATGCCAGGGCGTGAAGCGTCGGGCACGAGTGCGGGCGGCGGCATTCCGGCCAGCGCTTCCGGTAGCGTGCCGCGCATGGACTTCGAGCTCACCGACGAGCAGCGCCTGGTCCGCGAGACGGCGCGTGCTTTCACCGACAACGAGATCGTCGAGCGCGCGCGGGAGAACGATCGCAACGAGCACTTCGACCTCGACCTGGTTCAGAAGATCGCGGCGCAGGGCTACCTCGGGGCGATCGTCCCCCGCGAGTACGGCGGTGCGGGACTCGACTACCTGACCTACGGGCTGATCGTCGAGGAGGTCGGCCGCGGGGACTCCGCGATGCGGACCGTGGTCTCCGTGCAGACTTCGCTCGTGTGCTCGGCGCTCGTGCGCTGGGGCACCGAGGAGCAGAAGCAGCACTACCTCCCGAAGCTGTGCTCGGGCGAGTGGCTCGGGTGCTTCGGTCTGACCGAGCCCGACACCGGATCGGACGCCGCCAATCAGCGCACGCGCGCGAAGAAGACCGACTCGGGCTGGGTGATCAACGGCGCCAAGATGTTCATCTCGATGGGCAACTACGCGAAGCTCGCGCTCGTGTTCGCTCAGACCGATCCGGACAAGGCTCATCGCGGGCTGGCGTGTTTCCTCGTCGACACCGACCAGCCCGGCTACCAGCCTTCAGCAGTCCATCACAAGCTCGGGCTGCGCGGCTCCGACACCGCGGAGATCGCGCTGAACGATGTCGAGGTGCCCGACGACGCGATGCTCGGCGAGATCGGCGACGGCTTCAAGGTCGCGATGAGCTCGCTTGACTCAGGGCGCTACAGCGTCGCCGCCGGATGCGTCGGCATCTGCCAGGGTTGCCTCGACGCTTCGGTTCGCTACTCGAAGGAACGTCAGCAGTTCGGCCGCCCGATCGCGAGCTTCCAGCTCGTCCAGGAGATGCTCGCCGACATGGCGCTCGAAACCGACGCGTCGCGGATGCTCGTCTGGCGCGCCGGCTACCTGAAGGACACCGGGCAGCCGAACACCACCGAGACGTCGGTCGCGAAGCTGTACGCCACCGAAGCCGCGGTCAAGTGTGCCAACGCAGCGATCCAGGTCCACGGCGGATCGGGCTACGTCGACGATTACCCGGTCGAGCGCTACCTCCGCGACGCGCGCGTGACGACGCTCTATGAGGGCACCTCGCAAATCCAGAAGCTGATCATCGGGCGCGCCCTGACGGGGATCAACGCGCTCGTCCCTAGTTAGAACGTGGCCGGCGGTGCCGGCACGATTGGCGTCGCCGGCGCCGGGACGATGGGCGCCGGGATCGCCCAGCTCGGCTGCCTGTCCACGGCGCGCACGCTGCTCCACGACCCTGACGCTGCGGCGCTCGAGCACGGCCTCGAAGGGATCCGGGCCCGGCTGGAGCGCGCCGTCGAGCGCGGTCGCCTGAGCGAGTCGGAGGCCGAGGAGGCGTCCAGGCGGCTCGAGGCAGCCCCGGCGCTCGAGGACTTCGCCTCGTGCGACCTCGTGATCGAGGCAGCACCCGAGCATCTCGAGATCAAGCGCGAGCTGTTCGCGCGCCTGTCCGAGCACGTCGTCTCGGACGAGTGCGTGCTCGCGACCAATACCTCCTCGCTGCTCGTGACTGCGGTGGCGAGCGCGGCCGTGCGGCCCGAGCGCGTCGTCGGGATGCACTTCTTCAACCCGGCGCCGGTAATGCGTCTGCTCGAGGTCGTGGCCGGCGAGCAATCCTCGGCGCCGGCGCTCGCGCTGGCGCGCGCCACCGGTGAGGCGATGGGCAAGCACGTGATCGACGCCGCCGACGGCCCCGGCTTCCTCGTCAATCGCTGCAATCGCCCGTTCGGGCTCGAGGCGCTCAAGCTGCTCGAGGAGCGGATCGCATCGATCGAGGACATCGACCGCATCTGCCGGCTGGCCGGTGGCTTCCGCATGGGGCCGTTCGAGCTGATGGATCTCGTGGGAGTCGACACCGGCCTGGACGTGTCGCGCTCGTTCTACGAGCAGAGCTTCGGCGAGCCTCGCTGGCGGCCGTCGCCGATCACCGTGCGGACGGTCGCCGCCGGTCGCTTCGGCCGCAAGAGCGGGCGCGGCTACTACGACTACAGCGATGGTCCGGGGAAGCACCGGCCGCCCGACCCCGGGGCGCCTGCGGCGGGCGGCGGAGACGGCCTGATCGTGATCGCCGGCCATTCCACGCTCGCCCACGACCTCGAGGACGCCGCCGCCGACGCCGGCTGGGACGTGGCTTCGCCCGAGGAGGCGCAGGGGCTCGAGGCGCCGTTCCTGATCCTCGACCTCGAGCCGGGCGAGGATCTCGAGGCTCCCCTCCAGGGCGGCCCTCAGGCGATCTGCTGCGCCGCCGGATCGCTCGCGATGCTTGATCCGGGCAGCGGCGCCGTCGGCTTCCACGCGCTCCCGCCGCTCGAGGACGCGACGCTCGTCGAGTTGACTCGCGGGTCCGATACCGCGCGGTCGGCCGCGGCGGCCGCCGAGCGGTTCTTCGCCAGGCTCGGCAAGCACACGGCATGGGTCGGCGACGCTCCCGGCCTGGTGCTCGGGCGAATCGTCTGTCAGGTGGTCAACGAGGCGGCGTTCGCAGTTGCGTACGGCGTCGGTAGCGCCACGGACGTCGACGCCGGGATGGTCCACGGCCTCAACTACCCCCGCGGGATCCTCGGTTGGGCCGACGCGATCGGGCTAGACCACGTGCTCGCCGTAATCGACGGTCTCTACGAGGAGCGCCGGGAGGAGCGCTACCGCGCGGCGCCGCTGCTGCGGGCGCTCGTCATGTCCGGACGGCTGGGCAGGCAGACCGGCGAAGGTTTCTTCCTCTACGAGGACTAACCGGGTCGTGTTCCGGGTAAAAGGCCGGCGGGGTTCGCGGGAGGACCCGGAATGTGGACGTTTTGTGTCCGCTCGAGTCACTTTCGCATCAGTTTTGCCAGTCGATTGGCCATTTAACCTAACGCGCCTGTGAGGGACCCCGCCTTGCTGCCGATCTTCCCCCCTGTGCCGCGCCGCCCCTCCCAAGGTTCGAAACCAATTTCGGGCGCGCGCCACCATCACACCCGTATCGCGATCGCGCTGATCGCGCTGCTCTCCGCCGTCGCCCTGACCGTTGTCCCACCGGCGATCGCGAGTACCTCGAACGCCAAGCCGCTCCCCCGGCTCCGCCACCGGCACGCCAAGGCGGCAAGCACCTGCGCCAACGCGAACACCGTCGTCGGCCGCGCGGCCGCCCGGGCGCTCCGCGTGGCCGTGGTGTGCCTGATCAACCAGCAGCGGACGAGCCGCCACCTCCCGCCGCTGCGCGCGTCCCTGCTGCTCGACCGCTCGGCTCAGAACTGGACGAACGCGATGGTCTCGAGCGACGTGTTCAGCCACGGCACCAACTTCGCCGGCCGGATCAGCGCCGCCGGCTACGTGTGGCGCTCGGCGGGCGAGAACATCGCCACCGGCTTCCAGACCCCCCGCTCGGTCGTGAACGCCTGGATGGCCAGCACGGGCCATTGCCAGAACATCCTCAATCCGACCTACGGCAACGTCGGAACCGGCGTCAGCCGCGCGCCGGTGCGGGGCTGGGCGTCGGGCTCGGGGACCTGGACGCAGGACTTCGCGCTGTCGATGTTCAAGTCGCCGCCGTCGGGCAACTATGGCCCGATGGACGGCTGCCCCTACTAGTGGGCTAAAAGCGCTCGCTACGCGGACGCCTGCGCCGCAGCGGTGGCCTCGCTCACGACGTCCGCGCCCGGAAACGGCGTGTCGCGCAGGTACCACTCGGCGTCGAGCGCGGCCTGACAGCCAGATCCCGCCGCGGTGACCGCCTGGCGGTAGCTGTGGTCAACGAGGTCTCCGGCGGCGAACACGCCGGGAATGCCGGTGAGCGTCGAGCGGCCGATGGTGATCACGTAGCCGGCGGCGTCGGTCTCGACCTGCCCCTCGACGAGCTGTGATTGAGGGTCGTGGCCGACCGCGATGAACGCGCCGGTCGCCTCGACGTCGCGCGTCGAGCCGTCGACCGTGTTGCGCAACCTTGCGATCGCCAGTGAGGTTCCGTCGCCGGGGAGGAACTCCTCGACCGCGTACGGCGTGAGGAACTCGATGTTGGGAATTGCGCGAGCGCGTTCGAGCATGATGCTCGACGCCCGGAACTCATCGCGGCGGTGCGCGATCATGACCCTCTTGGCGAACTTCGAGAGGAACATCGCCTCCTCCATCGCGGAGTCGCCGCCGCCCACGATCAGGGTCGGCGCTTCGCGAAAGAACGCGGCGTCGCACGTGGCGCAGTAGCTGACGCCGCGGCCGGAGAGCTCGAGCTCGCCGGGGACGCCGAGCTTGCGGTGCTGCGCGCCCATCGCCAGGATCAGCGCGCGCGTGACGTGGAGGTCCTCGCCCGTCCAAACCTTGTGCAGCCCGCCGTCCTTGGAAATCTCGATCTGCGTGACGTCGTCGGTCTCCAGCCGGGCCCCGAACCGCTCGGCCTGGTCACGGAAGCGCTGCATCAGCTCCGGGCCCATGATCCCCTCGGGGAAGCCCGGATAGTTCTCGACGTCGGTCGTCTGCTGAAGCAGCCCGCCCCAGGCGAAGCCTTCCACCACGAACGGCTCCAGGTTGGCGCGCGCCGTATACAGCGCTGCGGTGTAGCCAGCTGGGCCACTCCCGACGATGATCACGTTCTCTACGCGCTGATCGTCCACTTCACAAAGTATAGCGTCGGGGGTTGGCGATGACCATTACAGCGCTATTACACCGGATCGGACGCGCCGCGGAGCACGCCGGGCGTCTCGGTGCTCCAGCGATGGACCGTGCGCCGCAACTGCAGGTACGCGACGGCCCCCGGCAGCGTCGGCAGCCAGAACGCGAACGCCCGGTAGGAGAGCACGGCGATCACGGCCAGTTCGGCGTCGACGCCGAACGCCACGAACGCGCCGATCATCCCGCCGTCGACGCCCCCGATCCCGCCCGGGAGCGGCAGCGTGTTGGCGAGCATCCCGAGGAAGTACGACATCACGATCACGCCCTTGGGCGGCGACGCGCCGAACGCGTGGAAGCTCGCCCACAGCACGGCGATGTCGAACCCCCACCAGGCGACCGCACCGAGCAGACTCGGATTGCGCGAGCGGACGAGGCCGATCGCCGTACGAATGCCGGTCGTCGCCGTAGCCGAGACGGCGGCGAGGCGGAACACGATCCGCTCGGCCCGGTGACGGCCGGAGGTCCATCGCCCCACCGTCCGGTCGATGTCGTGCGGCAGGGTCGAGAGCCCGACGAACAGCGCGATCACCACCGCGCCGAAGATCGCGGGACCCATCGTGATCGCGAACGACCCGCCGCCGGGGATCACGCCCAGGTACAGGCCGACCCCGTCGAGCACCATCGTGATCATGTAGACGGCGTACAGGATCACCGTGAAGGCGATCAGCCGGCGGGCAACGGTCCGACGCGGCATCCCGGAGCGGCGCAGCGCCCAGGCGGTCAGCGCGATCCCGCCCGCCCCGGCGGCGGCGAACAGGCGCGTAGCCGCCAGCCCCGCCATCGTGATCTGGTAGCTCTCGCGCCACCCGATCCGCGAGTCCTTGCCGACGAACACGCCGCGGAACAGCCACACGTACCCGCAGAACGAGCACACCTCGAGCACCGCGGCCAGCCCGAACCACCACGCGTCCCCGTGCCGGATCCGGTCCCAGGTTTCGTGCAGGCCGAGCAGCTTGGGCAGCACGAGGTACAGGAACGCCAGCGCGGAGGCGACGAACAGCAGCGTTCCGAGCACCCGTCCACGGGTGAACAGCACTCGCGGCGGCGCTTCGGGACTCGCGTCCAGGCGAGCCGATCCCGTGTCTGAAGCTTCCGTCCCCGCCGACTCCTCGAAGACGTCGTCGGGCGCCTCCCAGCGCTTTCCCCCCCGCCGCAACTACGTCCCCGCGCGCAGCTCGAGCGCCTGCAGGCCCGCCGACACGCGACGGTAGAGCGGCTCCAGGCGCGGCGCGGCTGCCCGAACCCCCTCCGCGAGCGCCGCTCCCCCGATCAGATCAACCGCGTAGTGCTCGCCCAGGTACACGAGCGCGAGGCCCAGCGTCACGGCGTACGTCCACCCCACGGCCGCCGCGACCGGCCCGACCTCCGAGAGCAGGTGCGCAGCCATGAGTGACGTGGCGAAGTGCAGCGACGGCATGGCAGCAAGCGGATTTCCTCCAAGGACATCGTAGAGGGCACCCCAGCGGTCACCCCAGAACTCCTGCCCGTACTCGATCATCATCCGCCGCACATGGAGCGCCTCGCCGTCGTCGAGGCGACCTTTCGAGGCCGCATACCACGGGGGCGCCGTCGGGATCGCCCAGTAGAACACGGCGCCGGCGTCGAACACGCCGTACATCCGCGCCGCCGCGCTCGGGAACCGGTCCGGGGCTCGCCACCACACGTACGCGACGGTCGCGTGGGGCACGAAGAACCACATCCAATGGCTCCACACCAGCACGCGCTCGAGGCGGTTGATCTTGCCCGGGGTAGAGAGGCGTTGCAGTCGGAGCGTCGGCGGCACCCCAAGGCCGAGGACGCGGTCGATCGCAATCGGGTAGTCCACGTGCACCCGGGCCTCGAGCCGCTCAGGGTCGTCGTGCGGCATCTCGTACGCGGCCAGGTAGGCCCACATGTTGAGCAGGCATACCCCGGCGTCGCGCGGCCGGGACCGCGGAACCGCCACGCACAGCGCGGCCGGCGTGAGGGCGGCGGCGCCGAGCACCAGCGCCGGCGGGATCTTGACTCGTCGCCGCAGGACGGGCAGCGCCACGCCCGTCGCGACGAGGACCCAAGCCGTGGCTTTGATGGCCCTCCGTGCGCGCAAGGGCGGCGAGTATATGGCGTGCCCGACGAAGGCCCGGCGCGCGCGGCCCTTGTGGCACTCGCAACGACCGTCACGCGGGGATCAAGGCGAGGTCGGCCTAGATAGAATCCCGCGGCCTTGCGATCCGACGCCTCCGACGCCCAGCGCCGACGCCGTACGCCTCTGCTCCTAGGCGCCGCCCTCGCGTCGTCCGTCCTCGTCTCTCTGGTGCTCGCCCCGAGCGCGTTCGCGAACTTCATCACGCCCAAGACCGGCGGCTCCCCGAACGCCAACCAGATCCACTCGCTGTACCTGATCATCCTGTACATCGCGGCGGTCGTGTTCGTGATCGTCGAGGGGGCGCTGTTCTACTCGGTCTACAGGTTCCGCGCCAAGAAGGTGCGCACGGCGGCCCAGATCCACGGCAACACGCGGCTCGAGATCTCATGGACGATCGCCGCGGCGGCCATTCTCGTGGTGCTGACCGTGGTCACGTTCATCAAGCTCCCGAGCATCCTCAACCCGCCCAACTCGAGCGCGCCGTTCCTCGAATCGTCGCTCACCCAGCCGAGTCCGCCGAACGGGAAGAAGCTGACGATCTGCGTTCAGGGCCGGCAGTACATCTGGCGCTACGTGTACGGCGCCGACTGCGAGCACAACCCGTTCGCGTTGAAGCTGCCCTACTCCTACCAGGAGATGGTCGTCCCGGAGAACACCACGGTCGTGATCAGCATCACCTCGGTCGACGTGATCCACTCGTGGTGGGTTCCGTCGCTCGGAGGCAAGGTGGACGCGGTGCCCGGCTACACGACGTACACCTGGTTCAAGGCCAAGGGCCCGGCTCTTTATCACGGCCAGTGTGCGCAGTTGTGCGGGCGCCAGCACGCGTTCATGACGGCGCTCGTCGACGTCGTCTCACCCGCGGCCTACCGGGCCTGGCTCGCGCGCCAATCTCAGCTCATCCAGACCGCCAACTCGCAGGTCACCCAGCTGCGCTCGTACCTGACACGAACCGGAAACCTCTAGGAGACTGCGAATGTCCGTGATTGCCGAGCCAGCCGCCCGACCGGTCACCGGACCAGTCCGATCGGTCCCGGAGGTGCTCACGCACGAGGTGGCGCGGACGCGCACGAGCAAGCGCTGGGTCGAGTGGATCGTGACCACCGACCACAAGAAGATCGGGATCATGTACCTGGTCCTCACGTTCGTGTTCTTCATGCTCGGCGGCGTCGAGGCGCTGCTGATGCGGGTGCAGCTGGCCGAGCCGAGCAACACGCTGCTGAGCGGCGAGCGCTACAACGAGCTGCTGACGCTCCACGGCACGACGATGATCTTCCTGTTCGTCGTGCCGGTGATGGCCGGGTTCGGCAACTACTTCGTGCCGCTGATGATCGGCGCTCGGGACATGGCGTTTCCGCGGCTCAACGCGCTTTCGTTCTGGCTGCTGCTCGCGGGCGGGATCGTCTTCTACGCGACGCTCTTCTACCACCCGCCGGAGGCCGGCTGGTGGAGCTACCCGCCGCTTTCGAGCATTCAGTACTCGCCGAGCGGGGGTCAGGACGCGTGGATCTTCCTGATCCACCTCACCGGCATCTCCTCGCTGCTCGGTGCGATCAACTTCTACGCGACGATCGTGAACATGCGCGCTCCCGGGATGACCTGGGGACGCCTGCCGCTGTTCATCTGGACGATGCTCGTCTACGCGATCCTGCTGATCATCGCGCTGCCGGTCGTCGCGGCGGCGGTGACGATGCTGCTGACCGATCGGCACTTCGGCACCCACTGGTTCGACCCGACAGCGCACGGCTCGCCGGTCCTGTGGCAGCACCTGTTCTGGTTCTTCGGCCACCCCGAGGTCTACATCATGGTCTTGCCTGGCTTCGGGATCATCTCCGAGGTCATCCCGGTGTTCTCGCGCAAGCCGATCTTCGGCTACAAGGCGATCGCCGCCTCGACGGTCGTGATCGCGTTCCTGGCCACGCTCGTCTGGGCCCACCACATGTTCGCCTCGCCGATCCCGGTGGTCGTCCTCGGCTTCTTCATGCTGAGCTCGTTCCTGATCGGCGTCCCCACCGGGGTCAAGATCTTCAACTGGATATCGACCCTGTGGCGAGGGTCGATCGTGATGACGACCTCGCTCTATTACGCGGTCGGGATGATCGCGATCTTCACGATCGGCGGGATCACCGGGATCTTCCTGGCGGTGTTCCCGGTCGACTGGCAGCTGAACGACACCTACTTCGTCGTCGCCCACTTCCACTACACGATCTTCGGCGGGGCGATCTTCCCGGTGCTCGCCGGGATCTACTACTGGTTCCCGAAGATGACGGGTAGGTTGCTGAACGAACGCCTTGGCAAGGTGTCGTTCTGGTTCGTGTTCATCGGCTTCAACGCGACGTTCTTCGTTCAGCACGCGCTGGGTCTGACCGGCATGCCACGGCGGATCTACACCTACCAACCCGGGCTCGGATGGTCGACCTACAACCTGATCTCGACGATCGGCGCGTTCGTCCTGGCCGTGGGGATCCTGATGACGGTCGTCAACATCGCGATGAACTACAAGACCGGGCCGTTGGCGGGGCCTGACCCGTGGAAGGGGAACACGCTCGAGTGGTTCGTGCCGTCGCCGCCACCGGTCAACAACTTCGATGAAATCCCGCGCGTGAGGTCGGTCGAACCGATGCGCGATATCCGCCGCCAGATCGAGCGCAACACCGGCGTCAGCCAGAAGACGGGCGGTAGCGAGCGGTTCGCCAGGGCGTAGGCTGTTCGGCATGGACGCCTCGTCGGTGAGCCAGGTCGCGTCGGGAGCGGCTGCCCAGGTCCCCTCGCCGGCGGTCGCCTCGGGCGTCCGCCAGGTGGTGGCCGACTACTTCGAGCTGACCAAGCCGAAGGTCCAGACGCTGCTGCTGTTCACCACGATCACGACGATGGAGATCGCGGGGAGCCCGCCGGTCTCGAAGATCGCCCTGACCTGCCTCGGCGGCTATCTGTCCGCGGGTGGCGCCGGCGCGGTCAACCACTATTACGACCGCGACATCGACGCCCAGATGAAGCGGACCGCCACGCGACCGATTCCCGCCGGCCGGATCTCGCCCCGGGCGGCGCTGATCTTCGGGTTCGTGCTGTGCGGCCTCTCGTTTGCGTTGCTGTCGCTGACCGTGAACCTGTTGGCTGCTTCGCTGGCGCTCGCCGGGTTCGTCGGCTACGTCGGCATCTACACGATCTGGCTCAAGCGCCGCAGCCCTCAGAACATCGTGATCGGCGGCGCCGCCGGAGCGGTGCCCCCGCTCGTTGGCTGGGCCGCCACGCGCGGCTCGCTGTCGTGGACCGCGGTGTACCTGTTCGCGATCGTCTTCTACTGGACCCCGCCGCACTTCTGGTCGCTCAGCCTGCTGATGAAGGAGGAATACGCGAACGTGGGCGTTCCGATGATGCCGGTCGTCCGCGGCGAGCGTGAGACGCGCCGGCAGATCGTCCTGTACACGCTGCTGCTGTACGCGGTCACGCAGCTGCCGTTCTGCGCCGGCGAGTTCGGGATCGCGTACCTGTTCGCGTCGATCGTGCTCGGTCTGGCGTTCATCGCCGGCGCGCTCTGGCTATACCGCCAGGCCGACCGGCGCACGGCCCTGCGCCTGTACCTGTTCTCCCTGGCCTACCTCGCGCTGCTGTTCGGCGCGATGGTCGCGGACGTGAAGCTGTAGCCTTTCCGCCGTAATGGACCGAAGGCTTGCACGCAAGAACCTCCGTTCCGGTCTGATCGCAGGCGCGCTCTGCCTCGTCATGTTCGGCCTCACGTTCGTGGCGTCCGCGATCTACGTCCATCCGTGAACGACAGCGAGCACCCGACTCAGGCGCCCCCGGCCGGCGAGCAGCTGCACCTGCCCGGGCCGAGCATCAAGCCGTTCTTGACCGCGATCGCGATCACGTTGGTCGTGATCGGGACAACGATCAACATCATCCTCAGCATCGTCGGGTTGATCGCACTCGTGATCATCGTCGTGATGTGGGTCGGGGACACCCGGCGCGACATCGCGGAGCTCCCCGAAGAACACCATTAGGGAGCGCACCGCGCCCTCCGGCGGACGGACGACGCCGACGCAGCTGGGCGCTAGGCCTGGGCGGCCTCGGCCGGAACGCTGCTGGTGGCGCCGTCCTCGATCCAGCAGCGCATGATGTCCCGCATCGACAGAACGCCCGCGAGCTCGCCGCCGTCGTACACGATCAGGTGGCGGAAGCGGCCCCGGACCATCGTCGCCGCCGCCCGCTCGAGCGACCAGTCGGGAGAGGCCAGCGTCAGGTTCGAGGTCGAGTGGTTGGAGACCAGCTCTCGGTCGGGGTCCTCACCGCTGCCCACCGCCTGGAGGATGTCGCGCTCGGTGATGACGCTCGGGCCTTGTGCGTCCGGGTCGACCACCACCGCCGCGCCGACGTTGCGCCTGCACATCGCCTCGGCGGCATCCCGCAGCGTGTGGCTCGGGCCGATCGTCAACACGGTCTCGGACATCCCCTCACGTACCTGCATCACGCCTCCTGGCTAGATTGCAACAATTGCCTCAATCATAGTTGAACCTGTGGCGCGGCTTGCAAGCAAAATCGCGCCGCGGTTTCGGGGCGTTCGGTCTATCCGAACGTGGCTCGGCGGCCTCGCCGGCCCGCCGGGCCGCGCCTTGGCGTCCTTCGTCGACCAGAACGCTTAGGATGCGAGGCCGAGTGACGCTCGAGGGCCCGCAGACTCAAGACCAGCGTGCGTAACCGCCCGATTCTGCAGATGGTCGTGATCGGTGTGATCGCCAGCGCGATCGCGATCCCGCTCGCGCTGATCATCCCGTGGTTCCCGTCGAAGGGGTCGGTCCAGGCCGGCAACATCCGCACGCTCTACGACGTGCTGCTGATCACCACGATCCCGATCTTCGTGCTGGTCGAGACCGTCGTGCTGTTCTCGGTCTGGAAGTTCCGGATGCGGCCCGGCCAGGAGGAGATGGACGGTCCGCCGATCCACGGCAACACGCGCCTCGAAGTCGTGTGGACCGCGGTCCCCGCGATCCTGATCGTGTCGCTGTGTGCCTACGCGTACTCGGTGCTGCGCACAAATGAGGCGAACAAGACGAACGCGATGACCGTCAACGTCACCACGCGCCAGTTCGCGTTCGAGTTCTCGTATCCACAGTCGCCCGGCAAGCAGGTCGTCTCCTCGGAGCTGTACCTGCCCGAGGGCCGGCCGGTCGTGTTCAAGCTCCGCTCGCTCGACGTGATCCACAGCTTCTTCGTGCCGAACTTCTCGGAGAAGCTCGACGCGGTACCCGGAATCGTCACGACTCTCCGGGTGACGCCCGACGTACTCGGCACGTACCCGGTCGAGTGCACCGAGTTGTGTGGCGCCGGCCACTCGCTGATGCGGAGTAGCGCCCATGTGCTCACCCCGGCCGCGTTCGCAAGCTGGCTGAAGTCCCAGCCGATCAACGGCCCGCCGCCGGTCGGAACCCCACCCGCGACCGTGACCCAGGCGGTCCCGGATTACGACGCAGTGCCAAACGGTGGCGGCTCGGCTTCGTCGGCGCCGAGCACGTCCTCGTCGTCGAGCTCGTCCAGCACCAGCGCCGCCGCCGGCCAGGCCGTGTTCACGGGCTCGGCGGGGTGCGGCGGGTGCCACACGCTGGCGGCGGCGTCGGCCACCGGAACGGTCGGGCCCAATCTCGACGTCAAGCTTCGGACAGATTGCGCGAACCCCGCCTCTGAGAAGATCCGCGGCACGACACTTAAGCAATGCATCGAGACGGCGATCACCAAGCCCTACGCGTACCTGCCGACCGGCTACAGCGCGGGAATCATGCCGTCGAACTTCGCTCAGCGGCTCACGCCGGACCAGATACAGGGGCTCGTCAACTTCCTCTCGAGCGCGGCCAAGTGAGCGGCCGTGACGCCCCCGCAAGGAGGTATCGTCCAGATGATGGATAGCGGTAGCCGTCGCGGGTCCGTGTGCGTCGGCCTCGTCCGTAGCGGGACCAGTCTCGGAGAGGAGCGCTACTGATGGCAGTCACAACCGCGGCACATGAGGCCCCCGTCACGCGGCGTACGCGGGTCCCGCTTCCGCCGAGCCTGCGCCGGCCGGGTTGGTACCGCGCGGCGTTTTCCGAGGTGGTCGGGTTTGCCTTCGCGTTCGGACTGACCGTCCTGATCCGTGCGCTGATGCACGAGCATCCCGTGGTCGACGGCCACGCGATCACGATCGTGGCACTGCTCGCGGTTCCGATCTTCTTCATGTTCGGGCTGGGCACAGCTGACTACTGGCTCTACTGGGCCGCCGGCCGCCCGACGCGACCGGAGGACCACTCGGGCCACGGCGCCCACAGCTGGCGCGACTACTTCCGGGTCAATACCGACCACAAGGTGATCGGCATCCAGTACGTGGTCACCTCGTTCTTCTTCCTGCTCGTCGGCGGCATGCTGGCGATGCTGATCCGCGCGCAGCTGGCCAAGCCGGGAATGCAGTTCCTTACCCCCGAGGAGTACAACGGCGTGTTCTCGGTCCACGCCACGATCCTGATCTTCCTGTTCGTGATCCCGGTATTCGCGGGCCTGGCCAACTTCGTGCTGCCGCTGATGATCGGCGCGCCGGACATGGCCTTCCCACGCCTGAACGCGCTGTCGTACTGGCTGCTGCCGCTGGCCGGGATCATGATGCTGATGAGCTTCCTGGCCCCGGGCGGCTCATTCGCTGCCGGCTGGACGGCTTACGCGCCGCTGTCGACGACGATGCCGCTCGGGCAGATGTTCTTCTCGATAGCGGTGCAGTTAGCGGGTGCGTCTTCGATCGCCACCGCGCTGAATTTCCTCGTGACGATCATCACTATGCGTGCGCCCGGAATGAGTTTCTTCCGCATGCCGCTGCTCGTGTGGGCGAATTTCTCGACGTCGCTGCTGGTCGTGATCGCCACGCCGTTCATCGCGGCCTCGCAGTTCTTCATCCTGCTCGACGTCGCGCTCCACTTCCACTTCTTCGACGCGTTCGTGGGACCGGACAAGAACGGCAACGTGCTCATGTACCAGCACGTGTTCTGGTTCTACTCCCACCCGGCCGTCTACATCATGATGTTGCCCGGGTTCGGGATCATCTCCGAGGTCATCGCGGTCAAGTCGAGAAAACCGATCTTCGGGTACCGGATGATGGCGTTCTCGCTGCTCGCGATCGTCGTGCTCGGCTTCACCGTGTGGGCCCACCACATGTTCGTGTCGGGAATGGCGCCGTGGATCCGCATTCCGATGATGATCACGACGTCGATCATCGCGATCCCCACCGGGATCAAGATCTTCTCGTGGCTGGCGACGCTGTGGCGCGGCGTGCTCCACCTCGACACGCCGATGCTGTTCGCGCTCGGGTTCCTGACGGCCTTCACGCTCGGCGGGATCAGCGGCGTGATGCTGGCGATGATTCCGTTCGACATTCACGTCAGCCAGACGTACTTCATCGTCGCCCACATCCACTATGTGCTGTTCGGCGGCTCGCTGTTCACGATCTTCGCCGGCGTCTACTACTGGTTCCCGAAGATGACCGGCCGTATGTACGACGAACGGCTGGGCAAGTGGCACTTCTGGATGACGTTCATCTTCTTCAACCTGACGTTCGGGCCGATGCACCTGATCGGGATCCAGGGCATGCCCCGTCGCGTCGCCGAGTACGCGGCGAAGTTCGCCGACTGGAACCTGTTCATCTCGATCTGTGCCTTCATCCTCGGCTTCAGCACGCTGATCTTCCTCTACAACATGATCGTCAGCTGGCGCGGTGGCCCGCGCGCCCCATCCAACCCGTGGCGGGCGATGACACTCGAGTGGCAGGTCTCCTCCCCACCGCCGATCTTCAACTTCGACGCGATCCCGACCGTTGTCGGCGGTCCCTACGAGTACGGCGTCCCGGGCGCCGTGCACGGCATCTTCAAGCCGCCCGCTGAGGCGGGTCGCGTGACGGCCGGAACGGTCACCGCGGGATCGAGCCAGGGGGGTCATACGTGAAGACGATCCTGGTAGTCGCCAACGAGACCCTCGGCGGCCGGTCGCTGCTCGAGGCGATCCGCGAACGAGCCGCCAAGGGGGATGTGCGGTTCGTGCTCGTCGCCCCCCAGAACCGGCCACGCGCAGGGCTGGTCGTCTACGACGACTCCGTGTTCGACGCCGCCCAGACGCGCATCGATCTCGCGCTCGAGTTCGCTCGCGCCGAGCACATCAACGCGATCGGCGAGGTCGGCGACAGCGACGCCTACTCCGCGACGATCGACGCCGTCCACGCCTATCGGCCCGACGAGATCATCATCTCGACGTATCCGGCGACGCGCTCGGGATGGCTGCGGCGCGACCTCATCGAGCGCGTTCGCGACGCCACCGGCCTTCCCGTGGAGCACGTGGTCGCGGACCCCGACACGGAGGGACTGCCGTTCGTCGTCACGCTGGCGGTCGCGAATCGCACCGCGAGCGGCGACGAGTTGCTCGACGCGCTGAAGGCCAAAGCCGACTCGGACCCCGATGGCCGTCCCCGCCTGTTCGTGGTCGTCGTGCCTCAGGAGGGGGGCGGCGGCCAGGACGCGAACCGGGCGCGCACGCGGCTCAAACTCGTGCTCGACCGGCTTCACGCGGCGGGCATGTTCGCCGCCGGGATGATCGGCGACCCCGACCCGTTCAACGCCATCATGAACGCGCTTCAGTACTTCCGCGTCGACGACATCGTGATCTCGACCTTCCCCGACACCAAGTCCGGCTGGCTCCGTACCGACCTGATCGAACGGGTGCGGCGCACCACCGGTAAGCCCGTTGAGCACGTCGTCCACGAGGACGTCGCGTCGAGCACCGCGTAGAGCCATGGAAGCCGCCTCGATCGCCCACGGCCACGCCGAGCATCACGGACCGCCGGCCGCGCACCAGTCCTCGAGGGTGCACGCGCCGACGCTCGGCATGCTCCTTTTCATCATGTCGGAGATCATGATCTTCGGAGCGTTCTTCACCGCCTACTTCTTCATCCGGATCGTCACCCACAACCCCTGGCCGGCCCGCGGAACCGTCGTGCCCGAGGCCGTGGCGGGTGTCAACACGGCGATCCTGCTGTCCTCGTCGCTCACGCTGCACTGGGCGCTGACCTCGGCCAAGAACGGAAACCGCTTCGGCATGCGGGCCGGGATGGCCTCGACGTTCATGCTCGGCCTGACGTTCCTGTTCATCCAGATCAACGAATACATCCACCTCGGGTGGGCTCCGCATGACTCGGCTCAGGCAACTGTCTTCTACGCGCTGACCGGCCTCCACGGCATCCACGTGTTCATCGGACTGTGCCTGCTCCTGATGGTGACTATCCGCACATTCCGCGGTCACTACTCCCCGGAGAATCACGCGGGGATGGAAGTGCCAGGGATCTACTGGCACTTCGTCGACATCATGTGGATCGTCGTGTACACGTCGGTGTACGTGCTCTAGCCGCGAGCGTCGTGTCTTGGCGAATCCGCTGCGTTACGAGGCCGATGCCTTCCGGGTGTTCCTCTATTGCCTCGCCGTGATCGCCGCGATCGTTGTGATCGTGTTGATCGTTCGCGCGCTGACCTAGCCGATCTGGCGTTGGTGCGCCACCATTGGGTGTAGTCGTGGCCCTGATTTCGCTCCCGCTCGCCGGCGTCGGCCCGATCAACGGCATCCTCCCGTCGGTCATCGTGCTGTTGTGCTGGCTGCCGTATCGCGCGCGCGTGCAGACGCTTTCGCACGAGCGCCGCGCGGTTCCGGGCTGGCGGCAGGCGTGCTTCGCGGCCGGGCTCGTGACGCTGGCGATCGCGCTGAGCTACCCGGTCGATTCGCTCGCCGATCAGTTGCTCGTGGCGCACATGGCCGAGCATCTCGTGATCGGCGACATCTCGGCGCTGCTGATCGTGCTCGGCTTCACCGGCCCGCTACTCGCGCCACTCCTGCGCCGGCGGTACGTCGGCAAGCTCCGAGTGTTCGCCCACCCGCTGGTGGCGTTCCCGGCCTGGGCGATCAACTTCTACGTGTGGCATCTGCCGGTGCTCTACCAGGCGGCACTTCGCCACGAGCTGATCCACGGCCTCCAGCACGCGTGCTTCCTCGCGTTCGGCATGGCGATGTGGATGGCGCTGCTCGGCCCCCTGCCGAAGCCCAGCTGGTTCGGAAACGCCGCCCGCCTCGGCTACATCATCGCGGTCCGTCTGGCGGGGACGATCCTCGCCAACATCATGATCTTCTCGGGCACGGTGCTCTACCCGATCTACCGCGCCGGCGACGCTAAATGGCACATCAGCCCCATGGGCGACCAGATCGCCGCCGCCGGCCTGATGATGGTCGAGGAAAGCCTGCTCACCATCGGCCTGTTCTGCTGGCTGTTCATGAAGGTCGCGCGCGAGGCCGAGGAACGACAGACGCTGCTCGACGCCGCGGCCGCCCAGGGGTACGAGCTCGACGAGCAGCGGGCGGCACGGGCCGTGGCGGCGGGGCGCGGCGACGAGCTGCTCGAGCGGATCACGACGCGCGGGTCGGGCGCCACGGTGTCCTGAGCGGGTCCGGGCGTCGATAACGGGCGTCCCCCGGCGCTGGGTACGGACGGCGGGCTAGTGCGTCGCCGAATCCAGGAACGCCACCAGCGCCTGGATCTGACTCGGGCTGAGCGTCTTGCTGAACGTATTGGGCATGATGCCGGAGTGGTAGCCCGTCGGGATGTACTTGTAGGGATCGGTGATCGCGGTCGTCACGCACTTCTCGAACGTCGAGCCGCGCGCCTGCTGGGAGGCCGGCGTGGCGCAGGCGGCCTTCAGGGTGTTCAGATTCGGTCCGACCGTTCCGGTCGTCCCGGCGGCCGCCAGCGTGTGACAGGACCCGCACCCGCCGACCCCGGTGAAGATCGCCTTCCCGTTAGCGGCCGTGGGCGCCACCGTCTCCGCCACGGCGGTCGCCAGCGCGCCCGTGTCCTGACCCGGCTTCGCCGCGACCGCGGCCACGTACGCCGCGACGTCCTGGGCCTGCTGGCCCTTCACGAGCATCGGCGGCATCACGCCCTCGGTGTTCGGGTACTGGATCCAGTACGAGATCAGCCCCTCGATCGAGGTGCTCTTGACGCCGTCGATCCGATCCTGCCGGAACGCGTCGTCCAGGTTCGGCCCGACCGTGCCGGTCGAGTTCGCATGGGCCAGCGTGTGGCAGGAGGCGCAGTTCGTCGCGAACAGCTTCTTGCCCTCCACCGGGTTGCCGGTGGGATGTTTGATTGCGCAACCCCCTACGGTGATCGCGATCGTGGCCGCCGCTATAAGCGTGGCAATGCGTCCCAGCGACTTCTCCATACCTTGAGAGGCGGCACTCTATCCAAGCCGTCGGCAGGGGGGCTCACCGGCGCGTCCGGCTCCCCTGCGCGGTCCTCGAGGGCCTCCGGGGCGGCGGCGGACATCCGTCCCCTGCTATACGATGGCTGAGAATGAGGTTGCGTCAGAAGTACCGGATGAGGACGCCATCCACGGGTCGCGAGGTAGTGATCGACGCCGAGGTCGGACGGACCTACGTCGATCGAGAGACCGGCGAGCCGCTGGAGGTCGTCGGGCAGTTGCTGCCCCTGGCACCGACCCCATCCGAGCTGCCGTGGGCGGTTGAGAACCTTCGCTTTTGCAACTGGTGCGATCAGCATTGCCAGAAGGACCTCAACGACTGCCCGCATTGCGGCAGGCGGATGGACCCGCTTGAAGTCTGAGGCGCTGGTCGTGCTCGCGCGTCCAGCCGTCATTCGCGCTACTCGTAGGCTTGCCGTGCTCGGCGCCGGCGCCGCGGCCGCGGCGGCTATCGCCGCGTGCGGTGGCGGCGGCGCAGCGACGGACACCTCGGGCGCGCCGCCGCTGACCGTCCCGACGGCGACGATCACAACGCCGGCGTCCGCCGGAACGGCGTCAACCACGTCGACCTCGAAGACCACCTCGACCACGTCCTCGAGCGGATCCTCGGGGTCGAACTCAGCGTCGGCGTCGTCCGGCAGCGGGAGCGGCTCGTCCGGGACCTCATCCGGCGGCAACACGAGCGCCGGGAACACCGGTGGTGGCGGCACCGGTGGCGGAGGAAACTCGACCGCCCCGAGCCAGCCGGCCGGTGGTGGCGGCGGCGCGACGCCAAACGGCGCTACCTCCACCGGCACCAACTCGGGCTCGTCTGGCTCGGGCAGCGGCGGCGGCGGACTCCCCTAGCCCGGCACGGCCGACGCTCAGCTCACCTGTTCTTCGGTGTCGTGCCCGTCGTCGTCGTGGTCGTCGTGTTCGGGACCGCGTTCATCACCTCGGTGGCGCTGTACTCGACCCGCGTCCCCGGGTAGTCGCACGAATACGACGCGTTCTGGCCAACGGTGACCTGTGCCTGCGACGTGCTGGGAGGAAGATTGCAGTTGCGGCTGCGGCTCTGCCGGTAGGCGAAGTGGCTCGTTGACAGGTCGATCGTCAGGACCGGCGCCCACGTTGGCGTGGTGAGCGCGATCGCGTCGCCGCGAACGACCGGAATCGACGTCGTGAGCGCGAACTGGGCCACCTGCCCCAGATAGGGCTGGACGTCCACCAGGGGGCTCTGTGCGACCACTGACCATGTCCAGGCGGCCTTCTTGCCGACTGGCTTAAGCACGGTGATTCCGACCTGCGCATCGCCACCGTAGGTCTTGTCGAGGAACTTCGTGTCGCTGAGCGCGGTGGTTGGGCTGGTGGAAAGCGCGGACAGTCCGACCGTGAACGCCACGATCCGTCCGGCCTGCTTGACCTTGGACGGGTAGGCGATGTTGTCCCTGATCGTCTCTAGCGCGGTCGCTCGAGTCAGGATGATCGTGCATTGCGAGGGCGGTACGCCCTTGGGACATGCCGGCGAGACGAGCGGCGAGGTAGTGGCGCCAAGCTCGCTGATCATCGCGTCGGCGGCCGCTGGAAGCAGCCCGCAGAGGGCGACTACGCCAGCTGTGGCCAAGAGAAAACGTTTCATGTCCAGATTCAACACGACACGCCGGCGCCAGTTGCGCCGCATGAGGCGGCGATCGCCATCCTGGCGCCGGTACGTCGCGTTGTCTACTACAAAACGGCTAGTACAACCGCCCCGTCAGAGCTTGGAGACGTTAACCGCCTTCGGCCCTTTCGGACCGGCCTCCTCCTCGTACGAAACCTTGATGCCCTCGGACAGCGAGCGATAGCCGTCCCCCACGATGCCAGTGAAATGAACGAACAAGTCGCGCCCGCCGTCGTCGGGCGTTATGAAGCCGAAGCCCTTGTCGTCGCTGAACCACTTGACGGTACCCGTTGCCATGTACTCCCCTTATAGCCTGCTATCGGACACGCCGGTTGGGTGCCCGAGGGCCCCGACCAACCCGGGGAAGGTAGCAAGTAAGTGCAGTTGATTGCTTTCTGGAGTGATTCGATGCAGCTTCGCGGGCGTCGAACCAGTGCCGAACCGGACAGTGAAACCGGTCTGCGGCCGGTCAGCGCAACGCTTTCTGACCTATTCAGCGCAGCGTGCTCGCGGTCGCTTCGATCTCCGCTGAATCTCCCGGGCTGGGGATCCACGGAAGCTTGAGCGGGTCGTCTTCGTAGCGCGGAATCACGTGTATGTGGAAGTGGAACACGGTCTGCCACGCGGCCGCCCGGCACGAGTTGAGCAGGTTCACGCCATCGGCGTCGAGACGCTCGAACACCCTGCGCGCCATCCGCTGAGCGGTGAGCGCGACCGCCGTCAGGTCTTCCGGGTCGACCTCCTCGAGGTCCCGCGAGTGCCGGCGTGGAATCACCAGCAGGTGTCCGCGGGTCGCGGGGTTGATGTCCATGAACGCGATCGTGCGTTCGTCCTCGTCGACGATCTGCGCCGGCAGTTCGCCGGCAGCGATCTTGCAGAAGATGCAGTCCGGTTCGCTCACAGCCGAGCACCCTACCGGTCGACGACGGAGCTGCCCGCGCCGCCGACGATCGCCCGCGCTCGATCGATCGCCTGCTCACGCGAGGTGATCTCCCCCGCGAAGCTCGCCTCCTCGAGCTCGGCGAGGACCTCGCCGAGCTCCGGGCCGGGTCGGAGACCGACCGCCCGCGCGAGCTCATCACCACGCACAAGCGGGCGCGGACGGCGCTCTCGCCACGCGAGCGCCTCCCCGAGCAGGTCCTGAGCGAGCTCGAGATGGCGCATGATCGCCTCGTCGGACCCGCGCCCGCGCGTTGCCAGCCGATCCGCGACGCTGAGCAGCGTCACGTCGACCTGCACCGGGTCGCACGCGCGCAGATAGCGATAGATCGCCCGCCGGCTGATCGGCATCTCATGGACGAGGAAGCCGAGCCGTAGGTGGTTGCGTGTCAGCCCGGCGACGTAGTCCCGGAGGCGGTCGCTCGCCTTGAAGCGGGACAGCACCTCCGACGCCACCTCGGCTCCGACGATGTCATGCCCGATGAACGTGATCCGACCCTCCGCGGTCATCCGACGCGTCTCCGGCTTGGCGACGTCGTGCAGCAGGGCTCCGAACCGTAGCGCCTGACCGCGCGTCAGCTCGTTCGCCAGCGGCTCGGCCAGAAACTCCCTGACGGCCTCAGAGTACCCGCCGAGCCATCGTTCGGGCCGGCTGGACAGCTCGATCGCCGAAGCCAGCACCGACAGCGTGTGCTCGTACACGTCGAGATGGTGGTAGGGGCTCTGCTCGACGCCCCGCATCCGGGTCAGCTCCGGCAGGATCACGCCGGTCGCGCCGACGGCGTCCATAAGCTCGAGGCCGTCGAGCGCCCGCGCAGCGCTCACGATCCGCTTGAGCTCGGCGAAGATGCGCTCGGGCGCGACCTCGGGGAGCGCGCAGGCGCTCGCCGCGGCGGCGCGCCGCGTGTCCTCGTCGATCTCGAGCTCGAGCTCGCAGGCAAGCCGGGCGAGGCGGAGCGTGCGCAGCGGGTCGTCGGTGAACGCGTGCGTGGACACCATCCGCAGCCGGCGGCGGCGCAGGTCCTCGAGGCCTCCGAACGGGTCGATGTACCCGCCGCCGGCGAGCGGCTCGGCGATCGCGTTGATCGTGAAGTCGCGCCGGGCCAGATCGGACTCGATCGAGTCATCGAGAACCGGCAGCACGTCGACCTGCCAGCTGCGATCCCGCGCGACGACGCGCCACGCGCCGAACGCCTCCGACAGGGCGAACACGTGCGCGTTGACGGCGGACGCCAGCGAGCGGGCCAGCCGGCGCGCGTCGCCCTCAACCACGACGTCGTAGTCGTCGGTCGGGCGCCCCAGCACCCGGTCGCGCACCGCCCCACCCACCAGCCAGGCAGGCCCGTCGGCGATGCCGGCGAGCGCCTCGAGCGGGCCGGCGGCGCTCACGCCGGCGTCCCGTCCCGGTGGTAGACCCTCGGCACCCGCGGCGTCAACCCGCAGACGATCTCGTAGCTGATCGTGCCGACCCGGCGCGCCACCTCCTCCGCCGTCTGGCGCTCGTCGCCGTCGCCACCGATGATCGTGACGCGATCGCCGACGCCAACCGCATCGGGCGTACCGACCTCGACCGTGATGTTGTCCATGCTGACGGTGCCCACCAGCGGATAGCGCCGGCCGCCGATGAGCACGTCGCAGTTGTTGGTCAGCGCCCGGCGGATCCCGTCCGCGTAGCCGATCGGCACCGTCGCCACCCACGTGTCCGACCGCGCCACCCACCGCCGACCGTAGCCGGCGCTCTCCCCGGCGCGTGCGAGCTTCACGGCCGCCACGTACGAGGTCAGCTCGAGCGCCGGCTCGAGGCCGTGCGCGGCGGGATCGTCGTTCATCGGGTCGCAACCGTAGATCGCGATCCCGCACCGGACAAGGTCGAACTGGCTGGCGGGCTCGCGCAGCGTCGCGGCGCTGTTGGCGGCGTGCACGACGATCCCCGGCCACCGCTCGCGCATCGCCGCCACAAACGGCACGAACCGCCCAAGCTGTGCCGACGTGAACGACGGATCCTCGTCGGCGCTCGCGAAATGGGTCATCGCCCCCGCGAGCTCGAGGGCCGGGCCGGCCTCTACGACGCGCTCGGCGACGCGCAGAGCCTCGTCCGGATCTCTGGTCCCGAGCCGGCCCATGCCGGTGTCGAGCTTGACGTGGACGCGCACCGGGGCCGGAGCCGAGCCGGCCGAGGCAGAAGCCGGGCCAGCGCCCGCGCCCGCGCGCGCCCGCCCGAGCCGTTCCACGAACGACTCGGTCCAGGCGACCAGCTCGCACCGAGCCCCCAGCGCCACCGGCAGCTCCTCGTCGCTCACCGCCCCCATCACGAGCACGCGCGCCTCGATCCCGCCGGCCCGCAACTCGGCCGCCTCGCCGGCCGTCGCCACCGCGAGCATCCGCGCCCCGCCGGCGAGCGCCGCGCGCGCCGCCGGCAGCGCCCCGTGCCCGTAGCCGCCGCCCTTCACGACCGCGCACAGGCCCACGCCATCCGCGAGCCCGTCGCGCAGCCGTGCGACGTTCCGTTCGATCGCGGCGAGGTTCACGCGGGCCAGCGCGCGCACCGCCATGGCTAGCGCACCGTCATGGCTACAGAAGGCTCGTGAGCGCGCGGGGCAGGGCGCGAATCACGTCGCCGGCGATCACGCCCTCGGGGCCGATCTCCTGCGCGCACAGCTGCCCGGCGCGGCCGTGGACGAGCACGCCCGCGCACGCCGCCGCGAATGGGTCCATGTGCTTGCCCAGGTACGCCCCGATCACGCCCGACAGCACGTCGCCGGTGCCCGCGGTCGCGAGCGCCGACGACGCGCCCCGGTTCACCGCCGCACGGCCGTCCGGCGCGGCCACGATCGTGTCGTCACCCTTCAAGACGACGATCGCCTGTGCCTCGCGCGCCGCCCTGCGAGCGCTCTCCAACCGCCGCGCCCCGATCGACGCGCTGTCCGACTCGAGCAGGCGCGCCAGCTCCCCGGCGTGTGGCGTGAGCACGGTCGCGGCCTCGCGGTCGGCGAGCAGGCCGAGGTCACCAGCGTGCGCGTTCAGCCCGTCGGCGTCGAGCAGGAGCGGGATCCGGGCGGCCCTGGCCAACTGCAACGCAAACTCCTGGGCCCCGCTCACCCGCCCCAACCCGGGTCCGAGCACGATGGCGTCCGACCGGTCGGCGCGCTCGAGCACCTGCTCGACGCCGCGTGGCTCGAGCGAGCCGTCGGTGTCGGGCAACGGAATCGTCATGACCTCGAGCAGCTGCGATTCGAACACGAGGTTCAACGACCCGGGGATGCACGCCGTCACGTAGCCCGACCCGGCGCGCATGGCGGATTCGGAGGCCATGCAGGGCGCCCCGGTAAGCCCTCGAGACCCTCCGCAGACGACCACGCTCCCGGCGGCGAATTTGTTCGACTCGCGGCCGCGTCGCGGGATCGCAGCCGCCACGCGGGCGGAGATCAGCCCGACGCGCGGCTCCACCGGCCCGCCGGGGGGGATCCCGATGTCGATCACGTGCACCTCACCGGCGTGCGTCTTGCCTGGTTCGATCCACAGCCCCGGCTTGCCGGCGTTGAAGGTCGCGGTGGCGCGCGTCCGCACCGCCCTCCCCGCGATCTCGCCGGTCGAGGCGTCGACCCCGCTGGGGACATCGCACGCGATCACGCAAGCCCCTGAACCCGCGGCAGCATCGTTGATCGCCTCGATCGCGCCGGCCGCGGGCTCGCGCGGCTCCCCGGAGAAGCCGGTGCCGAGGACGGCGTCGACGATCACCGCCGCGCCGCCGAGCCGCGACGCCTCGAACCCGACTGGCGCTGCGCCCGGCAGCCGCTCCAGGTTCGTCGCGGCATCCCCCCGGAACTCGCCCGGATCGCCGAGGAGCAGCACGTCGACCTCGCGGCCGCGCTCGCGCAGCACGCGCGCCGTGACCAGCCCGTCGCCACCGTTGTTCCCCTTGCCGCAGACGACCACGACGCGCCCGTCGGGGACGAGCGACCCGACCAGGTCGGCCAGTCCAGTTCCCGCGCGCTCCATCAGCTCGAGCCCGGGGATTCCGCGCTCGTTGATCGCCCAATCGTCGAGCGCCCGCTGCTCGGCGGCGTCTGGGAGCGGGTCAAGCCACTCGGGAAGACTCACGCTCGGGAATCTAGACGTCAGACGGCGATTGCGACCGCGGCGGCATCACGGTCCGTGTGCGTGAGCGACACCTCGATCTGCACCCCGAGCTCGGCCGCCCGCTCCGCGGCGCTGCCCGATAGCCTGATCCGAGGCGGCCCGCCGGTCCCGATCACCTCAACCTCGTGGAAGTTCCACGACTCGACCCCGAGCGCCTTGGCCACCGCCTCCTTGGCGCAGAAACGCGCCGCCAGATGCTGCCCCGGCCGCCCGCGCGAGGCCGCATACTCCCGCTCGCCGGGCGTGAACAGCCGCTCGGCGAGCCGCGGCGTGCGCTCGAGCGCCCGCTCCAGCCGGTCGATCTCGAGCAGGTCGATCCCGACTTTGATCGGGAGCCCGCCCGCCGCCCCGCCCAGGGAGCTCACTCGACCGTGACGGTCTTGGCCAGGTTCCGCGGCTGGTCGACGTTCAGCCCGCGCCGGCGGGCGATGTGGTACGCCAGCAATTGAAGCGGGATCACGGCGAGCAGCGGCGCCAGCATCCACTCGGTGCGCGGGACCTCGATCACCTCGTCGGCGTGCTGGGCGATCTGGTCGTCGCCCTCGGTGGCGATCGCGATCACCCGCGCACCCCGCGCCCGCACCTCCTGGATGTTCGAGATCACCTTCTCGAGCACGGGCGACTCGGTCGCGACCACGACGACGGGCGTGCTCTGGTCGAGCAGCGCGATCGGGCCGTGCTTCATCTCGCCGGCGGCGTACGCGTCGGTCGCGATGTAGGAGATCTCCTTGAGCTTCAGCGCCCCTTCGAGCGCGACCGGCAGCCCCACGTGCCGTCCGAGGTATAGGAAGAACTCGGCTTCGCTCACGCGCTCGGCGACCGCCTGCACGCCGCCCATGTCGCGCTCGAACATCTCGGCGATGCGGTGGGGCAGGCGCTTGACCTCGCTGATCGTCGCCTTCAGCTGATCGGGCTCGAGCGTGCCGCGCAACTCGGCGAGGCGCAGCGCGAGCAGATACATCACCACGACCTGGCTGACGAAAGTCTTGGTGGCGGCAACGCCGATCTCGAGACCGGCGCGCGTGTAAAGGACGCCGTCGGCGTCGCGGGTGGCCTGCGACCCCATGATGTTCGTGACGGCCAACACGAGTGCGCCGCGCTCGCGGGCCGTGCGCATCGCTGCGAGCGTGTCGGCGGTCTCGCCGGACTGCGAGATCCCGATCACGAGGTCGCCCGGCCCGACGACCGGGTTCCGGTAGCGGTACTCCGAGGCGATCTCGACCTCGACCGGCACGCGCGAGAACTCCTCGATCGCGTACCGACCGATCAGCCCGGCGTGGTACGACGTGCCGCAGGCGACGACCACGATCCGCTTCACGGTGCGAAGCGTCTCGTCGTCGATCGGGCCGAGGTCGCCGAGGTCGATTCCGATCCCGCGCGCGGCGCGCTCGCCGATCGTCTCGGCGACCGCGTCGGCCTGCTCGTGGATCTCCTTGAGCATGAACGTCTCGTAGCCCTGCTTCTCGGCCGTGTCTGCGTCCCAGTCGATCTCGGTGATCTCCCGGTCGAGCGGGGTGCCGTCGGCGGTGGAGAACTCGACGTCGTCCGGGCGGAGCACGACGATCTCGTCGTTCTCGATGTACTGGACGCGGCGGGTGTGGCGCAGGAACGCCGGGATCGCCGACGCGATGAACTGCTCCCCGTCGCCGCGGCCGATGATCAGCGGGCACTCCTTGCGCGCGCCGACGAGCAGGCCCGGCTCGTCCGCGCTCATCGCCACGAACGCGTAGTGGCCACGCAGGTCGGCGTACGCCCGGTGCACGGCGTCGACGAGGTCGCCGTCGTTGTAGTGCGCGACCAGGTGCGCGATCACCTCGGCGTCGGTCTCCGAGGTGAACTCGGCGCCCTCGGCGACGAGGCGGCGCTTCAGCGAGATGTAGTTCTCGACGATCCCGTTGACGACGATGTGGACGCGGTCGGTGTTGTCGAAGTGCGGGTGGGCGTTCTCCTGGGTGACGCGACCATGCGTGGCCCAGCGGGTGTGGCCGATGCCCGTTCCCGGCACGGGCCGCTCGGCGAGCGCGACCGCGCCGCTGGCGTGATCGTGGTGGCCGCCGCAGGACGCGATCGCGTCGCGCAGCGCACTCAGGTTGCCGACGGCGCGAACCGCATCGATCCGGTCGCCGTGGAGCACCGAGATGCCGGCGCTGTCGTAGCCGCGGTATTCGAGCTTTTCGAGTCCCGCGAGCAGCAGCGGGCGCGCTTTACGCGGTCCGACGTAGCCGACGATTCCACACATACGCGGTCACATCCCCTTTCGTGGCGGGCAATCCTCACGATCGCCTTCCGGTAGCTCGTCAGAGGAGTTCGACGATGTTAGCCGGAAGCATGGTCGCCTCTATCAACGCATGAGGTTATGCGGGACTCGCGGCCATCCCGCAGTGCGTTATGGGCCGCGACTAAGTAAGTGGCGGGCCATCATGCGAGGGCGGTCTCCACTACCTGCTGCAACCGGGCGCAGATCTCGTCGGTTTCCTGCCGGCTCGGCGCCTCCACCATCACCCGGATCAGCGGCTCGGTGCCCGACGCCCGTACGAGTACGCGTCCACGGCCGGTCAGCCCGGCGTGCTCACGCGCCACCGCCTCCTCCACACCGGGATCGGCCATCGCGGCGGCGAGCCCGGCGCGGTCGGACGCGCGGATGTTGACCAGCCGCTGCGGCAGCTTCTCCATCGCCCCGCGGTCGGCCAGATCGCGGCCCCCGAGCGCCTCGAGCGTCAGCAGCGCGCTCGCGGTCCCGTCGCCGGAGGGCCCGAAACCGAGATCGATGATGTGGCCCGACTGCTCGCCTCCGAGCGTCCAACCTCGCCGGCGCAGCTCGTCGAGCACGTAGCGGTCCCCGACGGAGGTCGTTGCCACCTCGATGCCTGCCGCCGCCATCGCCTGGTGGAACCCATAGTTGGTCATCACCGTTACCACGACCCCGTCGCCTGGCAGGCGGCCTTGCTCGCGCAGGTGAAGCGCGGCGAGCGCGATCAGCTCGTCACCGTCAACGACGGCGCCGCGGCCGTCCACGGCCAGGACCCGATCGCCGTCGCCGTCGAACGCGAACGCGACGTGGTAGTCCCCAGCGGTGACGCGCTCGACGACCCCGGCGAGATGGGTCGAGCCACACCCCTGGTTGATGTTCATTCCATCGGGCCGATCGGCAAGCACGTCGACATCCGCCCCGAGTCGCCGGAAGATCTCGGGCGCCACCTCGAACGTGGCGCCGTTGGCGCAGTCGAGGAGCACGCGCACGCCGGACAGGTGCAGACCGGAGAAGCGGCTCTCGAGCGCCTGGAGGTAGTCCTCGTGGGCGCCTTCAAACCGGCGCACGCGGCCGATGTGAGCCGGCGGAGGCGGTGCCGTCCCGAGCTCGGCCTCGATCGCGTGCTCGGTGTCGTCGTCGAGCTTGAATCCGTCCGCGGCGAACAGCTTGATGCCGTTGTCCTCGTACGGGTTGTGGGACGCCGAGATCACCGCAGCGAGGTGGAAGCTGTGCCGGCGCACGAGGAGCGGCGCCGCCGGCGTCGGGAGCACCCCCGCGAGCAGCGCGTCACCCCCGGCCGCGGTCACGCCCGCGGCGATCGCCGACTCGAGCATCTCGCCCGACTCGCGCGTGTCGCGGATGATCAGCACCTGCGGGCGCTCGGCCTGCAGGCGCGCCACCGCGGTGCGGGCCAGGGCAAGCGCGAGGTCGGCGGTCAGGAAGTGTCCCGCCCGGCCGCGGACACCGTCCGTGCCAAACAGCTGGCGCGCCATAGCGGGGTCAGCGCTTGGAGAACTGCGGCCGCTTGCGGGCCTTCTTCAGCCCGGCCTTCTTGCGCTCCTTGACACGCGGGTCGCGCGTCAGGAAGCCACGGCGCTTGAGCTCGCCGCGCAGGTTGGGGTCGGCCACGATCAGCGCCCGCGAGATCCCGTGGCGCAGCGCACCGGCCTGTGCCGACACGCCGCCACCGTGCATCCGCGCGACCACGTCCATCCGCGATTCGTAGCCGACGGTCTCGAGCGGCTGGCGGATGATGCGGCGGAGCGTCTCACGCGGGAAGAACGCCTCGAGCGTCTTGCCGTTGATCACGTAAGTGCCGGTGCCGGGCTTGATGATCACCCGCGCGACCGCGGTCTTGCGCTTTCCGGTCGAGGTGTAGCGGGCGCCCGCGGCGAGATCGATCGCAGCGTCGGCGATGGGGCTCGAGTCATCCTCGGCCTCCCGCTCGCGCGCCGCCGCGGCCTCGGCGTCGGCCTCGGCGGCCGCCTGCGCCTCGGCGTCGAGGAACTGCTCGGGAGAAACGATGTCGGGGATCAGATCGGCGCCCGGAATCTCCGGTTTCTGGCGAGGCGTGTCCTCGATCTCCTCGAGCTCCTCATCCTCGAGCGGGTTCTGCTCGGCCTCGACCGTCACGTCCGGCTGGACCGCGTCCGAGTCGCCGACCACGGCCTCGGCCGCGATTGCGGGCTCCTCGGCCTCGGCCGGCGGCGCCTCAGCCGGCGACTCCTCGGACTCGGCTGCCGGCTCGTCGGCGGCTTGCGCCGCCGGCTCCTCGGCGCTCTCGGCTACCGGCTCCTCGGCGCTCTCGGCTACCGGCTCCTCGGCGCTTTCGGCTACCGGCTCCTCGGCGCTTTCGGCTACCGGCTCCTCGGCGCTCTCGGCTACCGGCTCCTCGGCCTCCGCCACGGGCTCTTCGGCCTCTGGCTCCTCGGGAGCGCTCGGCTCCTGGTCGTCGGCCTGCTGCTCGTCCTCGGGGTGCTCGGTCAAGACTTGATCTCCATCGGTTGCGGCTGCTGTGCGACGTGGGGGTGTTCGGGGCCCGCGTAGACCTTGAGCTTCGTCAGCTGCTTTCGCGCGAGGCGGTTGCGCGGCAGCATTCCCTTGACCGCGAGGCGGATCACCTCTTCGGGCCGGCGCTCGAGCATTTCGTTGAGGCTGCGCGACTTGAGCCCGCCCGGATACCCGGAGTGGCGGTAGTAGCGCTTGTCGGCTCGCTTGTTGCCCGTGACCGTGATCTTCTCGGCGTTGACGACGATCACGAAGTCGCCCGTGTCGACGTGCGGCGTGTAAGTCGGCTTCCGCTTGCCGCGAAGCGAGTCGGCGATCTGCGTCGCGAGCCGCCCGAGCGTTTGCCCTGAGGCGTCGACGATCAGCCAGTTGCGTTCGCGGTCGGCGGGGGTGGCTACGTAGGTCTTCATGGCATGCACAAGCCGCGCGACGATCGCGCGGCTTCGCCCATGATAGGCGATCGAACGCGACACGGCCGTTCGTGGCGAAGCCTATGCTCAAGCCGCATGAAGCCGTCGATCAAGGTCCGCCGCGCCGCGATCCGCTGCGCGTATATCGGACTGCGGTTGTACTGGTTCGTGTTCCGCCCGAGGGTGGTCGGGGTCAAATGCGTGGTACGGCACGAAGACGACGTGCTGCTCGTGCGGCACACCTACGGTCCGCCGACCTGGGAATTGCCCGGCGGCACCGTCCGGCGCCGCCGCGAGGCGCCTGTCGACGCCGCCCGTCGGGAGATGCGCGAGGAGCTCGGCCGCAAGATCGACGATTGGCAGTCGCTCGGCCAGCTATTCACCGCGGGCAGCCACCACCGCGACGACCTGCATCTGTTCCAGGCCAGCATCGGCGACCCGCAGCTCGACATCGACCTCACCGAGCTCGCCCAGGCCAACTGGTTCCGCCGGGATCAGCTACCGCCCGACGTCGGCCGCCACGTCGGCGAGATCCTCGCCCGCGCCGCGGCCGCTAGCCGATCCTGAACGCCGCGACCCGCGTGGTCGTGGTCGTCTGCGTAGCGTGGGAGCTCGCGGTCAGGGTCAGCTTCAGCGAGACGCGCTGGTGGCGGCGGGTCGCCGCGCGCAACGCGCTCAGCACGCTGCTCGAGGGCTTGATCACAAGCACGGTCGGTCGGCCGGCCGTGACCGTCGTGCGGATGGTCCCAAAGTCGAGCGTGAACGGCTTGAACCTGCCCTTGCGCGTTCCGACGGCCTTGCCGATGACCGTCACGTTCGCCCGCGCGTCGCAGTTCACGAGTACGCCCAGGACCGCCGGGTGCCCTTTGAGCCTGGCCGACAGCGCCTTCAGCATGCATCGCTGGGCGCGCACCCCGACGATCGCGCTATCCGAACTCGCTACGTGCGCGTCGTCGCCGCCGTACGCCGCGACGATCCGGGCCTGCATGGGCGGGCGCTGAGTCGGCGCGAACTGGACCTCGCAGATCGCTTCTCCGGGCGTCCCGCTCGCCCCGAGAACGCATCCAGAGTCGGCGGCGAACGATGCTCCGGGCGTCGGCGAGCTGAACGCCACCGTGCCCGTGGGAGTGATCGGGCCGGCCGCGCCGACGTCTGAGACCGTCGCGGCGCAGATCGTCGAGGCGGTCACCGCGACCGGTGAGGGAGAGCACGCCACGCTCGTCGCGCTCGACCGCGGGACGACCTCGATCGCGGTGTCCGAGGTCTGCTCCGACGGAGCCGAGTCCTGCACCGTGACCTCGGCGGTGTACGTCCCGGCCTGCGGGTAGGCATGGCTGCCGGTGACGTCGAACGCCCCACCCGACGTCGGGACGATCGTGCCCGCACTCCGGGTACCGTCGCCCCAGTCGATCGACGCCGCGACGAACGCGTGCGTGTCGCTTTCGGTGAACGTGTCGAGCACGGAGGAGATCGGCACCCCGGCGGTCGCGCCGATGGCGGGCCGCGCCGGCGCCGGCTCGGCGAGCAGGACGTCGTCGCCGGCGACGAGGTCGGCGGCCGGTGAGGTGCCCGCCGTGACCGCGCTGCCGTCGAAGCCGAAGATCTCGCCGTCCCCGAGCGTGACCACGACCCGGGTGACGACCGCGCTTGGGAACAGAACGCCTGCGAACGAGGTGCCACCCGGGGCCGCCGGGGCGGACTGCGTGTACAGAAGCGAGCTGTCGTTGTAGTACTGGATCTCGGTCGGGCTGCCGGACCTGACGTTCAGGAACACGACCCCGAGTCCCCGGGTCACCGCCGGCACCGGCGTGCTCGCCTGGCCGGCCGGAGCCACGACGTCGAACTCCGCCGTGTTCGAGTTGAACGGCGCCCACACGTTGGGCGAGCTGAACGGGGTGACGTGCGCATTCCCGTTGACCGAGTTGAAGCCGTCATTCGCCACCGCGACCTCCGATCCCGCGAGCTCGTCCTCGCCCGCCTGCGCGGGTCCGAGCTCGAGTCCCCACGGCGCCAGGCGACTCCGCGACAGCGCGACCACGCGGCTGGACTCGATCACGGTCGAGCCGGGATCGCTGCCATCGAGCGCAACCCCGTCCCAGTTTATGTGGCGGTACCCGCTGCCCTGCTCGCCGCCGGTCGTGCCGTTGTCAGCGACGCCGGCCGCGGACTCGAATGCCGCGATCGCGGACGGGACCGAGGTGCCCGATGCGCTCGAGCCGGTGAGCGGCACCGGCGTGCCTGCCGGCACCGACAGCGAGGCGTCTGCCGCGGGCGCCAGCGCGGCGCACGCGAACAGGCTCGCCACCGCGACCGTGACAACCACAAGCCCCCGAAACGTCCTACCCCACATCAACAACGTCCGGTCAGGTTACTCCCACTCGATGGTGCCGGGCGGCTTGCTCGTGATGTCGAGGACAACTCGTCCGACGGGACGGATCTCGCCGATCATCCGAGCGGCGATCTGTTCGAGCAGGTCGTAGGGCAGGCGCGCCCAGTCGGCGGTCATCGCGTCGTCGCTCGTTACGGCGCGGATCACGATCACGTTTCCATACGTCCGCACGTCCCCCTGGACGCCCACGGTGCGGATGTCTGGGAGCACGCAAAAGGACTGCCATAGCTCCTGGTAGAGCCCGGCCTTGCGGATCTCGTCCTGGAGGATCGCGTCGGCCTCGCGGAGGATGTCGAGCCGCTCGCGCGTCGCCTCGCCGCCGACGATCCGGATCGCGAGGCCGGGTCCGGGGAACGGCTGGCGCCACACGAGCCGCTTGGGCAGCCCGAGCTCTTCGCCGACGGCGCGGACCTCGTCCTTGAACAGCGCCCGCAGCGGCTCGACCAGCTCGAACTCGAGGTCGTCGGGCAGCCCGCCGACGTTATGGTGCGACTTGATCGTCGCCGCGCCGGTGCTGCCCCCGGACTCGATCACGTCG
The DNA here is from genome assembly GCA_963822855.1 of uncultured Solirubrobacterales bacterium. Lineage (GTDB taxonomy): Bacteria > Actinomycetota > Thermoleophilia > Solirubrobacterales > Solirubrobacteraceae > Palsa-465. Next base: position 151,225 of record CAWGJE010000008.1, on the reverse strand, counting down.
GAGTACAGCGTGCCCTGCACCAGGAAGTGGACGTCGTCGAGCTTGCGGGCCTCCTCCTCGAACACCCGGATGAACTCGGCGCCGATGATCTTTCGCTTCTGCTCGGGGTCGGTCACGCCCCGCAGCCGCCCGAGGAATCGGTCGGACGCGTCGACTGCGATCAGGGGGATCTGGAAGGTGTCACGGAAAGTCGAGACGACCTGATCGCTTTCGTTCTTGCGCATGAAGCCGTGATCGACGAACACGCACGTCAGTCGGTCGCCGATCGCGCGGTGGACGAGCAGCGCGGCCACGCTCGAGTCGACGCCGCCGGACAGCCCGCAGATCGCCCGCCCGTCGCCGACCTGAGCGCGGATCCTCTCGATCTGCTCATCGATCACCGACCGCGGGCTCCAGGTGCGCTCGCACCCGCACGCGTCCTCGAGGAAGTTCGTCAGCACCTGCTGGCCGTAGGGCGTGTGGACCACCTCGGGGTGGAACTGGATCCCGTAGATGCCGCGATCGGTCGACTCGAATGCCGCCACCGGCGAGGCCGTCGATGACGCGAGCGCCGCGAACCCGGGCGGGGGCGCGACCACCGTGTCGCGGTGGGACATCCAGCAGCTCTGCTGCGCCGGCGTGCCCGCCAGCAACCGCCCCGGCTCGGCGACCGTCAGCTCCGAGCGCCCGAACTCGCCCACCTCGGCGCCCTCGACCCGGCCACCCAGCTCGCGCGCGATCAGCTGCATCCCGTAGCAAATACCCAGCACCGGCACGCCTAGCTCGAGCAGCGCCCGGTCGAGCGCGGGCGCGCCCTCCTCGTACACCGAGGCGGGCCCACCCGACAGGATCACGCCCTTCGGCCGTCGACGCTTGATCTCCTCGACCCCGACGTGGTGCGGGAGAAGCTCCGAGAACACGCCGCACTCGCGCACGCGGCGGGCGATCAGCTGCGAGTACTGCCCTCCGAAGTCGAGGACAACGACCTCTTCGCTTGCTTGGGGCCGCTGCGCGGCATCCGTGGGACCTTGAGAGCCCGTCCGGACCGTGGTCGTGCTCACGCGGGAGCCGCCGGGCTAGTCGACACTGACGGCGGCAGCGGTTGGCTTGGCGCCCATGCCCACGCCCTGCGCTCGCTGCAGGTGCTTGCCCTCCGTCTGCAATGCCGGCGCCACCGCTAGCTCCGCGCGGTTGAACTCCGCGATGTCCCGGTAGCCGCACGTGGCCATCGACGTGCGGAGGGCGCCCATCAAGTTGAAAGTCCCGTCGTTCTCGCGCGCGGGACCCTTGACGATCTCCTCGAGCGTGCCGTTCGGCGTGGTCGCGACGCGCGCGCCGCGGGGGAGCGTGGGATGGAACGTCGCCATCCCCCAGTTGTAACCACGGCCGGGCGCTTCGTAGGCCCGTGCGAGGGCGGAGCCGAGCATCACCGCGTCGGCGCCGCAGGCGATTGCCTTAGCGATGTCGCCGCCGTTGCGCATCCCGCCGTCGGCGACGACCTTGACCATCTCACCGGTCTCGAGCATGTGCTGCGAGCGCGCGGCGGCAACGTCGGCGATCGCAGTCGCCTGCGGAACTCCTATCCCGAGCACGCCGCGAGTGGTGCAGATCGCGCCCGGACCAACGCCGACGAGCACGCCGGCGGCTCCGGTCCGCATCAGGTGCAGACCCGTGTGGTAGGACGCGCAACCGCCGACGATCACCGGCGTCGGCGCCAGCTCTCGGATGAACTCCTTGAGGTTGAGCGGCGGCCGGCTCTCGTCCCGCGAGACGTGCTCGGCGGACACGACCGTTCCCTGGATCACGAGGATGTCGAGCCCCGCCTCGAGCGCCACCTCGTAGTAAGTGCGCACCTTCTGCGGGGTCAGGGACGCAGCCGCGACCACGCCCTGCGCCTTGATCTCCGAGATCCGCTGGGCGATCAGCTCCGGCTTCACCGGCTCGCGGTAGATGTCCTGCATCTCGCGCGTCGCGATGTCCTTGGAGAACGTCGAGATCCGCTCGAGCTGGGCGTCGGCGTCCTCGTAGCGACAGAAAATGCCCTCGAGGTTCAGCACCGCGAGCCCGCCGAGCTTGCCGATGACGCCCGCGGTCTCGGGCGAGACGACGCCGTCGAGCGCGGCGCCCATCAGCGGCAGCTCGAACAGGTACGGCCCGAGGTTCCACGAGATGTCGACGTCGTCGGGGTCCCGCGTACGCCGTGACGGCACGATCGCGATCTCGTCGAAGCCGTACGCCCGCCGGGCCTTCTTGCCGCGTCCGATCTCTACTTCCATTGCGGCATCGTATTAGTCGCGGCGGACGGGAAAGTCCACCGTGTGAGCGGGCAGCGCGGCACGAGAATCCCGATGCTAGCAGTGCGTTATGAAGCTTCCGGTGAGCCGTTTGCCCCTAATTCCGGGGTGTTCGTCAGCCGATCTCCGCGCCGATCCGGAGATGCTCGAGCTCGACCTCCGGCAGCAGCCGGTCCACGGCCGCCGGATCGAGCAGCCCGGCTCCGAAGTGCTGGACCGATTCGGCGCCACAGGCGACCCCGTAGCGCAGGCACTCCGTCGGCGACCGCCCGAGGTAGCGGGCGGCGATGTAGCCGGCCAGGAACGCGTCGCCCGAGCCGATCGCAGAGCGCTCCTCCTGCTCGTCGATCCGGACCCGGAAGAGCGCGTGTCCGCCGCCCTCGAGCACGTGCGCGTAGCACCCGTCGGAGACCGTCATGATCGCCTCGGCGGGGCCGAGCCGGGTCATCTCGATCACAGCGCGGGCGCGGTCGTCGGCGTCGTTGAACTCGTGGCCGACCAGCTCCTCGCTCTCGAGCTCGTTCGGCGACACCAGGTCGGGCTCGGCGCGCACCGCGAGCCGCAGCGGCTCGCCCTCGGTGTCGACGATCGTGGTCACGCCGAGCTTCCTTAGCTCGCGGATCAACCCCGCGTACACGTCGGGCGCTACGCCCCGGGGGAGGCTGCCGGCGAACACGCAGATGCTCGCGCCCTTGGCCAGGTACAGCAGCTTGTCGCGGAACAGCTCGAGGTCCTGGGCGGAGACCGACGGCCCACGCTCGTTGATCTCGGTCTGGAGCCCGCTGGTGGGGTCGAGCACCGCGGTGTTCGTACGCGACTCCTCGCGGATCCGCACGAACCCGTTGAGGATCGCCTCGCCGTTGAGCGCATCGACGATCTGGTTGCCGGTGGCACCGCCGGCGAGGCCCGTCGCGATCACCGGCTGACCGAGCCGCTTCAGCGCGCGGGCGATGTTGACGCCCTTACCGCCCGGCATCGTGGTCTGCTCCACCGACCGATGGCGACGCCCAACCCTGAAGTTCGGCACCTCCAGCGTCTTGTCGAGCGCAGCGTTCAGCGTGACGGTGATGATCATCGAGGCTTCGTGGACCGGGACCTGCCGCCCCTCGTCCCCCTCGTCCATTCGCGCCAGAACATTGTCAGCCCGATCGCCGCACCCACTGCCACCAGAAGTCCGGACAGCGTAACCGATACGACCACTGCGCTTGCCACGGGATGGGACTTCTTGATCGCCGGCACGGCCGACACCAGCAGCAGGGGGACTCGGGTGACGACCCGGTGATTCTCGACCACTGACACCCATCCGACGGACGACTGTGCGGGCAACGGACCGGTGAGGTGCGCCGGCGCGTGCACGCGCAGCGTCACCGACGCCGAGCGCGGGAACACGTGCGTGTAGGTGGAGGCCGCGATCAGCCGTGCGTGCGCCCCGGGCGCTCCGGGCGCGATCCCCGTGACTGCCGGACGGGCCAGCACTTTGCCGGCGTGGAGGGGCGTCCGCAGGCCGAAGTTGGAGAACCCCCAGTGCAGGAGCGCGAGCGCGTTCGAGTCGCGCGCGGCCTCGCTCGAGGTGCCGAGCACCGCGTCGATCAACGTTATGCCGCCCTGGGTTCCGGAGGCCACGAGCACGTAGCCGGCGTCGAGCGTGTGCCCGGTCTTGACGCCGTTGATCCATGGGAACCGCAGCAGGCCATTGAGGTTGGTTACGGAGCGGGCGTGGTTTCCGGTCCGCAGTACGGCGTGCGTCTGCCGGACCGCGAATCTGAAGAACGGCTCGTGCTGGAGGTCGTATCGCGCCAGCTTGACGAGATCGTTCGCGCTCGAGTAGTTGCCCGGCGTGTCGAGGCCGCTCGGAGTCGCGTAGTGAGTGTGCGTCAGCCCGAGTTGGCGCGCGCGGGCGTTCATCATCCCGACGAACCGGCTGATCGATCCGTGGCCGACGTTGTAGGCGAGATCGATGGCCGCGTCGTCAGCGCTTGGCAGCAGCATCGCGAGCAGCAGGTCGTGGACGCTCATCCGCTCTCCCGGCTCGAGGCCGATCTGCGAGTCCTCCGAGGATAGGTGAACGTCCGGATCGGCAAACACCCGGTTCAGCCGCGTGTGCTCGAGTGTGATCAGCGCGGTCATCAGCTTGGTCGTGCTCGCGATGGCAAGCTCGCCGTTCGCGTTCTCGCCAAACAGCGGCTGGTCGGTCGACTCCTCGATCAGCGCCGCGCCGCGGACCCCGAGTCGCGGCGGGGGTGGGGTGGCGTCGCGCGCCGCCGATGGCTTGGGGGCGGTGCTGGTGCCGGGGCTCTGTGCGGTCGTGGTCGCAGCGCGGGCCGGCGGGGCGCCGGCGAGCCCGCCCAGGGGCGATCCCGCGATGACCGCGCCAAAGGCCGCAAGCGCGACCACCATCGAGACCGCCGCCGCGGCCGCCCGCCGGATCACCGCCACCTCACTGGCGCAGCTTGAGCCGCTGCGAGGGCTGGAGGGCGTTCGGGTTGAGGTGCGGGTTGAGCGACTCGATCGTCGCGATCGGCACGCCGGTCTTCGCCGCGATCCCGGACAGCGAGTCCCCCGGTTTGACGACGTAGAACTTCGCCTTCGCACTCGCGGACCCCGTGTGCCCGGGGTGGTGGGCAACCGTGGTCGTCGTCTGCACAGTGGTCGTCGTGGCCGAGGAGTGCTTGTTCGCGAGCGCGTGGTGAACGATCAGGTACGTCGCGGTAACCGACGCGGCCAGCGCTAGCGGCACGATGTAGCGCGCCGGGTTCCTCCACCCCTCCATCGCACCGGCGATCATACCTGCGCCCGGGGCGCGAACCATTTCTCGGCCGTCGGTCGTCAGGGTGCCGGCCGCGCCACCCGGATCCGCGTCGGCGGTGGCGTGTCCGGAACCAGCTGCTCCAGGAGGTCACGCCGTCAAACGCCATGCGAGCTCGCGGAGGCGGCCCGCCTCTCGCGCGGCAGCGGCGGCCGGGTCACCGCCGGCGCGTTCGTGCGCCGCCACGATCCCGCGTGAGGCGGCGATCAATCCGCCCGCCGGCCCGCAAGCGAAGGCCGGCGCGAGCTCCTCGACGCTTCCCCCCTGCGCGCCGACTCCGGGCAGCAGGAACGAGGCGTGCGGCATGCGCTCGCGGAGCGCCGCGAGCCGCTCCGGGGCGGTGGCGCCGACGACTGCGCCGACATCCGACAGGGCCATCCTCCCCACCCCACCGGCCCCGATGTCCGCCACCAGATCGGCGATGCGCTCGCTCACCGCGGTCCCGTCGGCGAGCGCCCGCTCCTGCACGTCCGCCGCGCCGGGGTTGGACGTGCGGACGAGTACGAACAGCCCGCGGGCGTGAACGCGGGCGGTCGTCACGAACGGCTCGAGCGAGTCGCGTCCGAGCAGCGGGTTGACCGTCATCGCGTCGACACCGAGGCCCGCGATCGCGCCGAACGGGCTCGGTGTCTCGCCGAGGAAGGCCTGCGCGTAGGCCTTCGCGGTGACGTCGACATCGCCTCGCTTGGCGTCGGCGATCACCAGCAGGCCCTGGTCGCGCGCCACCCCGACGGTCTCGGCCAGGACGCTCCAGCCCGCCGCTCCGAGCCGCTCAAAGCAAGCGACCTGGAGCTTGACCGCGACGCACTCCTCGGCCGTCGCCTCGATCGCGAGCGCGCAGTGGGCCGCTACCGCGCGGGCCGCGCGCGCGGCGGGCGGGCCGGCAAGCCCCGCCGATTCGGCGTGCCGGACCGCTTCGGGCCACAGCCGCGCCGGGTCGGGGTCGAGACCGAGGACCACCTGCGACCGGCGGGCAGCCACTCGTTCCGCCAGCCGATCGCCGAAGCTCTTGACCACCTGTTCCCCCGGATCGGCGGACATCGATGCGCCTTGGATCGAAGCCAAGGTCACGACCTTCCGCACGCGAGTCGAGTGGACGCGCCGATCATCGGCGCCAGCATGCGGTATCGATGGACGCCACGGTCACGGCGTCCCGCTCGCGACCGCAGCATCCAGCGTCCGGCACGTGCTACTTGACGGCCTTCTTCAGGCCCGCGCCAGCCGTGAACCTCGGGACACGCGATGCCGCGATCTGGATCTTCTCGCCGGTCGCCGGATTCCGCCCCTCGCGAGCGCTGCGCTGCGAGACGCTGAACTTGCCAAACCCGGAGAAGGACACGTCGCTTCCGCGCTTGAGGGCGTCCTCGACCGTGGTCAGAAACGCATCGACCGCGTCGCCGGCATCCTTCTTGCTCAGTCCGGCACGATCGGCAACCTGGTCTACGAATTCTTGTTTGGTCACTTGCTCCCTCCTTCGAGGTGGTAGGAATTCCCGACGTTAACACGGGCCGCGGACGGCCGACCTCGTGCCGTCGCCGGAGAACAGGGCCATTTTCCCCACTCAGTACTACCCCCAGCACGGCTATATAGCGGGATTTTCGGAATTTGCGTAATTCGCCGACCACAACCGACAGCGTCGAACGCCCGCCGGACTCCGCGGACTCAAACGTCGGCGAGGACAGCCACAATCATGACGTGGAGCCGAATCAGAATACTGCCGTGGATCTCGGTCGACTCGCCTGGCTGGGAACGGTCGGAGTGTGTCTGATCGTCGTGCTGATCCTCGTGCTGCAGGGCTATTACGGCTATGCGGCGGTGACATTCGCGGTGGCGCTGGCGGCGGGGATCAACCTGTTCTAATGGGTCGGCGCCGGGGCTCTGGCGCCCAATGCAGCGATTTACAGGCGGAACGCGGGCGATCAGCGGTCCCTGAGTGCCGGATCAGCGGTCCCTCAGTGCCGGATCAGCGGTCCCTCAGTGCCGGATCAGCGGTCCTGAGTGCCGGAACCGCGGTCCGGCGGCCGGAGCACGGCGCCCGCGAGATGCCTAACACACCCAGTCCCCCCTTTCGCGCATCCCGCCGGCGCTCAGGCCCGGAACCATCTGGTGAGCGCGCGCACCGCGTTGCCGCGATGGCTGATCGCGTCCTTCTCGGCGTCGGTGAGCTCAGCCATGGTTCGGTTGTCCCCGGTGGCGTCGGGAATGAATACCGGGTCGTAACCGAAACCATTTGACCCCGCACGGACACGGGCGAGCCGCCCGCGGCAATCACCGAAGAACACGCGCTCCTCGCCGGTTTCGGGGTTGACGTAGGCGAGCGCGCACACGTAGCGCAGGCGGCTGTCCGCCGGCGCCTCGAGCACGAGCTTCTCGAGGTTCTGCTCGTCAGTCGCGGTCGGTCCGGCAAACCGCGCTGACCGGACGCCCGGCGCGCCCCCGAGCGCGGTGGCCTCGATCCCGGAGTCGTCCGCGATCGACGGGCGGCCGGTGTCGGCCGCGGCGGTCTGCGCCTTGATGAGCGCGTTGTCGGCGAATGTCAGACCGTCCTCGGGCGGCAGCTCGACCTCGTCGGGGATCGGCACCACCTCGATCCCGGCGGGCTCGAGCAGCCGGCGCATCTCGGTCACCTTGTGGGGGTTGCGCGTGGCGAGCACGACCGCGCGGCCGGACGAAGGGGCTTCACTAGACATCGTCTCAGCCCGTGGCGGCGGCCACCGCCGCGTCCTGCACCGCGCGGAGCTCGGCTATGCCCTTGGCCGCGAGCGCGAGCAGATCGTCCAGGTGGGCACGGGACAGCGGTGTACGCTCGGCGGTCGCCTGGACCTCGACGAGGCCGCCGTCCCCGGTCATCACCACGTTCGCGTCGACCTCTGCGGAGGAGTCCTCGCGGTAGTCGAGGTCGAGCAGTGGCACGCCGTCGACGATCCCGCACGAGACCGCGGCTACCGTCCCCGTCAGGGGCAACTTCTCCAGGGCGCCCTCGTCGATCAGACGCTGGCAGGCGAGTTGCAGCGCCACCAGACCGCCGGTGATCGATGCGCAGCGGGTGCCGCCGTCGGCCTGGAGCACGTCGCAATCGATGTATACGGTCCGCTCCCCGAGCAACGAGAAGTCGAGCACCCCGCGCAAAGATCGACCGATCAGCCGCTGAATCTCGACCGAGCGGCCGTCAAGCTTGCCGCGGCTGATGTCGCGCTGCTTGCGCTCGCCGGTCGAGGCGGGAAGCATCCCGTACTCGGCCGTCACCCAGCCGCGGCCCGATCCGGCGAGCCAGCGCGGCACGCTCCCCGAGACCGAGGCCGTGCAAATGACGCGGGTCTCGCCGGCCGAGATCAGCGCCGAGCCGGTCGCGGTCCGGACGAACCCCGGCTCGATCGACAGCGGCCGCAGCGCGTCCGGCGCGCGCCCGTAGCTACGCGAAGGAGCCGCCGCCGAGCTCATGCGGCCTCCCGTGCACGGAGGTCGACGTGCGCCACCTCGCCCAGCGGCATCTGCAGAAAGCGCGTCCCGACCGCGCGGAACGAATCCACGTCGCCGGTGCAGAGAAAGCGATAGGTGCCCTCGCCCGCCTGCGGGTTGAGCAGCTCGCGCGACGCCAGCGCGCGCTCGACGCTGCGAGCGACTCCGATCCCGGCGGAGACCAGCGTGACGCCGCGACCGAGCATGCGCTGCAAGATCGCCGCGCACAGGGGATAGTGGGTGGAGCCGAGAATCACGGTGTCGACCTGGGCCGCGCGGAGCGGCACACAGTATCCGCGTACGGTCGCCACCACCGCGTCGTCAAACGGAAACCCGCCCTGAATGATCGGTGCGAGGTCGGGGCAGGCCACGCTCTCGAGGTGAACGTGGGGGTCGGCCGCCTCGACAGCCCGCTCGTAGGCCAAGCTCGCCACCGTGGCCGGCGTCGCCAGCAGCCCGATCCGCCCGGTATGGCTCGCGACCACCGCCAGCTGCGCCGCGGGACGAAGCACTCCGATCACATCGACATCGCGACCGCTCAACCGCAGATGCCGCTCGACCGCGTCCAACGCCGCCGCGCTCGCGGAGTTGCACGCGATCACGAGCAGCTTCGCGCCGGCCGCGAGCAGGTGCTCGGCGATCTCGATCGAGAACGCCTCGAGTTCGCCCTGGGTCCGGTCGCCGTACGGGAACCGGGCGGTGTCGCCCAGGTACAGGTAGTCCTCGCCTGGCAGCGACACGAGTAGCTCGTGCAGCACGGTCAGCCCGCCGACGCCGGAATCGAACACGCCGATCGGCTGGTGCGGAAGTCGAGACATGCGGGGGGATGGTGCCAGAGGCGGAGGCCGCTACGCTCGCCGCGCCCCCGATGCGAGCGCTGATCGTCACGAACATGTACCCGACGGCGGCCCGGCCCGCGCTCGGGAGCTTCGTCCGCGACCAGGTCGAGGCGCTGCGCCGGATCGAGGGGATCGACCTCGATGTATTCGCGTTCGCGCCCGGAGGCGGCAGCGCGTACGCGCGGGCGGGGACCGACCTGATCCGGCGCCACCGCCACGACCGGTTCGACGTCGTCCACGCCCACTACGGCCTGACCGCCTGGCCGGCGTTTGCCGCGAGAGGCAAGGTCCGGGCTGTGACCCTCCACGGCACCGACCTGGCCGACCGCCGCGCGCGCCCGGTCACGCTCGCGGCGCTCCCGTTCGTCGACCTCGTCGCAGCCGTGTCCGAGCCGCTCGCGAACGAGATCCCGCGCTGGGCCGTCCGGGGACGACGCGCCGTGCTCCCGGTCGGCGTCGACGTCGCGCGCTTTCGCCCGATCCCGCGAGCCGAGGCGCGAGCGGCGCTCGGGCTCGACCCGGACGGCCCATATCTGCTGTTCCCATCCGATCCGCGCCGGCCGGAGAAGCGCTACGACCGCGCACTGGCGGTGTCGGACGGGGTTCCGCTGCTCACCCTAGGTCAGGTCGAAGCGGCGAAGGTCCCGCTGTACGTCAACGCCGCGAACGCCGTGCTCGTCCCGTCCGAGCGTGAGGGGTTCGGCCTCGCCGTGCTTGAGGCGCTGGCGTGCGACGTCCCGGCGCTCGCCACACCCGTAGGCATCCATCGGGCCGCCCTCACCGATGTCGCCGGAACCTACTGTGGACCGTTCGACGAGGCCGCGTGGCGCACCGCGCTCGCGCCGCACATCGCGACGGCCGATCCGCGAATCCACGGACGCGCCCGCGCCGAGGAGTTCTCGACCGACCGGATGGCGGCGAAGCTTCTCGACGCGTGGCGGTCGCTTATCTAGACGACGAGCCTCTGGCGCGTCCGTGACACAGCGAGCCACCAGGCGAGGACCGCGAACGCGCACAGCGCACCCACGTGCACCAGGTCGGCCAACGGGTCCAGGCCGAACGCGCAATGGCGTACCAACTCGACGCAGTGATACAGCGGGTTGAGCTGAGCCAGCGACTGCAGCCACTGGGGCATCCGGTTGAGCGGGAAGAACGTGCCCGCGACCAGGAACAGCGGCGTGATCACGCCGCTGATCACGTAGCTGAAGCCGTCGTACGTGCTCACCATCGCCGCGAACCACATGCCGAGCGCGGCGAACCCGATCCCGGTCAGGACCCCGATCAGCGGCACGAGCACCATCGCCGGCTCCGGCCGCAGGCCGAACAGGAACGCCACCAGGAGCGGCGCCACCCCGTAGACCCCGGCGCGCACGCCCAGAAACAGCGACTCGCCGGTGACGATCTCGTCGACGTCGACCGGCGCCGCCAGCATCGCGTCGTACACGCGCTGGTAGCGGCGCTTGTAGAGCGCGTCGAACATCGCCGAGAACGCGGCGCTGAACAGCACGGCGGTGGCGACCGCGCCCGTTCCCACGAACTGGATGTACGGGATGCCGTCGATTTCCGAGACGAGCTTGCCGAAGCCGAACCCGAACGCGAGCAGCGTGATAACGGGCTCGACGATCGCCGCGAACGTGCGCGTCCGCCAGTAGTAGCGGAACACGGTCCACTCGCGGATCCACACGGCGACCAACGCCGGCGTCTCGATTCGCCCGAGCCGCACGCGCACCGCGCTCATTCGACGTAATCCCCCGTGAGCCGCACGAACACGTCCTCGAGGCTCGCGCGCCGGCGCGAACCAGGCGGCACCCGCCCGTCCATCGCGTCGGCGTGCAGATAGGTCAGCGACGGCCCCGAATGGCGCGTCGGCAGCCCTTCAGCGTTCGCGCGCGACCGGAGCGACGCCAGCTCCGCCGCCGATCCGTGCACGTCGACGACCTCGCGTCCGGCGTGCGCGAGGATCAGCTCGGCCGGCGTGCCCTCCGCGACCACGCGTCCCGCGGACATGATCGCCACCCGGTCGGCGAGCCGCTGCGCCTCCTCGATGTAGTGAGTCGACATCAGCACGGTGGTGCCGCTCTCCCGGAGCGAGACGATCAGCGACCACAGCTCCTGGCGAATCTGGGGATCGAGTCCGACCGTCGGCTCGTCGAGCAGAACGACCTCGGGCTCGTGGATCAGCGCCCGCGCGATCAGCAGCCGGCGCTGCATCCCTCCCGACAGCGTCTCGGCGCGATCGTTCGCGCGCTGCTCGAGGCCGGCGACCGCCAGCGCTCGATCGACCGCGGCCGCCCGCTCCCGGGGCGACACCCGGTACAGGCGCGCGAACACCTGGAGGATGTCGCGCACCCCCAGGTCGACGTCGAGGTTGCTCTCCTGCGGGCAGACGCCCATCCGCGCCCGCGCGAGCTTCGATTCGGCCGGCAGACGATGCCCGAGCACCTCGACCGAGCCGCCGTCGGCCACCGCCTGGCCGGTGAGGATCCGCATGGTCGTCGACTTGCCGGCGCCGTTGGGTCCGAGCAGGCCGTAGCAGAGCCCCGCCGGCACCTCGAGGTCGAGGCCGTTGACGGCGCGCAAGTCGCCGAATCGCTTGACCACGCCGTGCAGCGACACCGCGACCCCATCGCGCGACGCGACCGTCCCGGCGGCGGGACTCGACGATAGTGGTGGGTTACTACTAACCGGCAACGGACCTCCAGGGAACGACAAGAGCAGCGGAGCCGACGCCTAAGCGACGACGGCTGGGACAAACGCGGCTTCAGACCCTGGTGAGATCCATCTAGTTGAACTGTACCGCGTCGGTCCAGCCCATTCAGGCGAGCGCCGGCCACCACTCAGCGAGCCGCTCGCGCGCCTGATGGGCGACCGGCGGGACCTCGGCTCGAGCTACCGAACCGTCCGTCGACGGCGGCCCGTTCAGGGCCGCGAGCGTGGCCGCCACCGACCGCGCGAGCGCTCCCAGCGCGTACCCGCCCTCGAGCACGCAGCCGACCGGGACGCCAAGGGTCTCGCACACCCCGCGGATCGATCGTGTCATCGCGGCGAACCCGTCCTCGGTCAGTTCGCACCCGCCGAGCGGATCGTCGCGATGGGCGTCGTATCCGGCCGACACCAGCACGAGTTGGGGACTGAACGACTCAGCGAGCGGAACGGCCACGTGGTCGACGAGCGAGCAGAACATCGCGTCGCCGGCCCCGGGGCGCACCGGCAGGTTCACGGTGAACCCGCGGCCGGCTCCGGATCCGACGTCAGAAGCCGGCCCGGTCCCCGGGTACAGCGGCGACTGATGGATCGAGACGAACAGCACCCGATCGCTCGCGTGGAAGATGTCGTTGGTCCCGTTTCCGTGGTGCACGTCCCAGTCGACGATCATCACGCGGTCGAGCCCGCGGGCATCGAGCGCGTACTGCGCGGCGACCGCGATGTTGTTGAACAGGCAGAAGCCCATCGCGCGCGACGGCAGGGCGTGATGGCCGGGCGGGCGGTGCGCGCTGAAGCCGGTCGGCGCAGCGCCGTCGAGCAGCAGGTCGACCATCCGGACGGCCCCGCCCGCGGCGTGCAGCGCGGCCTCGAACGAGTGCGGGCTGACCACCGTGTCGGCGTCGAGATAACCGCCGCCGTCCGCGCACGTCTGCTCGATCGACGCGATGTGCGCCTCGGAGTGGACGGCCCCGAGCACGGCGCGATCGACCGCCGGCGAGATGACGCGCTCGAACCCCAGCCAGTCGCGCGCTGACAGCTCCTGCTCGATCGCGGTGATCCGCGGCGGCTGCTCCGGATGCGGGCGCGTCTCGTGCAACAGCGAAGACGGATGCTCGAGCCACACGGGCGGGGACGGCATCGGGGTACGGTATCGGTCCACGTGCAGGTTCTTGCCGCTCAGGTCACGGTGGTGGGCGCAGGCGCCGCCGGGCTGTACACCGCCGTGTGTGCCGCCCGCGACGGCGCGCGCGTCACGCTGGTCTCGGCCACGCCGCTGGCCGAGTCCTCGAGTTGGTGGGCGCAAGGTGGGCTGGCGGCCGCGGTGTCGGCCGATGACAGCCCGGAGCTTCACCTCCGCGACACGATCGTGGCCGGTCGAGACGCCGTGCGCGAGTCCGCGGCGCGCGTCCTGTGTGAGGAGGCGCCCGACGCGGTGACGGACCTCGACCGACTTGGCGTCCGCTTCGACGCCGACCGGAACGGGCGTCTGGCGCTCGGGCTCGAGGGCGGCCACTCGCGTCGCCGGATCGTTCACGCCGGCGGGGCGGCGACCGGGCGCCGGCTCGTCAGGCAGCTGAGCGCGGTCGTGGCCGAGGACCCGCGCGTCGACGTGCTCGAGGGCCGCCGCGTAGTGGAGGTGCTCGCCGGCGACGGCCGGTGCGTGGGCGTTCGACTCGACGACGGCCGCCTGATCGCGAGCGGGGCCGTCGTGCTCGCGACCGGTGGCGCCGCCGCGCTGTGGTCGCGCACCACGAACCCATCCGTCGCCGTCGGCGCCGGCCTGCTGCTGGCGGCCGCGGCCGGCGCGACGCTCGCCGACCTCGAATTCATCCAGTTCCACCCCACCGCCGTCGTCGGCAACGGCGCCGACGGGTTCCTCGTGACCGAGGCGATTCGCGGCGAAGGGGCCAGGCTCCTCGACGCGGCCGGCGAGCGCTTCGTCGACGAACTCGCTCCGCGCGACGAGGTGGCGCGGGCGGTGGCGCAGCAGATGCTCCTGACCGGGGCGCCGTCGGTCGACCTCGACATGCGCGACGTCGACCCAGCGCTGTTCCCGAACGTCGTGACCGCGCTGCGCCACGCGGGGATCGACCCCGAGCGCGAGCTGATCCCGGTCGCGCCGGCGGCGCACTACATGATGGGCGGGATCGCGACCGACGTCCACGCCCGCGCGTCGCTCGCGGGATTGCACGCCGTCGGGGAGTGCTCGTGCACCGGTCTGCACGGCGCCAACCGGCTCGCCTCGAATTCGCTGACCGAGTGCTTCGTGTTCGGCGCCCGCGCGGCGCGATCCGCCGCCGCTCAGCCCAAACCCGATCCGGGTGCGGTCGCCGAGCTTGCATCGGCTCGCGACAGCGCGAGCGAGCCACCGGCGATTTCGTCCTCGAGCCGCGAGGCACTGTGGCGCGACGCGGGCCTCGAACGCGACGCGGCCGGCCTGCTGGAACTGGCGGCCGACCCTCATCCCCTCGTCCGGCTGATCGCGCGGTGCGCGCTCGCCCGCACCGAGAGCCGCGGCGCGCATCAGCGTCGCGACTTCCCGGACCGGGACTCGCGCTTCGACTTGGAGCACGTGACGATCGGCGCGGGGCGCGAGCCTGTCCTGCAACACTGGACGTAGTGCCGCTCAGGCGCCCCGTCACGCCTCTTTGAACCCGACAGGCCTTGAACGCACCAACTTCCGGGTTAACGTCAACTTAATAATTGACACCGCTGTAACTTCACACATCGCGGGTAGCACGGTCTTGCGCTAACCAGACCGCCCTGGCGGGGGCACGGATCTAGGAGTGGGTGTTTCCATATGTATCGGTTCAGCCGAGCCATCTACCGTGAGCTTGCCGATGAGGTCATCGAGGACCCACACGGCGGGCTGTATCTGAATCACGAGCGTGTCCTGAAGGCGTGCGAATCGGCCGTCGAGCGCCTTGCGACCGACCGGCACTACTTCGCGTATCCATCGCGGACGCTGTTCAACGACATCCGGGTGTACTTCCCGATGACCTCGCAGCTCCGGGTGCTGCGGGTCATCCAGAGGTACCTGGAGCTGGCGGATCAGTTCCTGCGCCGCCTGCCGCAGAACGGCTTTGACCCCTACGGCAACCCTCTGCAGTGTCGGGCGAGCACCCGAAAGGGCACGCCCTGTCAGCGGATGCCGTTGCCACATAACGGGTACTGCCCCTCGCATCAGCACCTCGCGGAGACCGAGGAGCTCGAGCCGCCGCTCGCCGCCTAGCGGTTTGCGCCGCGGCCGCGGGAGGGTCGGGGCGGTGAAGATCAGCGGTCTTGCCGGCCGCGCGCGAAGGTCTTACCGCCTCCTCCTCGGGCCCGCGCGCGCCGGCCGTGCCAGCGAAAGTAACGTTCGCCCGATGCTGATCGGCGTCGATGTGGGCGGGACCTTCACCGACGCCGTGCTCGCGCTCGATGGTCGCGTGATCACCGCGAAGGCGCCGACCACGCCTGAAGATCAGTCCGAGGGCGTGCTCGCCGCGATCGAGGCGGCGCTGGCCAAGGCCGGCGCGAACGCAGACCAGGTCGAGGAGTTCTCTCACGGGATGACGGTCGCGACCAACGCGCTGCTCGAAGGGCGCGGCGCCACGACCGCGTTCGTCGCCACCGACGGGTTCACGGACCTGATCGCGCTCGGCCGCCAGGATCGCCCCGAGTTGTACCGCCTGTGCGCCGCGCGGCCGGCGCCCCTCGCCCCGGAGGATCTGCGCTTCGGCGTGCCGGAGCGGATGACGCCGGACGGCCCGCTGACGGAGCTCACGGCGCAAGCCGCAAGTGACGTCGCCGACCGCGTCGCCGGGGCCAAGCCCGAAGCGGTGGCGGTGACGCTGCTCCATTCCTACCGCCACCCCGACCACGAGAAGGCGATCGGCGAGGCGCTGGCCGAGGCTCTCCCGGGGGCCCACGTCTCGCTCTCGCACGAGGTCGTCGGCACCTTCCGCGAATTCGAGCGGGCCGCGACAACCGAGATCGACGCGTCGCTATCCCCGCTGCTGGCGAGCTATCTGCGCCGGCTCGCCGAGCGCGTGGGTGAAGCGAACCTCCCCGAGCCCACGATCATGCAGTCAAACGGCGGCCTGATCGACGTCGAGGCGGCCGCCGGCCACGCGTCGTGGACGGTCCTTTCGGGACCGGCGGGCGGCGCTGCGGGGGCCGCGTTCGTCGCCCGCACGGCCGGCGTGGACGACGCCCTGTGCCTCGACATGGGCGGGACGTCGTGCGACGTGTGCGTCGTCGACGGCGGGAGCGTGCAGGAGCAGTCGAGCGGCGAGATCGCCGGACGTCCGCTGGCGCTGCCGATGCTCGCGGTCCACACCGTCGGCGCCGGCGGAGGCTCGATTGCCTGGCGGGACGCAGGCGGGGCGCTCCGCGTCGGGCCCCGGTCGGCGGGAGCCGATCCCGGCCCCGCGTGCTACGGGCGCGGCGGGACCGAGCCGACTGTGACCGACGCGAACCTCGTGCTCGGCTACCTGTCCTCGGACGCGCCGCTCGGGGGCGACGTCGAGCTCGACCGCGAGGCGGCCGGCAAAGCGGTCAGCGACCTCGCCGACCAACTCGGCCTCGGCGACGTCGAAGCGTGCGCCGAGGGGATCCGCCGCGTCGCCGGCGCCGAGATGATCCGCGCGCTGCGGGTCGTCACCGTGCAGCGGGGCATCGACCCGCGGCGGTACGCGCTGATGGCGTTCGGTGGCGCCGGGGGGCTGCACGCCGCGCAGATCGCCGACGAGCTCGGGATCGACACGATTCTGTGCCCGCGGGCCTCCGGGGTCCTCGCGGCGCTCGGCCTGGTCGTCTCACCGCGCCGGCGCGACGTCCAGCGGAGCGTGCTCCTCAGCGGCGACGGACTCACCGCGGAAGTAATCGAGCAACACGTGAAGGAGCTAGGCGAGCGCGCCCGCGAGGCGATGCACGAGCCCGAGGCCGACCTGGACGTCGTCTACGAGCTCCGTTACCGCGGCCAGTCGTTCGAGCTCCCCATCTCCGGCTCGCCGTCGGCCGACCCGGACGGGCTGCGCGACGCGTTCGAGACCGAGCACGAGGAGCGTTACGGCTACCGCGACGCCGATCAGGAGCTCGAGCTCGTCACGATCCGGGTGACCGCCACCGGGCCCGGGGTCGACGTCGAGCTCGCCGGCGACGGCGGCGAACCCGACGTGGAACGCTCCACCCGCGAGGCCACGTTGGACGGCGAGCGGATCGAGCTCGAGGCGCTGCGCGGGATCCCTTCGGTGGGCACCGAGCTCGACGGCCCGGCGGTGATCGAGCTACCCGAGTCGACGCTCCTGATCCCGCCGGGCTGGAAGACCACAGTCGACGACACCGGCACGATCCACATGACGCGGTCAGAGCGATGAGCCCCGATCAGATCGATCCAGTCGAACTTCAGGTCCTCACCGGGGCGCTGCGAGCCGTGTGCGAGGAGATGGGAGCCGTGCTGATCCGCTCGGCCCACTCCGCGAACATCAAGGAACGGCGCGATGCATCGACCGCGTTGTTCAACCCCAGCGGCGAGATGGTGATGCAGGCCGAGCACATCCCGGTCCACCTCGGCGCGATGCCCGCGGCGGTCGCCGCGATCCTGAACGAGGAGCACGCGCCGGACCGCAGCTGGATCCTCAACGATCCGTATGCCGGGGGCACCCACCTGCCCGACATCACCGTGATCACGCCGATATTCGCCGGAGACGAGCTCATAGCGTTCGCGGCCAGCCGCGCCCACCACGCCGACGTCGGCGGCCCGACGCCCGGCTCGATGCCCGCCGACAGCACCACGCTCGACGAGGAGGGCGTGGTGATCAGCCCCCGGATCCTGGACGACGAAGCGATCGCCGAGCTCAGCGCGCAGATGCGCCGGCCCGATCAGCGCCGGGCGGACCTTCGCGCGCAGCTCGCGGCCGGGCGGGTCGGCTCACGGCGCCTGCTCGAGCTGCACGAGCGCTACGGCGCCGCCAAGCTGGCCCAGGCGTTCACCGAGGTCCTCGACTACGCCGAACGCCGCACGCGCGCCTGCATCGAGGAGCTCGACGACGGCACCTACGAGGCCAGCGACGTGCTCGAGGCCCGTGAGGGCGACCTCCAGATCGCGCTGAAGGCGACGGTCGATAAGGACCGGCTGACGCTCGACTTCACCGGCACCGCCGACCAGCACGAGGGCAACCTCAACTGCCCGCTGGCCGTCACCCGCTCGGCGTGCTACTTCGCGATCCGGGTGCTGACCGATCCCGACATCCCGCCGAGCGCGGGCGCCTACCGGCCGGTCGACGTGATCGCGCCCGAGGGGTCCCTGCTCAACGCGCGCTCGCCCGCGGCGGTGGTCGGCGGCAATGTCGAGACGTCCTCGCGGGTGGCTGACGTTGTTCTAAAGGCCTTCGGGAGA
Source organism: uncultured Solirubrobacterales bacterium (assembly GCA_963822855.1). Taxonomy (GTDB): domain Bacteria; phylum Actinomycetota; class Thermoleophilia; order Solirubrobacterales; family Solirubrobacteraceae; genus Palsa-465. The sequence goes on along the minus strand of CAWGJE010000008.1, from coordinate 132,760 downwards.
GCCCTCGGGCAGGGGACGATGAACAACGTCACGCTCGGGACCGAGGACGTCGTCTATTACGAGACGATCGGCGGCGGCCAGGGCGCCTGTCCGGACGCGGACGGGCCGAGCGGCGTGCACGTGGCGATGAGCAACACGCTCAACACGCCCATCGAGGCGCTCGAGCTCGAGTTTCCGATGCGGATGGTCGAGTACGCGCTGCGACGGGGCTCGGGCGGGGCCGGCGCCCACGCGGGCGGTGACGGCGTGATTCGCGAGCTCGAGGCGCTCGAGCCGCTCGGCTACTCGCTGATCACAGAGCGCCGGCGCCACCGGCCGTCCGGGGCCGACGGGGGCGAGCCCGGGGCAGCCGGCCGCAACCTGATCGACGGCAAGGAGCTGCCGGCGAAGTCGATCGGCCGGCTCGATAAGGGGCAGCGGCTGCGGATCGAGACGCCGGGTGGCGGCGGCCATGGCCGCCCTGAGTAGCACGTTTGACGAGTGCTTGCTGCTAACTAGTGCAACTCGTTACAAACCCCGCCGCGTTCGCCATCCGGCGAGTTGTTCGACAGGCGGGCAGGTTAATGGAACCGGTTTCACCTGCACGTGCCGGAGATCCCGAAATACCCCTATACCCAGCGTTAGTGGCGATTCACACACGTTCGGCGCGAGTTTTTCAGCACTCGCACGAGTTCGCCCTGAGACCCCCGAAGCAAACCCACCGATTTGCGGTCACATTTGGCGATTTGCCAAACCTCGCGTACAATCGGGTCCTCCCGTGCCGCAGTTGCAATGCGTGCCGCGCACGGGTTTCCTGGCGTTCAATCCCCCGTTTTCTTCTATTCCAAATGCCGATTGCCTTCAAAGAATGGGCTGTGACCGTGCGGGCCCTTGCCGAAGGAGAGCAGCTACTGACTCTCCGCAAGGGCGGCATTCGCGAGCCCGACAAGCACTTCAAGCTGGACCACGATCGTTTCTTTCTGTACCCGACGTTCGATCACCAGTGCTCTGACCTGGTGCGCGAGTCACATCAACCCGAGCTCGTCCGCGCGCTCGAGGAGGGTGTCTGGAGCGACGGTGAGCCGCCGCCCCACTCGTTGCGCCGCAACCGCGAGATCCCACAGCCGGACCGGGTCCGCATTCGCGCCTGGGCCGAGGTGGCCGCGCATTTCACGATCACCGACCGGCGCACGGTCGACGCGTTGTCGCCGTTCTACGTGTGGACGACCGACTACGCCGAGAAGCGCCTGGCGTGGAAGCGACGTCATCCGCTCCACGTGATCCTGCTGCGGACCTACCGGATCCCACGGCCGGTCACCGTCAAGGTGCGCGACGACTACGGCGGATGTCGCTCGTGGCTGGAGCTCACCCGTGACCTCCCATTCGAGGGCACGCCGGTGCTGTCCGACGACGAGTTCGAGCGGGCCTCCGAGGAGATCGCTTCGATCGCATCGGACCGCGAGCCGGTTCTGGTCTGACCCCGGCAACGGGTAAAGCAGCGCACTAACGCGTCAGGTGGCATGGATCGAGTCGGCGTCGCCGTCCTTTCGGGCACGGCACGACTCGACCCATGCCGATGACGTGGACCGGGTCCTGAACTCGCTCGAGCGCACGCGCGAGCGCCTGGCTCGTCACTTCCCGAGCACGGTCGACGGGATGACCGTCGTATTCCACTCGGGCGTGACGTCGCTGTCGGTTGCGTGCCCGATGGTGCCGCTCGCGTGGGCCGCGGCCGCGCCGGCGGCGCGCCGGTATGTCGCCGGCTGGTCGGGCCGCGACGAGCTGCACGTGCTGCGTCCGGACCTGCTCGAGGCACGGGCGTCGACCGTGCCCGGATCACGCGAGATGCTCGCCACGACACCGTCGGCGTTGTACGCGCGCCGGGTGGTCATCGAGAACAACCCGGATATCCCGCTGCGCACGACGCCACGCCGGATCCGCGCCGAGCTGCGCTGGGGCTGGCTGATCGAGGGCGCCGCACGCTGGTTCGGCGGCCAGACCGCGCATGCCCGCCCCGCGATCGCGCGCCGCCTGCGCGAAGGTCGCGAGCCGACCTTCCCGCCCGGCCCCCGCGACGCCCCGTTGCTCGGCGGGACGGTCATCGATCTGCTCGTGCGGGAGCGCGAGGAGGAGGCTGCGGCCCGGCTCGCCTGCCGGCTGCACCCGCGCGGGAGGCGGGCCGCGCTACGCGAGGCGTTCGGGGGCGCCGCGCCGGCCCGGATCGAGGAGGCGTGGCGCGAGCACCTTGCGCGAATGGCCGCCGCAGACTGAACCGGCTAGTGCACGACCTGGCTCGCCAGCCAGACCACAACCGCGCCGATCACCAGCGCCACCAGCAGCCCGACGAGCAGCTTCCCCGGCGCCACCACCCGCTCCGGCGGTTTGTCGGAGATCAGCTCACCCGCGAGCAACATCTCGCGCGCCGTCAAAACCGCCGCCTCGGGCACGAGCACGTCGCGCGGACCGGCGGCGAGGAAGTCCGGCACGTCGAAGCCGGCGCTGCGGCGGAGCATGCTGGGGACCCCTTCCTCGAGCAGCAGCCCCTGGATGAACTCGGCCTCCGCCTGGTTGCGCGCCCACGCCACCCGCACGAGCGGGCCTTCGGTGAGCTGCGGCTTGATCTTCCGAGCTCGCTCGTGGCTCGCGCTGACCCCCTCGACCTCCACTGGGCCGGCGTGATCGCTGTACACGAGCGGCAGCTTGCATGTCGCGCAGAAGCGCTCGGGCTCGACGTAGGACGTGCCGCACACCGGGCAGAAGAGCTCGCCGGCCCTCACTGCCCGCTTGCTCATCAGTCCACGACCAGTTCGGCGTCCGACACCTGCGCGCCGTCGATCTGCCAGGTCTGAACGTCAACTTCCCCGTTGGCAAGTCCGACGATGATCCACAGCACGCCGGGCCACAGCTTGGCGAAGTTGATGTCGGTCTGCGACGGCCTCGGCGCCGTCCGCGTGTGCGAGTGGTAGATCGCCCCGAGCTCGAGCCCGGCGTCCTCGATCTTGGTATGGAGCTCGAGTTGCTCCTCGGGATCGATCCGGAACCGCAGCGGGCTCGCCTCGGCGTTCACCGCGCGGTAGACGGCGAGCGCCTGGCCATTGTTCGAGCCCACCATCCCGCAGCACTCGTTCGGCGCCTCCTCCCGGGCATGGGCAACGATCTCGTCGTACAGGTCTCGCGCGATCTTCACGGTCAGGTCGAGGCTACCAACGCGGCCCTCGCAGCCCAAGTCGAGTCAGCTGCTGCCGGTGACGAACGGCCAAGGCACCGCCTTGACGTACTCGCCGGGGTTCCGGAGGCCACTCACCGCGGTCCAGTGCTGGGCCTCGCACGCCATGATCTGCGCGGCGAGGCGTTGGAGCGGTTGGGTGCTCAGCGTCTTGAGCGCGGTGAAGTAGATCCCCTCGGCGAGCGACTCCAGATCGACTAGCAACCGCAGGCTGTCCGTCTGCGAGTGCAGACCGGTGAGGCTCACCGGGATGTTGTGCTTCGACAGCAGATTGCCGGCGGCACCGAGAGCGAGGGAGCTCGTGTCAGCGTGAACGCCCATCGCCCCAAGCGCTCCCGCGACCGCGGACACGTGCTCGACCTCGTGCCCCAGGTACGGCGTGATAGCCCGCTCGATGTCCGGCGTGAGCGTCCCAGACGCCAGGACTCGCCGGTAGGCGAGCACGATCAGCCGCTCGACCTCGAGCGCCTTGGTCAGCGCCTGCGCGTCGCTCACCGGCGCCGTGTCGGCGAGCGCCGGATTCGCCGCCACGGCCGCGAGGCCCGCGGCGCCGCCCGCCACCGCGAACGCGCCGGCAACGATCTCGCGTCGTGTGGGCATGCGCTCCACGGTCAGTCCCGGCCGGTCACGAACGCTGAGGGGATCGCGGACTGCCCGAGCGCCGCGCGCACGACCGCCACGTGCTGGGCGTCGTTGGCGAGGATCGACGCGACCTGCTGCTTGACGACCCCCGGTTCGAGCTGCTGGATCGCGTAGAGGTAGCCGGCGATCTGCGCGTTCTCGACCGCGTGCAGCAGCATCAGCACCGCCTCGCTCGTGCGCGGATGGCCGAGCGCATAGCTCGGCGCGGGCTTGATCGGCTTGCCCCCCGCCTCCCGGACGAGCCCGGCGACGTCGCCCGCATGGAAGATCTCGTCGTTCAGGAACAGCTGCGCGGCCTTGGCGGTCGGTTGGTCCAACAGCGGGATGCCCGCCGTATACGCCGCGATCGCCGTGTGCTCGAGGTGGAGCAGGTGGTTCAGCAGGTCGACGTCGTTCGAGAGCGCCGCCTGTGAGTTGTGCACCTGCTGCTTGATCGACTCTCCCCCGCACCCGGCGAGCAGAGCGCCCGCGAGGCCGGTGCCCGCGGCCAGCAGCAAATTCCTGCGCGAGGAGGGTTCGCCCTCCGAGGAGGCCTCAGTCTTCATCGAACGGCAGGCGCCCGGCGTGCGGCGTCCCCGGACCTCACCACCAAACGGTGGAGTCCAGGTTCTCGATCTCTTCGATGGGACGGGTGTAGATGCCGGACGAGAAGTATTTCCACCCGTCGTCGGCGACGAGGAACACGACGTTGCCCTCGTCAAGTTCGTTGGCGATCCGCAGCGCCACCCGGGCGATCGCCCCCGACGAGACGCCGACGAACAAGCCCTCTTCGTCGAGCAGCCGGCGCGTGAACACGATCGCGTCGGTGTTGGTCACGAAGATCTTGCGGTCGAGCAGCGACAGATCGATGATCGGCGGGATGAAGCCGTCCTCGAGCGAGCGCAGTCCCTGGACCGGCTCGCCCTGCATCGGCTCGGCAGCGACGATCTTTACCGAGTCGCCGAGTTCCTCCTTGAGGCGGCGCCCGTTGCCCATCAGGGTCCCACCCGTCCCCAGGCCGGCAACGAACGCGGCGACCTCGTCGAGCTCCTCGAGGATCTCGAGCGCGGTTCCGTTGTAGTGCGCGTTCGGGTTGGCCTGGTTCCCGTACTGGTAGGGCATGTAGTACGAGGCGTCCTTCTCGGCCATGTCGAGCGCCAGCTCGACCGCGCCGTTGGAGCCTTTGGAGCCCTCCGAGTACACGATCTCGGCGCCGTACATGCGGAGCAGCTCGGTGCGCTCGGGGGTCACGTTCTCGGGCATGACCACTTTCACCGGGTAACCCTTGTGGCTGCAGATCATCGCCAACGAGATGCCCGTATTGCCCGACGTGGGCTCGAGGATCGTCTGTCCGGGCCGGATCAGACCCTTCTCCTCGGCGTCCTCGATCATCGCGCGCGCCACCCGGTCTTTGACCGAGCCGGTGGGGTTGCGAGACTCGAGCTTGGCCCACAGCCGCACTCCGGGCTTCGGGCTAAGACGCTTCAGCTCCACCAGCGGCGTGTGGCCGATCGCCTGGATGATGTCGCCGTATCGGCCCCCGCAGGGCTTGTTCTCGAGGCGCTCAGCGGCCATCGCTTCAGGAAGTGTAGCGAGGCGGGCTCGCCTGCTGGGCGGCCCGCCTCGAATGCGCTAGCGCGTCAGTACCCCATCGGATACGGATTCGGATTGGGGTTCGGGTTGCTCGGCTGGTTCGTGTTGGCGGCCGTCGAGCCCGACGCGGTCACGACATGCCATGTCCCGCCGAAAGCGACCACGTGGTCCCCAGTCGCGTCGTGCTTCTTGGTGTCGGGGGCGAACGTGTAGATCGGGTGCCCGCCGAGCACGGCCTGGGTGAAGCCGTCGCGCGTCCAGCTGGTCAGCTTGCCGCTGATCCCAGATGCCTTGCTCAGGGCCTTGGCCGACGCGGCCGTCACCGGCGGCCAGAACTTGAAGCATCCGTTGGCCTGCGTGCACTTCGGGTGACTCTTGGAGTCGCCGCTCAGCCAGTAGACCGCGAATCCCCTGCCGTTGACCCCGATGTTCTCATGCGTCGTCGCCATCGTCTGCGCGTTCGTGACCGTCGCGTTCTTCGCGACGTTCAACGTGAACGTCTTCGCGAGCGCGACCGCCGCCACGGCGAGCATGGCGACGATGACGGCGCCCGCAATCAGCGTCACACCGCGGGCACGAGTAAGTCGAGTTGGCATCCTCCGGCTCCCTTCGATAGTGGATCTAGCCAGAAGGACGCCGGCCCGCGCCAAAGCCTTCCCGAAGGAGGCGGGCGCCGGTGATCAGGCGAGTGAGCCGCCGGCCATCGCCGGCAGAATCACAAGCGTGTCGCCCTCGCCGACGGACGTATCGAGCCCGTCAAGCACCCGCACGTCCTCGTCGTTCAAGTACACGTTGACGTACCGGTTAAGCCCGCCGTCGGCTGCGAACAGCTGCGACTGCGTGTCGGGATGAGCTTCGGCCACCGAGCGGAGCACCTCGCCCACGGAGCCGCCCGAAGCGGTGAGCTCCTTCTCGCCGCCGACCGATGCCCTCAGAACCGGTGGGATTCGAATCTTCGCCATAGCTGAGGACATGGAACCCTAGTGCGCGCCGGCGCAGAATGCCTCGTAGTCGGGGAATACGCCGAGCTCGTCGTCGGAGATCGACTCGGGCTCGCGTGAGCAGATCGGGCAGTCGGGGTCACGCCGGACCTTGACCTCGGAGACCGTCGCCGACAGCGCGTCGTACATGAGCAGGCGCCCGATCAGCGGATCGCCCTCGTCGAGGATCAGCTTGATCACCTCGGTCGCCTGGAGCAGGCCCATCGTCCCCGGCAGAACGCCGAGCACGCCGTTGGCGCCGCACGAGGGCGCGAGCTCGGCCGGCGGCGGCACTGGGAACAGGCACCGGTAGCACGGGCCGTCGTAGGGCTTGAACACCGACAGCTGGCCTTCGAACCCGAGGATCGCCGCCGACACGACCGGGATCCCCAGCCGCACCGACGCGTCGTTCAACAGGTACCGGGTCGGGAAGTTGTCGAGACCGTCTACGACCACGTCCCAGCCGGCCTCGAGCACCTCCATGATGTTCTCGGGGCCCAGCCGCAGCGCGTACTTCTCGACCTTCACGTCCGGGTTCAGCGCGTTGATCGTCTGCTCCGCCGAGTCGACCTTGGCTACGCCGATGCGCTCGCTCGAGTGGATCACCTGGCGCTGGAGGTTCGACAGGTCGACCTCGTCGTTGTCGACGATCCCGAGCGTGCCGACGCCGGCGGCGGCCAGGTACAGAGCAGCGGGCGAACCGAGTCCGCCGGCGCCCAGCAGCAGGACACGCGCGTCGAGCAGCTTCTGCTGCCCGTCGATACCGACCTCGGGCAGAAGCAGATGGCGGGAATAGCGCTCGCGCTGCTCGGCCGTAAGGGTCCGCGGCACGTCGACCTCGTAACCGCGATCCTTCCAGAGCGTGAAGCCCCCGGTCATCGACTCGACGTGTTCGTAACCGAGGTCCTCGGTCAGGGTGCGCGCGGCCCATGCCGAGCGGTTGCCCGAGGCGCAGTACAGGACGACATGATCGGAGCGATCGGGAACCGCACCTTCAATCCGCGACTCGAAATAGCTCTTCGGCACGTGGATCGCGCCGGGGATGTGCCCGGCCGCCCACTCCTCGGGCTCACGGACGTCGATGATCACCGCGCCGTTGCCGACCTGCTCGTGGACGGCGGCGGGATCGACCTCATCGATCCGGCTCTTGATCTGGCGGAGAACCTCGGCTCCGGACGGACTCATCGTCGAAAACTCCTCAAATGCGGTATGGATTCAATACTTCAGAGAGTATAGCGACACAGGAAGGCCATGTCAGAACCTCTTTTTCCTAGTCTGACGGACCCCGATGGCCGCGAGGCGATCAGGATCGGGGACGCGACCCTCAGCTACAAGGAGCTTGCGCAAGCCGCCGCGGCGACCGCGCATGAGCTGCACGGCGCGGGCCGGGTCGCAGTGTGGGCGCAGCCCACGCTCGAGCTTGCGATCGCGGTCGTCGGAGCCCTTGCCGCCGGCGTCGCGGTGGTCCCGATCAACCCCGGACTCGGATCCCGCGAGCTCGGTCACATCGTCGACGACAGCGCCCCCGAGCGGTTCGTCGCATGGCCGGGGGTCGACCCGCCCGGGCGGCTGCAAAGCCTCCCCCGCATTGACGTCAGCCGCCAGAGCGCCGCCGGCAACGAACCGATCCCCGACGAGCTCGACCCCGAAGACGTTGCGTTCGTGATGTACACGTCAGGGACCACCGGCCCGCCCAAGGGAGTGCAGATCCCGCGCCGGGCGATCACGAGCAACCTCGACGCGCTCGCCGAGATCTGGCAGTGGACGGCCGAGGATCGCCTCACCCACGCGCTGCCGGTGTTCCACGTCCACGGCCTCGTGATCGGGATCCTCGGACCGCTCCGCCGCAACGCCCAGGTTGAGCACGTCGGCCGCTTCTCGCCCGAGGCCCTCGCGAGGGCCCTGCAGAACGGCGCCACGATGGTGTTCGGCGTCCCCACGATGTACGGCCGGATCGCAAGGGAGGCCGAGACCGACACAGACCTTGCGCAGGCCTTCGCCGCCGCGCGCGTGCTCGTGTCCGGCTCCGCGGCCCTCCCGACCACCGTCCACGACGCGATGAGGCGGCTCACCGGCCAGCAGATCCTCGAGCGCTACGGGCTCACCGAGACGCTGATGAACGCCGGCGTCCGGCTCGGCGACGACGTCACCCCCGGCCGTGTCGGCCCACCGCTGCCCGGGGTCGAGGTGCAACTCCTCGACGACGACGGCGCCACCGTCGCCGGAGCGACGACGAGACGATCGGCGAGGTCGCGGTCCGCGGCCCCAACGTGTTCACCGGCTACCTCAACCGCCCCGACGCCACCGAGGAGGCGATGCGCGACGGGTGGTTCATGACCGGCGACATGGCCACCCGCGACGCACAGGGCTCGCTCAGGCTCGTCGGCCGGAAGAGCACCGACCTGATCAAGTCGGGCGGGTATCGGATCGGCGCCGGCGAGATCGAGGGCGCGCTCTTAGAGCACCCGGCGGTCGCCGAGGTGGCCGTGACCGCAAAGCCGGACGACGATCTCGGCGAGCGGATCGTCGCGTGGGTGGTCACCGAGCCCGGTGGAACCGCGACCGCCGACGAGCTCGAAACCCACGTGGCCAACCTGCTCACCAAGCACAAACGCCCACGTGAGGTCCATTTCCTCGACGAACTGCCGCGCAACGCGATGGGCAAGGTAATGAAGCGCGAGCTCACCGCTCGGGAAGAAGCTCGGAAATAGTCCGGGTTTCTTCCCAAACGCAAGACGGGGCGTCCCCAAACCCCTAAGGGGACGCCCCGCAAAACCAGAGACCCAATCAACCGTCACAGCCGCCCGGTCGGCCCCACGCCCGGGAAATTCTGTGGAGGCTTGCAGTCGGAATTATCGGCCCACGCCGCTCCGGTCGATATCGGGCCTAGACCCCATCTTGCTCCCTGCGCCGGTCACCGATACCGGCTGTAGGGAGCCGCCTGATGCTCATGAAATCGCGCTCGCTGCTGGCCCAGATCCTGTCCGTGAACCTGCTGCTCATAGCGGGTACGTTCCTGGTCGCCCTGGTCGCGCTCGACGAGCGCGTCGGGAACGCCTTCCAGGGCCGCGAGATGCTCGTGCTCGGACTCGCGCTGGTCGCCGCCATGCTCGGCAACTGGCTGCTGCTGCGCCGGCGGTTCATCCCGCTCGACCGGCTGATCTCCTCGATGGAGCAGGTTGATCTCGCCACTCCCGACAAGCAATTGCTCGCGAGCGACCGGATCGACAGCGCCGAGGCCCGCCGCCTCGAGGCCGCGATCAACCAGATGCTGGCCCGTCTCGAATCAGCCCGCCGCGCCGCCGGCCGGGCCTCTATCGAGGCCCAGGAGCGCGAGCGCCGGCGGATCGCCCAGGACCTTCACGACGAGGTCAACCAGGCGCTGACCGCGGTCTCGCTGCGCCTCCAGGCCTCGATCGAGCACGCACCGCCCACGCTGCGGCGCGAGCTGATGGAGACCAAGCGCCTCGCCGGCCAGGCGATGGAGGAGCTGCTCATGCTGGCGCGCCAGCTCCGTCCGGCGGTGCTCGACGACCACGGCCTGCTGCCGGCGCTGCACAGCCAGGTGCGCGACTTCTCCGACCAGACCGGCATCCACGCCGCCTTCAACGTACGCGGCCAGGCGCCAGCGCTCACGCCCGAGCAGCAACTCGTCGTGTACCGCGTGACCCAGGAGAGCCTGTCCAACGTGGCGCAGCACTCCGAGGCCGAGAGGGTCGACGTCGAGCTCTCATTCATCGGCCGCACGGTGCTGCGGATCACCGACGACGGTCAGGGATTTGTCTCGCGCCGCGAGGGCGGGCTGGGGCTATCGGGCATGCGCGAGCGCGCGCTGCTCGTCGGGGGTCATCTTTCGATTTGGTCCGGAACGGGCCGGGGAACGCGAGTCGAGCTGACGCTCGCATGAATAGAGAGGAGCACGGATGCGAATCTTGGTAGCCGACGATCACGGGATCGTCCGATCGGGGATCAGGCTGCTGCTCGAACGACAGGCGGGGATGGACGTGGTGGCAGAAGCCGCCGACGGGGTCGAGGCGGTCGAGCAGGCGCTCGCCTCGCGACCCGACCTCTGCATCCTCGACGTCGGCATGCCGCGCATGACGGGCCTGCAGGCGGCGCGGGAGATCCGCGCCCAGCTCAAGGACGTCCGGGTGCTGATGCTGTCGATGCACGACGACGAGCACTACCTGTTCGAGGCGCTCAAGGCCGGCGCCTCGGGCTACGTGCTCAAACGCGAGGCCGACCAGGACCTGGTCGGGGCCGTGCACGCGGTCGGGCGCGGCGAGGCGTTCCTGACCAACGCGGCCGAGCGCTCGATCATCCGCCGGTGGATGGAGGGCGACGAGGGCGGCCCGTCGGTGTCGCTCACCCCGCGCGAGGAGGAGGTGGTCAAGCTGATCGCCGAGGCGTTCACCAACGCCCAGATCGCCGAGATCCTCCACCTGTCCGAGAAGACCGTCGAGTCGCACCGCGGCAACGTGCTGCGCAAGCTCGGGATGCGCGACCGGGTCGAGTTGGTCAGGTACGCGATCCGGCGCGGGCTCGTCGAGGCGTAGGGGTATTTGGAGCCGCCTTCGGTGGCGTCCGTGGGAAATCCGACGCGGAACGTTCCGGAGACCGAACGCATACGCGTCGGATTTCCTAAGGGAATTCGGCCCCGACGCCCTACGCTCCGCGCGGGCCTGCGCCGAATTCCCCGCGTCCTTGCCCGGCCGGCGTGGTCGCGTTCCCGCGATCCGGCCCGGCCTACGGTTGGTTGAACGGCGGGCACCTGGAGATGGGTGCGGTGGTCCCCGGGGAAGGATCGCGGCTCCCGGATCATGCGTAACACGCCACTCGAGGCGGGTCCGGCTGACCGTGGCCTACTAGGCATGTGGGGCATGCGTGAGAGGCCACGGTCACGGGAAACGAGGTCGAGTGGCAGGTTATGCATGCTCCGCGAGCCGCCTCGCGCCGACAGCCCAGCCCCGGCCCCTCTCCAGGTGCCCGCCGTTAAAACCGATCTGCCCTCGACCGCCACGGAAACACCGACCCCGACCGCCCGGCACGGACGCCCGGCGGAACCGACCCCATGGATGCCGAACGCGGGCAATTCGGCTCCACACCGCCAGGGGACCAGTAACGTGCCGGAGCCGAATTGCCGTACGGAATCCGGCCGAATCCAGGTACGAACCACGCACGGGCTGGGCCGGATTCCGCAGCGAGGCCCTTAGCATCCGTCATTCGTGCGCGCTCCCGCCGACCACATCGCCGCTCCCCCGTTCCCGCCCCGCCTCGAGTGGGTCAACGACCGTGCGGAGGGGTTGCCCATGCTGGTTGAGTTCTGGGACTTCTGCCGAGTGCAGTCGCTGCGGACGCTCCCGTACATGAAGGCGTGGCGCGAGCGCTACCCGGACCTGACGGTCGTCGGCGTCCACGCGGCAGGGTTCCCGCCGTCGCATCACCCCGACGCCGTCCGCGACGCGGTGGCGCGGCTCGCGGTCCCCTATCCGGTGGCGATCGACACCGCGTTCGACGTATGGGAGCTGTACGGGAACCTCGGATGGCCGGCGCGGTATCTGTTCGACCAGCGCGGGATGCTGCTGCACTACCACTACGGGGAGGGCGGCTACGACGAGACCGAGCGCGCAATCCAGGAGATCCTCGGCTCAGATCGGCCGCTGCTGGGACCGTTCCGGCCCGAGGAGACGCCCGACGCGCTGCTCGAGCCGCAGACCGACGACGTCGAGGGTCCCTATTCGGGCCCGTACACGGCCGGCGGCGTGTGGGCGGTGCTCGACGGGAGCGGGACCGTCGAGGTCAACGGGCGTACGATCGCCGTCGACCATCCGGGAGCGTACGAGCTGATCGCGCATGACCGGAGCGCGACGGCGCAACTCGCGCTCGAGGTCGGGGACGGCGTGACGTGCTACGCCGTCTGCTTCACACCGGGTCTAGCAAGTTGACCAACTCCGGCGGGCCGTCCGATCCGACGATGGCGGCGAACCCCGGCCGGTAGGGGCTGCGGGCCGGGTCGTCCCCGACGAAGCGGGACTCGTAGACCCAGCTCCCGACGTTGAGCAGCCGCCCCCACTCGCTTCGGTCGTCGCCGGGCAGAGGCCCGGCGCGATGCGTGTGCCCGAAGATCACGTGGGCCGCCGGCACGCTGAGACGGTCGAGCGACTCGCTGAACCCCGCGAGCGCGCCGCGCCGCAGCGCGACGCCGGACACGTCGGCGGTGAGCGGCCCGACCCCCGCGCGGTTCAGCCCCGCCACCGCCGCGGCCAGGCCGAGCGCCATCGCCCGGCTGCGAACGCTTCGACGCGCGCCCGGGCCGCCGTTCAGGCGCTGCCACGCCGCGATCTGGAAGCTCCCGCCGCCTCCGATGTGCAGCCCGCCGCTCTGGGCGACCGTGTCCGCCCACGCGTACATCGGCGCGAGCGCGGTCTCGTAGTCCTCGGCGCGCGCCGGGCCGCCGGCGGGTTCGCCGGCGACGCGCACGGTGAGGCCCGCGCCGAGTCGCTCGAGGATTGGCACGGTGTTGTGCCGGTCGCCGTAGTGGCCGTGAATCGCGTAGACGTCCTCGCGCAACCACACGCCCGGATAGGCGACGCGGACGCGGGCCGGCGCCAGCGCCTCGACCAGCGACCCGAGCGGCTCGCGTTGATCCCACTCGACGGCGGATTCGAGTCCGAGCGGGGGCGGGTGGGGATGGTTTCCACGCCGTTCGAGCCAGCCGCGCAGCAGCCTATGGTCGTGGTTGCCGGGCACCACCACGATCTCGCCGCCTCCGCCGAGCGCGCGCGCCATCTCCGCCAGCACCGGCGCGCCCGCCGCCAGCGCATCGCGTACGGGCCCGTGCCGGAGCTCGAGCGTGTCGCCGAGCAGCACGAGGCGGTCGAACTCGGGCAGCCGCGCGACCAGCGCCGCGCGCTCCTGCGCTCGGCGCAGGATGTCGGGCCGGCCGTTCGCGCCCAGGTGGAGATCCGAGATGACGAGCGTGCGCAGCGGTCTAGGCGGCGCCGGCCTGCCGGATCACCTTCGGGAGCATGAAGCGAACGTCCTCCTGCACCACTTCGAGCTCCTGCACGTCGGTGGTCCCGCGGACCTTGAACGACTCGACCAGCCGCTGCACCAGCGACTCGGGCGCACTCGCCCCCGAGGTGATGCCGACGACGCGCTTGCCGGCGAGCCACTCCTCGCGGACCTCGCTCTCGTTGTCGATCAGATGCGAGTCGGCGCCGTGCTCGCGCGCGACCTCGACCAGACGGTTCGAGTTCGACGAGTTGCGCGAGCCGATCACGAGCACGAGGTCGCACTGGACCGCAAGCTGCTTGACCGCCGCCTGGCGGTTCGTGGTCGCGTAGCAGATGTCGTCGGTGCGGGGCCCGACGATCGCGGGGAACCGCTGGCGCAGCCGGTTGATGATCGAGCGGGTCTCGTCGACCGACAGCGTGGTCTGGGAGATGTACGCGATCCGGCTTGGATCGTCGACCTCGAGAGCGTCAACGTCCTCCTCGCTTTCCACCAGGACGATGTGGTCCGGGACCTCGCCCATCGTGCCCTCGACCTCCTCGTGGCCTGCGTGGCCGATAAGCACGATCGTGTAGCCATCGGCGGCGAACTTCTTGGCCTCGACGTGGACCTTGGTCACGAGCGGGCAGGTCGCGTCGATGGTCTCGAGCTTCCGCCGCCGCGCGCCGGCGTGCACCGCCGGGGAGACGCCGTGGGCCGAGAACACGACGGTCGCGCCCTCGGGCACGTCGGCCTCCGACTCGACGAACACCGCGCCCCGCTCGCGCAACTGCTCGACCACGAACTTGTTGTGGACGATCTCCTTGCGCACGTAGACCGGCGCGCCGTAAAGCTCGAGCGCGCGCTCCACGGTCTGCACGGCACGATCGACGCCCGCGCAATAGCCGCGCGGCGCCGCGAGCAGCAGCTTCTCGGGCATCGACCCCATTGGGGGAGAGTGTAGGTCGGAAGTGCGAACATACGCCGGGACCCATGCCGCAACGCCACCTCGACCGTCTCAGCTCGACCGACGCCTCGTTCCTCCACCAGGAGGGACCGACGTCGCACATGCACATCGGCGGCGTGCTGATCTTCCAGGGGCCGCCGCCGCCGTTCGTCGACTACCTCAACCACATCCGCAGCCGCCTGCACCTGGTGCCGCGCTACCGGCAGAAGCTGGCCACGCCGCCGCTCGAGTCCGGGCGGCAGCTGTGGGTCGACGATCCCGACTTCAACATCGAGTACCACGTGCGCCACACCGCGCTCCCGGCGCCCGGTAGCGAGGAGCAGCTGTTCCTGCTCACCTCGCGGATCGCCTCCCAGCAGCTCGACCGAGACAAGCCACTGTGGGAGAACTGGCTGGTCGAGGGGCTCGAGGGTGACCGGTTCGCGCTGATCTCGAAGACCCACCACTCGCTCGTCGACGGCGTCTCCGGCATCGATCTGGCGACCGTGCTGCTCGACCTCGAGCCTGATCCGCCGGCACAGCAACAGGAGCTCGAGCCGTGGAAGCCCAGGCGCGAGCCGTCCTCGATCGAGCTCGTCGCGGCCGGGGTCCGGGGTATGGTCGGCGTGACCACCGGGATCATGACGCGGGCGGTGTCGGCGGCGACCCATCCGGCGAGCTCGCTCGGCAAGCTCCGAGACTCGGCCGAGGGCGTCGGCGAGATCGTCTGGGCCGGGCTCAACCCGGCGCCCGAGACGCCGCTGAACGTCGAGATCGGCCCCCACCGCCGGTATGCGGTCGTCCGTCAGCAGCTGGCCGACTACAAGGCGGTCAAGAACGCGTTCGGCGGCACCGTCAACGATGTCGTGCTAACGGTCGTCTCAGGCGCTCTGGCGCGCTGGCTCGAGTCGCGCGGAATCCGCACTGAGGGTCTCGAGATGCGCGCGCTCGTGCCCGTGTCGGTCCGCAACGACACGCATCGGGGGACGCTCGGCAACCAGCTCACGGTGATGCGCGGCCCACTCCCGCTCTACATCCACGATCCGCTGGCGCGCCTGGCGTTCGTCAGGCGGGCGATGGACGGCCTCAAGGAATCCAAGCAGGCCGTCGGCGCCGCGACGCTAACCGCCGTCAACGACCTCGCGCCGCCGACGATCCTCGCCGAGGCCTCGCGGTTGAACTTCTCGACGCGACTGTTCAACCTGCTGGTGACCAATATCCCCGGCCCGCAGATCCCGCTTTACGTGCTCGGGCGCCAGCTCGAGGACCTGTTCCCCCTCGCGTTCCTGCCCAAGAACCACGCGCTCGCGGTGGCGATCATGTCCTACAACGGCGGGCTCGACTACGGCCTGCTCGGCGACTACGACGCCCTCCCGGACATCGACGTGATCGCCGATGGGATCGAGGCGTCGCTACAGGAGCTGCTCGCCGCCGCAAAGGCCCGGGCGAGCTCGGCGGCCAATGGCGGCGACAAATCGCGTAAGGGTGCCGAGAAGTCCGAGAAGTCGCGTAACGGGGGACCGACGCAAATCCTGCCCACCGCCGGCGCCCGGCCCAAGCGGGGACCGGCGTCGGACATGCGGGCGAAGCGGGCCAAGCGGTCCGGGCGCGCGCCCGGCCAGTCCCGGGGCTGAGGCACACCTTGCCGTTTCGCCTGCAAACGGCTACCGTTTCGTGCACATGGACGACCTGATCGCCCCCGACGAGATCGCGTACCGGCTGGACCTCACCGCGGCGCAGCTCAAGATCGTCCACACCGCGCTCAAATCGCTGTACGACGACCTCGGTCACGAGGAGCACGACGTCAAGCAGGTCGTCTCAGCGGTGCTCGACAAGCTCCCCGGCGAGCACGAGATCCGCGCTATCGATCTGAACCGCGAGCTACGCCGCAGCAAGCCGGCGGCTTAGAACCCGAGCGCGAACTTCGCGTCCTCGCTCATCCGCTCGGGCGTCCACGGCGGCGAGAACGTCATCGTCGGACGGACCTCGTCGACCCCGTCGAGCTCGGAGACGAACTCCTCGATCTGCTCGGACACCTGGGGTCCGATCGGGCATCCGGGACTGGTCAGCGTGTAGGTCACGCTGACTGTGGAGCCCTCGACCTCGACGTCGTAGATGAGCCCGAGCTCGACGAAATCGAGCCCCAACTCGGGATCGATCACGTCGCGCAGGGCGTCGGTGACGTCGTCGACAGTTGCCATCGTGTGATCAGTTTAGAGGGTTCACACGGTTCGCTCTTGCGGACACTGCACCAATTTGTGTAGGTTTTGCCGCATCGTCGACTTCGATGAACACTCGGCCACTCTGCGGGTTTGCGGAGACGAGGACCGGTCAACGCAGGGCGGGAGGCGGCGCGCGATGGTCCGCGCGCTTCGCTCCCAGACAAATGTGACCGTCGACCTGACCGAGCTGGCGTTCGCAGACGCGTCGGTGATGCTCGACCTCGCGGTCCTGGCCCGTCGGCTACGCGCCAAGGGGCGCGAGATCCTGGTGCGCGGCGCTCAGCCCCAGGTGATGGCGCTGATCAAGCACGTCGGACTGCACCGCCTGCCGGCGGTCCGGTTCGAAGGCGCCTCGCCGGCGTTCGCCTAGCTCGACGCGTACACGCCTAAGTCGGAACCGCCTCGTGCGCGTCGCGCTCGGGTGTGATGCCGTTCGTCACGGCCGCGACCGGCTCGCGCAGCAGCTCCGCCACATCTGAGCCCTCCTCGCCGAACCGCGGGAACCGCTTCCCCTCGGCCTCGCCGATCGCGACGAGCTGCTCTCCGACGGCGCGCATGTCGTCGATCAAACGCCGGCGCTCGCGCCAGATCGTTTCGGCACTCCGAGCGAGCTCACGGGCGCGCGTCTCGGCCGACTCGCGCATCTCATCGGCGTCCCGCCGCGCGGCGGCGAGCGTCTCCTCGGCGTCGCCCTGGGTGGTGGCGCGCAGTTGCCGGGTCTCGCGCGCGACTTTCTCGCGGAGCGCGGTCACCTCACGGTCGGCCGTCGCGCGTTGTTCGGCGACGTCGCGATCGGCGGTCGCTCGGAGCTCCGCGACCTCACGGTCGGCCGTCTCGCGGATTTGGTCCGCCTCCGCCTTGGCCGCGTCGCGCGCCTCGGCGGCTCGGCGCAGGGCGGACTGGTGCAGCTCCTCGCTCTCGTGCTCGGCCTGCTGGAGCCGGTCGTCGGCCTTGGAGCGCGAGCGCGCGGTGATCTCGTCGGCGGTCTGGTGGGCGCGCTGGAGGATGTCGCGGGTCTCCTCGCTGACCTCATCCAGGGCATGCCGGACGGCCGCCTCGGGCGAGGACGACATCTCGAGCTCGGTGATCAATCGGCTCATCCGCTCCACGTAGCGGTCCACGGCGCCGCGCTCGTAGCCGCGCAGGCCCACCGGGAACTCGACCGAGCGCGCATCCTTGAGGATCCGGTCGCGGTCGGCCGCGGTCAGCACGCGGGTGGACCCGAACCGCCGGCCCGGGCGCTCGTCGTCGCCGGCCCGCGCCCCGACGAGCTCCGCCGCCTGGCTCTCGACCTCGGGTGAAATCCCTGGCTCCGTCTTCCCGGTCTCGGTCCCCGGCATGTCCGCACGCGCCATGACGAAACGTTCCCTTCCTCGCTTGTCATTCGGGGCTACGAGTGGCAGGCACACGAACCCCCACAGCATCAAGCTACCCCCTTGGTCAAGGGTGGTCGAGGGTTGTGGAGGATCTGTGGACCCAGGTCGCGTACTAGCCTTGTAAGCATGTTCTTCCTGCTGTTCGTGGTCGTCTGGATCGCCGCCGAACTGTTCGTGGCGATCGAGGTCGCGAATGTGATCGGGGTGCTCGCGACGGTGGTGCTGCTGGTCCTCAGCTGGCCGCTCGGCTCGTGGTTGCTGCGCTCGCAGGGGCGCGCCGCGTGGCGGCGGCTCGGGGCCGCGGTGTCGGCGGGCCGCTCGCCCGGGCGGGAGGTTCTCGACGGCGCGCTCGTGCTGTTCGGCGGCGTGCTGCTGATCATCCCCGGGTTCATCTCCGACGCGCTCGGCCTGCTCGCGCTGTTTCCGCCGACGCGGGCGCTGCTGCGCCGTCCGCTCGCGCGCAACCTTCAGAGTCGCCTGGTGGTCCGCGCGACGAGGTACGCGGGCGACTCGCGGTCATACGATGTCGACTCCACCGCGAGCGACATCGACCAACCGCAACTCCACCCATGAGCTCCTCCCCAGCCGTATTGCGAACGCTCGCGTTCGGCGACGTCACGCGGACGGTCTGGGGCGCGGCATGGATTCCCGGCGGCGAGGGCTCGGCAGTGGCCATGATCGGAGGCGACGCCGTCGCCCCCGTCGTGTCGAGCTTGCGCCTGTCCATCGCCGAGAACGGCAGCGAATGGCGGCTCGACGGCGTTGGTTTCACGCTGATCGCCGTGCCGGCCGGCGAGATCGTCGACGTCCAGGCCGTGGACGAGAACATCGTCGGCTCCGATCAGCTGTGTCGGGTCACCGGCCGGTTCGAGCAGAGCGGTGCCGAGCACGCGGTCGACTGCCTCGGGCTGCGGTCCTCGCGGTCCGGGGGATTTGATCTGGGCAAGCTCGAGTCTGTGCGCGCCGTGTCGACCTGGTTCGAAGAGCCCGACGAGGGCTTTGCCCTGACGGCGTTCCGCGGGCGGAAGGCCAAGCATCACGACTCCGACGTCCTCACCGCCACGGTGCTCGGCCCCGAACCGTCGCCGCCGGTCGAGGACCCGCGGCTGTCGACCACCTACGACGCCGGCGGATGGCCGCTCCGCGCCGGCCTCGAACTGTGGCTCGCCGCCGTGGGCGAGGACGAGGACGCGCAGCAGTTCCCGCGTCGCGCGGCCGGCGAGGCTACGGGCGCCCGGACCGAGACGGCGGCCGGCGATCTCGACCTGCGCGCCGAGCCGTTCCGCTGGCACAGCCGCGGGCGCGAGGGCGCCGGGATATACCTCCTGGCCCGCCGGCGATGAGCCGAGTGCGCGCCGTCATCAGCGACTTCGGCGGCGTGCTCACCTCGCCGTTGCTCGAGTCGTTCGCGGGCCTGATGCAGGCCTCGGGAATCTCGCTCGAGTCGGTTGGCAAGGCGATGGCGACGATCGCCGACCGCGACGGATCCAACCCGCTGTTCGAGCTCGAGACCGGACGGCTCACCGAAGCGGCGTTCTTCGCGGCGATCTCCGAGCAGCTGTCGGCCGACCGCGGGAGTGAGGTCAGCCTCGACGGCTTCGGCGAGCGCTACTTCCAGCACCTGGAGCCGAACGAGCCGATGATCGACTACATGCGCGAGCTGCGCGGACGCGGCCACAAGATGGCGATCTGCACCAACAACATCCGCGAGTGGGAGGCGCACTGGCGGGCGATGCTCCCGGTCGACGAGATCTTCGACGTGGTCGTCGACTCGGCGTTCGTCGGGAGCCGCAAGCCCGAGCCACAGATCTACGAGATCACGCTCGAGCGGCTCGGCGCCGCGCCCGAGGAGGCGGTCTTCATCGACGACGTCGAGCTCAACTGCGAGGGCGCGCGCCAGCTCGGCATTACCGCGATCAGATTCCGATCGACCGAGCAGGCGATCGAGCAGATCGAGGCGGCGTTGCGTGAGACCTGAGGCGTCCGCGGCGATCATCGAGATCGCGCACAACGCGTTCGTGACCCTCGACGCGGACGGGCGGGTGCAGGAATGGAATCGCCGGGCCACCGAGCTGTTCGGGTACTCGCGCGAGGAGGCCATCGGCGCCGAGTTGGCCGAGTTGATCGTTCCCGCGCGCTACCGCGACCGCCACCGCGCGGGGCTCCGCCGAGCCGGCGCAACCCGGCCGCGCCTGGTCGTCGAGGCGCTCCGTAAGGACGGCAGCGAGTTCCCGGTCGAGGTGTCGATCACGATGGTCCGGGACTGCGATGAGGGCGGAGGAGCTGTCTTCCACGCCTGGATCCAGGACGTGTCCGAGCGCGCCCAGCTGCTGCGAGAGCTCGAAGCCCAGCTGCGCGGGCGCGACCCGGGGTTCGGCGAGATCCTCGACGCGCTGGCCGAGGCGGTGACAATCCGCGATTCGCACCACCACATCCTGTACGCGAACCGCGCCGCGATCGAGTCGATGGGCTTCTCTTCGCTCGAGGACATGCAGCGCCACCCTCCGCACTCGATCTTCGCCGACTACATCGTGCAGGGGGAGCACGGCGAGGAGCTCACCATGGATGCGGTCCCGTCGGTGCGCCTGCTCGCCGGCGAGCCGGCGGAGCCGCTCGTGATGCGAACGATCAACCGGTCGACCGGCGAGCTCAAGTGGCAGCTGCTCAAGGCGGCGCCGCTCCACGACGCGGACGGTCAGCCGGTCGCCGCGGTGACGATCATCGAGGACATCACGCGCGAGCGGATCGCCGAGCTGCACGATCGGTTCCTGGCGCGCGCGACCGAGACGCTGATGTCCTCGCTCGACTACGAGGAGACCCTGCGCAACGTGGCTTGGCTCGCGGTCCCCGAGATCGCAGACTGGTGCGTGATCGAACTCGTCGATGACCGCGGCAGCCGCCAGCGAGTCGTGGTCGCGCATCGCGACCCGTCGAAGCTCGAGCTGGCCGAGCGCCTGCGGCAATTCGAGCCCGAGGAACTCAGCCCCGAGCGCGGCGTCGGCCGGATCTTGCACACGGGAGCGTCCGAGCTCTACCAGGACATCCCCGGCGAGGCGCTGGCCGCAGCCGCGGTCGATGACGAGCACCTGACGCTGCTGCTCTCCCTCGGGTTCCGCTCGGTGATTCTCGTGCCGCTGACCGCGCGCGGGCGGACCTTCGGCGTCATGACGCTGGTCACCGCGGAGTCGATGCGCCGGTTCGAGGACGCCGATCGCGAGTTCGCCGAGCAAGTGGCGGGACGAGCCGCGGTCGCGGTCGACAACTCGAGGCTCGCCACCGCCCGCCGTCAGACCGCGGACACGCTTCAGCGGAGCCTCCTCCCCGACACGGTCCCGCCGATCCAGGGATGGAACGTCGCCACGCTCTACCGCGCCGCTCGCGCCGCCGAGGAGGTCGAGGTCGGAGGCGACTTCTACGACTTCTACGAGAACGGCGACGGCTGGATCGTCCTGCTCGGTGACGTCACCGGCAAGGGCGTCGAGGCGGCCGCGCTGACCTCGCTCGTGCGCCACGGGGCGCGCTTCCTCAGCATGTACGAGCGAAGCCCGAGCCGGATCCTGGTTCGCTTGAACGAGGCGCTGAGCGAGCAGCCGGGGCTGTGGCTGTGCACGGCGGTATGCGTGCGCCTCGAGCGCGAGCAGGCGGTGATCGCGTCGGCCGGCCACCCCGCGCCGCTGATCGTCCGGGGCGACGGACGCGTGCGCGAGATCGGGGCCGTCGGCCCGATCCTCGGCGCGTGGACGGGAGATCAATCGGTCGACCGCGCAGTGCCGGTCGCGCCGGATGAGACGCTGTTCCTCTACACCGACGGGGTGATCGACGCGCTCGGGGCGGAAGAGCGGTTCGGCTCCGGGCGGCTGAAGCGACTCCTGGCCGAGCACGCGGGCGAAGCGCCCGAGGGGCTGCTGCGCGCGCTCGCCGCCGGGCTCGACCGCTTCCAGGTCGGCCCCCAGGCCGATGACACCGCGGCGCTCGCGCTCCGGCCGGAGCCCGTTGCGGCCGGAGCCGGCGCGCAGGCATCGCATCCAACCCACGGGTCTCGTACCCTTCCGGTGAGTTGAGAGAAGGCGGCGCAGTGGGTCCTCCGCCCAGCTTCCATATCGACACGCTCGAGAACCCATTCGGGATCACGATCAAGCTCGCGGGAGAGCTCGATAGCGCGACGTGCGCGGCGCTGCTCGACCGCTTCGAGCAGACATTGCCGGCGCTCCGCGGTCGCGAGCTCGTGATCGACCTCGACGACGTGTCGTTCATCGACTCGTCGGGGATGCGTGCGATCATCGTGATCGAGCGGCGCTCGAGCGAGGAGCGAATCGCATTGGCGCTCGCGCCGCCGCCGGCGCCAGTCACCGAACTGCTACAGATCACGGGGATCGCCGACCGCGTGCCGCTGACGCCGCGGCCGGACTACGCGCCGCCGTCGGAGCCGTTCCTCGAGCGAGTCGAGATCGCGCTCACTCGCGACCCCGATGCGCCGGCGCGGGCGCGTGCCGAGCTGCGCCAGGCGATCGCCGGGCGGCTGTCGAACCCCGACGGCGCCACCGCGACGTTGCTTACCTCCGAGCTCGTCACGAACGCCGTTATCCATCCCGGGCAGGGGGTCGGCGGCGACGTCGGGCTGCGGATCACCGCCTACGGCGACCGCATCCGCGTCGAGGTCACCGACGCGGGGTCGGGCTTTGACCCGGCGAGCCCTCGGCCGGCGAAGCCACCTGAGGCCGGCGGCCACGGCCTGGTCGTGGTCGACGGGCTGTCGAGCCGCTGGGGAATCGCGCGTCGCGTCGTCGATGGCGTCGACGCGTTCTGTGTGTGGTTCGAGCTCGACGCCGGGCCCGCGCTTGAAGACGCCGGTGCTGAGGTCGGGATCGAGGTCGAGGGCGCCGACTCAGAGCGCGCCGGCGCGGCACAGGGCTAAGGGCCGCGACTGAGGTCGCGACCACTTAGTTCTCGACGCCGAGCCGATCCCAGCAGTACAGCTCGAGGCACTCCTTGGCGAGCTCGACACATCGCGCCTCGGACAGCCACGGAAGCACTGTGTCGAACGCTTGATCCTCGCCCACACCCGCCTCGAACGCCTCCTCGCCACGGAATCCGGCGGCGATCTTCAGCGCCTCGCGCCGGTGGTCCCCGAGCGAGGGGAACACGTTGACCAGGAACTCCCGGTTGGGCAGCGGATGTCCCACCTCGAGCGAGGCGTGCCACGCCGCCAGCAGCGACAGATCGTGCTCGTCGAGGTCGGCAAGCGCCTTTGCGTAGTGCGATTCGAGCTCGGACTCGGGGATCTCGTCCACCCACGCCCGAACGACCTCGCCGAGGATCTGGCGACGCGCCTCGCGCCCCACCGACTCGGCGATCACGCGGATGGCGTCCTGAGGTTCGATGAAGCAGAGTGACATTGCGTCTCCGTTACGGGGATCCGAACGCCGCAGACGGTAGGCGGTCGACCGGACGTAACGTCTGACGCGGCGGGGCTGGCGCCTTCTCCGCGCGCCCGGTCCCCTGGGACGCAGCTACTGGACTCTGACGGTGATCGTCGGCGAGTTCGAGCGATCGTTGCGAGTGTCGCCCTGCAGCACCGCGCGGAGCTTGACCGCGCCGGCCTGGGTGAATCGGTGCGACATCGTGTACGTCGACGCGTGCCCGAGCCGCGGCCGCGCGATCACGGCCCACGAGGCGCCCCGGCTCTGCTCGATCAGTACGACCTGACCGGCGTGGGACGGGGTCACGCGCCCCTTCAGTACCAAAGGGCTCCCGGCTGCCACCGACCGCGATGACGCGGACAGGCCGACGACCGCGTTTACCGTCTGGCTGACCGTCGGACTCTGGACGCCGTTCGCCGTCACGTACCACTTCTGGTCGGCGTTGACCGACCCGCGCTTCATCGTGATCTTGTATTGCCCGGCGCTATCGGTCGTCGTCTGCGTGACCTGGTGGAAGCTCGTTTGGCCGGACAGCTCGCGCCACAGCACGACGGTGGCGCCCGCCACCGAGTTGCTGGTCAGCCCACCTGAGATCACGACCTGCCGACCGGCCGTGGATGGGTCAGGCGAGGCTGCGATCGTCAAGCCGGTCGGGGTGCACGCCGTGCAGCAGGTCGCCGTGCAACAGGTCGCCGTGCAACAGGTCGCCGTGCAACAGGTCGTCGATGTGCAGCAGGTGCCGTTGGTCGGGGTTGGGCAGCACGGGACGAAATTCGACCGGGCCGCGGTGTTCTGCGGCCCGTTGGTGGGGAGCGGACAGCACGTCGGAGCCCCTTGCAGTGGGCACAGCGTGGGCGGCTCGGCCCCGGCCGCGCCGGCTGGGCTGACCAACGCCGCGACGCACAACAACGCGGCGAGGGAAAGGAGCGACGACGGAACGATCAAACGGCGCATCGCAGAAAACACCGGGACTGTGAATACCCGGATTTGTGAAGCCTAACGCAGTTTTTGAGAATCTCGCCCGTTTGGATCAGAGCCCGAGCGCCGCGGATATAGCCGCGACCGCGTCAGGATCCGGCTCGGAGTCCTCGCCCAGGCCGAGCGTCACGCGGTCGCCGTGCTGCCAGTTATGCAGGCCCAGATCGAGCGCCTCGATCGGAAGCCCGCACGCGCCGGCCAGGTCCGAGGCCCGGCGCTCGAGCAGCAGCGTGTCGCCGATGCCGAACGCGCGCTTGGCCCCGACCGTGGCCTCGTTGACGCCACCGAGCATGAGCGACGCCGCCCGGAGGTCGTGTACGCCGAGCCGGCCGAGCGTCACGAGCAAGTCGTACCGCGCGTCGCGGTGCAGGCCGGGTAAGGCCAACCTCTCGAACGAGCGCGCGAACCGCCGCTCGGGCGGCCACGCCGCGTCGCCGGTGTACGCGGCCGCCTGGGAGCCGCTGCGCGCGGCCCATGCGCGGTAGGCCTCGAGCGTCCGCACGCCCCGGCTTGGGTCATGGGCGGTCCTGGGCCCGCACTGCACTCCGTCGAGATCCGGGAACTCACCGCTGGCCCACGATGTCCGGACGCGCTCGATCTCCGCGAACGGCTCGGGGCCGTCTAGCGGGCACAGGTACGCGATCAGGAACGCGAGCCAGCTGCGCTCCTCGACGTCGGCGCCGGCATCCGCGACCTCCCGGTAGAGCCCGGGCGGGTCATGCTCGAGCCGGGACAGACGGTGATCGGCGAACGCGAGTTCCTCGGCGAGCCGTGTGGCGTCGGTGCTCGACTTCAACCCGATCGCGAGCGGCGACCGGTAGCCGTCGTCGGCGCCGCGCGCCACCCGGCGCACGGTGAGACCGCTGCTCGAGCCGCCCGAGCGAGACGCCGACCCGCTGCGCGCACGGCTCGGACCCGGCGTGTTCGGACGCGCCTGCGCGGTCCGCGGCTGGCTCGAGGTCACGATCGGACGCAGCTCAACCGCCTGCTCCTTCGAGCAGATCGGGCAGTTCTGAACGAGGCGGTTGTGTCGGCAGAAGGTCGGCACTTGGGGCGGGCGCTCGGATGCGCCCAGACACAGGGTAGGCGCTAGCCGCTCGCCGCGGCGCGGCGCTCGCCGCCCACCGCGGCGCGGCGCTCGCGGAACGCGCGGGCCTTGGCCCGGTTACCGCACCCTTCCATGCTGCACCACGCGCCCGAGCGGTTCTTGGTGTGGTCGTAGAAGGCCCATTCGCACTCGTGGTCGCGGCAAACCTTGAGGCGGCTCCACGTGCCCTGCGCGATCGAATCGTGCACAGTCGCCACGAGCCGTCCGAGCGCGCCGGTCACCCCACCGGCCTCTGGCGCCAGCAAGGCGCTCCCGTCGTCGCCGAAGCGCACGCGCAGGCGCGCCCGTGCCGCGGCCTCGTCGAGCGCCCGGCACGCGTCCGCGAGCGCGGCGGCGCGGCCAGGGCCGGGGCCGGGGCCGGGGCCGGGGCCGGGGCCGGCTTCGGCACGGTTGTGCGCGAGCAGGATCGCGCGGAGCGCCTCGCGGAGCGCCACCGCTCGCGCGAGGTCGGCGCGCGTCGCGCGCGTCGCGCGCGTCGCCGCGGGCGCGAGTCCCTCCTGCTCGAGCCACGCGGCCAGCGCCGTCGGGTCGCTCAGTCGATCGGTCACGTGACCGACCTGGCGGGTGTTGACGAACCGCCTGACGCGCTCGAGCTCCCCGGGTGCCTGCCGCTGCTTGCTCATGACCATCAATCTTACTTGGATGGTTACGAACCAGCTATAATCCATTGCTGGTTATGAGTTCGGGTGTCGGCATCCCCCTTGGTCTCACGCTCCGCCTCGCCACCGAGGGCGACGCCGACCGCCTTCGGCGCCTCGCGCAGCTCGACAGCGCCCGGGTCCCCTCCGGACCGGTGCTGATCGCCGAGGTCGATGGGCGCCTCCAGGCGGCGCTCCCGCTCGAGGCCGGAACGCCGATCGCCGACCCGTTCCGCCGCTCGGCGGACCTGGTGGCGCTGCTGCGGATGCGCGCGGCGCAGATGTCAGAGGCGCCTGGTCAGCGGCGCGGGCCGTTAGCCACTACCCTCTCCGCGCTTGAGCGCCGATTCACCCACGTTCGACCTCCAAAGCCACTCGCTCCACTCTGATGGCGCCCTCCCGGCGGCTGAGGTGGTGGCCGCAGCTGCGCAGGCCGGCGTCGAACTGCTCGCGCTGAGCGACCACGACACGGTCGATGGCGTCCAGCAGGCGCTCGATGCGGCGTCGGGCGCGGGGATCCGGATCGTCACCGCGGTCGAGATCTCCTCGGTTGACCGCGACCAGCAGGACCTGCACATTCTCGGCTACGTGGTCGATCACCACGACGCGGTGCTACGCGAGCGGCTGCGGTCCTGGCGCGGGGATCGGGAGCAGCGCGCCGACGCGATGGCCGCGGCGCTGCGCGCGCTCGGGTACGAGCTTGACGATTCCGAGCTCGAGCGGCGCAAGGCCGAGGGCAAAACAATCGGCCGCCCCCACCTCGCCGACGCCGTGGTCCGCCACCCGGGGAACGCGGAGCGCCTGACCTCTGAAGGTCTCGATGAGCGCTCTGCTTTTCTCGAGGCGTACCTGATCGACGGGAAGCCGGCGTTCAAGCCGCGCACGAAGCCGACCGTCAGCGAGTCGATCGCCGCCATCCACGACGCCGGCGGGGTCGCGGTGTGGGCGCACCCGTTCTGGGACGTCAAGGACGCTACCGACGTGCTCGAGACGATCGACCGCTTCCGCGAGTGGGGGCTCGACGGCGTCGAGTGCTTCTACGCCACCCACACCCGCGAGCAGGCCGAGCTGCTCGCCGACCGTTGCGCGTCGCTAGGACTGTTGACGACCGGCTCGTCGGACTTCCACGGACCGGAGCATCGGCTGTTCTCGAAGTTTCGTGCGTTCAGCACGTACGGGCGCGAGCCGTCGCTCGGCCCGATCGCAAACTAGCGTCACACGGATAACGTCTCACTCGACGCGCCACCGAGCGCGAGTGTCACGTTGACCGCGGTGTAGCCGGGTGAATCGGCATTCACCGCGGCTGACGGGGCGAGTGTGAAGTTGTCGGCCCTGATTTCCGGTGCACCGAGACGGCGGAGCGGCCGACCCCGTCCTCCGAGCACACGCCGGATGCGCCCGGGCCGCGGGTGCGGGTGCGGGTGCGGGTGCGGGTGCGACGAGCAGCCGAAGCAGGCTCCTACCGCGGCTCGCCCAACACTCCCCGAGCCCGCAGCTCCGCGACCAGCCGCTCGACCAGCCCCTCGATCGTCTGCTCGCACGGACGGAGCTCTACGTCGGCGTCGCGCGGTCGTTCATACGGCGCGTCCACGCCGGTGAAGCCGGTGATCTTCCCGACCCGAGCCCGCGCGTACTGCCCCTTGGGGTCGCGCCGCTCGCACTCTTCGAGCGGCGTGTTCACCCACACCTCCAGGAACTCGAGCTCGCCACCCTCGTGAATGCTGCGCGCGACCTGTCGGTCGACCTCGTACGGGCTGATCACACTGACGATCGCGATCGCCCCCGAGTCGGCGAACAGGCTCGCGACGTGCGCCACCCGGCGGATGTTCTCGGCCCGGTCGCCGGGCTCGAAGCCGAGATCGCTGTTGAGCCCGTACCGGAGGTTGTCGCCGTCGAGCCGGTACGCCCTGTAACCGTCCCGCGCGATCCGCTCCTCGAGCGCCGCGGCGATCGTCGACTTGCCGGCGGCCGGGAGGCCGGTGAGCCACACGGTGGCGCCGCGCTGTCCGAGCAGCGCCCAGCGGGCGCCCCGCGCGAGCCGGCTTCGATCCCAGACCACGTCGGCGCGCTGGGACTCGGGGCGGTCGATGTGCGCCTCGATGATCATGCCGGCGCCGACCGTGCCGTTGGTGGCCTCATCGATCAGGATGAAGCTCCCGGTGGTCCGGTTCCGCCGGTACTCGTCGAAGATGATCGGGACCGTCGTGCGGAGCCTGACCCGGCCGATGTCGTTGATCCCGAGCTCGCACGCCTGCGGGTCGCGGCGCAACGTGTTGACGTCGATCCGGTAGCGCACCTGCTCGACGATCGCGCGCGCCGAGCGGGTCGTGTGCTTGATCGCGTACATGCCACCGGCGGCCACGGGATCCTCGCCCATCCAGCACACGATCGCTTCGAGGTGGCGGTCGACCGTCGGCCGGTTGTGCGGGCGGCAGATCATGTCCCCGCGGGAGATGTCGAGGTCTCCGTCGAGGCGGATCGTGACCGACATCGGCGCGCATGCCTCGACCAGCGACCCCTCCGAGGTGTCGACCGACGCGATCCGGGCCTCCTCGCCACCGGGAAGCACAACCACCGGATCACCGGAGCGGAACACGCCGGCGGCAATCTGGCCGGCGTAGCCGCGGTAGTCGGGGTTGGCTGACCCGGGGCCGGGCCGGACCACCCACTGCACCGGGAACCGGCAGTCGATCAGGTTGCGGTCCGAGGAGATGTGGACGTGCTCGAGGTGGTAGAGCAGCGCCGGGCCCTGGTACCACGGCATGTGCTCCGAGCGCTCCACGATGTTCTCGCCGTGGACGGCCGAGGTGGGGATGAACGTCACGTCGGTCGTCTCCAGCCGCGCGCAGAAC
Source organism: uncultured Solirubrobacterales bacterium (assembly GCA_963822855.1). Lineage (GTDB taxonomy): Bacteria > Actinomycetota > Thermoleophilia > Solirubrobacterales > Solirubrobacteraceae > Palsa-465. Next base: position 103,828 of record CAWGJE010000008.1, on the reverse strand, counting down.
TCCCGGAACTCTTGCTCGACCTGCTCGAACCGCAGCTGCGCGTAGCCGACAAGGTCCATCTTGTTGACGCACACGACCAGATGCCGGATCCCGAGCAGCGACGCGATGAACGCGTGCCGGCGGGTCTGCTCGACCACGCCCTTGCGGGCGTCGATCAGGAGCACCGCGACGTCGGCGGTCGAGGCGCCGGTCACCATGTTGCGCGTGTAGCGTTCGTGCCCGGGCGTGTCGGCGATGATGAACTTCCGATGCGGGGTCTGGAAGTACCGGTAGGCGACGTCGATCGTGATCCCTTGCTCGCGCTCGGCCCGCAGGCCGTCGGTCAGGAGCGACAGGTCGAGTCCGCGCTCGCCGTTGCGGCGCTCGGACGCGGCGCGCAGGGCCTCGAGTTGATCGTTGAGGATCTGCTTGGAGTCGTACAGCAGCCGGCCGATGAGCGTCGACTTGCCGTCGTCGACCGATCCGGTGATGACCAGACGAAGCATCGCCGAAGCCGGCGGCTGCTCGAGCGTCGATGGCAGGGTTTGCCCTGCAGTGCTGGTCATCATGCCGCCGACCGTAGCGCAGGGCAGGGATCCGCGCCGAGGCTGCGTAAGCGAGCTGTCAAGTCGTTCATTACCAATACCAACACGGTCACACGTTCGCCGTTCCGCTGACGGTCCCCTGCTGAGTACGAGCACGTCCGGACGGCGCCACCGGCAACCGGAACCCCGCCTGTCGCGCCCGGCGCGCACCGGCCTTAAGCTCCCGCCGCAGCGCGAACAGGTAATCGTCGAAGTCGACTTCCATCGTGTGGCGCGGCGACGCCACATAACGGCGGCGCATCCGATCGCGCTCGCGGCGGATGTCGGACTCCATCTCGCTGACCGGCGGCAGCCTGTACTCCCCGCGGAGGTATGCCGCGACCCACCTCCCCTGCGCCTCTGCGAGCGGCATCGTGGCGCCGAGTGGCTGGAGCAGCGCGATGAAGAACAGGTTGTCGATCCCCGGCTTGAACACGCGACGGTACAGCGGCAGTTCGTTCCGGGGCGCAGAGATGAAACCCTCGTCGAAGAACGGGAACGTCACCTTGTACCCCGTGCACCAGACGATCACGTCGACCGGCTCGATCGTCCCGTCGACGAACCGAACCCGGTCGCCCTCGAGCGAGTCGATCCCCGGCTTCCACATCACGTCGCCCTGCGCGATCCGGCCCAGGAAGTCCGCCGAAACCGTCGGATGGGCCTCGAGCAGGCGGTGGTCAGGCGCCGGCAGCCCGTAGTCCTCGACCCGACCGACCGCGATCCGGTACAGCGCGGCGAAGAACGCGCGCCGGACTCCGAACGGCAGGAGCGGAGCGAGCGGGCTCACCGCGATCTGGTTGGCGTGGAGCGAGCGGTACGCCGACGACATCCCGTTGTTGTTGGCGAACACCCAGTTGCCGCCGACGCGGTCGGACTTCTCGAAGCAGTCAACTGGAATCCCCCGCTCGCGCAAGGCCTTTACCGCGGCGATCCCCGACGACCCGGCGCCGATCACGCACGCGCTCGGTAGGCCTGCCACCTGACGAGAGTAACGAGCGGCCGGCTGGAGCGTCAAGCCCGCACCGCCACGCTCTCGTCGCTCCGGTCCGTCCCGTCCTCGCGCCGGTGCGCCCTCCCCCGCGCCATCACCTCCCGGAAGCTCTTGAAGCGGAAGATCAGCACGAGCGCGGCGAACCCGAGCACCGAGGTGAGCACGGCGGTCGCGATCTGCTGCCCAACCGAGAACGAGGCGACGTACGGGTTGCGCGTGAAGATCGTGAGCAGCAGCGCCTGCTGGACCCCCGCGCCGCCCGGCGTGAACGGAAACACCGAGGCGACCACCTGGACGGCGAGCACGAGCAGCGCGTTCCGGACCGACCCCCCGATGTGGAACGCGTCGAGCAGCGCCCAGTAGGAGGCGAACCGCGCGATCCAGCTCGCGAACTGCCAGCTCGCCATGTCCCGCCGGTAGCGGCGACGGTCGTGCAGGATCGTGAATCCCTGCCGGACCCGCTGCCAGAAGGCCTTGACCCGCGCTGAGAGGAGCGCGAAAGCGATCAGGAACGCGAGCCCCAGCACCGTCAGCAGGAACAGAGTGAAGCGCATGTTCGACGCGAAGAAGCTGATGTCGAACGCCGGCAGCTTCGAGAAGTCGGGCGGTTTCGGGAATACCCCCTGGGTGAACGCGAAGCACATCACGAGCAGGCCCATCGCCCAGTCGAAGATCACGCCGGTCGACAGCGCCGCGGCGACCGTTGGGTAGCTCGAGTCCTCGATCGCAATCCGCGTCAGGAACAGCTGCGCGATGTTGCCGCCCCCCAGCGGGAACACGTTGTTGATCGCGTAGCCGACCATGTACGCGCCCCACACGTCGCGCCACCGAATCCGCTCGCCCGGATACGCCGCCCGCAGTGCGCCCCAGAGCGCACGCGAGCGCAGCAAGAGATAAAGCGCGTAGAGCGCGAGTCCGAGCAATAGCGAGAACCAGTTGAGGCTCGCCAGCTGGGAGAAGAACGTCCCCGCCGCGTCGAGCAGCTGAGTGATCGTCGATCCGACTGAGGCGTGGTGCTGGCCGCTCGCCGCCGTCACCGCCGCTGCCGCGGGCGCTGGCATAGCGTCAATTAAAGAGCCCGGGGGACCCAGATCCATCTGGGTCCCCCGGAGAGTCAGGGAAGTGGGGGCGCAGTTCCCTGACCGACAGGGGCGAGTTTCCCCGTCCCAAGCTGTATCTAAACCTTAATTTTGCTCCGCAGGCCGCTCCACCACGCGAATCGCGTTCCAACACTAGCATTCCCGCCCCTAACCAGCACCAAACGATGGGCGCGCTCGGTGCTGGTTTCGAACGTCGATTCGGGCTGAGTATCAGCGGACCAGATTCCGGTCCGCCGCTGCCGGTCCTCAGCGCCCCTGTGCCCCCGGGCCGGTGAAGAACTCCTCGCCGGCCCTGACCGTTCCGGCCGCCTCGGCCTCGTGGCGGAGCGTCCGATCGGCCTCGCCGCTCCACGCGCCGATCGCCAGCATCTCGCGGTCGGCGTCCATCGGGCTGCCGCCGAGGTCGCGGTTGACGACGCGTGCACACTTGCGCCCCTCGGCGATCGCGGTGACGATCAGCGACTGCCCGATTCGCGCGTCGCCGCACGCGTACACGCCCTTCGTCGAGCTGCGGTAGGTCATCTCCGTACGGATGTTCCCGCGCTTGTCGAGCTCGAGATCGAAAGCCTCGATTGGGCCGGCGCGCTCGGGCCCCTCGAACCCGATCGCGATCAGCACGAGGTCTGCCTCGAGCACGAACTCGCTTCCAGGCACCGGCGTCAGGTCGCGAGACGACGTGCCCGTGACCTTTCGCGCGTACACGTGGCTGACGTGGCCCTCGCGGCCGCCGAACCCGGTCACCTCGGTGCCCCAGCGCCGCTTTCCGCCCTCGTCGAGCGCGTACGTGGACAGCGTGCGCTTCGGCGGCAGCGGCCACGGATGCCGGTCGTCCCGGCCGCCGTCGGGGATCGCGGCGTACACGTCGAGCAGGACCACGCCCGCCGCACCCTCGCGATGGGAGTTCGAGATGCAGTCCATGCCGGTGTCGCCGCCGCCGACCACGATCACCTTCTTGCCCGCAGCGCTTATCTCGGTCCCGGCTTCCGGCACCCGCGAGGGCCGCCCTTCCTGAGCCGCCACCCACCGGTTGCGCTGGTACAGGTAGTCCATCGCGAAGTGGATGCCACTCAGGCCGCGGCCCGGCGCGTCGAGGTCGCGGTGCACGCGCGAGCCGGTCGCGACCACCAGGGCGTCGTGCCGATCCTTGATCTCCTGCGTTGACACCGTCGCCCCCACGTCGGTGTCGTAGACGAACTGGATCCCTTCTGCGGCCAGGATCTCCACCCGCCGGTCGATGACCTGCTTCTCGAGCTTGGCGTCTGGTACGCCGAACCGCATCATCCCGCCCGGGCCCTCGTCGCGTTCGAATACGGTCACGCTGTGGCCGCAGCGGTTGAGCTCGTCCGCGACCGCGAGGCCGGCCGGCCCGGATCCGATCACCGCCACGGTCTTGCCGGTCCGCCGTGGCGGCGGGCTCGGGACGATCCAGCCCTCGTTGAACGCGCGCTCAGCGATCGCGAGCTCGATCTGCTCGATCGTCACCGCGTCGTCATTGATCGCCAGCACGCACGCCGACTCGCACGGGGCGGGGCAGATCCGCCCGGTGAACTCGGGGAAGTTGTTGGTGGCGTGGAGCTGATCGATCGCCTCGCGCCACTTCCCGCGGTAGACGAGGTCGTTCCAGTCGGGGATCAGGTTGCCGAGCGGACAGCCCTCGTGGCAGAACGGGATCCCGCAGTCCATGCACCGCGCGCCCTGCTTCTGCAGCTCCGCCTCGGGCTGGAGCCCGAAGTACTGCCTGTAATCGTGCACGCGCTGCTCCGGGTCTCGCTTCTCGAAGCCGACCCGGTGGATCTTGAGGAACGCGCCCAGTTCCCCCATCAGGCCTCGACCGCCTCGCGGTCGGCAGCGTCGGCCAGGGCGCGTTTGTAGTCGCGCGGCATCACCTTGACCATCCGCTCCCGGGCGCCACGGTCCCATGACGCGAGCACGTTGCGCGCGACGATCGACCCCGTCCGCGCGCCATGCTCGGACATCAGGTCCCGGACGAGCACCTCGTCGTCTTCGGAGAGCTCCTCCAGATCCACCAGCTCGAGATTGCAGCGTCCCTCGAAGCGCCGGTCGACGTCATACACGTACGCGATTCCTCCGCTCATCCCGGCGGCGAAGTTGCGACCGGTGCGCCCGAGCACGACCACGCGACCACCGGTCATGTACTCGCAGCCGTGGTCACCGACGCCCTCGACGACGGCGGATGCGCCCGAGTTACGAACCGCGAAGCGTTCGCCGGCGAGTCCGCGGAAGAACGCGCGGCCGGCGGTGGCGCCATACAGCACCGTGTTGCCAACGATCATGTTCTCCTCGGCCCGGAAGTTGTGCTTCTCGGGCGGACGCACCGATACGACCCCGCCCGACAGCCCCTTGCCGGCGTAGTCGTTGGTCTCGCCTCGCAGCGAGAACACGATCCCGGGCGCGAGCCAGGCGCCGAAGCTCTGGCCCGCCGACCCGCTGAACGAGATCTCGATCGTCCCCTCGGGCAGCCCGAGGACGCCGTGCCGGCGGGCGATCTCCCCGCTCAGGATCCCGCCCACGGTCCGATTCACGTTCCGTAGCGGGATCGGCCCGAGCTTGACCCGCTCGCGCCGCTCGAGCGCCGGCGCGCACCGCCGCAAGAGCTCCCAGTCGAGCGCGTCGTCGAGCACCGGCTGCTGGGCGCGCGTGCGCCGCCGAGCCGTCCCGGGCGGCAGATCGGGTGCGTCGAGCACCATCGACAGGTCGACCCGGCTGGCCTTCCAGTGGTCGATCGCGCGGTCCGTGTCGAGCAGGTCGCTACGGCCGATCAGGTCCTCGAAGCGGCGCACGCCGAGCGAGGCCATGAGCTCGCGGACCTCCTCCGCCACCAGCATCAGGAAGTTGACGACCTGCTCGGGCGTGCCGCGGAACCGCTTGCGCAGCTCGGGATCCTGGGTCGCGATCCCTACCGGGCACGTGTTCAGGTGGCAGACGCGCATCATGATGCAGCCCATCGCGATCAACGGCGCTGTCGAGAACCCAAACTCGTCGGCTCCGAGCAGGGCGCCCACGATCACGTCGCGGCCGGTCCGCATCCCGCCGTCGACCTCGACCGTGATCCGCGTGCGCAGATCGTTCAGCAGCAGCGTCTGCTGGGTCTCGGCCAGCCCGATCTCCCACGGCACGCCGGCTCCCTGGACTGAGGACTGGGGCGAGGCGCCGGTGCCCCCGTCATGGCCGGCGATCGTGACGTGGTCGGCGTTCGCCTTGGCGACGCCCGCCGCGACCGTTCCCACGCCCACTTCACTGACCAACTTCACGGACACCGAGCTGGTCGGGTTGGCACAGCGGAGGTCGTAGATCAGCTGCTTGAGGTCCTCGATCGAGTAGATGTCGTGGTGCGGCGGGGGGGAGATCAGCCCGACGCCCGGGGTCGAGTTGCGCAGCCACGCGATGTAGTCGTCGACCTTGTGACCCGGCAACTGGCCGCCCTCGCCGGGCTTGGCCCCCTGGGCCATCTTGATCTGTAGCTGGTCGCAGTTGACCAGATAGTGGACCGTGACGCCGAACCGCCCGGAGGCGACCTGCTTGATCGCCGAGCGGCGCAGGTTCCCGTCGGGATCGGCGACGTAGCGCGAGGGGTCCTCGCCGCCTTCGCCCGTGTTGGAGCGCGCGCCGATGCGGTTCATCGCGATCGCGAGCGTCTCGTGGGCCTCGCGCCCGAGCGCTCCCAGCGACATCGCCCCGGTCGTGAACCGCTTGACGATCGACGTCGCCGGCTCGACCTCGTCGAGCGGCACCGGCTCCTCGGCTGTGCGGAACGTCATCAGGCCCCTTAAGAGCCCGCGGCGCACCGAATCCTCGTTGGCCAGGCGCGCGTACTCCGCGTACGTCTTGCGCGGATCGCCGTTGCCGTTCGGGTGGACGGGGCTCCCTACCGCGTGCTGGAGGTTCGCGATCGTGTCGGGGTTCCACACGTGGAGCTCGCCGTTGCGCCGCCATTGGAGCACGCCGCCGACCGGAAGCACCTCGCGGTCGGTGCGCGGGTACGCGCGGAAGTGCCTCTCGATCGCCTCCTGCGCGAGCTGCTCGAGCCCGACCCCGCCGATCCGCGACGCCGTGCCCGTGAAGTGCTTGTCGATCAGCGCCGGCTCGAGCCCGACCGCCTCGAAGATCTGCGCGCCGCAATAGGACTGGATCGTCGAAATCCCCATCTTCGAGATCGTCTTCATCAGGCCCTTGCCGATCGCCTTGACGATCCGCATCTCGGCCTCCTCGCGCCCCAGGTCCTCGGGCAGCAATGAGCGGTCGGCGAGCTCGTCGAGCGACTCGAACATCACGTACGGGTTGATCGCGGCCGCTCCGTACCCGATCAGCGTCGCCATGTGGTGGATATCGCGCGGCTCGCCGGACTCGATCACGAGCCCCGTCCGCAACCGCGTCCCCATCCGCACCAGATGGTGGTGGACCGCCGCGACGGCGAGCAGCGAGGGCGTCGCGACGCGCTCGGCGCCGAGGTTGCGGTCGGACAGGATCAGGATGTTCGCGCCGTTGTCGACGTACCGGGCGGCCTCCTCGCACAGCGCCTCGAGCCGGGTCTCCATTCCCTCGTGCCCCTGCTCGATCGGCCAGGTGATGTCGAGCGTGGCCGCAAAGAAGATCTCGTGCGAGACCTGCCGGAGCTTCTCTAGTTCGTGGTTGCGGAGGATCGGCTGGTCCATCACGAGCTGATGGGCCTGTTCGGGGTTCTCCGAGAGCAGGTTGACCTCGGCACCCACGCCGGCCTGCAACGACATCACGACGTTCTCGCGGATCGGGTCGATCGGCGGGTTCGTGACCTGCGCGAACAGCTGCTTGAAGTACGCGAACAGCGGCGGCTGGCGGTCAGACAGCACCGCCAGCGCGGCGTCGTTGCCCATGCTCGCGACCGGCTCCTCGCCCTTGGTCGCCATCGGCGCGATGATCAGCCGCAGGTCCTCCTGCGAATAGCCGAACGCGAGCTGCTTTGACCGCAGTGGCTCGATCCGGGGCGTGCGCGGGTCGCGGTCGGGGAGATCGTCGATATGCACGACCGAGCGCTCGTACCACTCGGCGTACGGCTGGCGGCGGGCGACCCGGCGCTTGATGTCCTCGTCCTCGATGATCTTGCCTTCCTCGAGGTCGAGCAGGAACACCTTGCCGGGGGCGAGGCGGCCCTTGCGCTGGACGTGCTCGGGCGCCACCGTCATGACGCCGGTCTCCGACGCGAGCACCACGTAGCCCTCGGTGTCCTGAATCCAGCGCCCCGGGCGCAGCCCGTTGCGGTCGAGCACCGCGCCGGCGACGCGCCCGTCGGTGAACACGACCGCCGCGGGACCGTCCCACGGCTCCATCAGGCACGAATGGAAGTCGTAGAAGCCCTTGACGTCCGGATCGAGATCCCTCCGAGTCCGATACGCCTCGGGGACCATCATCATCACCGCGTGCGGGATCGACCGGCCACTGAGCACGAGCAGTTCGAGCACGTTGTCGAAGATCGCCGAGTCCGATCCGCCCTCGCGGACGACCGGGATCACCTTCTCGAGGTCGTCGCCGAACAGCTCGGAGGCGAGCTGCGACTCCCGCGCCCGCATCCAGTTGACGTTGCCGCGCAGCGTGTTGACCTCGCCGTTGTGGGCGATCATCCGGTACGGGTGCGCGAGCTCCCAGCTCGGGAACGTGTTGGTGCTGAAGCGCGAGTGGACGAGCGCGAGTCGTGACGCCACCCGCGGGTCTCTGAGGTCCGTGAAGTACCGCGGGAGCTGGGGCGCGGTCAGCATCCCCTTGTAGATCAGCGTGCGGCAGCTGAAGCTGGGCAGCGCCAGGTCACGGCCGGCCGCGCGCTCGATCACACGTCGGATCACATACAGCTTGCGCTCGAACTCGTCCTGGTCCTCGATCTTGTCCGAGGCCGCGATCAGCACCTGGCGGATGACCGGCGCCGACAGCCGGGCCGTCTCGCCCACGTGGCGCTCGTCGATCGGCACATCGCGCCACCAGATCGCGCGCTGACCCTCGGCCTCGATCGTGTCCGCGATCAGTTGCTCGAGGACCGCGCGACGCTCCTCGTCGCCCGGCAGATAGCAGACCCCGACCCCGTACCGACCGGGCGGCGGCAGCTCGACGCCGGCGACCGCGGCCCTCAGGAAGCCGTCAGGAATCTGCAGCAGGATGCCGGCGCCATCGCCCGTGTTCGGGTCCGCCCCCTCGGCGCCACGATGCTCGAGATTCTCCAACGCATCCAGGGCTTTTTCGACGACCGCATGGCTCGCCTCGCCCCACAGCTTGGCCACGAGCGCGATGCCGCAGCCATCGTGCTCGTTGGCGGGGTCGTAGAGGCCAGTGGCCCCTGGGGGAGCGATGCGTCGGTACATGGAGGAGGGTGAGGAGGAAACACAGACGGGTGCAGACTGGACGCCAAAATGTACCAGTGCATGTTGGCGGCCCGTGACGGTGGCCTGCCGACCGGCTGGCGGCGTAGCTGAGCGATTGGGCGGGGTGCCGGGCCCTTGACCCGCCGGCACCTGCCCCTCCCTGGACCGGAGCCCTTCGCCTACGTCTTGGCCTTTGCCTTGCTCCGGGACTTGCCGCCGGAGCCGTCCTCGGATTTGGAAGATTCTCGCCGGCGCGGCTTGGGCGCCTCATCGTCGTCGCCGCTGCGCACGGCGGCCAAGCTGGCCTCCAGCGCGGCCATCAGATCGGGCGCCGCAGCCGGCTCCTCGGTCTCAGGCTGGACCGTGATCTCCTCGCCGGCGGCCTTGCGCTCGATCAGGTCGAGCACTCGCTCGCGGTACTCGTCGTGAAACTTCGAGGGCTCGAATTCGGCTGAGAGCGAGTCGATCAGCTGCTCGGCCATCTTCAGCTCGCGGTCGCTCGCAGGCGCGTCCTCGACCGCCTCGAGCTCGTCGAGCCGGTCGGGCGACAGCACCTCGTCGCCCCACAGCATCGTGGTCAGCGCCAGCGCGTCGCCGGTCGGCCTGAGCGCCGCGAGCTGCTGCTTGGACCGCAGCACCACACGGCCGATCCCGACCTTGCCGGCCTCGCGCATCGCGTCGAGCAGCAGCCGGTAGGCCTTGGCCCCGCCGGCGGTCGGCGCCAGATAATAGTTGTGGTCGAAGTAGATCGGGTCGATCTCGGACTGGTCGACGAACTCCTCGATGTCGATCGTCCTGGTGGCCTTCGGGTCGAGCGCATCGAGCTCCTCGTCGGTGATCACCACGTAGCGATCGGGCGTGATCTCGTAGCCCTTGACGATGTCCTCGTACGGCACTTCCTCGTCGGTCGTCGGATCGACCCGCTTCTGCCGGATGCGCGCACCGGTCTTGCTCGACAGCTGGTTGAAGCGGACGGACTTGGGTGAGGTGGCGCTGTATAGCTTGACGGGGACGTTGACCAGTCCGAAGCTGATCGCGCCTGACCAGATTGCTCGAGCCATATAGAGACTTGTATAGCGAACCTCTGTGCGGATCAAGCGCTGACCGCGGTATTGCCGGCGCCTGCGTCCGCCAAGATCTCACGAGATGACACGCCGGCGCGTTTCATCAGCGGTGAATCTTCCACCTTTCCAGCAGCTTCTCGACGACTACGGCCGCGATGTCCACCGGTTCCTCAGCGCCACCGTGGGCCGCACAGACGCCGACGACTGCTACCAGGAGACCTGGGTCGCGGCGCTCCGCGCGTATCCGAAGCTGCGCGACGCGTCGAACCTGCGCTCGTGGATCTTCACGGTGGCGCACCGCAAGGCGATCGACCACGTGCGGTCCAGACGCCGCGCTCCGGTGCTCGCGGGCAACGTCCCGGAGACCGTGGACACGCGCGCTTCGCCGCCCGAAGAGCCGGACCAGGGCTTGTGGTCGCTCGTCCGCGAGCTCCCCACCAAGCAGCGGACCGCGATCGCGCTGCGCTACGTCGCCGACGCCGGCTACGACGAGATCTCGGCCGTGATGGGCACGAGCGAAGACGCGGCGCGCCGCAACGTCCACGAAGCACTGAAAAGACTGCGAACGGAGTACCAGCAATGAGCATCGAACACGAGCTGCTGCGGACCGCGCCGGCTCCCCCGAAACTGCCCGACCTGACCGAGGCCGCCGCGGCCGCTGGGCTGCTCGACGTCGCCTACGCCATGCTCGACTCCCCGCTGGGGACGCTGCTGCTGGCCGCTACCCCCCAGGGGCTGGTGAGACTGGCGTACGTCGACTTCGAGGACGGAGACGAGGTCCTCGAAGAGCTCGCGACCAAGGTCTCGCCGCGCGTGCTCGCCGCACCCCGCCGGCTCGACGATCCGCGCCGCGAGCTCGACCAGTACTTCGCCGGCCGGCGCCGGGAATTCGACTTCCCGCTCGACTGGCAGCTGACGCGCGGCTTTGCCCGGCGCGTGCTCGAGGCCACCAACCGGATCCCGTACGGCGGCACCGCGACCTACAAGCAGGTCGCGACCGAGGCCGGCAACGAGCGGGCGTTCCGAGCCGCCGGCAACGCGCTCGGCTCCAACCCGATCCCGATCATCGTGCCCTGCCACCGGATCCTCCACTCGGGCGGGGGCCTCGGCGGCTACACCGGCGGGCTCGACCGCAAGCGCGTGCTGCTGGCCGTCGAGGGCGCTACAGCGGGTTGAAGCAGCCGTAGATCACGAACAGCGGATTGACGACCGAGTTGCCCTTGGCGTCCTGCATCGTCTGCTGGCCGACGAACGACGGTGGCGACTCGGCCTTGTAGCAGCCGTTCGACTGGACGCTCACGTCGTAGGTGACCGGCGTCTGCTGGAACGGCTCGGCGCCCGGTTGCGGGATGAACACGTCAAGCGTGCAGATCCAGTCACCCGGTCCGGTCGGGGTGGCGGCCCGCCGGCTGCAGTTCGTGAGCACAGTGAGCTTGGCCCCGCGCGCCACCGTCCGGCCGAGCTCACGCTGCTGGAGGATCGTCAGGTTGTTGAACGACGGGTCGATGCTCGCCTTCAGCCTCGCGGCCGTGTCGCCGGCCGGGCCCCAGTTGCTGGCGATCGCGAGGAACGCGACCAACGCCGCGGAGCCGACCGCGACCCGGACCGGCACCACCCAGCCCGGACGCCGGCTGACCGGCGTGCCCGCGAAGTCCCGCCGGCGGATGATCAGCCACGAGCCCCCAAGGCAGGTCGCGATCCAGATCACGCTGACGATGCACGCGATCACGAGCGGCCCGAAGTACGGGTGGGCGGTGAACAGCGCGTACCAACCCTGGAACGCGGAGGCGGCCAGCAGCATGTGGAGCCACACGCCCGACCCGACGAGCAGGAGTAGCTGCATCACGAGGTCGACGAGGGCGGGGCCGACCACGCCCACGATCCCGTTGCGGCTCACGATCGACAGCAGCACGGCGAGGCTCGTGAACGCGAGCATCGGGAGAAGATTGAGCAGCCATGCCGCGAGCACCAGCAGCAGGCTGTGCCCAGTCGACAGCGTCCTGCCGCCCAGATCGACGAGCGCGCCGTCGCCGACCAGTAGCAAGCCCGCCGCCAGGCTCGAGATCGCGAGCAGGACCAGCAGCCCGGCCGAGAACGTCATCGCCGCGAGCAGCTTCCCCGCGAACAGGCTTCGGCGTGTCGAGGACCTGGTCAGCACCATCTTCCAGGTCCCGTACCGGTCCTCGGAGGCGAAGATGTCGCCCGCGAGGATGCCGGCGAGGACCGGGAAACCCCACGCGCCGCAGAACGACAGCACGACCAGCGACAGCGCAAATCCGGACTGGTGGACCCACACACCGAACAGCGTGTCGGCGGGGCTGCCGGTCTGGATCTTCAGCACGCCGGCGAACGCGAACGGTCCGAGCACGCAAATCAGTGCCAGCAGCCGGGTCGGGAGCTGCGTCCCGAGCTTGCGCCGCTCGGCCCGGTAGACGCTCCAGACGCCCCCGTGGCGCCGCGGGGCGGCGCCCCGGATCGCTTCGCCGGGTCTCAGCGCATGGATGGCGCTCATATCCGGGCGAGCGCCGCTTCGGCGAGCTCGGCGAGCCCGGCCGAGTCGAGCTCGACGTCGGTGGTCAGCGCGAAGAACATCGATTCGAGCGGGCTCACGACCAGCTCGAGCCGCCGGACCGCGATGTCGGCCCGCCCGAGGTCGAGCACGTACGCGTCGACGCGGCCCTGCACCGCGAGCCGGATCTCGCCGGTCTGCGCACGCGTCGCGTGGATCTGCGGATGCTGCCCGGCGATCTCGAGGGCGCGCGCGTCGTCGCTCGTCGCCAGCCGGAAGGCCGACCCGGGCGCCTGATCGCGGAGTTGCACAGCGCTGCCGTTCCAGACGACGTAGCCGCGGCGGAGCACGGTGAACGAGTCGCACACGTTCTCCAGGTCTCCGATCAGGTGGCTCGAGAGCAGCACCGCGGTGCCCTCGGCGGCGAGCCGGCGCACGAGACGGCCCATATCGCGTGCCCCCGCCGGGTCGAGGCCACTCGTCGGCTCGTCCAGCAGCAGCAGCGTCGGTGAGCGCAGGAGCGCGGCCGCGATCCCCAGTCGCTGGCGCATGCCGGTCGAGTAGCCGCTGACGCGGTCCCCGCCCCGCGCCGACAGGCCAACCTGTTCGAGCACGTCGTCGATGCGCCCCGCGTCTGCGCCGCCGTCGAGCTCGGCGTACAGCTCGAGGTTCACCCGTCCCGGTAGGTAGGGATAGAACGTCGGCTCCTCGACGAACCCGGCCACGCCGTCGAGATTTGTGGCCTCGGACGAGCCGAGTGGGCGGCCGAACAGCTCGATGTGGCCCTCGTCGGGCGCGATCAGGCCGAACAGGAGGCGGAGCAGCGTCGTCTTGCCGGCGCCGTTGGGGCCAAGCAGTCCGCGCACCTCTCCTTCTTCAACGGCAAGGTCGACGCGGTCCACCGCGACCGTCGTCTCGAACCTCTTGACGAGGCCGCTCGCACGTACAGCTGCCACCGCCGTCACTATACGGCCACGCTTCTTCGCAATTTCGTCGGGTAGGACCTCGACAAGCGTGGACCTCCTTCGTCCCATCCGAGTGTTTGACCGCTACCAGCAGCGGCACCCGGCGTGGGCGTTACCGATGGCGGTGGTCAGGAAGTTCGGCAACGACCAGGCCGGGAGCCTTGCCGCGCTGATCGCCTACTACGCGTTCTTCTCGATCTTCCCGCTGCTGCTCGTGTTCACGACGATCCTCGGGTTCGTGCTCCAGCACAACACCGAGCTGTACAACGACGTCAAGACCTCGGTGCTCGGCCAGTTCCCCGTGGTCGGCGACCAGTTGCAATCGCACGCGCTGAGCGGGAAGGTCACCGCGCTCGTGATCGGACTGCTCACCGCGCTGTGGGGCGGGCTGGGCGTGACGATCGCGGCGCAGAACGCGTTCAACAGAATCTGGGCGGTCCCGTTCAAGGATCGGCCAGACTTCCTCCGGTCGCGATTGCGGGGTCTGCTGCTCCTCGTGACCCTGGGAGTCCTGTTCGTGGTCTCGACCTCGCTCGCCGGGCTCGTGACGGCGATCGGCGGGCCGCTGGTCAAGGTCGGCGGGTACGCGCTCACGCTCGTGGTCAACTTCGGCTTGTACGTGGCCGCCTTCCGGTTCCTGACGACGGCGACGATCCCCACGCGCTCGCTGTGGCTGGGCGCCGCCGTGGGGGCCGTGTTCCTCACGGTCCTCTCGCTGGTCGGCGGCATCTACATCAGCCACGTCATCAGCCACGCCAGCAACACGTACGGGACATTCGCCACGGTCATCGGGCTGCTCGTCTGGCTTCACCTGATCGCGCAGCTGACGCTGTACGCGGCGGAGATCAACACGGTGGTGGTGCGCCGGTTGTGGCCGCGGAGCCTGCTCGGCCCGCCCGAATCTCCCGCCGACCAGGCCACGCTGCGTGCGCTGGCCAAGGTGGAGGAGCGCCATGAGGGCGAGTCGGTCGAGGTCCGGTTCGAGGACTTCTGAGCGGGCGCCGTCGTCCTCAACACGTAATCGTGGTCCTCAGGACGTGATCGTGATCGTCTCCGGGTTGGATCCCTGACCGGACACCGTGACCGTCACCGTCGCCGTCCCCGGGGTGAGCGGGAACGACCCGCTGTCGGGCGGCAGCTGGAACGTGATCGAGCCGTCACTCCAGCTGCTGATCGTCAGCTTCGCGCCGTCGTACGGCGCCCCCCAGCTCGTATTGCCCTGGACCAGCGTGAGGTAGCTCGACCCCTGGGAGGTTCCGAAGTTCTGCCCGGTGAGCGTGACCGTGTTCCCCGGCGGCGTGCTCGAGGGCGACGCCGCGGTGATCGAAGGCGCAGGCGCCACCGTCCCGGCGATGTTCAGCGTCTGGGCGGCCGAGGTCCCGCCCGACACCGTGACCGTGATCGTCGCCTGGCCGGGCACGAGCGGGTACGGCCCGCTGTCAGGCGGCAGGTCGAACGTGATCGAGTCCGCACTCCAGTTCGTGATCGTGAGCTTCGCGCCGTCGTATGGCGCTCCCCAACTAATCCCGCCCTGGGCCAGGGTCAGATAGCTCGAGCCCTGGCTCGCACCGAAGTTCTGTCCGGTCAGGGTGACCGCCGTTCCGGGGGCGGGGCTTGCCGGAGAGGTCGAGGTGATCGTCGGCGGCGGAAGCGGCGCCGGCGTGGGCGGGCCCGGCTGGCTCGCGGTCACCCGCTCCGCCCGGCCGGCGCTCCGGTAGGACGCGGTGGCGATCAGCGTTGCGGTCGCCGGCGAGCTCGGCCCCGACGGCGCGGTCACCGTCCAGGATTGCGTGGCCGACTGTCCGTCCGCCAGATCCCCGCCTGAGACCGGGGAGGCCGGCGTGACCGTCCAGCCAGCCGGTGCGCTCAGCGCCACCGACAGACCACGGGCGAGGCCCGGACCGTCGTCGCGTTCGGTCGTCGTCACCGTGGTGGACCCACCGGCGGACAGGCTGAGCGGCGTGGACGGATCGACGCTCAGCTCGACCGCGGCCGGCTCGGCCGAGGTGATCGGCCTCGCGCCCCGGACCGTGATCAGCGCGCTGTCGCGCAGCGGCAGACCATTGACCGGCACGATTACGGTGTCGGTGGCGGAGTCGTATCGCCAGGCCGACGCCCGCAGGCGACGCCCGTCGACGAGCACGACGTCCGGCGCTGTGAGGCGCTCGAGGCGGACCGAGAAGCTCCGGCTGTTCGGCTCCCCCGGGTAGCGGCCGTCGGCGGGGCCGATGCTCACGTGGGTGACCCGGCCCTGGCCGGGCGAGGACCAGGAGTCGATTCGCGTAAGGCTGTACTGCCCGCGCTGATAGCCGGTCCCGTCGCCGGCATCGGCGTACAGCGAGAATTGGCCGGCATCGCCCGGGTACACCCGGAGGGTCGTGGGCGCGTCGGGCTTCGCCCCGACGTGGCTCATCGGAGCCTGCTCGGGGACGATCCCGCCGGCCTTCACGAACACCGGCATGCGGTCGAGCGGCACCGTCAGCGTCTGCTCCGAGGGCCCCGTGAACGTGGCGCCGGTGAACCAGTCGGTCCACTGGCCCGGCGGGAACCACACCGACTCGGTGGCCACGGTGCCGGGCGTGGTGACCGGCGCGACAAGCACGTCGGGCCCGTACAGGTACTCGCCCGGGTTGGCATATGCCGCCGGCTCGTCGGGGTAGTCGAGGTACAGCGGACGGTTGATCGGAAGGCCGGTTCGCACCGACTCGTCGGCCAGCGTGTAGGTGTAAGGGACCAGCGCCTCGCGCAGGCGCAGGAAGCTCGCGGCGACGCCGTCCGCGGGCTGCGGATAGTCCCACGGCAGCCGGTTGCCGGCACTGGAGTGCAGGCGGAGGATCGGCTGGAAGGTCCCGAGCTGGACCCAGCGGGCGTACACGTCCGGGTCGTCGGACGCGTCAGCGGGGTTGTTCGCCGACCCCGGAGGCGGGCCGAGGAAGCTGCCAATGTCGTCCGAGACGTACGGCTCGTCGATGCTCGACTCGTCGGCGGCCAGCTGGACCTGGAACGCCAGCGTGTTCCACGTCCCCCAGGTGTCGCCGGTGAACGCCAGCGTCGACGTGTGGCCGGACCACGGACCCGCCGGGTAGACCTCGTCGGGGTTCTGGTAGGAGCTCCCGGTCCGCGACAGGACGAACCCGCGCTCGTTCTTGTTCGCCATCTCCTGGGCGTACAGGTGGTTGATCCAGCTATCGGGGGTGACCCCCGGATTCGACGCGGTCGACGAGTCGCAGCACCAGTCGAGCCACCAGAACGAAACGCCCTGGGACTCAAACGGCTGGTGCAGTGCGAAGTACGACTCGGCCTGCGGGACGCTGCTCCAGTCCCACACCTTGCACGCGCCGCTGAAGCACGTGTTGTCGGCCAGCGAGTTGCCGGCGAGCGCCTCGGTGGCAGCCAGCTGCGGATCGCTGTCCTGGATGCTCGCGTGGATGTTCAACGTGACGTGGATACCCTGCGCCGCCGCCCAGCTCAGGAAGCCCGCGGGATCCGGGAAGAGCGACGGGTTCCACTCCCACCCGTCCCAGTCGTTCGGCGACTTCCAGTTGGTGTCGACCGACAGCGTGTCGAGCGGGACGTGGTTGGCCCGGAAGGCCTGGAACAGGGTGTTCTCGTAGTCGGAGACGCTGTAGGCGTAGTAGCGCGAGAACCACACGCCGAACGTGTACTCGGGCAGCAGCGGCGAGTCGCCGCTTAGACGATTCAGGTCAGCAAGCGCCTGCTGGTAGTCGTGCCCGTACACGAACAGGTAGCCGTCCTGGACGTCGCCGCCGGCCCGGGGCGCGACCCAGCCGTTCCCGCTCCAGACCGCGCTCTGACTGTCGTCGACGAGCCGGTAGCCGGCCTGATCGAGGATCCCCGGATGCATCTCCGGCAGCGCGGCCGTGCACTGGGCCGCCGTCGGCGTCCCCGCCGGGCAGCTGTAGCCCGGCCCGTAGGTGGCGGTGTCGAACCCGCGGGTGTAGCCGCCGAGGTAGTGCAGATCGGGCTGTGCGGGCGCCGGCGCCCCCGCCGGCGCCACCGACAGCGTGTCGACGTTGACGGTGCAGCTGTCGCCGGGTGCGCACAGCAGACCGACCGTGTTCGTCCCGGCGCTCAGGGGCACGGTCGCGGTGACGGTGTTCCAGTCGTCCCAGCTGCTCGTGGGCGGCAGCGTCAGGGTCTTGACGTCCGCGCCGTTGACGGTCAGGTCGATCGTGCGCGGCGCCGGACCCCCGAGCGCACCGACGTAGTTCGCGTACCGCACGCTGACCACGGCCTGGCCGGCGGGCGCGCCGAGCACCGTCCAGGTTGCACTGCCGCTGCCCTGGCTGAGGCCGGCGATGAACCCGGCGATGCTCTGATAGGCGGCGTGGTTGGTCTGGATGTTCGCTCCGCCGCTCAGCGCAGCGGCGCCGGCGTCGCACACCTGGTCGAACGGGCACGCGTTCTCCCACTGTGGGCTGACCGTGTCTCCGTCGGCGAGGCGCACCGAGGTGTTGTCCGGCCCGAACGGCCCGGAGCCGAGCCGGTAGTGCAGCGTGGCCTCGGATGTCGTGATCGTCAGCCAGTGGTGCGACTGGCTGACGCGATAGCGCGGCACTTCGAATCGCCGGTCCAGCGCGTTCACGGTCGGAGCGTCTTCGAAGCTCGCGGTCGGCGAGTACTCCATCCGGATCAGGCCGTCGCCGAGGACCTCGAAGCGCGCGCCGCCGGCGACGATCGTGGCCCCCGGAGCCGCCTTCGCGGCGCCGAAGTCGACCGGAGTGGCAAGGTTCACCGGCGAGGTCGGCGAGGTGGCCTCGGACTGTGCGGCGGCCGCGGCAGGCACGGCAAGCGCGGCAACGGCGACGACGGACAAGACCGCTGCAATCCGCGGACAGGTGCGCATTTCCCAACCTCCACGCCGGCGGTCCGGTCCCGCCGGGCAGCCTACCACTCACCCGGCGGACTCAGAACAGCCGGTCGGGGGCCTCGCGCCGCGTCATCTCGAGCGGCCACGAGCACAGCCCGCCCTCGGCCGGGCACCCGTCGCAAACGGCGCGATGGGGCACGTCCGTCACCCTGAAGTCACGCTCGAGCACGCCGCGAGCGAGCGCCACAAGCCGGCTCTCGAGCGCCGGCGCCTGATCGCTCGTGAAGGTGGCGACCGCGGGGCGCTGCGGGCGCTCGAGGAAGGTGTGGATGACCTCGACCTCGGTCGCGCCGGCGCGCAGCGCCGCCAGCGCGTAGACCAGCCGCTGGGTTCCGTACGCGCGGTCGGCGAGCGCCTGCGGGTCGGCGCCCTCGAGCCGATCCGTCTTGTAGTCGACGACGAGCGTCCGGCCCGCGGGCTCGCGCGCGATCACGTCGAATACGCCTCCGATCAGCACGCCTCCCGCGCCTCCGCCCCTGAGCAGGAACCGGAAGCGTGCCTCGCGCCGAACGGCGGTCGCGCCCGCGAGCCGCCCGCACACCTCCCCCGCGGCGAACCTCTCCACCAGCTCGGCCACCTGAGCGGCGTCGTCCCCTACGGGCGCGGCTCGCAGCCCCGAGCGCCGGGCCGCCTCGGCGATCATCGCCTCGGTCGGGCGTACCGGGCGGCGAAAGTCGAGCCGCTCGAGCAGAGCGTGGACGAGCGTGCCCCGATCGAGCGCGCTGAGCGCGCCCGTTGTTTGTACGGCCGGCGCGCCGCCGCCGTGCCCCGGGAGCGGCGGCAGCCGCAGAACGCGCTCGGCGTAGAACCGGTATCCGCAGCGCTCGTACTCGGCAAGCGAGGAGTAGCTGAGCGCGCTCACCGGTGGCGCCGTGGCGACCGGTGGGGCCTCGGTGACACGAGGCGCGCCGGCGTCGGCGGCGGGCGGCGAGGTGACCGCCACCGGAGCAGGAGCGGACACCGACGCCGGCGGCGCCACCGGTGCGGGCGCCGGCGCCACCGCGGGCACGTCCTCGGGGCGCACGAACGTGACCGCCACCCCGTCGAGCGGCTCGACCGCCGGCCCGATCCACGCGATCGGGCCGCCGCCACCGCCGTTCTCGAGCGCCGGCCAGGCGTCGAGCTTGGCCGCGCCACTCAGAATCAGGCGTTCGCGGGCGCGGGTCATCGCGACGTAGAACAGGCGGCGCTCCTCGCGGGACTCGGTCGCGACCCGCTCCTCGCCGAGCGCCTTGTAGTCGAGTGCCGACTCGCGCCGGCCGGTCCCGGGCTCGGCGAGCCGGAGCCCGAAGCGGCCGTCCCGACCGACCCGCATCAGCTCGGCCCGCCACCGCGGTCCGCGGCCGAGATCGGCGACGCACACGACGTCGAACTCGAGGCCCTTGGCCCGGTGGATCGTCATCAGCCGGACGGCGTCGAGCGCCTCCCCCTCGACCGGCGCCTCGCTCTCGCGCGCGTCGCCCGACTCCGACGCCGAGCCGCCGCGGACCCGGCGCGCGACCAGGTCGAGGAACGCGCGCAGCCCCGGCCCGTGCGCCGCCTCGTGCTCGCGGGCGAGACGCATGAGCTTGCGCACGTTGGCGAGCCGCCGCTGGCCGCCGGGCATCCCCAGGACCGTCAGGTCGTACCCGGTCTGCTGGAGCACGCGGTCGATCAGCTCCTCGACGCCGGCGCGGGCGGCCACCTCCCGCTCGATGGCGAACCAGTCGGCGAACCGGCCCAGCAAATCCCTATCCCCAATCCCAAGCCGATCGAACGCGTCCTCCGGATCGCGCAGCACCGACCACGGATCGCACTTGCGGTCGCGCGCGGTCGCGGCGAGCACGACGAGCGCGTCCGCGGACACGCCCACGAGCGGCGAGACCAGCACGGTGAACAGCGCCTCCTCGGCGCGCGGGTTGGCGATCGCCTCGAGGTAGCAGACCATGTCGATCACCTGCGGGTGGGCCCAGTAGCCGCGGCCGCCGATCACGTAGGTCGGGATCCCCCGGTCCTCGAGCGCGCGCTCGTACACGCGCAGGTCGGTGGTGGCGCGGGTCAGCAGCACGACGTCCCGGGCGGAGGTCCCGTCGGCCAGCAGCCGCCCTACGCGCGCCGCGAGCGCGCGCGCCTCGGCCACCCGCCACGGCGCACCGAGGCCCTCCATCGCCCAGTCCGCGCCCTTGTCGGCGACGAGCAGCTCGACTCGGGGGCCTTCGCCCACGTCTGGTGCGTCGGGGCGACCGGCGCGGAGCGGGCGGAACTGGTCGCCGAGCTGGGCCTCGAACACCCCATTGATCACGTCGAGGATCTCCGGACGCGAGCGGAAGTTGGTGTCGAGCGTGGCCCGCGCGCCGACGGCGGCGAGCCGCTCACCGCGCTGCTCGAACAGCTCGACATCCGCGTGGCGGAAGCCGTAGATCGACTGCTGGGCGTCGCCGACCGTGAACAGGTTGCCGTCCGCGATCAGCTCGATCAGCTCGAGCTGCACCTGGTTGGTGTCCTGGAGCTCGTCGACCATGATCCGTTCGAACCGCGCCTTGTACCGCTCGCGGAGCTGAGCGTCTGAGCGGAGCAGCTCGCGGCACTCGAGCTCGAGGTCCTCGAAGTCGAGCCCCGACACCTCGCGCTTGGCGCGCGCGTATCGCTCGCCGAACAGGCGGAGCAGGCGGTCGAGCAGGTCGTGCGCCCGGACCGCTCGCCGGTGTTCCACTGCGCCGCGGAAGTCGGCGAGGGCGTCGGAGTACCGCACACACACCTCGGTCGACAGCGCGGCCCCGTTGCCGCCTGGCAACGCCACCCCCCACAGGTCGCCGGGCCAGGGATCCGCGGCGCCGATCACGTCAGGCACGCGCTCCAGCCGGGCGATCGCCTGGACCACCTTCGCGCCGGGCTCCGCGATCGCGGCCAGCTCGGCGAGCGCCGCTGCGGCGGCCCGCTGTAGCTGTTCGCGCGCCGGGCCGAGCTCCGGCGCCGCCGCCACCGGCGGCAGCCGCGGTCGGCGCTCGCCGCGCGAGCGGAGCTCGTCGTGCACCTGGGTGATCGCATTGCGCAGGCCGCCGGCGCCGTAGGAGGCGATCAAGTCGATCGCGCCGGGCGCGCCGCGGGCAAGCTCCTCGAGCGCCCCGTCGAACGCCTTCTCACGGAGCCGCTCGGCGTCCTGGGCGTCGAGCACGGTGAACGACGGGTCGAGCCCGGCGGCGAGCGCGTGCGCGCGCAGCACGCGCGCGCAGAAGCCGTGGATGGTCGAGATGAACGCGCCCTCGGTCGCTCGCGCGGCCTCGTCGGCGTCGAGCTCGCGCAGGCGCCAGCGAATCCGGTCGCGCATCTCGGCCGCCGCCTTCTCGGTGAACGTGATCGTGAGGATCGCGCCCACCTCGATCCCATCCTCGAGCACCGAGCGCACGAATCGTTCGACCAGAACCGACGTCTTCCCGCTGCCGGCGCCGGCGTCGAGGAGCAGGTCGCCGTCGCGCCGCTCGATTGCCACCAGCTGCTCATCAGTGAACGACCGTGCCTCCATCAGGGTCTCAAGCACGGCAGATTCCGGGGTATCGGCACCCGTCGCGGGAGCACGTCACCGGGCAGGGCTCGAGCTCGCCCCGGCGCAGCCGGACGGCGAGCGCCACCGCGCGCTCACGCGCATCCTCGAGCAGATCGTCGAGCTCCTCCCGGTCGCGAGCATCGTTGGCGACGACCGAGCCGCCGACCTCCGCGCCCTCGAGGAACACCCCCCGCGCACGCAGATCGCCACCGCCGAGCGGCTGGTAGAAGCCGGCGACAGGATCGAGGCCGAGGAGCTCGCGCACGACCAGCATGTACAGCGCCACCTGGAGCTGGCGGTCGAGCGCCCAGCGCGCGCCCTGGTACTCGGGGCGGGCGCCACCGCTCTTGTAGTCGCGGACGACCGCGCGTCCTCCGGAGTCGACGTCGACGCGGTCGACGATCCCGCGCACCCGCACGTCTTCGCCGAGCTCGAGTGGCGGGAGCGACCCGTCCGCGTCGTCGTCGCCCTCAAAGCCGAACCGGAGCTCGAGGCCGCGCGGCGGCCAATCGAGCCCGTCCCGGGCCTCGTGCGCGAGGTACCGGCGGAGGTCGGCGCCGGCTCCGCGCGCCGCGGCCGCCCGCACGGCCGGGCCGCCGCCCAGAGCGATCGCGTGCGGCTGCTGGGCCATGACTTCATCGAGGATGTCGAGCGCGCGCGGCAGCGACTCGCGCGTGACCGGCCCGGAGAGCCGGCGCAGCACGTGCTCGATCACGCTGTGCATATAGCCGCCGCGGACGAGCGGATCCGGGTCGGGCTCGAGCGCCACCGGCTGGAGCTCGCGCTCGATCAACCAGCGCACCGGGCAGCCCGCGTAGGACTCGAGCGCGCCGGCGGACAGGATCTGGCGGTGGCGGACGTGCTCGAGCGCGACCTCAGACAGCGCGCCGATCGGCGAGGGCACCTCGCCGGCGAGCGGCGCGAGGGCCGCCGCGTGTGCGCGCGCCAGCTCCCGCTCGGTCGGGGCTTCCGAAGCCGGCCACACGACGTCGGCGAGCATCCGGCGCCGGCGCCGGTCGGGCCAATCTTCGGCGAGCAGCTCGGAGACGTCGGCCAGAAACGGGGAGGGCAGCGCGAGGTTCCCCTCCTCGTCGGAGCTCCGATACGCCAGGACCACCTTTTCGGTCGCGCGCGAGACGCTCGTGTAGAACAGGTAGCGCTCACGGGCGAGCGCATCCTCGCGCGGGCGCAGGCGCAGCCCGCTGCATACGGCAAGCTCGCGGCGGAGCTCGTCCGACAGGAACGGCTCGGGCGCCGGCGCGAGCGGGAACTCGTTCTCCTGGAGGCCGCACACGAGCACGGCGCGAAACCGTCTCGCCCGGATCGCGAGTGGGTCGGTCAGCACCACCGCGCCCGGCCCGGCCGACGGGCCCGCCGGCAGCTCGAGTGTCTCGAGCAGCTCGATCAGCTCGTTGGCTCCCGGCCGCTCGCCGAGCTCGCCGAGCTCGTCGAGCTCGGCCAGGGCTCGGGTCAGGGTGCCGACCGCGCGTGCGTCGAGCTCCTCCCCGGCGTCGAGCACGGGGGCTTGAAGCCGGTGCGGAGCGGCCAGCAGCCGCCGGGCGTGCGCGAGCAGCTCGAGCCCCGGATCCTCGGCAGCGCGCAGGGCGTCGATCTCCGGAAGCTCGAACTCCGCCCGCTGGCGGGCCTCGGCCGCGGTTCGGAGCGCGCGGCGGCGGACCAACGACTCCAATCGGTCGACGGCGTCGGCGCGGTCGGCCATGCCCGGACCCCGCAGGTACTCGATCAGATCCTCGGCGCCTGCCTCGGTGTCGTTGGTTAGTGCGACGCGGGCCAGCGCCAGCAACGAGCGACCGAGCGGGGTACGGTGGAGCGCCACGCGCCGGTCGGTCGCCACCGGGATCCCGTAGCTGCCGAACACGTGCTCGACGAGCGTCGCCGCATGCGCCGGCGAGCGGTACACGACGGCGATCTCGTCCCCGGGCACGCCGGACCGGATCATCGACAGCACCTCGGCCGCCGCCAGCTCCGCTTCGGCCAGCTCGCCCCCGGCCTCGAGCAGCTGGATCGCTGTTCCGGGGTCGACCCGCTCGGGCCCGAGCTCGAACAGTTCGCGCTCGAGATGGTGCAGGGCGTGACGGCTTTCCGGGTCGTAGTGTTCCGCGGACGCCGGCAGTTGCTGCACGCGGTCGGCCAAGGGCCGGAGCTCCTCGACCACCTCAGCGCGCGCGGTGAGCGCTGAGCGGCCCGCCTCGTACGTCAGCGACACCGTGACCTCGGCGCCGACCACGCGCGCGAGCGTCTCGATCGCATCGCGCTCGAGCGGGTGGAGATCGTCAAACCCGTAGAAGAACAGCGACTCGGTCCCCCACCGGCCCGGGGCGGCGCGGAGCGCGTCGAGCGCGCGCCAGGTGTAGAGCTCCGGGTCGACCCGGCCCAGGCGCTCGAGCTCGACCGCGTACGCGCTGTAGATCGCCGCGACGTCGCGGGCATACGATCGCCGGCGCGGGTCCTCGTCCGCCCATGAGCTCATCGCGCCTGCGAACCGCTGCGGCGTGATCAGCGATCGCTGCAGCTCGGCGATCAGCTCCCCGGCGGCCTGCGGGAACCCGGCGGTGGCAGCCGCGGCGCGGAGGGCGTCGAACTGGGTGGCTCCGAGCGCCTTCGCGAGGACCCGGTCGCGCTGCAGCGGGGTCAGCCGCCGGGCGGCGTAGCCCACGCGGTCGGCGATCTCGCTCGCCAGCCCGTTGAAGGTCAGGACCGAGCCGAGGACGGCGCCGTCGCGCGCCAGCTCGCGAGAGAAGTGGTCGGCGTCCACGGCGGTGGGCACGACCAGGATCGCGCCGCGTTGCGCGGCCGCGGCGAAGCCGCCGAGTACCTCTCCGGCCTTGGCGGAGTTGGCGGGTCCTAAGACGAGCGTGAGGGGCATGGATCCCCATAGTGGCGCGCGGGCCAGACGGGGTGAATTCGAGGTCGCCACAGGCTCTTAAGTCCGATGCGACCGACAAAACCGGCAACTATTGCCCAAAACGTCATACGGATCCCGTGATCGACCGGTTGATCGCCGAGTTGGCGGACCGGCAGCACGGAGTCGTTGCGACGTGGCAACTGGTCGCGCTCGGGTTGACTCACGACGACATCGGCTACCGCGCCCAGAGCGGCCGCCTGCACCGGATCCACCGCGGGGTCTACGCCGTCGGCTACCGAAAGCTCACCCGCCAGGGCCACCGCATGGCCGCCGTCCTCGCCTACGGCCCGGACGCGGTGCTCAGCCACCGCTCCGCAGCCGCCCACTGGGACCTCGGCTCGGGCTCGTACCGGATCGAGGTGACCACCCCAAAGGAGAGGCGCAGCCGCAAAACCATCCGCGTGCACACCGCCACGCTCCACGAACAGGAACGCACCACGCACGACGGGATCCCGATCACCACCGTAGCCCGCACGATCTTCGATCTCGCGGCGCAAACCCACCAGGACGGGCTGACTTACCTAATCGAAGCGGCAGACCGCAAGGACCGCCTGGACCTACAAGCGCTGGACCGCGCCATCGCCCGCCGGCCCCGCGCGCCGGGCACCAACCGCCTGAAGGCCGTGCTCGCCACCTACCGGGGGCCCGCCGACACGCGGTCACACCTCGAGCGGGGTTTCCGGAAGCTCATCGCGAAAGCGGGCCTTCCCGAGCCGCAGTTCAACGTGGTCGTCGCCGGCCTCACCGTAGACGTCTACTGGCCGCAGTGGAGGCTCGTCGTCGAGCTGGACAGCGGCCTCTACCACGACACCCCACGCGGGTTCGAGACCGACCGGATCCGCGACGCGATCCTTCAGAAGGCAGGCGTTCGCGTCCTGCGCGTCACCGACGAGCGCTTCGACCACGACGCGAACGGTGTCCTCGCCGACATCATCGCGCTCGCCAGAGCGTGACCATGCGTCCAGCCGCCCCCCGCCGGTTCAATCAACTCCCGGCGCGGCTCGATGAATACCGCCTAAGCAAGGAAGCAATGTCTTCCCGAAGGCCAGTGCCGGGTACACCCGAGATCACGGAGATCTCTGGACGGCGCTGCGGGACGACTCGATTTGGAGGACCGGATGAAAGGGACGTGGAAGGCGCTCGCCTTCCTAGCTGCCGTTGCGGGCGCTGTGCTCGCGCTGTCGACGTCCGCGCTCGCGGTCGGCGCCGGCTCGAGCCACCCCCAAGCCCAATGGAAGGCCACCCTCGGTCGCGCCAGCTGGTCCGGGAAGCTGACCGCGCTCTTTCCGGGCGCCACCAACAACACCGAGCTCATCCCGTTCGCGGTCACCAACGCCAGCCACGCCGGGCAGCGCCTGAACCGTGCAGTCGCGTCGGTCCCGGACACCGGCGGCGGCGACGCGCGGACCGCGGCCGGCGCCGACATCCGCGGGTGCCGGGCAACCTGGTTCGCGGTCGTCGTCGACCATGCCGATCGCCCGCTGCCGCTAAAGCTCGCCCCCGGTGCGTCGTACACCGGGAAGGTCGAGCTCACGATGCGCGACAGCGGCACGAACCAGGACGCCTGTAAGGGTGCCTCGCCGGCGATAACCGTCACGGTGAGGTAGCTAGGCCAGCGTCAGCGCGGGGCCGGTGAAGCTCACCGAGCCCGCGGTCCCGTTCGCCCCGGCGCCGCCACCGGCGCTGCCGCCGCCGCCCGAGGCGGACGTCACGGTGACGCTGTAGTTGTTCGAGCCGCTCTGGGTCCCGCCGGTGTAGGCCGATCCACCGCCACCGCCGCCGGCGAAGTTGCTGGTTCCGCTCCTGGCGGCGCCACCGGCGCCTCCCGAGGCCTCGCCGCCACCGCCGCCACCCGCGCCAAAGGTGGCGCCGCTGCCGCCGGTTCCGCCCGGACCGCAGGCGCCCGCGCTGCACACGCCACCGGTGCCGCCCGCCGAGACCGATCCGGTGCCGCCCGCGCCGCCCGTGTTGGTGATGGCGAACGGGAAGCTCCCGGCGGTCAGGGTGCTACCGCCGGCGCCTCCGGTGGCGGAGGACACCGTGCCCCCGCTGGCCGCGGTGTTCGAGCCGGGGTTACTCAACGGACCGCCGCCTCCGGCGCCACCAGTCGCGCTGGTGCTACCGGCGCCCCCGCCACCGGCGCCGCCCACGGTGACGATCGTGCCGGCGGGTGCTCCGGCCAGGTACAGGCAGGTCGCGCCGCCGCCGCCACCGCCCCCGGCGCCTCCCGTCGTGCCGGTCCCGCCGCTACCGCCGGCCGCACAACCCGTGCCGGACGCGCCGCCGGCGCCACCGGTCAAGCCGGTCGCCCCCGCGCCCGCTCCGCCGACGATGACGGTGAACGTGGTGCTCGTCGCGCTGCTAGGGATCGTGATCGTCCCGCTGACCGTTCCTCCGCCGCCCCCGGCCGCCCCGCTGCGTCCGCCGCCGCCGCCGGCGCCCTTGATCGTGAACGTGAACGAGGTGACGCCTGCCGGCGCGGTCAACGTGTAGGAGCCCGCGGTCGTCTTCGTGACGGTCGTCGACCCCGCCGCGTTGAAGGCCGCACTGGCGACGGTGAGCGTTCCGTCACCGGCGTTCAGCTGATAGCCGGTGCCGCTGAGGCTCACCTGGCAGCCCGAGAACGTGGTCACGCCTGCCGACAACGCGCTCGTGCAACCGCTCAACACGGCGCCGTTCGGACCGGTGCCGCTCTTGATCGACAGCGTCACGGTCTTGGCGTACCCGGTGGCCACGTTGCCGTAGGCGTCCTTGGCGGTCACGACCGGCTGGGTGGTGAACGAGGCGCCAGCCGTCACGCCGGCGGGTTGGGTGGTGAACGTCAGCGAGGCGGCGCTGGACGGCCCGACCGTGAACGATCCGGACACCCCGGTCAGGCTGCCCTGCGTCGCGGTCAGCGTGGTGGTCTGCGCGTCGTACAACGTGATCGACGGGCCTCCGACTCCGCTCGCGAAGGTCACGGAGGCCGGATACGACGGCGCGGTCCCGCCGGGAGAGCTCGACGGCCCGGAGAACGCCACGGTCTTTGACCCGGTGTACGAGGTCGCCGTGTTCCCGAACGCGTCGAGCGCGGTGATCGCCTCGCTGAACGCGACGCCCGCGGTCGGCGACGCCGGAGTGGCCACGCGGAACGAGCTCGCCGTCGCCGGCCCGACCACGATCGCGCCCGAAGCCACGCCAGCGAACCCGTCCGTCGTGTCGCTCGCCGTGATCGTCGTCGTCTGGGCGTCCTTGAGCGTCACCGACGCCGTCGCGTGGCCCGAGCTGAACCTGGCGGTGGCTGGGTACACCGGCGCGCTCCCGTTGGGCGAGCTCGCCGGCCCCGAGAAGCTCAGGCTCTTGGTCCCGGCCAGGGTCCCCGGCGTGTTCCCCCAAGCGTCCTGCGCGGTCAGAGTCACGCTGAACGCGGTCCCGGCGGTCTCCGTCGAGGTCGCGCTGGCCGCGATCTGATGGTTGGCACCGGCCCCGACGGTGATCGAGCCGGACGTCCCGCTCGCACCTCCCTGGGCCGCAGTCAGCGTCGTGCTCTGGGCGTCGTACAACGTGACCGAGGCAGTGCCGACCCCGGCAGAGAAGCTGACCGAGCCCGGATATGCCGGCGCGGTTCCGCCCGGCGAATTGGACGGACCGGAGAAGTTGATCGCCTGCGAACCGGCGTAGGCGACGACCGTGTTCCCAGCGCTGTCCTGCGCGGTCAGCGTGACCGAGACCGAGGCACCCGCGGTGGCGCTGCCCGGCGCGCTGACAATGAACCGGGCGAGCGCGCCGGAGCTCACGGTCACCCCCGTGGCGGCGCTAACGGACGTCCACGACTGCCAGATCGCGGTGACCGTGTAGCTGTAGCTGCCCTTCGACAAGCCTGAATCCGTGCACGTCGTGCTGGTCGTAGCGCCGGCCGCGGAGCTCGGGCAATCACCGCCGACTGTCCCGCCGGCCCGGGTGACGTAGTAGGTGACGGTGGCGCCGGCCGGGGCGCTCACCGGCGTCCAGGTGAGCGCCACCGTGCCCGCACCGGCAGTCGCGGTCACGGTCGTGACCGGAAGCACCCCCACGGTGGCCGACGCGGAGACCGACGCCGGGGCACCGGTGAAGTACGCCTGCGCGACCCCGGGCATGACCCCAGCCAGCAACACGACGCTGCAGGCGGCGATGAGCCGCCCGCAGCGCCGGCTGCCGGCCTGGAACCTGGGATGGGGCCTTGGGTGCACGCGCGTGGTTCGACCCGGTGGTCCGGGCTCACCGCCCCCGCCCTCCGTGACGAGCGGGTCAGCCGAGGACGTGTGGGACTACGAAGCGGTGATCGTGACCGTGGGGGCCTTGCCCTGGCACGCGTCCTGAACGACGCTGAGGTCCTGCATCGTCAGGTCGATCGTGCCGCTGTACGTTGCGAGGGGCGCGAGGTCGGGCAACGCGGGATTGCCCGGGTCGGTGATGGCGGTGAACCAGCTGGCGAGGCACCCCGGGGCACCGCTCGGGGCCTGCACGGTCGCCGTGATGCCCGTGATCGACTGGTGGCCGGAGCCGTTGTTTTTCACGGTGAACGGGATCAACTCGGTGTCGCTGGTAGCGCCGGGGTAGAGCGCGGTGAGGGTACCCGACCAGGTGGGCGTGCCGGCAGTGATCGCCCAGGCGGTCGATGACCCGACGGTGCCCGATGCGGTGACGGAGCCAGAGCCGCCGGTGAAGTATGCGACCGCGATGCCGGACACAGCCAGCACCGCGACCAATGCAACCGCAGCGAGACGTTTCTTCGAGAGCCATCTGAACATGAGGTTCCTACCTTCGTTTTTCATGGCCCATGGCGGGGCCGGTCCCAACTGCAATCCCGGGTTACCGAGACCCACGCTTTCGCGTCCCCTGCTCGCGCCTGTAGTGCCCCTCGGCAGTCGCTTGCCCGAGTGTCATCGTCTGTTCGGTTGAGTTTTCCTAGCCCCTCTGGACGGATGTTCGAGGCGCGTTGGCTCGGTTGAGCAGGTTTTGCGCGGTTTGATGTCCGCGGCCCCGTTCAAGGTCCGCGCGACGGCGGCGATCAGGCCGCTTCGGGCTGCTGCTGCTCGGCGGTCGCGACGGCCTCTGCGGAGGCCTCTGACTCTTCGGCCTCGGGCGGCTTCGCGCCCTCCTTGGCCCACGGCTCGTCGAACTCGACCCGCCACTTGCCATCCTCGGTCTGCTGCAGCGCCAGCCGGGCGCGGAAGCTCTTGCCCGAGCGTCCCTTGAACCCGGTGACGGCTTTCTCCGTCCGGCCGGTCTTGATCAACTCGCGCGCGACCGCCACCGGCAGCGTCTTGCCCGCCTTCGACTTCCAGATCACGAACCCGCAGCCCGGGTCCTCGCGCGACCAGCACGAGTAGCCCTTGCGGTTCTCGACGATGTCGTGGCCGCACACAGGGCAGGGGCCGAGATTCGCCCGCGGAATCCGCACGTCCTTCAGATTGCGATCGAGCTCGCCGACCGTGCTCTCGGTGAACTTGACGATGTCGCCCATGAACGCCTCGCGCGAGTCGCCGCCCGTCTCGATCAGCGCGAGCCGCCGCTCCCAGTCGCCGGTCAGCCCAGGCGAGGTCAGCGCGTGCTCGCCGAGCAGGCGGATCACGTTGAGGCCCTTCTCGCTGACCACCAAAGCGCGGCCGTCGCGCTCGACGTAGCCGACCTGGATCAGCCGCTCGATGATCGCCGCGCGGGTTGCCGGTGTGCCGATCCCAGACTCCTTCATCGCCTCGCGCAGCTCCTCGTCGTCGACGAGCTTGCCGGCGGTCTCCATCGCGCCCAGCAGCGAGTTGTCGTTGTAGCGCGCCGGGGGCTTGGTCAGCTTCTCCTCGGAGGCGATATCGGTGACGTCGACCGTCTCGCCGCGGACCAGCTTGGGCAGTTGCTGCTCGCGCCCCTCGTCATCCTCCTGAGCCTCGGCGTCCGGCATCTCGCCATACACGGCCCGCCAGCCGGCCACGAGCAGAACCTTGCCGCGTGTCCGGAACACGTGCTCGGCGACCGTCGTCTCGACCCGCGTGTTCTCGAACACGGCCTCCGGGTGGAAGATCGCCAGAAATCGGCGAACGACCAGGTCGTAGATCCGACGGTCGTCGTCGCTCATCTTGTCGACCGGGTGGCGCTCGGCGCGGGTCGGGATGATCGCGTGGTGGTCGGTGACCTTGGCGTCGTTGACCACCCGCCCGAGCGGCAGCACATCGAGCCCGAGCACGTACTGAGCAGCCTGGGCGTACTCGGACTGATCACCGAGCAGCCGCGCGATCGGCTTGATCTCCGGGATCATGTCGCCGGTCAGATAACGCGAGTTCGTACGCGGATACGTCAGCGCCTTGTGCTCCTCGTACAGCCGCTGCGCCGCGGCCAAGGTGCGCCGGGCGGTGAAGCCGTAACGCCGGTTCGCGTGACGCTGGAGCGAGGTCAGGTCGTACAGAAGCTCCGGCCGCTCCTTGCGCTCAGACTTGTCGAGCTTGGTGATCTCGCCGGCCTGGCCGCGACAGGCCTCCACGATCGCCGTGGCCTCCTCCGCGGTCTTTAGCCGCGGATTCGCGCCCAAGTGGTAGCGCCCTTCGTAAGTACGAGGAGGCTCGTTGTCGACCGGATCGAGCACCGCGTCCACGAGCCAATACGGCTCGGGAACAAAGTCGCGGATCTCCTGCTCGCGCCGGGCCAGGATCGCCAACGTGGGCGTCTGCACCCGGCCCAGAGACACGGCACCGTCGAAGGACGAACGCAGCCGGATCGTCGCGGCGCGCGTGGCGTTCATCCCGACGATCCAGTCGGCTTCCGACCGCGAGCGGGCGGCCTGCTCGAGCGTCGCAAGCTCGGCGCCGGGCCGCAGATCGCCAAACGCGTTCCTGATCGCGTCCTTGGTCATCGAGTTCAGCCACAGCCTCATCACCGGCTTCTTCGAGCCGGCCTTCTCGTACAGGTAGGCGAAGATCAGCTCGCCCTCGCGCCCGGCGTCACAGGCGTTGACGACACGATCGACGTCGTCGCGGTCGAGCAGCCGCTTGACCACGTTCATCTGCTTCTTCGAGCGTTCGTCGCGGACGACCAGCTTGAAGCGGTCGGGGACGATCGGCAGATCGGCCATCCGCCACTTCTTGAAGCGATCGTCGTATTCGTCGGGGTCGGCAAGCTGGACCAGGTGGCCGACGGCCCAGGTGACGACGTGCTCCGGGCCCTCGAGGTAGCCCTCGTGCTTGGTGAAGGCGCCCGGCAGCACCGCGACGAGGTCGCGTCCGACCGACGGCTTCTCTGCGATGACCAAGGTCAAGCTCATGAGTTCGCGAGGGTAGCGCTCGCGGCAACGGACCACGGGCGCCGGTGGTTTTCTTCTAGAGATGGTGACGCCCGCATGAGCCGCCCTCGGTCACTTCTCGTGTCGGTGGCGATCGGGCTCGTCCTTGCCCTGGCGTCGATCGCGGTCGCGAACACCGGTTCGGCAACCAGGGCAGCCGTGCTCACGGTCGGCGGTCCCGCCGCTACCGGGCCAATTCCAGCGGGTTTCCTCGGCCTCTCGCTCGAGTACTTCGCGGTCCCGGCGTACGCCGGCACGAATCCCTCGGCAACCAACCCGGTGTTCGTCCAGCTGATCCGCAACCTCGCCGGCGGCAACCCACCAGAGCTCCGGATCGGCGGCGACACCACCGACCGGACGTGGTGGCCGATCCCAGGCATGCGAACCCCCGCCGGCGTGACCAACACGCTGACCCCGGCCTGGATCGCGGTCGCGAAAGCGGTTGCCGAAGCCACCGGCGCGAAACTCACGCTCGGGATCGATTTCGAGGCCGACAGCGCCGCCGTCGCCGGCAGCGAGGCGAACCAACTCGTCGATGGGATCGGAGCCGCCAGCATCGCGGCGCTCGAGCTCGGCAACGAACCCGAGCTCTACGGCAGCTTCACCTGGGGCCGCTCCGGCGAGCCGGGACGGCCGCGCAACTACGACTTCGCCGCGTTCAGCCGGGACTTCACGCGGATCGCGCGGGCGCTGCCCACGATCCCGCTCGCCGGGCCGGCCGCTGGGTCGCCGAAGTGGTTCACGGACGTCGGCCGGTTCCTTGGCGGCCACCCGC
The DNA here is from genome assembly GCA_963822855.1 of uncultured Solirubrobacterales bacterium. Classification (GTDB taxonomy): domain Bacteria; phylum Actinomycetota; class Thermoleophilia; order Solirubrobacterales; family Solirubrobacteraceae; genus Palsa-465. The sequence continues at coordinate 70,889 of CAWGJE010000008.1, read as the reverse complement.
AGATCAAAGTCACCACGCTCCACCGCTACCCCCTCCAGCTCTGCTACATCCACCGAAACCGGCCGGACTACCCGACGATCTCGAATCTCCTGTCCCCGTTGTCGTCCCAAGGGCTCGCGGAGAGCGTCGCCGCGGCCGTCAGCGCCTCGCACGCCCGGCATGTGCCCGTGCGGATCGACGAGATGAACACGATCGGATGCGGCAGCGACCGGGCCGTCGGCGAGTCGTTCGCCTCGGCCCTGTGGGCGCTCGACTCGATGTTCAACATGGCCCGCGTCGGGGTCGACGGCGTCAACATCGCGACCTTCCCGAGCGCGTCGTTCCAGCTGTTCAACTTCAGCGAGTCCGGCGGGACTTGGCGTGCCCTGGTCGAGCCCGAGTACTACGGGCTGGAGATGTTCGCGCAGGCCGCGCCGGCCGGGTCGCGCCTGCTGAAGGTCTCGGAGACCGGGGCGGGGAATCTCCGGGAGTACGTGACACGGGCGCCCGACGGCACGGTTCGGGTCGTGGCAATCAACGAGACCACGACAAGCCGCGTCGTCCGGGTGCGAGTGGGCGGGGACTCGCAGACCGGCACGCTCCAGCTCCTCACCGCCCCGAGCCTCCGCTCAACGAGTGGGGTGACCCTGGGCGGTCGGAGCTTTGGCGGGAGCACCACGACTGGCGTGCTCGCCGGCCCATCCAACACCGACGCAGTCGCACCGACGCGCGGTGAGTACGCGGTCCAAGTGCCGCACGCGAGCGCCGCGATGCTGACGCTGCCGCCGGGTTAGGCCCCCTCGAGCGCCGCGATCTTGCGCGCCACCGCGCCGAGCCCGAGCTCGGCGGCGGTCCGCCCCGCCGCGGCCAGCAATTCGGCCGCGAACGGGCCGGGACCGAGCGCCCGGGCGTAGTCGACCCGGGTGCGGGCCAGACACGCCGGCGCCCCGAGCGCGGCGTTGGCGGACAGCGCGCGCTCGAAATGGCTCGCCGCGAGGTCGATCCGCCCCATCGTGCCGGCCAGTCTTCCCAGGAAGCTCTCGGCCGACCCGAGGCACACCGCGGCCAGCCCGATCACGACGTTGACGTCCGCGTACGGCTCGAGCTTCGCGTAGAGCAGCGCCGCGCGATCGCCGTCGCCGAGGTCCGCGCACACGTCACTCAAAAGGACCATCGCGGTCATCCAATCCAGGTCCTTGGGGATGTCTTCGAAATCACCGGCGGCCAGCCGTGAGAACTCCTCGCGCGCCTCATCCAGACGACCCTCCTCGCACAGCAGCGTCGCCAGCCCCGCGCGCCACGCCGGTCGGCTCGGGTTCTCCTCGATCAGTCGCCGCGCGGACGACTCGAGCTCCCCCATCCTTCCCTGCTCGCGGCGGATCCCGAGCACCTGAATCGCGTAGTACTGGGACACGGTGACGGCCTCCGCCGGCGCGCCCGCGGCGAGCGCCTCAGCGGCCAGCTGGTCGGCGACCGACAGCGATCCGGCCAGCAGCGCCCGCATCGCCCGCCACAGGATCGAGTTCCACTCGAACAGCGGCTGCCGCAACCGGCCTGCGCCGGCCTCGAACGCCTCGATCTGGGCGTCGACAGCGTCGCGATCTCCGCGCTCGAGCAGATCGACCACGAGCCATGCGTGCGCCTGAAGCTGGAGCTCGAGGTTGCCGATCTGGCGCGCGAGCGTGAGCATCTCGGTCGAGACCTCGATCCGCTCGGCGAGGTGCTGCGCATCCCACAGCACCCGGCGCCGCGCCGAGCAGGCGTACGCGCGTGCCTCCGGGTCCCCCAGCTCCACCGCGATCGACATCGCCTCGTCGCTGAGCGCCGCCATCCGGTCGCGCTCGGGCGAGTAGTAGATCGCTCCGCACAGGCACGCGAGCAGGCGGACCCGAACGAGCGACCGGTCGCGCTCGAGCTCGAGCGCGCGCTCGATCATCGCGATCAGCTCGGTGTCGACCACCCCGGGAGGCTGCACGTAACGGCGCGAGGCGCCGATCGCGGCGCGCGCGAGCGAGGCGCCGTCACCGAGCCGCTCGGCGAGCGCGGCCGCCTCGCGGAACGCCGAGGACCCGAGCGCCCGCTCGCCACCCCGGACCCGTGCCTCGCCGAGCCGCAGCAGCAGCTCGCACCGGCGTTCGTACGCCTCGGGCTGAAACCGCCCCTGCACGTCGATCGCGCGGGCATAGTGCTCGGCCGCCTCCTCGTGCGCGAGCATCGTGGTGGCCAGATCGGCGGCGCGCAGCGCGTAGGTGATCGCCTTCTCGGCGTCCTCGGGGTCGGCGCCGCGCGTGAAGTGGTAGGCGAGCTCTGGGAGGTATCGCTCGTGCCGGCGCCCCTGCGCTGCCTCGATCGCCTCCCCGACCCGCTTGTGGATCCTGGCCCGCCGCGTCGCGGACATGCTCTCGTACAGGGTCTCCCGGATCAGCGCGTGCGTGAACAGGTAGGACCCCGGCCTGTCGTCGGACTCCACGAGCAGCACCGCGCCGATCGTCTCGTCGAGCGCGGCCAGGAACTCGTCCTCGGTCAGGACCACGACGCGCTCGAGCAGCGCCGCGTCGACATCGCGGCCGATCACGGCGGCGACGCGCAGTAGCTCGGCCGCCGGCGCCTCGAGCCGCATGAGCCGGAACGCGATCACCTGCTTGACGCCCTCTGGAAGTCCGAAGCGCTGGAGCTCGGACGCACTGGCGCTGCCGACGCGGACGCCCGCCTCGATCAGGTGGCGGATGATCTCCTCGACGAAGAACGGGTTGCCCTCGGTTTCCTCGTACAGGGCCCGGGCGAAGGCACGGGCCGGCGCCTCCCCCGCGCGCGCGCGCACCAGCTCGGCCGTCTCGGACTCGTCCAGTCCCTCGATGTCGAGCTCGACGGCGAGCCGGTCCCGGCGGAGTTCGGTCAGGGCGTTCGTGAACGTGTCGCCGCGCTCGGTCGAGCGGTAGGCGACGAGGATCAACAGACGCGCCGGGTTCGTCGCCCGGGCCAGGTGACGGAGCAGCAGCAGCGTCGGCCGATCGGCCCACTGAAGATCGTCGAGTACCAGCAGCACCGGTGCAGAGCGCGAAAGCTCGGTCAGGAGGCCGACGACGGCCTCGAACAGCCGGTAGCGCTCGGTCTCGGGCTCGTCCTGTGGCGGCGGCGGAAGGTCGGGCACGCGCCGGCGCAGCTCGGGAATCAGGCGCTCGAGCTCGGGTCCGTACTCACGCGTATTCGCGCGTAGATCGGCGATAAATGCGTTGAGGGCCCAGTGCCGCAGCGCCTCGAGGAACGGCTGGTAGGGAACCACGGTCTCGCGCGGCGAGCGTCCCGCGAGGACGATCGCGCCGGCGTCGTGGACCCGTCGCGCCAGCTCGGCGCTGAGCGTCGTCTTGCCGATCCCGGCGTCGCCCGCCAACAGCACGATCCGCCCGCCGGCAGCGTCGGAGTCGGGGCCCCGAACGCCACCCGGACCCCCAGCCGAGCCACCCCAACCACCCGAACCAGCCGAGCCACCCGCCCCACCGCACGCCAGATCCCACCGCCACTGGAGCTCGGCCAGCTCCTGCCCGCGCCCGATCAGCGGGGATTGCGCGCGGTGGCGGAGCTCAGCCGGCAGCGGGATCGCCGGCATCCCCTGATCGCCGCGCTCGCCCACGTCGGCGCCGCGGCGCTCGGGACGCAGCAACCGCTTGTGCGCCGCGATCGCCTCGGCCGACGGGTTCGTACCGAGCTCGTCGCGCAACAGCGTCCGCAGCCCGTCGAACACGCGCAGCGCCTCGGCGACGTTGCCGCGCGCCGCGAGCGCCTCCATCAACAGGACATAACCCGACTCGCGGTACGGCTCGGTCTCGATCAGCGTTCGCGCCGCGCGCTCGGCCGACTGCAGCTGCGTGCCGCCCATCACGAGGCCCGCGCGGCCGATCACCTCGAGCGCCTGCTGGCGCACGTCCCCGAGCTCGCGGCGCGGAGCCTCGAGCCACGTCGCCTGCGCACCCGGGAGCAACCCACGGCTGGCGATGTTCAGCGGCACCTGAGCGAGCGCCCACGCGCGGCGCGCGTCCCCGCGCGTAAGCGCATCGAGCGCGCGCGAGACCTCGGCCGCCGCCGCCTCGACGTCGATCCACACCGGCTCGGGGAGCATCAGGATCAGCTCGTCGCGTCCGGCGAGCGTCTCTGACCCGAGCGAGGAGCGCAGCCGCGAGAGCAGCGTCCGCAGCGCCGCGTCCTGAGAGACCGGCGGCTCCTCAGGCCACAGCGCGTCGATCAGCTCGTCGCGGCCGACGTGTCGCGCCCGGTTGAGCACCAGGTAAGCGAGCAGCAGTGGGACCTGTTTGCCGCGCAAACGCCCGGAAATTTGCACGCCATCGATCTCTACGGACAACCGTCCACAGAGCTGGATCCGAGTCATCTCGAGGGCGCGCTCTGCCTGCTGCAACGTTCTGGAAACGTATCGACAACGGCAAAGGTGCATCTTGCCTGACCAGTGAGCACCAAGGTTTCACGCAGCGACGCCCTCGGCGGGGCGCAACAAGAGGTGACCGAGGATCCGGTTGACGACGGCCTCACGACCAGAATCGACGGAAAGCACCGGCGGATCGCCCACTGCGAGTGCGGGGCGCTACTCGCTGGCGACGACGAGCACGAGCTATTCCTTGCGGCTCAGCGGCACCTCGCACATCACCATCCACAGCTCCTGGGGGCGCTGGGGCCTGGGACGGTGAGTCAAATGGCCGAGGATGTCGGGGGGCAAGAGACCTTGGGGCCCCCGGGGGCATGCACCTAGGGGCGGGCGGTGCGCAGACCACCGCCCGCCACTAGGAGGCTCGTTAGCGCACCTAACCGGCGCAGGACTCGGTGCTGACCGGGTTGGTTCGCGTCTGCGCGATCGCGAGCTGGGCGGCCACGAGCGCGTTCGGGACCGCGAACCCGCCACGGCCCTCCGTCGACCCCGTGATCGCCGCGAACACGGTCGCGACTACCTGGCCGGCGTGGTCGATCATCGGACCGCCTGAGTTGCCGGGCCGGACAAGCCCGCGCAGCGCGGTGATGCTGCGCGTCACCGGCCCGTTGCCGTAGGCGTCCTCGGTGCTGACGGTCTCGGTCTGGCCGATGCGCCCTGGCTCGACGTCGAAGCCGCCGTCGAGCGGATACCCGAGGATCGCGGCCGCGGTCCCCGCCTGCGGGTTCTGGGCGAGCTTCAGCACGGGCTCGTTGAGGCCGTGCACACGCAGAATCGCGATGTCGTCGTGGGGGTCGAAGTCGATCACGTCGGCGTCGAGCCCGGGCGGGTTGCCGCCGACCTGGACGGTGGTGTCGTTCTCTCCCGCCACCACGTGCGCGTTCGTGACCACGATGCCGGGGGCCGCGACCCAGCCGCTGCCCTCGATCCCCAGCCCGCACGCGGTGCCGAGCACCTTGACGACGCTCGAGCCTGCGTCCTTTACGCCGCGAGTTGCGAGAATCCCCCGCGTGGGCGCCGGCACGTCCGCCTCCGGGCCGCGCACTGACGGCAGCGGGTCGATCCGCGCGAGCGCGTTCAGCAGCGGCGCCGAGGGCGGCAGCAGCTCGTTCAGCTCGGTGAGGATCGCCGAGCGCTGGATGTCCCGCCGCAGCACCGGCGATCCGGCGGACTGGTAGGCCACAGCCCCGACGATCCACGCGATACCCAAAGCAACCGAGGCCGTCAGGAGCGCGCCCAACACGCCATCGACCAGGCGCAGCCCCGGGAGCCGCAGGACCACGCGGGCTCGCGCCCCGAGACCCTGCAATCCGCTGGCCAGCACCGCGCCGGCCAGCAACGCTCCGAGCAGACCGAACAGCGGCGCGTACTGCGAATGCGAGCCGTCCGGCAGCACGAGCGGCCCGAGGTGACTTCCCAGGAACGCACCGACGCCGAAGCCGAGTAGCGACAGCGCGCCGACGATGAAGCCCTGCGCGTAGCCATACAGCGCGAGCAGCACCGTGAAGGCGACGATCAGCCAGTCGACTTCTGTCACCGTCAGGAGGTTATTGCGACCGGTGCCGTACCGTTTCAGGTTAGGTGGCAGAAGGGGTTCTAAGAGGTGGAGTATCGGAGAGGGGTCCGAGATCCAGACGCCGGCGGCGACGTTGGCAGAAACGGCTGAGGCTGTTGGTGCCGATCGGGGTGATCGCGGCGATCGCGGTCGGGGTCGTGCTCGTGATCAACGCGGAGTCCGCCGGCTCGGAGCGCCACCTGGTCACTGACTATGTGGGGGCGTGGACCGCCGGTGACTACGGCCACATGTACTCGCTGCTCGATCCGGCCTCCAAGCAGAGCACGACCGAGGCCAAATTCGCCTCGGCGTACCGCCACGACGAGATGACCGCGACGGTGCTGAAGCTCGTCGCCGAGCACGTGGGCAAGCGGCGCGGCGACTACATCCCGGTTCAGATGGTCATCGATACGCGCCTGTTCGGGACGCTCGACGAGACGCTCGAGGTACCGATCACCGGAAGCGGATCGGGCGCCACCGTGCACTACACCCGGAGCCTTCTGTTCCCGGGGCTCCAGAGCAACGAGCGGCTCGGCCGTCACATGTCGCTCCCGCCGCGGGCGACCCTGTTCGCCGCCGATGGCACGCCGCTCGCCGAAGGACCCGACCGGACCTCCCCGATCTCCGGCGTGGCGTCGGAGATCGTCGGCACGCTCGGCCGGATCCCGCCGGCCGACGCCGCGACCTACATGGCCCAGGGCTACCCGGCCAACTCCCAGATCGGCCTTGACGGCCTCGAGCGCACCTTCCAGACGCAGCTCGCCGGGACCCCCGGAGGCGTGCTGCTCGCCGGCAAGCGCGTGCTGGCCCGGACCGCGCCCACGCCCGGGCACAACGTGACGACCACGATCGTGCCGTCGCTCGAGACCGCCGCGATCAACGCGCTCGGCAACAGCTACGCGGGCATCGTGGCGATGGACCCCCGCACCGGCGGCCTGCTCGCGCTCGCCGGGATCGCGTTCTCCGCGGCCCAGCCGCCCGGCTCGACGATGAAGATCGTCACCTCGACGGCGGCGCTCACGGCCGGGATCGTGAAGCTGAGCACCGTGTTTCCGTACAGCACTCAGGCGATCCTCGACGGTTACACGCTCCACAACGCGAGTGGCGAGGACTGCGGCGGGACGCTGCTGAACTCGTTCGCGGTGTCGTGCAATTCGGTGTTCGCGCCGCTCGGGGCGCGGGTCGGCGGGAAGCGTTTGCTCGCGATGGCCGATCGGTTCGGCTTCAACCAGACCCCGACGATTCCCGGCGCCGTCGAGAGCTCAATCCCGCCGAACAGCCTGGGCAGCGATCTCGAAACCGGCTCCTCGGCGATCGGCCAGGGCCAGGTCCTGGCGACCCCGCTCGAGATGACCGACGTCGGCGCGACGATCGCGATGGGTGGCCGCCGGCCGGTGCCGACGCTCCAGGCGCACCTGCCGCCGAAGTTCGTCCGCGTCACGAGCGGCCACGTTGCCGGCGAGGTCCAGCGGATGATGGTCGCCGTCGTCGACTACGGGACCGGCACCGCGGCCGCGATCCCCGGCGTGACCGTCGCCGGCAAGACCGGGACCGCCGAGCTCGCCAACACCACGACCGCAAGCGGCGGGAGCGTCGCCAACGCCAACCAGCTCACCGACGCCTGGTTCGTCGGTTACGCGCCGGTGGGTCATCCGCGGATCGTCGTCGGCGCGCTGTTCCCAAACCAGGGCGCCGGCGGGGCGACGGCGGCGCCGGCTGTCCGCCAGGTGCTGGTTGCCGCCCTCCAGGGGCAATAGGACGAGCGCCGCCCCAAAGCCGCGACCCGGACCACCCGCGCGCTAGAGGTCGAGCAAGATGATCGCCGGGTGGCCGGTCGGCGGGTAGATGGTGAGCGTCAGCGGACGGTTCGAGTACACCGACGTCGGCAGCTTGAACAGGATCAGCCCGCCCTGGGTGGGACCGAGGCTTGCGGTCGTGCTCGGCGCCGGCTCGATATCGGACGGCTCGAGCAGCTGCGGCGTCCACGCGTACCCGTTGAGCTCCGCGTCCAGCGGGGTCGGGTGGTAGACGACGCCGGTGGTGTCGGCGATCGTGAACCTGTCCGCGGTGAGGTGGGCCTGGTTCGTCTGGTTCTTGGCCCACAGGAACACGCCGTACCAGAACTGATCGGGGGTCAGCGTCCCCTTCCCCACGGGCAGCCCGGACAGGTACTGGCTGTCCTCGGTGGTGTACTGGTTCAGCTGCCGCGAGACCTGCAGCTGGTAGGTGATCGGCCCGGCGTCGACGTACACGCCGTCGTTCTCCGCACTCGTCGGGTCCGCCACCTGGCCGCAGGCCGTGAGCCCCAAGGCCAGCGCCAGGGCGCAGACGAGGATCCACAGGCGGCGAGCGCTCACGGGGGCGGAAGTGTAGTCGCGGCGCCGCACGAGGGTCAGCGACCCGCGACCGTGGCGCGATTGCCGCGGCCGCGGTCCTCCTCGAGGATCGTCGTCAACCGGCGCAGCGCCTTGCCGGTCTGGCGGCGGGTCCACCGGGCGACGATGAGCGAGTCCATCAGCTTGTCCGAAAGGAGCAGGGGCACGGTCTCGAGCGTGTACTCGAGCCTGGTGCTGCCGCCAGGGCCCGGCTGCAGCGTGTAGGTGCCGACCATCCGGATGCGGTTGTACTTGCCGCCGCGGCCGCGCTCGACGATCCGGAACGGCGGCTCGACCTCAGCGAACGTGATGTCCCCCCAGGCGAACCGGCTGAGCGGCGCCTTCATCTTGAAGCGTGCCCCCGCGCCGGTCCCGTAGGAGTCCTCACGCGTGAGCCGCCAGTCGACCAGGTAGTGATCGGTGAACTCGGGATGGTTGGCGATGTCCGCGAGGTATTCGAACACCTCCTCGCGGGGTTTCGAGATCGTCGCGGTCGCGGTGAACGGCTCCACGAGCGGGATTCTAAGTTCGAGCCCGCCGCGGGGCTCCGCCGACGGCCCTACGCCGCCCGGTGATCGGTCAGCTTCATCGTGTGCCCGTACTCGGGGCCGTGCACGAGCCGCGCCTGCATCGGCGGGTCCGGCTCGAGCGCGCGGCACAGCTCACATAGCACCGCGCCGTGTCTGAGTACGTACACAGTTTCCCCAATTAGCGGGGTTCTGTGGCATCCATGGCACCGCTCCTGAACGGCGTCACGGCGCCCCACCCCCTCCTTCAGCAGAGCCAGCTCGAGCTCTGGATTACCGTTGTCAGACGCCTGCATGAAGGTCATTTCGGCGCTGCGGGAGGGGTTCCTGCCGAACTCATATCTACGTCGGATAAACGCTTCTAGGCGCCTCCATCATCCGTCCAAGGACCTCTTCCGCGCTTTGACTCGGGGGCTATCATTGGTTCACCGGCTTGTCCAAGTCGGCCTGTTTGCACCGTTTCCGAAGGAAAAGGCGGCCTAATGAAAGCTTGGATGTCGGGCAATGTCGCGGGGACCGGAACTTTTCGATGCACGGATTGTGACTACCCCGTGTCGCTCGACGCGGTTGACGAGCTGCCGACCTGCCCCAACTGTGGCGGGACCGAGTTCGTCCGGGCTTCTCTTTTCACGACCGCGCAGACGAGCGTGCTCGAGGTCGCGGCGGACGACGACGATCAGGGCTGGCTCGACGAGATTCGCGACTCGCTGAGTGAGCCGGGCCAGTACCTCGCGTACCGCACCGAGGGCGAGAGCCGGATCGCGTACGCCCTCCAGCGCGAGTGGACTCGGATCGGCCGCAGCCTCGCCGCCGACATTCGCTTCGACGACCCGACGGTGTCGCGCCGCCACGCCTTGATCGTGCGCCAGCCCGACGGTCTGCGCGTGCTCGACGATCGCAGCCTCAACGGCGTGTTCGTCAACGGCGAGCGCGTCGAGTGGAGCACGCTGGCGGACGGCGACGAGGTCGTGATCGGGCGCCACCACCTGCATTTCGTCGACGTGCCGGTCGTCTCGGGCATGCGCGCGGTCCACGCCTCGGACTCGGGCGCGACCGCCTAGACGAGCCGATCCGGCCGGCGCAGGTCAGGCCGACCGGCGGGTTCGTCGCCGCCTATAGTGGCCCGGGCGATGGCGTCGATAGTTTCCGTTCTCTCGCAGAAGGGCGGCACGGGCAAGACCACGGCCGTGCGGACCCTGACCGACGTTTTCCGTCGGGTCGATCTGCGCGTGCTCGCAATCGATCTCGACCCGCAGGGCAACTTGTCGGACTATCTCGACGTCGATCCCGAGGCCGCGCCGACGATCGGCGATGTCCTCGCCGGCCGGGCCAAGGCGCGGGCGGCCGTCCACGACGGGATCATCCCCGCCAACCTCGGTCTCGCCGAGGCCGAGCTCGCGCTCGGAGGCAAGATGGGCCGCGAGCTCGCGCTCAAGAAGGCGCTGCGCGATCTCCGCGACGACTACGACCTGATCATGATCGACTGCCCGCCGGCGCTCGGGCTGCTCACGGTCAACGCGCTCGTCGCCGCCGATCACGCGCTGATCTCGGCCGAGGCGCAGTACTTCGCGCTCCAGGGCGTCGAGCAGGCGCTCGAGGTGATCGAACTCGCCCGGGAGAACCTCAACCCCGATCTCGAGTGGCTCGGCGTGGTCCTGAACATCGCCGACATGCGCACCCGCCACTCGCGCGAGGCGTTCGACTCCCTGCGCCAGCACTACGGCGAGAAGCTGCTCGACACCACGATCCGCTCCTCGATCGCGTACGCCGAGTCGGCCGAGCGGGCGCTCTCGATCCTCGACTACCGGCCCGACCTCGCCACCGATTACCTGGCCGTCGCCGAGGAGCTGCTCCGGCGCCTCGGGCTGAACGCCCCCAGCCGGCGCGTCGCCTCGCTCGCCGGCGGCGTGCGGGTTTCGTAGTTTCTTAGCGTTCTCTTAGGCGACCGGCGGACACTCCCGCCCGCCTTGGCCGTCCAGCCATCGATCAGCCCGCTCGGCGCGGGATCCCGGCTCCGGGCGGAGTACGTGCTCGCGGGGCTCGCGGTCCTCAGCCTCGCCCTCGTCCCGATCCACATCACGACGATCTACAGCGGCCCGGCGTGGTTCATGCGCTCCGGGGTGCTGCTCGGGGTCTTGACCGTGGTGGCGCTGGGGGGACATTCCTCACGGTCGGCGCCGGCGAGGCGCTCCGCAACGCGCTCCACCTGAACGGCGGGTTCGGCCCGGGGGCGCTGATCGCCCGCCACGCCCACGCCGGGATGCTGCTGCGCGATCTGATGATTCTGTTCACGGGCGCAGTGATCGTGGCCCTGTTCGCCCACCGCGTCGCCGCCGGAATGGTCAGCGGCTTCGGCTGGCTAGACGGCCTCGCGCGCCACCCGGTCGTGCTGATCCTCCTGCGCATCGCGCTCGTGGTCCTGGCGATCCTGTGCGCCTACTTCGTGTTCCACGCCGGCGACCTCGGGGCCAAGGCGGTCTGGCAGGGGCGGCTGTCCGGTGGCGGTCCCGGCGGTGACGGCGGACCCGTGAACCAGCTGTTCGGCCCGGGTGGCGGTTAGGGGCTTCGCTTCGCTCAGCGTCCCTGGGGCCGTTCCGCAGGGCGTCCATGCCCTGCGGGGGGGTCGCGTTCCCGCTGTCCGGTCCGGCCGCCGGTTGGTTGAACGGCGGGCACCTGGAGAGGGGTGGGGTCGTCCCGGGGACGGATCGTGGGGCGCCAGCATGCGTAACCTGCCAGTCGACCTCGGATCGGCCGACCGTGGCATACCGCGCATGCCCCACATGCATAGTCGGCCATGGTCACGCAGAAGACGCTCGAGTGGCAGGTTATGCATGCTCTGCGAGCCGCCTCGCGCTGGCAGCCCAGCCCGACCCCGCTCCAGGTGCCCGCCGTTAAAAACCCGATCTGCGCTCGACCACCGCGGGATCAGCGACCACGCCGGCCGGGCAAGGATGCCCGGCGGAACAGGCCCCACGGACGCCGCCGAAGGCGGCCCCTAAACCGACCGCTGATACGACCGGAACGCCCTGGTCGCGAACGCCACCGACAGCGCCAGCAGCGCCACCAGGAACCCTGCGCGCGCGGCGATCAGCCCCCAGTCGGCGCTGGACGAGACCGCCGAGCGGCCCGCCACCACGGCCCAGTTGACCGGGTTGAAGTCGGCCACGTGGGCGATCCACCCCGGCATGATGTTTGCGGCCAGGAACGTGGTCGAGAGGAACGTGAGCGGCAGCAGGATGAACTGTGTCGCCCCGATCAGCGCCTCCTCCTGGCCCATGATCAGCGCAAAGCCGTTCGACAGGGCCCCGAACATCGCGCCGAGCAGCGCGGACAGGACGAACAGCAACGCGACGCCCCCGACCCCGCCCGGAAAGCTCGCCCCCACGATCAGCGCCAGCGCGACGATGATCACCGACTGGATCACGACCACGACCGCCTCCTTCAGGATCCGCCCCGCGATCAGCGCCTCGCGGCGCACCGGCGAGACGAGGAAGCGGGCGGTGACCCCACGCCGCATATCGTCGATCAACGACATCCCGCTCCAGGCGGCGTTGAACATCGCGGTCATCACGACCACACCTGGCGCTAGGAACGCGATGTAGGAGGGGCTGTGGAAGCCCGGGATCTCGATCACCTTCTTGAACAGCGCGCCGAACAGCAGCAGCCAGATCACCGGCTGGACGAGCGTCACCGCCACAAACCACGGTTGGCGCCACAGCTCGCGCAGGTGGCGCAGGGTCATGTACAGGGTGTGCCTGATCAGCGTCATCGGGTGCTCGCCTCCGCGTCGGCCGCGTCGAACCTGCGGCCCGTGTACTTGAGGTAGACGTCGTCGAGCGACGGCCGCGCGACCCGCACCGACGACACCGCGACGCCGGCCGACTCGAGCGCTCCGAGCACGATGGGCACCGCCCGCCCCCCGTCGTCGGCGCGAGCGCGCAGCGTGCGCCCGTCTACGACCACGTCGCGAATCGCAGGCAAACCCGTCAGAGCACGACTGACCGCGCCGTTGTAGTCGGCCTCGAGGTCGACGTGGATCGCGTCGCCGTGCAGTTCGCGCTTGAGCTCGTCGGGCGTTCCCTCCGCCACCACCTTGCCGCGGTCGACGATCGCGATCTGCTCGGCGAGCTGGTCGGCCTCCTCGAGGTAGTGCGTGGTCAGCAGCACGCTCTTACCCCGCGCGGCGGCGAGCCGCGAAATCTCGTTCCACATGTCGGCGCGGACCTCGGGATCGAGGCCGGTGGTCGGCTCGTCGAGGAACAGCACCGCGGGGTCGTGGACGAGCGCCATCGCGATGTCGAGGCGCCGCTGCATGCCGCCGCTGTAGCCCCGCGCGATCCGGTCGGCGGCCTCGGCCAGCCCGAATCGCTCGAGCAGCTCCTGGGCGCGCTGCTCGAGCGCCTGCCCGCGCATCCCGTAGATCTGCCCCTGCAGGCGCAGATTCTCCCGGCCGGTGGCCTGGATATCGACGGCCGACCCCTGCGCGACGACGCCGATCGTTCGGCGCACGGCGTCGGGGTTCGCGACCACGTCGAGCCGACCGACAAGCGCCTTGCCCCCATCGGGCGTGGCCAGCGTCGTAAGGATCTTGACCGCGGTCGACTTGCCGGCGCCGTTCGGCCCGAGCAACGCGAACACGGTGCCGCGGGCGACGCTGAACGACAGCCCGTCGAGCGCCGTCACGCCCTTCGGGTAAGACTTGACGAGACCGAAGGCCTCGATCGCCTGCTCCATGCCTGCTTCACCTCCGGATACCATTCGCTTACGCGCAAAGCATCTTAGTAGCTAAGAGATTTAGATGTCAAGAGAACCTTCGCCGGAGCGCCTGCAGCTGTACGCCGAGCTCGGTGACGAGGTCCGCGCGAGCCAGCGCTCCACCGATGTGGTCGACGACCTCATCTGCCAGCTGCTTGGGGTCAACCGCACCGACGCGCGCTGCCTGGACGTCCTCGATCAGCACGGGAGCATGAGCGCCGGGGACCTTGCCGAAGCCAGCCGCCTCACGACGGGCGCGATCACCGCCGTGATCGACCGGCTGGAACGCGCCGGGTTGGCCCGGCGGGTGGCCGACCCGACGGACCGCCGACGGGTGCTGGTCGAGCCGACGGAGAAGGCCTTCGAGCTCGCGAACGAGCTGATGGTCGAGCCGATGAGGAGGCTGTACACGCCGATGGCGGACGCCTACAGCGAGGACGACCTGCGGCTGATCCTCGACTTCACCCGCCGTGGGCGCGAGCTCCAGGAGCACCACGCCGAGTGGCTCCGCGAGCGGCTGGCCGAGCGGGGCTCTCGGACGGCCTAGAGCGAGCGCACGTCGGCGCCCCGAGGCTCGAACCCCGCGCGCATCACGTGCGCCCAGCCGGCGGTCTCGCGCCTGAGCGCCTCGACCACGACGCCGGTGTAGTCGTAGCGACACCACACGAGCACGGTCGGCCCCGCACCCGAGATCGTGGCCCCGAGCGCCCCCAGGCTGCGCGCGTGCTCGAGCAGGTCCGCCGACCGCGGGTACAGATGGGCGCGCTGGGGCTGATGGAGCCGATCGCGCAGGCCGGCTGAGATCAGATCCCAGTCGGCCGTGGCGAGTCCGAGCGTCAGCATCGCCGCATGGGAGATGTTGAACACCGCGGACTGGATCGGGACGGTCGCCGGGAGCGCCTCGCGCGCCTCCTCGGTCGGCGGTCCCTCGTCGGGGACGACGAGCACGGCCTCGAGGCCCGGCGGGGCGTCGAACCGGTGCGCCCGAGCTCCATTGCAGACCACGAACCCGCCGTAAAGCGCCGCGCCGACGTTATCGGGATGACCCTCGAGCTCGGCGGCTAGCGAGAACACATCGGCGTCGAGCTCGAACAGGTGGTCGGCGGCCATCAGCCCCGCGACCACGGCCGCGGCGCTCGAGCCGAGACCGCCGCTCAGCGGGATGTCCGAGTTGATGCGGAACTCGAATCCGTCCGCGGGGTGGAGGCGCTCGAAAGCCTCGACCACGAGGTTGTCGCGACCGGTCGGGACGGGCAGGTCGGTGTTGACGGCGAACGTCCCGGTCTCGACCACCTCGAGCTCGAGGTGCAGCGCGAGGGCCGCCCCGAGCACGTCGAAGCCTGGTCCGAGGTTCGCGGACGACGCCGGCACGCGCACGACGCGCCGGCGCGCCAGACCCGGTGTCACTCGAGCACCGCGCGCTCGATCGCGCTGAGCTCGGGGTCGCAGGCCACGACCGAGCCGGCCTGGTCGAGCGCGGTGTCGGGGTCCTTGAGGCCGTGGCCGGTGAGCACGCACACCACTCGGCGGACGCCCTCGCCGGCGCCGTGGACGAGCAAGCCGGCGACGCTCGCGGCCGAGGCGGGCTCGCAGAACACGCCCTCGTTCGCGGCGAGGAACCGGTACGCCATCAGGATCTCGGCGTCGCTCACGGCCTTGACCGCACCCCCGCTCGAGGTCATCGCGTTCATGGCCTCCTCCCAGCGAGCGGGGTTGCCGATCCGGATCGCGCTCGCCACGGTCTCGGGGTGCTCGATTGGCTTGCCTTCCACCAGCGGCGCCGCGCCCGCCGCCTGGAATCCGCACATGCGCGGTTTCAGGCCGGCTTCGTTGAAACCTTTCCAGTACGCGGTGATGTTGCCGGCGTTCCCGACCGGGATGCAGAGCGCGTCGAGCCCGCCCGCGAGCTGCTCCAGGATCTCGAACGCAGCGGTCTTCTGTCCCTCGATCCTGAAGTCGTTGACGGAGTTGACGAGCGCCACCGGGTGCCGGTTCGCCAGCTCGCGGACCAGCTTCAGCGCCTCGTCGAAGTTGCCCCTCAGCGCCACCACCCGCGCGCCGTGCATGAGCGCCTGCGCCAGCTTGCCGGTGGCGATCTTGCCCTCGGGGACGATCACCGCGCCTCTCAGTCCCGCTCGCGCGGAGTAGGCCGCGGCGGAGGCGGCGGTGTTGCCGGTCGAGGCGCAGATCACGGTCTGGGCGCCCTCTCGGACGGCGGCGGACACCGCGCACGTCATGCCCCGGTCCTTGAACGAGCCCGTCGGATTGGCGCCCTCGAGCTTCAGCCACACCTCGACTCCGGCGCGTTCGGACAGGCGCTCGGCGAGCACCAGCGGGGTCGAACCCTCCTCGAGGGACACCACGGGGTCGCCGGTCGCGAACGGCAGACGTTCCCGGTAGCGCTCGATGATCCCCGGCATGCGCGGAGCATGTCAGAGCGCGCGCTGTCGCCTACTTAAGAGCTGATCTCGAGCACGACCTTGCCGGTCGCGCCGCGGCCGTCGATCAGCTCGAGCGCGTCGCCGGCTTGCTCGAGTCCGAAACGGGCGCCGACCACCGGTCGCACGAACCCGTCGGCGATCAGCCGGTCGATCGCGTCGCCGATCTCCTGATTGAGCTTCGGCTTGCGCATCACGAAGTTGCCCCACCCGGCTCCGATCACCTCGGTGTTCGCGAGCAGCAGCCGATTGACGCGCACCTCGGGTATCGAGCCGCCGGTGAACCCGACGACGACGACGCGCCCACCCTCGCGCAGCGAGCGCAGGCTGTCGGTGAACCGGTCGCCGCCAACCGGGTCGATCACGAGATCGACCCCGCCTTCGGAGATCTCCTTCGCCTCGTCCTTCCACGGCCCGTCACTGCGGACCACGTGGTCGGCGCCCGCCTCGCGCGCGACGCGCTCCTTGTCGTCGGTGGACACGACCGCGATCGTCTGCGCGCCGAGTCCCTTGGCGATCTGGAGGGTGGCGGTTCCGACGCCGCCGGCCGCGCCGTGCACGAGCACCGTCTCTCCCTCGTCGAGCCGGCCGCGGGTCACGAGCGAGAAGAACGCCGTGTGGTAGTTCAGGACCAGGCCCGCGCCCTGGCCGAAGTCGAGCGCATCGGGGAGCTTGAACGTGAAGAACGCCGGCGCCACCGCGACCTCGGCCCACCCGCCGAGCATGCAGAACGCAGCCACGCGATCGCCGGGCTCCAGACCAGCGTCCTCGGGAGCGCTTCGCACCGTTCCGCCCACCTCGCTCCCAGGCGTGAACGGGAGCTCGGGCTTGACCTGGTACTCGCCGCGGGTCTGGAGGACCTCGGGGAACGACACGCCGGCAGCGTGGACGTCGACCAGCACGCCCTGCCCCGGGGTCGCGGGGTGATTCGCCTCGGGTTCCGGGGCGTCGTCGACGATACGGAGGGCCGACTGCGGGCCGGTGAGCTCGACGATCTGGACGGCCTTCATTGGACGCGGACCCTAGCCGAAGTGGTGGCGATGGCGCGCGGTGGTCGCGGGCGGTGGCGCACGGTGGTCGTGGGCGGTGGCGCACGGTGGTCGTGGGCGGTGGCGCACGGTGGTCGCGGGCGGTCGCGCACGCAACCCAGCCCCGCGATTGTGGCTAACCGCTCATTCGCCGCCCCCGCGCGCGGTGAATCCAGGTTCAGCCACCCCCTGTGTGGTCAACCCCACACTCGGCCGCGGCGGGTAGGCGAGTGAGCGGTTGGCCCCACCGCAGCCCCGGGCGCCCCGGCCCGCAACGCCGGCTGCCGGCCCTACCCGAACTCCTCTTCCAGCACCCTGATCGCTCGCGGTGGCGACCGCAGCACGTCGAGCCGCGCCAGCTCGGCCATCGCCCCGCTGAAGCGCGACTCGAGCACCGGGTGGACGACCATCACGAGCCGCGCCTGATCGCCGAGGCCCCGCTGCACGACCGACTTCACCGACACGTCCTGGGTGGCCAGCACCTGCGCCACGCGCGCCAGCACCCCCGACTCGTCGGCGACGTCCAGGTGCAGATAGAAGGCCGACACCACGTCTTGGACGATCTCGAGCACCTGGCTCGTCGGCGGGGTCGAGGCCGGCGGGATCATCGCGCTGATCACGTCGCCGAGGACGGCGCTCGCGGTCTGCGGCCCGCCGGCCCCCGGCCCGGACATCGTGATCTCGGTGATCGCCTCGGATTCGACCGTGACCGCGTTGAACGGCCCGCTGACCGAGGCCAGCGGGTGGTGCGGGTACAGGAACGCGGGATGCACGCGCACGGACAGCCCGTCTCCGATCCGCTCCGCTGTCCCGATCAGCTTCAGCTGCAACCCGAGCTCCTCCGCGTACGCGAGGTCGTCGGGCTGGATGTGCTCGATCCCCTCGTACCGGACCTGGTCCAGGTGCACGGGCGTGTCGAACGCCAGCCGCGCCAGGATCGCCATCTTGGCCGCGGCGTCGCGGCCGTCGACGTCCTCGGACGGATCCGCCTCGGCGTACCCGAGCCGCTGCGCCTCGACCAGCGCCTCCTGGAACGTCATCCCGGTGCGCGCCATCTCGGTCAGGATGAAGTTGGTCGTGCCGTTGACGATCCCGTGCACGCGGTCGATCGTCGCGCCGGCGAGCGACTCCTGGAGCACCCGGATCACGGGCACGACGCCGGCGACCGACCCCTCGAACCGCAGCTGCACGCCATGCGCCCGCGCGGCATCCCACAGCTCCTCGCCGTGCTGGGACAGCAGTTGCTTGTTGGCGGTGACGATGTGCCGTCCCGCGCTCATCGCCTGCAACAGATACGAGCGCGCCGGCTCGATCCCGCCGATCAGCTCGACGATCAGATCCGACCCCTCGAGGATCTCATCAAACGACCCGGAGCTGCGGGTCATCACACCTGACAGCTCCGGCCGCAGCCCGGTGATCCGCTCGATCCGGTCGGCGCGCTGGGGCAGCAGCGACGCGAACGCCGACCCAACGGTCCCGTGGCCGAGTAGCCCGATTCGGAAGATCCCGTCAGAGTCAGCCGACGTCACGAGCGGCCAGGTCCTCGTAGCTCTCGCGGCGAACGACCACGCGGGCGTCACCCTCACGGCAGAAGATCACCGGCGGCCGGGGCACGCCGTTGTAGTTGTTGGCCAGCGAGTACCCGTACGCGCCGGTCACCGGGGTCGCGATCACGTCGCCGGCGACGGGATCGGCCAGCCCCACGTCCCGCACGATCACATCGCCCGATTCGCAGTGCTTGCCGGCGAGCCGACACCGCACGTTCGCGTCCGCGAGCACGCGGTCGGCGACCACCGCTTCATAGCGAGAGCCGTACAGCATCGGGCGCAGGTTGTCGGACATCCCGCCATCGACCGCGACCCAGGTCGACACGTTGCGCTTGACCGTCTGGACCGTGTACAGGGTGACCGCCGAGTTCGCCACCAGCGCGCGGCCGGGCTCGAGCAGCAACCGCTTGTCCGGGCCGAGCTCCGAATGCACGGTCGACACGACCGCGTCGACGTAGTCGGCGATCGCCGGCGGCTGGTCCGAGGCGCCGTAGGCCACACCGAGGCCGCCACCGACGTTGTAGACCGGGAAGTCGCCGAGCGAAGCCAGCGTCCGCACCGCCGCGCGAAACGGCTCGAGCTCGAGCAGCTGCGATCCGATGTGGAAGTGCAGCCCGACCAGGTCGAGATGCTCCGCGCCCGCGAGCCGGTCGATCGCGACACGGGCATCAACTGGGGCGAACCCGAACTTAGAGTCGGTTTGGCCGGTCGAGATCGCGTCATGGGTATCGCCCGCCACGCCCGGCGTGATTCGGATCAGCACCTCCTGGCGGCGTCCGCCGTCCAAGGCGTCGCCGGCGATCCGCTCGAGCCGCGCGAGTTCATCCAGCGAATCGATCACGATGTGGCCCACGCCCGCCGCCAGCGCCTCGCGTATCTCCGAAGAGGACTTGGCGTTGCCGTGGAAGTAGATCCGCGCCGGCTCGAATCCCCCGCGCAGCGCCAGGAACAGCTCGCCGCCCGAGGCCACGTCGCACGCGAGTCCCTCCTCGGCGAGCAGCCGGTACACCGCGGTGCAGGGAAACGCCTTCGACGCGAACAGCACGTCGAAATCGGCGTGGCGCGCGCCGACCGCGTCCATGAACGAGCGCGCTCGGGCTCGCATGTCGTCCTCGGCGACGACGTATGCGGGGGTCCCGAACTCGCGCGCGAGCTCGACGGTGTCGCACCCGCCGATCTCGAGCCGTCCCCGCTCGTTGACCCGCGAACCGAGCGGATAAACCTGCGACAGCGTGGCGGCCGTGACGGACATGGCGGGTCGATCATGCCATGCCCAACCCGTGCCTGGCATGATCGGCGCGTGCCGCGGCCGCGCACCGTCACGCCACAGCTCCCGAGCGAGATCGGCGTGCACGACGGCCTCGCCTACTCGCTGTGGCTGCCGCCGGCGCCCGCCCCCGCCGGCGTGGTCACGCTCCACGGCGCCGGCTCGTGCAAGGAGAACCACCACGACTTCGCGCGGGCCGTGCTGGGCGCCGGACTCGCGGCGATCGCGTTCGACCAGCGTGGGCACGGCGACAGCCAGGGCCTGCTCGACGGCCGCGCGATCGACGATGTCGTGGCCATCGCCGCGCTCCTCAAGGCCCGAATCGGCGGCGATCCCGAGCCGCCGATCGCGCTCAGGGGCTCGAGCATGGGCGGCTACCTGGCGCTCGTGTCGGCCGCAGCCGTCGGCGCCGGCGCCGTCGTCGCGGTCTGCCCTGCAAGCGGCGAGGGCCTCCGCCGCGGCCTCTCAGGCGGGCGGTTCACGTTCGACGCCGACCGGCCCGCGCTCGACCGCTTCCTCGCCGAGCACGATGTCGAGGCGGCCACAGGCGCGCTTGAGGTTCCCGTGCTGCTGCTCCACGCCGAGGGCGACGAGCAGGTCCCGGTCGAGCACTCGCGCGAGTTGGCGGCGGTGCTCCGCTCGCCGGGCAGCCGGCTGATCACGCTGCCGGGCGGCCACCACCGCTCGATCCAGCACGACGCCGAGATGCAGGCCGTGAGCCTGCGGTTCATCGAGCGCGCGCTGCTTGCGAGCGCGCAACAGAGCACGAATCCCGAGCGGAGCTAGCGCCCGAGGCCCTTGAGCACGCCACCGAGCGCCTGGGTCACGCCGGTGACGGTCTTTGTCGCCCCTGACCCGACCTTGCTGACCGTGCCGCCCACCGGGGTGCTGGAACCCCCGAGCGCGCCCGCGACGCCGTTCGTGGTCTGCTGCACCGTCGACCCGAGCTGGCTGCCCGTGCCCGACACGACGTTTCCGAGCGTGTTCGCCGCCTGGGAAAGCGTCTGCTGCACCTGCCGGACCGGGGTCGGCGAAGGCGAGGGCGTGGGCGACGCCGGTGTCCCGCATCCGCTCGTGCACGTCGAAGCCCCGGCCGTGCTCACCGGGACCGACGCGCTCACGGGCGTGCCGATCGCATGATGCGGCGGCCGTGGTTGCGCGAGCCCGCGTCCCGCCGCGGAGGGCGCCGGACGGGCGCCGGCCCCACCCGCGCCTCCCGGACCGCGCGCGCCGGGGGCTGCCGCGACCAACGCGAGCCGGCGCGCCGCAAGCGTGCCCGGCGACCCAGCCTGGTGCGCAGAGACGACGACCTCGCCCGGCGAGGTCGCGGCCGCGACGTGCGGCCAGCCACGGAAGGCCACGAGCGCACTGGCTACGATGAATACAAGCGCAGCCACGGCCAGCAAAGAGCCGGTGGTGCCGGCGCCGGCGAGATACGCCCGGGCGCTATGCACCAGCCCCCTAGACCGGACGCGACCGCGAATTCCCATCACTTCTCATATTCATAGAGACGCCTCAGAAACCAGTTACCCCGTCTGCCACCATTAAGAGCACCATGGCCAATAAAAACTCATTTGGTCGCGATACCGGACTCCAGGCCCGAATGCTGTTCACGATCTTCCTGCTCGGGCTCGTGTATGCCGTCCTTGTCGCGGTACTGATCGCCTCCGGCGCCGGCGCCGTGACGATCGCGATCGTCGCCGCCGGCCTGTTTGCCCTCCAGCTGTTCACCTCGGACAAGATCGCGCTCGCCTCGATGGGCGCGCGGCAGGTGACCCCGGAGCAGGCGCCCCAACTGCACGCGATCATCGATCGCCTCTGCGTCCAGGCAAACATCCCCAAGCCGCGGGTTGCGGTAGCGCAGACTCCGATGCCGAACGCGTTCGCCGTCGGGCGCTCCCCGAAGACCGCCACCGTGTGCGCCACCACCGGGATCCTCCAGCTGCTCGACCCCGTTGAGCTCGAGGCCGTCCTCGGCCACGAGATCACGCACGTGCAGAACCGCGACGTCGTCGTGATGACGATCGCGAGCTTCTTCGCCTCGATCGCCGCGTTCATCACCCAGTTCGGGTTCCTGTTCGGCGGCGGGTTCGGCGGCGGCAACCGCAATAACCAGAACAACAACGGCTTCTTCGTCGTGATCCTGGTGTCCGCGGCCGTCTACATCATTTCGTTCCTGCTGCTCCAGGCGCTCTCGCGCTACCGCGAGTTCGCCGCCGACCGCGGCTCGGCGATCCTCACCGGCCGGCCGAGCGCCCTGATCAGCGCCCTATTGAAGATCGACGGCGGCATGGCGCGCGTCCCCCAGCGCGATCTGCGCGCCGCCTCGAGCGAGCTCGCGGCGTTCTACATCTTCCCGCCGAAGGTCAAGCAGACCGTCGGCGGGCTGTTCTCGACGCACCCGCCGCTGACGGCGAGGATCGAGCGGCTGCAGCGCCTCGAGGCTCAGCTCCAGGGCACCGCGTAAAGGGAGTGGGCTTCCTCGACGTCCTGATGGGTCGTCGCAAGCTGGCGCAGCCGGCGCCCGATCGGCTGTTCGCGATGAGCACTGCGTACGTGACGATGGAGACGTCGATGGGCCTGACCACCCGCGGCGCGGCCGCGATCGTGTTCCAGCCGCTCGCCACCGCGGACTTCGACGCAATCGTCCACGACATGGAGGAAGTCGTCCGCGCCACCGCGTCGGACAGCGGGACCACCGTGACGAGCTCTGACGACACGTATGGCTTCCGGTGGCTCGTGCTCCGCGGCAGCGACTTCGACGACCTCGTCGTCGGCATCAACGCCGTCAGCAGCGCACTCGAGGCCGGTGGCTACGGCGACCGCGTGCTGTGCGCCGTGTTCGGGTTCAACGACGAGCGCAGCAAGCGCGCCGTTTACTGGATCTACAACTACAAGCGCGGGGCGTTCTATCCGTTCGCCCCGGCCCCGGGTGGCGAGAAGCGCGACAACGAGCGCGAGTTCGTGCTCAAGGCGCAGATCGGCAAGGAACTTCCGGTCGAGCAGGAGCTCGAGCGATGGTTCCCACTTTGGGGAACCCCGATCTAGGGGGTTCTTTGGGGCCGGCTTCGCCGGCATCCATGGGGAATTCGGCTCTGACAGGTGACGAGCACCCAATACCGTCCGGCGCCGAATTCCCCGGGGCCAACACCATCCGCCGGGCATCCTTGCCCGGCGGGGTGGTCGCGTTCCGTTTAGCGGTCGCTGACCTGGCGCCGCGAGTCGGCGGCGACTTCCTCGCGGTCGTCGATGCCGCGCTCGTCGACGTCGCGCTCATCTACGCGGTCGCCGTTGTCAACACGCTCGCGCCCGGTCTCATCCGGGTCATCGCTCATGAGCTGGTCGTCGGCGAGCCCGAGCTCGTGCGCGCGGGCGCTCTCTTCGTGCAACCGCGCCTCGGCCCGGTCACGCTCGGCCCTGGCGGTTGCCAGGCGGGCGCGATGCTCGGATTCCTCTGCGCGCCCGGTACGGGCCTCCGCCACCTGACGGTGCTCGGAAACGGCCTGCTCCCGCCGGGATTCCAGCACGCGCTGGCGACGTCGCTCCGCTGCGACGCGACGGCCTCGAGTCATGGCGAATAGCAGCGCGGACACGACGATGATCGCGACCACGACGATCACGATGATCAGTACGGTGGACATACTCTCAACCTCCTCTTCTCTTTCGAAGAGGCTTCCCGCTGAACGTCGCGTGAAACTGACGGGCGCCGGCGCCCGGGGCGTGACTCAGCCCGGAATCAGGCCCTCGCCGCTGAACTCCGCCCTGGCTTCCTCGAAGGAGACGTCGGGCGGCGGGAGGATGACGTCGGAGGCGTCGAGCCGATCTTCGCCCACCGGATGCCCCTTCTCGCGGACGAACGCGATCAGGCGCGCGAACGTCTCGCGAAACCGCTGCTCGTCATTGCCCTCGCAGGTCGCCACCGCCTCGTTGTCGAGCCGTTCCAACTCGGGGACGTCGTCGTCCCCCAGCTCGTACTGGGCCTCGGTGGCGATCCGGACGATCACGGGGCCTGCCCCTGCGACGGGCCGGCCTGCTCGGCCTCAGCCGGCGCGGCGCCGGCGCCGAGCTCGCCCGCGCTCGAGGGCGACCCGCTCCCGAGCTCGGCCTTCATCTTCGCCAGCTCGGAGTCGACCTCACTGGTGCTCGACAGCTCCCTGAGCTGGCGGTCGATGTCGTCCTCACCGGAGCCGAGCTGGGTCAGGTCCTCGAACGTGCCGGCCGCCTCCAGCTCCTGGACCGCGTCCGCCCGCGCCCTCATGTTCTCGGTCTTGTCGAGTGCTCGCTGCATCGCGAGGCCGACGTCGGCCATCTCCTCGCCGACGCCCGTCGCGGCCTCGGAGATCCGGACCTGCGCCTCGGCGGCCGAGTACTGGGCCTTGATGACCTCCTTCTTCGACCGGAACTGCTCGATCTTGGCGCGCAGCTTCTGCTCGGAGGCGGTCATCTGCTCCTGCTGCTGCTCGAGCTGCGCGATCTGCGAGTCGAGCGACTGCAGCTCGGTCTGGGCGACGTTCTTGCGCTCGAGCGCGGTGCGCGCGAGATCCTCGTTGCCGGCGGCCAGCGCCTGGCGGGCCTGCGTGTCGAGCTTCACCACCTGGTCGCGGAGCTTCTGCTCCTGAAGCTGCAGGCGCTTCTTGGAGGTGACGACGTCGGCGATCCCCTTCTTGACGTTCTGGAGCAGCTCGATTTGCTTCTGGTAGCTGTATTCGAGCGTCTCCGCAGGGTCCTCGGCGCGGTCTAGTAGCTTCGAGATCTTCGCTTTGATGACTGTCGACATGCGCCCGGAAAGGCCCGGCATCGCATCCTCCTTGGCTGTTTCTGTGCGAGCCCTTCAAGCGTAGCGGGGCGGAACGTACGAGCGCACGCTCCGTGGGCGCCACACGCAGGGAAATGACGCCGGGCGCCGCGCGCTTGCTACAGCCCTACGGGATGCCGGGCCATGAAACCGGCGGTGCTCGTCATCACGGGCCGCCAACGCGGGCCGGTGCCCGGAGGCGGATTCGGGTCCTGCTCGGCCGACGTGTCGAGCCGGATCCCCGCGACCTCGATGAACGCGTGCCCCGGGTTCGTATAGACCGTGATCCACTGACCGGCGCCGCTCTGTCCCCACGTCTCGAACTCGCTCGAGTCCATCGACACCTTCAACATGTGCGCCGCGTGGAGGACGTACGAGACGGTGCCCGAGCAGTCGTATCCGGCGTCGTTCCACTTTCCGTGGCCGCCGGCGTAGATGTAGGGCTTGAAGCGGATCCTGTCGCCCGCCCAGATCACTTCCTGGACCTGCAGCGGCGCGTCGGCGGGCGCGTAGGCGAGCCCGTTGATGATCTTGCCGGTCATGCCCGACACGGTCGGGTGGGGGCATGGGAGCGCGGCGCTGGTCGTGTTCGCGCTGCCCGTGCCGCCGATGCCGGCGCCGCCGGATGTGGCGGTGGCGGAGGGGGTGGCCGTGCATTGGCCAGGGCCCTGCGTCGGACCGCTGAAGCTGGGTTCGGTCATGGCGCCGGCGCTGGTCGGCGTTGCGGCGCTCGCGCCGCCGGCCGAGGTGGCTCCGCCCCGCGCGTTGGCGCTCGCGCTCGGGGCCCCCGCCAGCGCGAACGCAGCCAGGGTCGGGAGTATTAGATGGGCTACCCGCAAAACTCTCTTTCGTGGGCCTGCGGGGTTAGCTGACGGGCTGGCGCTAAAAGAGCCTGCGCCTCCCGCGGGTTCACCGCGGGACTCGCCCCAAGGAACTGGGTCCCCCGCTCCGCGGATGTCGAGGCCCGCGGATTCGGCGTCGCGGCAATATACATCTATCGGAGACTTCGCCGTCGACCGCCAGGTTCCGCTTTTCCCGCACGTTGCGTAGATCTGGCTTCTACGCAACGTGCGCCGATTGACCACCCGCCTCGCTAACGTCCGGCGCGATGCGATGGATTGCGTGGATCGCCGGGCTCGCCGCTTGCGTGTCGATCGCCGGGTGCGGCGGGGGCGCCACCCGGCTGATCATCAGGACCACGAGCACAGGCTCGAGCGCGGCGCTGCCCGCCGCCGGCACCGGCTTTCCCATCCTCGCCACCAAGAACACCACGCGGGTTTCCGGCGTTGACCCGATCTCCGACGCCGCCGGCGTCGCGCTCGCGGTGTTTCCATCGCAGGTGGCAGGCACCCACCCGGCGGCGGTGACAATCGCCCCGACCGACGACTGGGAGGCAGCGATCGCCGCCTCCGTGCTGATGGCGTCCCCGATCCATGCGCCGATCCTCCTCTCTGGGAGCGGGGCGCTGCCACCGGCCACCACCAACGCGCTCAACCTGCTCGCCCCGACAGGCTCCGGCTCGATCAAAGGAGCGCAGGTGATCCGCATCGGCGACGTCCCCGCGGTCAAGGGCCTGCGCAGCGCGGCGATCGCCGCGGCCGGGCCGTACGCGTTGACCGCGGCGATCGACAAGTTCGCGAGCGCGGCCGCCGGCACGTCGAGCACACCCGACGTCGTGATCGCGTCGGCCGACGACCCCGCGTACGCGATGCCGGCGGCCGGTTGGGCCGCCGAGAGCGGCGATCCGGTCCTGTTCGTGAACTCGACCGGGATTCCGGCCGCGACCGCGTCGGCGCTGCAGTCCGATCAGATGCCCCATATCTACGTGCTGGGCCCGCCCAGCGTGATCCCCAACACGATCCTCACCCAGCTTCAGAAGTACGGGACCGTTGCCCGGGTGGGGGCGGAGGACCCGGCGGCGAACTCGGTAGCGTTCGCGGTCTACCGCGACCCGCCGTGCCCGTTCGGACAGGCGTGCGTCCACGTTCCCGGCAGCTTCGGGTGGGCAATGCGGAGCCCCGGTCACGGCTACACGCTGCTCAACGCCAGCCGCCCGCTCGACGCGGCCGCCTCCGCCCCGCTGTCGGCCAGCGGCAGCTATGGCCCGCAGTTGCTGCTCGACAGCCCCACCGTGCTTCCCCAGTCGGTTCTGAGCTTCTTCCTGGACTACGCCACGCCCGGCTACACGGCCGAGGGCCCGACCGCCGCGGTGTACAACCACGGGTGGGTGATCGGCGACCCGAGCACGATCTCGGTAGCAGTTCAGGCTCAGATGGATAGCCTTCTAGAAGTGGTCCCGCAGACAACGCAGAAATGAGCCAAGAAGAGCATCCAGACCGGCTGCGCCCCGGGCGCGAAGTGACGATCGAGGACGTTCGTCAGCTGATGGGCGCATCGACGCCGCATTTCGCGCTGCAGTTGCGCGAGCGAATCCGCAAGCTGATCCGCGGGCTACCGGTCGACCACCCCGCCCGGATCGAGGGCGAGCGCGAGATCGCTCGGCTGAACCGCATCGCGTTCGTGGGCGAGGTCCGCGGCCATCAGGCCGAGCCTGGCCTGACGCCGTTGCGCAGCGTGACCGCTTCCGCGGCGACCGCTTCCGACGCCGCCTCGGGCGACGCTGGCGTCTGAGGCCGTCGTGAACACCCCCAGGTCCGTCTCGGTGATCGGTCTCGGGCGCGTGGGGCTGCCGCTCGCGCTGTGCTTCGCCGACCGTGGGCTGAGCGTGCTCGGCGTCGACCACGACCAGGGCGTGCTCGACGCGATCCGCGCCGGCCGGATGCCGTTCAGCGAGCCCGGAACCCAGGAAATGCTCGACCGCGTGATCGCCAGCGGGCGCCTCGACCTCGCCGAGCGCGCCGTGGACGCCGCCCGGGCCGACGACATCGTGATCACGATCGGGACGCCGTCGTTCTCCCATATCGAGAGCGACCTGCGCCAGGTGCGCGCGGCCGTCGACGATCTGCTCCCGATGCTGCGCCCCGGGCACGCCCTGATCCTTCGCTCGACGATCGCGCCCGGCACCACCGAGTTCGTCGCCGGCTATCTCGAGAAGCGACGGCGGCTGCGCGTCGGTGAGGACCTGTTCGTGGCGCACGCTCCCGAGCGGATCGCGGCCGGGCGGTTCGTCGAGGAGATCTCGACGCTTCCCTGCATCGTCGGCGGCGTCGGCGAGGCCTCGACCGAGCGCGCCGCGAGCACGTTCTCGGTGTTCGGCGCCCCGATTGTCAGGACCACCCCGGTCCAGGCCGAGCTCGCGAAGATCTGGACGAACATCCTTCGCTACACGACCTTCGCGCTCCCGAACCTGCTGATGATGGACTGCGAGCGCTACGACGCCAACGTGTTCGAGGTGATCGACCTGATCAACCGCGACTATCCCCGCGGCGGGATCTCGCTGCCGGGGATGACCGCCGGCACCTGCCTGCGCAAGGACTTCGCGTTCTCGGAGGAGCGGTCCGCTGCGCCCGGCATGCTGCTCGCCGTCTCGCGCGTGAACGAGTCGGTGCCGCTGTTCCTGGTCGAGGGGATCAAGCGGCGGATCGGGACGCTGTCGAACCGCAAGGTGGCCGTCCTCGGGCTGACTTTCAAGCGCGACACCGACGATGAGCGCGACTCGCTCTCGCCCAAGCTGATCAGGCTGCTCGAGCGCGAGCTGGCCGACGTCGCCGTGTGCGATCCGCACGCTCCGTCGCCGACCCAGCCCCTCGATCAGGCGGTCGCCGACGCCGACGTCGTGATCGTCGCCACCAACCACTCGGCGTTCGAAGGACGCGCGGCGCTCGCCGAGATCGTGGATCGAGCCTCCCCGGACTGCCTGCTCGTCGATCCGTGGGACGCGCTCGGCACCGGGCAGGTGTTCGTCTACGGCGCCGAGACCTCGGCGCTGCTCCGCGCCGCCGGCTCGGTCTCGGCGCCCGAAGGCAGGCCGTCCGGATGAGCCGCGTGCTCGTCACAGGTGGCGCCGGGACGATCGGCTCGGCCGTGGTCAGGCGCCTGTTGGCCGACAGCCAGTGGGAGGTGCGCGTCGCCGACTACCGCCGGCCGCCGCTGTGGATGCGCGAGGGGTGCGAGATCCACACGACCGACCTACGCGAGTCAGCCACAGCTCACGCGGCGGTCGACGGCTGCTCGCACGTGATCCACCTGGCCGCGATCGTCGGCGGGATCGCGAACTTCCACAAGCTCCCGTTCACGCTCACAGAGGTCAACAACGCGCTGACCGGCGCGATCGTCCATGCCGCGGTCAATCTCGATGTCGAGCGCCTGGTGTACGTCTCCTCGTCGATGGTGTTCGAGCGCGCGACCGAGTTCCCCACGACCGAGGCGCACCTGGCCGATTGCCTGACCCCGCGCTCCGCTTACGGGTTCTCGAAGCTCGCCGGCGAGGTCTACACCCGCGCCGCGCACGACCAGCACGGCCTGAGCTACACGATCTGCCGCCCGTTCAACGCGTACGGCCCGGGCGAGATGCCCGACGCCGACGAGCCGGGGATCGCCCACGCCGTGCCCGACCTGATCCACAAGGCGCTCACCGGCCGGCGCCCGCTCGAGATCTTCGGCTCCGGCGAGCAATCGCGCACGATCACCCACGTCGACGACATCGCGGACGGAATCGTGACCGCGATGGCGTCGCCCGCCGGCGAGAACGAGGATTTCAACATCTCGGCCTCGCAGGAGCTGACAGTGGCCGAGCTGGCGCGGCTGATCTGGGAGGTGTGCGGCAACGACCCGGCGCAGTTCGAGCTCCGCCACCTCCCAACCTTCGAGGTCGACGTGCAGCGGCGCTGGCCGTCGGTCGAGAAGGCGCGGCGCCTGCTCGGCTGGGAGGCGCGGGTCGATGTTCGCGCCGGGCTCGCCGAGACGGTCGCGTGGCTGCGAGATCAGGAACGCGACGCGGCGGTCAACTCGTCCCGCTGAAGCTGAACGCGCACCCGCGCGTTTCGAGCTCCGCGAACATCAGACCGGGATCGATGCAGCGCTCGGGTGGCTGAGCGCCCGTCGCGGTCAGCGCGCCCCGCGCAAACAGGCGGACGCAGGCGGCTGACGGCGCGGCGGTCGACACAACCGATCCGCCGAGCCCGAAATGGGGGCTGGTGATCGCACGGGCGATCATGATCTCGCCGTCGATGGCACGGGCGATCACGAGGTGGACCGACACCGTCTCGTTCGACGGCGAGGCCGCGTCGCGAGCGGCCGCCTGCACCTCTTCCGGCGTCGCGTGCGCGAGTTGCTCAAGGCGCTCGAGCAGCGCCGGCGCCAGCGACAGGCGGAACGTCGCGCCCTGGCACCCGAAGCTATCTCCGAACGTCGCCAGCTCGGAATGCAGCGTGTAGATCGTCTCGCCCGAGCCGATCGGGTCGCCGTAGTCGACGGTCCCGCCCGGGCTGAGCGGCTCGATCTCAACCGGGTACCCGTCCTCGAGCACCACCGGTTTCAACGCTGAGCTCATCGATCAGCGTCTGGATCGCGTAGGGCGGCCGGAGGCGGCCGTCGTTCGGCGCGGCGGGGTCGCGGCCGGCGGCGCAGACCTCGATCTTGTCGATCCCCTCGGCGCCCTCGCCCAGCCGCGCCACGGCCTCCGCGGCCATCAGGTTGGTCTTGCCCGGACTCGACCCGATCCCGAGCACCGCCAACCGCCCGGCCCGCTCGAACTCGGCGGACAGCTCGAGCTGCTCCAGCGTGACGTGGTACAGCCCCCCGAGGTCGAGGTAGTGGCATCCGGCCTTCAGGCAGGCGCGCATCGCGTCCAGGTTGATCCGGTACGACGCGGTGTTCAGCAGCACGTCCGCGCCTTCGATGGCTTCGGCGAGCGCGTCGACGTCCCGCGCGTCCGCCCGCGCCGCCGTCGCCTTGCCACCCCCATGCTCGTTCGCCACCGTGGCTGCCTTCGCGGCGTCGAGGTCGAGCAGCGTCATGCTCGCGACCTCGTCGGACTCGGCGAGGTCGTGGACGATCGCTGGCGCAATCGTTCCCGCGGCGCCAAGAACGGCGACCGACACCTGAGCTTCAGCCATCTCGGCGCACCGTACCGGCGGGGCCTTTGGACGTTTTGTCCAAAGGAGCCATACTTTGTGATCCACTAGCGCCTTGCCACCCTGCGGTGGTCCGCATAGGTTTCGCAGCACTTTGGAGAGTTCAACCATCACTTCCGAGCCTGGGGTCGTCGACACCAGCGCTCCCGGCGCCAAGGGCCTGAAGCCCGACGCGCTCGGCTACATCTCGAATCTCGTCATCGCGATCGCATCGACCGCGCCGGCGTACAGCCTCGCCGCGACGCTCGGGTTCATCGTCGCCGTCACCGGCGTTGGCGTGCATGCGCCGGCGGTCCTGATCGTCTCGTTCATCCCGATTCTGTTCGTATCGGTCGGCTACCGCTTCCTCAACCTCGCCGATCCCGACGCAGGGACGACGTTCGCGTGGGTGACACGCGCGTTCGGACCGCAAATCGGCTGGATCAACGGGTGGGCGATCTTCCTCGCCGACATCATCGTGATGGCGTCGCTGGCGGCAATTGCCAGCAGCTACACCTTCCTCCTCTTCCGCTCGGCTGGCGCGCCCAACAACTTCTGGCTGATCGTGGGTGCGGTCGTCTGGATCGTGGTCATGACGTGGATCTGTTACCGCGGAATCGAGCTCTCGGCGCGCGTCCAGACGATTCTGCTGGGATTCGAGATCGTCACGCTCGCGCTGTTCACGGTCGTCGCTCTGGTCAAGGTGTACGCGAACAACCCGACCGGCTCGATTCACGTCACGGCGTCGTGGTTCAACCCATTCGACCTCAGCTGGAGCGCGCTGGTCCCCGCGGTGCTGCTGGGCATATTCATCTACTGGGGCTGGGACTCGGGCGTGGCGGTCAACGAGGAGTCGCGCGACCGCCACCGCGGACCCGGCAAGGCCGCGGTCGTCTCGACCCTGATCCTGCTGCTGATCTACGTCCTGGTCACCGCCGCCGGCCAGGCGTACCACGGAACCGCATTCCTCGCCAATCCGAACAATCAGAACGACGTGCTGAATGCACTCGGCAAGGCAGTGTTCGGCTCCCCGCTCGACAAGCTGCTCATCATCGCGGTCCTGACATCGGCGTCGGCGTCGACGCAGACGACGATCCTGCCGACCGCTCGCACGACACTGTCGATGGCCAAGTGGGACGCGATCCCGTCCGCATTCGGACGGGTGCATCCGCGCTTCTTGACCCCAAGCTACTCGACGGTCCTGATGGGCGGCCTGTCAATCCTGTGGACAGTGGCTCTGCTCGCCTTCAACCCCAACCAAAACGTGCTCGGCGACACGATCTCGGCCCTCGGCTTCGCCGTCTGCTTCTACTACGGGTTCACCGGGCTCGCCTGCGCCGTGTACTTCCGTCGCGACCTGTTCAAGAGCGTCCGCAATTTCTTCCTCGCGGGCCTGATCCCGGTCGTGGGCGGCATCATGATGGCCTACGTCGGCATCAGGGCGTACCAGTACTACAACACGGCGGGCAACAACTACTCCAAGCCGTTCATCGGGATCCAGGTTCCGATCTTCGTCGGAATCGGCGGTTTGATCCTCGGGGTGATCCTGATGTTCGCCTCGTGGCCGTTCTTCCCGACCTTCTTCCACCGGAAGTGGTTCCAGACCGCGGACCCGGCGGTGCTCGTGGAGGACGCTGAGCACGGCAAGATCGTCCTCACTCCGGGCGAGCCTCCCGAGAGTAACCCCGACGAGCACGGATTCCCCTAGCGCGCGTCCCGTTTAGCGGCGTGCAGGTCTTGGCCGCCACGGACCGGGCCGAGGCACTTGCGCACAGCGCCTAGCGGGTATAGGTTGCGGCTCGCATCGTGACAACCGGCCCGTGCCTGGGGCGGGCCTCATATCGGGAGGCGCAGATGACTTGGTGCGTGCCGCTCTGCAACCGTTGTGTGGCGTGTCGGCGGGTGATGCTTGTGGTTGTCGTCGGGGACCGGGACCCCCGCCTGAGGGGAGGCAAGCATGCGTAAGAGCATCACGCGCAACCGGTTGGTTCTGTTGTCCGTCTCAGTGCTGCTGGTCGCCGTCCTCGTGGGCGCTTCGGCGGCCACGGGCAGCGCCAAGAAGGTCACAGCGCATGCGGCCAGCTCGAACCCCACGATCACCTATGGCCCACTGACGCCGACGTTCGTCGGTCCTGCGGCGACAGGCTGCAAGAGCGGTTGCTCGCTGCTCACGGGTCCGTACACGACGACCTCGACGCCGTCCTCGCCGACCACGACCAACGCGCCGGCCACCCTGGCTGCCCCAGCCGGGGGATCCGGCTTGCATCAGATGCCGGCCCCGACGACGGCGGGCCTGGCAGCACAAGGCTACGTCAAGGAGAGCCATGTCCGCGCGACCGCTCACGTCGCGCAGGCCTCTACCCCCGTGATCCCGACCGTCAGGTGCCAGCCGCTCACCCTGGGCTGCGACACGATCAGCTCCTCGGCGGGCGGCGCGACCGGCGTCAAGGGGCTGAACGCCGTCGACAGCGCGACACACACGACCAACGAGTTCTCGGACGTTGAGCCCCCAGACCAGGGCCTGTGTGCCGGCAACGGCTCGGTCGTGGAGACCAACAACATCGGCGAGATCCTGGTCTTCAACAGCGCGCTGCAGCGCACGTCCGCGCCGATCTCCCTCGACACGATCATGGGGCTGACCAGCCGGGCATGGAGCAGCGGCGGCGATCCGTCGTGCGAGTTCGACCCGAGCAACGGCGGCCACTGGTTCTTCACCGAAATCGTCTCGGCGAGCCCCGAGAGCACCGGCGGCGCGTTCACCGGCTGCTTCTCGGCCGTCGCCAACGAGTGCTACGAGGGCATCGCGGTGAGCCAGGGCTCCAGCCCGACCGGGCCCTACTACGTGTATTACGTGAATGCCGACTACAACCCGAAGGAGCCCGGCTATCCGTACCTGCTGAACGACTTCGCCAAGATCGGCGTGACGCGGGACGCGTTCCTGCTGTTCTACGACGAATTCCCGCTGAACACCGGCGCGGCGCCCGGCTTCGGCGGCGGCTTCTTCAACGGCGCGCAGGAGTTCGCCTTCGACAAGAGCGCGCTCGAGCACGGGCGTAGAGTGACGCTGTCAAACGGAGGCCCGAACACCAACTTCAACGTTGCACGCGAGAACATGGGCCTGCTCGCGACCCCGGACGGGCCGTGTGCGGGCACATCGACAACCCCCGCGGGCGTCGACTGCTGGGTGGCGGTGATCCCCGCCCAGCCGGCGGACTCCGGTCAGTTCGATAACCACTACAACGGGTCCGGGTTCATGATGGACGTCCTGGACTTCAACAGTTTCGCGGGAATCCCCCAAGTCACCTCGTACGGTGACAACCGGATGGGCGTGTGGTATTGGACCGGCCTTCACAACCTGGACACCGGCGGCTGCGGCGGCTGCAGCGCCGTCAAGTTCGGCGGTCAGATATTCACCGGCACGAACCCTTACTACGACCCAGAGACCCCCAATGGGTTCCTGGCTCCCCAGAAAGCGGGGCCGATTCCGCTCGGTAACGAATGCGGTGCCGCCGGCCTGAGTACAGGCAACCCACCGCCTGCATCGTGTCCCGAAAACGGACTCAACACCAACGGGGACTTCATGTTCCAGGCCTCGCAGGCGCAGGGTTCACTGTGGGGCGCGACCCCGACGGAGGTCAACCAGCAGTGGAATTCCGGCACGGAGACGCACGCAGGCGCGCTGTACTTCGTGGTCGATACCGGCTCGTTCGATAAGACCCACCAGTTCACCCTGACCGATCAGGGTTACGTCACTGCGGCCCACGAAGACATGCTGTTCCCGGCGATGGCCGCTGAAGGCACCGGCGGCAACGACGGGGCGATCATGTCGTTCACGCTCAGCGGCAACGGCGGGCCAACGGGCGCGGACAAGGGCGGCTACTATCCAAGTTCCGCCTATGGCCGGCTGACGGCAACATCAAGTGGACTGACGGGGTCGGTGATCAACATTGCGGACCTTGGGAAGTCACCGCAAGACGGATTCAGCGAGTACCAGGGCTACCCAGGCGGGACCCGGCCACGCTGGGGTGATTACGGCTGGGGTATCTTCATGCCCGGCACCGACCGGTTGTACTTCTCCAGCGAGTACATCCAGTACCCAAACTGCGCGCCACCCGCGTTCACGCTGACGATCGGAACCTGCGGCGGGACCCGGGACGGCAACGCCAACTGGGGAACGTCGGTCAACTACGTCGTGCCGTAGCTGAAGCGCTGCAGGGCGCGGGCCGGAAGTCACGGTCCGCGCCCTGTGACCGCGCAGTCACTGTGTGACTTCGCTGGCGGCGGGCGCGCCGGTTCACACGCCGGCGAGATCCGCCACGCGGTCGCGGTGCCAGCGCGAGTCGCCGAAGGCGTGCGCGTTCGCGAACGCGCGCTTGAGGAAGAAGTGGAGGTCGTGCTCGTACGTGAAGCCGATCCCGCCGTGCACCTGAAGCGCCGATGCGGTCACGCGGAAGCCCGCGTCGCCGGCGTACGCCTTGGCCATCGACGCGGCACGCGGCCCGGTGTCGGGCTCGTGGTCGAGCGCCCAGCCGGCCCAGTAGGACAGCGACCGCGCGCCCTCGACCTCGAGCAGCATCTGCGCGCAGCGGTGCGAGACCGCCTGGTATGAGCCGATCGGCCGGTCGAACTGGGTGCGGTCCTTCGCGTATTCGACCGCCATCTCCATCGCGCGCTGAGCCGCGCCGACGTTCTCGGCGGCGAGCAGGGTGACGATCGCCGCGTATACGCCGCCGATCCGGTCGGACGCGTGCTCGAGCGCCTGCGCCGGAGCGCCGTCGAGGGTCACCCGGTACAGCTTGCGCGTTGGGTCGATCGGCGCCTCGGGCTCGACCGTCACGCCCGGAGCATCGCGCTCGACCAGGTAGTGGCGGCCGTCGGCTCCGCTGAGGATCAGGAAGGAGGCCGCGTCGGCGTCGGGCACGGCGATCTTGGTGACCGACAGCGTGCCGTCGGGCGTGGGCTCGACCTCCGAGTGGTCGGGCGCCCACCCCGAGTGCTCGTCCCAGACGGCCAGCGTGCCCCGCCGCTCGCCGCTCGCCAGCGGCTCGAGCCAGCGCTCGCGCTGCTCCTCGGTGCCGGCCGCCGTCAGCATCAACGCCGCGCACGTGGTCGAGAACCACGGGCTGGGGGCGAGCGCGTAGCCCATCTCCTCGGCGATCACCACCAGCTCGACGACGCCGAGGCCGAGGCCGCCGCTGTCCTCGGGGATGATCACCCCGGGCCACCCGAGCTCGACGAGTTCCTGCCACTGCGCATCGGTGAACCCGCGGTCGTCCTCGGCGAGTTGGCGCACGGTCGCGAGCGGATAGCGTGCGGCCAGGAAATCACGGGCCGTGCGCTTGATCGCCTGCTGGTCGTCGGAGAATCCGAAGTTCATCTTTTGATCGGCTCCTTGGCGCTCGTGGCGCGGTCAGCGCATCCGCGGGAGTCCGAGGACCCGCTCGGCGACGATGTTCTTGAGGATCTCGGTCGTCCCGCCTTCGATCGAGTTGGCCCGGGAGCGCAGGAAGCGGTAGGTCCAGTTGTCGTCGGCCAGCATCGCTCGAGGCCCGGCGATCTCCATCGCGACTTCGGCCAGCGACTGGTTGACCTCGGACCAGTGCCACTTGCCGAGCGATCCCTCAGGACCCGGGACGCCCGAGCGCATGATCGCAGTGAGCCCGCGGTAGGCGTTGAGGCGGAGCACCTCCGCCTCGATCACCAGCTGCGCGAGGTGCTGCCTGATCACCGGATCCTCGGTGGCCACGTGCCCGTTCTCCCCGCGG
The DNA here is from genome assembly GCA_963822855.1 of uncultured Solirubrobacterales bacterium. GTDB lineage: Bacteria > Actinomycetota > Thermoleophilia > Solirubrobacterales > Solirubrobacteraceae > Palsa-465. Next base: position 34,409 of record CAWGJE010000008.1, on the reverse strand, counting down.
GATTCGTGCGCGGAGTCGATGAGCTCTCGCAGCGCGATCTGGACGCTCACCTGGAGGCCGAACGCCAGCGTCGCGCGCTCGTGCATGAGCGTGGTGATCGCCACCGCCCACCCCTCGCCCTCGGCGCCGACGATGTTCTCGTGCGGGATCCGCGCCTCCTCGATGAACAGCTCGTTGAACTCCGATTCGCCGGTGATCTGGCGCAGCGGACGGACCTGAACGGCGTCCTGCTCCATGTCCATGAGGAAGTAGGTCAGCCCCTTGTGCTTGGGCGCGTCGGGGTCGGTCCTCGCCACCAGCATGCACCACTTGGCGTGGTGCGCGAACGTCGTCCACACCTTCTGCCCGGTCACGACCCATTCGTCGCCGTGGCGCACCGCGCGCGTCTTCAGCGATGCCAGGTCCGAGCCGGCGCCGGGCTCGGAGAACCCCTGGCACCAGATCTCGTCGCCGGACAGGATCGGCGGCAGGTAGCGCTTTCGCTGCTCCTCCGTCCCGTGCGCGATCACGGTCGGGCCGCCCATCGCCAGCGCGAGCACGTTGGCCACCGACGGCGTCCGCGCGCGGACCACCTCCTCGTTGAAGATCGCCTGCTCGATCAGCGTGGCGCCGCGACCGCCGTATTCCTTGGGCCAGGAGACGCCGGCCCATCCGGCCTCGTGCAGCTTGCGCTGCCAGGCGAGACGGAACTCGAACGCGGCCTCGTCGCCGGCCGGCTCGCGCCCGGGGTTGTTGGCCGCAAGCCATTCCCGCAGCTCGTCGCGGAACGCCTCCTCGGCCGGTGACAGTGTCAGATCCATAGCCGGGCATCGTATCCGTGCGGCGCTGCCGGGTCTCCCGGTAGCCTCGGTCAGACGATGTCCCCGACTCATTCCGCGGCCGCTACCGAAGCGATTCCCGACAGCGACCTGCCCGGGCCCTGGCCCGTCGGCGATTACGCCGCCAAGCTCAAGCGCAGGCTGCTCGAGTTCGCGCGCGTTCAGTTGGCCGGCGAGGTCTGGGGGTTCAGATCGAGCCGGGCGCGGGTCTACTTCGAGCTACGCGACGCCCAGGGGGCACTGCCATGCTCGATGTGGGCCTCTGATTTCGAGGCTCTGGGCGTCGCTCTCGTCGACGGGCTTCGGGTCGTGGTCGGCGGTGGCTGCGACTACTACCCTGGCAGCGCCTCGTCCTCCCCGTCGTTCACGTTCGCGGTGTCAGAGCTGCGGATCGCCGGTGAGGGCGACCTGCTCGTCCAGCTCGAGCAGCTCCGCCGGCGGTTGCACGCCGAGGGCCTGTTCGATCCACAGAAGTGGTTGGAACGACCGCTGCTCCCGCGCACGATCGGGGTGGTCACCGGGGAACGCGGCAAGGCTCGCGACGACGTCTTGGCGGGGTTGCGCCGGCGCGGCTGGTCTGGGCGGCTCGTGTGGGCGTTTGTGCCCGTGCAGGACCGCCACGCGGCGCCCCGGATCGCCGGTGCGCTCCGCGAGCTGGCGGCGATTTCCGAGGTCGATGTCGTGATCGTCGCGCGCGGCGGCGGCTCGCTGGCCGACCTGTTCGCGTTCTGCGACGAGGCGCTGTGCCGGACGGTCGCGCTGCTGCGGGTGCCGGTAATCTCGTCGGTCGGCCACCACACCGACCGCACGCTGATCGACGACGTGGCCGCCGTCTGCTGCTCGACGCCTACCCACGCCGCCGAAGCCGCGGTCCCGATCGATTGCGACGCCGCTCGGGCTGCCTTGGCCTCGTCCGCCCGAAGGCTCGAGGTGCACAGCCGGCGAGCGATCGTCGAGCGGGCCCGGATGCTCGAGCGCCTCGCCGCTGCGCCGGCTCAGCACGTCACTCGCCAGCGCCGCCACCTGCACCAGCTGACACGGGAGATGCGCGCGAGCGCGCGCCGCGCGGTTTCAGATGGCCGCGCCCGGACCGGGCGCCACCTGCTCGTGCTCGGTCGGAGCGTCGAGCGGGCGCGGACGTCCGATCGGTCCGGGCGCGAGCGCGAGCTCCAGCGGCTGGCGCTCTCGCTCGCGGCGCACGACCCCGCGCGGACGCTCGCGCGTGGCTACGCGCTCGTCGAGGACCGCGTCGGCGAGCCACTGGGCTCGGCCGCGGCCGCCCGCGCCGCCCGCGAGGTTCGGCTGCGTTTCCACGACGACGCCGTCGACGCGGAGGTCCGATGAACGCGCCGGAGCCCACCCCTGCGGGCGCCGCCACCCCCACCTACGAGACCGCGGTCGCCCGGATCGAGGAGATCATCCGCCGACTCGACTCCGGTCAGGCCGGGCTGCGCGAGACCCTGTCGCTCGTCAAGGAGGGCCGCGACCTCGTCGAGTACTGCGCCGGCGAGCTGGACGCCGTCGGCCAAGGCCTCGAGGAGCTGAAGCTGGACGACCTGGTGGCGCGGCTCGAGGGAGCCCAGGCCGGGAGGGGTGAGCGATGAGCACGTTCGATCTGCTCGCCGACCTGGAGATCGACGTTGACGGATACACGCTCGAGGGCCTGGAGGCTCAGGTGTCGAGCGGCTTCGACCGCCTGAGCACCGTGGTCCATCTGACCGGCGGCGGGCTCGAGGGCGTCGGCGAGGACGTCGTCTATGACGCCCTGGACCACATCGCATTCCAGGACGCCGGTCCGGTCCATGCTTCTGCGTTGTCCGGACGGTTCACGCTCGGGGAGTTCTGTGCGCTCGTTGACTCGCTTGACCTGTTTCCAGTCGAGCCCGTCCGCGACGTCTCGCGCCTCTACCGCCGCTGGACGTTCCACAGCGCCGCGCTGGACCTCGCGCTCGCCCAGGCCGGCCAGCCGCTGTGGAAGCGCCTCGGTCGCGAGCCCCGGCCGCTGACGTTCGTGGTCTCACTCCGCCTCGGCGAGCCGCCGACGCTCGACCCGATCCGTCGCCGGCTCGACCTGTACCCGACGCTGCGCTTCAAGCTCGACCCGACGTCCTCCTGGACCCCGGAGCTGATCGCGGCGCTGGTGGCGACCGGCGCGGTCGACTCGGTCGACTTCAAGAGCCTCTACACGGGGACGATCGTCGACCAGCCGCCCGACCCGGTGCTCTACCAGCGTGTCGTCGAGGCATTCCCGAACGCCTGGATCGAGGATCCGGACGTGGTCACGCCCGAGACAGCGGCCGTGCTGGCGAACGAGCACGATCGGATCACGTGGGACGCCCCGATCCACTCCATCGCCGACATCGAGGCGCTGCCGTTCGCGCCGAGGATGGTCAACCTCAAGCCATCGCGGATCGGTGGGCTGGAAAAGCTGTGCGCGACCTATGACTATTGCGCCGAGCGCGGCATCGGTGCCTACAGCGGCGGGCAGTTCGAGCTCGGTCCCGGCCGCGGACAGGCTCAGTACCTGGCCTCGCTGTTCCATCCCGACACCCCGAACGACCTGGCGCCCGTGCCGTTCAACCAGAACGAACCGCCGCCGGGGCTGCCGGTGAGCCCGCTCGCCCCCGCGCCGTCCCAGGTCGGGTTCCGCTGGGAGGCCTCATGACTCTCGACGGCACCGTCGCGCTCGTTACCGGCGCCTCGTCCGGCATCGGGGAAGCGACGGCGCGCGCGCTCGCTGAGCACGGCGCGGCGGTGGCGATCGCGGCCCGGCGCGTTGAGCGGCTCGAGGCTCTGGCGCAGCGGATTCGCGACGGCGGCGCCACCGCTCTGGTGATCGAGGCCGACCTCACCGACCAGGCGCAGGCGCGGGCTGCGGTCGAGCGCACCGTGACGGAGCTCGGCCGGCTCGACACGCTGATCAACAACGCGGGGATGATGCTGCTCGGTCCCGTCGTCGATGCGCCCACCGACGAGTGGTGGCAGATGCTCGAGATCAACGTCCGCGCGGTCCTGAACTGCGCTGACGCCGCCCTCCCCCACCTTCTCCGCGCCGCGCAGGACAGCCCGCGCCAGGTGGCCGACATGGTCAACATCAGCTCGGTCGCCGGTCGCGTGGTCCGGCGAGGTAGCGCCGTCTACAACCTCACCAAGCACGGGATTGGCGCCTTCAGCGAGTCGGTGCGCCAGGAGGTGGCCGAGCGCCAGGTGCGCGTGGCGCTCGTCGAGCCCGGGGCTACCGCCACCGAGCTCTCGAGCCACAACCGCCCCGGGATCCGCGAAGGGATCCAGCAGCGCTTCGCCGGCGTGCAGCGGCTCGAGGCCACCGACGTCGCCGACGCGATCCTCTACATCGTTTCGCGTCCGTCGTACGTGGCGATCAACGAGCTGTTGATGCGCCCGACCGCACAGGCGGATTGACGCTCATACGCGCTGGATCAGCGTTCCCGTACCAAGCCCGCCACCGCAGCACATCGTCACGAGCCCGACCTCCTTGTCGGAGCGCTCGAGCTCGTGCAGCAGCGTCGTGATCAGCCGCGCGCCGGTGGACCCGAGCGGGTGCCCGAGCGCCATCGCGCCGCCGTTGACGTTGACGCGGTCCATGTCGGGCTCGAGCTCGCGCCGCCAGGCCGCGACCACCGGCGCGAACGCCTCGTTGATCTCAACCAGGTCGATGTCGTCGATCTTCATCCCGTTGCGCTCGAGGAGCTTCCGAGTCGCCGGAATCGGGCCGGTGAGCATGATCACGGGGTCGACGCCCACGGTCGTCTGATCCACGATCCGGGCGCGGGGCTTCAGCCCGAGGGCGTCGGCCTTCTCGCGCGCCATCAGCAGCACCGCCGCAGCGCCGTCGGAGATCTGGGAGCTGGTACCGGCTGTGATCTTGCCGTCGGGCTTGAACGCCGGCTTGAGCTCGGCCAGCGCCTCGATCGTGGTGCCTGGACGGATCCCCTGGTCTGACACGTAGGTGGAGCCGTTGACCTTGAACGGGAGGATCTCCCGCTCGAACCGGCCCTCCTCCGTGGCGCGATGGGCGAGCTGATGCGAGCGCAGCGCGAGCTCGTCGAGCTCGGAGCGCGGGATCTCCCACTGGTCGGCGATCATCTCCGCCGAGAGCCCCTGCGGAATCAGGTTGTAGCGCTCCATCATCTCCGGCGGGTACGGGGTTCCCACCTCGTCGGTCCACTTCAAGCCGACCCCCATCGGTACGTGTCCCATGTGCTCGACGCCCGAGCCGATCGCCACGTCGTGCACGCCGGCGGCGATCAAGGCGGCGGCGAAGTTGACGGCTTGCTGGGCCGAGCCGCACTGCCGATCGACGGTGGTGGCGGGCGTCTCGATCGGCAGGCCCGCCTGGAGCCACGCGTTGCGCCCGACGTTCCACGACTGCTCGCCGTACTGCTGCACGCAGCCCGCGACGACGTCCTCCACCTCGCTCGGGTCGACCCCCGCGCGCTCGATCACCTCGCTGTAACAGCGGCCGAGCAGGTCGTTGGGATGGACGCCCTTGTAGTAGCCCTTCTCCTTGTGCCCGCGGCCGATCGGCGTCCGGACGGCTTCGACGATGACTACCTCGCGGCCTGATTGCGGCATGCGGCTGCTCCTTATTACGGACTTGGATGCCGCGAAAGCCCCGATGGCGCTTTGCGGTGGATCAGTTACTACTCTACTGAAGCTTTCTGACCAGCCAGTCGACCAGAGGAGCTGTTTTGCGGGAACGAGTGGGAATCGTCGGGTCCGGGGTGATCGCCTGCGGCTTGGCGGTGGCCGCGGCGGGACGCGACGAGGTGCTGCTGTGGGCGAGATCGGATGACTCGGCCAAGCGAGCTCGGGCGCGGGTCGCCAAGACGTGCTCAAAGCTCGACGGCTACGACCCCGATCGGATCCGAATCGTGACCGACCTCGACGAGCTCGCGCGGGCGACGTTCCTGGTCGAGGCGGTCGTCGAGCACCACGGCTCGAAGTCCGCCGTGCTGGCCGACCTCGGCGAGCTGGCCCGGCACGCCGACATGGGCGCCGTGGTGGCCACCACGACCTCGTCGCTGTCAATCGACGAGCTCGCGCAGGCTAGCGGCCACCCAGAGAACTTCGTCGGCTTTCACCCGTTTAACCCGGTGCCTCGCATGCAGCTGGTCGAGCTGGCGTTCCCGCCCCAGGCCAGCGACGAGACGCGCCAGCGCGCCCGGGAGCTGTGCGAGGCGCTCGGCAAGACGCCGGTCGAGGTACCGGACATCCCGGGCTTCGTGGTCAACCGGCTGCTCTTCCCCTATCTGTTCAGCGCGGTCGAGCTTCTGGCCGAGACCGGCATGGCGCCCAAGGACATCGACAGCTGCATGACCCTCGGCGCCGGCATGCCGATGGGCCCGATCGCGCTGCTCGACTATGTCGGGCTCGACGTCTCACAGGCGATCGGCGAGTCGATCGGCGCCCGCATCCCGAAAAGGCTGCTCGAGCTGGTGCAGGAAGGCTCGCTGGGTCGCAAGTCGGGCGCCGGCTTCTATAAGTACGACTGAAGCAGCTGAGAGAAAGTATTTAGGGATCGTTCAGGTGCGGGGCCCAGACTTCATGTCGCGACGTACCTCATAGCAGCACCTCCTCCCCAGAAGCACGGAGCCGGCCCGTCCCCAGCGGGCCGGCTTCTTTTTTGCTCCTGAGTCCCTTTTCGGCCCTCGAAACCTCGCACGCAGGGTCGAAGCCGGCCCACCTAGCGGGCCGGCTTCCGTCTCTCCTCTCAACCACCGGGAAAGTTGTCCGCGCTAGCTCGCGACTCTCCGGCCGTTGCCTGAAGCGGGAAATGTAACGAATGGCGCGAGAGCGCGAGGTCTGCGCCGCACCCCCCGTTTGCGGTATCTACGCCGCGACTCGGCGCTGGCGGATCCGTACCGCCTCGATCCGGTTCTGGCGCACCGACTCGACCCGGATCGAGAACCCGTTGGCGGCGATCGTGTCGCCCCGCTTGGGAAGCCGCCCGAGCTCGGCGAACACGAACCCGCCGACCGAGTTGTAGGCATCGGTGTCGACGGGCAGCTCCAGCCCGTAGTCCTCGAGGTCGGCCACCGCCACGTGCCCGCGCACGAACCAGTCGCCGTTCGCCAGCCGGCGCACGGCCCCGCCGGCGGGATCGGTCTCGTCGGAGATCTCGCCGACCACCTCCTCGATGATGTCCTCGATCGTGACAATCCCGGCTGTGCGTCCGTACTCGTCGATGACGATCGCGAGCTCGGTCCGCTCGCGCTGAAGGTCAGCCAGGAGGTCGTCGAGCGGCTTGGTCTCAGGCACGATCGGGGCCGCGCGGACAAGGCCGTCGAGACGCGCGTCCATCCCCTCATTCAGCATCTTCTTGACGAGCTGGTTGACGTGGACGATCCCCTTGACGCGGTCCTGGTTGTCGTCCTCGGTCACGACCAGGCGGGAGTGCCCGGTCTGGACGCACCGCCGCAGGGCGGTCTCGACGGTATCCGAGACGTCGACGGTCACGACGGCAGGGATTGGGGTCATGACCTGCCGGGCCTCCTGCTCGTGCAGGTGGAAGACGCCGGTCAGCATCTTGCCCTCGCCCACGTCGAGCTGGCCGCCGGTGGTCGACTGGGCGATCAGCCGCTTGAGATCCTCCGGCGTCCCGCCTTCGGCCACGGCGTCGGGATCGGTGCCGAGCATCCGCAGAATCGAGTCCGACGCCCAGTTCAGCACGATGATGAACGGGTGGAACAGGACCCGGAAGAACTGGATCGGCCGCGCGATCCGCCTCGCCAGACCCTCGGCGTGCTGGATCGTGTAGAGCTTCGGGACGATCTCCCCGACGACGCTCAACGCGACCGTGATCAGGAGGTACGAGATCACGACCGAGACCGCGATCGCGGCGGTGTGACCGATCGGGCCGCCGAGCAGCGGCTCGAACACGTGCGCGATCGCCGGCTCTCCGAGCGCACCGATGCCGATCGACGCCATCGTGATCCCGACCTGGCAGGCGGCGATGTAGTCGCCGATGTTGTCTACCTGCCGGAGCGCCAGCCGGGCTCCCCGCGCCCCTTCGTCGGCGAGCGCCTCGAGCCTCTCCTTGCGTGATCGGACGAGCGCGTACTCGGCGATCACGAAGAACGCGTTGACCAGGACCAGAAGTCCGGCCAGGATGATGAACAGGCCCTTCACCGGTGCGCCGGCACCCGCCACGCCCGCGACCGGGCGACCCCACCAGCGGCCCGCGTGGGGCAATGCTCCGTCCGCACTGGGCAGCCCTTCGTCTGTGAGCTGCTACTTCGGGATGGATCGTCGTCGTTCATGCAGCGACGGAGAAACGGTAGCAGCCGCACCACCCTCCCCGATAGCGCCACCGCCCCTCGCCCGCATTAAGCGGCCGCCGCCCTTCGCCGGCGCGACCGGTGCCGGCGAAGGGCAGTGGCAAACTCCGTTGCCCTAGCCGCAGACGGGTGCGCCCGGCGGCGTCGATGCCCCCGCCAGGCTCTTCGAGTCGCCGATCAGGCGGTCGGCCTCCCCGACCAGGTAGAACGCCTGCCAGTTCGAGACCGGCGCCTGGCCGCTCTCGGCGGCCTGGAGCACCGACTGGATCTGGCCCACCAGCGAGGTCCGCTTGCTCTCGCACGTCTGTAGCTGAGAGGTCGTCTTCGTGTAGGTGGCGTCCTGGGCCGTGTTGCTCGCGAGCGCGCTCGTGTCCGCATCGAGAGTGTTCAGCCCGAACTCGCCGAACGGCGCATCGAGCTGCTGATACGCCGCGGTTAGTTCCTCGTAGCCGCGCTCGTTGACCCTGATCGTCCAGGGCAGAGCGCTCTGCCCGCGACCCCACCAGTCCCAGCCGTTGTGGATTTGGCCGATGATCTGGGCGATCGCGGCGCCGTCCCAACTGTAGTCGTCGTGCAGGCCGAGCACCGTCATCAGCGTCGGGCGCGCGTCCGTGTGGTCGGTCCAGATGCTCGAGGTCTCACCGAGGTTCTTGATCCCCGGCCCCACCCAGCCCTGCCAGGTGGTCGCGATCTCGGGCTGGATGTCGCCGTGGTTCCAGGCGAACCCATTGTTCTGGATGGGACACCCGGGGTCACTGCTCGCGCCCGTGCCGCACGAGCTCTGGAAGTAGAACGACGGGTCGCCGAACAGCGTGAGCGTCGGTTCCCGATTCGGGTCCGAGTTCACCATGTGGAGGATCGTCTCCTCGGTCTCGTCGGCCATGTTGGCCGTGATCGGGACGTACTGGTTGATGATCGGGTTCCACTCCGTGGCGCTGCTCAGGTCCCGCTCGAGCGTGCGCACGGTCGGATCGTTCGGGCCCGGACGCGCCCCGCCCTCGGGGTTCGTCTGGTTCGGGACGATCAGCGCCGGGGCGTCGTCGAAGTCGAACCCGTAGAACGTCGTGTTGTTGTCGAGCTTCTTCAGCAGGTCCGGCAGGCTCGAATCGACCTCGCCCACGTTCCGGCTGTAGCCGGGAGTGCCGTACGCAGCGCCGCCAGCCTCGGCGGTGTCGTAGTCGCAGGGCGTCGTTACGCCGTTGCACCCCGGGTTCAGCGGAGCGCTGCCGTCGTAGTGGTCACCCTCGTCGACCGTGGTGAGGAACAGCGTGTTGCGCTTGGTGATGCCGTCGCGGGCGAGCCGGCGGAAGAACGCCGTGAACGCGGCGTTGTACTCGCGCAGCTGCGCCTCGTGGCCGGCCTCGCCGGGCCCGAATGCGTTTCCGTGATTGGTGAAGTACTGGTCGTCGTGGACGTCCGAGATGTACGTGTAGGTGACCGGGACCCCGGCCTCCTGTAGTGCCGCGGTGTACCCGAGCGCGTTGTTCGCCTCCATCCCGTCGAATCCGGGGAAGCCCGGGCTTCCGGTCTCGTCGAGGATCTCGGAGGTCGACGTGGCGCCCGGCTTGTAGGTCTGGGGCGGGCCCGAGTTGTAGTTCGGGTACGAGCCGCCCGCGGCCTCGAGGTTGTTCACCGGCGCCGTGTGGGGGCCGGTGTTAGTCGCGTTCGGAGCGAACACGTCGTATACCGCCGGCGCGTACCAGCTGCCGTTCGGCGGTGGCGTGCATGGGGGATTCGAGCCACCGTGCGGCGGCGTGCAGACGTTGAATCCCGCCGGCAGCGGCTGGTCCGGCTTTCCGGTCAGCCACGGATTGATGTTGATCGCCCCGTAAAGCGCGTTGAAGCCGGTGTAACCGCCCGGCTCGTCGGGCAGCACGTCCGGCTGGCCCCCGTTGCCGGAAGAGCAGATCCCGCCCGACTGGCTGTCGTTGAGCGAGCAGTGGACCGCGAGGCCCTCGTAGTCGGTCTCGCCCAGATTCGACCCGGCGTTGTTGTACTGGTCGTACGCCGTGTTGTAGGACCAGTTGCCGAACTGGTACTGCGACGAGTTCGACCCGTACACGTTCTTGAGGTCGCTGGTGTCGTTCTCAAATTCCATATCGGCCGAGCTGACGCCGGCGAAGTCGCAGCCCGCGCGCGTGAACGCGGCCCACGGCGCCGGGGTGTTGACCCCATTGGGGTTGTTCGCGTTGGCCGCGCCGTGGATCAGTGTGTACAGCGGGTCGCTGCTGCTGGTGGGATCCGTCCAGTACGTGAACAACGAGGTCGTGCTCGTTCCCGTCGAGGACTTGGGGTTCAGGTAGGGGAACGTGTTCGCCACGCCGCCGCCAAACTCGTCCGGATACAGCCCCGTCTCGGTGCTGAGGATCCCGTCGGCGGTGTGGGAGATCAGCACGGTGTGGTCGTTGGCCAGCAGCGTGCCGTTGTCCCTCATGAAGTTGTTGAGCGCCGGAATCTGCTCGATGTCCGACGGGACGTTGGAGTTGTCGCGCACGAGGTGGACGTTGTCGAACTGCACGACGATCACGTGCTTGATCGACCCACCCGGCCCGAGCTGACAACCTGTGGCCGCCGCCGCCGAACCGGCCGACAGCGCCATCACCGCACCTACACCGGCGAGCAGCAGCGCGGCCGTCCACACGCGCGTGACTCTCCGGACAGAACCTAGCCTGGCGTTCACCCCACGGCTCCTTTGCTTGTCGCCCTTGTGGACGGCGAGAACCTATGGCGAGCGTCAGGCGCACGCGTGACCGAGTCGTATGCGGTTCGTTATCAGGTCGTGAACCCCGCCCGATCTATCCTGTGGTCGATGCGCATCGTCAGCCTGGTCCCGTCCGCCACCGAGACGCTGTTCGCGCTCGGGCTCGGCGCAGACGTGATCGCCGTCACCCACGAGTGCGACTACCCGGCGGCCGTCCGCGAGCTGCCCAAGATCACGCGCGACGTGCTCCCCGCCGGCCTGACCACGGGGGAGATTGACGCCGCGGTCAAGGAGCGCACGCTCGCCGGCGAGTCGATCTACGAGCTCGACGCCGACCTGCTGCACGACCTGCGGCCCGACCTCATCGTCACCCAGGAGCTGTGCTCGGTGTGCGCGGTCTCCTCGGACGACGTCCGCGCCGTCGCCGAGGAGATCGATCCGCATCCGCGCGTGATCTCGCTCGACCCGCACACGATCGGGGAGGTATTGGGCGACGTCCGCACGCTCGCCCAGGCGACCGACCGCAAGGACGCCGCCGTCGACCTCATCCGTGACGCCTCGGCGAGGGTTGACCGCGTGCGCCTCGCCGTCCGCGGCGCCCGCCGGCCGCGAGTCGCTGCGCTCGAGTGGCTCGACCCTCCGTTCGCCGCCGGTCACTGGACACCGCAGCTGATCGATTACGCCGGCGGCGAGGACGTGCTCGGCTTCGCCGGCGAGAAGTCGGAGGAGCGCACCTGGCAAGAGGTCGCGGTCTCCCAGCCAGACATCGTGATCGTGATGCCCTGCGGCTTCGACGCCGAGATCGCCCACCGCGAGGCCGAGATGCACCGCGATGAGCTCGCGGCGGTCGGCGCCGGTGAGGTCGTGGCCGTCGACGCCGCCGCCTACTTCTCGCGGCCCGGCCCGCGCATCATCGACGGACTCGAGTTGCTCGCGCACGTGATCCATCCCGAGCTGGTGCCCGAGGCGCCGGCCGAGGTCTTCACCGTCGAGCTGTAGCGCCTAGAGGCTGAAGCCGATCCCGTTCGGCGTCAGCCCCTGACCGCCGGCCACGACCAGTGAGCCGACGACGCTCGCGACCGCGATCACCGCGCACCCTGCGAGTGCCGCCCACGCCATTCGGCGTCGTTCGGCGACCTCGACGATCAGCCACCCGGTGATGATTCCCCCCACGAGCCCGCCGAGATGGTCTCCGACCGAGATTCCGCGGACGCTGAGCGAGAACAACAGGTTGAACACGAGCACGAACCCGAGTCCGCTCTGCCAGATCGGGATGCCTCGGGCTCGGGCGACCACGATCAGCGCGCCGAAGATCCCGAAGATCGCCCCCGACGCGCCGACGGTGGGGATCTGCGGCTGGAACAACAGTGCCCCGAACGAGCCCGCGAGCAGCGAGACGAAGTACACCGCGAGGAAGTTCACGCGCCCGATCGCCGGCTCGAGCACGGAGCCGACAAACCACAGCGAGATCATGTTGACGAAGATGTGGAGGAGCCCGTCGTGGAGAAACCCTGCGGTGAGCAGCCGCCAGTACTCGTGCGTGCCGAGGCCGGTCGGGTCGCTGCCCGTGATCGCCGGCCCGAATAGGAACCCGTGATTCCAGATGCTGCCACCGCCGCCGCCGCCGAGCGGGGCGCCCGCCGCCGTCTCGATCAGGAAAGCGACCACGTTGATCGCGATCAGCGCCTGCGTCACCACCGGCGCCGACGGCACCGTCGGCATCCGCTTGACCTTCGTACGATCGCGCGAGCATTCCGGGCAGCGCATCCCGACGGGCGTCGGGGTCATGCAGTCCGGACAGATGGGCCGTCCGCACGACGAGCACGAGACTCCGGTCTCTCGAGATGGGTGGCGGTAGCAGACGGCCATTGTGAATCCACGCTATCAGCGGCCTGTTACGGCCACGTGAGGACTGCCCGCGGCGGGCTCGTTCAGTGACGGTGCGGGATGATCCGGCGGGCCTCTTCGCCCACGTCGTGGAGGGTCCGCTGGGCGAGGTCGAGCGCGTTGTTCGAGCGCTGCTTGCGGACTCGGTGGCGCGCACGCACCCGCAGAGCGACCAGCGCCGTCCCGGCGGTGACGCCGACCACCGCGGCGACCGCGGGCCGGACCCAGTTGCGGGGATCGCGCATCGCCCCGAGCTCCCAGGAGTCGAGCTCCTCCTGCGCTAACTCGGTCAGGTTGACCAGCGTCAGCTCGAGTCTCTGAGCGAGATCCGCCGGCGGCTCGACCGGCGACAGCGCCTCGCGCAGCAGGGCTTCGAAGTCGGCAGCACCTGAGCTCATTCTCGCGACCCTCCCGAATCGGTTGCGGGCTCTGAAACCATCCCCTCGAGCTGTCGGATCGCCCGGTGGAGCAGCACCTTGGTGGCCCCGTCGGTGCGCCCGAGCGCTCGCGCGATCTCGCGGTTGTCCATCCCGAGCGCGAATCTCATGATCAGCGCTTCGCGCCGGTCGTCGGGGAGCTGCTGGACCCCCTCGAGGATCGCTTTCAGCTGCTCGCGGCCTTCGACCAGCGACTCGGTCGTGTGCGGCGCGGAGATCATCCCGGCGTCCTCGATACCCGATTCGGGCTTTCGCGAACGGTCGCGGTAGAAGTTAGCCGCCAGGTTATGCGCGATCCGGATGAGCCACGGCCGCAGCGGCCGTCCGTTCGCTTCCCGTAGCGCGCGCTCGAAGTGACGGTATGCCTGCAGGAACGTCTGCTCGGTGAGGTCCTCGGCGTCGTGGTGGTTGCCCACCCGGTAGTAGCTGTACGAGTACACGTCGCGCAGATGCGTGCGGTACAGCTCCGTGAACCGCGCGTCGACGTCCGCCTTGGTCGTTGGTAACTCGCCGTCCACAACATCAGAGCCTAGCCTTCGTGACTCGGCGCGGATAGGGCGGCCTTTGCGCAACTACATCGCCGGTCGGGTCGGCCGTCATAGTCGCCGTCCACTGATGGGGTTCGATCCGGCCTTCGACGAGCGCCGCCAGGCTCTCGAGCGCGGGCGCCTCGAGGTGGGCGTCCCGCGCCACACTCGCCAGCAGCGGCGCCGAGTCGACCGCCTCGACGGCCTGGCCGAGCGCATTGCCGATCTCCGATGCCGGCACGCCCTGAGCGAGCAGCTCGCCTGCCCGGCGGTTCCGAGAGCCCGACGAGACCAGCGTCGCGACCAGGTCACCGGCGCCGGCGAGGCCCGCGAACGTCTCGGGCCTACCGCCACGCGCCCGCGCGAGCGCGTCTACCTCAGCGAACACCTTGCCAGCGGCGGCGCCGGCGATGTTCGGGCCGGCGACCAACGCGACCGCCGCGGCCAGCACCGCGACGTTCTTCGCGGTCGCGGCGAGCTCGACGCCGGTCACGTCGCTGCTCTTCGAGACGTCGAGGCCGGCGGCGCCGAGCACGTCGGCAAGATTTCGTGCAAACCCGCGGTCGAGTGTGGCCAGCACCACGGACGCACCGTGCTCGAGCACCTCCACGGCGTCGACCGGTCCTCCGAGCACCGCGATCGCGCGCGCCGCACACCGTTCGGCGACGAACGCCGACGGGAGCGTGCCGAGCGGCGGCACGAGGCCCTTCGACAGCACGAGCACGCCGGCGCTCTGCGGGATGCGCTCGCCCTGGGCGGCGAGAACGCTCGGCAGCGCCCGCGCGGGAACGGTCAGACAGACGAGATCGGCGTCGGTGAGGTTGAGCTCGGCCGCGCGCCGGACCTGCACCGACTCCGGCAGCGTCACGCCCGGCAGGTAGGCGTCGTTCCTTCGGGTGGCTTCTATGGCCGCCGCCTGCTCGCGGGTGCGCGTGCCGAGCTCGACCTCGAGACCGGCGCGCGCCAGCAGCACCGCGAGGCTCGTGCCCCACGCGCCGGCGCCGATGATCGCGGCGCGGCGAATCGGGGGCAGGCCACCGAGCCACTCCCACTGGAGCATGACCATCGGCCAGATGCGGTCGGTGACGGCGCCCGCGAGCGCCGGCGACGCGTTGTCCACCTTGGGGAAGCGCAGCGGCGGGCCCGCGCGGAGCTTGACCTTGCGCGGCCGGAACCGCCATCGCCTGCGAATGTCCTCGGTGCCGATGATCGCGATCGGCACCACCGGCGCGCCGGTCTCCAGCGCGAGCCGCCCGACGCCCCGGCGGGGCTTGCCGAGCGGGCCCGGGCGCGTGCGCGTGCCTTCGGGGAACATCAGCACGATCTCTCCCCGGCCGAGGATGATCTTCGCCGTCTCGATCGTGTCCTGGTCGCCGGCGCCCCGCGCCACCGGGAACGCCCCGAGCGCGTTCAGCACCCAGCTCAGGAGGCGGTTGTACATGAACAGCTCCTGCTTGGCGACGTAGTACACCGGGCGCCGCGTCATCGTTCCGATCACGAACGGATCGAAGAAGCTCCGATGGTTCGACGCCAGAATCACCGGGCCCTCCGCGGGTATGTGCTCCCGCCCGATCCGCTGCATCCGCAGGTAGATCAGGAAGAACGGCGTCAGGACCATCCTGACCACGAACAGCACCCATCGGTTGACGCCGCGCTCCCGCGCGCGCCGGTGCAGCTGCTCTTGATCCATCGCACATTGCGGTACCCACACCGGCCCCGCCCGTTACAGTTCTGCCCTCCCGTGAGCACCGGCAGCGTCCCCATCCGAACGCTCCGAGGCGCGCTCGCCGGCGCCCTCGCCGCCAGCGTCTGGGCGCTCGAGCAGCCCCTCGACAAGCTCCTTCTCTCCAGCCGCTACGACGACGTCGAGCTCCTCGGCCGAGCCGTCCGCAACGGCCCCGGCTGGTACCGCGTCGGCCTCGTCCTCCACATCCAGAACGGCGCCATGTTCGGCGCCGTCTACGCCAACGTCGCCCCCACCCTCCCGCTCGCGCCGGCCCTCCGCGGCCCCGTCCTCGCCGTCGCCGAGCACCTCGCCGGCTGGCCGCTCGTCGCCCTCACCGACCGCTTCCACCCCGCCCGCAGCGACCTGCCCGCCCTCAGCGGCAACCGCCGGGCCTTCGTCCAAGCCACCTGGCGCCACCTCCTGTTCGGCATCGTCCTCGGCGAGCTCGAGCGCCGCATGAACCCGCCGCCCGAACCCGCCCCCGACCCGCCGACGCCCAACTACGCCAGCAACGGCCACGGCTCGCTCGAGCGCGCCGTCTCGACCGTGCAAGACTGAGCCCATGTGCCCGCCTAGCTCAACTGGTAGAGCACTTCATTTGTAATGAAGGGGTTGGGGGTTCGAGTCCCCCGGCGGGCTTCGCTCGAGTGCCCCGGCGGGCTTGGGACATCTCACCGCCCGGTGGCGCCACGGTTGTTTCACCGTAAGTGTTCCGCGGAACCGTCGCCGCACGACACTCTTCTGCGGGCGTAAAGGGTTGCGCCGTCTGCGCTGGCGGGCGTAGCTTTCCTACTCCGTGGGCGCCGGACAGCAACCAGGAGATGAGCGGTCAAGCCATCCTGGTGCAGGGCGTCGCATAAATCCGGACTGCCGGCGAGGTGTTGTGATCACCGCACAACGGATCGCGACGACATGCCCGGTTTCAGGAGATCGAGCAGATGACGCGGGTTACCGGCTGGTACCTCATTCCCGCGATCGGCAGATTGGACGGCCTCAGCGCCTATTACGTCGGGGCCTCGGTCCAAGGATCAGCGGTCCACGTCAGCCGTTGGCAGACCAACGATCATGCGCAGCAGATGGACCGGCTGAAGGAGATGGTCGTCGACGCACGCCGCGACGCAGACGCGGTCGGTGCGACCTTCATTCCGATCGTGAACTATCCGATCGCGTGGAGCATTCAACCCTAACCGGCGCGGCCGACGAAGGCATGCCAGGCCTTTTGACAGAGGGCGATCGGGTTGCCTTCCGGATCCGCCACCGTCGCGATCCGCTCCCCCCACGGCATGTCCTCGGGATCACGCAGGATCGGCACATCGGCGTCGGCAAGCCGCCTCACCATCCCATCCAAGTCAGCAACGTAGACGTACATCTCAAAGCGGGCGCCGTCACCCATCGAGAGCCCGTAACGATCGATTGCCCACTCAACGCTGGTTACTGCAACCTCCGCTTCAGACGCATCACTCCGCAGGCCAACGTACCCCGGCTCGCGCTCAGCAGGAAGCTGAAAGTGGCGGCGGAAGCCCAGTAGCTCCCAGAACTGAGCCGCCCGCTCGACGTCCAACGCGTATACGACTGGGAACGCCCTCGAAACCATCGGCAGATCAAGAGCCTAGCCCGGGATCGCCCAACCGGCCCGCGCGCGGTGCGTGGAGATGAATTCGGCTTGCGCGACGGATCTGTAGTGGGGACCGCGACGTTCGCCTGCCTAATGCCGGCCTCGACAGCTAGGGTTCCCCACGCCGCACCCACCCGCTGCCCAGCCGAGGAGACTGCATGTCCAGCTTTGCGAAGGTCAACCTGCTCGACGTCGAGGACTCCGTCGCCGGCCGGGTTGAAGGGCTCGAGGGCCGCTTCGGCCGTAAGCACCTGGACTCGCGGGACCTCGGGGTAAGTCTCTTTCGGTACGCCCCGAACCTGCGCAGCCCGATGGCTCACAGCCACAAGGAGCAGGAGGAGGCGTACGTCGTCGTCGCCGGCTCCGGCCGGATCCTGCTCGACGACGAGACCCAGGAGCTTCAGACCTGGGATGTCGTCCGCGTCGCGCCCGAGGTTGTCCGAGCCTTCGAGGCAGGGCCGGCCGGGCTCGACATCATCGCCGTCGGCGGCCCGAAGCCCCAGGAGGGCGACGGCGTGCGCGCCACCGCGACCTGGCCCGACACGGAATAGGCATACCGACCGTTCACTCGACGCGCTCGAGACTTCAGCAGGACGCTGCAGCGTTCCGAGGCCAGCCGAGGACGGCTTCGGCGGCCTCGATCACGTCCGGGTGCTCGTCTCGCACAAGCTCCCGCAGCTCGTTGTTTGACATCCGCGCGACCTCGCACGGCGTTCGCAGATCGTCCGCTGTGAACCCGCTGTGAACGTCTCACGCGCGGAGTAGACGGGGGAGCGTATTCGCCAAGTGCCCATCCCCCGCGAGAACGACGGGATCGACCGGCTCCGTCGTCCCGGGCGTCGCCATAAACTCGCACCATGCCACCCGCGATGCTTGGTGAGAACCTGCGGGCACTCCGCCTCGGCGCGGGCCGCTCGCTGACCGAGGTCGCGGAGGCGACTCAGCTCTCGCCGTCGTTCTTGTCGATGGTCGAAAACGGCAACTCGGACATCGCGCTGGGCCGACTGTTGCGCGTGACCCAGTTCTACGGCGTCGAGATCGCGGATGTGGTTGGCGGGCCCGCGTCGCCTGGCGAGCATCAGGTGATACACGCGGGCGAGCGCCAGCACTTCGAGTTCACCGAGGAGGGGCTCGATGTCCAGTTCCTCGCCGACGCACACCATCCGATGCGCCCGCTGTTGGTGAAGTTCCGGCCGGGCGGCGGCATGGTAGAGCCGGTCCGAGAGGCGGGAGACGCGTTCCTGTACATGCTCAGTGGCGTGGTGGTGGTCAGCATGGACGAGTCTGCGCTCACGCTGAAGGCGGGCGACACTGCCTACTTGCCGGCCGAGCGGGGGCGCCTGTACCGAAACGAGACCAACCAACCCGCTGTGTTGCTCTCGGTGGTGCTGCGGTTGGAGGCCCTCGCCGAGCTCGGGGCCCGCTGAGGGCTCTTTTCAAAATTCTGCAAGAATTCCCGGCATGACCTACGTGCGCATGACCGGCCTCACGTGGCCGGACGCCAAGGATCTGCAGGACGCGATCGGGCTGATCCCGACGGGCGCGGTCGAGCAACACGGCCCGCATATGCCGCTGGGTACCGACTGCTTCATCGCCGAGGAGTTGGCACGCCGGATCGCCGAACGGCTCGACGGGCCGGTCGTGGTTGCGCCCGTACTGCCGGGCGGGCTTTCCACACACCACCTCGCCTTCCCGGGGACGGTCACGCTCCCCGAGGAGACATTCGGCGCGGTGCTCGACGCATATGTCGCTGCCTTCGAGCGGATGGGCATCCGGCGGATCGCGATCTTCACCGGCCACGGCGGCAACCTTGGGTTTCTCGGCCGCTACGAGGCCGCCCACGCGGCCAAGGACACCGACACGCAGTTGATCGCTCACCACGACTTCGAGGGCTATGTCGACGCGATGTTCGCCGGCGCTCGCGCGGCCGGCGTCGAGCCGCCATCCACCGACGTACACGCCGGCGGCGTCGAGACCAGTCAGGGGCTAGCCCTGTTCCCGGAGTTGGTCCGCGCGCACGCCGACCTCACCGGCTACGTCGCCGACGAGGACGGCTGGCGCGAGCGCATGTTCTCCGAGGGGATCGACGCGGTGACGCCGATCGGCGTGCTGGGCGACCCCAGCAAGGCGAGCGCGGAGGCGGGCGAGTCCATCTTCGCCCACCTCACCGCTTACCTCGCCAGCTGGATTGACGCGGAGTTGAGCTCCTCGATCGGGGCCCACTCGAAGTCGTAGTGGAAGTGCCCGGGGCCGCCGAGCGCGATCCCCTCCGGCGTCCGCCACTTCGAGTCGCACGGCATTCCCAGTACGACCACCCGCGCCCCGTACCGCAGCCGCTCGGTCGTGATGGCTGTCCCGGCGTCGGAGTCGATGATCGTGATCAGGTCCGGGACCGCAGCCACCACGTCTCCGTCGCGCCACGCGACGAGGTTCTCGTTCTGGAACGAGACGGTCATCCCTGACCCCGAGAACTCCTCCAAGCCCTCCATTTCGGCTTCGCCGACCGACCAGCCGTGCATCGTCCGCCGCCTGACGTCGGTGATCTTGCCGCGGAACAGCACGTAGCCGTTTGTGATCCTGACCACGTCCGCGATCGCGTCGCCGTGCGATTCACGCGCCTCGCGAATCGCGGCGCCGATCTGCTCGGCGTACGACAGCGTTCCGAGGATCGCCGCCTCACGCAACTGGGCACCGGTCATCGCGAAACCCATGCCGGCACAGATCGCCCCGAACTCGACCACGGCCGCGCGGGCGATCCGCTCCACCCAGCGGTTGGTGGTCCCCTGGATGACCAGGCTGTTCCCGTGCTCGTCGGCCAGGGCGAACGGCGAGGCGGGGATGCCATAGAGGGTCAGCGTCGTGAGGTCGATCTCCGGATAGGCGCGCCCCATCGAATCCGCGTCCACGACCGGGATACCGAGGCGCGCACCCAGGGCGATCGGCACGACCGAGTTCACTCCTCCCATCTCCGGCGACATCATGGCTACCAGCGACCCGTCGAGGTAGTTGTCGAGCGCGTGGAACACGGTGTCGAGTTCCGACCCGAACGACAGCTTCTCGATCAGCGGCACCGGCGCGCCGACCATGACCGGCATCGCGATCAGCGCGTCGTCGTCGATCTCGTCGGCAGTCAGAACGGTCGGCGGGCCGTATTCCTCGAGCACCCGCAGGGCTGCGAGCGTTCCGAGATAGGGATCGCCGCCTCCGCCGGTACCAAGGATCGCCGCTCCCCGGGCTACGTCCTTGAGCTGTCCTGCGTCGAGTGTTCGCACTTCACTAACTCCCCGTGATCCCGAACTTCTGCAGGATGCCGGACTGCAGCAGGTACTGGTCTTGTGGAGCAAGCGGCGGCGACTGGATCGCAGTGTCGCCGCTTCCGTAGTACTTGGAAACCGTCTGCTTGGAGATCACGGTCTGCGGCGCGAGCGTGAGCGGCGGCGGCTTCTGCCCGTTGAGAACTGACACACCCATCGCCAGCAGGTACCGCGACCACAGCTCGAAGAACACACTGCCCTCGGCCACCCACGACGGATTCGTACGCAGGTTCTTGAGGCCGTCGGCGTCGGCGCCCTGGCCGATGATCATCGTCGTGTTCTGCCTGTTGGCCTCGGTGATCGCGCGCCACGCGCCGAGCGCCGAGTCATCGTTCTGGGTGAACACGATCAGGTGCCGGCTCTGGGGCAGCACAGTCAGCTCCTGCTTCATCGCGGTGTAGCTGGGCTCAAGCGCGTCTTGGCCGTTGATCTGCACGCCGTCGGGTCCCGTCCCGATCGTCGTCGTGCTGTCGGTGATCTGGTCGGGCGTCCTTTGCACCATCTGGGGGAATGCCTTGGCGACGTCGGAGTAGAAGTAGCGGCCGTTGGAGTTAACCTCGGCTCCGGCGCCTGGATTGAACACCATCACGATCGTCGTGTCGGCCGGAGTCCAGCCCTTTTGCTTCATCAGAGGCACGACGATGGCGGCGGCTCCCGAGCCCAGGTACTTGTTCTGCAGGTTGAAGTACGGGCAGCCGGCGATGTTCTGGTTGACGGCGATACACGGTAGGTTCGCGCGCTGGAAAATCGCGCCGATCGACTTGCCGATGCTCTCGGTGCCGGACCAGTCGATCGCGATGTCCGGCTTCTCCTCGACCATCAGCGTCGCGTTGGAGAGAGCCGTCGACGCGTCGAGGTTGTTGTTGAAGCGCTTGACCGTGATGCCGACCGTGGAGCCATCGGAAACCATCCGATCGCCGACGGTCTTGAACAGGGGGCTGCTGTCACTGACGTTTGCGTACGCGAACGTGTAGTGCTTTGTCGTCGCCGCCGTCGAGCTCGTGGAAGCCGAGCTCGCGGAGGCCGAGCTGCCGCCGCTACTGCCACTGCTGGTGGTGCTACTGCTGCTCCCGCAGCCCGCTACAAGGGCGGCCACCGTAGCCAGCGCGCCGAGTGAGCGCCAAAGACGAGTCATTGCCGTTGCTCCTTTCAGCTTGTGCCGGCGAGGAAGGACCGCAGCCGGCCGAACCCGACGGCGATCAGCAGAACGCAGCCGGTGGCGATCTGCTGGTAGAAGGTCTGGACCTGCATCAGCGCCATCCCGTTGGCAATCGTGCCGAGCAGCAGAACGCCCACCAACGTGCCGGGGATCCCCCCGACGCCGCCCGTGAGCGCAGCCCCGCCGAGGATGACCGCGGTGATCGATTGGAGGTTTGAGTTGAGCCCAACCGAAGCCGAGCCGGCCAGCAACTGACTGGCCGTGACGACACCGGCGAATGCGGCGCAGGCGCCGCACAGCACGTAGACCGAGGCGGTGATCGCGCTGACGCGAATGCCGGCGAGCCGGCTCGCCTCGCTGTTGCCGCCGAGAGCGTAGAGCGACCGCCCGTAGACGGTGTACCGCAGCAGGACCGCGGCCGCCACCGCGAGCACGACAAGCGCGATCACGCCCCATTGGATCTGGCCAAAGGCCGTGTTACCCCACACGCCTGCCGAGGGGTTGTTAAACGGCTCCGTCACCCCGTTCGTGAATGTGTACGCCAGTCCGCCCGCAATCGAGAGCGTGCCCAGCGTGGTAATGAGCGGGTTGATGCCGAGCCGGGCGACGATGAAGCCGTTGACGAGGCCCACCGCGGCACCGATAAGGATCACGAGAACAGTCGCCAGGGGCCAGTTGATCCCGTGGTTGACGAATGACGCGAACGCCACTGCGCCGAGTGGCAGCACCCCGCTCACCGACAGATCGAAGCCTCCCCCGATGATCGCCAACGCCTGGCCGATCGACACGATCCCAAGGACCGCGACCGCAGCGAGGATCGCCGCGAAGTTCGAGTACTCGAGGAAGTGATCGGCCTCGATCGAAAAGAAGATGAAGACCAGGACGTAGAAGACGCCGATGCCGAAGGCCTGAATGCCCACGTCTCGCAGCGTCTGGCGCCGCCGCTGCGCGAGTGTCCGGTCGACGACGAGATCCTCCTCGACGATCGGATCCGTCTGACTCACCGTCACGCCGCCTCCCCGGCTGCGAGCGCGACCGCTCGCCCCTGCGTCTTACGGGCACCGACGAGTTCGTCGACGATCGCGCCGTCGCGCATCACCAGCAACCGGTCGCAGAGGGACACGGCTTCCTCTACGTCCGTCGACACGATCAGCAGTCCAACGCCCTCAGCGGCAACCCCGCGGATGAAGCGATGGAGTTCGACCCGGGCGCCGATGTCGACTCCGCGGGTGGGCTCCTGCAGCGCGAACACCACCGGATCGGTCGCGAGCCGGCTCGCGACCATCACCTTCTGCTGATTGCCGCCCGACAGCTCGCTGGTCGGCTGGTTGAGGTTGCGCAGGCGGATGTTGAACGCGCTCGTCCACCGCTGTGCGGCGGTGCGCTCGAGCCGCCCACGGAGGACGCCGAAGCGCGAGACCTTCTTGAGTGTCAGGAGGCCCAGGTTGGCCTGCACCGAAAGCGTGAGAACAAGGCCGTCACGCTTGCGCTCGGCGGGCACGTAACCAATCGCGGCGCGGCGTGCCGCCAGCGGGGAAGTCACCCGTCGCCGGCGCCCGGCGACGTCCAACGTGCCACGAATGTCCTTGTGCACGCCTCCGAGCCCTTCGGAGACCAATTCGGCGCCGCTGCCCCGCAATCCGAACAGCCCCAGCACCTCGCCGCGCGCCACATCGAGACTCACGTCCTTGAGCCCGGGCTCCCCCGGCATCGTCCAGTTCCTGATCGAGAGCGCCGGCGTCTCGTCGGTGCGGGCCGCGGACTCGCTCGCGTGCAGTCCGCTGGCTGCCTGCCCGAGCATCGCCTCGATCAGCGTCGCGGGCGTCGTCGCGCGCGTCGGGGCGGATGCCACGAGGCGGCCGTTCCGCAGCACGTCGACGCGGTCCGAAAACCGGAACACCTCATCCATGCGGTGCGAGATGTAGACGATGCCGTGCCCTTGCGCGGCGAGCTTGCCGAGCAGCGAGAACAGGTTGCGGCTCTCGGCGGCGGTCAACGCCGCGGTCGGCTCGTCGAGGATCAGCGCGGAGGCGTCGCGGGACAGCACCTTCAAAATCTCCACGAGCTGCCGCTCGCCCAGCTTGAGCGCGCGCATCGGGCGGCCGAGATCGAGCGGGATCCCGAAGCGCTCGGACAGCTCGAGCGCCCGCTTCTGGAGCTCGCGTGGTGAGACCACCCCCCGCTTCGAGGGCCAGGTACCGACCAGGACGTTCTCCCCGACCGAGAGATCCGGCCAGTACGCCAACTCTTGCGGGATGAACCCGATCCCGGCCTGTAGCGCGTCGCGCGGCGAACCGAAGCTGAGGGGCCGCCCGTCGAAGCGCAGCTCGCCCTCGTCAGGCCGGGTGACACCCGCCATCAGCTTTGCCAACGTGGATTTGCCGGCGCCGTTCTCACCGATCACCGCCACCGTCTCGCCCCTGCCGACGCTGAGGGAGACGCTGTGGAGTACCTCGTGCGTGCCGTACCGCTTCACTACCGATCGCACGTCCATGAGAGGCGCAAGCGCGCTCTGTGTGTCGCTGACCATCCTCTCGCTCTCTCGCTGCTCCGCTCCTCCATCAGAATCCTGGATCGCCGGAGACACACGATCCGGGCTCCTTGCAGAATATTGAAGATGCCCGATAATCTGCCGGAAGTCAAGCGACTGAGGAGTTGGGATGCGGATTGGGATTGACGTGGGAGGCACGAACACCGACGCGGTGTTGATGGACGGCGATCGCGTCGTGGCGTCGCACAAGACGTCCACGACCCCGGACGTCAGCTCAGGGATCATCACGGCGCTCGAGCAGGTCCTGTCAGGCGGCCGGTGCGCGCCAGGCGACGTGACCGCGGTGATGATCGGCACGACGCACTTCACCAACGCGGTGATCGAGCGCAGGCGACTACTCGAGGTCGCCGCCGTGCGGATCGCATTGCCCGCCACGCAGGCGCTGCCGCCGATGGTCGACTGGCCCGATGACCTGCGCACGGCGCTTGGCAACCACGCCTTCTTCGTCCACGGCGGCTACGAGTTCAACGGCATCGAGATCTCCCCGATCGACGAGGAGGAGATCCGCGACCTGGCCGGCCAGATCCGCTCACGTGAGCTTCGCTCCGTCGCTCTCACATCGGTGTTCTCGCCGGTCAACGGTGCGCAGGAACAGCGCGCGGCGGAGATCCTGCGCGAGGAGCTACCGGGCGTCTACCTGTCGCTGTCGAGCGAGATCGGGCGCATCGGATTGCTCGAGCGGGAGAACGCCACGATCCTCAACGCGTGTCTGGCCGAGTTGGCGATCGCGGTCGTCGAGTCCTTCCGCACGGCGTTGAAGCAGATCGGTATCGATGCGCCGTTCTTCATCAGCCAGAACGACGGGACGCTGATGTCGTCGGATTTCGCGGAGCGCTACCCGATCCTCACGTTCGCTTCGGGTCCGACCAACAGCATGCGCGGCGGCGCCTTCCTGTCCGGGGCCGACAACGCGGTGATCGTGGACATCGGCGGCACGACGTCAGACATCGGCGTGCTGGTCAAGGGCTTTCCGCGAGAGGCGGCCACCGAGGTGGAGATCGCCGACGTCCGCACCAACTTCCGGATGCCCGACATCATCTCGATCGGCCTCGGCGGGGGCAGCCTCGTCGTCGAAGACAGCGTCGGGCCGCAGTCGGTGGGCTACGAGCTGACCACCAAGGCACTCGTGTTCGGCGGCGAGACGCTGACCGCGACCGACGTGGCGGTGGCTGCCGGGCTGGCGTCGATCGGCGATCCCTCCCGAGTCGAGCATCTCGACCACGACCTCGTGGACCGCGCGCGAAACACGATCCGCGCGATGATCGAGCGCGGAATCGATCGCATCAAGACGTCCGCCGACCCGGTGCCGGTCGTGCTGGTGGGCGGCGGAACGGTGCTTCTGGGCCACGAGCTGGCGGGCGCGTCACAGATCATCAAACCGCAGCACGCGTCCGTGGCGAATGCGATCGGCGCGGCGATCGCCCAGGCGGGCGGTGAGGTGGACCACGTCTACTCGCTCGACGGGACGAGCCGGGAGGCGGTGCTCGCCGAGGCCCGCGCGGACGCCATCGCCAAGGCCATCGCCGCCGGCGCGACCGCCGACACCGTCGAGATCGTGGAGGTCGACGAGCTTCCCCTCACATACCTGCCGGGCAACGCGATCCGCTTCCGCGTCAAGGCCGTTGGCGAGTTGAGCCTCGGAGCGTTGTCGGTGGCATCGTGAGGGAGCTCTCGGAGCAGGCGATCCACGACATCGCCTACGGCGCGACCGTCCTCGGCACCGGAGGCGGTGGCGATCCCTATCTCGGGACGCTGGCGGCCATCGCGGCCGCCCGCCGCAACGGCCCGGTGCGGCTTGTCGACGCCGACGAACTGCCCGATGACGCGATCGTGGCCTTCCCGTTCCTGATCGGCTCACCCCTGCCCTTCGTCGAGAAGCTGAGCGCGGGGACCGAGCTGGTGCGCGTCCTCGCGGGACTCGAGCGCCTGCTCGGGCGCCCGGTCGACGCGGTGATGTCCGCCGAGGTCGGTGGGGCCAACTCGACGCTCCCGATGTCGCTGGCGGCGGTCGCCGGCATCCCGGTGGTCGACGGCGACCTGATCGGGCGGGCGTTCCCGGAACTCAACCTGTGCTCGCTCACGCTGCACCACAAGTCGGCGAGCCCGCTCGTCGCGGGCGACGAGCACGGCAACGTCGTCGCGTTCAACACGGTCTCGAACCGCTGGGGCGAGCGACTGGGTCGGGCGGTGTCGATCTGCTTCGGGGCGACCTGCGTCGCGATCGCGTACCCGATCACCGGGGCGGACTGCCAGCTGCTGACGATCCGCGGCACGATCGGCTGGGCCGAGGAGATCGGAGTGGCACTGCGCGAGGCCAGAGCAAGCAAGCGCGACGGGGTCGAGGCCGTGCTCGAGGCCACCGGCGGAGAGATCCTGTTCCGCGGCAAGATCGTCGACGTTCTCCGTCGCACGCAGCAGGGCTGGTCCGTCGGCGAGGCGCGGATCACCGGTGCGGACGGCGACGCCGGCTCAGAGCTGTTGCTGCGCTTCCAGAACGAGAACCTGGTGGCGGTGCGTGACGGCGAGCTGATCGCGAGCGTGCCGGACCTGATCACAGTGCTCAACCTCGAGACCGGGAACGCGATCACCACCGAGGCGCTCCGCTACGGCGCGCGCGTCGCGGTTCTGGGCATCGCCTGCCACCCGATCTGGCGCACAGCCCCAGGCCTCGCGCTCGGCGGGCCCGCGCACTGGGGCTACGACCACGAGTACGTGCCGCTCGCGGGCGACTTCAAGACCGCGGCGCGCTTTCCTTGGGTGAGCCCCGAGGCGGTGGCGGCATGAGCCCCCGCGAGGCGGCCGTCAGCGCTCTGCTCGACGAGCAGGGACTCGACGCGGTCGTCGGTTGCTCCTACGAGGCGCTCAGCTACTTCGCCGGCACCGACATTCAAACGCAGCTGCACCTGCCCGAGCGGCTCGAGTTCTACGTCGCGCCGCGCAACGCGGCGCCAACGCTGCTCGTATGCAACATCGAGGAATCGCAGGTGCGCAGCCAGTCGCCGATCGGTGACGTGCGTAGCTATGTCGAGTTCGAGCACGATCCGGCCTCCGAGCTCGCATCGCTGCTTGGCGACGCCGGGGTGCGAGGCCGCATTGGCATCGAAGCGCATCGGCTTCCCGCGTCCGCGCTGCGCACGCTCGAGTCGCGGTTGCCGGACGTCGAGTGGGTCGGGATCGATCGTGCGCTGGAGCGCTTGCAGATCAGCAAGACGCCGACGGAGGTCGAACAGCTCGGCGCCCTTGCGAACGACCTGCTCCGCGCCCTCGGCGACACTCTGGCGGCGCTCGGCTCCGGTGCCAGCGAGGCCGACTACGGCGGCGAGCTGGTGAGTCGCGTCGCGCGCACAGGGGCGATCCCCCTGTTCATGGTGTTCTCGTCAGGCCCCCGCACGACGCTCGGCCATCCCGAACCCGAACTCAGACCGCTCGTCGAGGGCAGTATATGGCGGACCGACTTCGGCGCGCGGCGCGCGGGCATCGGCGGTGACGTTGCGCGTACCGGGGTCGTCGGAGCACCCACCGAACAGCAGCGCGAGATCTTCCAGACGGTGCGCGCCGCGCAGGACGCCGCGGCGGTGCTGGCCGAGCCCGGCCGCCCGGCGAGCGAGCTGTTCTTCGCGGTCAAGCGCACGTTCGAGGATGGCGGCGTGCCGTTCCTGGTGCCGCACGTCGGCCATGGCATCGGCTTCGGCCTCCACGAGGCACCGCTGCTCGAGCCGCGCAACGATCAGCCGCTGACCCCCGGGACGGTGCTGAACATCGAGCCGTTCGCGATCGTCACCGATCGCGGTGAGGGCTATCACACCGAGGACATGGTCCTGGTCGGGGAGGCTGGGCCTGAGCGTCTAACCGCTCCCCAGGAGGAGCTACTGGTGATCGAACCATGAGTGACGAAGCCATTTTCGAGCCGCTGTATGAGAAGTGGGCACGCGCGGTCGCGGACCGTGACCGGGCGGCGCTCGAGGAACTGTTCGCCCCCGACTACCGGTACACGTCCCCCGACGGGGAGCGAATGAGCCGCGAGGAGATTCTCGCCGTGGAGATGGACGTGCCGCCGCCGGGCCTACCCTTCACGGACTTCAGCGTCCAGCGCCTTGACGACGTCGCGATCGTGCGCGGAGGTCACTCGTTGCAAGGCGAGTTCCCCGGCGGCCATGTGCGGCCCGAGCTCGCCGAGCGGATCGCCGCAGGGGTCCAGATCGCGTTCACATCGGTATGGCGGCAGGGCAGTGACGGCTGGCAGGTCGTCTCGAACGATGCTCACATCGTCGCCACCTGAGAGCATCACAGCGTTCGCCGCCGGCTTGCGGGCGGGCGATTTCACGGCGCTCGAAGCGACCGAGCGCGCGCTGACGGCCGCCGAAGCGACGCAGTCCTCGATCAACGCGTTCATCACCGTTCTCGGGGACCGGGCGCGCGAGCAGGCGCGCGCGGTCGACGCGGCCTTGGCCGCCGGCCGGGACCCCGGGCCGCTCGCCGGCGTCCCCGTGGCCATCAAGGACCTCTTTGACGTCGCCGGCGTAGCGACCACCGCAGGCTCGCGTGCGCTCGCCGACAACATCGCCTCCCATGATGCGGCCGCCGTCGCCCGCCTCACCGACGCGGGTGCCGTGATCGTCGGCAAGGCCAACATGGACCAGTTCGCATTCGGTCCCCACCAGGCCGACTACGGCCGGACGAACCTGCCCTGCGACAACGCGTACTACGCGGGCGGCTCGAGCGGCGGGTCGGCCGCCGCGGTGGCCGCGGGAATCGTGCTCGCCGCGCTCGGCAGCGACGCCGGCGGGTCCGCGCGCTTCCCCGCATCGTGCTGTGGGGTCGTATCGATCAAGCCGACGTTCGGCCGTGTATCCGGGCGCGGGGCAGCGCCGACATTCTGGTCGCTGGATCACGTCGCACCGATCTCCCGATCGGTTCCTGACGCGGCCGCGATGCTGGCCGTACTTGCCGACACGTGGTCGCCGCCGTCGCCGTCGCATGGCGCACCGCGCCTGGGCGTACTGGCCGGCTGGGACGAAGGCTGCGACCGGACGGTCCGGGATGCGATCGCTGTTGCGCTCGATGTGGCCGAGTCAGCCGGTGCTCGGCTGCTGTACGAGCGCGAGGTCGCGGGCCTCGACGGCTGGTCGCGGATGCTGATGGCGACCGTCGGTCCCGAGGCCGCCGTCGCCCTCGAGCCGTACCCGCGCGAAGCGATGCCCGCGCCGCTGCTCGAGATCCTCGATGCCGGCCGGGCGCAGTCGGCGACCGATTACGTAGTCGCCCAACGTGACCGCGCCGCCTTGCGCGAGGCGATCGACCAGGCGCTCAGCGACGTCGATGCGCTCGCGCTGCCGACCAGCCTCACGGTGGCCTGGCGGTGGGACGAAATCGACGACTCCGACATGGGCGTCCGGAACATGGCCACGATGCGGCTCCCGGCCGCGAACCTGTCCGGGCACCCCGCCATCTCGATCCCGGCCCCCAGTGCCGGCCTGCCGGTGGGCTTGCAGCTGATCGGCCACACCGGTTGCGACGAGGCGCTGCTCGACGTCGCCGCCTGGTTCGAGTCGGAGCTCGCCGCCGCGTAGGCGACACGCCCGGTCAGCCGACCGGAGCCCGGAGGTTGCGTTCGGTCACCTCGTCCGCCACCTCACGGGTCAGGTCGCTCAGCCAACGCACGTATTCGGGGTAGAGGTTCATCACCTTCATGATGTTCTCGTCCATGGACCGCTTCCACTCGCGGAGCGTCTCGTCGACCTCGACGCCCTCCATCGCCTCCGCCGCCGCGATCAGTCGCACCGCGCCAACCAACAGCCGCGCCGACCCGTGGCGAGGCGCCTCGTCGAGTGACAGGCGCGCGGCAGAGATCAGGTAGCTCACTATCTCGAACAGCGACTCTGGCTCCGACGACGCCACCGTGTCGTGCTCCTTGGGCCCGTTCACGCTCATGTTCCTGCCTCCGATCCGAACCGCTCGCGGTGGACGATCGGCGTGAATCTGCGAGCTGGCTTCGGTGGATTGACCACCGGATATCCGATCGCGATGAGAAGGTCGGGGCGGATATGCGCGGGAAGACCAAGCACCCCCTGCACGGCCTCCGCCGGCCAGCTGGTGACGAAGCAAATTCCGAGCCCGAGCGCCTGAGCCGCGAGCGACACGTAGGCGCCGGCCGCCCCTGAGTCGAGCGCGGTCCCCCATTCGGCCGAGGCACCCATGACCTCCTCCGCAGCCCGGGTATCCGTGCACACGGCCATCATCGCCGGCGCATTGTTGAGCCATCCAGGACAGACCTGGCCGATCGAACGGATGAGCCTGGGATCTGTGGTGACGATCAGGTGCCGGATGTTCCCGCGTGGCGCCGGCCCGCGCCCAGCCGCGTAGATGAGCCGCTCGAGCAGCGCCTCGTCGACTCGCTCAGGCAGAAACTCCCGATGCATGCGGCGCTTGCGCATCGCCCGGAACACGTCGTAGGGCTCGGACTGCGTCGGAGCCGGCCAGGTTGCGCGTCTGTCGCACTCACATCAGTCACCCCTCTTGCAGAATATTGAAAGCGCGCCTAGAATACACCCCGCTGGGCGGCGGTGCAGACCGAGGTAATCCGTCATAGAGAGAGGGATGCGATGCGCATACACGTCGTCACCCCGGTCACAACGAAGGGCATCACCACCGCCTCGGACTTCGAGTCGGTGGCCCGCGCCGACACGGAGGTGGGTCACTCCGTGCTCGACACCGGCCCAGCGTCGATCGAATCGGCGTTCGACGAGGCGATCGCGCTGCCCGACACAATCGCGAAGATCCTCGAGGCCGAGCGCGATGGCGCGGACGCGGTCGTGATCGACTGCATGGGAGACCCCGGCATGGGGGCCGGCCGTGAGGTGACTTCGATCCCGGTCCTCGGTCCCGCGCAAACCTCGATGCACGTGGCAGCACTGCTGGCGAACTCGTTCTCGATCGTCACCGTGCTCGACGCGGTGATCCCGCTGATGGATGACCTCGCCGCGAAGTACGGCCTGGCCGACAAGCTCGCCTCCATACGTAGCGTGGACATCCCGGTGCTCGAACTCGAGGACCACGACCGGCTGATGGACGAGCTCCAGGAGGAGTCGATCGAAGCGATCAAGCAGGACGGCGCACACGCCATCGTGTTCGGCTGCACGGGAATCCGAGGCTGCGCTCCCGCTCTGAAAGAACGGCTTGCCGCACGTGGCTACGAGGGCATCCCGGTCATCGACCCGGTCGTGACCGCCTTCAAGATCGCCGAGGCACTGGTCGATCTCGACCTCACCCCGTCGACTCGAACGTACACGCGCCCGCGTGAGAAGGCGACGCCCGGATATGACCTTATGTTCGAGCGCGCGACGGCCTAGAGCTCGCGCTTGACTGCTGCTGGTCATCGGCGGTGGTCGGGTGATCGACCCGCTCACCGGCTTTGACGACGTCGCCGACATCGCTGTCAGCTCGGGGCGGATCACCTACATCGGCCCCGCCCTGGAGGGAGACGAGAGACTCGACGCAACCGGCCTCGTCGTGGCGCCCGGGTTCATCGACGTTCACAGCCACGTGCACTCGATTTCCGGCCAGCGACTCCAGGCCCACGACGGCGTCACCACTGCCCTCGATCTCGAGGCAGGCGCCTCACCGGTGTCGACCGCCTACGCCGCAGCGGCTCGCGAGGGCCGGCCGCTCAACTACGGCTTCTCGGCGTCGTGGGCAGCGCTGCGGATGCAGACACTGGCCGGCGTACCGGCGGACGCGACGATCCACACCACGCTCCACAACATCGGCAACCCCGAGTGGCAACGGGCCGCCACCGCCACCGAGCAGCAGCAGCTGATCGGCGCTCTGGAGAGCGAGCTAGCCGATGGAGCGCTGGGCGTCGGGATCCTCCTCGGCT
Organism: uncultured Solirubrobacterales bacterium; assembly: GCA_963822855.1. Lineage (GTDB taxonomy): Bacteria > Actinomycetota > Thermoleophilia > Solirubrobacterales > Solirubrobacteraceae > Palsa-465. Next base: position 2,500 of record CAWGJE010000008.1, on the reverse strand, counting down.
ACGCCCCCGGAACCGAGCCCGGCGAGTATCTCGCGGTCGCTGCCGCGGCCGCCCGGGCGGACCGACCCGTGTTCACCCACGCTCGCAGCTCGTCGAAGCGGATCCAGCCTGCCGTCGACGGCCCAACCGAGATTGTCCGGGCAGCGGCGGAGACCGGCGCCCACATGCACTACTGCCACATCAACAGCACCTCCCGCCGTCACATCGATCGCGTCCTGGCGCTCGTCGACAAGTGCCGGCACGAGGGAGGTCTCATCACCACCAAGGCATACCCCTACGGGTCGGGCTCGACCGCGATCGGCGCCACTTTCCTCGATCCCGATCTGCTCCCGCGCTGGGACTTCACGCCCAGCTCGATCATCTACCTCGCAACCGGCGAGCGCATCGCCGACGCCGCCCGGCTGCGGGAGCTGCGCGCGCTCGACCCGGGGGGATTGGCCGTGGTCGAGCTGCTGCGCGAGTCGGATCCGCGCGATCGCGCGCTGATGGCCGCGTCGATCCTGCACAGCGACACGATCATCGCCAGCGACGCGATGCCCGTCATGCGGGCGGGCGGCCCCCTCGACGACGACAGGATCTGGCCGCTACCCAGCGGGAGTGTGACCCACCCGCGCACCGCGGGCACATTCGCGAGAACGCTTCGTACCTACGTCCGCGAACACGCCACCATGGATGTCGTCGAGGTGATCCGGCGCGCGGCCACGCTGCCCGCGTTGCTACTCGAACAGGTCAGCCCCGCCATGTGTCAAAAGGGGCGGCTGCAGACAGGCGCGGACGCCGACATCGTCGTCTTTGATCCGGATGCGATCAGCGACCAGGCCACCTACCAGGACAGCTGTCGCATCTCGGCCGGCTTCCGGCACGTGCTCGTCAACGGCGTGCCGCTGATCAGGCGCGGCCGCCTCGACCTCGACGCCATGCCCGGCCGACCAATCAGGGCGGGCTGAGTTTGGACAACTCGGCGGCTCCACGGAGATCAAAGACAGGACGGAGGAGGAGCGCAGGCGCACATGGAGCATCAGATAGACGCGAATGAGATCCACCACGGGTGGGACAACACGCTTGAGCCGACGCTGCGAGTGGCCTCGGGCGACGTCGTGCACTCGACCTGCTGATGGCCGGACACGGTCAGGTGCATGAGGGGGCGAAGTTCGAGGAGACGAGTTTCGACTTCGACACGCTGTACAACCTGCTCGGCCCCGTGTACGTCGAAGGCGCCAGGCCGGGCGACACGCTGCGGGTGGAGATCGTCTCCCTGGATCCCGGCGAGTGGGGCTGTGCGTGATCCTGTCCGAACTGGGGACGCTCCCCGACCAGTTCCCGGACTCCTATCTCCGTACATTCGACTTACGCAGCGGAACGCACGTCCGGTTCGCCCCGGGCATCACCATACCGTTCGCGCCGTTCCTGGGAACGATGGGCAACCACCCGGACGAGCCGGCGACCGCCTCGGCGTTCCCACCACACAAGGGCGCCGGCAACATCGACACCCGTCACCTCACGGCCGGTTCCACACTGTGGCTACCGGTGTGGTGTGAAGGTGCGCTGTTCTCGTGCGGTGACCCGCACGCGATGCAGGGTGACGGTGAGGTGTGCGTTGCGGCGATGGAATGCGACATGCGACGCTGCGCTTCACGCTCGACAGCGCACGATCCCGGTCCCTTACTTCCTCTTCCCGGCGCGCTCACGCCGAAGGTCGACGGCGCGCGTTATCAGGGCGCGATGGGGATCGCGCCGGACTTGATGGAAGGCACGCGTAAGTCAGTGTCGGCGATGATCGACTGGATCGTGTCAGAGCATCGACTTACGAGACAGGACGCTTACATGCTCTGCAGCCTCGCCGGCGACCTCAAGATCCTCGAGGTCGTCGATGCGGGCATGTGGAACGTTGGATTCACCTTGCCCTTTCCATATTCGGCGACAATGGAGGCGCGACTTGAGCCAGATGGCCCCACATCACCGTCGCTCCAACGCCGTCGATACCGCGGGCCGAGCGGCGCCTGCTCGCGCCGAGGATTCGCCGCTGGTCCTGGACGGCGAGCTGATGCGCGCCGGCGAGGCGATGATCCCCGCTTCCGACGACGGGCTGATTCGCGGCGACGGCGCGTTCGACGCGTTCCCGGTCAGGGATGGCCGGACGTTCGCCCGCGCGGCGCACCTGGACCGTCTGGAGCGCTCGTGCCTCGCGCTGGCGCTCCCCTGTCCGCGAGCGGACCTCGAACAAGACATCGATCTGCTGCTCGGCGAGGCTCCCGACGGCTACGCAGTCGTGCGGGTCGTACTCACCCGCGGCGGTCACCGGATCTGCCGCCTGGAGTCCCGCGGCGACATCGCCGGGCTGATCAAGCCGGTGCGCCTACTACCGGTCGTCTACAACCCTTCGGTGCTGCTCGACGGTGTCAAGTCGCTTTCATACGCGGCCAACATGCTGGCCTCGCGCCGCGCGACCGGAGCCGGCTATGACGAGGCCCTTCTGTTGCGCGCCGACGGGGTGGTGCTC